>NZ_JBVAXS010000006.1:45488-498576 GCF_055419465.1 Mycobacterium sp. IDUB_17 | reverse complement strand
AAGCCGGCGGCACCTGCAACCTCCCTAGTCACGGAAATTGCATTGACCGTATGAATCTGCCGCCGGTTTTTCCGCCATGGCGTTACACACGCGGAGTCTGATCGTGTGTGGCGCATCGAGATTGACGTGAGGGTCGTGATTTTCGCCGGATCACGACCCTCACGTCAATCTCGGCGCTCGGCCGCTATTTCAACAACGCGTGGCGATCGAAGTAAAAGTACGTGTACCCCGCGGTGATCCCACACACGAGGGTGGCCACGAGCAGCATCTGGGATCCGCTGACCACGACGCTGATGAGCCCACCGACGACGGCGCCGCCGGCGAATCCGGCCCAGAGCAGGAAATATCCCAGCCAATCACTCAGCCGGCCTCCGCTGATGTGGCGTTCGATGCCCTGTCCCATTTTCACCAGCGTCCCGGTCACATAACTGAGCGGGATCGACACCTCACCGTCCTTCACGAACGACGTGTTCAATGCGCCGATGCCGAAGGCCACGAACAGGATTGGTACGTACGGAACATCGCGGGCCGTCCAGCCGCGTTCGAGGATGTCGACCACAGTGGACACCACCAGCGCCAGCGTCGTCAGCACGGTGGCGCCATGCGGGTGATTGACCCAGAGATGGCGGCGGCACAGCGATGCGATCACCACACCGCCGACAAAGGATGCCAACAGCAGTGCGGCGCCGATCGCCAGCCACGTCTCGTCCTGGAACAGCCCGAGGAAGGCCCGCTCGGTATTGCCCGTCATGAAGGTGACGAAGTACCCCGCCGAATGGGTGAACGCCGCTGCCCCCAGTAGTCCGGCCAGGCCGGCCAGAACCCATGACAACCGGGCCTCGCCGTCGAACTGTTGCGACATGTCACCCATTGTGGGGAGCGTTGCCGACGCTCGGGGTGGGATTCGCCGCCGGCGTCAGCTGTCGGAGCCGACCGTGACCGCAGTCGCCTCGTCGGTGAGCTCGTCGAGTTCGTCCTCCTCGACGTCGATCCCGACGAGGTGCGGACGGGTCAGGGTCAGCACACCGGCACCGGCCAGCACGGCGACCGCGCCCACCCAATACGGCAGGTGCACGCTGACCTGCTCGCCGAGCACCCCGGCCAGCCAGGGCGCCACGGCGGCACCGCCGAAGCGCAGGAAGCTGTAGGCGGCCGAGGCGACACCACGCTCCACCGGGGCCGCCTTCATCACGGTTTCGGTGATCAGCGTGTTGTTGATGCCGATGAACAGGCCCGCGATCACCACTCCCGATGCCAGGACTGCCTTGGAATCCGTCCACACCGCCATTACGGCCAGCACGGCGGTGAAGGCGAGCAGGTTGAGGATGAGTACCCGCACCGTGCCGAAACGGTGCTGCAGCCGTGGGGCAACCACCACGGAGGTGAACGCCAACGCCAGACCCCAGCCGAAGAAGATCAGCCCGATCTGATGGGCGGTCATGTCCAGCGGGAACGGGGTGAAGGCCAGCAGGGTGAAGAACCCGAAGTTGTAGAACAGTGCGGTGATCGAGACGCCGAGCAGCCCGCGGTGGCGCAACGCCCGGAACGGATCTGCCAGTGTGGTGGCGCGTTCGGCGCGCGGCGTGGCCGGGAGCAGGAAGGCGGTGATCACCAGGGCGAAGGCCATCAGCGCCGAGACGCCGAAGAACGGGCCGCGCCAGGAGATCGAGCCGAGTACGCCGCCGACCAGCGGGCCGACCGCGATGCCCAGGCCCAGCGCTGCCTCATAGAGGATGATGGCTTGTGCCACAGAGCCTTTCGCGGAGTTGACGATGGTGGCCAGCGCCGTGGCGATGAACAGGGCGTTGCCCAGGCCCCAGAGTGCGCGCCAGCCCACGATCTCCATCACGGTGTCGCTCATCCCGGCCAGGCCGGCCCCGGCGATGATGATCACCAGGCCGAGGAGCAGGGTGCGCTTGGGGGCCGATGCGGCTGGACACCACGCCGGTGATCAGCATCGCCACGCCCATCACTGCCATGTAGCTGGTGAACAGCAACGACACCTGCGACGGCGAGGCGTCGAGGTTGTCGGCGATCGGTTTGAGGATGGGATCGACCAGTCCGATGCCCATGAAGGCGACGACGGAGGCAAAAGCGACGGCCCATACGGCCTTGGGTTGGCGCCACATCAGGGCGGTAACTCCTATCTAGTTTTTGAGCGGCAGTGGATGCTCGTCGACGTCGGTGAGCAACCGTCGAACGATGTCGACGGAAGCTGCCAACGTCTTGCGCTCCTCGGCGGTCAGGCGTTCGAGCCGAGGGTTGATCACGGCGGCGCGATCGGCCCTGGCCTGCTCCAGGGTCTGCCGGCCCTGCTCGGTGATGCGGATCAAAACCGCGCGGGCATCGCCGGGATCGGTGGTGCGTGACACCAGGCCGGCGTCTTCCAGACGGCGAACCTGGGTGGTCATGGTCGGCTGGGAGCAGTGATCGAGATAGGCGAGGTCGGAGATTCGTGCCTCGCCTTGATCTTCGATGGTGGACAGCAGCCGGGCCTGAGCCCAGGGCAGTGGTAGCCGGGTGCGCTGGGTGGCCAGCCGGTTCAACCGGGCGACGACTGCCAACAGGTCAGCGCCGAGTTCGGTGTCGTCGGATACCGTGGCATCCTCGGTCGGGGTCGACATCCCCCCATGTTACATAGATTTACTATGTAGTCTAGTCGGCGGGCGTGCCCGCGCT
Source organism: Mycobacterium sp. IDUB_17 (assembly GCF_055419465.1). Classification (NCBI taxonomy): domain Bacteria; kingdom Bacillati; phylum Actinomycetota; class Actinomycetes; order Mycobacteriales; family Mycobacteriaceae; genus Mycobacterium; species Mycobacterium sp. IDUB_17. The sequence goes on along the minus strand of NZ_JBVAXS010000006.1, from coordinate 495,897 downwards.
CACATGACGGGCACCCGACACCCGCGATCGCGGCTGGCAGAATCGAACGATGACCGCGATACCCCCGGCGACGACGCCTCGGCGCGGCCTCACTCCCGGCGAGCTTGCGCAGGCCGCGGTGATGGCTGCACTCTGTGCGGCCACCGCGATCATCGCCGTGGTGGTGCCGTTCGCCGGAGGGCTTTCGGTGCTCGGAACGGTGCCCATGGGCCTGCTGGCCTACCGCTACCGGCTGCGGGTGCTGCTCGCGGCCACCGTCGCCGCGGGCACGATCGCCTTCCTGATCGCCGGCATGGGCGGAGCGATGACAGTCTTCGACTGTGCCTACATCGGCGGACTGAGCGGCGTGGTCAAGCGCCGTGGCCGCGGCACCGGCACGGCGTTCGTGGCCGCCATCGTGGCCGGGGCGCTGTTCGGATCGGCGATCATCGTGGCGCTCACCGTGTTGACGAGGTTGCGCAGCTTGATCTTCGATTCGCTGAGCGCAGGCATCGAAGGGATCGCCAAGGTGCTTGAGCGCATTCCGGTGATCGACGTGGCCGCCGCACCGCTCAGGAACATCTTTGCCACGATGATCGACTACTGGCCGGTGCTCATGCTGTTCCTCGGCATCGCCAGCATCACCTCGATCAGCATGATCGGCTGGTGGGCCCTTTCGCGCATCCTGGCCCGGCTGCTCGGGGTCCCGGACGTCCACAAGCTCGACGCCGAGGACGAGGACGAAGACGACGCAGCGCCGATCGCTCCTGTGCCGGCCCGGTTGATCGACGTGCGGTTCCGGTACCCCGGCGTCGAGCGCGACGCGCTGGGCCCGGTGTCGATGGAATTGCAGCCCGGCGAGCATGTCGCGGTGACCGGGCCGAACGGCTCGGGCAAGACCACTCTCATGCTCATGCTTGCCGGGCGCCAACCCACCGCGGGCAGCATTGAGCGGGCCGGCGCCGTGGGGCTGGGCCGCATCGGCGGCACCGCAGTGGTGATGCAACATCCGGAAAGCCAGGTACTCGGGAGCCGGGTGGCTGACGACGTGGTGTGGGGTCTGCCCGTCGGCACGACCGTAGATGTGGAGCGGCTCCTGGCCGAAGTGGGACTCTCCGGCCTGGCCGAACGTGACACCGGGGGATTGTCCGGTGGCGAACTGCAACGACTGGCCGTCGCCGGGGCGCTGGCCCGCGAACCCTCGCTGCTGATCGCCGACGAGGTCACCAGCATGGTCGACCAACAGGGCCGCGACACCTTGATGAACGTCTTGTCGGGGCTGACGGATCATCACCAGATGTCGTTGGTGCACATCACGCACTACAACGACGAGGCCGATTCCGCCGACCGCACCGTGATGCTCAACGGCAACGGCGGCACCGCAGACAACACCGACATGGTGCAGACCTCCGCGGTGCCCGTCGCCGCAACGCCCGTCGTGCACAACGCCGCGCCGGTGCTGGAACTGACCGGTGTCGGACACGAGTACGCCAGCGGAACCCCCTGGGCGAAAACGGCTTTGCGTGACATCACGTTCACCGTCAACGAGGGCGACGGAGTCCTGGTGCACGGCCTGAACGGTTCCGGAAAATCGACCCTGGCCTGGATCATGGCCGGGCTGACGGTTCCCACCTACGGCGCCTGCCTGCTCGACGGGGTTCCGGTGGCGCAGCAGGTGGGTTCGGTGGCGATCTCGTTCCAGGCCGCCCGGCTGCAATTGATGCGCCCCACGGTGGGGCGTGAAATCGCCTCCGCTGCAGGCTTCTCGGCGCGCGAGCACGACCGCGTCGCGGGGGCGCTGGAGATGGTCGGACTGGATGCCGCACTGGCCCAGCGCCGTATCGACCAGCTCTCGGGCGGTCAGATGCGTCGCGTCGTACTGGCCGGATTGTTGGCCCGCTCGCCGCGCGCGCTGATCCTCGACGAGCCGCTGGCCGGACTGGATGCCGCCAGCCAACGGGGGCTGCTGCGGTTGCTGGAGGACCTGCGGCGCAACAACGGGCTGACCGTCGTCGTCATCTCGCACGATTTCACCGGACTGGAGGGCCTGTGCCCGCGCACGCTGCACCTGCATCACGGTGAACTCGCCCTCGCCCCGACAGCTGCCGGAGGTGCCCGATGACCGCTCCGACACGAGGACAACGCAAGCCTGTCGTGCTGTTGCGTCCGGTGCCCGGCGACACCGTCATCCACCGGTTGTGGGCCGGCACCAAGCTGCTCTCCGTGGCGGGTATCGGTGTGCTGCTGACCTTCTACCCCGGATGGGTGCCGATCGGCGCCGTCGCGGTGCTGGTGCTGGTGACCGCGAGACTGGCGCACATTCCGCGTGGCGTCCTGCCGTCGATCCCGTTCTTCCTGTGGATCCTGCTGGTCGTGGGCGGGGCACTGGCTGCGCTGGCCGGCGGCTCCCCGTTTATCGACATCGGGTCGGTGCAACTCGGTCTGGGCGGGCTGCTCAACTACCTGCGGGTGACCGCGCTGGCGATCGTGCTGCTGGGGCTCGGTGCGCTGGTGTCGTGGACGACCAACGTCGCCGACGTCGCCCCGGCGGTGGCCACGCTGGGCCGTCCGCTGCGGCCGCTGCGCATCCCCGTGCACGACTGGGCGGTGACGATTGCGTTGGCACTGCGGGCTTTCCCGATGCTGATCGACGAGTTCCGCACGCTGTATGCGGCGCACCGGCTGCGCCCCGTCGAACCGGCCGAGACGTTCCGGGCACGGCGCAGGCAGCGGATCGCCAATCTGATCGATCTGCTGGCGGCCGCGGTCACCGTGGCGTTGCGCCGTGGCGACGAGATGGGTGATGCCATCACCGCGCGCGGGGGCGCCGGCCAGATCTCGGCGGCACCGTCAGGGCCCCGGGCGCGGGATTGGATCGCCTTCGCCATCCTCGTACTGGTCTGCGGCGGTGCCCTGGCTTTGGAGCTGACCATCCTGCCCACCAGCCTGCCGCGGCGCTGACGGCCGGTCGGGACGCGACCGGAGAAGCCGGATGACGGCCACGATGATCACTGCCGCGATGACGACGGCCGCCAGCCACGGCAGGAGCAGGCCGAACACCATCACCGCCCCCGACGCCACCGAGACCAGGCCGTGCCACCCGCGCTCGACTTGCCCCCAGAACCCCTGATACTGCGGCGCGGGGCCGCCGATCTGCTCCGCGGTGATATCGAGATTGACCGTGCTGTAGTCGATCTGGTCACCGAGCTGGGTGCGCTGCGCGCGCAGGCTGTCGAGGTCCGCCTGGCGCTGTGACAACGCGTTCTCGGCCTGGATGAGGGCCTCGGGATCCTTGGCGTCCCGCATGATCCCCAGCAGCCGGTCCACCGAGGTCTGCAGCGCCTTGATGCGCGCGTCGAGGTCGACGCGCTGCGAGGTCACGTCATCGGCGCGGACCTCGACGGTCTGCACCGTGCCGAGTTTCTTGAACTCGTCAAGGGTGCCTTCGAGTTTGGCGGCCGGGACCCGCAGCGCCAGTGAGATGTGTGCGCGGCCGGAACTGGAGCCGGCGTCCTCGGACCGGCTGTCGATCCGGCCGCCGGCATCGGTGGCAAGCGATACGGCCTTGTCCGCAACCGCAGTCGGATTGCCGGTGGTGATCGACATCGACGCGGTCTTGACGATGTCGCGTTTGACCTCGGTGGGTATCGGCGCGTTCTTCATCCCCGGGCCGGCCTCCGGCGCCGGGGCCGCCGGGGCGAAACCGGCATCGCTCTGAGTGGCCGCCGGTGCCGAGGAATTGGGGGAGTGCCCGGCCGCGCAGGCCGGCGCGGCAGCCAACATGGCCGCGGCAAACAGTCCCACCGTCAGTCGGCGGTGGCGGGATGCGCTGGTGTGCTGGGGCATCAGCCCAATGTAGGCGAAGTGCTGTGAGGCACGTGTTGAATTCCTGATGCCCCGGACGTGGAGCGTTCGGTCACCAGAGCATCCGGCAGTGCTGGGCACAAGGGAGCTTTGTGACCACACAAGGTCAAGACCTCTTTTGAATGCCGCCTGGGCGGCGAACCATCAAAAGCATGAAATGCCCAATCAACAAGGGACGCAAAGCCGGCGCCTTGTTGGCCGCTACGAGAGTCTTATGAGGTGAGGATGTTGAAGATTGTTCGTCACATTTCATACGCATTCATGGGATATGTGTTTCTGCTTTGCACGTTCGCCCTGCAGGGGCAGTTCGAAGTGGCCTTGGCCTACCGAAGTGGTTGGGCTGCAGTCGCCGGTGTGGCCCTGGGAGGCTCCCTTATCGGAGCCGTAATGTGTTTCCGCAAGCAGGTCCTGAAGCTGGCCGAGTGCCGTAGGAATCGCCATCCCCTCCATTGCGGGAACATCTTCGCCGAACCCCTCAGCCAAGAGGAACTCGATCAGTACTACGTGAATTATCGCGGCGGTCGGCGACGTGCCCAGTTGGCGGTGGCGCCGCGCGCATGGTGGCCCAACCAGAGCGAAGCACCGGAGCCTGTGCCGAGTCCGTTGTCGGCATGATCCCGCGCTCGCTGGAGGGGTCCGCACACCTGCCTGGCAGACCCGGCGGCAGTTCCCTAACGTGCGGCGGCAGTGTTCGCCGCCCACTGGGCGTCGGCCAGAGACTTCTCGATGTCACGGCGGCCCAGGAACATCTCATCGAAATACGGCTTGAGAGCCTGATATCCGGCCGGGAAGCCGGCCGCGCCGGGCGCTGGGATGCGCGGCCCCCGCAGCACCCGGAAGAAGGGGCTGACGTCGACTCCGCGTGCTTTCCAGTAGTCGTGGTAAACGGGCTGGGCGGCCAGCACGGCCGGGATGGCTGCGCCCTCGACACCCAGGTACTCGTTGCCGCGCTTGCTGCCCATCCAGGACAACACCTCGCGCACCGCATCCGGGTGCCGGGTGGCCGAGTTCGCCGCTGCAGCAATGCCATTGGTGACACTGACCCGGCCTTTTGGGCCCGCCGGCAGCATCGCCACACCCCACCGGAACCGGGCCTGATTCGCAATGGCGGCCAGGTTGTAGGTGCCGGACTGGAACAGGGCCATCCGACCCTGCAGGAAGGTGTTGCGGGAGAAGTCTCCGTTGTTGTTGGTGGCCGAGGCCGGTGGGGCGACGTGATCGTCGTTGATCAGCCGAACCAGATAGGTGAACGCCTCGACGGCCTGCGGATTGTCGAAGGCGAAGCGGTCACCGATGTTGAAGATGCCGCCCGCCGAGCCGATGTAGTTGAGGTAGATGCCCTGAAGGTCGTTGGCGGCGTTGTAGCCCCACTGCCGGATGCGGCCGATGTCGAAACCATCCGTGCCGGCCGAGCGGCCCTGCTCGTCGATGGTGAGCCGGGCCGCCAGCGATCGCAGTGTGTCGTCGGGTCCGTTCGACCATCGCAGCGTGGTCAGTTCGGCGAGATCCACTCCGGCGGCGTCGAGCAGGTCCGCGTTGAAGTACACCGCGATACCGGCATCGGTCAGTTGCGGAACCGCCCACAGGGCGTCGTTGCGGGTGAACTGGTTGACCACCGAGGGCTCCCAGGCACGGGCGGCGTTGGCGCCCAATGCCTGTCCGATGTCGAGCAGTCGGCCGTTGTCGGCATAACCGGCCAGGTAGGCGTTGGACAGCCAGAAGATGTCGTCGGCGCTGCCGCCGGCCACATCGGTGCGCAGACTGTCGAAGTAGGCCGAATACGCGACGGTGTTGACCCGCACCTCGATGTCCGGGTGTTCCTTGCCGAACTCGGCGAAGGACTCCCGGTAGGCCGCCGCGACCTGCGGATCCCACAACCGCACGGTGACGACGGTGCGGCCTTCGGGTTCGGTGGTGTGGCCGAGCAGCACCGCGGCGACGAGGAGGACGACCATGGTCAGCGCGAGGCCGATCGCGGCCATCGTCGAGCGCCTCATGGCCGCTGCCTACCGCGAGATCGACGTGAGGGTCGTTGCGGCGGCGTGTTCACAGCCCTGGTGTCGATCTCGACGCTCATTTGATCCCCGTCACGACGATCGAGCGGACGATGTTGCGCGAGAACGCGATGAACAACACGATCAGCGGGACGATCGCCACCGTGGTCGCCGCCATCACCAGCGTCCACTGCGCGTTGTACTGCGTCTGCAGCCCGGCCGTCGCGACCGTGAGCACCTGCCACTTGCTGCCACTGGTTATCACCAGTGGCCACAGGAAGTTGTTCCACTGGCTCACCACGGTGATCAAGGCCAGGGTCACCAGGATCGGCCGGCTGGCCGGCACCACCACATGGGTGATCACGTCCAGGGTGTGAGCGCCATCGAGGCGGGCTGCGTTGATCAGGTCGCGCGGAATGGACCGAAAGTACTCGCGCAGCAGGAAGATCGCGTACGGCGAGCCGAACATGAACGGCAGCACCAGCGCCCAGAAGGTGTTTCGCAATCCGGCCTCGGCCATCATCAGATACAGCGGCACCACGGTCACCGTCGCAGGCACCATCAACGTTGCGATGTAGACCCAGAACAGTGCGTCACGGCCGGGAAACTGGAGCTGGGCAAAGGCATAGGCGGCCAGTACCGAGAACACGAGTTGGCCCAGCAGGATGACGGCGGTCATCAACGCGGTGACCACGATGGCGCGACCGAACCCGGCGTCGGCCAGCCCGGTGTAGTTCTCCAGCGTCGGCGGCGTGGGCAGCGACGGCGGGGGATCGGTGGCGAACTGCTCGGCCGAGGTGAACGAGGTGAGCAGCCCGAGTCCGAAGGGCAACAGGGTGATCACCGCGCCGAGGAGCAGCCCCACGTAGATCAGCGCGTTACGTGAGGTCATAGCTGATCCTGCGGCGGAAGTAGATGTGCTGGAGGAGCGTGATCCCGACGAGGATGGCGAACAGCACGATGGCCATCACCGAGGCGCGGCCCACCGCGGCCGCGCCGAACGCCTCGGCATAGATGCGGTGGGCGATCAGGTCCGTATGGCCCTGCGGCCCACCCGCGGTGAGCGCATACACGGTGTCGAATACCTGCGCGGCGCTGACGATTCCGGTGACCAGGACGAAGAACATGGTCGGGCGCAGCATCGGCAGGGTGATGTGGCGGAACCGCTGCCAGTCGGTGGCGCCGTCGGTGCGGGCGGCGTTGTGGACATCGGCCGGGATGTTGAGGATGCCGGCCAGAAAGAACAGCGTCACGTAGCCGACATTCGTCCACACCACCACGGCCGACACCACCGGAAGCGCGAGGCCCGGATCCGTGAGCCAGTCCACCTGCCGGCCCAGCACAGTGCTCAGCGCCCCATCGGTGGGAGCCAGGATCCACTTCCACAACACGGCGATGGCCAGGGGCGCGCAGATCCACGGCAATACGTACACGGTGCGGAAGAAGCCGGTGCCGGGGAGTCCGCGGGCCAGCAGCGATGCTGCGATCAGTCCCAGCACGGTTTGGGTCGGCACCACGAGGAGCACGAACAGCAGCGTCACGGCAAGCGAGGTGGCGAACGACGAATCGGTGAGTACCGATGCCCAATTATCCAGTCCCACATACTCGATCGGACCGAGCAGGTCCCACCGCTGCAGGCTCAGCCAGACCACCACCAGCATGGGCAGCAACAGGAAGGTGGCTACGCCGAACAGGCTGGGGGCGACAAGCGCGTACCCCAGTGCGGTGGTGCGGACACGCGAGGTGGCCATGGGGCCATTAAAGCCGGTCATGACCTCCGGACGCCACGCCGGGCACCGAACGCCCAACCACAACGCCGGAATGCCGCTGGGTCATCCCGGTGCGGGAAATTTGCTCAGATGACGTACATCACTTGACCGCTCCGGAATCGGAATCCCGGCTTCGCGCTTGTAGCAAGTAACAACGACAGACGGACTGGGGGCCAACTCATGAGCACACCGCAGCGTGCCCGAACGGGCGTTTCGATCACGAGGGTGGCACAGTCCATGCTCTTCACCGTGCTTGCTGCGGCCGCCCTGGTCCTTGGCTCGCTGGCAGGCCCGATCGCCTCGGCCAATGCCGACGACGGGTGTGCCGACGTCGAGGTCGTGTTCGCCCGGGGGACCAACGAAGCGCCCGGTGTGGGTGCAACCGGGCAGGCGTTCGTCGACGCACTCAGCGCCGACTTGCCCGGCAAGACGGTCGACGTCTACGGGGTGAACTATCCCGCATCGCTGAACTTCGGCCAGGCTGCCGACGGCGTCGCCGATGCCAGCAACCGGATCCAGTCGGTCGCGGCGAACTGCCCGGCGACCAAGATCGTGCTCGGTGGTTACTCACAGGGCGCCGCGGTGGCCGGTTACACCACCGCCGGCAGCGTGCCCGCCGGATTCGTGCTGCCCGCCGGGATCAGCGGCCCGATGCCTGCATCGGTCGCCTCGCATGTCGCGGCTGTGGCCTTGTTCGGGACGCCTGACGAGTGGGTTCTGGGCTTGGCGGACCGCAGCGCACCGCCCATCGCCATCGGTCAGCCCTACGTGGCCAAGACCATCCAGATGTGTGCACCAGGCGATCCCATCTGCTTCCCCGGAGGTCTGAACCGCGCCGCCCACAGCTCCTACAAGGACAACGGGATGGCAATCCAGGCAGCTGATTTCGCGGCTCGCCAGCTCGGCGGTGCGGCACCCTCGGCGCCCCTGGTGCAGACCGCGGGCGAGGTCACCGGTAACTGACACCAACCGAACAGGCCGACGGCCGGAAGTGGGTCCCATCGGACCGCTTCCGGCCGTTGCTTTGTCAGCCGTCGAGCTCTCGAAATCCGGCGACGGTGTCGGCCAGCGTGATTCGTGGATCCCGGTAGGTGATGCCGAGATCGCGCTCACTCGGTGAGTCGTCGGATGCCGGCATCTGCGTGTAGTACTGCATCCCGGCTTCGGTGAACGGTGTCTGGAATGGCAAGAACGGACCCATGCGGTCGAGCACTTGTCCGGCGACGCGGAGCACCGTGTCGGGAACCGGGACGGCGAACATCGTCTTGTCGCCGACTTCGGTGAGTAGTTTGGCCAGCTGGTCCACCGGAATGCGATGTCCGCCCGCCATATAGCGGCGGGGTCCGCGTCCGGGCTCCAGTAGCGCGACATGCAGGGCGGCCAGGTCGCGACCGTCGACGATGGTCCAGGCCGCGCTGCGGCCGGGGATCGCTCCGAGTTGTAGTGCGGCGGCGACGCCCTCGCCGGCTTCGCCGAACTGATTGCCGACCGGCGGACCCATGACCATGCCGGGATAGGTGATGTTCACCGGCGCGCCCGCGTCCTGCATTCCGCGGGCGTAGATCTCGACCTGGGCCTTGGACCGTCCATAGCCGTCGGTCCCGCCGAACACCGGCAGGTCCGCATCCAGTGTCTCCACGTCGGGATTGAACAGCGCGGTGATGCTCGAAACGTGAATGATCGGATCGAGGCCGAGTTCTGCGGCGCCGCCGAGCACGTTCCGAGCACCATCCATGTTGGTGCTCATCATCTGGGCGGTCTGGCTCGGATCGGTGGCGACGAGCGCCGCACTGTGAAGGACGGCATCGCAGCCCTCGAGTGCGCTCATGACCGAGTCGCGGTCGGTGATGTCTCCGACGGCGTAGTCGGAGACATCGACCCCGAGCTTGGCGACGCTGGTCTGCAGCCGGTCCGGATTGCGCACCAGAAAGCGGACGGAATGACCGGCGTCGGCAATCGCTTTCGCGCTCCACCCGCCCACAAATCCGGTACCGCCGGTGACCAACACGCGCATGACGCCAACCTCCTAGCGAACCAACGACTTGTCGCAAGGACGCTAGTACGTCGGGCGCCGCCGGGAGGTGATTTCAGCGTCCGTGCCTGTCGGGTCGACTCAGCCTCGTGCTGATTTGGTCGACTCAGCCTCCGCGAAGCGTCGCGAGTTCCCTCATGTTCGCCAACCCCTGCTCCTGCGCCTCATCGAGGAAGTGCGGCAGCCGGGCTCGCAGTTCGGGCAGCACCTCGTGGTCGAGCAATGCCTGCAGGTCGGCCTGCTTGGCGCTGCGGCCGGCCTGGTTGTCGAGCTCCTGGACGCCGGAATCGGTTGCATAGTCGTACAACTCGTGATGGATGGGCCGCGAGGTGTCGATATCCATGCTGCCGGGCTTCCAGTACGTGTACATGCCGAGCTTGGCCTCCGGGGTACGCACGGCCACGATGTGGCTGGGCGCCGATGTCGGGATGTTCGTCGGTGGGCCGGCAGCGCCGAATATCTTCTGCGCGATAGGGGATTTCAGCAGCGCGGCCATTTCCTCCACGGACATGTCGTCGGTGGCATGCGCGATCCACGGTCGGCCCGGGGCCGTGGCGTTGGCAGCGATGTCGGCGATGTCGGCGCGGCTCCCCAGGTAGGAGTAGCGAGAGTCCGTACGCCAGCCCGAGCCGCCGTGCGCGATGCTCAGCAGGAGTGGGGCCAGGTCGGCGCTGGAAGTCAGCTGGGTGCGGGTGTCACCGGGTGCAGGTGTCAGGCGGCCTGACGGGTCACGGATGTAGAGCGGCACCCGGATACTCTCCTCGTAGACCGCTGCGCCTTTGCCGCGCAAGCCGTGCGACCCGGCGTACTCCCCGTGGTCGGAGGTGAACACGACAACGGTGTTGTCGTCGATCTCCGGCCGGGCCGCGAGGGTGTCGAGCACCCGGCCGATCTGAGCGTCCACCTGCTGATGCAGCCACAGGTACATGTCGAGGCACCGCGCCCACTGCGCGGCTGCCTCGGGTCCGGTGTAGTCCATCGCGCCGGTCATCAGCGGTGACATGAAGTTCATGTAGTCGATCTGCAGCTGAGGCTTGCCGCGGCGCCGCAGGTCCTCGGCGGTCTCGAAGTTCACCGGCTTGGCGTTGAACCAGTGCGGAACATCTTCCGGCAGAGGGTTTTTCGGCCACCAGCAGATATCGTGCGGGTTGACCAGCGACACGGTGGTGCACCACGGGCCCTCGCCGGCATGGGCGTCGAACCATCCGGTGAACTGATCGACGATCGACGGGTCCTGCTGCAGGCCCTGGTTCGGTGCGCCGTTGGGGGACGGGTAGGTGCCGCCGGAGAAGCCGTGGACGTCCAGGCCGTCGGGGGTGTTGTCGGCCACGCTGCCCAGGTGCCACTTGCCCCACCACCAGGTGCGGTAGCCGGCGTCGCGCAGCATCGTCCCCCAGGTCGGGAACCGGGCCGCCAGCGTCGACTCGGTGGGGCCTTCACCGGTGTACAGGCACCCGGTCTGATGGGAGTACAGCCCGGTGGTCAGCACCCCGCGCGACGGCGTGCACATGTTCGACGCGCTGTAGTGCGAACCGAACGTGGTGCTGCGGGACCGCAGCCGGTCGAGGTTGGGCAGCAGTGCGCCGAGCTGCTGTGTATCGGGGAACCACTGCGGCGCCCGCATTTGGTCAACGATGACGACGAGGATGTTGGGCTGGCCGGCCGTGCCTGGGCCGCGTCTGCCCAGTAGTTCATAGCCGCCGAATCCGACCGCGGCCGCGCCGGCGGCCACTGCCGCACCACCCAGGACTGTCCGCCTGCTGAGCTCTGCCATGACCTCACGGTAGGCCTCGCTACGATCGGTCGGGTGTTGACGGCTCAAGATCCAGTGACCTGGGAGCCGCGGCGCATCGCCGTCGCCGGGGTAACGGGGTCGGGCAAGACAACCCTTGCGACGCGACTGTCGCACGAATTCGACCTTCCGTACGTCGAGATCGACAGCCTCTATCACGGACCCGGGTGGGAACCCCGACCCACGTTCATCTGCGACGTCGAGCAGTTCATCGCGGGGGATTCCTGGGTGATCGAATGGCAGTACCGCGCCGTGCGCAGCCAGATCGTGGCGCGCGCGGACACGCTGCTGTGGCTTGACCTACCGACCGCGGTGGCCCTGCGCCAGTTGACGCGTCGCACCCTTCGCAGACGCGTCGGCCGCGTCGAGTTGTGGAACGGCAATATCGAACCGCCGCTGCGCACAATTTTCACTGACCCGGACCACATCTTGCGCTGGGGCTTTCGCACCCGAAACAACCTCCGCGACACCGTCCCTGCGCTGGGATCGCAGGTGCCCCATCTGCACGTCGTCCGCTTCACGCGCCACCGTGATGTCGAGGCCTGGATGAGCCGCGCTGCTCCCACCTGAACCAAGTCGCCCCGCGGCGCCGCTACCGTGGGGGCGTGACAGCTCAACGACGCGTGGACGCCGATTTTCTGGAGCTGCCCCGGTTCGAGTTGGCTGACGCGGCACTGTCCGCGGCAGCCGCCGCCGGCGCCAGCTACGCCGACCTGCGGATTCACCGCATCACCACCGAGATCATCCAATTGCGCGACGGTGAGTTGGAGATGTCCGTGGTCAACCGCGAAGTCGGCCTGGCGGTGCGGGTGATCGTGGACGGCGCGTGGGGATTCGCCTCCCACGCCGAGCTGGCGCCCGAGGTGGCCGCCGAGACGGCGCGTCGCGCAGTGCAGGTGGCCACGACGCTGGCGTCGTTGAACGCCGAGCGCATCGAATTGGCCGGCGAACCGGTCTACACCGACGTGACCTGGGTGTCGAACTATGGCGTCGACCCCTTCGTCGTCCCCGCCGCCGACAAGATCGGTCTGCTCGGCGAATATTCCGGCCGGTTACTGGCCGCCGACGGCGTGAACCATGTGTCGGCGGGAGTGCATGCGGTCAAGGAGCAGACTTTCTACGCCGATACGTTCGGATCCTCGATCACCCAACAGCGGGTGCGGGTGATGCCGACGATGGAGGCGGTGGCAGTCGACTCGGCCGCCGGGTCGTTCGAGACCATGCGCACGTTGGCCCCGCCGACGGCGCGGGGCTGGGAAGCGCTGGCCGGTGACGACGTGTGGGACTGGACGTCCGAGCTGGCAGAGTTGCCGACCCTGCTCGCCGAGAAGACCAAGGCGCCTTCGGTTGTCGCGGGCCCCACCGACCTGGTGATCGACCCGTCCAACCTGTGGCTGACGATTCACGAATCAATCGGGCACGCCACCGAATACGACCGGGCGATCGGCTACGAGGCGGCCTACGCCGGGACGTCGTTCGCCACTCCGGACAAGCTCGGCAGCATGCGCTACGGCTCGCCGGTGATGAACGTGACCGCCGACCGCACGGTGGAATTCGGCTTGGCCACCGTCGGTTTCGATGACGAGGGAGTGCGGTCGCAGAGCTGGGACCTGGTGCGGGACGGCGTCTTCGTCGGCTACCAGCTGGACCGGGTGTTCGCCCCGCGTCTCGGGCAGGCTCGTTCCAACGGCTGCTCGTATGCCGACTCGCCACACCATGTCCCGATCCAGCGGATGGCCAATGTGTCACTGCAGCCCGGTCCGGAGGACCTGAGCACGCAAGACCTGATCTCGCGGGTGTCCGACGGCATCTACGTCGTCGGCGACAAGTCATGGTCGATTGACATGCAGCGGTACAACTTCCAGTTCACCGGTCAGCGGTTCTATCGGATCCGCGACGGCCGGCTGGACGGTCAGCTCCGAGACGTGGCTTACCAGGCCACCACCACCGATTTCTGGGGTGCGATGGAGGCGGTCGGCGGGCCGTCCACCTGGCGCCTCGGCGGCGCGTTCAACTGCGGCAAGGCCCAGCCCGGGCAGGTGGCCCCGGTCAGCCACGGCTGCCCGAGCGCCCTGTTCCGCGGCATCAACGTACTGAACACCCGGACGGAGGGCGGCCGATGATCGGCGCACAGCAGGTCGTCGACATCGCCTTGGGCGCAGCAGATCCTGGCACGGAAACCATCGTGCTGGTCACCGACCGGGCCGACGCATCGCTGCGGTGGGCGGGCAACTCGATGACCACCAATGGTGAGACGGTCAGCCGCACCATCGCGGTGATCTCGATCGTGCGCCGCGGTGACAAGGCACATGTCGGGTCGGTGCGCTCCACCGAAGTGGACCCGGCGGTGATCCCGGAACTGGTGGCTGCCGCCCAACGGGCCGCGGTGGCGTCGCCCGCGGCGCGCGATGCCGCACCGCCGTTGCCGGGCACCGGGGTGCCGGCCGACTGGGATGCACCGGTCGCGGGCACCGGTGCGCAGGTGTTCACCGGCATCGCCGATGATCTGGCCAAGGGGTTCGCCGGTTCCGACCAGCTCTACGGATATGCCCGCCACGTCATGGAGACGACGTTCCTGGCCACCTCAACCGGCCTGCGCCGGCGCTACACCCAGCCGACCGGGTCGGTGGAGATCAACGCCAAGCGGGACGGGGCGAGCGCCTGGGCCGGGGTGAGCACACCTGATTTCGTTGACGTGCAAGTGGATTCACTGCTCGACGAGTTGTCGCTGAAGCTGGGGTGGGCGCAGCGTACGGTCGAGCTGCCGGCCGGCCGCTACGAGACGCTGATGCCGCCCTCGACCGTGGCCGACATGATGATCTATCTGACCTGGGCGATGGACGGCCGCGGCGCGCAGGAGGGACGTACGGCGCTGTCGGCACCCCGCGGGACCCGGGTGGGGGAGAAGCTCACCGATCTGGGATTGACGCTGTACTCCGACCCGTTCGCGCAGGCGCTGGCCTGCCAACCGTTCGTCGCGGTACCGAGTTCCTCGGAGCGGGTGTCGATCTTCGACAACGGCATGGACATCGACCGGGTGGATTGGATCCGCGACGGGGTGGTCAACGCACTGGCCTATCCAAGGGCCGTGGCCGCCGAATACGGCACACCCGTCGCGGTGCCCGCTGACAATCTGCTGATGACCGGTGGCACAACCGAATTGGCCGATATGATCGCCGGCACCGAACGGGGCCTGCTGTTGACCACGCTGTGGTACATCCGCGAAGTGGACCCGACCGTGCTGCTGCTGACCGGGCTGACCCGTGACGGCGTGTACCTGGTCGAGGACGGCGAGGTGAGCGCCGCGGTAAACAACTTCCGGTTCAACGAGAGCCCGCTGGACCTGTTGCGGCGCGCCACGGAGGCCGGCATCAGCGAGGTCACCCTGCCGCGTGAGTGGGGTGACTGGGCCACCCGCGCGTCCATGCCGACGCTGCGGATCCCGGACTTCCACATGTCCTCGGTGAGCCAGGCGCAATGAGCTAGGGAGGCCGATGTTGTTGGCCCAACGGCAATTCACGGCTTACGGCCCGTCACACTGGGCCGCGATCGCCGTGTTCGTCGTCGGGGCGGTGCTGATGGTCTGGCTCGGACGGCGCCAGAACGAACAGCAGTCACGGGTGTTCGGCCGCATCCTGGGCGCGCTGACAGCCGCGATATACGTCGCGATGCTCGCCTACACGCTCATCCCGCCGTCGATCGAACGGTCCGTGCCATTGCGACTGACCGACCTGGCGACCGTCGTCGGCGCTTACGCGCTGTGGTCGCAGCGGCACTGGGCATTCGTGCTCACCTATTACTGGGGTCTGGTGCTGAGCACGCAGGCGCTGATCTCACCGGTGCTCAAGAGCCCGGATTTCCCGCACTACGAGTTCCTGGCGTTCTGGTCGATTCACCTGATGGTGGTCTGGGCGGCCATCTATTTGACCTGGGGCCGCGGCATGCGTCCCCATTGGCGTGACTATCGACTCGTGGTGGTGGTGACGGTGGTGTGGGCCGGGGTCACCATGGCGTTCAACGGTATTGCGGGAACGAACTATGGCTTCCTCAACGCCAAACCCGCCACCGCGTCGTTGCTCGATCTGATGGGGCCCTGGCCGGTCTACGTCTTGGTGGCCAGTGCGTTGGTGGCTGTGGTGTGGGCGCTCATGACGTGGCCATGGGAGCGTCGGAGTGCTCGCGGCCGTTGAGCCGGTCGTCCCACACCTGGAGCACCTCCGCGGAAGTGCGTGGAGTCGCCAGGCTGACAACGATGTACGTGATCAGGCTGGACACCAGGCCGAAGTAGATGGGCTCGTTGGCCAGCACGTCGCCGACGACGGCCATGGTGCCCAGCGTGACGAGTGTGCCGACCGCCATTGCCGCCAACGCACCGGCACCGGTGGCGCGCTTCCACAGGAAGCCACCGAGAATCGGCACCAGGAGCCCACCGACCAGGATGTCGTAGGCGATGGTCAGGGCGCCGACCACGTCGTTGAGCAACGCGGCGATGACGATGACGATGACGCCGAGGACCGCGACGTAGCGCCGGTCGGAATGCACGTCCACCTCGGGGTTCTCGGCGTGGTCCTGGGTGTCGGGGCTCTTGCCGGCCAGCCGCAGCAGCATCGGTTTGATGTCGGTGCGGGCCACCGTGGCGGTCGCGATCAGTGCGCCCGATGCGGTCGACATCATCGCCGCGACGGCAGCGGCGAGCACGATGCCGCTGATGCCCACGGGCAGAATCGCTTCCGCGATCTGGGCGTACACGTCGTCCTTGGCCTTGACGTCGGGCATGAAGGTCGATGCGGCCAAGCCGATCAACGCCCCGGCGATTCCGTAGAACACGCAGTAGATCGCGGCCGTCGTCCCGCCCCACCGGGCGACCTGCGGCGAACGCGCGGTGAACACCCGCTGCCAGATGTCCTGTCCGATCAGCATTCCGAAGCTGTAGACCACGAAGAACGTGATGATGGTGTCGGTCCCGATCGAGGTGAGGCTGAATACGGCGTCACCGGCACGGTCGCGGATGCCGTCGAAGCCGCCGGCCCGGTGCCAGGTGAACGGCAGCAGCAGGAAGAACACGCCGATGGTCTTGAGGACGAACTGGACCATGTCGGTCAGGGTGATCGACCACATGCCACCGATCGAGGAGTAGAGCATCACCACAACGCCGCCGATGATCACCGAAAGCGTTCTGCCCGTGCCGAACAGCACGTTGAACACCGTCGCGTAGGCGATGGTCGAGGTGACCGACAGCATCAGGGTGTAGGCCGCCATCACCAGCCCGGAGGCCGAGGTCGCGTCGACGCCGTAGCGCAGGCTCAGCATCTGCGCGACGGTGTAGACCCGAAGGCGCTGAATCGGTCCGGCGAAGAACAGGCTCAGCGCCAGCAGGCCGATGGCGATCGCCACCACCAGCCACATGCCCGAAATTCCCCACTTGTAGCCCAGACCCACGCCGCCGACGGTCGAGGCGCCGCCGAGCACGACGGCCGCCATGGTGCCGGTGTACAACGTGGGCCCGAGGCGCCGGCCCGCGACCAGGAAGTCAGCGGAGTCCTTCGTCCGGGTCTTACCCCAGAACCCGAAGGCGAGCATCGCGAGGAGATAGATCACGACGATCGCGATATCGACTGGTTTGCCCACGATGATTCCTTCGGTCAGAGGTGAGTGGGAGCGAACATCTTCAGCACTGCGGGCAGGACAACGACGGCCGGGCCGTCGGTGTCGAATGTGGCGGCCACGATCTCGCCGACGTTGTCGGGCGTGGCGGTGTGCGCGGGGATACCGAAACTCGCCGCGAGGCGGGCGAAGTCGGGTCGGGCCAGTTCGGTGGCGGTTGCGGTGCCGAACTCGGCGGTCATGTACTCGCGAAGGATGCCGTATCCGCCGTCGTCGACGATCAGCCAGGTGACGTTCGCGTCGTGCTGGCGGGCGGTGGCCAGTTCGGCGATGGAGTACATGCCGCCGCCGTCACCGGATACCGCGAACGTGCGCTCGCCCGTGGCGATCGCCGCGGCCAGCGCGGCCGGGAACGCGAAACCCAAACCGCCTGCGCCCTGGGCGGAATGGAACCCACCGTCTTGCGGGTCCCACACCGACCAGGCCCAGTAGCCGGCGATCGTCATGTCCCAGAAGGTGTCGGTGCCCGCTGGCACTGCGGCCCGCAGGTCGGCCATCAGCTGCAGTTCGGTGGCCAGTTCCTGTCCGGCGAGCCTGTCCTGCACAGCTTTCCGCAAGTCGGCGGCCTGGGCAGCACCTGCGGCGTTGTCGCGCGATTCGACCAGCTCGGTCAGCGCGCGCATGGCCTGCGCGGCGTCGGCGTGGATGGCGAGCGCGGGGTGGTTGGCCTCCAGCACGCGCGCCTCGGCGTCGATGTGGATGAGCCGGCCCTGCGGGGCGAATGTGAAGTAGTTACTGGTGACCTCACCCATCGCGGTGCCGACGGCCACCAGCACGTCGGCGTTCTCCAACATCTCGGTGGTGTAGCGGTCCTCGATCCACGAGGCGGCCGACAGTGGGTGGTCGAAGTTGATGGCGCCTTTGCCGCCGACCGTGGAAACCACGGGGGCGCCGAGCTTTTCGGCCAGTGCCACCAACGCCTCTGGTCCGTCGGGGGAGCGCCGGACGCCGCCGCCGGCCAGGATGACCGGCCGCTGCGCGGTATTCAGCAGCGCCGCGGCCTCCTGGATCAGTTCGCGGCGCGGGACACGGTGCGTCGGGGTCACCTCGAGCGCGGCGACCGGCGGTATCGTCGTCGGCTCCAGGAGAACGTCCTGGGGGATCTCCACCCAGGTCGGCCCGGCCGGAGCCGAGCGTGCCAACGTGTAGGCGTCGGCGATCAGGCTGGGGATCTCGGCCGCCTGTCGCACGGTGGCAACGCTTTTGGTGACGTTGACCGCGCTGGCCTTCTGATCGTCGAGTTGGTGCAGCATGCCGCGGCGCAGGCCCATGCCGGAACGCGGTACCTGACTGGCGATCACCAGCACCGGAACCCCGGTGGCGTAGGCCTCCTGCAGCGCGCCGAGCGCGGTCAACGCGCCGGGCCCGGTGGACAGGAACAGCACGCCGACCTCGCCGGTGACCCTGCTGTAGCCGTCGGCGCCGAACGCCGAGTTGTTTTCCACTCGCGAGCTGACGAACGTCAGGTCACTGCGCCGGATGGCGTCGAACAGGCCAAGTGCGTTCTGGCCGGGGATGCCGAACACGTGCGAGACACCGAGCGCGGTAAGGGTTTCGACGACGAGGTCGCCGCCGTTACGCATCGGGCCCCAAGGCCAGCAGGGACACCAGGTCATAGGCGACGTGTGACGCGGCGACACCGGTGATCTCGGCGTGGTCGTAGGCCGGGGCGACCTCGACCACGTCGGCGCCCACCAGGTTCAGTCCGCGGAACCCGCGCAGGATCTCAAGCAGTTCGCGGCTGGTCATGCCGCCGGCCTCGGGGGTGCCCGTGCCGGGAGCGTGTGCCGGGTCGAGTACGTCGATGTCGATCGACACGTAGACGGGCCGGTTGCCGAGGCGCTGGCGGAGTTTGTCGACAACCTCGCGCACGCCTTGGTAGTACACGTCGGACGAGGTGACGATGCCGAACCCGAAACGACGGTCGTCCTCGAGGTCCTTCTTGCCGTACAGCGGTCCGCGGGTACCGACGTGTGACAGCGCCTCGGTGTCGAGGATGCCCTCTTCCACGGCGCGGCGGAATGGCGTGCCGTGGGTGTACTCGGCGCCGAAGTAGGTGTCCCAGGTGTCCAGGTGGGCATCGAAGTGCACCAGCGCGACGGGGCCGTGCTTGGCCGCGGCGGCGCGCAGCAACGGCAGCGCGATGGTGTGGTCACCGCCGATGGTCACCAGCTTGGTGCCGTCGGAGGTGAGGTCGCGGGCCGCACCCTCGATGGTCTCGATCGCCTCGTGGATGTTGAAGGGATTCACGGCGATGTCGCCGGCATCGGCGACCTGGATGAGCTCGAACGGAGACACGTCCATGGCGGGGTTGTACGGGCGCAGCAGGCGCGAGGACTCGCGGACGTGGGTAGGGCCGAACCGGGCGCCGGGTCGGAACGAGACGCCGGAATCGAAGGGCACCCCGGCCACGACCACGTCGGCTTTGGTCACCTGGTCGAGACGGGGCAGGCGGGCGAAGGTGGCCGGGCCGGCGAAGCGCGGGACCTTCGATGCGTCGACTGGGCCGATCGGGGCGGTCATGCTGTCACTTCCTCTGCGTTGTGGTGCGTTCAGGTCTGTCGTCACTCGCGGCCGTGACGATCCTTGCCCGAGGTCAATGTGATGTGCGTTACGGTAAACCCGCAGTTCAGGACATGCAATCGATTCGATCGTGACGCTGGGGTTAAAAGTATTGATATGCCGGGAGCGGGTGTTGTTTAGAGCACAAGACTCGGCATCTGATGGATCGGGCGATCTTTCTGCCGGTAGAATTGCGAGGAAAATTTTTCCGACCGATTTCAGGCGGTGCCCCGTTGGACGAGGTGGACGAGGCGATCATCAGCCTCCTTGAGGGTGACGGGCGGCTGACTCACCGCGATATCGCCCAGCGCGTGGGATTGTCACGATCGGCGGCGGCGGCCCGGACACAGCGCCTCATCGACGGCGGGCAGGTGGTGATCCGCGGTGTCGTGCATCCGGCGGTGCTCGGCCGTGGAGCCCTGGCCCACGTCAGCGTGATGGTCGACGGACCGGTGGCGCGGATCGCGGCGGTGCTGGCGCAGCGCGTCGACGTCGCGTTCCTGTCGCTGACGAGCGGTGCGTACGGGTTGATCGCCGAGGTGCGGGTCGGGTCGATCCGAGACATCGACGGCGTGATCGCCGAGTTGCGCGCGATGGCAGGTGTCGTGGGTGTCGACACGCTCACCTACGTCGAGGTGCTGCGCGACGTCGTCGGGCCGGTCGGTGACGTCAGCGTCGAGGTCGATGATCTGGATCTGGCCCTGCTGCGTGCGCTTCAGGATGACGGACGGGCCTCCTACGTGGATCTTGCCGAGACGGTGGGACTTTCACCCGCGGGAGCGCGACGGCGGGTGGTCCGGTTGGTCGAATCGCAGGTGGTGCGAATCGGTGCGGTGGTCCGGCATTCCGGGCAGGACCGCCAGAGCGCGCTCGGGCTCGGTATCCGGCTGACCGGAGCGGGGGGCGAAGTGGTGTCGGCGCTGCTGGGGATGCGATCGGTGATCTTCGTGGCCCGCACGCTGGGCCGGTTTGACCTGTTGGTCACGGTGCGGGCGTTCTCGGCCGCGCAGTTGGTCGAGATCCTCGATGCCGTGCGTGCGCTGCCCGGCGTCGGTGTCGTCGACAGCTGGGTCCATCTGGACGTGGTCAAGGAGAGTTATGCCTCCGGTCTGGAGGTGTTGGAACGGGAGCCCGGGTAATCGCACAACGGCGCCGGTGTTGATGGATACTGCCGGTGTGTCTGCCGATGTGCTCACTGAGTTGACGGGTCTGGTCGCGGTATCGCCGCCGAGGCTGGGCGCTATCAATGCCGCGGTGCGTGAGGTTTGTGCCTCGACGCTGGGGTTGCCGCCGCTGCCGGCCGAGACCCGCGGCGGCGCCGTCGACCCGATGGTGACCGAATTCGCCGAGCAGTTCAGTACCGACGTCACCGGCATCAACAACGCGCATCGGGCTGCGTTCTCCGATCTTCTCGGGCGTGACGTGTTCACGGTGACGACGCTGATCTATGTGGCCGACTTCGTGCCGCGGATGCGCGCCGGGCTGACCGCCCTGGGAGTGGACTGGCCTGCCGGCCCCGTCGACTGGGACCACGACACCAATCCGTCGGACTACCTGCTGGACACCTTCGTTCCCGCTGTCGGTCGGATGCGCGAACTAGACCCGGTGACCTCCGAGATCGTGCGGCTGCGCGGGGCCCGCCAGCACAACTGCAGGCTGTGCAAGTCGCTGCGGGAGTCCGCGGCGCTGGAGGCCGGGGCCACCGAGTCCGACTACGACGGTATCGACGACTTCGAGAACTCGGACCTGTCCGATCGACACAAAGCCGCGCTGCGCTATGTCGACGCACTCATCTGGACCCCGTCCCAGGTGTCCGGTGACGAACTACGTCAACACTTTTCACCGGACGAGGCGATCGAGTTGACCCTCGACGTGATGCGCAACGCGTGCAACAAGGTCGCTGTCGCATTGGGCGCGGATGCCGCGCGCGTCGACGCGGGCACCGAGGAATACCGGCTGGGCGCCGACGGGCAGCCGATCTACAGCTAGCCCAGGCTCGGCGAGCCGTCCCACAGTTCCGCGTACGTAACGTGGTGGCGGAAATTCTCGAGAATTTCCGCCACCACGCTACGAGCGTGAACCGCGTTGGCCTCCGGCACTCGGGCGGGGCGCTAGCCCAGGTTCAAACCGGTGTAGATCTGGTCGAGCACCGTGGGCAGTAGCGCGTTGGCCGTCGTCTTGCCTTCCGGCGACAGTGTCAGGTTCGTCCAGATCACCAGCGTCACATCGTTATCCGGATCCACCCCGATGAACGAGTTGAACCCCGGCATCTCTCCGCCGTGGTAGTACATCGCCGCGTGCGGGCCGAATCGCTGAAAGCTGATGCCGTAGCCGTACTGCTGGCCGTCGGGGTGGTCCGGATCCTCGGGGCGCAGGCTCTCGCGCCATCGCTGGGTGAACTGGTCGTCGAACACGGCGCCGGTGACGAGCGCCCGGATCCAGATCGCCAGGTCGTCGGCGGTGGAGATGGCACCGCCGGCCGCGGTGGCATACGACGGGTTCTGATGGGTGTAATCGATCGGCTGCAGCGTGCCGGCTCGTGCGGCTGCCACCAGATCCGCTGGATAGGGCTCATCGACCAACGCGTACAACGTCTTTCCGTACATGTACCCGTGCGAGTAGGGCTGCGGCAAGGACGTGTCGTTTGCCGCGGGCAACGTGGTGTCGTGCATGCCGAGCGGACTGAACAAGCGACGGGTGAACTGCTCGGCCAGTGGCGAGCCACCGGCCTTCTCCGCGACCAGGCCCAGCAGCGCGTAGTTGGTGTTGCAGTATTCATACGTGGTGCCGGGTGGCGCATTCGGTGGATGGGAGAACGCGATGGCCAGCACCTGTGCCGGGGTCCAGGCCTTGGCCGGGTCGGCGTCGAGCTGGGCGGAGAGTTCGGGGTCGAACGTGTAGCAGTACAGCCCGCTGCGCATCGTCAGCAGATCGGCCAGGGTGATGGCGCTGCCGTTGGGGACGTGGGGCACATACTCCGAGATCGGATCGTTCAGCGTGACCTTGCCGCCCTGGGCCAGCAGCAGGATCAGAGCGGCCGTCATGGTCTTGGTGTTGGACGCGACTCGGAAGCGGGTATCGGATTGCGGCGGTGAGCTTGTCCCCAGTTCGGTGGTTCCGGCCTTGGCGATGAAGGTGCCCTGCGGGGTCTGCAGCAACACCAATGCCCCCGGCACGCGCAGCGTGGTGGCGGCGTTCTCCACGATCGTCTGAAAGCGGTCGCCGTCGATGGATTTGAGGGCAGGTGGGGCGGGCGCTGAACAGCCCACGATGGCCAATGCCGTTGCCACGATCAGGCGCGACGCCTTCATCGCTTCATCGTCTCGCTTGGTGCGCTGGGTTACGCCGTTTTCGACCTCACGGTTGTGCGCTCGCCGAAATCACAGCACTCCCGTCGCAAACGGCGCGAGCAATTCCAGAACGCCGTCGACTTCGGCTTCGGTGGTCGCCCACGAACAGACGAACCGCACCGTGGGCAGCAACGGGTCGGGGCGGTGGACGGCATAGCCGGCCGAAACCGCGTCGTAGGCAGTGGAATCGAGGTCGACGAATATCTCGTTGGCTTCCGTGGGGGCGGTCAACGTCAGGCCGAGTGTCTGGAAGCCCGCGCTGAGCCGGGTGGCCATCAGGTTGGCGTGGCCGGCCGTCCGCAGCCACAACTCGTCGCGCATGATCGCCTCGAACTGGGCCGCGATGAAACGTTGCTTGCTGGCAAGCTGACCGATCTGCTTCTGCACGAAGTGAATTCCGTCGAACAACTCGGGGCGGCGCACCAGGATCGCGTCGCCCATCAACATGCCGTTCTTGGTGCCGCCGACGGTGACGATGTCCGCGTCGGCGATGGCGGCCGGGGGAGAGACATCCAGCGCGGCAATCGCATTGCCGAGGCGGGAGCCGTCGATGTGGACGAGCAGATCGAGATCGTGGGCGTGGTCGATGAAGTCCTTGATGGCTTGTGGCGTCCAGACGCGGCCGTTCTCGGTGGACTGGGTGATGGTGACGATGCGCGGCTGTGAGTGGTGCACCGGCCCGCGGCGTGCCACCGCGGTGTCGAGCGCGGCCGGGACGATCAGACCGTTGTCGCTGGGCAGCTTTGTCACCGGGGCACCGGAGAGGCGGACGGGGCCGCCGGCCTCGTCGACCAGTGAGTGCGCGATATCGCTGCACAGGATCTCCTGCCACGGCCGCACGGCGGAGGCCAGCGCGATGACGTTGGCCGCCGTGCCGGTGAGCGCGAACAGCACCTCGGCGTCGGGGGAGTCGAACGCTGTCTTGATGGCCCCGGCCGCGCGCTGGGTGACGGGATCGTTCCCGTAGGAGGCGACGGCACCGTCGTTGGCCGCGACGATCGCGTCGATCACCGTCGGGTGTGCGGTTGCGGCGTTGTCCGAGGCGAACGCATGAGAAGGCACGTTCGCCATGATCCCACCGGCAAGCGTTACTTCGAGGCGACCTTCTTCTTGATGAACAGCGCCGGCAACACCACCGTGGCCACGGCGGTGACCAGCCAGACCACCACCGTGGCGGCGATCCAGGAGCCGATGCCGCGGATGCTGAGGCCGTGGGTGAGCGCCGAGGCCAGGACCAGCGCGATCAGGGTGGAGACCAACCCGATGCCACCCAGGAATGCCGACGCGTAGCGGCTGGCCATCTTGAGGAAGAACGGCGACAGGATCGCCTGTGCGACGGCGAAGATCACCACCGCGGTGATGAAGCCCCACGCCGACACCGAGACCCCGGGAACCAGCCAGGCGGCGACGAGCAACCCGATCGCCGATGAGCCCAGGAAGATCGCTATGCGCAGCAGAAAGCGGATCATGGGGTGAGCGTATCCGCGCCAGGCCTGCCTGTGGCCCCTGATTGGCGTCTGTGCCTGCAGCGTGTGCGACCATATTGCGGCGCAGATGCGCCCGGGGGCGGTAGCTCAGTTGGTCAGAGCCGGGGACTCATAATCCCTTGGTCGCGGGTTCGAGCCCCGCCCGCCCCACTCAACAGCCTCTCCGACATCGAGATTGATGGTGTTTCGGTAACGGTTTCGGAAAGTCTTCGACCGTTATGACAAATGTTCTGCGTGAAGTGTGCCTTCGCTGTTTCCCTGGATTTATCCATTACGGGTCAACACACCGTGACCAGATGTGCCGGCGCAGAAATGGGGGAACGACGAATGCGCATTGCGATCACCACGGTCACCATCGTCGCTGCTTGCGCCCTTGCCGCGGGCTGCGGTCAATCAACGGAACAAGCGGCGGAGAATACGCCGACCACGCCGATGATCACGTCGTTTCCTCCGACACCACTGAGGCAGAAAACGCTGCCTCGATTGTTGCTTTCGGCAGAACAGATCAACGCGGCATTGGCCGCAGGAGGAATGGCCGTCACGGGTACCGACTCGCAAATGTCTGACGACAGCCGGACGATGGCACCCCGCGAGTGCCTCGCGGTCGACGGTGCCGCACAGGCGCCCGTGTATGCCGACAGTGGCTTCACCGACGAGCAAGAGGTGACGTTGGGGGAGCCGGACGTCCTCACTCACTACGCCAAGCAGGCGGTGGTTCGATTCGCGGACGCTGATCAGGCCAAGGCGTTCTATGACTCCTCGGTACAACAGTGGCCGGCGTGCAAGCGCTACACCCACACCCAGACCGGCACTCTGTGGGACGTGGGTCCCATGTCCACCGAAGGTGGCGTGTTGAGCACGGTGACAACCCAGTCCAACGCCAAGGCAGGCGGGTGGGCTTGCGGTCGGGCGTTGACCGCGAACAACAACATCGTGGTCGACGTCAACACCTGCAGCGCCAACCCGGCCGATTCGGCTGTCAAGATCGTCAAACAGATCTCCGCGCGGATCGATGCACCGCCGATTGTTTCCTAGGCCGGAGCCTAGAGGGAGAGCAATGCGCAGCGAAAGGTGTTGTACAACGGCTGGTCTCGCTATCAGCCCAGGACGGTGACCACGCCAAGTGCTACTACACACGAGATGACGACTGCAGTAACCACCGAATATGCGATTACGCTCCCTCGGCGCAATGTCATTTCTTCCATGAGGTTTTCGTCGCGTCCAATGGCGATCATGACGCACAGCAGCGGGATGAGCAGTACCGCGTTGAGGACCTGAGTGGCGACCAAGATGGTCACCAATGGAATCCCAGGGATCACCACGACGAGCGCTCCCACCGCAGTCACCAGGGCAAATGTGAGATAGAACGTTCTGGCCTGCCGGTACCCGTCGTCCAAGGCGGCCTCGAAGCCGCTGTATTCGCACACTGAATATGCCGTTGACAGCGGCAAGACCGAGGCGGCCAACAGGGCCGCTCCGATGAGGCCGCCGGCGAACAACGTGGCCGCGGCGTTGCCCGCCAACGGCTGCAGGGCGATCGACGCATCGGCGGCATCGCTGATGGTGCGTCCGCTGCGATGCAGGGTGGCGGCGCACGCGACGACGACGAAGAACCCGATGACCCCGGTGAGTAGGGCGCCGATGATGACGTCGACGCTTTCGAGTTTGAGGTCCTCGGCGCGCAACTTCTTGTCCACGGCATAGGACTGGATGAATGACAGACCCCACGGTGCGAGCGTCGTCCCGACAGTTGCAGTGACGATGGCTATCGCACCGCTGTCGAACGGCATCGTGGGCACCAGCAGCCCCTGGGCCGCATCGGTCCAGTCCGGCTTGGCGAGAATACCGGAGAGCACATAGGCCAGCAGCACGGTCGACAGCGCCAACAGCACACGCTCGACCCGATGAAAACTGCCCCGCAGCACCAGGACTGAGACCGCTAGTGCCGCGACTGGGACGCTGATGTAGCGGGCGATGCCGAAGAGTTCAAAGCCCGCCGCCACACCGGCGAACTCAGCGCTGATGGTGCCGACATTCGCGACCACCAGCGCCAGCAGGACGACCGCCCCGATACGTACGCCATAGCGCTGGCGTACCAAGCCGATCAACCCTTGGCCGGTAACAACTCCCATCCGCGCCGCTAGTCCGTGGAACATCACCAGAGCGACCGTGGACAGCAGCAACACCCACAGCAGTTGATACCCATAGCTGGCACCCAATACCGAGTAGGTGGTGATGCCTGCGGGATCATCGTCGGACAGGCCGGCAAGTAGCCCCGGTCCTACAACCAGCAGAAGTGCGGAAAGTGTGAGCCGACGCTTCACTGCGGCGAGCCCGTTGCCTCGTGGCGGCGCCGGGGCCATACGTGGGACCGCAATAGCGGCCGATTGTGCCGCATGTATCGGTGAGCCAGCCGGCCGCGCCAATGTGCCCGATGATGCTCTGGCATGGCCTCGATGACGTCAGCCGCTGCCGATTCGGTCATAGCGCGAAGCATCCGCTCGCCGGTGACGGGGTGACTGACGCGGATCACGTCAGCTGCTACCAGAGGCCCTTTGGCCGTGAGGATCTCGGTGGCAGATTCCGTGTCGAGGCGGGCGACAAGGTTGGCCAGGCCGCGCGCATCCAACAGATGGATGGCTGCGCGGGGCGTAGCCAACTGCACGGCATGTCCTCGGTCGGAGGTGAAGTGGACATCAGCCCAAGCAAGGGTGTCGGGCGTCAATCGAGAGACGAGCTGCCTGAGGCCGAGCCGTCTCAGGACTGCGCCGAATCCCACTTCGACACCGACAGGTTGGACGCGGCCGTCGTTTCGGCGCGCGAGTACCACGTCGGCGACTCGTGCAAGCCGCTGGCCGGTGATGTCGACGACCTGTGTGTCGAGAACATCTCGTACAAGCCGAATTTCGTCGGCTTCCAGCGTGGAATCACCGGAGGCGTGAGCCATCGCGGAGGCGTTCGAGGCGAGCCGGATCGTGTGTTGTTGAATCGACGCGACGCTCGTCCAGGGCAGCAACAGGCCGCGACCGTGCCCAGCGTGAACGAGGATGCGGTCGACGACGACATCGTCTGAACCGAGACGTACGGTCAGATCGGCAAGACTGCCCAGCACGTGCCCGTCGTCGTCGATGACGTCGCGCCCGACGGTTTCGGTGAGTAACAGCACGCCATCAGCATGCCGGGTAGACCGTTGGGCCGTATGACGAACGTCGACGCGGTGGCCCCAAGGGCCCACCGCGTCGACGGGTTCGCGCTAGAACCAGACCTTTCGCCCGCCGACCGGACGTCCGACGGCTCCGAGGATCCACAGGATGATCCCGATCACCAGGAGGATGCCGCCGATCGTGTACAGGATCGAGATGCCGGCGAAGTAGCCGATCAACAGAAGAATGATGCCGAGCACGATCATGGTCAATCCGTTCGACGTAGGAAACCTCTCGGGTCTGTCGCCCGAAGTAATTGCCATGTTCGTCGATTTTCAAACGTGCAGCCCCGCCAGCCCAGAGCCGTGCGCCGAATTCCGAGGTCAACGCCTATCTTTGGGCGATAGCATCCTCGACCATGGCGAATCTGCACCGGCGGACGGTGTTGCTCGGAGCGGGGGCGTTGGTCGGACTGGCCGGGGCAACGGCCGTCGGTACCGGGCAGGCTCACGCCGAGCCTGCGCCCAGTGACGTCGACCTTGCGCTGTTGCGGCGCACTTTCGCCTTGGCGCAGGACGCCCGGCGGAGCGGCAGCGCGCCCTACGGTGC
The DNA here is from genome assembly GCF_055419465.1 of Mycobacterium sp. IDUB_17. Classification (NCBI taxonomy): domain Bacteria; kingdom Bacillati; phylum Actinomycetota; class Actinomycetes; order Mycobacteriales; family Mycobacteriaceae; genus Mycobacterium; species Mycobacterium sp. IDUB_17. The sequence continues at coordinate 467,652 of NZ_JBVAXS010000006.1, read as the reverse complement.
GCTGGTCGCCGATGCCGACGGCATGGCGGTTGTCGAGCGCGCCAACACATCGGCACTGACTGATGGTGACCCGACCCAGCACGCTGAGCTGACGGCCTCCGCGGAGGCATGGCGTGTGCTGGGCGCCGACGGGATGAATCATGCGACGCTGTATGCCAGCACCGAGCCGTGTGTCATGTGCTCCGGGGCCGCCTACTGGACGGGGATCGGCAGGGTCGTCTATGGCCTGTCGGTGGGTCGCTTGTTCGAGTTCACGGGCGACAACCCGAAGCAGGGCTCGTTCGCGCTGCCGTGCCGGGACATTCTTCTGCATGGCCAGCGTGGGATCACGGTGATCGGACCGCTGCTCGAAGATGAAGCAGCACAACCTCATGAGGGTTATTGGCGTTAGAGCCAGGCCTCGTTGTCATGCCGGCGGCGGCGCTGGCGGTGGCGGCGGAGGTGGGGCCGGCAGGGTTATCGGCGGCAGCCCGGGAATCTCGATGACGTTGGGCGGCGGGGGAGGCCCCAGCTCATTGAGCATTGGTGGCGGCGGAATGTCGGGGCCGGGAACATAGACCGGCGGCGGCGGAGGCACATAGCCCGTGCTGGTGTTGATCGTGATGATCGAGCCGGGAATGGTCCTGCCGCTCGGCGTTGTCCCGACCACCGAACCCTTGGTCGCGTCGTTGTTGACGGGCGTGGGCTTGTCGGCGACGCGGAAACCAGCGTCCAGCAAGCGCTTACGCGCGTCGTCGAACTTCATTCCGGTCACACTCGGCACTTCGCCGCCGGGGCCGCCGTCCACATAGCGCGGATCGGTGGGAGGCAGGGCCACGGGGCCGAAGTCGTCGGCGATGGGACTCATTGCGGCATACCAGGTCAAAGCCGGCTCCGTACCGCCGAACAGAGTGCCGTCACCGCATTTGCGCAAGGGGTAGGAGCACAGCCCCGACGGGTTCGAGGAGTCATCGAAGACGTAGTTCGCGGCCGCGTACCGATTGGTGAAACCGACGAAGCCCGATGACCGGTGGGCCTCGGTGGTGCCGGTCTTCCCGGACATCGGCAGCTTCCAGCCGACCGAACTCGCTGCGCCGGCGGCGGTTCCGCTCGAATGATCCTTGGCCAGCGCGTTGGCCAACGTGTTGGCAAGGCCTTCGGGTACCGCCTGGTCACAGGGGACGGTCTGCACACCCACTTCGCGGCCGTTCCGATCGAAGATCTTGTCGATCGGGTTCGGTGGGCACCAGGTGCCGCCGGAGGCAAGTGTCGCCCCGACATTCGCCAGCTCGAGTGCGTTCAGCTCGAGTGGACCGAGGGTGAAGGATCCGATGTTCTGCCGCTTGACGAAATCGGCGATGCTCTCGTTGGAGTCGGGGTTGTAATCGCGGGCACTGCCCGGTTCGGCATAGGACCGCAATCCCAATCGGACCGCCATGTCCACCGCACGCGGCACCCCGATCTGTGAGATGAGTTTGGCGAACGCGGTATTGGGCGATTGCGCGAGGGCGTCGGTGACACTCAGTGGGCTCTTGAAACCGTGCGCGTTGCGCACACACCAGGTTTCCTTGGGGCAACCGGGGGTGTCGCTGCTTCCCAGGCCCTTGCCCATGAATGTTCCGGGGACATCGAGTTGAGCGTTGATGCCCATTCCCATATCGAGAGCCGCGGCCGTGGTGAAGATCTTGAATATCGACCCGGCGCCGTCACCGGCCAGCGAAAAGGGTTGCGGCTGCACGGTCTGGTTGGCATCGAGGTTGAGTCCGTACGTGCGGCTGTCGCCCATCGCGATCACCCGGTGGGTGTCCTTGCCCGGCGTGATCACGCTCATCACGCTCGCGACCCCGGGGGCGTTGGGGTCTGCATATTTCAGGATGGCCGCATTGACACTGTCCTGAACCTTGGGATTCAGCGTGGTGCGGATCAGATACCCGTTGCGCGCGACGTCCTGCATGGTCAGGCCGGCGCGCGCCAGGTAATTCAGGACGTACTCGCAGAAGAAGGCGCGGTCGCCCGCGGCGATGCAGCCCTGCGGAAGCGGGTCGGCCTGGGGGAGCACACCCAGCGGCGTCGCCTTCGCGGCGCGCAGCTCCTCGGCCCGGTCCGGCAGATAGTCGATCAGGGTGTCGAGCACGAGGTTGCGCCGGGCGAGGGCGCCGTCCGGGTTGGTGTAGGGGTTCAGCGCGCTGGTGGACCGCACCACACCGGCCAACAGGGCGGCCTGCGGCCACGTGAGGTCCGCGGCATCGACACCGAAGTAGGTGCGCGCCGCGTCCTGAACCCCGAAGGCGCCGTTGCCGAACGACACGAGGTTCAGATACCGGGCCAAGATCTCCCCCTTCGGGAGGGTCTTGTCCATCGCCAGCGCTATCCGGATCTCCCGGAGCTTGCGGGCGGGGCTGACCTCGACTGCCGCCCGCCGCTCGGCATCGGTTCTCGCCTTGACCAGCAGGTTGTAGTTCTTGACGTACTGCTGCTCGATCGTCGACCCGCCGCGCACATCGTCGATTCCCCGCATGTACCCGAAGAGCCCGTTCAGTGTTCCCTGGACGTCCACCCCGCTGTGCTCGGCGAAGCGCTTGTCTTCCACCGACACGATCGCCAGCTTCATGGTGTCGGCGATCCGATCGATGGGCACCGCCCACCGACGCTGTTCGTAGAGCCACGCGATCGGCTGGCCCGAGGCGTCGACCATCGTGGTGACGATCGGCGCGTCCCCTTTGAGAACTTCCGCGGAATCCTGTGCCACCGTGTCGGACAGCCGCGCCGTCATGATCCCGATACCGCCGACGACGGGGAACATCAACACCGCCGCAAGCAATCCGGCCAGCACACAGTGCATGGCCAGCTTGGCAACCGTGGACCGCGAACCCGCGGGCGGGCCGGACATGCCCTCTAGCGTAAGGCGATCAACAGCCAGCTATGGGTAGATCGCACGCAACACGTTGGCTACGTTGTGATTTCGAAACGCCGGAATGTCGACCCTAATGGGCTGCCGACACATGACATCCGCGGCGGTCGGTTCTTCGGCGCCTCGGTGCGCAACTGGCGCCGAAGGGCGTCGCTAACGATCGCCGCGACTGCAGTTGGGATTCGCCGGCTTGGCGGGCCAGGTGCACACGTCGATGTAGGTGGTGTTGGCATATCCACCGCCGTCGAACACGCCGTAGGCGTCGCCGTGCGTGCCGGTGTAGGTCGCCCCACCGCCCCCGCCGCCGCTGGAGGAGATGATCGTGGTGAGGGCCCAGCCCTTGCCCTGCAGCGCGTTCTTGTACCCGGTCATCACGGCATCGGGCGTGCCGTTGACCTGGTAATGCAGGTGAATTCCGCCGTCGGCGATGTTGTCGGGCCCTTTGGTCTGCTGGACGTCGGCCGGGGTCGGCAACAGCGACGTCAGTGATTCCCCGCTTGCAGCCGCGGTGGTGGTGACAGTGGCGGCCGGGGGCGCTGTCGTGGTCGTGGCCTCGGCCTTCTCGGTCACCGGGCTGCACGCGGTGGCGGCCAGGCCGATCGCCATTGCCCCGATCAGGCAGGTTGTGGTGTGCTTCGTCATCGGCATCCCCGTTCGTCTTGCCGCACGGTACCAACGCGGGCAAAGGCGGTTGGACGATATTGGTGCGACAAATGCCCACGTAGTTCCGATCGCAAATACGTGTCGTGCCTGTTGCCGCAACCGTCGGCCCCGATAGCCCGACTATCTGTTTGATTGCCGTTACCCGGGTGTCGGCTGTCGGGCAAACGCTGGTTCATATGGGGCTTCAACCATGTGTGGGCTCGACGGAGACGATGGCGATGACGATACGGAGACATGGATGACTCGCAGGCGGTACGTGGTGACGGCGTTGGTGTGTACGGCAGCTCTGGCTGCGGCCTGCAGCGGAAGCAAGAACGACGACGCATCCCTTCCGGTGCTGGACCCCGCCGCGAAAGGCACCCTCTCCGAGCACGGCGGCGCCACCCGGGCCGGCGACGATCGCGCCGCACTCATCGCCGACTCCATCAAGAGCACCGGCGCCAAGAACGTCATCCTGCTGATCGGTGACGGTATGGGCGACTCGGAGATCACCGTGGCCCGCAACTACGCCCACGGCGCCGGCGGTGCCTTCCCAGGGCTGGACGCGTTCCCGTTGACCGGGCAGTACACCCACTACTCCCTGGACAAGAACGGCAAGCCGACCTACGTGACCGACTCGGCCGCCAGCGGATCGGCCTGGGCCACCGGCACCAAGACCTATAACGGCGCGATCGCGGTGGACATCCACGGCAAGGAGCAGAAGACCCTGCTCCAGCTGGCGAAGGAGTCCGGCAAGGCCACCGGCGACATCACCACCTCCGAGATCCAGGACGCCACCCCCGCGGTCCAGCTCGCCCACGTCACCGGGCGGAAGTGCTACGGGCCCGACGAGACCACCGAGAAGTGTCCGACCAACGCGCTGGAGAAGGGTGGCAACGGCTCGATCACCGAGCAGCTGCTGGCAACGCGTGCCGACGTGGTGATGGGCGGCGGCGCCGAAACCTTCGCCCAGGTCGCCAAAGCCGGTGATTACCAAGGCAAGACGTTGGAAGTTCAGGCCAAGGAGCGCGGCTTCGCCATCGTGCGCACCGCCGACGAACTCGACAAGGCGGACAAGGCGGACCAGGATGCCCCGCTGCTCGGCCTGTTCGCCGAGGGCAACATGCCGACCCGCTGGAGCGGACCGGTTGCCGGGAAGGGCGGCTATCTGGAGCCGGCCGTCGAGTGCAAGGACAACGCGGACCGCGGTGCATCGGTGCCCACGCTGGCGGCCATGACCAAGAAGTCCATCGATCTGCTCAAGGGCGACGGGGACGGATTCTTCCTGCAGGTCGAGGGTGCCTCGATCGACAAGCAGGACCATGCCGCCAACCCGTGCGGGCAGATCGGCGAGACCGTCGACCTCGACGAGGCCGCCAAGGTGGCCCTCGACTTCGCCAGGGAGAACAAGGACACCCTGGTCATCGTCACCGCCGACCATGCCCACAGCAGCCAGATCGTGGAGTCCATGAGCGTGGAGGACGTCCGTGACGCGGCCGCCGAGGCCAAGCTGCCCTTCGAGGTCACCCGCGACGCCATCTACCCGGGCCTGACACGGGTGCTGCGCAGCAAGGACGGTCAGGACCTGACCGTCTCCTACGGCACGTCGGACAACCTCGACGCGATGGACCAGGGCCACACCGGATCCCAGCTGCGCATTGCTGCCTACGGCCCCGGCGCGGCGAACATCGTCGGCTTGAGCGATCAGACGGACCTGTTCTTCACGATGACCCGGGCGCTGGGGCTGAAGGAGAACTGACCTGCCGCGAGCGCGGCAGACTCTCACAGCTGCTGCCTGGCAAAGACCAAGCCACGCCATAGGGTGCGATTTGTGACGGTGTCGTGGCCCAAATGTGACCGTTGCAGACCAGTGTTTCCCAAGTGACTCAAGTGCAACAAATGCACTCACGTCAGATCGGGGAGGCCATCATGTCTGCGTCAACCACATTGGGCCGGCTACTCGGGTATGCGGCGTTGAGCGCTGTCGGTGCGCTGGCGGTCCTGACGGTGAGCAACGGATTGGCGGCGGCCACGCCTCGGACGCCGCTGCCCACCGACGACCAGGCACCCGCGGTGCCGTTCGATCCCGGTGCGTTGGTCAATGCCATCGACGACTACGCATCGCTGCTGTCGATCCTGACCGGAGGCAAGAGTGCTCAGCCCGGTCTCGGCGGGCCGGCCGCCGTCCAACCACCGACCGGCCTCGTCGAACAACCGACCGGTGCCTATCCGATGATCCCCGGGGTACCAATGCTTCCCGGGGAGCCGTGAACCCAATGCCCCCACGAACCGTGTATCCGACACAGCCAAGAACGATCAATCAGCGGAACGGAGCGAACCGCCGTGGACATCAGTCGAACAGTTGACACCCGCACCGCGCGGATCGCCCTCTCGCTGATCCGGTGCCCCATCAAGAGCCGGCGTTATCCCGCCAGGCAGGAGCGCTTGGTCACCCCGCAGGAAGCGGCGCTGCTCACCCGGTGACTCAGGACGGCGCCGCCAGACCGTCCCGGTCCATGGTCAAGCCGCCGCCGGCGGCGGTACATCAGCCGGCTGCCAGTTTCACGATCTGGCCGAATCCGCTGTTGTCGATGACGTACACATTGCCGGCACCGTCCACGGCGACGTCAGTGGGGGAGTTGAGTCCGGCCGCAGGTACCTCGGTCGGCTCGGTGGTACCGGCCGCGACTTTCAGGATCCGCTTGTTGACTGCGTCGGTGAGGTACACGTCACCGGTTGCATCGACCGCGAGGGCATCGTCGAGGCCGCCGACCGACAGCGTGCTCTGCTCGTCGGTCCCGGCCGCCAATTTCACTACCCGGTCCGCACTGGGATCGGCGACGAAGACGTCGCCCGCACCGTCGACCGCGACGGCGCCGGGCCAGGTGAGGTCGGTGAACGGCAGCTTCGACTGTTCGTTCGCTGCAGTCAATTTGAGGACACCCCGGCCAGAATCGGTGACGTAGACGGTGCCTGCCTTGTCGACCGCCAAATACCGGGGATTGTCGAGGCCCTTGAACGGCACCACGGTCTGCTCGTCGGTCGTGGCGTCGAGACGCACCACCCGGTGGTTCTGGAAATCGGCGACGTAGACGTTGCCGTCGCTGTCGACCGCGATACCCCCTGGGCTCTGAATGCCGTTGAACCCCAGGACGGTTTGATCCTGCGATCCGACGGCCAGCTTCACCACCCGGTGCCCGCGCGTATCGGACACGTACACATCGCCCGCGCTGTCGGCGGCCAGGCTGCCGGGATAGGTCAGGCCGGTGAACGGCAGCACCGATTGCCTCGACGGCGGAGTCGGTGCGGGCGCCGCAGAAGGGGAGCCCGTGACGACCGTGAACGGCAGGTCGGCCCGGCCGAGTTGGACGAGCGGCTTCGGGGTTACCGCCACAGCCTGAACGCCGCCCTTGCCTGCGGTCATCGATTTGTCCAGGGCGACCCGATATTTCAGGGTCAGGTCCGCACCCTTGGGCAGCGCGCGCACGTTGGTGAACAGCGCGAGATAGTCCATGCCCGTCGTGATCCCCGGATGCTCTAACGCGATCCATGTGTCGGTGGCCGGGTCGAAGCGCTCGATGGTGCCTGCGGGTATCCCGCTGGGTGAGGTGGCGCAACTGCACCGTTCCAGGACCACCACCACACCCACCTCGGGGTAGTCGACGGCAGAGTTGTTGCACAAATCGACCTCGACCTCGGTGGGTGCCGCGCCAGGGACGATCGTGGCGGTGGGCAAGCCCTTCAGCGCCACCGAGATCCGGCCGATCGGCGGAACCGGTTCAAGGGTCTCGGCGCTGGGGATCGGCGCAGATTCCGGGTTGACCTCGCAGGCGCGGGCCTGTGCCGTGGGCGCCGGTGCGGTGACGACGGCGGTGCCCAGGGTGGGTGTCGTCGGCCCCGTCCCTGTGGTGCTGGTGGTACACGCGGCGAGGGCGGCTGCCGCGAACGCCGACGAGATCAACGCGACCGCCTGTAGCCCGTCGCGGCGTCCGGTCCTGCTCATGCGTGAAGCAAAAGGTGGTGCGGCGGTGACCGATCCCAACTTCGGTCGACGTCGGGCACAGCGCGATGGCCGGTGTGGGCTTGGCAGTGTGGTCATATCAGTGACCTCTGCGGGTTGCTGGGCAGTGAATCCGGGCTGATTGGACCACAGGGTCAGGCCGCTTGACGACGAGATGCCGAAAAGCAGGTAGTCAGGCGGCGGGGACTGCGTCCTGGGCAACTCGCTCGGCGTCGTAGGTGTTGATGGCGACGCTGTCGAGGATCGCGTGTAGTTGCTCTGCCTGCGCGTGCGGGGTGAGTTCGGTCGAGCGGTAGATGCGCCCGGCGGCGCGCGCCTGCCGGCGGACGTGGCGGGTGCGGTCCATGCGTAGGTCTTCGTAGTGCCGCAGTCGCGCGCCGAGTTCGTCGGGCTGCGCGTCACGCAAGACGACGGCCAACGTCATCGCATCTTCGATGGCCTGGTTGGCGCCCTGCCCGAGGTGCGGCGTGACTGCGTGGGCGCTGTCGCCCAGGAGGGTGATCCGGTCGGAGGACCACCGGTCCAACGGTTCGCGGTCGTAGATGCCCCAGCGGAACGTGGAATCCATCGCCTCGATGATCGCCGACACCTTCGGGTCCCACCCCCGGTACGCGGCGGCGAGTTCGGCGACATCGCCAGGTGCGGTCCAGGATTCGGTGACGGTGAGATTGGTGGGGACGAACGCCACGATGTTGAGGAGGTCGCCGGCCGACACCGGGTAGGCCAGGAAGCTCTGGCGGGGCCCCAGCCACATCGAGCTGGCATTCATGTCGACGACGCCGTGCAGCCGGTCGGCGGGAATCAGCCCGCGGTAGGCCATGATTCCCTCGCTCACGGGGGCGGCTGCGCGCGTCACGTTGCCCTGGAGGCGAGAGTGGATTCCGTCGGCGCCGACCAGCAGGTCCGCGTCGACCGTTGTGCCGTCGGAGAATTCGACACGGATCCCGTCGCCGTGTTCGGTGGCCCCGACGCACGAGCGGCCCAGTTGCAGGGCGTCGGCGGGTAGCGCGTCGGCCAGCACCTTCTGGAACTCGCCGCGGTGCAGACACCAGGTCCGGGCCGGGTCCCCGAAGCCGAGGGTCGACGGTTCACCGGCGATCGGCTCGGCCCGCCAGGTACGGAACTGGTAGTGCGTCACCGGCCCGGCGATCGCGGCCACCGCATCTCCTACGCCAAGCTTGCTCAGGATGCGCGATCCGTTCGTCGCGATCGAGACCCCCGCGCCGAGTGCCTTGAGCTCGTGTGCCTGTTCGTACACGGTCGCGTCGATTCCGTTGGCACGCAGGGCAATCGCGGCGGTCAACCCGCCGATGCCGGCACCCACGACGGCAACTCGAAGCCCGGTCATGAGTTCCTCCTCAATCCGCAATAAATGTACCAATCGGTACGCTATTGACTATAAATGTACCGATCGGTACAGTCAAGGGGTGGCCAGGACTCCCGATCCCGTCAAGCGTGAAGAGTTGCTGAACGGTGTCGTGGGCTATCTCGAACAGCACGGCATCGGCGAGATGTCGCTGGCGCCGATGGCCGAGGCCCTGGGTACGAGCAAGCGCATGCTGCTGTACTACTTCGGTGACCGGGCCGAACTGCTGGCCCAGGCCCTGGACGCGAGCCGTCCACAGCTGGGGGAGATGTTCTCCCGTGTCACCACTGCAGACGAATTCGTGGAGGCGGCACGGACCTTGTGGCGGGAACTGACCCGGGGCGGTGAACGTCGCAACGTGCGCCTGCTGCTACAGGTCCTCAGCCTGGCGGTCACGGACCCCAAGACTTATGGCGAGGCCGCCCGAAATGCGGTGGAGGTGATGATCGCCCCGATCGCGCAAGCGCTGTCCGTGATCGGGTATCCGACCGACAACGCCTGTGCGCGTGCCACATTGGTGGTCTCTGGCCTACGCGGACTGTGCCAGGACGGTCTGGTCACCGGGGACCGGTCACGTGTCGACGCCGCCGCCGAACTCTTGATAGCCGCCTCCGTCGCCGGGTCATCCGGTCGGCGAGGCTAGGTGTTCGATCGTTGGAGGGAGACCGGCCGGTCAGACGGTGGTTCTCACGCCCACGTACGACAGCACGACGTCGGACTGATCGGTCTGACGCGTCAATGTCGCATAGGAGCGGATGAATGACTGGCCGACGCATCCGTCGATCTTGACGTGGAAGTTGCTGATCATGACCCACGGGTTGGCGCTCTTGAACTCCTTCTTGTCGACCGGAACGACAATGACGAAGCCGGGTTTGAGGCCCACGGTGATCACCCCGTTGACCGGTGTGGAAACCAACGGCAGGATAGCCGTCGGGATTGCGCCGAGTGGTCCCGATACGCCGACCGACGGAGTGACACCCGCGCTGCCTGCCAACGTGACGCCGTTGGAAGTACTCATGTCGATTCCGCAGCCGATCTCGTAACCGACCTCGAGCACGCCCCGTGGGTCTTCCGGCCCGATCAGGGAAGCGCTGAAGGTGCCGCTGGCGAGGTATTCCCGCGACGAGACAGCCGTGGTCAACGCCGGTACGGGGACCTGAGACTCGTCCTTGGCGCCCAACGTCAGCGTCCAGCCGTCCGGTGTGTTGACCACGGCGGTATCGCCTGATGCCACCCGCCCGTCGGTAGGTGGAGCGGGATTGGGCGGTGCGGATTCAGGGCCGGGATCGGCACTTGCCGAAGGTGCGTTGGCTGAAGCGATGACGAGGCAAACTGCGACAGCCGCAACGCGATGGAGGAGCACGGCCGACGGCTTCACAGGCCATACGGTAAACCCGCCGTACAGCGAGGTGAGACACGCCGCTCACCAGCGGAATCAGACTGTTGTGTCTCTGTAACCGATACGCGATACGGACGAGCAAGAGCATGCGGCTCGTTCACACGTTGTCCGTCGCGGCTTACCATGGAGGCAATCGGTCAATCGGATGTAGGCGACAACGGAGCGGTGATGGCACGGTATACGAAGGCTCTCACAGGGCTGGCGTGTGGGCTGGGCGTCCTCGCTGCGATCGCAGGCGCCGGCGTGGCCCACGCGCAACCTGATCCGTCGCAACCCGTGGTGCCCGCGATCATCGATCAATTGATCACCTCGACACCGGCTCTGTCGGTGAATCCGAATGGCAACCGCGGGCAGGTCAGCGTGTCGGGCGACGTCGGAATGGTCTGCCAAAACCTGACCGTCCGCTGCCGCTGACCGGATTGCCGCCGAGGTCAGCGGACGCCGAGGACGCTGATCGGGAACCTAGCCGTTCGAGCGTTCCATCGCCCGCGCCACCACACCGCGGGCCGGGCGCTGGCGCACCAGCTGCGGCCACCAGAACCAGCGGCCCATCAACGCCGCGATCGACGGCGTCATGAACGACCGGATCACCAGAGTGTCGAACAGCAGGCCCAGTCCGATCGTCGAACCGACCTGGGCCACCACGATCATCTCGCTGACCACCATCGACATCATGGTGAAGGCGAACACCAGGCCGGCCGCGGTCACCACCGACCCGCTGCCTCCCATGGCCCGGATGATGCCGGTGTTGATACCGGCGGGCAGTTCCTCTTTGAGGCGCGCCACCAACAGCAGGTTGTAGTCCGCGCCGACGGCCAACAGCACGATCACCGCCATCGCCATCACCATGAAGTGCAGTTCGATCCCGATCAGGTGTTGCCACACCAGGATTGACAAGCCGAACGATGTTCCCAGGGAGACCAGCACCGTGCCCACGATCACCGCTGCCGCCACCAGGCTGCGCGTGATGATCAGCATGATGATGAAGATCAGGCACATCGCCGAGATCCCGGCGATGATCAGGTCGTAGTTGTTGCCTTCCTGCATGTCCTTGAAGGCCGAGGCAGTGCCGCCCATGTAGATCTTGGACCCCTCCCACGGGGTGTTCTTCATGGCTTCCTTGGCGGCCAGCTTGATCCCGTCGATGAGCCCGATGCCTTCGGGCGTCAGCGGATCACCCGCGTGGGAGATGATGAAGCGCACCGCTTTTCCGTCGGGGGAGATGAAGCTCTTCATGCCCCGCTTGAAGTCGGCGTTGTTGAAGATCTCCGGCGGCAGATAGAAGGTGTCGTCGTTCTTGGAGTCGTTGAATGCCGTACCCATGGCGGTCTGGTTCTCCTGCATCTCCGCCATCTGATCCTGCAGACCCTTCTGGGTCTGATACATGGTCAGCATCATGGTCTTCATGTTCCGCATGATCTCGATCTGCGGCTGCATCATCGTCGCCATCTGCGGCATGAGTTCGTCGAGCCGGTGCATGTCGGGCATCAGTTGCTGGATGCTCTCGGTCATGGTGTCGACACCGTCCAGGCCGTCGAACACCGAGCGCATCGACGAGCAGACCGGGATGTTGTAGCAGTGCGGTTCCCAGTACAGGTAATTGCGCAGCGGCCGCAGGAAATCGTCGAAATCGGAGATGTGGTCCCGCAATTCGGCGACATCGACCACCATCGTGTCCATCTTGCCCACCATGCTGTGGGTGATGCCGCTCATCTCCTGCATCAGCACGATCATCTGATCCATCGTGTTGATGGTCTTCTGCATCTCGTCGGCCTGCAGCAGCATGTCGTCGGCACGGTCGGTGAGGTACTTGCGGTTCATGGTCTGCATGACCCCGCCCATGCTCATCTGGGCCGGAATGGTGCTGAATTCCAGCGGCTCACCCTGCGGGCGGGTGATGGCCTGCACGCTGCCTACGCCGGAGACCTCGAAGATGCGTTTGGCGATCCTGTCGATCACCAGGAAATCCGCCGAATTGCGTATGTCGTGGTCGGTTTCGATGAGCACCAACTCGGGATTCATCTTTGCCGCCGAGAAGTGCCGGTCGGCCGCGGCGTAGCCCTCCTGGGCGGGTAGATCGGTGGGCAGATAGTTGCGGTCGTTGTAGTTGGTCCGGTAGCCCGGCAGCGTGAGCAGGCCGACCAGCGACAGCAGGATGGTGCCCAGCAGTACCGGGCCCGGCCAGCGGACCACGAATGCGCCCAGTCGCCGCCAGAAGCGGATGCGCATGGCGCGTTTGGGCTCGAGCACCTTGCCGAACCGGCTGGCCACCGTGATGATCGCCGGGCCCAGCGTGAGTGCCGCCACAACCGTCACCGTCATGCCGACGGCCATCGGAATGCCGAGGGTCTGGAAGTACGGCAGCCGGGTGAAATGCAGACACAGCGTTGCGCCGGCGATCGTCATGCCGGAACCGAGCACCACGTGGGCGGTGCCGTGAAACATCGTGTAATACGCCTGTTCTCGGTCCTCACCGACACTGCGGGCTTCCTGATATCGGCCGATCAGGAAGATCGCGTAGTCGGTGGCCGCGGCGATCGCGAGCGTGATCAGAAGCTGCGTCGCGAAGGTTGAGAGGCCGATCAGGTTGTGGTAGCCCAGGAACGCGACGAAGCCGCGGGCGGCGGAGAGTTCGATCACCACCATCGCCAGCACCAGGATCACCGTGATGATCGACCGGTACACCAGCAGCAGCATCGTGATGATGACCACGAAGGTGACGCCTTCGATGATCTTGACGCTGCGGTCGCCGGAGATCTGCTGATCGGCGGCCAGGGCGGTGGGTCCGGTGACGTACACCTTGAGCCCGGGCGGCGGAGACAGGTTGGCGATCAGCTGCTGGACCGCCTCCACCGATTCGTTGGCCAGCGCCTCGCCCATGTTGCCGGCCATGTAGACCTGCACATAGGCGGCCTTGCCGTCATTGCTCTGGGCGCCGGCCTCGGTGAGCGGGTCGCCCCAGAAATCCTGGACGTGTTCGACGTGCTTCTTGTCGGCTTCCAGCCGGTCGACCATGTCGTTGTAGAACCGGTGCGCGTCGTCGCCGAGCTTGTCCTCGGCCTCCAGCACGATCATCGCGGAGCTATCGGAGTGGAACTCGTCGAACACCTTGCCGACGCGCTTCATCGCGATCACCGACGGTGCCTCGTCTGGGCTCATCGACACCGAGCGCATCTGACCCACCACCTCGAGCGGGGGGACGCTGACGCTCAGAAACGCGAGGAGTGCGATCCAGCCGACAATCACCGGAACGGCGAATCGACGGATCCATCGAGCAATCCCCGTGTGGGGAGCTCTGGAATCGGCCATCAGGAACCCTTGGTGGTCGGTGGGTGAGCACAATGCAGAGGTCGGCCTAGTGCGAAGGCTTACCTTACTACGTGGTGTCGTTCCCCCCGTCTTACCAGACCGGGGACGGCGACGGGCGGCCAGATATCTCCAGCAGGCGTTACACGCCGACCGGTTCGATGTCGTCGACGCGGCCCAGTCGCCACTGTCCCTCGCCGAGCAGTTCCAGGTGCGTGTTGTGGTGGCGATGAACGGTGGAGCGGTGGGTGACGCTGACCAACACCGTGTCGGGCAATTCGCGGCGGATCAGGCTGTAGATCATGAATTCCAGCGGCTCGTCGAGCGCCGAGGTGGCCTCGTCGAGGAACACCACCTTGGGTTTGGTCAGCAGCACCCGGGCGAATGCCACGCGCTGCTGTTCGCCGGGGGAGAGCACCTTGGCCCAGTCACCGTCCTCGTCGAGCCGACCGACATAGCGCGGTAGGGCGACCGCGAGCAGGGCATCCTGCAGTGCCTTGTCGGGCAGGTCGCCGGGCTGGTGGGGGTAGGACACCACGGTCCGCAGATCGCCCAACGGAACGTAGGGCACCTGCGACAGATACAGCGTCTCGTTGGCCCCCTGCGGGCACCGCACCGTGCCCGAGGCGTACGGCCACAGCTGGGCGATGCTGCGCAAAAGCGTGGTCTTGCCGGTGCCCGACTTGCCCGTGATGATCATCGCCTCGCCGGCGGCCAGGGACAGGCTGAGATCGTCGATCAACTGCTCGCCCGCCGGGTTGCGTACCTCGACGTCGCCGAGTTCGACCAGGCTGTCGGTATCCGCGGCGAGTTCTGCGACATCCAACTTGGGCAGTGCGCGGCTCTGCTCATCGGCGGTGACCAGTCCGTGCAGGCGGATGATCGAGGCGCGGTAGCCGGCGAACGTGTCATAGGAATTGCGGAAGAACGACAACGCATCCTGGATCGCACCGAAGGCGGCCACCGACTGATTGACCGTTCCGAGCTGGATCTGGCCGGTGAACAACCGCGGGGCCTGCAGGGCCCACGGCAGCGGGATGATGATGTGGCTCATCGACAGGTTCCACCCGGTGAACACCATGGTGCGGTTGACGAAGTGTTTGTAGTTGGTGACGACAGCGGAGAACCGTTCCCGCAGCTGTGACCGCTCGACCTTCTCGCCGCGGTACAGCGCGACCGACTCGGCCGCGTCGCGCAGGCGCACCAACGCGTAACGGAATGCGGCGTTGAACTTTTCGTTGTTGAACGACAGCCGGATCAGCGGCCGGCCGAGCGCGAAGGCGATCACGGTGGCGAATGCGACGTAGACGAACACCGACCAGAACATCGCGCGCGGTATCTGGAGTCCGAAGATGCTGAGGTCACCCGAGAGGTTCCACAGGATCGAGGTGAACGACACGACCGAGACGATCGAGGAGATGGCACCGAAGGGCAGCGTGCCGTTGCTGGTCTGGTGCGGGGTGTTGGGCTGCGGGCCGGACAGGGCGGTGAATACGTCGATGTCGGACTGGATGCGCTGATCGGGGTTGTCGATGGTCTGGTCGATGAACCGGGACCGGTAGTAGGCACGGCCGTCGAGCCAGTCGCCGGTGAGCCGGTCGGTCAGCCAGGTCCGCCAGGCCAGCATGAAACGCTGCGTCATGAACAGGTCGACCAGCACCCGGGTGACCAGAATTGCGGCCAGCACCGAAAAGGTGAGCAGTGCGATCCAAAAGCCCCTGATGCCAGAGACTCTCACCTCGTCGTTGCCGGTGGCCCAGCCCTGCACCGCCACCTGAGCCGCGGAGTACAGATCATTGCTCTGGTAGCTGAACAACACCGCCAGTCGCACACCGATGATCACCGACAGCAGCATCGCGGCCAATGTCAGCCACGGCTTGAGGCTGTGGCGCCCGGTGAAATAGGCGCTGGTGACGGTCCAGAACTGTCGGCCCCACGTGCTGTAGCGGGCGAGCAGGATCAGCACCGCCAGGGTGCACACCGCCGTGATGGTCCAGGCCTGCGCCAGCCACCACAGGGAGTGCAGTAGCTCGGAACTCCAATCGATCGAGGGCGAGAACGGTTTGACGTCATTCACCGGGATCCCTCCTGAGGTGCCGACGGACCTGCCGGCTGGATTTCCAGACGCGCCTGCGTGGAAGCTACCGCAGCCGGTCCGTCCGGCCTCAGTGCAACACCGAGAGCGCGCTCACCACTTCGCCTGTGGTCACGATCGAGCTTGCGTAGTTCGGCAGGTTCACCTCGAGGGCGGCGCACCCACGTGACGGCCGCAAGACCGGGATGTTTCGGCGCCCGTGCGGCCGCTGTACGTCTCTACAGTCCGCGACCGCGCGACTGTAGGGCCAACCCGGGATTGCCGTATTGGGATGCCGCACGCCGGAGCCCATGTCCATACTTCGGTGTCTTGGTGGCGGCGAAAGGTGGTACATATGGCGTCTGGCAGCCAAATAGATTCTGCGCCAGTAGAATTGAAGCGCGAGTTCTCGCTGTGGTCGGCGTTCGCGTTTGCGTTCGCGTTCATCTCTCCCATCGTTGCCATGTACGGGATCTACGGTCTGTCGCTGTCGACCGCCGGCCCCGGTTTCTGGTGGACGTTCGTCATCGTCGGCGCGGGCCAGTTCATCGTGGCGCTGGCCTTCGCCGAACTGGTGTCACGGTGGCCGTTCGAAGGTTCGATCTACCAGTGGACCAAGCGCCTGGCGGGCGAGATCGCCGGGTGGTTCGCCGGCTGGGTCTACATGTGGGCACTGGTCATCATCATGGCCACCGTGGCCTACGGCGGCGCCGGATTTCTGGCGGAGCTGATCGGGATCGGAAGCCCGAGTGCGGTACAGCAGAGCTTCATCGCGCTGCTGATCCTGCTCGCCGGCACCGGCGCCAACATCGCGGGCCGCATCTTCTTGAAGACACTCATGTTGGGCAGCATCGTCGCCGAGATCGTGGCCTCGATAGGGCTGGGCACCTACCTGCTTCTGTTTCATCGCCACCACGGTCTCGACGTGATCCTGCAGGGGATCGACCTCGGCAGTGGTTGGTCATGGGCCTATATCTCGGGGCCCTTCCTGGCTGCGCTGGGGTTCACCAGCTGGTCCATCCTGGGCTTCGAAAGCGCCGGTGCGATCGCCGAAGAGGTCAAGGAACCGCAGCGCAACGTGCCCAAGGCGATGCTGTTCTCGGTGTCCTTCATCGCCATCGTCATCGCCTATGCGTCATTGGCCGTCACGCTGGCGGTGCCGGATTTCAGCAAGATCAGCTCCGGTGAGGTCTCCGATCCGGTGACGTATGTACTTGGTGCTGCGCTGGGCGAATCCTGGGTCAAGCCGATTCTGCTGGCTTTCGTGATCGGATTTCTGGCGAGCTTTCTGGCCCTGCAGGCCTCGGCTTCCCGGGTCATCTGGGCCTTCGCGCGGGACCGGGTGCTGCCGGGCTCACGAGTGCTGTCCAAGTTGTCCAAGGCAGAGGCCCAACCGGTCAGTGCGATCCTGGTCACCACGGTGATCGGCGCCGTCGTCTACCTCATCTCTGCCACCGATGTCTACTCCGTGCTGGTGACCTTCACCGCCGGTGGTTACTACTTGGCATTTCTGTTCCCGCTGGTGACGGGGTTGGTGGCGCGGTTGCGGGGCAAATGGGTACCGGGGCCGTGGCACCTGGGCAAGCTCAGCACGCCGGTGGCACTGCTGGCGACGCTGTGGGCGGGATTCGCCTTCCTCAACATTGTTTGGCCGCGCACCGTGTCCGACTCCTGGTACATCAACTGGGCGTTCTTCGTGGCGATGGGCGTGATCCTGGCACTGGGCAGCGTCATCGTGAAGACCCGAAAGGTGGGGCAGCCCAAGACCGGTGAGCCCGCGGCAGTCGCAACCGAACTGACCAAGGAGCCGGTGTGAACGCCGACAAACCCGTGGCCGTGGTGACCGGTGCCGGCAGCGGCATCGGGGCGGCGATCGCGGCGCTGCTGCGCGATCGGGGCTGGACCGTTGCGTCCATCTCGCGGGAACCCGCGCACGACACCGACCTGTGGCTCGTCGCCGACGTCGCCGACGAGGACGCCGTCACCGAGGCGGTCGCCCAGGTGCACAACGCATTCGGCCGGATCGATGCCGCGGTCATATGTGCAGGGCACTACGCGGAGACCCCGGCCCTGGACATCGAGCAGCCCGCCTGGGAGCGGATGCTGCGGGTGCACGTAGGTGGTCTGGCCCACGTGTGCCGGGCCGTCCTGCCGGACATGCGGCGACGGGGCAGCGGGCGCATCGTCGGCATCGCCTCGGAACGCGCCATCGGCGGGGGCAGCAATGACGCCCACTACGCCGCGGCCAAAGGCGCGGCGCTGAGCCTGCTGCGCAGCATCGCCGTGGAGGTCGCCGCCGACGGGGTCCGGGTCAACGCCGTGGCACCCGGGCCGTGCGACACCCCGCTGCTGGAAGCCGAATCATGGGAACGCGCCGAGGAATTCGTCTCGACCCTGCCGGCCCGGCGCATCGCGCTGCCCACCGAGGTCGCCGAACTGGTCCGCGGCCTGCTGGAGGAGGACCTGTTCCTGTGCGGAGAAGTGTTGTCGGTCAACAGCGGAACGGTGATATGACGATGACCGAGATCGATCGGGTACTGATCACAGGCGCCGACACCAGGCTCGGCGCCGCGGTGCGGGATCATTTCGCCGGACGAGGTGCACTGACGGTGGGAACGGTCAGCGCAGACGGTGTTGCCGCGCCTGGGGAAATCACGGTCAAGGCCGATCCGGTGGACCGATCCGAGGTGAGTGACGCGGTGGCCAAGGCCGCCGCACACATGGGTGGAATCGATGTGCTGGTTGTGGCGCACGGCCTGCCCGTGGTGGCGCCGCTCGCCGACCAGTCGATGGTCGAATTCTGGGCGCATGTCGACGCCACCCTGACCGGCAGCTTCCTGTACGCGCAGGCCGCCGCGGATCACATGCGGCACAGCGGGACCGGCGGACGCATCGTGCTGACCAACTCGCGCTGGCATGTCGGCGGAGACGGCCTGGCCGCGGTCGCCACGGCGGCCGGAGGGATCGTCGCGCTCACCAAATCACTGACCCGTGACTTCGGTGGCTTCGGGGTCGGAGTGAACGCCGTCGCCCTCGGTGCCCTGGATTCGGAATGGTCGGTCTGTGACGGCGCCGGCGGGCAGCCGCCGGGCGGGCGGACCGGCACCGTCGAGCAGGCAGCCGCGGTCATCGGACTGTTGAGCCAGCGTCAACTCGGCGCGGCCGTGGGACAGATCGTCAATGTCGATGGCGGGTTGTCCCGAAATCGTGTTTAAGAAAGGCAATCAATGAACCAAGCAATACCCGGGGACAACGCCCGCGACGCGATCGTGGGCCCGGCGGACCCCCAAGTGCAGCCGCGCTACGCGGGGTGGACGACCTTCGCCCGGCTGCCCCGCCTGTCAGATGTGGCACGGGCCGACGTCGTGGTGGTGGGCGTGCCGTTCGACAGCGCTGTGACCTACCGGCCCGGAGCCCGGTTCGGCCCCAACGCGATTCGTCAAGGATCCCGCCTCATCCGTGGCTACAACCCCGAACTCGACATCAAACCGTTCGAGGTCTGCCAGTTCGCCGACGCCGGCGACATCGCGTGCAACCCGTTCGACATCGGCGAGGCGGTTGGCCAGATCGCAGCGCAGCTGACCGAACTTCAGGCCGAGGGAACGCGTGCGGTGATCCTCGGCGGCGATCACTCGGTGGCGCTGCCGTCGTTGCGCGCGGTCCACGCGGTGCACGGCCCGGTGGCGTTGGTGCATTTCGACGCGCACCTGGACACCTGGGACAGCTATTACGGGGCCGACATCACCCACGGCTCACCGTTCCGGCGAGCCTTCGAGGAAGGCCTGTTGCTCGATCGCAGCCTGCACGTCGGGGTGCGCGGATCCATCTATGACAAGCAGGATCTGGTCGAGGACGCGAACTTCGGCTTCTCCGTGATCACCTGCAAGCAGATCGGCGCGCTCGGAACCGACGGCATCATCCAGCGCATCCGCGAGCGGGTGGGAGACGCGCCGGTGTATGTCTCGGTCGACATCGACGTGCTCGACCCGGCGCATGCGCCGGGCACCGGCACGCCCGAGGCCGGCGGCATGACCAGCCGTGAACTGCTCGAGATCGTGCGCGGGCTGGACAGCGTGAACCTGGTCGGCGTCGACGTGGTGGAAGTGTCACCGGCCTACGACCATGCCGAGATCACCGCGATCGCCGCCGCCAACGTCACCTGGGAATTCCTGTCCGTATTCGGAAGAAAGGCTCGATCATGATCCCCTTGACGCCTGCCGGACCGGTGTCCTGGCCGGAGGGAAAGCGTTGCGCCGTCGCGTTCACCTTCGACGTGGATGCCGAATCGCCGCTGTTGACAACCGATCCGGCGTTCGCCGACCGCATGGGCGCGATGTCGCACCAGGCCTACGGTCCGCTGGTCGGGGTTCCCCGCCTGCTGTCGATACTCGACGAATTGCAGGTTCCGGCAACGTTCTTCGTGCCCGGCTACACCGCGCACCGGCACCCCGAGCCGATCCGGTCGATCGCGGCGGCCGGGCACGAGATCGCCCACCACGGCTACCTGCACGAGTCGCTGGTCGGCGTCGACGAACAGACCGAGCGCGAGATTCTGGACCGCGGGCTGCGGGCGCTGCAGGACGTGGTCGGGGTGACACCGGTCGGCTATCGCGCCCCGATGTGGGAGATGAACTGGCACACACCGAAACTGCTCGCCGAGTTCGGCTTCCTCTACGACTCCACCCTGATGGATTCCGATCACCCGTACGAGCTGGCCGTCGATGACCAGTCCGCGCTGGTGGAACTCCCGGTGAGCTGGGCGCTGGACGATTGGCAGCAGTACTGCTTCGTGCCCGATTTCTCCGGGACCGGCCTGATCGAGACTCCGGCCAAGGCCATCGAGCTGTGGCGCGCCGAACTCGACGCGATGCGTGATGTCGGCGGTGCCTGGATCCTGACCAACCACCCGTTCCTCAGCGGACGTCCGGGCCGTGCGGCGGCGTTGCGCGAGTTCATCGCCGAAGTGTGTGCCATGGACGACGTCTGGGTCGCGGGCATGGCCGAGATCGCCGGATATGTCCGCGAACAGGCGTTGACGCCGCGCACTCTGACCCGCCCCGAGCTGAACATCCCCGCCGAACCTTAAGGAGAATTCCCGATGAAACGCGAAGCCCTCACCCCGGACAAGCTGCGCGAGGCCTACCAGCATGTGTGGTTCGTGGTGGCCCGGTCCCAGGACATCGACACCCCGCAGTCTGCCACCCTGCTCGACCACAAGCTGGTGGTGTTCCGTGATTCCACCGGTGCGGCCCGGGTGACCGACCGGCGCTGCATCCACCGGGGCGGCAACCTGGCCGACGGCAAGGTCGTCGGCGACAGCATCGCCTGCCCGTACCACGGGTGGCGGTTCGACGGGCAGAGTGGGCAGTGCAGTCACATCCCGTCTCTGGCCGAGGGACAACGGATTCCGCCGAAGGCAGAGATCAAGTCCTATCCGGTGATCGAGCGATTCGAACACGTCTGGACGTGCCTGGGCGACCCGGTGTTCGACTTGCCACATCCGCCTGAGATCGGCGGCCTGGAGCTGGAATGGCGTGCGGCGGAGCCCATTCACGCCGAGTGCGGATTCATGGCGGCCACCGAGAACTTCCGGGACATGGCGCATTTCCCGTTCGTGCATGCGCCGTCGATGGGCGAGGTCAACCCGGTGGTGGACGAGCTGGCCGTCAAGCGTGACGGTCGTGAGGTGTGGGCGTCCTACTTCTACCCGGGGGTGCCCGATTCGGACTTCTCCGATGTCGGCGATGCCTGGATGCACTACCACTCCTACGCGCCGGGAATCGCGACCATCCTGTACGACTTCGGCGAGTCGCTCGGCAAGCGGTATCTGGTGGATTTCCCGTCGCCGGTCAGCTACGACAAGTGCATCATCTTCTGGGGTGTGGCCACCGACAAGGATTTCCGCGGCGGAACGGTCGACGAGATCCTGGAGATCGAGACGAAGGTCTTCAACGAGGACACCCCGGTGCTCGAAGGTCTTGAACCCAAGGAGGTTCCGCTTGCCGGGCAGGCGTTCGAGGTGTCGGCGCCGGCCGACATCTACACGCTGAACTACCGGCGCGCGACCCAGCATGCGGTGCAGACGATTCAGCAGGAGCGGAACCTGATCGCGGCGCAAGTCGAGGTGCCCGCCGAAAACGGCCACGCTCGGGTCTGAACCGGCAACCGCTACCTCTATGAAGCTGAATGTCATTCAACTGCGGCTGGAAGCCACCGACGTCATTTCGGTGGTGCTCGCCAGCCCCACCGGCGACCGGCTGCCCGCATGGGCAGCCGGTGCGCACATCCCCATCACATTGCCGTCCGGACGCGTCCGGCAGTACTCCCTGTGCGGTCCGCGCGACGATCCGTACCGGTACACCATCGCGGTGCTGCGGGTCGCCGACGGCCGCGGCGGCTCCCGCGAGGTGCACGAGATGCTGCGTATCGGCGACGTGGTCGAGGTCGGGGTGCCCCAGAACGCCTTCGCGCTGAGCCCGGCGCCGCGGTACCTCTTCATCGCCGGCGGTATCGGGATAACCCCGATCGCGGCGATGATCGATGAGTTACGCAGCGCCCCGGTCAGTCCCGAGTTCACGCTGATCTACGGGGGCCGTAGTCGGGCCGCCATGGCCTTTGCCGACCGCCTGGCCGGCATCGACGGCGTGTCGCTGATCCCGCAGGACGAGATGGGGCTGCCCGACATCGCCGGCGTGTTCGCCGACAGTCCGGCCGGGACCCATGTCTACTGCTGCGGCCCGGCGCCCATGCTGGCTGCCGTCGCCGACCTCAGCGCCGGCTACCCGGATGTCGAACTGCACGTCGAGCGGTTCGCCGCAACCGCGGCGCCCACCGGAGGGTTCGGTAACGGCGCCTTCGAGGTGGAGCTGGCCCGCACCGGTGCCACGGTGGTGGTCCCGCCGAACAAGAGCGTGCTGGAGGCGGTTCTCGATGCGGCCCCCGACACCGCGTTCTCGTGCACGAGTGGATTCTGCGGAACGTGTGAGACCAAGGTGCTCGCCGGCGAGGTCGACCATCGCGATGACCTGCTCACCGAGGCCGAGCGGGCGGCCAACACCTCGATGATGATCTGCGTATCCCGCTCTCTCGGCGGAAAGATCACGCTCGACCTGTGAGGACGCGTTCATGGCTCTAAACTCCGCTGCCATGAGCGTGCCCGCAGGAGTGTTCCGATGTCCGTCGATGACCAGCTAGCGGACGAGGACAGCATGACCTTAGAGGCGACACCCCACGATGGCACCGTGCTGCTCAGGGAATTGCTGGCCCAGCCGAGCCTGCATGTCGACACTTTGACGCCGATTCGCGATCTCGACCGGCCGATCCGCTATGTGTATCCCACCGAACTCGTCGACCCGTCGCAGTACCTGTCGGGGGAGGAGTTGATCCTCAGCATCGGGGTACCCGTAGCCGATCAGCCGGACGATTCGATCCGGCGCTACGTCGAGACCCTGAGCCGGCGGCGTGTCACTGCGCTGCTGGTCGGGTTGGGGGATCTGTTCGACGAACCGCCCGCAGCCCTGGTGAAGGCCTGCGTCGACTTGGACCTGCCATTGCTGGCCCAGCATGCCGCGGTGCCCTTCCGGCGGATCGTGGACTGGGCCGATTCCATGAGAATCGCCGATCGGGAGGTCGGAACGCGCGAGCGGGACCTGGGTTCGATACTGCGCTGGTTCATGGCAGGCACCCTGGGAGTCGGTCCGGTCGAGACTGCCCTCGCCGAATGTGGTCTGGCCGGAACCCCGGTAGCGGTGTGCGCGTTCACCACGGATGTCCACACCCGGGTGCACGAGCTCGTCGACCGGCATGCGGGTGCAATCGCGATACTCGATGACCGCATCGTGGCGCTGTGCCCCCATTCCGAACAGTTCGCTGCCGAACTGGCGGCCTCCGATCTGGTGTGCGGAGTCGCCATCGCCCCGGACGCCCAGTCCATGGTGTACGCGATTCCCGAGGCGCTCGAAGCGCTGCGTGAAGGTATCCGCTGGCGGCGCTCGGTGCACATCGAGGAGATCGCCACGCTGGACGGACTGCTGGCTGCGGTACCGAAAGTTCGTCTCGTGCCGTTCGTCCACCGGCTCTTGGTGCCGTTGGTCGACCACGACAAGCTGAACAACGGCTACCTGGTTCCGTCCCTGGAAGCTTTTCTGGCACCGGGCAACGACATCTCGACAGCCGCAAGCCAGCTGTACGTGCATGTGAACACGTTGCGCAACCGATTGGCCAAGATCGCCGAGCTCACCGGTGCCAACCCGCTCGATGAAACCGACCGGACCAATTTCCGGATTGCGTTGTGGGCGGCGCGGAACATGGGCATGGGCGTCGCTGACGCGGCTAAGCCGGTGCACGACAAGGTGATCCAGCTCGGGCGAGCGCCGCATACTCGGCCGTGAACTCGCCCCGGCGCCAGACCGGGACGTCGGCCGAACTGTAGATGTCTACAGCCTGACTCAGCTGTGGTGTGTTGTTGTCCAACTGCCCTGCTGAGCCGGGTGTTCGTCGGTAGTGTGACGTTTGTCGACAGAGCAGCTCCCGGCAACGCTAAGGAAACCTGTTGGTTCTCTACGAATTTCGTTGTGCGTCCGGTTGTGGCGTCACGAAGAAGATGTTCTCGATGAGCGCGCGTCCGGACGTGATCGACTGCCCTGACTGCCGGGGGCCGGCCCGCAGGACCGTCGCGGCCCCGAACCTGGGCCGAGGCGGCTCGACCGCCATGTCACTGCAGGACGCGACACGCGCGTCGGCCGACCGTCCCGCAGTGGTGGCCGGACCGCCAGCAGGCGGCCGGCGGCAGAAAGTCACCGCCAACCCGCTCCATCAGAAGTTGCCCCGTCCCTGAAGTCCGCGAAGGAGGATCGATGCCCGAACTGGTATTCCCGCTCGACTCGACCAAGAAGTTCACCGATCAGGAGAAGCTGGGCCACAACCGGTGGCACCCCGACATCCCGGCCGCGGTGACGGTCAAGCAGGGCGACTCGTTCCGGGTGCATTGTCGCGAATGGTTCGACGGTGCCATCGTCAACGACGATTCGGCCGACGACATCCTCAACGCACCGCTGACGACGGTGCACGTGCTCTCCGGCCCGATCGCCGTCGAAGGCGCCAAACCGGGCGATCTGCTGATCGTCGACATCCTCGACGTCGGCCCCATCCCGCAGGAGGATTCCGGGCCGCTGGCCGGCCAGGGTTGGGGCTACACCGGCATCTTTCCCAAGCTCAACGGCGGCGGCTTCCTCACCGATCAGTTCCCTGACGCCTACAAGGCGATCTGGGACTTCTCCGGTCAAAAGGCCACCTCACGGCACGTCCCGCACGTGGAGTTCACCGGCATCGTTCACCCCGGGCTGATGGGGACCGCGCCCTCGACCGGGCTGTTGGCGAAGTGGAACACCCGCGAGGCCGCACTGATCGCGACCGACCCCGACCGGGTGCCGCCGCTGGCCCTGCCGCCCGAACCGCGCGACGCGATCCTCGGCGGACTGACCGGGGACGCCTTCACCAAAGCCGCCGCCGAGGCGGCCCGCACCGCCCCACCCCGCGAGAACGGCGGCAACCAGGACATCAAGAACCTCACCAAGGGCAGCCGGGTGTTCTATCCGGTGTACGTCGACGGGGCCAACCTCTCCGTAGGCGACCTGCACTTCTCCCAGGGCGATGGCGAGATCACGTTCTGCGGTGCCATCGAGATGGGCGGCTTCATCGACCTGCGCGTCGACGTCATCCCCGGCGGCATGGAGACCTACGGTGTGAGCGAGAACGCAATATTCATGCCCGGCAACACCGATCCGCAGTACTCCGAATGGCTGGCATTCTCCGGCACCTCGGTCACCCTCGACGGTGAACAGCGCTACCTGGACTCGCACCTGTCCTACCAGCGGGCCTGCCTGCACGCGATCGACTATCTGACCAAGTTCGGCTACAGCCCTGAGCAGGCCTACCTGCTGCTGGGTGCTGCCCCCATCGAAGGCCGTCTGTCCGGCGTCGTCGACATTCCGAATGCCTGTGCGACGGTGTATATCCCGACCGCGATCTTCGATTTCCCGGTCGCGCCGTCGGTCACCGGGCCGGTGCAGATCGACCCTGGTATGGGGGCCCCGCACTCGTCGTTCAACTGACACCTCCGGACACCAGTCGCGGCGGGCCGGGCCGCGGTCGAACTATCCTCGTCACCGAGACGACCGCGTGCCCGCCCCGACCCGGGGCTTGGTGCAACCGGAAAGGATCGCGCAATGACCCCGCCCCCTGGTGCCTCGCGCCTCGGCACCCGGTTCGGACCCTACGAGCTGAAATCGCTGATCGGTGTCGGTGGCATGGGTGAGGTGTACCGGGCCTACGACACGGTCAAGGAACGCATGGTGGCGGTCAAGCTGCTGCGCACCGAGATCGCGGCAGACGCGAGCTTCCAGGAGCGGTTCCGGCGTGAGTCCCGGGTGGCGGCGCGGCTGCAGGAACCGCACGTGATCCCGGTGCACGATTTCGGCGAGATCGACGGTGTGCTGTACATCGACATGCGGCTGGTCGAGGGCGCCAGCGTCAAGGAGCTGCTGCGGACCAACGGCCCACTGTCCCCGGAGCGGGCCACCGCGATCGTCACGCAGGTGGCCGCGGCATTGGACGCCGCGCATGCCGACGGCCTGGTGCACCGTGACATCAAGCCGGAGAACGTCCTGCTCACCGCCGATGACTTCGCCTACCTGGTGGACTTCGGCATCGCTCACGTCGGGGGCGAGGCCAGCGTCACGATGACTGGTGTGCTGATCGGATCGAGTGCCTACATGGCGCCGGAGCGGTTCTCCGGTGGCCCGGTCGGGCCGGCTGCCGACGTCTATGCGCTGACGTGCCTGCTCTACGAGATGCTGATCGGCCGGCCACCGTTCGAGACGGGCGATCTGCGCCAGTTGATGAGCGCCCACATGTTCTCCCCGGCGCCGCGGCCGAGCATCATGCGCCGCGGCATCCCGCGCGCATTCGACGACGTCGTGGCCAAGGGCATGGCCAAGGACGCCGTCGACCGCTATCCCAGCGCCGGTGAACTGGCCAAGGCAGCCCGCGACGCGGCCGGTTCCAGTGCGGCTCCCGCACCGCCGCCGCTGCTGCCGCCCACTCCGGCGCCCGCACCCGCCCCTCCGCGGCTCACTCCGCAACCGCAACCGCAGCCGCAGCCGCCGTCACCGGGCACCCGCGAGTTCTCGTCGATCTACCCCAACCCGAACCACACCGGCTACACGCCGTACCCACCGCCGCCGCCCCCGCCACAGGCACAGCAGGCTCCGGCGCGCAAGCCGCGGTTCAGCCGGGCCCAGCTCACCTTGATCCTGGTGTCGGTGGGCCTGTTCGGGATCGCCGCCGTGTTGGCCGCGGTCCTGGCGAGCGGCGGCGACGGCGCCTCCACCAATGAGACGTTGACCGCGCCGACCCCGCCGAGCGCGACATCCGAGGCGCCGACGACGACCACGACCACGGCAGGGTCGGCGACGGCCAACGTGAGCGGCACCGACGACCAGGGCTTCGTCGACCACACCGCACGGTGCCCCGCGGGTAGCACCCCGGCCGCCGTGATCCGGACCGCGTCCTCACTGGCGGTGATCTGCCAGACCGGCTCCGACAGCTTCTCTTACCGCGGTGAGCGGCTCAGCGACGGCGCCAACCTCCAGATCCCCACCGCCGAACGGTCCGGCAACGGCTTCGTGGCCGTCAACCCCGCCGACGGTGCGCGCTATGAGGTGGGGCCCGACGGTCTCACGATCAGCAGCTACGGCAAGGTCGATTCGTCGGAACCGCCACTGGAATACGGCGAGCGCTGATACGCGACCGCGTGACATACGGCCGACGAAAAGCCCTGTCAGGAGGCCGTTTGCACTACGCGCGCCTTTGCTGAAACGGGGGCGTACACGGCGACCGGATTGGTCTTGCCCTTGAGCGCCAACCCCGGCCGGGGCTCGAAATCGCCTCGGTCCCCGGTGAGTTGACTCAACGTGGCGGCGGTCAGCAGCACGGTGTCGCCGGTCTGGCGGGTGGCGGTCTCGACCCGGGATGCGACGTTCACCGCGTCGCCGATCACCGAGAATTCCAAACGCCCTGCGCCACCGACATTTCCGGCCACCACCGGTCCGGAGTTCAGGCCCACGCCGACCGTCAGGCTGCCGCTGAACTCCTCGTGCACCGCGTCGGCGATCTGCAGCGCGGCACCGAAGGCGTCATCAGCGTGACGGTCCTGGCGCCGGGGTGCCCCGAAGACCGCCATCAGCCCGTCACCCGCGTATTTGTCGACGTGGCCGCCGTGGTCGTGCACGATCGGGACGATCCGCTCGAACAGCCGGTTCAGTGTCGTCACCACCTCGGTGGGCCGCAGCCGCTCGGCGAGTGTGGTGAATCCGCGCACGTCGACGAACATCAGGGTGACATCCATCTCCTGGGCTTCCAACGATCCGGCGGCGCACAGGATGTGTTCGGCCACATCGCGATCCACGTAAGTGCCGAACGTGTCGCGGATCCGTTCTCGCTCGGCCAGGCCGGCCGTCATGGTGTTGAAACCGGCTTGTAGCCGCCCGATTTCACTGACGTCGTCGACCTCGACCCGGGCGCTGAAGTCACCCGCTTGCACCTGGGCCAGGGCGCGGCGCAGCGCGGTGACCCGGTCGGTCACCGACCGGATGGCGATCAGGATCGCGAACAGGCCCACCACGATCGCCACCGCCACCAGGATCAGGATGGCAGCGAAGGTGCGCTCGGCCAGGAAGCCGATGTCGGCCAGATAGCTGGCCGCCAGCACCGCGATACCGAACAACGGAACTCCCGTCGCCAGGAGCCATGCCATCACCAGCCGGCGCCCGATCGTCGGTCCGAATCGTCGGTCCGGGGTGGCACCGTCGAGCGCCCGTGCCGACACCGGCCGCATGACCCGTTCGACGATCAGGTACCACACCGCGCTCGTCGAAATGCCGCCCAGCGCCACCACGCTGAAGATGTACACCGCGGTGGACACCTGCTGAGTGAGCGCCAGCGACCCGAAGATCACCGCCCCGACGCCCCACACCGCAGCGGACAACCGGACCGCCTCACCCGGGGCGCCCAGCGTCATCCGCTGTTCCCCCGCGGTGGGCGCACGCCCCTCGCTCAGCCAGGCCGTGCTGGCGGCGAACCGGTGGCGCCGTACCCGCAGCATCACCGGAACCGCGACCGCCAGGAACACGATGAGCACGCTGCCGCCGCGGATCAGCAGGCGATGGGTGTCCGCGGGGCTCAACACGATGGGCGCCGCGAAGGCCAGGAAGGCGCCGACGATCCCGCCGCCCCCGGCGCTGACCACGGCCGCACCCCACACCCACCGCTTGAACGTCTGGTCCCGAAGTTCGGCCCCGATGTCGGCGGGGGCGACAGCGATGGGAGTGTCGAGGTGTGCCAAGCCGTTGACGGTGGCGTCCATGAACAAAGCGTGCGCGCGTGGCGCGGGCGCTCGATAGGGTAGTCGGCTACCTGTTTCCTGCTCGGCGCACTGGGCCGTCGCGTCAATCCGCTCCGCTACTTGCCGGTGCCTTCGCGTCAATCCGCTCCGCTACTTGCCGGTGGCGTCGGATATCCCCACCGGCCCTTTAGTCTGGAATCGGATGCACGAACGGAACAAGGGGACACACATGTTGGTAGTGCTCGGTTATGACGGGTCGCTGGCGGCCAACGCGGCGATCCGCAGCGGCGCCGCACTGTTCCCGGCCGCCGACGCAGTGGTCGTCTATCTGTGCACGCCGCCGTTCGGCAGCAAGGGGTTACGGGCCCGGCTGCGGCATTCGGCGCGCAATGTCGACGAGTTGATCGATCTGGTCGATCACGAAAGCGAGGGTGAGGCCGCACGGTTGGTCGACGCCGGCGTCATCCTGGCGCGAGCGGCCGGCTGGAATCCCGAGCCGCTGGTCAAGCGCACCTGGGCGGGCGAGGGCCTGGGGTTGGCGCAGGTGGCCGAACAACTCGAACCCGACGTGTTGATCGTCGGTGCCCGAGGGATCGGTGCGAGCGACTCGAAGCTCGGCAGTGTCTCGGACCTCGTGGTGCACCACGCGCCCCGTGCGGTGCTGGTGGTGTCCCAGACCATGCTCTCGGCGGAATACGACGCGGTGGCCGAGGGTCCGGTCGTGGTCGGCGTGGACGGCTCAGCCGGTTCGGAGCGAGCGCTGAGTGCCGCCCGGGCCCTGTTCCCGGCCCGTGAGGTGGTCACAGTCGGGGTGGACGACGGCGGCGCGGTTGACGTTGCCGCAGCCCAGGCGGCGCATCTCGTACCCAGATTCCGCGGGTCCGGCGCCGGAGCGACCGCTGACGCATTGGTCGCCTTTGCCGAAGATCAACGGGCCGCTGTCGTCGTCGTGGGCTCGCGCGGGCGGTCGGCGCTGAAGAAGGTGCTGCTGGGCAGTGTGGCTGCCGCGACGCTGCAGCGCACCTACCGTCCGGTCCTGGTGGTTCCGGGCGGCTAGCCTCGGCGGCCTTGACGCTCTGCTGCGCGTTCGGCCGCACGGGAGTGTTCGGCGGCCGAGACCACGACCGCGTCAGGGCCGGGATAGACCGTCGCTTCATGGCCGGTGACCAGCCACCGCACCACAAACGGTGGAGATCCGTCCTCGGTGCGCACCTCGAGGATCTCGGCGTGCTGATCGTGCTGGTCGGTGGTGGTGCCTTTGACTACCAGAAAATCGCCGACGTGGGCTTTCATCGTCCGCTCCCTTCGCCGTACCAGGCGGACACTCCTATCGTGCGCGCGTCGGGCCGCGGAAGGAACCGTGCGCCGAGAAGATTCACACGTGAACATCGCGGAGGCCGCGCGCGTTGCGCAGGCCTGAGCAGTTGTAGCAGCCCACGCAGCCGACGCAGTCGCGGCAGCGGGCGCAGCCGAGGCAACCCACACACCGCAGGCACGCGAAGCAGCCGATACAGGCCAGACAGCCCATCATCGCGAATGACAGCAGGGTGAGCGCGCTTCCGAATACGGCGGCGCTGCCGGCCGTCGCCGCCGAGCCGGCCACCCCGGCGCTGGACGCGGTGGCCGCCGATCCTGCGACTCCCGCGCTGGTGACGGTCGCGGCCGAGCCGGCCACCGCCGCGCTGGCCGCAGTGGCGGCCGAGCCGGCGACCGCCATACTGCGATGCGTCGCGGGGGAGAGCGTGGTGGTCCTCATCCCGCTGTCTTGCCCGCGTCGACGATGTACACCGCGCCGTGCACTGCGGCGGCGTCGTCACTGGCCAGGAATGCGATGGTTTTGGCGACGTCGGCCACGTCCATCATTCCGCGGGGCGCGGCGATCCTCATGATCAGGTTCCAGTCGGCGTTCTCCGGTGCGGCGAACTCGGTGGTCTGCGGGGTGAGCATGCCGCCCGGGCACACCGCGTTGACGCGAAGCCGCTCCGAGGTGAACTCGATGGCCAGGGCACGGGTGAGGCCGACGAGCCCGTGCTTGGCCGCGCAGTATCCGGCCGAGTAGACCTCACCCTCGATTCCGGCGATGGAGGCGACGTTGACGATGTTGCCGCCGGCCTCCAGCAGATGGGGCAGGGCCGCCCGGCACAGGAAGAACGGACCGTTCAGGTTGACCGCGAGATCCTTGTCCCAGTCCTCATCGGTGACCGAGACGGTGTGGCGCATCTGGTGGAATCCCGCGACGTTGATCAGGGCGTCGAGGCGGCCGAACTTCTCGACACACTGGGCCACCGCGTCCCGGCAGGCTTCCGAGGAGGAGATGTCCACCGAGGCATAAGCGCCGCCGGGCACGTCCTCGAAGACTGTCGCCATCCGCTCGGCGTCGCGGGCGACACCGAACACCGAGGCGCCGCGTGCAGCGAACAATTGGGCCACTGCCGCGCCGAGACCCGATGAGGCACCGGTGACCAACGCGACCTTTCCATCCAGAGCTGTCATGGCTCACACCTTCTCACGCGGTCTGGCGGGGGCTGACTGGGTGGCTTAAATCAATGGTGGCCGGTATTCGACATCGTTATCGTGACGAGGATGAATCAGCCGGATCTGGACGTGCGAATTCAGGCCTACTACACCAACCAGTTCACCGAATCCGAGCGGCTGCGAACCCGATCGGCACAGGGGCGGTTGGAATTCGAGCGTGTCCAGGAACTAGTCGGCGCACGGATCGCGCCGCGGTCGAGGATTCTGGATATCGGGGGTGCGACGGGTGTCCATGCGGCCGCCCTCGCCGAGCAGGGGCATGACGTGGTTCTGATCGACCCGGTACCCGACCATGTGGCGACTGCTCGCCGCTGCGGCACCTTCACCGCCGAGATCGGCGATGCTCGCGACCTCAACTTCCCGGATGATGCGTTCGACGTCGTCCTGATGTTCGGTCCGCTGTATCACATTGTTTCCCAACACATCCGGATCAATTGCCTGAGGGAGGCAAAACGGGTCGCACGGTCCGGTGGCTGGCTGTTTGCGGCGGCAATCACCCGGTTCGCCTGCCACACCGTCAACACCCTGGGGCGGGACGATCTCACGGGTGCGACATATCCCGCCGAGCTGATCGCACTGCTGGAGCGCGGGGACGCGCCTGCTACCGTCCGATTCCCGGGCGGCCATTTCCACACCGGTGAAGAACTCCTGCAGGAGATGGCAGCGGCAGGCTTGCCCGACGCAGAGGCTCACGCCATCGAAGGTGCCAATGGATTTGCCCTGGAGGAGCTTCCGGTCGTCGATGAGGAGATCCACCAGGCGGCGATGAGCTTGGTTCGGCTCAGTGGCCATCTCCCCGGCATCAGGGACATGACCAACCATCTGATGGGTATCGCCCGCATCCGCAAGTAGATCCGGTTGAGGATGTCAGGCCCGCTGCCGCGGTCTGGCGGGCGGAACCGCGGCCAGTAGTGTGCGCGTGTAGGAGTGCTCAGGTGCGGTGAACAGTTCGGTGGCCGGGCCGTACTCGATGACTTCGCCGGCCCGCATCACCAGCACGTCGTGACACATCCGCCGCACCACCGCCAGGTCGTGCGCGATGAACAGGTAGGTCAATCCCAGCTCGCGCTGCAGCTCGGACAAGAGGTCCAGCACCCGTGACTGCACCGACACATCCAGGGACGCCGTCGACTCGTCGAGGATGACCACGTCGGGTTTGGTGGCCAGCGCCCGGGCGATACTGACCCGCTGCCGCTGGCCGCCGGACAGCTCGTGCGGATACCGTGACGCGAAATCTGTTGGCAGTCCCACAAGTTCGAGCAACTCAGCCACCCGCTCGGCGCGGGCCCGACGCCCCGTGGCCAACCGGTGCACGCGCAGCGGTTCGCCGATCGCAGCGCTGACCCGGGCCCGCGGATCGAGTGAAGCGAACGGATCCTGGAACACCAGGCTGATCCGCCGGCGCAGGGCGCGCCCGCCGGCGAAGACGTCCTCGCCGTCCAGCGTCGCGGTACCCGCCGACGGCTCCGCCAGCCCGGTGAGCGCGGCGGCCACCGTCGACTTGCCCGACCCTGATTCGCCGACGATCCCCAGCGTTGTCGCGCGTCGCAGCTGAAACGAGACGTCCTTGACGGCATGCACCGATCCGTACCGCACGTCAAGTTCGTTGATGTGCAACAGAACCGGTGTATCGGCCGGGGCGGGTGCGGGTCCGGCGCCGTCGAGCAGCGGCCGGGCTGCCAGCAACTCGCGGGTGTAGGCGTGCTGGGGATGATCGAAGACCTCGAGGATCGGTGCCTGTTCGACGGCCTCGCCGTCGCGCAGCACGGTCACCTCATCGGCTACCTGGCCGATGACCCCGAGGTCGTGACTGATCCACACCACCGCAGTTCCGAAATCCCGCTGCAGATCGGCCACCAGCTCGATGATCTGGGCCTGGGTGGTGACGTCGAGCGCGGTCGTCGGTTCATCGGCGATGAGCAGTTCCGGATCGCAGGCCAGGGCGATCGCGATCATCACCCGCTGACGCTGCCCGCCGGACAGTTGGTGCGGGTACGCATCGAGCCGATCGGGGGACAGTCCGACCGCCTCGAGCAGCTCACCGGCCCGCACCCGCGACTGGCGCCGGGTCATCTTGCGGTGTGTCTCAAGGGTTTCGGTGATCTGCCGTTCCAGGGACAGCAGAGGGTTCAGCGACGTCCCGGGATCCTGGAAGACGAACCCGACGCGGCCGCCGTGCACCGCGCGCAGCGCCCGCGCCGACGCCCCGATCAACTGGGAACCGCCGGCCAAGGTGCTGGTGCCCATGACCACGGCACCCGGTGCGTCCAACAAGCCGGTGGCGGCCAGCACCGTCATCGACTTACCCGATCCGGACTCACCGACGATGCCGACGGTCTGCTCACGGTGCACCTCGAAGGCCACACCCCGTACGATCTCGCGGCGACCGATCGCTACTCGCAGATCGTTGACCTCCAGCACCGGCTGGCTCATTTGCGCCCTGCCCTTCTCGCCTCGATCGAAGTGCGCTGTTTCGGATCGAGCACATCGCGCATCCCGTCGCCGAACAGGTTGAAAGCCAACACCATCACGAAGATCGCCGCGCCCGGGAACACCGCCATCCACCAGGCCAGCGTGACAAATCCCTGAGCGTCGAAGATCATCCGGCCCAGTGACGGCTGCGGCGGTTGGATGCCCAGCCCGAGGAACGACAGTGCGGCCTCGGCCAGGATCGCGAATGCCAACGACAGGGACAGCTGAACGATCAACGGCCCGGCGATGTTCGGCAGGATGTGCCGGATCAGGATGTAGCCGTCACCGGTGCCCATGCTCCGCGACACCGCGACGAACGGCTCCACCCGCACGCCGAGCGCCGACGCCCGGGCGACCCGCGCGAAGATCGGGATGTAGACGATCCCGATGGCTAGCATCGTGGTGGTGATGCCGGGCCCGAGGACCGCCACGATCGCCAGCGCGAGCAGCAACACCGGGAAGGCGAACATGACGTCGACGACGCGCATCACCACGGTGTCGATCCACCCGCCCCGGTAGCCGGCGAGCACACCGACCAGCACGCCGATCACCGCGGCCAGCGCGACGGAGACCACCGCGACCCGAAGCGAGGCCGCGATCGCCACCAGCACACGTGAGAACACGTCGCGGCCAAGCTCATCGGTGCCGAACCAGTGCGCGGTGCCGGGGCTCTGCAGCGCATTGGGTACGTCGATGTCGTTGATGCCGTACGGGGCGATCCAGGATGCGGATACCGCGACGATCAGCACCGCCAGCAGTACCGCGGCGCTGACCGCGGTGACCGGATTCGACAACAGCAGCCGCCAGGATGCGACGCGGGAATCTTGGGTGGTGGTCACGACAGCCGGATTCTCGGGTCGACGACCGCATACAGCACGTCCACCAGCAGGTTGATCAGCAGGAACAGCACCGCGATCAACAACACCGCACCCTGGATCACGGGATAGTCCCGCGCGGCAACGGAATTGAACACCAATCGGCCCAAACCCGGCCAGGCGAAGACCACTTCCACCACGATGACCCCACCGAGGATCGTGGCCAGCTGGATCCCGGTGATGGTCAACACCGGCAGCAGCGCGTTGCGCACGATGTGGCGGAAAGTGACCACCGGCGGTGCCAGGCCCTTGGACCGGGCGGTGCGGACGTAGCCCATGGCGGCGACCTCCAGCACCGCCGAGCGCACGTAGCGCGTCATGATGGCGCCGGCCACCAGACCGACCGTCAGACCGGGCAGGACGATGTGGCGCAGCCAGCCGCCCGGATCACCCAGCAGCGGACGGTATCCGGAGGTGGGTAACCAGCCCAGCGTCGAGGCGAACACGCCGATCAGCAGGATGCCCAACCAGAAATCCGGCACCGATACCCCGAACTGACTGGCGACCCGCACGATCGCGTCGCTGGCCCGGCCCTCCCGTAGCGCGGCGAAGATCCCGGCGGGCAGCGCGATCACCAGGGCGATGAGGATGCCGACCACCCCGAGAGACAAGGTGGCGGGCAGCCGGTCGAGCAGGGTCACCGTGACCGGGTCGCCGTTGCGGAAGCTGACGCCGAGGTCGCCGGTCAGTGCTGAGCCGAGATACGAGAAGAACTGCTCGACGATGGGGCGGTCCATGCCGCTGGCCGCTCGCAGCGCGTCGTAGGCCTGCGGGGTGTAGCGGGTGCCGAGCGCGATGCGGACCGGATCGCCCGGCACCAGGTGTACCAGGGCGAATACCACCACGAGCACGCCGATGAGCACCACCGCCGAGTACAGCAGCCGGCGGGCCAGGAACTCCACGATCGGATGGTTCGCACGAATCGTGCTCAAAGCCTTTTGGGTCACCGGGTTTCATCTCCGTCAAGGTCGGCGGTGCGGAACCGGACGGCACCGTCGCGGCGCACCTGATACCCCGACAGGTTGTTGGCCCAGGCCTGGATCACCGACGGGTTGTACAGGTAGATGTAGCTGGCCTGGTCCGCGATCCGGGTTGCGGCCTTGGCGTAGATGTCTTTTCGCTTGGCGACATCGGTTTCGGTACGGCCGGCATCCAGCAGTCGGTCCACCTCGGGGTCGGAGAACTTCTGCGCATTGCTCGTGCCGTGCGTGTGGTGCTGGGCGTAGTAGAAATCGTCCGGGTCGATGTTTCCCAGCCACCCCATCATCAGCATGTCGAAATGCCCGGTGTTCTGCTCATCCAGCCAGGTGGCGAAGTCCACCGTGCGGATGTTCACCGTGATGCCAAGGGCCGCAAGGTTGTCGGCGATGATCTGGGCGGCCGTCACGGTCTCGGGATACTCACTGGTCACCAGCATGTCGAGCTGCTTCGGGGCCGCACCGGCCTGACCCAACAGGGCCTTGGCCTCATCGGGGTCATACCGGTAGCGGCGATAGTCGGTGAACCACGGGCTGCCGCGCGGGATCGCCAGCTGGTTGACCTCCGCGGTGCGGTAGCTGGTGGCCGCGGCGATCGCATCCCGGTCGATGGCGTAAGCGATGGCCTCGCGCACCCGCGGGTCATTCCATGGCGGCCGGGCTTCGTTGAGCGCCAGATACCAGTAGTCGTTTCCCGGAGTGAGCGCCAGCGTCAGCGAGTCGTCGTCGCGCAACTGTGCCACCCGCTGCGGCGGCACCGAATCTGTCCAATCGATCTCGCCGGCCTGCAGCGCCGACAACGCCGTCGTCGGCTCGGAGATGAACCGGAACGTCACCCCGGAAACCGGGGGAGCACCTCCCCAATAGTGCGGGTTGGCCTTGAGCGTGATGGAGTCACCGCTGCGCCGTCCGGCGAACGAGAACGGGCCGGTGCCGATCGGATGGGTGGCGATCTGCCCGCTCTCGACGTTGGCGCGCTGCACGATCGCCATGCCCTTGAACCCGCCGAGGTTGGTCAGCAGGTTCGGGGTGGGCCGGCGGACCGTGATCCGCACGGTCGCCGGGTCCGGCGCGGTGACACTGCTGAGGGCACTGAACTTGTCGACGTTGGTCAGTTGTTCGTCGATGATGCGCCGGTACGAATAGACCACGTCGTCGGCGGTCAGCGGGCTGCCATCATGCCAGCGCACGCCGTCGCGAAGGTGAAACGTCCAGGTGAGTTGGTCGTCGCTGACCTCCCAGGACTGCGCCAGCGCCGGTCGCATCTGTAGGTCCTCGTCGGGCTCGACCAGCGTGTCGAACACGTTCTCCAACACTTCGAACGAGAAATAGGCGCTGGTTCGGTGTGGGTCGAGCTGATCGGGTTCCCCTGCGATGGCCGCGATGAGATTGCCCGACGACTCGTCGCCCAGGTCGATTCGGCTGCCCGTCGAACACGCCGCCGAGCAGGCAGCCAGCACGAATACCAGGACTGCCGCCAACGTTTTCATCGCTGGTCGTGTCGTCACGATTACTCCAGGATCACCGCGGGCGATCCGCCGTACGCTCACCCGCTGGGGCCGCCACGGGGGCCGGCGTGAGATATCCGGACCCATACCGGTGACGACGCTGATGAAGACTGCGATACTCACCCATTGTGACCTTCAAGCGCGCGGCGGCCGCGACCGCCCTGATGTCGGCTCTGGGAATCGGACTCAGCCTGGGGGTTGCCGCCCCGGCACAGGCCGATCCCGTCATGCAGGGCGTCTACACCTACACCCAGGACGGCATGGACCCGCAGACCTGGACGGTGTACCCGTCCTGCGTCCCGGTGGTCGGCGATCTGCGTGAGCCGCTCGAACTGGCGGTGGCATGCCGACTGCACGTCGCGACGACCAAAGACCTCAAGGGCGGCGACGCACGGCTCGCCGGCGGGGTGTGGACGTATTCGACGGCGGCGATCGAAGGCATGCAGTGCCCGGACGGCAGCTGGGAGCCGACCACCGAGACCTACAAGTTCGACGATATTGCGATGACCGGCACCCGCAGCGTGGCCCACAACCAGGCATGTGGCGGCACCATCGAGCCGGCGATCCTCAACTTCCCGTTCAAGCTGGCGTTCAAGGAGCCGTTGCCGAAGCCCGTCGACGTCTACCCGCTCGACTGCGAGCCGGGTGGCTTGCGGTGGTGCACCTAGGCGTAAGGACCGAGGGGGAGTGCTACCGCTGATCGACGGCAAAGTCGTCGACATCACCGGGCCCGGCCGCACCGACCGGTTCGGCGTCACCGCCACCGATCTCGGAGCGTCGATCGTCGCGCCCAACGGCAAGCTGGTGTCGGTATTCGGCGACACGTTCTCCGGCAGCCGCGTCGGGCAGGGCGACTGGCGTTCACCGGTGGTGCTGATCGGCTCCGGCGACGCCAACCACGAGATCGTCTACGAATTCGCCGGGGGAGCCGACCCCACCTACGCGCGCCAACTGTGGCACTACATCCACGACGACGAGGCATCCGGTTGGCGGCATGGTGGAATCAGCACCGTGATCCCGTCGGATCTGCTGCGGGTGGGCGACTCGCTGTACCTACATGCGATCGTCAATCATGGCTTCGGCACGGTGATCTGGACCGAGATCTGGCGCTCCGACGACAGCGGGGTGTCGTGGACCCATCTGGGTGAGGAGGCGAAGTTCCCGGCCGACCTGCACGATGGTTACGCCCAATGCTGGTCGTGGGACTTCGATCCCCACGACGGTTGGGTGTACGTGGTGGCCACGGGATTTCAGCGCGACAAGGGCATCATCCTGATGCGGGTCCGGCCCGATCAGATCGGCCGGCGGTCGCAGTACGTCAGTTGGGGGTTCACCAACGGACGCTGGCAGTGGGGGCGGCAGGCCACGCCGATCACCCCGCCGGACGAGACCTGGGGTGAGCTGACCTTCCGCCGCACCGCTCCCGGCAGATGGGTCCTGGGCGGATTCCTGGCCTCCTCATACGCATTGGGCTACCGGGTGGTGTCCTCCCCGGTGGCCAACATGTACACCACCCCGGTGCAGACACCGATCGTCGGATCGTCGTGGGAGGCCGAGGACCAGGCCCACAACAAGGTCGCCCAGCTCTACGGCGGCTACCTGCTGCCGGGCTCCCGCTTCGGCATCACCGGCGGCGTCGGGCTGGTGGTCTCACAATGGCGCACCGACACGGGATGGCCTTACCGGGCAATGCAGTTCAAGGCCGGGCTGAAGGACACCTCCAAGACGCCGCGTCAGCCCGATCCCGTCAACCTGTGACCGTCAGGCGGTGAACCCGCCGTCGACGTTCCAGTTCGCCCCGGTGACGAACCCGGATTCCGGGCCGGCCAGGAAGCTCACCACGGCCGCGATGTCGCTGGTGTGCCCATAGCGGCCCAGTGCGACGACTCCCTTTGCCGCCTCGGCGAACTCGCCTTGATCGGGGTTCATGTCGGTATCGATCGGACCCGGCTGCACGTTGTTGACCGTGATCCCGCGCGGGCCCAGCTCGCGGGCCAGGCCTCGGGTCAGCGAGGCGACCGCGCCTTTGGTCATCGCGTAGGCCGACAACCCCGGCTCGGGTACCCGGTCGGCGTTGATGCTGCCGATGTTGATGATCCGGGCCCCCTCGCCGAGATGGGCCACTGCGGCGCGGATGGCGGCGAACACGCCACCGATATTGACCGCCACCAACCGGTCGAATTGCTCTTGCGGGAAGTCGTCGATCGGCGAAATCACCGCCACCCCAGCGTTGTTGACCAGGACATCCAGACCACCGAGATCTGCCACGGCGCGCTCGACCGCGCCGGCGACCTGGGCCGGATCGGCGCTGTCGGCCTGGATCGCCACGGCCTTGGCACCGTCGGCCGTGAGCTCGGCGACCAGCTTGTCGGCCTCGGCCGCCGACGATCCGTAGGTGAACGCCACGGCGGCGCCGTCGGCGGCCAGGCGCCGGACGATCTCTGCGCCGATCCCGCGGGAGCCTCCGGTCACCAGTGCGCGCCGCCCGGCCAGGGATGCAGATGTCATGTCGTTTCCTTCCACGCGTTAAAGGCTTTCCGGCCGGACCGGCCGTGGGCCATGCTTGGTAAAGGTCGGTGTCCGAGCGGAGATTCCCGGTCACTGGAGATTCTCGGTGTGATTGGCCCCACTTTGTGCCAGGGTGTTCGGATGGTCAAGCGTGTAGTGGTTTGGGGCACCGGTTTCGTGGGGCAGATGGTGATCGCCGAGATCGTCAAGCACCCGTTGTTCGAACTCGTCGGTGTCGGTGTCAGCAACCCGGAGAAGGTCGGGCGCGACGCCGGCGAGATCTGCGGCCTCGGTGCCCCCATCGGGGTCCGGGCCACCGACGACATCGACGCGCTCATCGCGCTGAAGCCCGACGCGTTGGTGCATTACGGGCCGACAGCCGCCCATGCGGACGTCAACATCGATGTGATCGGCCGATTCCTGCGGGCCGGTATCGATGTCTGCTCGACCGCGATGACCCCCTGGGTCTGGCCCAAGATGCACCTCAACCCGCCGGCCTGGATCGAGCCGATCACCGAGGCCTGCGAGGCGGGAGGGGCGTCGTGCTTCACCACCGGGATCGACCCCGGCTTCGCCAATGACCTGTTCCCGATGACCTTGATGGGCCTGTGCTCAGAGATACGCAGCGTGCGGGCGTCGGAACTGCTGGACTACACCAACTACACCGGTGACTACGAATTCGAGATGGGCATCGGGAGGCCGCCCGAGAAGCGGGCGCTGCTCGAAACGCCGGACATCCTCATCTTCGCCTGGGGCGCAACGGTTCCGATGATCGCGCACGCGGCGGGTATCGAGCTCGACGAGATCACCACCACGTGGGACAAATGGATCACCCCGGATGAACGGAAATCGGCCAAGGGCATCATCCCGGCCGGCAACGTCGCCGCCGTGCGCTTCACGATCAACGGCGTCTACCGCGGCGAGACCCGGATTCAGCTCGAGCACGTCAACCGGATCGGCCTGGACGCCGCACCGGACTGGCCGTCCGGAAACGACAACGACGTCTACCGCGTCGACATCGAGGGCACCCCGAGCATCTCCCAGGAGACCGCGTTCCGGTTCACCGACGGCTCCGGGCGCGATGCGGCCGCCGCGGGCTGCCTGGCCACCGGACTGCGGGCGCTCAACGCCGTGCCCGCGGTCAATGAACATTCGCCGGGATGGGTGACACCCCTGGATCTACCACTGATTCCAGGCCTGGGCACCATTCGCTAGGTAACGCCAGCCCCGTCAAACGAGATGGACTACCGGATAGGGTTCTTCTCGAAACGGGGTGACATGGCTGACGGGATCGGGTTGTCGATTGGATCGACCAACCTCACAGCGGTAGTGGTGAACCGCGCCGCGGTGACGCGGTCGCCGGTGCTGACGCTGTTCCCGCATCGGGCCGCTGAAGTGGGCGTACCCAGCGAGAACCCGAACCTGAACGAACGAGGTCTGATCCTCACCGACTTCGTCGAGCGGGTGGGGGACCCGGTCGGGATGCTGGCCCCCGACGGCTCGTCGCACCGGGGCGAGGCCGTGCTGGCCGACGCCCTGGCGGCGCTGCTGCGCACGCTGACCGGGGGACGCCCGCCGGCCGATCCGATCGCCGTCACCCATCCCGCGCATTGGCGGCCCAACCAGGTCGAGGCGCTGCGCACCGAACTGGCCGCGGTCGGAGGCTTCGGCGATCCGGTGCTGGTGCCCGACGCGAGGGCGGCACTGATCGCATTGCAGGACAACCCCGGGGTGCCGACGCGCGGTGTGATCGCCGTGTGCGATTTCGGGGGCAGCGGCACCAGCATCACGCTTGCCGACGCGGACAACGGGTATCAGCCGATCGCGCCGACGATTCGGCACCCCGATCTGTCGGGCGACCTGATCGATCAGGGGCTGCTCACCCATGTGGTGAACGACCTGTCCGCGGCCGGAACGATCGACCTGGCCAGCACCTCGGCCATCGGGTCGCTGGGCCGCCTGCGCGCCGAGTGCCGGCGCGCCAAGGAGCGTCTGTCCACCGAGTCCGTCACGGCGCTGGTCGCCGAACTGCCCGGGCATCGCAGCGACGTGCGATTGAACCGCAACGAACTCGATGATGTGATCGCCGGACCGCTGCGTGAGTTCATGTCGGTGCTGCACGGTGCGGTAGATCGTGCCGGGCTGCGCCCCGGTGAGCTCGTGGCGGTTGCCACCACCGGCGGCGGCGCCAGGATCCCGGCGATCACCACGACGCTGTCCGAGCACCTGCGACTGCCGGTGATCACCGCGGCCCGGCCGGAGCTGACCCCGGCCATCGGGGGCGGCCTGATCGGGGTGCGCGGCACCGCCGAGGAGGGCATGACCGCGATGGCCCCGGCCTCCGCTGGGGCCCCGCCGACCACCGCCGCCGCACTGGTCGCGCCCGAGCCCCCGGCCGCACCCCAGGCGTTGGCCTGGTCCGATGCCCAGAACGTGCCCGACGTCGCACCGGTCGATGACTACAGTGCCGAACGTTACGGAGACGATTACGGGGCCGATTTCGACACCGGATTCGAACCCGCGGGGGGACGCACCGCGGCGCGCCCCCAACTCGAGTTCGGGGAGCGTGAGCTGACCGAACGCGACGAGATCGCGGCGCGGCCCTGGTACCGGCGGCCTCCGGTGATCCTGGGTGCCGGTGCCGCAGCGGTGCTCGTCGCCGTCGTGGCGGTGTTGATCAGCATTACCGGCAATGATGAGCCCACCCGTCCGGTGTCCAACACCAAGGCGGTCCCGTCGACGACTGCCGCTGCGGACGAGACCGC
Source organism: Mycobacterium sp. IDUB_17 (assembly GCF_055419465.1). Classification (NCBI taxonomy): domain Bacteria; kingdom Bacillati; phylum Actinomycetota; class Actinomycetes; order Mycobacteriales; family Mycobacteriaceae; genus Mycobacterium; species Mycobacterium sp. IDUB_17. Next base: position 424,912 of record NZ_JBVAXS010000006.1, on the reverse strand, counting down.
ACCTGCCGCTCCGGTCGACGAACCCGCGACTGTCGACGCACCGCAGACCGTCACGCACGAGGCGCCTGCCCCGCGCACCGTGACGCAGACCGTGGAGCAGCCTGCGCCGGCGGCCCCGCCGGCGACGGAGAATCCGCCGCCGGCCGAGACGCCGACCCCGACAACCGAGGCCCCCCCGACGACGACGGAAGCGCCGCCGACCACCACGCAGGCCCCGACCACTACCCAGCCGCCGACCACCACCCAGGCGCCGTGGAGCCCCACCGCGCCGTATCCGACGATCCCCGGCCTGCCGTGGGTTCCGGCTCCGGGCGGCGGCCACACCGGGGGCTGATGCGCCCGTGCGTGATCCGTTGCAGGGAAGTCGGATTCGCGGTGGCTAGTGTGGGCCCATCATGCCGCCACCCATCATGCCGCCACCCATCATCGGGCCCATCATGGCGGGCATCCCGTCGACGACGAACCCGGTGACTTCGCGGGCGTGGGCGCGGATGGTGGCGGTCAGGTCGGGATCGGTGGAGGTTTCGGTCGCGATGACCCCGGCTGGGGTCAAGGTGATCTGCCGTTGGTAGTCACCGGCCCGGCGGAACAGGGTGGGCAGGGTCGAGCTCATGCAGGACACCTCGGCGCCCTGGCCGAGGTGGTCATACATCGAGGACACGTGGGCGTGTAGTTGGGCGACCAGGTCCGGTGAGTCGGACTCGGTGGTGGTGCGTACGCCTCCGGGGATCTCCTCGACGGTGCGTCGCAGCTCGGTGTGTCGGGCGAACATGGTCATGTAGCGGCTCATGTCGACCCCGGATACGCCCATCATGTTGGGCTCGGAACGACCGGTGGGCACGCCAAAGGTGTTGCTGCGCAGCAGGTATCCCAGCGCCATCAGACCGCCGGCGCCTACTGCCAGGGTAAGGACGGTGCGGCGGGTGAATTCGGTCATGGCTGCTCCGATCGGTGGTGCCCGACGGCGATCCGCTCCCGGTCTTGTGGGCGGCCACGCGTTCCGTCAACCTGGGGGTGGATCGTGCGCTATCTACGTACCTGAATAGTAGACGAATATGGTGGTGGGGTCACCAGCTGTAGCGCAGGCACCGCCAATCGTCGTCGAAGTCGACCTCGGCGCCCCGCGGTGATCTCACAGCGCTGAGGAACAATTGTGTGCCGGCAGTACCTCCGGGGCCAATGGGATCTTTGAACGCATTCGCTGAATAGCGTTCTTGCGGTGGGATATTGGGACTCACACTCGAGTCGGTATGGCCGGGCCTGCATCCGTTACCTGGCGGCTGTCGATGTAGCATCTGACAACGCGGCGACTGAGTTTCGATCGGTGACGGCAAGTCCCTCGGTGCGCCCGGCGCGCACGCCGTTGGCGATGACAACGATTTCGGCGAGTTCGTGCACGGCAACGACGGCGGCCAATCCCAGCACTCCGGTGAGAGCGAGCGGGATCAGTATCGCGATCAATCCCAGTGACAGGCCGATGTTTTGAATCATGATGCGGCGGGCGCGCCGGGCGTGACCGAAAGCTTGGGTGAGATGGCGCAGGTCCCCACCCATGAGGGCGACGTCGGCGGTTTCGATGGCCACGTCGGTACCCATGGCGCCCATGGCGATACCCAGGTCCGCGGTCGCCAACGCGGGAGCGTCGTTGACCCCATCGCCGACCATTGCCGTCGATTGCTTTTGGCGCAGTTGACGAATCAGCGTCGCTTTGTCTTCCGGACGCAGGTCGGCATGGACGACCTCGATGCCCACCTGTCGGGCCAGCGCGGTGGCGGTGGCGGTGTTGTCCCCGGTGAGCATCACCACCTGATAACCGTCTCGGCGCAACGCCTCGACGACCTGGCCGGCTTCGGGGCGCAGTTCGTCGCGCACCGCAATCGCGCCGATGAGTTGGTCATCGTCTTCAACCAGTACCGCTGTGGCACCGGCGGCCTGCATGGCCGCGACTCGATCGGCCAACGCGCCGGGGTGCAGCCAGCCGGGCCGGCCCAGGCGCAGCCTGCGGCCGTCACGCTGACCGACCAGTCCGGCACTGGTGACCGCTTCCACGCCCTCGGCGGGCTGAACGGGGCCGGCGGCGGCCAGGATCGCCGCGGCCAGGGGGTGTTCGCTGCGAGCCTCCAACGCCGCCGCGGTCTCCAGCACCTGCTCGCGGGTGGCGCCGTTGGCGGTGGCGACTTCGATGACGGTGGGCTTGTTGGAGGTCAGGGTGCCGGTCTTGTCCAGCCCGATGGTCCGCACTGCCCCCAGGGCTTCCAGCGCGGCCCCGCCTTTGACCAGGACGCCAAGCTTGCTGGCCGCTCCGATCGCGGCGACCACGGTGACCGGCACAGAAATCGCCAGCGCGCACGGCGACGCCGCCACCAACACCACCAGGGCTCGTTCGATCCACACCACGGGATCACCGACCACGCTGCCGATCACGGCTATCAGTGCCGCGGCGGCCATGATCGCGGGCACCAACGGTTTGGCGATGCGGTCGGCCAGCCGTTGGCTCACGCCCTTGCGGGACTGTTCGGCCTCCACGATCGCCACGATGCGAGCCAGCGAGTTGTCCGCGGCAGTACTGGTCACCTCGACATCCAGCGCGCCGGTGCCGTTGATCGACCCGGCGAACACCTCATCGCCGGGACCGGCCTCGACCGGCACCGATTCACCGGTGATCGCCGAAGTGTCCAGCGCCGTGCGGCCCGCCACGATCACCCCGTCGGTCGCCACCCGTTCCCCGGGCCGTACCAGCATCCGGTCACCCAGCCGCAACTCACTGGGAGCGAGCGTAATTTCGATGCCGCCACGCACGACGGTGGCTTCATCGGGCACCAACGACAACAACGCCCGCAACCCGCGGCGGGTCCGCGCCAGGGAGTACTCCTCGAGCCCCTCGCTGATGGAGAACAGGAACGCCAGCATCGCGGCCTCGCCGACTTCGCCGAGGATCACCGCACCCACGGCGGCGATCGTCATCAGCGTCCCGACCCCGATCTGGCCCTTGGCCAAGCGGCGCAGTGTGGACGGCACAAATGTCCACGCCCCGATCAACAGCGCGACCGCGTACAGGCCGAGCTCGACCGGGCGCGGTCCGCCGGCCCAGCCGACTGCATAGCCGGCCACCAGCGCCACACCGGCGGCCGCGGCCGCGCGCAGTTCGCTGACCTCCCAGAGCCGTTCCGGTTCCTGCCCGTCCGCGCCAGCGGGGCGGTCGTTGCCGCAACCGCACGCGTCGCTCATTGCACGGACTTCCGCTCCGCGGGGTGGCCGTAGTTGGGGCACAGGGCCACCGCACTGCCGGTGGCTGTCAGCACAGCCTCGGCGGCCCGAAACATCTCCAACAACTCGGGGCGGGCCAGCCGATACACCGAGGCACGACCCTCTGCGCGGAAATCGACCAGCCCGCAGTCACGCAGGCAGGCCAGATGCGCCGACACTGTCGACTGAGCCAACCCCAACTCTGCCGTCAGATCCACCACCCGGGCCTCACCGACGGCCAGTCGGCGCAGGATCGCCAACCGGGTGCCATCGGAGAGGCTGTGGAACAACGCCGTCGCCGCATCGAGATTCACCGCGGCCGAAACATCGGCAGAAGAAGGTTTCATCGCCATGCGACGATGATAGCCAACCCTCCGGTCATCGCTCCCGTGCCCCGGTCGCGATGGACTCCAGGGCTTCGACGGCCTCGGGCGTGTAAATGATCGAGGAGTCGAGTGTGGCCGCGGTGCGCAGGGCGGTGGCGAGCGCGGTGGCGGCGAGTTCGACCAGGACGTCGACGTCCTGGTCGCGATGGGCGATGCGGTCGATCATCATCTCGTCGAGGAATCCGATCCAGCCGTGCATGGTGGTGCGCAGGATGGGCGCGATGGGATCGACGACGCCTAGTGCCAACAGGATTCGCTGGGCTCCCAGCCAGCGGAGGTGTTCGACGGCCGACTGGTGTTCGGCGTCGGCGCCCAGCGCGCCGCGCAGTAATGCGACGAAACTGTCCGAGTAGGAATCGATGTGGGTGATATGGCCGCGCAGAGCATGGCGCAATTGATCGGCCAGCGGCGCATCGGGGAGGGCGGGCGCCGTCTGCGCAGCCGCGATCTCCGCCGCGATCTCGTTCATCACCGCGAGGTACAGGCCGCGCTTGTTGACGAAGTGGTGAGCGATCAATCCGTAGGCCACACCGGCGTCCTTGGCGACCTGCGCGGTGGTGACCTGGTCGTACGGACGTGTCGCGAACAGTTTCCGGGCCGTATCGACAATCAGCTGACGCCGATCGACCGGCTTGGTCCGGGTGCTCATCGATGCGGTCCGGCCAGCGCGCCGTGGGTATCGACCCGACGGCCACCCACCGCGGCGACCAGTCGTCCCAGCGCCGGAATTTCCAGCGGGAGTAGGGAGTAGCGCGGGTGCACGACGCGTCCCGCGCCCCGCTCCAGTGCGCGGACCACGGCGGCCGCGACAGATGCCGGTGCCACCGGGGGAAAGGTCGGCGGCGGCGCCGTTTTCCACCGCAGCTCGTCGATGTCACGCAGCGCGGTATCGGTGGCGCCGGGCACCACTTCCAGCACCCGGATGCCGGTGCCCGCCAGCTCGAGTCGCAGCGATCTCGTGGCCTGGGCCAGTGCTGCTTTGGAGGCGGCGTAATAACCGAGTAAGGGGAGCGGCACCGCCTGCACGGTGGAGGTGACGTTGACGATGACGCCGCTGTGCGCGGCCCGCATCGCGGGCAGAACCGCCGCGGTGAGGGCCATCGGGGACCAGAGATTGACTTCGAACACCTGCCGGGCGGCTGCCGAGTCGGCCATGACCGATTGAGCTCCGGTCAAGTTGGTGCCGGCGTTGTTGATCGCGATGTCGACTCCACCGAGGGAGTCCAGGACCTGGCGGCCCAGCTCGGCCGCCGCACCCGGCACGGCCAGGTCAACGGGGAAGACGGTGGGCCGGGGTGACCCGGTGGCCGATATCTCGTCGGCGAGGGCACCTAGCAGGTCCGCGCGGCGGGCGGCCAGGGCGAGCACTGCGCCCCGGCGAGCAAGAGCGAGGGCCAGCTCGCGGCCGATCCCGCTCGATGCGCCGGTGAGCACCGCCTTCTTGCCGGATAGGTCGTCAATCGCCCGGTGTCGCATGTCTGGCTCCGCTCAGCCGTTTGTTCGGCAGGACTACCGTGACAGACTGACTGATAATCAGTCAAGGGTGGTGTGCGGCCGGTGCTGGCATCGCGGGCCGCAGCCGATCAATATGGACGGGTGCACAACGGCCGGCAGAAACGTGACCACAGCTTCGAAATCACCTGTCCCGTCATCTGTGGGCGGTCATGAGCACCGGCGCCGAAGTGGTGGTGAACCGTCTGCTCGCCGAAGGCGTCGACGTGTGCTTCGCCAACCCGGGCACCTCGGAAATGCACTTCGTTGCGGCGTTGGATGCTGCCCCGGACATGCGCCCGGTGTTGTGCCTGTTCGAAGGCGTCGCCACCGGAGCCGCCGACGGGTACGCCCGCATCTCCGGCAGGCCCGCGGCGACGCTGCTACACCTCGGCCCCGGCATGGCCAACGGCCTGGCAAACCTGCACAACGCCCGCCGGGCGTTCAGCCCCGTGGTCAATGTCGTCGGCGATCATGCGACCTACCACCAACCTCTCGACGCACCGCTGGAATCCGATATCGACGCGCTCGGGCACTGGGCGCACGGTTCGGTACACCGGCCGGAATCGGCGGCCGATCTCGACGCGGCCGTCCACGGCGCCGTGCAGAGCGCGACCGGTGCGCCCGGACGGGTCGCCACCGTGATCCTGCCCGCCGACTATTCCTGGGGCAGCGCACCGCAGAACCCGTTGTCGGACAAGGTGTCTCCCCAAGAGCCGGCGTCGGGCGGCGACATGGATGTCGCCGGAGCCGCCGAACTGCTGCGCGCGCAGGGGGAGCGCGTGGTGTTGCTGCTCGGTGGTGCGGCCACCGGCGTCGACGGTCTGCGGGCGGCAGCACGTATCCACTCGGCCACCGGGGCCCGCGTCCTGGTCGAGACCTTCCCGGCCCGGCTGACCCGCGGGCAGGGGGTACCCGCTATCGAGCGTCTCGGCTACCTGGCCGAGCAGGCCACTCAACAGCTCTCCGGGGCAACGCATCTGGTGCTCGTCGGCGCGAAGTCGCCGGTGTCGTTTTTTGCCTATCCGGGTAAGCCGAGCGTGCTGGTGCCCGACGGGGCTGAAGTCCGTACCCTGGCTATCGACGATTTGTCCGGCCTCGCAGACGAATTGGGTGGGACGGTGCCGGCCACACCGCAACTCGCTCCGGCTGACCTGCCGACGGGGCCGCTCAACCCGCAGAACCTGGCGCAGGTGATGGCAGCACTGCTACCCGAGAACGCCATCATCTCCGATGAGGCCAACACGAGTGGGGTGTTCCTGCCGGCCGCCACCGCGTCGTCTCCGCGTCACGATGTCCTCACCCTGACCGGTGGCGCCATCGGGCAGGGCCTGCCGGTGGCGGTGGGAGCCGCGATCGCCGCGCCGGACCGCCCGGTGATCGCTCTGCAATCCGACGGCAGTGCGGCATACACCATTTCGGCACTGTGGACGATGGCCCGCGAGCAACTCGATGTCACGGTGGTGATCCTCAACAACCACGCTTATGCCATCCTGCAGCTTGAGCTGCTGCGAGTGGGCACGCACGCCGATGGGGAGCGGTCGCGCTCGCTACTCGATCTGCGCCGGCCCGACATCGACTTCGCTTCCATCGCAGAGGGGTTCGGTGTACCGGCCACCCGGGCCGGGACCGCCGAGGAACTCGCCGACCAGTTCCGCGCGGCACTGGCAGAGCCGGGTCCACACCTGATCGACGCCGCACTGCCGACGTGGTCGCCGGGATAACCGAGGGGCGCGTCGATCACTGGCTCGGTCGGCGCTTCTCCAACACCACTACCGCGATCGGTATGCGCATCTCCTCGGGCTCAGCAGACAGCCGGGCCGCGATGCCCGCATGCAGCCGGTCGTAGAACGCCGGCAATCGGTCTGGGGCGCCGCCGATCGCCGCGCCCAGATCGGCGAACGCGGTGAACCGGCAGAAATCGGCCCAGCGAGTGCCGAAAGCGCGGGCGTTGCGGTCACTGCGGTACGCGTTGAATATGCGGTCCTCGGCGTCGAACAGCTCCACGTGCTGGATCTCCAACCGCTCGAACCGACCCGACGGGGCGAACGGCGCGGCGAAATCCGCGGCGCGGCGGCCGGCGATCGGCAGCGACATCGCGGCGACCTCGTCGGCACTGACCACACCGTCGGTGACCAACTCGGCGAGCGTGCTGAACACGGACCCGAACAACGGTCGATAACCGAAGTCGCCGTCGTCGTCCAGCGCGGTCGTCAACACCACCAGGCGACCGCCCGGGCACAGCTCGCGGCCACGAAAAGCGATGAACTCGTGCCAATCGTGAGCCGCCTGCCTGGCATAGGCGGCGCGCACCCGGTCATCGGAGCTGTAGGCGGCGACGACGTGATCGGTGACCGGCATCGGCACCCGGTCCAACCGCACGATCGCCCAGGCCGACCAGCCCAGGTGCACGCTGTTCGACGGCAGGATCTGGCCGTAGAACGACCGGCCGATGGCCGAACTGAACGTGGCCGAATCCTTGTGCAGATAGGACTCCGGATCTTCTTCGAGGATCCGGAACATCATGGAGAAGTCGTTGTCGGCGACATCGGTGTGCGTCACCAGGACCGAGTGCTCGGGGCGGGTGCGGCCGCGCAGGGCCGTGATCGCGGCATTGACGGGCTGCATCGAATTCTGGGCGGTGCCCGCTCCGTAATCGGCGATGACGATGGGCTGTGGCGGCGCCGGGATCGGCACGGTGCGCGCAGCCAGCTCGAGAAGCTTGATCGCCGAACTCATTCCGGCGGTATGCGGGTGGGGCGTCGTTCGGCGGCGCGCGGGCATGGTTAGCCTCGCCGCCGCCGGCGCAGCAGCAGTCCGATGAGAAGACCCATGACGAAAATGATGACCAAGATGAACCACATCGGCGACTCGACGGTCACCCACAGCACGTGCACGCCGACCCGATCACGGTTCTGCGCGACGAAGATCGCGGCGAGGGCGACCAGGATCAGGGCCACCCAGTAGCGCAGCGCAAACCGCCGGACCGGGCCGGTCGTTGCGGGGGATTCGGTCTCGTCGCGAGGCATACCCCGACGGTAGCTCGCTACTCACCGGCTATGACAGACTTCGGCCGTGAGTAACGGACGGAGCGCCCCGCGCACTGCCATCATCGTGTCGGTCGTCGCCTTGGTCGTCGGTGTTCTCGGCGTGATCGTCTCGGTGATGGTGAACGCGTTCGTGATAGCTGATGACGACGCCTACGGGGAGGTGCCGATTCCCGGCACGGCCAGCCTGGAGCTGCCGGCCGGTGATGTGGACATCAGCTATCGCGCCACCACCCTCACGGTAGGCGGCAAAGGAGTGCATGTCCCTCCGATCCAACTGGGCATCACTCCGCCGGCGGGCGTCGCCTACCCGCGCATCACCGACTCGATGAGCAGCTCTTCGAAGACCAACCGGGAAGTCACGGTGCGGGTCTTCACCGCGCACATCGAGCAGGCCGGTACCTACCGGATCGACGCCAAGGCTTCGGTGTTCGAGTCTCAGAACCCCCGGCTGGCCTTCGGTCACAGCAGCCCCTATTACTGGGTGATGTGGCCCTTCATCGGTGTGGCGCTCCTGGGCGGCGCCGCACTGGCCGCCTCGATCGTGTGGTCGATGCGCTCGGGGAAGCGAACATATCCGGTCGCGCCGGAGGGATTCGGTGCTCCGGCCGGCTGGCCCCCGCTGGATCAGCCGGCACAGGGGACGCCCACCTATGCGCCGACCTATGCCCAGCCTGAGGTTCCCACTGATCAGGCGGTCAGGCTCGAACAGCTCAAAACGATTGCTGCCCTGCGTGATACCGGTGCGCTGACCGAGGCGGAGTTCGAAGCGGAAAAGCGCCGGATCCTGGGAAGCTGAGGCTGGGAGGCGGTCCGGTCAGGTGGCGGACGCCAGCCGGCTCAGTCCCAGCGCGCGACGGGTCTGAGCCGCATCGCGCAGCTCGTGCTGGGCAATTCGGGCCACTTGCGCGGCGCGTTCGACCAGCTGAACATTTCCGGTCACCGGCTCGGATGCCGAGTATCGCAACACGTCCTCCATCCCGACCCGGACATTGCCGCCGAGCGCCATCGCCGTCAGCAGCACCGGTACCGACGCCCGGCCGATACCCGTCGCCGACCACGAACACCCCTGCGGCAACGCGGCGTGCGCGGCCACCAGTGTGCTGGTATTGCCGGGCATTCCGCCGGGCACGCCCATCACCAGATTGCAGTGGACCACACCTTGCTTGGGCGGCCCGAAGCGATCGAGCAGGCGGTGCAACGTGGCGATGTGTCCGAAGTCGAAGCACTCGAATTCCGGCAGCACCTCGCGATCGAGGGCGGCCTGGTAGAGCTCTTCGATGAATCCGAGCGGATTCGAGAACACGTCGCGACCGAAGTTGACCGTGCCGCAGGTCAATGAACATGACTCGGGTTCCAGATCCAGTACCTTCAACCGATTTTCGAACGGATCGTGGACACTGCCGCCGGTCGAGAGCTGCACGATGAGGTCGGTGTGCTCCCGAACTCCTGCGACGATCTCGCTGAGCACGGAATGCTCAAGCGTCGAGTTGCCCGCAGCGTCGCGGCCGTGAATGTGGATCAGTGCCGCACCGGCCTGTTCGCACGCGATCGCCTCGGCAACGATCTCGTCGGGCTGGAGCGGAATGTTCGGATTGTCGGACTTCGTCGATTCGGCGCCGGTAGGGGCAACGGTGATGAACACTGCGCTCACTTCTCCGCTCCGGGCACTACCAGCACCGCCACCGCGCTCGTTACCAGCAGCTTCTCCGCGAGCTGGACGGCGCCAGACTCCCGCTCGGTGTGGTCCGACCGCGACGTGACGTGCGCCTGCAACTCGAGGCGCCGGCTGCGCCGCCCGACCGAGGTGATGCGTCCGGTCACCTCCAGCAGATCCCCGGCGAGCACCGGCTCATGGAAGTCGACCGCCTCATAGCCTGCGAGCAGACCCTCGTCACCTTCGGTGACGATGCTCAGCTCCGTGGCCACTTCGCCGAAGATCCGCATCACGTAGGCGCCGTCGATGAGTCCGCCGGCGTAGTGAGCGTCGGCATAGGACACATACCGACGGTGGACGATCTCGGTCATCGAATTCCTTTGGTCGTTGTTCTCGGGAGTCAGTGGGCGTGCATGTGCTGTTCGAAGAACCCGCGCACTCGTGGGTCGGAGCGGACGATGTCCAGCGCGAGCTCGGCGTGTCCGGGCACGTAGCCCGAACCGATGTACAGGTCGAAGTCCAGACACAGCGCTTCGGCACCCAGCGCCACCACCGGGAAGCTGGTGGCCATCGAGAAGTAGAGGATGGCGCCGCCGGGCCGGGTTGCCAGCATCGCCGCGTGCTCACAGCCCGGCGCATTCACGCAGACGAACGTGACATCCGCGGGTCCGCCGTGGTCGTCGAGCACCTGCCGCACCCGCACGGGGTCGGTGGCGTCGGCCACGAGCACCTGATCGAAAAGATCGAGTTCGCGCAGATGCTCGGCTTCTGCGGCACCCGGTACGACGGACACCGTCTGCACGCCGTGCCGTCGTGCTGCCGAGGCGCTGAGTACGGCGCTCTTTCCGCCGCCGAGCAGTAACAGCCGCTGGGCTCGGCCGGACAAGAGCGTGCGGGACAGGATCCGCTCGGCCTGGGCGGGCGCGCCGCACACGTCGAGCACTGCCAGCACGAGTTCCTCGGGAAGGTCATCGGGCAGAGCGCTGATCATGCGGGGAGCCGGGACCACCGCCCGCGCCTCCAGCGGAACCACTTCGGTCCGGGTATCCCAGCGTTGCAAGGAGTCTCGGATCTGAAGGGGAGTGGCGGTCAGGGAGATCAAGGTGGCCACCCGGTCACCCGGCCGGTACGGAGCGCATTCGGCCGGGTCCGCGACTGCGCTGACCGTTCCGACCAACATGCCGCCCGAGCCCGTGCGCGGATTGGACATCTTGCCGCGGGTGGCGACGATGTCGAGCACCTCGGCGCGGATGGCCGCAGGGTTGCCGTCGTGGTGTTCGGCGAGGTCGCGATAGCTCGCGGAGTCCAGGTTGAGAAATCCGACCTCGATCTCGATGTCACTGCCGGTCAACGGTTCTGCGGTGGAGAGACGGTAGGCTGCCTGCGGCAGTGCGCCGGCCGGGGACATCACCAGGTGTGTTCCGATCGAACTCACGAGCTCTTCCTCCGCGGCTTACGGGCGGCCACAGCGTTCAGGCTGAGCTCGACGAAGTTCGAGATCACTGCATCCAGATCGAGCCGGCCCCCAGGGCGGTACCAGTGCGCCACGCCGGTGCACATCTCCAGTAGTGACTTGGTCGCAACATCGACGTCGCTGACCGTGAACTGCCCGGCCTTCTTGCCCGCGTCGATCGTTCGGTTCCAGATGGCCTCATAGTCGTCGCGGTACTTCACGATGGTCTCGCGGTTGGCCCCGGACAGCGCACGCACCTCGGTGTCGCTGACGATGCACTGGAGGCGTCGTTCGGCGTGGGAGCGGACATGGACGGCGACCAGGGCGGCCAGCCGATCTGCCGGATTGATCTTGCCCTGCAACGCGATCTCGGCGTCACGCAGCAGGGTCAGCATGTTCTCGGTGAGGATCTCGACGAGCAGATCCTCCTTGGTGCTCATGTAGTGGTACAGCGTGGCGAGTGAGACTCCCGCCTCCTCAGCGATCCGCCGGATCCCGGTGCCGGCGAAGCCCACGGTGCTGAAGAGTTCGAGCGCGGCTGTACGGATCTCCTGCCGAGCCGAGTCGGATTGGCCGGTGGACATTGCACCCCCTCAAAGTGTCGATCGAACGATCTAGTCCAGGAGCATACAACTACGCCTCGGGGATACGTCAATCATCGAACGATCAGTCGAAATATCTTGTTAACACTGGTTATACGCGAGTTCTGACGAGATTCGGCATTCCTATTGCTGGCGGATGGGTTCGACAGTATTCTCAGATCGCCCGATCGATCGATCGACTCAGGACGTGAATCAGGAGACCCCGCTGTGAGAGTGAAGATATTGGCGGCCGCAGTGGCGGTCGGTGCGCTTGCCGTCGTCCCGGCCTGCAGCGTCGCAGAACCGGCCGGCACCGACTCGTCCACGAGTGTCGAGAAGGTCGCCGAGATCGCACCCGACAAACTGGTGCGCGGCGGCAATCTCACCGCCTGCATGGACATGCCCTACCAGCCATTCCAGTACTTCGACGAGGCGGGCGAACCGATCGGCGTCGACATCGATCTGATGACCGAGGTCGCTGCCCGGCTGGGTCTCAAGCCGAACTTCCAGAATGCGGTGTTCGACACCATCGTTGCCGCGGTCAAGGGCGGTAAGTGCGATCTCATCTGGGCCGATCAATACGTCACACCCGAGCGGGTGCAGCAGCTGGACATGATGGCCTACTGGAAGGCTGCCGAGGTGGTTGTGGTGCCGGAGGGCAATCCCAAGCACATCGGCAACAAGGACCAACTGTGTGGATTCAAGGTCGCCGGTCAGAAGGGCGGCGCCGACGTCGCAGCACTGGAGAAACTCAGCGCCGCCTGTACCGGCAAGGGTGAGCCGGCGATCAATGTCCTCCAATTCCCGCGCAGCCCAGACGCTTACCAGGCGCTGGCCTCGGGACAGGTGGACGCCTGGATGACCGAAGAGGTTGCCGCCCTGCTCCTGAAGAAGGAGGGGAAGGCCAAAGTCGAGTTCACCGACACTTTCGCCCTGGGCGACGGTGCACTGGCCGGTCTCACCGCCTTCTCGTTCCGTCCGGACGATCCGGCGATCAAGGATCCGGTGATGAAGGCCGTCCAGTCGATGATCGACGACGGCACCTGGCACAAGATCTGGGAGAAGTGGGGTCTCGCCGACATTGCCGTAGGCCCGAAATCCGTCTGACACACCCCGGCAGGGCAGGGTGGCAACGGGCCACCCTGCCGTGGAAAGGATTTCATGGACATCAAGCTTGTGGCAGCAGCCAACAGCTATCCGTTCGACTGGCCCGCGTTCTGGGATTACCTGACGAACCCCAGCAGCATGATCGTCAAGGGCCTGGTGCTGACGGTGATCATCGCGATCATCTCGCAGGCGCTCGGTGTCTTGATCGGGCTGGCTGCCGCGCTGGCCCGGGGAAGCAGATTCCGTGCGGTCCGCTGGTTCGCGGCGGGCTACATCGGGCTGTTTCGCGGCACCCCGTTCCTGGTACAGGTTTCGATCATCTTCTTCGCCGGCTTCCCCTTCTTCGGGCTGTCCATCTTCGGCGGCTACCGCTGGGATGACCTGCGAATACTGGGCTTCGTGATCTTCGGGCGGATTCTGGCCGGCATCTTCGCACTGTCTCTGAACGAGGGTGCCTACATGGCCGAGATCATCCGGGCCGGGATCAGTTCAGTGGAGACGGGACAGGTGGAAGCAGCCCATGCAATCGGGATGACCCATCGGCAGACCATGCGGCGCATCGTGCTTCCCCAGGCGGCCCGGACGATTGTCCCGCCATTGGGCAATCAGTTCAATCTGATGCTCAAGAGCACGTCGCTGTTGTCGGTCATCAGCGTGACCGAGCTCTACACGGCCGCCGCCATCATCCAGGGGCAGACCTTCCAGCCGTTCGAGGTGTTCGGCGCTGTTGCCATCTATTACCTTGCACTCACTGCGATCTGGACCGTCATCCAGGGCCAGATCGAGCGCAGGATGAACCACCCCAATGTGCAAGCGAAGTCCAAACGTGGGTCCGCGTGGGCCCGTCAACCCGCCGGGAGCGTCGCATGAGCGATCACCTCATCGAGGTATGCGGAGTCAGCAAGTGGTTCGGCGACCGTCAGATCCTGCACGATGTGGACCTCTCGGTGAAGCGCGGTGAGGTCGTGGTCATCATCGGCCCGTCCGGATCGGGCAAGACCACGCTGTTGCGCTGTATCAACCATCTCGAAGAACCCGAGAGCGGACAGGTGCTCATGGACGGGGTACGGATTGGCACCAGGTTGGTGGGGAAGAAGGCCAATCCGCTGGGCAATGTGGAACTGGCCCGGCAGCGTGCCCAGGTCGGCATGGTGTTCCAGCGCTTCAACCTGTTCAGCCACCGCACCGCGCTGCAGAACATCACCGAGGGCATGGTCCATGTCGCCGGTGTGCCCAAAGCCGATGCCGAAAAGACTGCGCGCGAACTGCTGGACCAGGTGGGCCTGCCGGACAAGGCGGATTCCTATCCACGCCAGCTCTCAGGCGGCCAGCAGCAGCGGATCGCGATTGCCCGGGCGCTCGGCATGAAGCCCAAAGCTATCCTGTTCGACGAGCCGACCAGTGCCCTCGATCCCGAGACCGTCGGCGACGTACTCGATGTCATGAAGAAGTTGGCCACGTCGGGTATGACCATGGTGATGGCCACGCATGAAATGGGTTTCGCGCGAGACGTGGCTGACCGGGTCATCATGATGGACCAGGGCCGCATCGTGGAATCAGGGCCACCGGACGAGTTCTTCGCAGGGCCGTCGTCGGAGCGTACCCGCCAATTCCTGGCCCGGGTGCGGTGACGACCGATGTCATGACTGTGCTGGGTCCGGTTCCGGCCGACCGACTCGGTGTGGTTCTCCCGCACGAACATCTGTTCTGTAACACGTTGGCCGAGTACCGTTCTGATGGCCTGATCGACGACGTCGGCCTCATTGTCGCCGAACTCTCGCGGTTCAAGGCGGCCGGCGGTGGCACCGTGGTCGAGCTGACCTGCCCCAACATCGGACGCCGTCCGGACCTGCTGCGACAGGTATCCGAGGCCAGCGGCGTGCACATCGTGATGGGCTGCGGGTATTACCGCGATCCCTACCTGGCCGGCACCGATCTGGATCGGCTGACGGTCGCGCAGATCGGCGAGCGCCTGACCGGCGAGATCGGTCACGGCGTGGACGGTGTCCGCCCGGGCATCATCGGTGAGGTGGGTGCCGACGCACGATGGGTCTCGGCATTGGAGGAGCGTGCGTTGCGGGCCGCGGCGTGGGCGCAACGGCGCACCGGTTTGACGGTGACGCTGCATGCGGCTCGCTGGCCGGTGGGTCGCGATCTTCTGGACATCCTGGCCGAGGGGGAGGTGCCGATGGACCGCGTGATCGTCGGACACCTGGATACGGTCAACGATCCAGAGTTCCACCTCGAGGTGGCACGGCGCGGCTGCTGGGTTGAGTTCGACGGCTTCACCACGGCGGTCGCCTACGACACCGAGCGGATTGCGGGTTTCGTAGCGCGGCTGGTGGACGAAGGCCATGGGAGCCGGGTGCTGCTGTCCCACGACCTGTTCCGGCTCAGCCACTTTCACGCCTACGGTGGCGTGGGATTCACCTATCTGCTGGATCAGGTGCCACGGGTGCTGAAGGCCCATGGCGTCGGCGACGCCGTGGTGACGGCAATGCTCACCACCAACCCGCAACGGGCGCTGGCCGGGATCGACTGAGCGACACGATGTCCCGCCTGGATCGGGATGGCTAGGCCGCCTGCGTTGCCCAGCCGGACCGCCGGAAGGATCCGGCCGGCACGAATCGCTCCAACAGCGCGTCGGCGGGTTCACCGGCGAATTCGCTGATCAGCTGTTTGGCGGCGGCCACCGAGGTGAGTGATTCGACCGGCCGTGGATCATCCAGCAGGCCAAACAGTTTCGAGGCGAACCGGGGGCTGCCCTGTGCCGCCGCGAAGAACAGGTTGCCGTACTCGGCCAGCTCCGGATCGGACAGGAACAACCGGGTGACCAACTGCGCGGACCGTGCCCGGTGGGCATAGAACTCCTCGAATGTGCCGCGCAGCCAGGCCTCGTCGAACCGGCCCTCATGTGCGGCGGCCCGGCGGACCAGGGTGGCGGCGTGGACCAGCCCACCCTGGGCGCCCTGGCCGGCGATCGGGTCGAAGGACACCGCGGTATCGCCCAGGGCGGCGACCGGATGACCGCTCGCGGTGCGGCCCGCCCCGGACCGAACCACCTGGTTGACAGCGCCTTTCAACCACGAGTGCGGATCATCCTCGACAATCCTGAGCGCACTTACCTCGGGCAGATCCCAGTCGATGTAGTCGCGGTGCAGCGTGGTCACGATGTCGAGTGCGGACTGCGCGCTGTGGGCACCGGCGAAGCGGCGTTCCCAATCGCTGCCCGGTCTGGCCCAGCCCAGAAATGTCCACGTCGGGCCCGCATCCTTGTGCAGATATCCGCCCAGCCACGATTCGCCCTGATCGGTGACCACGGTGAAGGCGTTGTGGCGCCCACCCGCACCGCCACGATGGGCGAAAACGTCTGGACCGTAAGGTAATCCGGTCAGAGTCACGGTCAGCAGGCTGCGCTGGGGGCTGTCGTAGGCGGAGCGCTCGGCGTCGACCGAAAAGAGGGACGACAAGCCGCCGCGGCCGGTGGCCACCAGCGTCAGATCGGCACCGGCGGCGATGGCATCCAGTCGCGCCGGGTCGACCGCCTCGACCACGAACCGCCCACCTCGCTGCCGGAACAACGTCAGCCGGTCGTCGGCCTTGAGGCGGGTGTCCACCGCAACCCCGACGAACCCGTCGAAGTCGGCGTCGAACGCGATCGCCTCGGCGCGGTCCGGACCGGAGCCGTCGAGTACCCGCACGCTCTGTCCGGTCGAGGTCGGGGAGCTGGCCAGATAGGTGCTGAGCCCAAGGGACTCCTCGGCCCGCTGCGCCTCTCCGAAGATCAGGGCGGTGCCGGTGGCCGGAACATCGTCGCGCAGACTGCGCTGGTCCCGGTCGCTGTAGAGGGTGACGTCAAACCCGTTGTCCAACAGCCCGAGCGCGGCCGTCACTCCGGTCTGCCCGGCGCCGATCACTGCTGCGGTACGCCCATCCGAACTCGTCATGGCTGCCACTATGGGCGCACCACGGTGCCGCGTTAAGGAACTGGCTCAGCGTGATCGCAATGGCCCCTAGGGTCGCGCAGACCCGATCATCGAGAACAACGGGTCGGTGGGACCGATGTCGAGGGTGCATTCGTGGGTCCGAGGATCCGGCACGAAGGCCCAGAACATCGCGCCCGCGGCGCCCATCGTGCGCATCTGGGCGATGGCATCACCGAGGAATTTCCTCCGCTCATCCAGCGAATCGCAGGAACCGGCCTCCATGCCGATCTCGGCGACGACCAACGGCTTGTCTACCGCATGTGTCTGCGCGACACGGCGCTGTAGGCCGTCGTACACGTCTCCGGGCAGATAGTCGGTCTCCTCGTAGAAGTGGTACTCGAGCACATCCACGCCGGGGGACGCGGCCACCATCTCGAACTCGTGTCCCGCTGACCCGCACTGCCCACCGCCTGCGTGACCGCTGAAGATGACGGTGCCAGGGTCCAATTCGCGGATCCGGGCTCCAGCGACATCCAGGAACGCCCGCAGTGTCTCCGGCACGGTGGCGTGACAACTGCGCTTGGTCCAGTGGCAGGTGTGGTCCAGGCAGTAGGACGGCTCGGGTTCGCCCACCGCGGTCCAGCCGGCAAGTGATGGGGAGCCGCCCCAGCGCTTGACCGCGGTGTCCACCCACGCGGCGAACGTCATCGGCAAACCGTGTGAGATGTCGGTGCGCCAGCCGCCCGCGTACCAGTCGTAATCTTTGAAATAGCCGTTCTCACAACCGCCGTCGTCACTGGTGAGCACCGCGATCAGTAGCTGCCCATATCGTTCGGCGGCCCGGAACACCGCATCGAGCGAGGTGAAATCGAGCTGCCCGGTGTACTTGTTCACCGCGAAACTGGAGTAGGCGTTGAAACGGGTCAGCGAGTGCGGCGGCAGGCTGCTGAAGTACGAGTCGAGATCGACCTGGGCGCCGCACCCCGCGTTCACGGACCAGTTGGTGGCCAGTTGGTAGGCGTTGATACCGATCGGCCACCACGGATTGCCATCCAAGGTCAACGAAGTGCCCGAGACGCCGAACCTGGGCATCGCTACTTGACCGACGGTGGGTGCGGTAGCCGCAGTGGTGAGTGGCGGCATCGGCTCGGGCGCCGACGGTGAGCAGGCCGTCGCGACCAGTAGTGCCACGAAAAGCAACACCACGGTGCGAGATGGCCTGTCGACCATTGACCCAGGTTAGCCACTCAGTTGCGGCCTCAAGCGCTAATGCCGGACGTGCGTGGCCACTTCCTCCTCGCCGCTCGTCCCTCGCGGCGCATCGTCAGTGCCCGTGTTGGTTTGGGGCTCTTCCTTCTCGCCGCTCGTTCCTCGCGGCTCGTCGTCAGTGCCCGCGGGCCACCCAGTCGTCGTAGTGCACGATCTCGTCGCCGATGGTGGTGGTGTCGCCGTGGCCGGTGTAGACCACCGTCTCACCGGGCAGCAGGCCCAGCCGCTTGGAGATCGATTCCAGGATGGTCGGGAAGTCGGAGTAGGACCGTCCGGTGGCACCGGGACCACCCGCAAATAGGGTGTCGCCGGAGACCACCGCGTTCAGTTCCGGGATCGACCAGCAGACCGATCCCGGCGAGTGCCCGGGGGTGTGTAGAGCGTGCAACTCGATGCCGCCGGCGCGCAATACCTGACTGTCCTCGACGGTTCGGAAATCACTGTCGGGGTGGACGACTCGCCACAGCATCTCGTCGGCGGGGTGCAGCAGCACCGGCGCGTCGAGTGCCTTGCCCAGTTCGGGGGCGACGGTGATGTGGTCGTTGTGGCCGTGGGTGCAGACCACCGCGACGACGTTGCGTCCGCCGACGGCCTCGATGATCGGGTCCGCGGTGTGGGCGGCGTCGAAGACGACGACATCGGAGTCGTCGCCGACGATCCAGATGTTGTTGTCGACATCCCAGCTGCCACCGTCGAGCTCGAACGTGCCGCTGGTGACGACCCGCTGGATGTTGGATGCCCCGGTCATTTCAGGACGACCACCGAGCGCAGGACCTCACCGGCGTGCATCTTGTGGAACGCGTCCTCGATCGCGTCCAGCTCGATGCGCTCGGAGACGAACTTGTCCAGCGGCAGCCGGCCCTGACGGTACAGCGAGATCAGGGTGGGGAAGTCACGCTCGGGCAGGCAGTCGCCGTACCAGGAGGACTTCAATGAGCCGCCGCGGGAAAAGAAGTCCACCAACGGCATTTCCAGTGTCATGTCCGGGGTCGGGACACCGACCAGCACCACGGTGCCGGCCAGATCGCGGGCGTAGAACGCCTGCTTCCAGGTCTCGGGACGGCCGACCGCGTCGATCACCACGTCGGCGCCGAACCCGTCGGTCAGATCCTGAATGGTCTCGACCGCGTCGAGTTCGCGGGCGTTGATGGTGTGGGTGGCGCCGAACCCGCGGGCCCAGTCCAGCTTCTTGTTGTCGGTGTCGACAGCGATGATCTTCTTGGCCCCGACCAGGGCGGCACCGGCGATCGCGGCATCACCCACGCCGCCGCAGCCGATCACCGCGACGGTGTCGTCGCGGGTCACCGTGCCGGTGTTGATCGCCGCGCCGATGCCGGCCATGACACCGCAGCCCAGCAGGCCGGCCACCGCCGGATCCGCCTCGGAATCGACCTTGGTGCACTGGCCTTCATGCACCAGGGTCTTGTCGGCGAAGGCGCCGATGCCCAGCGCCGGGGTCAGCTCGGTGCCGTCGGTCAGCGTCATCTTCTGTGCCGCGTTGTGGGTGTCGAAGCACAGCTGCGGGCGGCCTCGCTTGCAGGCCCGGCACTCCCCACACACCGCACGCCAGTTCAGGATCACGAAGTCACCGGGTTCGACGTGGGTGACGCCCTCGCCGACCGATTCGACGGTGCCGGCGGCCTCATGGCCCAACAGGAACGGATACTCGTCGTTGATGCCGCCCTCGCGGTAGGTCAGGTCGGTATGACACACGCCGCAGGCGATGATGTCGACCACCACCTCGCCGGGACCCGGATCGGGAATGACAATGTCGACCAACTCGACGGGCTGCTTCTTGCTCCGCGAAATCACACCACGCACTGTCTGAGGCATGCCTATAACTTAATGCAAACCGGACAGGTGTCCAATTAGTGGTCGGATATCGTCGCCGCTGAATCCCGGTCTGGTCACCTCTCGCCGAGCTACGGTGAGTTGTGGTCGACGATCGAACCCAATTGCTGGTGGTGGCCCGTACGGCGTATCGCCGAAATGACTGGCGCACCAGCTACGAATCCTTCAGCCTCGTCGACGGGGTGCAGACCCTCGACACCGACGATCTTGCCGTATATGCGTCGGCGGCTTGGCGTCAGGGGCACGGTCGCGAATCCGTCCGGATCAACGAACAGGTGCACACCCGCCTGCTGCGGACCGACCCGGTGCAGGCGGCGATGAAGGCTGCCGAACTCGGATTGGCCTGGCTGGCCCGTGGTCATCTCGCGCTGGCCCGCAGCTGGGCACAGCGCGCGCAGGTGCTGCTCGACGGCGTCCCCGAGACCACCGCGCACGGCTACCTGGTGTACCTGCTCGCGGTGACGGCGGCCGACGCCGGAGATCGCGAGCAATTCGGATCTGCGACACGACAACTGGCCGTCATCGCGGAGAACTTGGACGATGCCGCCCTGGTCGCGCTGGCGCGGGCACTCGCCGGCACAGCTGCCGTCGCTGCCGGCGACCCTGCCGGGTACCAAACTCTCGACCAGGTACTGCTGCCGGTGCTCGACGAACCCGTGCCGGTGGAGTGGGCGGCCGATGTGTACCGGCGGGCGTTGAGCCTGGCGCACCGGCAGAACGCGGACGACCGGGTGAGGTCCTGGGCGCAGTCCATGCAGCGGTGGTGTGATGCCACCGAACCGGACTCGACCCAGTCGGCGTACCGGGCCGTCTGCGACGTACACCGGCTCTCCGCGGTCAGGGACACCGATCCTCGAGATCTCGTTCGCCAGGTGGTCGGGCTGCGCCGCCTGGTCGCCGACGTGGATGCGGTGGCCGCGGGAATGGTCGAGGAATTGCTTTCCCGGACTGTGGGGCGAGCCCGCTAGATTTGCCGGGTGATGAGCGCTGGCGCGAAGAACAGACGGTCCTGATGAATGCCGATGTTCTCGCCGTTGTCGATACCTGGCCGGTCGACTCGGTCGCCGCTGCAGTGGTCGGCCCATCTGGGGTGCTGGCCAGCCGCGGCGACACGACCAAGGCCTTTACGTTGGCCTCGGTGACCAAACCGCTCGTGGCGCGGGCCGCGCAGATCGCGATCGAAGAAGGCGCGGTCGACCTCGACACCCCGGCCGGCCCGCCCGGTTCGACGATCCGTCACCTGTTGGCCCACGCATCGGGTGTGGCCATGCGTTCGGCCGAGGTGCTCGCGCAGCCGGGCCAGCGTCGCATCTACTCCAACTACGGATTCGAACTGCTGGCCCGCGCCGTCGAGGAGGCAGCCGATATTGAGTTCGGCGCCTATCTCACCGAGGCGGTGTTCCAGCCGCTGGAGATGTCCGCGTCCGTGCTGTTGGGCGGGGCGGAGGCGGCCGGGTTCGGCGGTGTGTCGACCGTTGCCGACCTGGCGGTGTTCGCCCGGGAGTTGTTGCGGCCGGCGTTGGTTTCGCAGGACCTGCACGACGAGGCCGTGACAGTGCAGTTTCCCGGCCTTGACGGGGTGTTGCCGGGTTTCGGTGTGCAGCGGCCCAACGACTGGGGGATGGGGTTCGAGCTCCGGGACGGTAAATCCCCGCATTGGACGGGGTCGGCGAACTCGCCCCGCACGTTCGGTCATTTCGGCCAGTCGGGGACGTTTCTGTGGGTCGATCCGGTCGCTGACCTGGCGTTGGTGGTGTTGACCGACCGCGACTTCGGGGACTGGACCTACCCGCTGTGGCCCGCGATATCTGATGGAGTGCTGAGAGAAAACGGGACAGACTAGCGCAACACTGGCCACACAAGGCACAATAGACACGCGCGACACACACAACTGCATGCTCGATCGGAATACCAGGCCGTTGGGGAAGACGTCCCTCGTATCCGAAGGAGTAGCAGATGCGTGCGTCGAACCAGTTCGCCGACGCGGCGACAGGCGTGGTGTATGTCCATGCCTCACCCGCGGCGGTATGCCCGCACGTTGAGTGGGCGTTGTCGTCGACCCTGTCGGCGCGGGCGAACCTGAAGTGGACACCGCAACCGGCCATGCCTGGCCAGTTGCGCGCGGTGACCAATTGGGTCGGGCCCGTCGGCACCGGGGCGCAGTTGGCCAATGCCCTGCGCTCCTGGTCGGTGCTGCGCTTCGAGGTGACCGAGGACCCCAGTGCCGGAGTAGACGGACACCGCTGGTGCCACACCCCGCAGCTGGGCCTGTGGAGCGGTGCCATGAGTGCCAATGGCGATGTGATGGTCGGCGAGATGCGGCTGCGCTCCCTGATGGCCGGCGGTGCCGACATGCTGGCAGCCGAACTCGACACCGTGCTGGGCACCGCGTGGGACGAGTCCCTCGAGCCGTACCGCAACGGTGGTGACGGCGCCGAGGTGACCTGGCTGAACAGGGGCGTGGGGTAGCTCTCGTCAGCTACGGGCCCAGAGGCAGTAGCCGCTGAGCTTCGACGTGAACATGTGGTCGCTGATCTCAAAGGTCAGCGACCGGCCCGGTTCGGCACTGAACGCCTCGGGCGCCGACGTCTTGCCGGCGCCCAGGACGTCGACAACCTCGGCGCTGCAATGGGCGTCGGCTGTCTGCGGTGTCGCCGTCCACGTGCCCGCCGAGGCTTCCGGATTCCGTCGGCCCTGCCCGTGCAGGATCAGCTCGGGCCCGGTGGTCAGCCAGCGGTCCGACGACGGATAGGGATTGGTGAACCGCTGCCAGGTGCCGTCCGTGCATTGCAGTAGCAGCCGGTTGTTGCCGACTTGTCCGGGATCGGCGGGGGTCAGCGCACCGGCGAGACCTTCGGCGCATGACGCATCAGGCTGCGGTGCCGCGGTTTCGGGCGGCCCTTGCGGTACCGGTTCGGGATCGGCGTGCGCGCAGGCGCTCGTGGTGAGTGCGGCAGCCAGCGAGAGGGCCGCCGCACTCAATGCCAACGCTCGACACATCGTTATACCGAGACCGTCTTCATCGTGGCCAGGTCGGTCTGCATCAACCGCACGTTGTATTCACCCCAGTAGGACAGGTTGTAGTACAGGTAGTGCGAGTTGTCCTCGACCACATTGCCGTTGGCGTCGACCTTGTTGAAGTAGTCGGTGCCCGACATCGGATGGACCATCGGCGCATACATGCCGGTGTTGGTCGTCAGGTTGTTGTTCACCAGCGTCGTCGTATCCGACCATTCACCCTGCGGTGAATCCGACACCCGCATCACCACGTTGTTGCCGCCATCGGTGTAGAGCACGACGTACTTGCCCAGATACTCGTTGTACTGGACCGACATTTCGCTGACATTGCCGTTGGTGGGCAGACCGCCGACCCAGATGCCGTTCGCGATCTTGGTGAAGAGCCCGAACGTGAAGAAGTCCGCGACCCGGTACAGCGTCGGCAGGAAATCGGTGCTGCTGGAGCCGAACACCGGAACTGCGGCCGACGGATCACCGGTCACCCATTGCCCCGCGCCACCGGAATTCTCACCGGCCCAGTACTCGTAGGCATCCAGGTTGGTGATCTGATCTTTCTCCACGCGGGCCACATACGCCGAACCCTGTCTGCCCGAAGGTGTCCCGTACACGTAGACGTAGGGGTCAGTCGGGTCGTCCGACATCACCAGGGCGTTCTGCTGGAAGTGCTCGTCGCCGGGGACGTATGCCGGGCCCGCGCGGAACCAGCCCGATGAACGGATGGTGGCGGGGTCGACGGTCCAGGTCTTACCGCCGTCGTCGGAGTAGGCGATTCCGGAGTAGTTCGTGGTCCAGCTGCCCGGGTTGTCCCAGGTCCGGATCGACATCACCGTCGCGTACTGCCGGTAACCGCCTTCGGCGTCGGGGTTTTCGATCGCGATCGCCGAGGTCGGGATCATCGTGTAGGTCCGGCCGAACAATCCGTCTTGGCCGGGGTCGTAGATGATCTGGGTGGCGCCGGCCGGCGCGACTCCGGTGCCGTACCACTGGTGAACCCCGTTGGGGTCGCCGGGATACTGCGCTCCGGCGTTGATCACCGCACCGTTGAATTGCAGGCCGTCGGACAGATCGGTGTCGATGGTCCGGAACAGCACGTTGTTACGCCAGTCGCCCGCCATGCCCGGCTCGCTGTAGGAATCGCCGAACAACGTATAGATGACGGGTTTTCCGGTCACAGGGTCGGTGTAGCCGCTGTTCCACATGATGCCCAGGTCCGTGCCGGCGATGTACCAGTGGTCGGTGACGCCGACTCCGGTCACCCACCCGAGCGGTGTGGTGGCGCCCGCCAGGGAGGACGGAACCTGCGGCTTGGCCGTCAGGTTATCGGTCTGCACAGCGGTATTGGGGGCGGCGGCCGCCATCGGCTGGATCTCACCCTCGGCCACCACCGACGCGGCGTCCTTGGCCGATACCACCCGAGACGCGATCGGATTGATCGACCGCTCGAATTCCCTACGCGTCCAAGCCATCATGGCCCACAGCGCGGGGGACTGGGCCGGTGCCACCGGGCTGGTACCGGCACCGAACGGGGTCAGGCCGGCGACGCTCAGTAGTGCTGACACGACCGGCGGTGCGGCGATCTTGGGCGCGGCGGACTCGGGATTGGAGACCGGCGCTGCCGGCACGATCGAGATCTCCGGCAACGCGGCCGGGACGTCGAATGTCGTGACCTCGGTGCGCGATGCCGAGATGACGTCGCGGCCGCGCTGGGGGACGTCTTCTGCCACCTCCTTGAGGCGCACCACCACGGTGTTGGGGCGTTGCGCGCGCTGCGAATCGGGCGCAGACGTCGCGGCTTCCGGGACCGTGCGGGCGGTATCGGTCTTCTCGCCGACGTCGGCTTTGTTGCCCGCCTCGGGGGCATTGGTGAGAGAGCCCTGAATCTTGCTCCGGGCCTTGGTCGTCCGGGTTCGCGGCGGGGTGCGCGCGGCGTCGAGGCGGTTCTGCGTCTGCTTGATCGCGTCACCGACGTCATTCAGACCGGACTCGACGTCCTTGCGGATCCGCTCGCCGATCTTCGACAGAGTGCCGGACGGAGTGGTGGCCGGCTTCTTGACGTTCGAGGGTTTGCTCGGAGTCTTTTTCTCTCCAGAGCTCGAGGCGGCGCCGTCGGAGCTTCCCGCGGTGGATTTGCCAGGATCGCCGGACCCGCCTTCCGCCCAGGCGATTCCGGTTCCTGAGGTCAATGCCGTGCCGATGCCGAGAGCGACGGCCAGTGCGCCGACGCGGCCGATGTATTTGGTCGATTCCATGACGCTCCGTACCAGTCCACTCACTCACAACCCCGGCCCAGACGAAACGTACCGCGTGCCGCTGACGGCGTCGGGCAAACACGCCGAATCGTGGAAAAGTGGGTCTGAACTGCGAAGGCTTGCCGTCAGCTGATCCGGTAGTGCGCGGGGTCCGGTTCGGACAGCATGCGGGTGAGGGTGGCCCGGTCGAACGGCCACAGATCGATGGTCCCCGCGTCGGTGAAGTACCACGAATTGCACCCGGTGTTCCACACCGTCGGGCCGAGTCCGTCGGCGACCGCGGCGTTGAATTCGCCGGTGGCGTGCTCGGTGACCTCGACCTCGGAGAGTTCCGCGTTTTCAAACCGCCTGAGCCAGCTCACGATGTAGCCGGCGGTGAGCTCGGCCGAGTACTGCAGCGGGATCGACCCGGTCGGCGAGTTCGGCCCCAGCACGGTGAACAGGTTCGGAAAGCCGGGGATCGCCGTCATGCGGTATGCCCGTGGACCTTTGACCCAGGCATCGTCGAGCGTGATGCCGTCACGGCCGACGATGTTCATGGGGCGCATGTAGTTGTGCGCCTGAAATCCGGTGGCCAGCACCACGACATCCACATCGTGGTGCGTGCCGTCGGCGGTGCGGATGCCGGTGGCGGTGAACTCCTGGATGGGATCGTCGATCAGGGTGGCGTTGGGTCGCTTGATCGCACGGTAGTACGAGCCCGAGACCACCTGCCGCTTGCACAGCGGCTCATAGTCCGGCGTGAGCTTCGCGCGGAGCGCGCGATCGCGGACCTGGGCGGCCAGACTCCACCGCGCATAGGACTGCACCAACTTGCGTCGCCACGACGGCGTGGTGACGACGTCGGCGAGGATTCCGGACCCCCACTGCAGTCGTCGGTAGAGGAAGTCATGCCACCCTGGCCGCCGGCGCAACACCTTGGCGAGGATCGATGACTGCCGCAGCGACATCGGTGCCCACAGGATCCACTGCGGTGATCTCGCAAAGTGCAACAGAGTGCGGGCTTTCGGCTGGAGGGCCGAAACCACTTGGACACCGGTCGATCCCGTTCCGATCACGGCGATGCGCCTGCCGTCGGTCATCAGCTCCGGATCCCACCGTGCGGTGTGCACGATCTGTCCTGCGAAAGTGTCCATGCCCGGGATCTCGGGGATCGACGGGTGATGCAGCACGCCGGTGGCGCAGATGACGAAATCGGCTGTCAGGGTGTCACCGTCGCCTGTTGTGAGCGTCCACGACGTGGTGGTGCTGTCGTAACGGGCTTCGGTGACTTCGGTCTCGCACCGCAGATGGGCGTCGAGTCCGAATCGTTCCATGACGTCGCGATGGTAGCGCTGGATGTCCTCACCGCTGGCCCAGATGTGGCTCCAGTCCGGTTTGGGCGCGAACGAGAACTGGTAGATCTGCGACGGCACATCGCAGGTGAGTCCCGGGTAGCGGTTCCAGTGCCAGACCCCGCCGACGTCCGAACCCTTCTCCAGGATCGTGAAATTCGTGAATCCTGCCTGTTTGAGCGTGTACGCGGTGGCGATGCCTGCCATCCCCGCGCCGATGACGACGATGCGGACCCCGCGGCTCATCGGGCCTCCTCACTGACTGCGAGCGCACGCCGGACCGTGGCCGGTGCGGTGCGTATCGATGCCTCGAATGCCGACTCCCGTCGGCCCCGCCGCATGAAGTGTGAACCGAGGCCCTCGAGATCGGCAGCGTCGGGCCGGATGACGACGACCTGCGTGCCGCGCGCCCGCACTGCTGCCACCTCGCGGTCCAGCCCGATCGACATCGGCCGGCGCAGCAGCCGGTGCTCCAGTATTCCGCCGAATCCTGGTGCGCGCGTGCCTGGTTCGGAGGTCATGGGGGTGATCACGTAGATGGTGTCGGCATCGTCGGAGGTGATGAGATCGACCGACGCGGTCGATGCGGCGCCGCCGTCGACGAATTGCCTGCCGCCGATCGTGACCGGTGGCATCCAGCCCGGCACCGCCCAGGATGCGCGAAGTGCTTCGCCTAGTGTGGCCGCCGGCGCGCCGGGCGCCCCGAACACGACACGCTCGCCGCGCTGGTAGTCGAAGGCGACCATCCGGACACCGGGATGTGCCACCCACCCCGAGGAGACGGAGAATCCGTCGGCGAGACGCTGTAACCAGCCGGCATTGCCCCGGCCGACGGGCGCGATGCCGGTGGCGGCAGCGAGACCCCTTTGGCTGCCGAGCAATTTCGGGTTGAGCGGCCGGGGGATCGGAATCGGCGGGATGCCGGCCGGGGTGTCGGCGATGTGGCGGCGCAGGCGCTCATCGGTTGAGGCGCCGCGCTGCATCGCGACGAGATCGCTCACCCTGGCGCCGCCGCCGAGCATCGTGACGAGCTCGGCGCCCGCCGAAGTGCCCTGCAGCACCGCGGCGTCGCGCGGATCCCACCCGGTTTCTTCGGCCAGGGCGTGCAGTGCGGCGACGATCCAGGCGCCGCCGATCGTGCCGCCGCAGCCGATCACCAGTGCCGTTGTCATGACGTGGCCTCGGAATCGGGCTGCCCGGCATGAGCTTTCGATTGGCGGTCGATACGTTGCAGGTACGTGGACCGGCCCTGTTCGTCAAGGGCGGTCAGGGCACGGCGGTCATCGATCCTGTTTCGCACCGCGCGCTGGATCGCCTCCGGCACCAGGGCGTCGACAAGGGCCCACCCGGGGGCGACCCAACCCGGGACCGAGGTGCGGGCGGCCCGGGTGCGCAGGGTTTTGAGGATCGCCTCTGCGACGTCGTCGGGATCCACGGTGGGAAGGCCGTTTCCGAGCTGCACACCGGAGGCGAGCTCGGTGCGGACCGCCGACGGCAGCACTGCCGACACGGAGACCCCGGTGCCGGCGTACTCGCGCCGTGCCGCCAGCGAGGCGCCCAGCGCGGCGAACTTGCTGGCGTTGTACGTCACCATGCCCGGGATCGGGATCATGCCCGCCATCGACGCCACGTTGACGACGTGACCGTGACCGCGGGCCACCATCGACGGGACGACCGCGCGCATGCCGTTCAGGACACCGCGCACGTTGACGTCGAGGATCAGGTCAGTGGTCGCCTCGGATTCGGCGTCGAACGCGCCGAGCGGCATGACCCCGGCGTTGTTGACCAGGATGTCGATGCCGCCTGATTCGCGGACCGCATCCGAGACGAATCGATCCCACGACGACCGCTGCGTGACATCGAGGTAGGCCGCCCGGCAGCGGGGGATACCGGCTGCGGTCGTCGCGGCCACATCGGCATCGACATCGCCGATCCATACGGTGGCGCCACCGGCGGAGAACAGCTCCGCCGTCTTGGCTCCGATGCCCCGCGCCCCGCCGGTGACGATGACCATCGCCCCGTCCACCGACGCCTTCTTCTGTGAAAACCGCACGTCATGCCTCCCCTGAGTCGTCTCACGACCGTTCGCATACTCACGGTATCTGAATACTTTGAGTTAATTCAATACCCAAAGTCCGCTTCGATCTATCATCAGCGAATGCCGCGGCTGACCAGGGCTCAACGCCAGGAACAGACGCGAGCCGAACTCTTGGAGGCCGCCAAACAGCGCTTCCTGGCCCACGGCTATGCCGCCACCAGCCTCGAAGACATCGCCGACGACGCGGGCTTCTCGAAGGGGGCCGTGTACTCCAACTTCGGCAGCAAGCCCAACCTGTGCCGCGATGTTCTCGAGCTGATCCATCGTGAGAAGTTCGCCGAGATGGCCGAACTCGCGATGTCCGACGCCGAGCTGGACAGTCGCGTGAGCGCTTTGAGCGCCTGGCTGGAGCGGACCGCGGGCGATGTCGGCTGGACCATGCTCGAACTCGAATTCGCGGTGCTGTCGCGGAACAACCCCGAGCTGGGCGAGATGATCACGGCATTGCGCAATGAGGCCGCGCAGATGGTGATCGACGTTCTGCAGTCGATGTCGGCCGAACTCGGGCTCAGCGAAGCGCAATTGGCGAACAATGACGTCGCGGCGAGCCTGGAGGATCTCGGCAATCTGCTGCTCAGTGCCGGGATCGGCCTCGGCATCCAGCGGGCCATCGACCCGTCGGTTCCGGCACGGCCATTCACCGACGCGTTCGGCCACCTGGTGAAACTGCTTGGCGCCCTGGGATCGCCGAAGTAACCCGAAGGAGTTTGGATGGTATTACCGGCCACCGCACTGTCGACCCGACGCCCGAGTCGCAGATCCCGCGCGTGTTATGGCATCGCACGCCGAACCCTTCTCACACAGGTACGTAGATCGGTTGCCTACCAAGGAGATCGATCCGTCGAGGATCGCCTCGCCACGATCGGTCGTCGCATCAACGCGCTCGCGCGGCTCCAGCGCCTTCGCCCGCGGCGGGGGTTGCGGGTCAGCCGGATCACGCTCGGTCATGTCACGATCGAGACCATCCGGACAGCCGAGTCGGCTCACCGCCCGCTTTCTGACGGCGCCATCCTCTACCTGCACGGCGGGGGGTTCTTTCTCGGCGGTTTCGACACACACTCGCACGTCGTGGTCGCGCTTGCCCGCCGGACACAGCTTCCCGTGGTGCACGTCGAGTACCGACAGCACCCCGAGGTGACCCTCGACGAGTCCGTCGCAGACTGCCTGCGCGCCTACCGTTGGCTGTTGGACCAGGGGGCCGACCCCGCCAACACCGTGGTGGCAGGTGACTCCGCGGGCGGATTCCTGGCATTCGCAACCGTTCTCGCCGCCCAGGCGCAGGGGGTCGGTGCGCCGGCCGGCGTCGTCGGTGTCAGCCCGCTGCTCGAACTCGACGGTGAACGCCGCTCGGGCCATCCCAACTTCGCCGCGGACCGGATGGGGATCGGGCTTGCCCTGCCGATGATCGTCGAATGCGTCGGCCCCAAGAGTTCGAACGGTCACGCCTTGTCACCGGTCAACGGGGAACTCGCCGATTTTCCGCCGAGCCTGATCATCGCGGCGGAATCGGAAGCGCTGCGATGCGATGCCGAACGCATGCACGAGGTGCTGACCGATGCCGGCCGGGAGTGCACTCTCAAGGTCTGGCCCGGTCAGTTACACGCGTTCCCGGCGTTTCTTCCGTTTCTGCCGGAGAGCCGTGAGGCCCGCGACTGCATCGTGGAGTTCGTTCAGGACTGTTTGGGCACCAGTAGCCGTAGCGCACCCGGCACCGCGGACACCGTGACCGGCAACGGGAGTGCGAAGTCTCCATCGGCGTAGGCGTTGATGCCCGGGCATTCGACATGGACCGACTTGGCGCGCCTGGTGGTCACCTCGGCGAGGTCGACATGGGTGCCCTTGAAAACCGTGGGGAACAGGCGGATCAACCTGGTGCGGGATGCCGACGTGATCATCGTGACGTCGAGCAGGCCGTCCGAATGGTCGGCGCCGGGGCAGATCAGCATGCCGCCGCCATAGCTGCGGGTGTTGCCGAATGCCGCCAGGGTGAGGTCGGTGCGAATCTCCGGGCCATCGTCGAACGTCAGCCGGAACGGCAGCAGCCGTAGCTTCGAGATCTCCGCGAGCATCGCGACGTTGTAGCGCATGCGGCCGTGCGGCCAGCGCATCCGGTTGGTCCGGTCGCTGACCAGAGAATCGAACCCGGCGGCCATCACGGTGCCGAACCACTTGACCGCGCCGGAGGTGTCTTCGATGCGGCCGAGGTCGACGGTCTCGGTATGGCCGTCGGCGACGATGTCGGCGGCGGCCTCGGGATCGCCTGTCGGCAAATGGTATTCGCGGGCATGGTCATTGCCGGTCCCGGCGGGGACGATGCCCAGCGGAACATCACCGGTGGCCAGCGCCTGCAGGGCCAGTGAGATCACCCCGTCGCCGCCGACCACGATGAGGGCGTCGGTGCCGCGGTCGAGCGCGTCGTCGACCAGACGGCGGGCGTGCGCGGCGTCGGTTCCGACGATCGCGCACACGTCGATACCGCGCCGCTGGAGATGTGCGACCGCCCGCTCGGCCGCATGCGGCGCGTTGCCATGCCCCGACATGGGATTGGTCAGGACCGTGACCTGATTCACGGAATCAGCTTGCCCGGGTTGAGGATTCCGGCCGGATCCAGCGTGGCTTTGACGGCGCGCAGCACCTCGACACCGAGGTCGCCGATCTCGTCCCGCATCCAGGGACGGTGATCCGCGCCGACCGCATGGTGGTGGGTGATGGTGCCGCCGCCCTGCACCATCGCGTCGGAGGCCGCGGTCTTGGCGGCTTGCCACTGCTCGATCGGATTGCCGCGCTGGGCGGCGACGACCGTGAAGTACAACGAGGCGCCGGTGGGGTACCCATGCGAAATGTGACACATCACCAGGGCGGGCGTGCCGGATTCGGCGAGCGCGGTGGTCAGCGCCCCGGTGACCGCGGCCTTCAGCGCGGTCAGGTTGGACCACGTGGTGGCGGTTTCCAGCGTTTCGCACAGCGCGCCGGCGGCCAGCAGGGAATCGCGCAGATACGGCGCGTTGAATCGGCCGTGCTCCCACGCCCGGGCCGGGGCGTCACCCAGCGAGGTGGCACCGTGGGCCTGCAGGACGGCGCGGGTCTCCTCATGGCGGCTCTCGGTGTGCGCGGCGGTGCCCTCGAACAGCGTGATGGCCAGGCAGCCGCCGGTGATGCTCTGCTCGCCAATGCTTTCCGTGGTGGCCAGGTTCACCCCGGTCTCGGCCTCGTCGGACAGCCGGATCACCGTCGGGCCCGTGCCGGTCTGGGTGACGGCCCGCAGTGCCTCGGCTCCGGTGGCGAAATCCGGGAAGGACCAGGCCTCGTAGCGCGTGGTCTCAGGTACCGGATGCACTCGAACCCGGACCCGGGTGATGACGCCGAACACGCCTTCCGAGCCCAGGAGCAGTTGCCGCAGATCGGGTCCGGCGGCCGAGGCCGGAGCGCGACCGAGGTCCAGCGTGCCCGCCGGGGTGACGGCGCGCAGGCCGCGCACCATGTCGTCGAAGCGGCCGTATCCGGCCGAATCCTGCCCGGAGGACCGGGTGGCGGCGAACCCGCCGATCGTGGCGAACTGGAAGCTCTGCGGAAAGTGGCCCAGCGAGAAGCCGTGCGCCCCGAGCAACGCCTCGGCCTGCGGTCCGGTGACGCCCGCGCCGAGCTCGGCCTCGCCGGTCACGGGGTCGATGCTGTGCAGGGCATCGAACCGGCGCAGGTCCAGAGTGACGATCGCGGAGAAATCGCCGCGAAGCGGATCCAGGCCGCCCACGACGCTGGTTCCGCCGCCGAACGGGACGACGGCGATGCGATGCTCGGCACAGTGGGCCAGGATCGCGGCGACCTCGTCGTCCGAGCCCGGGAGCAAGACCGCGTCGGGCGCATCCTGGATTCCGGAATCGTTGCGGCGCAACAGGTCCAGCGTCGACTTCCCGCCGGCGTGCAGCAGTCGCGACATCGTGTCGGTACTGCAGTTTTGTGCACCGACGATCGCGGCGAGGGCGTCGCGGTCGGCGTCGGACAGGGCGGACGGCCGCAACTGCACCTGGTCGGGTGTCGGTTCCGCCGCGGGTGCGGCCTCGACGCCCAGGGCCTGCTGGAGCAGGGACCGGATTCCGTCGGAAAGTGGCTTGGCTGCCTGCGGGTCGCCCCAGGCATTCCACTTCATCGGAGGCAGAAACTGTTCAGCCGGCTGAGTCATGCGTTACAGTATTACATATGATGTCAATCAGTAACGAGAGATCGCTGAGCGACCAGATCTTGGAGGCCGCCGCCAGCTGCGTGCTGGCCTTCGGTGTCGACCGGGTGACACTGGCCGAGATCGCCCGGCGGGCCGGGGTCAGCCGCCCGACCGTGTACCGCCGATTCCCGGACACGCAGTCGATCCTGGCCGCGCTGCTCACGGCGCGGATCGTGGGTGTGCTGGACGAAACCGGCAGCCAGGGGCCCGGGCGTGCAGCGCTGGTGACCCGCATGGTGACGGTGGCCGCACGGCTGCGCCACGACGAGGTGATCATGGCGGTCCTGCACTCCGCGCCGGAGGTGGCGATGGTCTACATCGCCGAGCGGCTGGGCACCAGCCAGCAGATCCTGATCGACGCACTGGCCGGCGAGCTCAAGCTCGCGCAGGAGGTAAGTCAGAAGAACGACCGCGTCCGGTCCGGGGACCCCCGCCAGCTGGCCACCATGTGCCTGCTGATCACCCAGTCCGCGATCCAATCCGCCCAGATGGTCGAGCCGATTCTCGACGCCGACGCTCTGGCCGCCGAACTGTCCCACGCATTGAACGGATACCTAGCCTCGTGACCGGACCGACCGCGCTCAATCGCGCCAGGCGCACAACCGAATTGGCCGCCCTGGCCGATGGGGAACAGATCGATGTGATCGTCATCGGCGCCGGTATCACCGGTGTGGGCATCGCGCTGGATGCCGTCACCCGTGGCCTGCAGGTGGCACTGGTGGAGAAACACGATCTCGCCTTCGGCACCAGCCGGTGGAGTTCGAAACTGGTGCACGGCGGTCTGCGCTATCTGGCCACCGGCAACGTCGGGATCGCCCGCCGCAGCGCGATCGAACGCGGAATCCTGATGACCCGCAACGCACCTCACCTCGTCAAGGCCATGCCGCAGCTGGTACCGCTGCTGCCGTCGATGGGGCGCACGTCGCGAGCGTTGGTGCGCACCGGATTCGTGGCCGGCGACGGCCTGCGCAGGCTGGCGGGAACCAGTGCGTCGATCCTGCCGCGCTCCAGTCGGGTGGACGCACGTCGTGCGGTCGAGTTGGCCCCGACGGTGCGCACCGAGGGCCTCGACGGGGCCTACCTGGCGTACGACGGCCAGCTCATCGACGACGCCCGACTGGTCGCCGCCGTTGCCCGCACCGCCGCACAGCACGGGGCCCGCATCCTGACCCGTGTCTCCGCGAGCGCGGCCGACGCCACCTCGGTGCGCCTGACCGACGAACTCACCGGGCAATCCTTCGACGCGAACGCCCGGGTGGTCATCAACGCGGCCGGGGTGTGGGCCGGCGATCTCGATCCCGCGATCAAGCTGCGTCCCAGCCGCGGCACGCATCTGGTGTTCGACGCCGCGGCGTTCGGCAATCCCACCGCGGCACTGACCATTCCGATACCGGGGGAGCTGAACCGGTTCGTCTTCGCGATGCCCGAACAGCTCGGCCGGGTCTACCTCGGGTTGACCGACGAGGACGCTCCGGGGCCGATTCCCGATGTACCCCAACCGACTCCGGGTGAGATCGCCTTCCTGCTCGACACTGTCAACACGGCGCTGGCCACCGACCTGACCACCTCGGACGTGCGCGGCGCCTATGCCGGTCTGCGGCCGCTGATCGACACCGGCGAAGGCAACACTGCCGATGTATCCCGCGAGCACGCGGTCGTTGAGTCGGCGAACGGGGTGTTCAGCATCATCGGCGGCAAGCTCACCGAATACCGGTACATGGCCCAGGACGTGCTGGACCGGGCGCTCGCCTTGCGCGGGCTGTCCGTCGCCGACTGCCGCACGGCCAACCTGCCGCTCGTCGGCGCTCCGGCCAATCCGGTGTCCACGTTGCGATCTGAGCATCCGCTGCCGTCCTCGCTGGTGGCCCGGTACGGGGCCGAGGCGCCGAATGTGATCGCTCGGTCGCGGTGCGCTCGCCCCACCGACCCGGTGGCCGACGGAATCGACGTGATCCGCGCCGAGTTCGAGTACGCGGTCACCCACGAAGGCGCTCTGTGCGTCGACGACATTCTCGATCGCCGTACGCGCATCGGGCTCGTGAGCGGCGACCGCGAGCTCGCGGCTGAGGCTGCCGCCGAGATGATCGCCGAATTCGGGGAAGTCAAGTAGCCCACGAGGTTGGTGGGAAGGGCCTCCGCACGATGGCGATGCGGCTCACCGGTTGACGCCGGTCCACCTGGCCAACGATCTGGCAGGGGCCGTCTGAATCCCGGCGGGACTACAGTCGGGTCGTGGCGGCGATGACCCAGGCGCCCGTGCTGATCGTCGGAGCCGGGGTGGCGGGGCTCGCGAGTGCGGCCCTGCTGGCCCAGCACGGGGTCGAATCGGTGCTGGTGGAAAAGCGGCGCGAGGTGTTCATCTACCCGAAGGCCCGTAACTTGACCTTCCGCACATGCGAGATCCTGCGCGGTCTGGGGCTGGGAGACCAAGTGCACGCGGTGGCCGACGGCGCGTCGAGTGTGGTGCTCAAACCGGCCCTGAACAGCGCCTCGGCGGAGCCCGCGATGGATGTCGAGGCGATCTTCGCCGGGTTCGCCGGTCTCAGCCCGGAACCGGTGGTCCAGTACTGCCCGCAGAGCCGCCTGGAACCCATCCTGCTCGGGGATATCCGCCGACGCGGGAGCCAGGTCCGCTACGGCACCACCCTGGCGAGTTTCACCGAGGAAGCCGACGGTGTCACCGCCGAGTTGGCCTCGGAGGCCGGGACCGAGACGGTGCGCGCCGACTATCTGATCGCCGCCGACGGTGTGCACAGCCCGATCCGTACCACGGTCGGCATCGGCACCTCGGGCCATGGCGCATTGCCGATCTTCGTGGTCTTCATCTACTTCAGGGCCCAGTGGCGGTCATTCGTCCCCGATCTCGGCGATGGCGATGCGATACAGGTGCGCAACTCCGAAGTCGACGGCATCTTCGTGGTCATCGATGCTGACCGCGGCATGTTCATCACCACCTACCTGCCTGACCGCGGCGAGTCGGCTGACTAATTCACCCCGGACTATTGCCGTGAGGTGCTCACCGCGGCGATCGGTGAATCGATCGACCTGGAGATCATCGAAGTGGCACCGTGGCAGCCATACGAACAGGTTGCCGACCAATTGCGCAGCGGACGAACGTTTCTGGTCGGCGACGCCGCGCACACCATGCCGCCGTTCAAAGCCGGCGGGGCGAACATCGCCATCCAGAGTGCGCACAACCTGGCCTGGAAATTGGCGGCCGTACGGACCGGCGCCGCCGGATCGGGGTTGCTCGACACCTATCACGACGAGCGGCATCCGATCGGCCGATTCGCCGCCCGCCAATCTCTGATCGGGCCGCCACTGGCCCTGCTCAAGCTCGCCGATGCCGCGCCCGGATTGCTGGCCGGCGAAGAGGCGCCGATCTTCGACATGATCCTGGGATACCAATACCACTCGGCGGCAGTCGTTTCCGATGGCGAGCCAACCGGTACGGTGAGTTTCGTCGAGGACCTGCGCGGCCAACCCGGAACCCGGATGCCGCACATCTGGCAGTCCCGTGACGGAAAACCGGTGTCCACTCTCGATCTGATCGACCATGGATTCGCGTTGTTCACCGCGGGGGATCCGCTGGCATGGATTGCTGCGGCATCAGCGGCAGCGGGAACGTCCGGTACGACGCCGGCGGTGCATCCGCTGAACGACGGGGGAGTGGCGCAAACCGGCCTCAGCCCGGGCGGCGCGCTCCTGGTCCGTCCCGACGATTTCGTCGGGTGGCGCACCGAGAAGCTACCCGATGATCCGGAAACCGCACTGCGTCAAGCGCTTTCGTCGATAATCGATCGGTGATGTGGCGGTCCGTCACCCGGCCAGTGCGGCGTCCCGAACCGCTGAACTGGTGTGGCGCTGCCACAATGCCTGCGCACCTACCAGCAGTGGCGGTTCGAGTTCGGCTACCACCACCCGGCCGTCCATGGCCTCACCCGCCGCAGTGGTTACGAACGCGACGGCGCCCGTCGTCAGCGGGGCGGCGACGGTGGCCGAACCCTGGACCCGGCTCACCACATAGTCGGGTTCGAAACCGGCTCGTCGGCACGCGCCCATCAGGAAATCGCTGTAGTAGGAAGCGCCCGGGGGAGCCCACAGCGCAATCCGCTCTCCGGCGAGTTCGTGAATGTCCACGACCGGCTGGGCGGCCAGCCGGTGTTCGCGAGGAACAGCCAGTCGCACCCGGTCGTACCCCACGACGGCCGTGGCCAATTCATTGGTCGGGACTACCCCGCGGCGCAGACCGAGGTGAACCGTGCCGTCGAGCACCGCACCGATGAGCTGATCGGGGTACAGCTGGCGGAAGATGAAGGAGGTCTCGGGGAATGCGATGATGGCCGGTTCGAGCCGGGTATAGACCTCAGTTCCGCTGAGGGCCGGGGTGTGGCCGATGACGAAGACCTCGGCGGCGCCACCGGCGGTCTGTTCCACCCGTTCGGCCACGGTGTGCGCCGCGGCCAGCAGGGGTCTACCTTCGGTCAGCAGTAACTCACCGGCGCGGGTGAGTGCCAGCCGACGGCCTTCGCGGCGGAACAAGGTGGCGTTGAGCTCCTTCTCCAATTGCTGCATGGAACTGCTGAGGGCTTGCTGGCTAATGTGCAACGCGGAAGCGGCGGCCGTGATGCTGCCCGCTTCGCCGATCGCAATGAATTGACGTAAACGTCGTAAATCAGGGGCATTCGTCGACACTCGCCAAGTCTATCCACAACCAAATCTTGTGAATATCTCGATAACTTGCGTTATCCATCTGTCGATCACGGAACTAGGCTGCCAGCTGTGAGCAAACTAGAAGGTAGATCGGCGATTGTTGCTGCCGGCGCGAAGAACCTTGGTGGCCTGATCAGCGCGACGTTGGCTTCGAGGGGTGTCAACGTAGCGGTTCACTACAACAGTGCCGCCACCGAGTCCGACGCCGACAAGACGGTCGCCGCGGCCCAGGCCGCCGGGGTGAAGGCCATCAAAGTGCAAGGCGACCTGACGGTTCCGGCCAACGTCGAAAAGCTCTTCGACACGGCCATCGACGCATTCGGAAGCGTTGACATCGCGATCAACACCGTCGGCAAGGTGCTGCGCAAGCCGTTCATGGAAACCACTGAGGCCGAATATGATTCGATGTTCGACGTCAACGCCAAGGCGGCGTACTTTTTTCTGCAGCAGGCGGGGAAGCGGCTCAACGACAACGGGTCGGTGGTCACCATTGTGACCGCACTACTGGCGGCCTACACCGACGGGTACTCGACCTACGCGGGCTCCAAGAGTCCCGTCGAGCACTTCACCCGGGCCGCGTCGAAGGAATTCGGGGTGCGCGGCATCAACGTCAACAACGTCGCCCCCGGTCCGATGGACACGCCGTTCTTCTATCCGCAGGAGACCCCGGAGCGGGTCGAGTTCCACAAGTCGCAGGCAATGGGCAACCGGTTGACCGAGATCACCGACATCGCCCCGCTGGTGGTGTTCCTCGCCGACGAGGGGCACTGGATCAACGGGCAGACCATCTTCGCCAACGGCGGTTACACCACGCGGTAGACGGGCTCAGAACGCCGAATGGCCAGTTACTGCACAGCTTTTCGTTGAAAGTGTGCAATAACTGGCCACTCGAGCCTGCTGAAGAATTACAGCGGGATGTTCTTGTGACGACCGCGCCGGTGCGGGGCCTCGGCCAGCGCCTGCGTCAGCTTGCTACGAGTGTGAGCCGGGTCGATCTTCTCGTCGACCACGCCGATCTCGATCGCGGAATCCACACCGCCGGCGATGCGCTCGTGCTCGATCGCCAGCTCCTCGTGCAGCGCCTCACGCTCGTGATCCGGAGCGGCGGCCAGCTTGCGCTTGTGCAGGATGCCCACGGCGGCCTTGGCGCCCATGACGGCGACCTCGGCGTCCGGCCAGGCGAACACCTTGGTGGCGTTGAGCGAACGGGAGTTCATCGCGATGTAGGCGCCGCCGTAGATCTTGCGGGTCACCAGCGTCACGCGGGGGACCGAGGACTCACCGAAGGCGTGCAGCAGCTTGGCGCCGCGGCGCACCACACCGCCCCACTCCTGGTCTACGCCGGGCAGATAGCCCGGGACATCGACGACGACGACCAGCGGGATACCGAACGCGTCGCACAGCCGCACGAAACGTGCCGACTTCTCGGCGCTTTCGGAGTTCAGGCAGCCGCCGAGCCGCAACGGGTTGTTGGCGATCACGCCGACCGACCGGCCGGCCAGCCGGCCGAGACCGACGACGATCGACGGGGCCCACTTGGCCTGGAATTCCTCGAACGGCACGCCCTCGTCGAGCAGCGCCTCGATGATCGGGTGCACGTCGTAGGCGCGGCGGGCCGACTCCGGCATCAGCGCCGTCAGGTCGGTGTCGCCGGCCTCGGCCTTGTTCCGGTCGAAATGGCCCTGCTGGCTGAACAATCCGACCAGGCGACGGCCGCGCTCGTAGGCGTCGAGCTCGTCGTCGGCGACGATGTGGCACACGCCGGACTTCTTGTGGTGAGCGTCGGGGCCGCCGAGCGACACCATGTCGACATCCTCACCGGTGACACTGCGCACCACGTCCGGACCGGTGACGAACACCTTGCTGTCCGGGGCCATGATGATGACGTCGGTCAGGGCAGGGCCGTAAGCCGCACCGCCGGCGGCGAATCCGACGACCACCGAAATCTGCGGGATGTACCCCGACGCCCGGATCATCGCCTCGAAGACCAGGCCGACCGCGTGCAGCGCCTTGACGCCCTCGGCCAGCCGGGCACCACCCGAGTGCCAGATCCCCACGATGGGGCTCTGCTCCTCGATCGCGGTGTCGTAGGCATTGACGATGTGGGCACAGCCCTCGATGCCCATGGCGCCACCCATCACGGTG
Source organism: Mycobacterium sp. IDUB_17 (assembly GCF_055419465.1). Lineage (NCBI taxonomy): Bacteria > Bacillati > Actinomycetota > Actinomycetes > Mycobacteriales > Mycobacteriaceae > Mycobacterium > Mycobacterium sp. IDUB_17. The sequence goes on along the minus strand of NZ_JBVAXS010000006.1, from coordinate 385,122 downwards.
CCGTCGGTGCAGAACGCCACCGTACGAACGCCGTTGACGGTGCCGGCCGCGGCCAGCACACCGGAGCGGTCCCGCTCGTGCAGCAGCTCGACACTGCCGTCATCGAAGAAGGTCTGCAGGCGCAGCAGCGGGTCGCGTGGGTCGAGCGATTCAGCAGCAGTTTCGGGGGCCATGATCGTCATAAAGGTCTCCTTTGATGGAAAGCGCTGGGTCTCAGTACTTCCCGAAGGCGAGCGCGACGTTGTGCCCACCGAATCCGAACGAATTGTTGATGGCGTACTTGAAGTCGCCCTGTCGCGGCTCACCGGCCACCACGTCCAGATCGATCTCCGGATCAAGGTTGCGCAGGTTGAGCGTCGGGGGAATGACGCCGTCTCGCAGCGCCATAACGGTCAGGATGGACTCCACTGCGCCGACTGCACCGACCGAATGGCCGAGCGCGGACTTGGGCGCGTAGACGGCGGGCACATGGCCGTGCATCGCGTTGTTGATGGCTTTCCCCTCGGCCACATCGCCGACGCTGGTGCCCGTGGCATGCGCGTTGATGTGATCGATGTCTGTGGGCTGCAGACCCGCCAGCTGAATGGCGCGGGTCATGGCGTAACCGGCCTGCTCACCGTTGGGGTCCGGCGCCACGATGTGGTAGCCGTCAGAGGTGATGCTCGCGCCCATGAGGCGGCCCAGGATGTTCGCTCCGCGAGCCTTGGCGTGCTCCTCGGTCTCGATCACCATGAGTGCGGCGCCCTCACCGAACACAAACCCGTTGCGGTCCTTGTCGAACGGCTTGCAGGCACCCGGCGGATCGTCGTTGCTGTTGGACAGGACGATGCGCATCTGGGCGAAGCCGGCGATCGGCACCGCTTCGATCTTTGTCTCGACGCCACCACAGATGGCGATGTCGGCTTCGCCGAGAACGATATTGCGCCACGCGTTGGCGATGGCCTCGGAACCGGACGCACATGCCGAGATCAGGGTGCTGACCCCGGCCTTGGCCTTGCGTTCGAGCCCGACCGCCGCCGCCGCCCCGTTCGGCATGTACATCTGAACAACGAGCGGCGACACGGCGCGCAGCCCCTTGTTCCGCATGGCGTCGTAGGCGAACAGGAGTTCCTCGGAGGAACCCATGCCGGTGCCGATGGACACCATGAGTCGTCGGGTATCGACCTCCGGCGAGCCAGCGTTGGCCCAGACCCGGCGGCCGATCACCGTCGACATCTTCTGCAAATATGACAACCGGCGCAGTTCAACCCGCGTCAGTTCGTGATCGAAGTCCTCTAGGAGGTGCCCGCCGATGCGAACCGGCAGGTCGTACTGCTCGACGAACGAATCAGTGAGTAACCGGATCCCGCTCTGACCGTCGAGCAGCTTCTTCCAGGTGTTCTCAGCATCGGTTGCCAGCGCCGTTGACATGGCTACGCCGGTGACAACCACATTGGGAAGACCGTTCCCAGTGGACAATCCCGCCATATTTGCTGTGTTCTTCCTTCCGTGCTTTCCCTCGGTGTGGGTGCCTTCCGGGGTTACCTATCGGGTTTCTACCCGTTGTCAGTACTTCCCGAACGCCAGAGCCACATTGTGGCCACCGAATCCGAACGAGTTGTTGATGGCGTACTTGTAGTCGCCATAACGAGGCTCGCCCGCAACCACATCGAGATCGATCTCAGGATCCGGCGTTTCGTAGTTAAGCGTCGGGGGGATGACCCCGTCGCGCAACGCGAGCACCGTCAACACCGACTCCAGCGCACCGACTGCGCCGATCGAGTGACCCAGCGCCGACTTCGGCGCGTAGACCGCGGCGTTCTGGCATCCGGCAACGCGGATGGCATTGGCCTCGGCGGTGTCGCCGATCGGGGTGGCCGTGCCGTGGGCATTGATGTGGTCGATGTCCTTGGCTTCCAGACCCGCGGTTTCCATCGCCCGCTTCATCGCGGCACCGGCACGGTGACCGTTGTCCGCCGGAGCGACCATATGGAATGCGTCCGAGGTGATACCGGCACCCATGATGCGGGCCAGCGGCTTGGCGCCACGGGCCAGGGCATGCTCCTCGGTTTCGATGATCATCATCGCGCCGGCCTCGCCGAACACGAATCCGTCACGGTCCTTGTCGAACGGCCGCGACGCACCCTGGGGGTCGTCGTTGCGGGTCGACATGGCGCGCATCATCGAGAACGCCGCGATCGGCAGCGCCTCGATACCGCCTTCGACGCCGCCGACGACGGCGAAGTCAGCGTCACCCATCACGATCTGACGCCAGCCATGGGCGATGGCCTCAGATCCCGACGAACACGCCGACACCGGCGTGATGACCCCGGCGCGGGCGCCGAGCTCAAGTCCGGCGACCGCGGCCGCACCGTTGGGCATGATCATCTGAACGGCGAGCGGGCTGACCTTGCGGATCCCGCCCTCGTTCATCGCGTCGTAGGTCTCGACGATCTTCTCGCCACCGCCGAGGCCCGTGCCGATCACGACGGCGAACCGATCGGGATCGACCTCGGGCGCACCCGCGTTTTTCCACAGCCGTCGGGCGAGCACCAGTGACATGCGCTGCACGTAGGAATTACGGCGCAGCTCGATGCGCGTCAAGTGACTGTCGATGTCATCGACCAGGTGGCCACCGATACGCACCGGAAGGTCCCACTTGGTGACGAAGTCGTCGGTCAACTCACGGATGCCGCTTTCTCCGGCCAGGAGGCCCTTCCACGTGCTCTCGATGTCAGCAGCGAGCGCCGTGGTGGCCTCCACGGCAGTCACCACGACGTTCGGGAAGCCTCCGTTAGCAGTGGAAGGTCTGGTCATTCCGAGCCAAACTTCTCGCGCAGGGCGGCGGCAGCCTCGGGGTTCTCTTCTTCGAGCTTCTGGATGTAGGAGACGACGTCACCCACGGTGCGCAGGCCGGCGAGATCCTCGTCGGGGATCTTCACGCCGTACTTGTCCTCGGTCTGCACGGCGATCTCGACCATCGACAGCGAGTCGATGTCCAGGTCGTCGACGAACGACTTCTCCGGGGTCACCTCAGACGGCTCGATGCCGGTGACCTCTTCGATGATCTCGGCGAGACCGGCGATGATTTCTTCTTGACTGGCGGCCACAATGGCTCCTTCTTGTTGTTGACAGCGCCCTCCGGGTGCGGAGGACATCTCGGGACGTTCGTTTGTTACTGCGATATTCAGTTGTCGCTCGACCTAGAGCTCGTTCAAGCCATCCAGGTCTGCGGGAGCCTTGACCGCGCGGGTCGGGGTGCCCTTCAGTTCACGCTTGGCGATACCCACCAGGGTGCCCGCCGGCGGGAACTCGACGATCCCGGCGCGCTCGGCACCGGAGAAACGGTCCCGCATGGTGGCGGTGCACAGGTCCCAGCGCACCGGCTTGATCAGCTGGGACACCAGCTTCTCCATCGCATCGGCTGCCGAGGCGACCGGCTGGCCGTCGGCATTCGACAGAAGTGTCGCGGTCGGCTCGGAGGTTGTTACAGACGCGGCGGCGGCGGCGTAGCCATCCAGCGCGGAAGCCATGTAATGGGTGTGGAACGCGCCTGCGGTCGCCAGCTGACGGACGCGGGCCTTGGCCGGCGGATCCTCGGCGAGCTTCTCCAACGCCGCGATCGCGCCGGCGGCCACGATCTGGCCGGCGGCGTTGCGGTTGGCGGGGACCAGGTCGAGCGACTCCAGCCGGGCCAGCACCTCGGCCTCGTCGCCACCGAGCACCGCCGACATGCCGGTCGGCTCCACGGCGCAGGCCTTGGCCATCTCGGCGCCACGGGTGGCGGCCAGCTTGACCGCATCATCCGCGGAGATGACGCCGGCAATGGCGTAGGCGGCGATCTCGCCGACCGAATGGCCCGCGACGATGGTCTCGGCGGTCTCGGGAACGCCGCGTTTGGTCAGTTCCTCGTAGGCCAGCAGGGTGGCGGCCACCACCAGCGGCTGCGTCACCGCGGTGTCAGTGATCTCCTCGGCGGTGGCGGTGGTTCCCAGACGCGCCAGATCCAGGCCACTGATCTGCGACCACGTGGCGAGGCGATCGGCCGCACCGGGCAGCTCCAGCCAAGGGGAGAGCATGCCGGGCGTCTGCGATCCCTGTCCGGGAGCAAGCAATGCGAGCACGGGTTGAGGCACGTCATTAAGAGAACACTGTGAAGACGGTTTTGTGGGGTGTAAGAGATTATGAACCTTGTCTTATGTTTTTGTAGGTTCCCCACAAAAGTGCATGTGATGCGACATTGCCTTCACCGCAGCGAAATCTGTCACAGCCTCTCGGATGTCCGGTGAGCCCGGTTCGGGCCCACTATCGGACGGAATGCGCCGGGCGGATTGCCGGTATCACGACGGTTCCGGCATTTGGCGTGCTCGGCTGGTATGCCTGTTTGCTCAATCTGCCGACCGTCGACGCCACGCGCAGGACATACGCGTCCCGCGGCACGGCGGGATCGCGGCCGGTGAAGTCGCCGATCCGTTTCAGCCGGTAGCGCACCGTGTTTGGATGAACGAACAATTTGCGTGCGCAAGCTTCTATGGCGCCGCCTGAATCCAGGAACGCGTCGAGCGTCTCGGTGAGCGCTGGGCCGGCATCGGCCAAGGGGCGCATGACCTCGCTTTCCAGTGCCGCGATGGCCGTTGCATCGCCCAATAGGGCCCGTTCCGGCAGCAACTCCCGCGCTGACACCGGGCGGGGTGCACCGGGCCAGCCGGCCACCGCGTTCATCCCGGAGATGGCCTCGGTGGCGCTGCGGTGCGCGGCCGTCAGCGTGGGGGAGGTCGGCCCGACCACCACCGGGCCGTCGGCGAACACCGACAGCAGGTCGACCAGGAAACGATCGGTTGCTGACAGTGGGCCCGAGACGATCGTGATGAGCCAGGTTCCGTGCACATCGGACAGCGCCGCCCGGTCATTGCGCTTCACGACGTCGTGGATGTCGTCGCGGGCCAGGTCCAATCGGTCCGGACGCGGCAGGCCGACGATCACCGTGGCCGGCGCGGTGGCGTCCCAGTTCAGCGCCGCCGCCTGGGACTGCAGCTCAGGTCCGGAATCGCCGCGCACCACCGCGTCGACGACATTGGCCTCCATCCGCAGATCCCAGGCCCCGCGGGCCTCGGCCTGGTCGGCGTAGGCGCTGGCGGCCGCGAAGGCCAGGTCCCGGCTGTAGCGCAGGATGCCCGCGGTCAGCGCGTTGAGTTGCTCCTCGGATCGGGCCAGCAGCGGCACCACCTCCTCGAAGAACTCCATCGAGGTCCGCACCATCTCGACCGACTGGCGCAGTGCGATACGGCGGCGCAGGTCCTGTGGCACCACCTCGAACGCCTGGGCGGTATAGCTGACGTCGCTTTCCGGGTCCCGCATCCACTCGACGAAGTTGACCACCGCGGTCTGTACCACCAGCTGGACGCTGGCCCGCTGCGACGCGTCCAGATCGGAGAAGAAGTCCAGGCGCTCGGCCATGGCGTGCACGGCCTCGGTGGCCAGACGGCCGGAATACTGCTTCAACCGGCGCAGCACCGAGTCGGGAACGCTCTCCAGGACCTCGACGGTCGATTTGGGCGGAACGAACCGCTTGTCGGGCATCCCTAAAAGCTACGCCAATATTCTGGTGGATTCCTCCAAGCCACCCCTCCGGCGGGCGGTCGCTCCCGTATGGAGCGACCGCCCGTTCGGAGATATTGCTAGGCGCTTCCGGTGTCGACGTAGGACACCGCAGCGGCGAACACGTCGTCGATCTTGTACTGCTTGGCCGCCGCGATGGCCACCGAGGGATCGATCTCGCCGTCCCGGGCCAGCCCCTCCAGCGCTGCCACCACGACCGACTCGGCGTCGGTGTTGAAGTAGCGCCGTGCGGCGGGCCGGGTGTCGGAGAAGCCGAAGCCGTCGGTACCCAGCGTGATGTAGGTACCCGGGACCCACGGCCGGATCTGCTCGGGCACCGCCCGCATCCAGTCCGACACGGCCACTACCGGGCCGGCCGCGTCGGCCAGGGCGCTGGTCACATGCGGGGTCCGGGCGGGCTGATCGGGATGCCGCAGCCGGTGCCGCTCGATCTCCACGCCTTCGCGGTTGAGCTCGCCCCAGCTGGTCACCGACCACACGTCGGCGGCCACGTCCCAATCTGCCGCCAGCATGTCGGCAGCCCGGAGCGCTTCGGGCATCGACACCCCCGACGCCAGGATCTGGGCGGTGTTCGTGCGTTGTTCGGGCGCCCGGCGGTACCGGTACATCCCGCGCAACAGGGCCTCGGTGTCCAGATCGGCCGGCTCGGCGGGCTGGACGTAGGGCTCGTTGTAGATGGTGATGTAGAAGAACACGTTCTCGGCGTGCTCGCCGTACATCCGCTGCAGACCGCTCTCGATGATGTGGGCGACCTCGTAGGCGAACGCCGGGTCGTAGGTCACCGCGGCCGGGTTGGTCGACGCCAGCAGCAGGGAATGGCCGTCGGCGTGCTGCAGGCCCTCGCCGGTCAGCGTGGTACGTCCGGCCGTCGCCCCGAGCACGAAGCCCTTGGCCATCTGATCGGCCGCGGCCCACAGGCCATCGCCCGTGCGCTGGAACCCGAACATCGAATAGAAGATGTAGATCGGGATCATGGGCTCGTTGTGGGTGGAGTACGACGTGCCCACCGCGGTGAACGACGCTGTCGACCCAGCCTCGTTGATGCCCTCGTGCAGGATCTGGCCGATCTCGGATTCCTTGTACGCCAGCATCAATGCCGAGTCCACCGACGTGTACAGCTGCCCGTTGCGGTTGTAGATCTTCAGGCTCGGGAACCACGAGTCCATGCCGAAGGTGCGGGCCTCGTCGGGGATGATCGGCACCAGGCGCGGACCGATGTTCTTGTCCCGCAACAGTTCCTTGAACGTGCGCACCGTCGCCATGGTGGTGGCCACGGCCTGGTTGCCGGAGCCCTTCTTCAAGGCGGAGTAGGCATCGGATGCGGGCAACGCCAGCGGTGTGGACTTGTTGCGTCGCGCCGGGACGAAACCGCCCAGGGCGCGGCGCCGGTCCAGCAGGTACCGGATCTCGGGCGCCTCGGGCCCCGGGTGGTAGTACGGCGGCAGGTAGGGGTCCTGCTCCAGCTGCTCATCGCTGATCGGCACCCGGGTGACATCGCGGAAATCCTTGAGGTCTTGCAGCGCAAGCTTTTTCATCTGGTGCGTGGCGTTGCGGCCCTCGAAGTGGCTGCCCAGCGTGTAGCCCTTGATGGTCTTGGCCAGGATGATCGTCGGCTGGCCCTTGTGCTCCATCGCGGCGCGGTAGGCGGCATACACCTTGCGGTAGTCGTGACCGCCGCGCTTCAGATTCCAGATCTCCTGGTCGGTCATCGGCTCGACCAGAGCCTTGGTGCGCGGGTCACGGCCGAAGAAGTGATCGCGCACGTAGGCGCCGTCGTTGGCCTTGTACGTCTGGTAATCACCGTCGGGCGTGGTATTCATCAAATTGACCAGCGCACCGTCGCGATCGGCGTGCAGCAGGGCATCCCACTCGCGGCCCCAGACCACCTTGATGACGTTCCAGCCCGCACCGCGGAAGAACGACTCCAGCTCCTGGATGATCTTGCCGTTGCCGCGCACCGGGCCGTCCAGGCGCTGCAGATTGCAGTTCACCACGAAGGTCAGATTGTCGAGCGCCTCATTGGCGGCCACCTGGATCAGGCCGCGGCTCTCCGGCTCGTCCATCTCACCGTCGCCGAGGAACGCCCACACGTGCTGATCGCTGGTGTCCTTGATGCCGCGGTCGTGGAGGTAGTGGTTGAACCGGGCCTGGTAGATCGCGTTCATCGGCCCAAGGCCCATCGACACCGTGGGGAATTCCCAGAAATCCGGCATCAGGCGCGGGTGCGGGTAGGACGGCAGACCGCCGCCCGGATGGCTGTGTTCCTGGCGGAAACCATCCAGTTGGTCGGTTGTCAGCCGACCCTCGAGGAAGGCGCGGGCGTAGATGCCGGGGGAGGCGTGGCCCTGGATGAAAACCTGGTCGCCGCCGCCGGGGTGGGATTTGCCGCGGAAGAAGTGGTTGAACCCGACCTCATACAGCGACGCCGACGAGGCGTACGTCGAAATGTGGCCGCCCACACCGACTCCCGGGCGCTGGGCGCGGTGCACCATGATGGCCGCGTTCCACCGGATCCAGGCGCGGTAGCGTCGCTCGACGTCCTCGTCGCCGGGGAACCAGGGTTCCAGGTCGGTGGGAATGGTGTTGACGTAATCGGTCGACGTCAGTGCCGGGATCGCGACACGCTTCTCGCGTGAGCGCTCCAGCAGTCGCAACATCAGGTACCGGGCCCGTGCCGGGCCCGATCGCTCCAGCAACTCGTCGAACGACTCCAACCACTCCGCGGTCTCGTCGGTGTCGATATCCGGAAGGTAGGAGGCAACTCCCTCGCGAATCACCCGTACCCGGTCGGGTTCGGGTGCAGTAGAGGAGTTTTGGGCCAGATCCTGGCGCACGAACTCGGTGGTCAACTTCCGCTCCTTGTTAGGCGGTTACTACTGACAGTGCTTGTGGCACCTTCTATCGTCCACCTATCTTGCCGCCTCCGTGCGGCTGGGGGTGGCGGTGCGGAAGTTACCCATCAGTTGCTTTCTGAACCGGTAACGTCTGCAGATCGTGCCGGTTGATGGGCAGTTTGGGGCAAAGGCGCGGATCGCCGCGGGCGCGCTCGGTGGCGCCGCGGTGATCGCGATGGTCGTGGTGGGTTGTACGTCCGTTACCGGTGGTACCGCACAAGTCGATTCCGCCGTGGCGCCCGAGTACCGGGCGTCGGTGAAGGCCTCGATCGAGGAGTCCTCGGCCAGCTCGGTGACCCGCGAATCCGAACGACAGGCCTCGTTGACCACACGCGCCGTGCACACCGTCTGTGAGGACCTCAGCACCTCGGCCGTCGACGCGGTCAATGCCGTCAACGGCTATGTCGAAGCGGTCAACAACGGCGGGGACACCGCAGCCAAGGCCGGCCCCGCGATCGACGGGCTGAACCGCAGCGCCGATCTGGTCAGCTCGGGCCTGTCCGATGCGCTGTCACCGGATCTGCGCGCCGCGCTGACCGAGTGGGTCGACTCGGCAAGAGCCCTCGTCGCCGCCATATCCGGCCACGTCGGCCCTGATCAGTTCAATGCGGCGTCGACACGATCGAACACCGCCAGAGAGGACGCGCTGACCCGATGCGACAAGGCTTACTGACGGGTTGGCGGACAAAGTGGCCCGCCGGACACCCGCACAGGTGGGTCGCCGTGCGACGATAGGTCGCAACACGCATCGCGCGCGCAAATGAACGAGCAACCAACAAGTCTTGAGACAGGCTCGAAGAAAGGTAAGGAGGACCGACGGTGGTCGCGGCGGCGGGGACGGACTCAGGCCCGAACTACGCCCAAATCCTGGGGATCCATAAGGATCAGATAGTCCAGGAACTGGGTTGGGACGAGGATAGCGACGACGACATCCGGGCGGACATCGAGGAAGCGTGCGGTTCCGAGCTCCTCGATGAGGATTCGGACGAAGTCATCGACGTCGTATTGCTCTGGTGGAGGGACGACGACGGGGATCTCGTCGACCGGCTCATGGACGCCATCACCCCACTCGCCGAGGACGGCGTGATCTGGGTGGTGACTCCCAAGACCGGCAAGGCTGGGCACGTGCTGCCGGCCGAGATCGCCGAATCGGCGCCGACGGCCGGTCTGATGCAGACCTCGTCGGCCAAGTTGGGGGACTGGACGGCGAGCCGATTGGTGCAGCCGAAATCTTCTAAAGCCGCGGGCAAGCGGACCTGATGCTGGCCGTTGGGGCCCCGGCGCCCGATTTCACGCTCCGGGACCAGAACGGCAGGCCGATCACGCTCAGCGGGTACCGCGGCGCCAAGGACGTGCTGCTGGTGTTCTTTCCGCTGGCGTTCACCGGTGTGTGTGAGGGCGAACTCGGAGAGATCCGCGACAAGCTCCCGTTGTACGAGAACGACGACACCGCGACCCTGGCCATCTCGGTCGGTCCGCCCCCGACGCACAAGATCTGGTCCATCGAAAGTGGATTCACGTTCCCGGTGCTGTCGGATTTCTGGCCGCACGGTGCGGTCACCCAGGCCTACGGGGTGTTCAATTCCGATGCCGGATACCCGAACCGCGGCACATTCGTCGTCGACCGGGCCGGCAAGGTCCGCTTCGCCGAGATGATGGATCCGGGTCAGCCGCGCGATCAGGCGGTCTGGCGGGAGGCGCTGGCGGCCTTACGGGTCTGACGAATCTCCCGGGGGATTTCCGGTCACGTCGTCTCGGCGTGTACCGTGCCTCCGACGGGGCGCGTAGCTCAGTGGTAGAGCTCTGGTTTTACACACCAGCGGTCGGCGGTTCGATACCGTCCGCGCCCACCATCAAAACTTCAGTTCAGAGACTTGCGGGCCGGACTCTCCGCAGTTTTCAATACCCCCGTTGTGCCACCAGTGTGCCAAGAGATTCGAACTCGTGAGGCGAGTGATTGCAGCACGGATCCGACACCGTGCGTGCAGCCGTTCATGTGCTCGGTTACGTCGACCCAGTGTGAGATGCTGCCGCGGTGGGGGTGAAGCAGGCGAAGGCTGTCAAGGATCAGGCGGTCGCCTTCAACCTCGCGCTGACGGCGCTAGCTCTTCTGACCGCGGCGGCCACCTTTGCAGCGAGTCTCGTTCCGGCGGGCAGTTGGCTCGTTGGTATCCGCATTCTGGCCGGCTGTTTGGCGGTGGCGACCGCCGTTGTCGGCTTCTTCAAGTTCAGGAACGAACGTGCGTTCAAGCGCCAGCAGGAGGATGAGCGGGTCTCGTTAGCCCAAGCCTTGAAGGCAGAGTCTCGTCGCACTTCATTGCTCATCAACGGAGCTATGCTCGGCACTGCCGACAAGCTGCGCAGGCTCTGCGTGTTGGATCAAGCATCCAAGGACTTGGAGATCAGCGGGTTTCGCACGTCGATTGTCAGCAAGGTCTGCGATCTCGTTCAGAGCGAAGCGCCGCGAGCCGCCTACTTCCGCGTTCAGGACCTCAGTGTTCGACCCAGAGTTATGCAGTCAGGCCCCTACAGTGACTCGCGGAATCGCGAGGACTCTTTCACCAGTGAGTTCGTCGAGGGCTGGGGTGGCGATCAGGGCGTATGGGACCTGATCGACGACGGCGACGTTGAGTTGAGTAACGATACTGGCACCACAGTCCCCGACTCCTGGGACGTAGCCAGGAATCGCCGGTATAGATCTTTCGTCTCGGTCGCGGTCCGCGCGGAAGGCGTCGCCTTCGGGATGCTGACTGCTAATACGATCGAAGCTGACGGATTCTCCAACTCGGATGTCGCATCCATCAAGGTGCTGGCACACCTGCTAGCGGCCGCGGAGGCTACGACTATGACTCCAGCCCGCATTGCCAAGGCCGTCCAGGGGCGGACTGTCTAGAATGTGCCTAACGTGTTTTGTCGGGAAGCGCCGCTATGCTGGCATCGTTCGAGAGGGGCGAGTGATGGCAAAGACCGTGGAGTTCCACGACGCCGACATGCGTCGCGCCTGGGAGGAAGCCGACGCCGCCGAGCGTGACGCGGAGCAGAATCCCGAGCGCATCGCAGAGCGCCGTCGCCGCTTGATCAAATGGGTTGAGGCGCGCGCGAGCGCGTAGTTCGACATCACTCTTCGGCCCGGGTCATTAGCTGCTCTGCCGCGGGGAGCGCGCTTAGTCGATCTTGGTGGCTTACGTTAGTTTGTTGCCTGGCCGTATCTACTCTTCGTTGGCAGACTCCTCTGGGGGGAAAAAGCCATAGCGGCCGTGCGATTCGTTCGCTGTAAACGCGATTAGATTCAAAGATGGTATGAGGTGGCTTGGGGGGTCTACATTCTCCATCACAATGATCTGCAACTGATGCGCATCAAGCAGGTCGGCGTAGAACAGTTCGGCGACTGATTGTTTGTCGCCCTGTCCTTCTTCGAACACAGGTTCCTTGTCAGGTTCACGGTATGTGACCAAGGGTGAGTCGATCACCACGATCCCTACGAAGCTCCGTTCAAACTCAACGCAGTATCGAGCCAGACCGATGGTGAACGCTGCATGCTGCAGAGCACGCATGCCCTTACCTCGGCCGGCCCGCGGTCGTCCTCCTACGACGAGATCGGCCGTTGCTTCATCGACGCGTACAGCACTTGCGCCGCGGACGCGCCAGGCAGTGAGCGTTCGTTGAACGGTGGCACAGAATGCGTCCAGGGTCGCCGCGGATGGAATTGGCATCGCGACAGCGGCCCCGTTGCCATCGTCGTTCTCGAACTCACGTCGGATTTTTTCGACCGCCTGTACTTGTTTAAGCGTGAGCAGCACTTGCTCTAATTTTGTGCGGTCAGCGAGCAGCTCACGCAGTTGCTGTCGATTTGGACGCAGGCGAGCGTCGAGCACGGCGATTTGTTGCGTGAGCGAAGAAGAGATCTCCCTCGCGGCGACAATCTCGCCTCGGACACGTCGTGCCCGAGCTCTCGTCGCTCTTAGGGTCTCTGATAGGTCCGCCGCCAGCTGCCGCGTTTTCTCAGTTTCGGCCGCGACAGCCTCCGTCAGTGAAACTATCTCGCTAGCTTGATGGTTGGTCCAGTTCTGGTGTTCTGCTGACGCTCCACATAGCACGCAGAGTTCTTTGTTGGCGATACTTAAAAGGGCACCGCCTTCTTGAACCATCTCTAGTCGCTCCAGGTCCGATTCATATTGTCGGGCAAGCAACATGAAACGGTTGTACGTGTCTTGTAGACTAGCGATCTCTCCTTGGGCCCGTTCAATTTGCAGCCTAATCTCTCCGCGGCGGGAGGCGAGGTCGTCTCTAAGCTGCAGACTGTCAGTCATGGAGCTGTTTTGCGCGTCGATGGTCGCATTGAGTCGGGTCAGCCGGGCTTGTGTCTCCGCGGGATCGCCTGATGGGAGGTCGTCCCCTAGCACTGAGACCACCCGATCCAAGAGCTCGGTGCGAGTGGTTTGTAGCGCCTTCATTTCCTTCGGCGGGAGTATCTCGGCAACGCCGGAATCATCGCTGCCTTCGAGGAGGTACTTGAACACCGATCTCTCGACAGTGCGGTGGATAGAGTTGCCGCTTGTGTAGATCGGCGGTTGAGGCGACTGCATTCGTGTTTCGTCAATGATCGAAATATGCGCGAGGTCGCGAAAGCTCAGGGCGCGTGTCTTATTGAATCGAGTGGAGCGCAAGCGAATGCCATTAAGACCTAAGCGAGTCAGTAGAAAATTCGAAAGGTTTCCATCGCTTCCCGCATCATTCTTTCCGGTTAGCTGCCGCACGGCTTCCATATCGGCAGGACTGTCGATATGGCCGTCGAAGAGATCAAACCTGCCACCGTCGAGATCGCGGGCGAGGGTTATTAGCGTCCTCTCGGAACCGTTGTCGAGGTCTAGTTGCAGAAGGATCCGGTTGTAAGAGGGGAGCTCGTGAATACTGCGAAGCTCTGAAGCACCCAGCATGTAGTCGATTGCGTCCAGAATGAAGGATTTGCCGGTGTCGGAGGGACCGGTGACAACATTGAGTCCTTCGGCGAAGACGACAACAGCCGTCGGTGCGTCGGCGGAGTGGAATGACAGTCGTCGCAGGATAAGGCGGGGAGCGCTCACAGTGCACCGTCCGCTGGCCCTATGAATTCTTCCGACCAGTCATCAAAGATGGACCGCAATTGCGCTCTCACTTCCACGTCGTTGAGCTGACCGAAGGTTTGAGCCACCCACTCCGCTCTTTCATTCAGCTTTGTGGCGTACTCCGAGGTAATCGATGCTAGGAATCCTTGAGCATCGTCAGTGGCTGCGTACTCAAGGCCAGCCGAGGTTGCCTCGATTCTCGCGAGTTCAGCGCGTATCGGTACGTGTAACGACGTTTCGAGAAGTGCTCGCTTTAAACCAAGCTCACCCTGTCTCCTTGGGATAGCGGGATGAATACTTATAGGTCCCCCGAGATCTGCGCTATGGAGAAGGATGTAATCGAATAGAACCAGCCTGTTGAGGTCGAGTGACCTAGGAAAATTCGCATTCAGAGTTACGAGGGCACGTAGTCCCACCTCGATAGGGCCGTTCAGCGGTTGACTCATTCTGAGTGTCTTACCCAGTCCAAGCGGTCGTCATTGGCGAGTTGATGGCAGATACCTTTGCGGTCGGATTGCTTCCAGACTGAAATCAGCGCATTCTCATCGATTCCGAGCGAACCCGCGATCTCCAGCACCCGGCCGAGCCGAGTGAGTCCATTGGGATGGTCGGCCTGCTCGACTTCCACAACACCGTCGTAGACCTCACTCTGCAGGTCCTCGAACGTCCCGGGTGGAACCTGATCTCTTGCGAACACCCTCAGAGACTCTGCGCTGAAGAAGGCGGAACGTTGGCGCCAGAGATGGTCTCGAAACCAGTCGCGTTCGCCGAGTTGCGATGGAGTGATCTCATAATCATTGAGCGACTCCTGGTAAGCGGCGACTAGCTTAGAAACGTAGCGCGCCTCGGAAGGGTCTGTGTCTTTTGGCGGTGTCTGTGGCGAAGGCCGAGTAGGTAGCGGCCCTCCGAACCGAAGCGTGTGTAGGGGGCTCTTCTCGGAGTGCAGTTGAAGGACATCCAGTAATTGCTCGCTGCCGAAGGCGGAAAAGTCGATGTGCTCAGCTGTTTTCGCGATTTTGTTCCTGGTCGGGCGGTCCCAATCGTTGAATGGCTTATCGTCGTTTACTTTCGCGAGGAACTTATTTTTAAGTTCGGCGGGGTCTGAAAGTAAGCGCTCTAGCGTGTTGCCGCACCCGAGAGGTGCCACAAATTGGTACCGACGGGGAAAATTAAATGCTCCCTCGGCTGACGCAAGAATAACTTTCGCCATCTCGATGTAGGCATCTGCCGGCGCGAGCGATTTCGCATAATGCTTACACTGATACCCATCCCAAACGCCAGACAGTCCAGATGTGCCCACAATGCCTACAACATCCAGGCCACGGTCACCTGCACCACCGTGCCGCTTCACCTCGTAGTAGCCCTCGAGACAGTGGGCCCATTCCAGAACGAATTCCTCCCAGTCGGTGCCGGAGTAAGTCCGAATGATTTGGAGAGGGGTTAGGCGCGGCCCGGCAAAATGACTGGTGGAAAGGACGGGTGCGTCTGGCAGCGGAGGCAGATCTGCCAGATCAAGTCCGCCCGCCGCCGACGGCCGAGTTGATTGCGCCAATCTGATCCCCCGTGCATGCGACGTCGCAATTGTTGAGCTGCGAAATATTACCTTGCTGACTAACCTAGTGGTCCGTGTTTGAAGTTGATTGACGGTTAGCTTTCTTGAGGATCTCGTCGGCGGTCTTGGTCCACACGAACGGGTGGGCACGCTTGTTCCATCCCGTGATGAAAGTTCGGATGGCGCGGGTTAGTTCGCCGACACTGCCGAAGGTGCCACGATGGATGCTTTGGCGTTCGATGGTGCCGAACCAGACTTCGACGAGATTGAGCCAAGACGCCGATGTCGGGGTGAAATGCACATGGATGCGCGGATTGTCGGCGAGCCACTCGCGGACCTCGACACGTTTGTGGGCTGCGTAGTTGTCCATCACCAGATGCAGTTCCTGGTCGGGATAAGCACGCGCGACGTGCTTGAGGAAGCGCAGAAACTCCTGATGTCGGTGCCGGTCCTGACAGATCCCGGTGACCTTGCCGGTGGCGACCTCCAGGGCAGCGAACAGCGTTGTGGTGCCGTGACGTACGTAATCATGGGTGCGGCGCTCTGGCCGGCAGGGTTGCATGGGCAACATCGGCTGGGTGCGGTCCAGTGCCTGGATCTGGCTCTTCTCGTCCACGCAAAGCACGATGGCGTTCTCCGGCGGGTCGAGGTAGAGCCCGACGACGTCGGTGACCTTGGCAACCAACTCCGGGTCGGTGGAGAACTTGAACGTCTCAGACCGCCACGGTTGGACCCCGTATTCACGCCACGCCTTGGCCACCGCCGAGAAGCTGATCTTCAGATGCTTGGCCAGCAGACGCGAACTCCAATGCGTGACCCCGAGGTTGGCAGGAGGTGGAGCCAGCGTGGCCGCGACAATCTCGCCATGATCGAGGTCTCGTGGCCTGCCCGATCGCGGCCGATCGATCAGCCCGGCCATCCCGGACTGTTCGTAACGGGCTCGCCATCCGATCACCGTCGGCCGCGACACCCCGGTGCGCTGGGCAATCTCAGTGTTCGATACCCCGTCGGCGGCCAACAACACGATCCGCGCCCGCTGCGCGGCTCCGGCCATCACCGTCGAGGATCGCGTCAACGACACCAGCGTCTCCCGATCACCGTCGCGCAATGCCAGTGGCGCAATTCGCATGCACAATTATCCCACCCAACCACTGTCAAATAACTTTAGACACGCGGCACTAGGTCGCGTAGGCCGGACGTGACGATGTACACCCGTCCGCCGAGCCGGCGGTTCGGTAGTTCACCAGACGCCGCCAGCCGGTACGCCGCTGCGCGACTGACCCCCAGCAGTTCTGCCGCGTGGGGCACCGGCAGCAGGAGAGGCAGATTGTTGAATACGTTGTCTTCCATTTTCATTCATCACCCTTCGATGGGCCCTGCCATGCGCCGAAGGTGGCGAGCAGGTGCTCTATGCATTTGATGCCCAAACGGCTCGCACCGCAGAGGGCCGGATGATCGCCCCGGTGCCGCACCCATCGAGCCGACTAACACAACTGTAAGTCTCCCCAGCGATGCTTCCGACGGAAGTTTTGCACTGGGGCTCATCAACGCCATCCACTTGCGACATCGTGTCGACGTCCCGAAAACCCTGCGCGTGACAGCGACAGACCACAGGCTCACAAGCTCAACACTCCACCTTCTCCGATCCGCCCCCACAGCCACATCGCCACGTTTCGCTGCATTCCAAAACCACTGTCCCCGTTACAATTACATCTATCCGTTCCACCTGTCTCAACTTCCAAATACCGCTTGGCACATTTGCACAGGGTGCGAGAATGGTTGTGGCGCAGTAAGCGTCAACGCTCAGATCTGTGGATGGATCGGCGAATGTTGACAATCTCGAAGCTCAAGGCGTGGTCGATCAACTACTACATCGACACCGCGGACATCGCCGCGCGCGCCAGCCGGGATGCGCGTTCAGCCGGTGGCGGGCTGGGGGAGTACTACTCCGAGCACGAGACCCGCACCCCGGTCTGGATCTGCGCCGGGGGACGCCCGCACGGCGGCGAAGCTTGCTGGGCTCAGTGATTTCCAGCGTGGCGGCGGGCAAGCGGATTCGGCGGTGGTGGGGCGGTGGCTCGATGACGGGATCGCCCCGAGCGGTGCGCTGGGGCGCACCTTCGGGACCCGCGGGGTGCATGGTTTCGATCTGACGTTCTCCGCGCCCAAGAGTGTGTCGCTGCTACGCGTGCTGCGCGGTGATGACGTGGTGCAGAAGGGGATCGCCGACGCGCAAGCCACCGCGATCAGTGAGGCGATGGAGTACCTGGCCCAGCATGCCGGCTACACGCGCGTCCACAATCCGGTGACGGGGGAGAAGGACCTGCAACGGCTGCCCGGGATCGTGGGGATCGCCTATCAACATGAGACCAGTCGGTGTGGGGATCCGCACCTGCATACCCATGTGATCGTGCCCAACCGCCAAGCCCGGGCTGATGGACGGTTGGTGTCGTTGGATGGGACGTCGCTGTTTCATGAGGCGAAAGCGGCGGGCGTGATCTACCAGGCCACGTTGCGTCGGGAGTTGCAGCGCTCGTTGGGGTTCGAGTGGGAGCAGGTCGACCCCGGCACGGGGATGGCCGAGCTGGCCGGGATGTCACGGGAGACGATCACGGCGTGGTCGCGGCGCTCGTCGCAGTTGCGGGACTGGGCGGCCGGGCACCTGGAGCAAGGGGAGGACGGCGCGTGGTCGGCGGCGCAGCTGGGTGCGGCGCAGAAAGCGACCCGGCCGACCAAGCCGGAGGAGCTGGCGTGGAGCGCGCTGGTGGAGCAGTGGCGCGCGGATCCGCGCGTGATGGAGATTGACCGCGCGCAGTTTCTCGCAGCCCGCGCTGCGCGGCGCGCACATGCGCGCACCGCGTTCGACCGCGCGCGGGTGCTCGCGGCCGCGGAAAAGATCGACAAAGCAACCTTCACCCGGGCTGATCTCGTCGAGGTGCTCGGGGCGCAGGTGCCGGTCGATTCGGAGCTCTCACCTCGGAAAATGGTGGAGGCCGCGGTGGACGCGGTCAGTGTGCGCTTGACCGCGCCGCGCGCGGCGCACCAGCGCGAAGGCCACGAAAAGTTCACCCTCGATGCCATCCTGGCCGAGGAGGCCGCGGTGATGGAGTTGGTGGATGCGCGCAATGAGCGCGCGCAGTTGTGGCTGCCCGCGCGGGACACCGCGGGCCTGTCTGCGGATCAGCGCGCTGCAGTGACCGAGATTGCGCGCTCGCCGTGGTTGGTGCAGCCGTTGACTGCGCCCGCGGGTGCGGGCAAGACCACCTGCCTGCGCACCCTGGCGGCCGCCGCGCACGGTGTCGCGCGGGGAACTGCGATTCTGCTCGCGCCGACCGGGAAGGCGGTTGATGTGGCGTTGCGTGAAGGGGCGGGGGATCAGGGCTACACCGTCGCCAAAGGACTTCAACTCCTCGAGAGCAAGGAGTTGGAGTTGGATCGGTTCAGTCTGGTGATCGTCGATGAGGCCGCGATGGTCGGCACCAGCGATCTGCGCCGGCTGCTGACCGCCACCACCGAGGCTGGCGCGAAAACCGTCCTGGTGGGTGATCCGCATCAGTTGGCGCCGGTGAAAGCCCGCGGCGGCATGTTCGCCCAACTCTGCAACGACCTGCCCTGGACCCAGACACTCTCCGAGGTGTGGCGGATGCACGACCCGGAAGAACGCGACGCTTCCCTCGCGCTGCGCGACGGCGACCAGAAGACGGTGAGCCAAGCAGTCGACTGGTACCGCCGCAGCGGCCGTCTGCATTGCGGGGACGAGGTCACCATGGCCGCCGAGCCGTGGCCGCCTATAAGGCAGATATCGCTGGGGGCAAGGACGCGTTGCTGCTGTGTGACACCAAGGAGATGGCTGATGCCCTCAACCTGCGGCTGCATCACGAGACCAGCGCCGCGGGCGCGGCAACGGTGGCCGGCGCGCGGGGACATCGGCTCGCGGTGGGTGATCTCATCCTCACCAGACAGAATGATGCGTCGATCCCGCTGCGCTACCGCGACAATCAGTCGGCCGAGCCCGGGCCGGTGCGCAATGGGCAGCGCTGGAGGGTGGAGAAGGTGCACACCGGCCATCAACAGGTTCTCGCGCGCCGCCTCGACGACAACGCCTACACCATCTTTCCCACCGACTACACCCGCACGCACATCACCTACGGCTACGCGCTCACCGTGCACTCAGCTCAAGGAGTCACCGCAGACACCACCCACGCCATATTGGGGGAGAACGCCAGCCGCCGGCTGCTTTATGTGGCGATGACCCGTGGGCGATACGCGAACTCGGCACACATTTTTGAGCGCGTGGCTGAGGGGCACGCGCACAGTCGCCACGAGCCCGACGGTAGACATCTCTCCGTTCGTGGCGATGGACTGGATGCTACGGACCTCGTGCACGCCATCCTCGCCAACGATCAGCCGGACGTCACGGCCCACACCTTTGCGGCGCATATCTTAGAAGCGGCATTGCTCGACGGTGTTCGCTCCGCTCGGGCGGCACATGCTGCCACGGTTTCTCGCCGGGCGGCCGACTATCGGGCGTGGCAGGCCACACACGAGGCGCTGACGCGTGACACCGACCGTGCCTGTGAACGCAGCCACAGCGCGAGTCGGGATCTGAGCTCTGGCTACGAACTTGAGCTCTGAACGCCCTGTTGGAGGCGAGCCCTACGTATCGGAATCTGGCCGACGATTGGTTCTAGGGAACACTGAGATCAACTGTTTGCCTTAGTTGCGTCGCGTAGGTTCGTCTCCACCTCGGCGACAGGGTAGGGC
Organism: Mycobacterium sp. IDUB_17; assembly: GCF_055419465.1. Taxonomy (NCBI): domain Bacteria; kingdom Bacillati; phylum Actinomycetota; class Actinomycetes; order Mycobacteriales; family Mycobacteriaceae; genus Mycobacterium; species Mycobacterium sp. IDUB_17. Next base: position 365,209 of record NZ_JBVAXS010000006.1, on the reverse strand, counting down.
AGGTCACAACGGTCACCTGATCGTGAAGCAGACCCGATCGCCTCCAGGATGGCGAGGCCCATCTGTTTGGCCGAAGTCATCGACACGTGTGCGTTGCGGTGCGGCATCGGGTGTAGGGGGCGACTAATTGCGAGCGCTGGTCGCTGTGGATTATTAGCTATTTGTCGGGTTACGCAAACCGCCGTCATTGGGGCCAACGGTGTTTTAGAGTGGGCTATCTCCGATAGCCTGTTCGCGAACTGTCTGGATTCTGTCAGTCTGGAACGGGCCGAGTCGGAAACTTTTGCATGAGCTCCTCAATCCTTGGAGAATGCTGTGGACGAACATATATCTGTGTCTGCTACCAGTTACCGCATTCATCCAGGTGTTGGCATCGCAAGGCTCGGTGACAGTGCTGTGGACTATTTTATAGGTCCTGAAGCACCGGGTTGGCCATCGGAGCCTCGAGGCGGTTATAAGGATGCTGCAGGAAAAATCAAGAGGCAGGGAGCGCGGTTCCGTATTTTTGAATACGATAATTCGACAGAAACCCCGATCCGTGAAGTCACGGCCTTCAGCGAGGCTACCATCACCTGGACGGTACATCTCGCCAATAAAAAGGGCGCTTGGTACAATTTCGTAGGACGTCATGAATGGGCCGATCCTGAGAAGCGCCATCTAAGAAACGCATCGGTATCTGCAGAGCAGCACCAAGACTCCCGCACGACGCTAATCATTGATCCTGGACCAGTCGCGATAAAGGGTATCAACCAATTAACAAGAATTCCGAATGCACATTTCCTGGGTGCGCCGGTAGAGCTCGGCGAACTCCGTACAGACGACTATGGCCGATTGGTCGTGCTCGGCGGTAAAGGATTAAGCGCATGTGTCCCGCCAAACAATCTCATTACTCACTTCGCAAATAACGATGGATGGTACGACGACACCTCCGACGGCAGAATTGAGGCAAGGATCATTTTTGCTGACGGCACGGAGGCTATCCCGGACCCGGCGTGGGTCATTGTGGCTCCGCCAAAGTATGTTCCGACGCTGGAGAACCTAGTCACTCTTGACGACGCAGTCCGCGAGTTGTTCGTCGCGCAGAGCTACGTCCCGCCGCCAGCCCCTGGCCAAGTCGATTTTCACCGCGATATCGCAGCCGTGTTGGACCGCGTTGCCGACTACGCGTGGGTCAGTGCAGCGGGATACCGGGGGCATGGCGCGGGATGTCCGGGCGACTTCAGGAACGGCGACAACAGAAAACTGCTGCAGGGTGACTCGGAGGAAGCGGCTAGATATCGCAAGCGTGTGTTCGGCCGATTGAGAAAGCCGCTGGCGCTTGCCGATGACGCGACTGCCAAGAAACAGGCATGCCCTGAATATATGCCGCCATTGTCAGGTGACGGCGGTGATGCACGTCGCGGTGAACCGCGAACATGGATGAGCGTATTGCGCAGCCAATACGAGAAACTCGAGCGATGGGCTGACGGCGACTTTGTTGTCACGAGTGAAGAAACACCGATGCCGTTCGATGAAATTCCAGAACCTAGGCGGCCGGAGGCCTTGGATCGATCTGCCTTGCAGGCATGCGTCGGAGGACCGTTCTATCCCGGGATTGAGATGACCTTCATTTGCCAGGAAGAAGATACTTGGCGTGGTGCATACCGGATCTCCAACGATTTCAAGCCGGGTGATATTACACGGTGGATGGCGGTTCCCTGGCAAGCCGACTTCTACGATTGCATGTTTAACTGGTGGCCGGTGCAACGACCTGACGAAGTTTTAAGCCATGAGCTATACGACGCCGTCAGCGAATCGCTCGCGCAGAATCCGCGTTCTGGCAAAGCTGATCCTGCCCCATCTGTCGCCAAACTAACTCCTCAGCGAGAGCGATGGGCTCGTGGTTTACCGACGGCAAGGTTCGAGGGCTACAATGCGCTAGTCAAATACTGGAGTGACCTGGGATTTGTTCTGCCGCTTGCTCGATCGGCGCCAACCGATGAGAAAGTACTGGTGGAGCGCGAGAGAGCTAAATACGTTGGTGCAAATGCGCGTGACCTGTTTTACGCGTTGATGAATATTGATAAGCATCTCGACGTGCTCCCGGCGGCTCGCGCATACGCAGAGGACTGCTTGGCCACGTCGCGGCGGTGGCAGTCTGAACCCGACACCCCGTTCCATTTCACTCCGTTCGAATACACACCGCAAAATTTTGCGAATCGCCTCAATTCTTGGTATCTGGAATTAGTAGCGCAAAATAATGGTTATGATCCTGCCAAGGATGAAACTTGCCACAATGCGGCCGATGTAAAAGAGCGACTGCGGCAATTCGGTCCCTTCAACATGACAGACGGTGCATGGTTACGTGGGATCGGCCACGCGGGACCGATGGACTTACCGCATGCGTTAACATTCTCTGTGTATATGGATGAGTTAGGCGACGGTGATGTACGCCAGAATCATCCTAATTTGTATCGCGATCTACTCCATTCTATTGGAATATACCCGCGAGAATGCAACGGTCGAGATTTTGTTTATGACGATACGTTGCTGGACTCCGCATTCGACGCCGCTTGTTTTCAGATGGCGATTTCTCAGTACTCCCAGGATTTCTTTCCAGAGATTCTCGGTATGACTGTATACCTTGAGTTCAGCATTATTGAAGTCAACAAAACAATCGAACTTTTGAAGAAGTACGGAATCAGTACTCACTATTTTAGATTACATGTCGGAATCGACAATCCTGAAGATGGCCATTCTGCGTGGGCGATGCAAGCTGTCAACGCATATCTGCAGCAGCACGCCAGCTCGCCGGAGGTCGTCCAGTCGCTCTGGCGTCGGATCTGGGACGGATTCGTGGCCTTTTACCTGGCGGGCGGCACATTCGGTGAAGACTTGAAGAACCTCCTTGATCCTACAAAAAAGCCGACGTTGGATGAACGCGTTGAAAAAATGATTGCGGCGAAGGCCGATTACGGTCAGCTTAACCACGGAAGACGTCGCCTCGCCGGCACTAACATCAATGCTTGGTTCTCCAATCCGCGCGGGTTTATGAATGCTCTCGTAGACGCGGGCTGGTTCGTAAAAGGCGATCCAGACAACAGTAAGTTTTTCAAGTACACCAGTTTCGAAGAAGGGCCGATGTTCCGAGTGTTTACCGAGTCGGAGCTGAAGCTATGGGCAGATTGGTGTCGTGAACTGAAGAATCCACCGCCGCCTGCGGGACCACCGCCGCCTGCGGGACCACCGCCGCCTGCGGGACCACCGCCGCCTGCGGGACCACCGCCGCCTGCGGGACCATGGCCGCCTGCGGGACCATGGCCCATCTACGGCAGAATGGTCCGAGTCATGGATGGGCTTCGCCATACCGCGGCGGGATTCAACGTTCAGATTGCTGACCCGGAGCATCCGGAAAATTCTTACCCGCTCGATTACTGGCTGAACGAGCTGCCAAGCTCATATACGCTACAAGCTATTGCGTCGCCAATAAACAACCTCGTCGTATTGGGCCACCCAGAAGAGAGCACCCTCGTGACCGACATCCTTGCTCCGGCAAGTGATATTGGACGTGCGCTGCGGGACGTTTACATCCCGGGTACCGACATCAACGCTCAGCGCGCCGCGTCAGACTGGATTGGTGCGAATTGCCCAGTGAACAGCGTTGACGGCCCGATATCGCCTCTATGGCTTGCGTCAACAACGGAGCAAGCGAACTCACATCCCACGGGGATGATCATGGGAATGGGCGCCATCCATTAATGGGCTCACCGGCAGTTCACACTGATGTTCTGGTGGTCGGCGCTGGACCCGCTGGTTTGGCGGCGGCCTTAGCTATTCGTGCCCGAGGCATGTCGGTCGTAGTAATCAATCGAACATCACAACGCCCCGCAGGCTTCACACACGAAATCCTCTCCGGGCCAGGCCGAGCCATATTGGTGGCGTTAGGCATTGGCATGTCTGATATCGAGGCATGCGCCGAACCATTACAACAATTCTCATCCCAGTGGGGAGGCATGCAGTCGCAAGGTGCCACGAGGAGTATGGGTCAGTACGCGGGGCGGTATGTCGTCAACCGCGCCGAGCTTGACCGTTCGCTAATGCGACACGCGACCAAGATGCAAGTCTGTCATCGCTCAGACAGGATTTCTGCTGTCACAGCTACCTCCAACGGTTACCTCATCGAATTGCATCGCGGCCCAGCGGTCACTTGTCGTTTCTTGATTGATGCGACTGGCCGGCATTGCACGATTGCTCGTCAGCTCGGAGCCAAAGTGATTGTCGCACATCGTATGTTTGCCGTCGCTGATCGAATCGTGGACGAGGGCGGACTCTTTGGCGCCAGTGGCGCTACGATCATTGCAAGACCGGAAGGCTGGACGTTCACGTTCCCTGTGGCTGACAACGTATGTCTGGCACAGTTATTCACCTCCAACACCGCAAGCTACCGCGACCTCTTCGGAGGTACGCGGTCGAGTGTTGACAGCGTGCGGACGGCTTCGAGCGCGATCATCGATCCGATGGCCGGTGACAGATGGTTGGCCGTCGGCGACGCGGCTGTGGCACTTGACCCCATTGCATCGTCGGGACTAATAATGGCGCTAAAGTCAGGCGTTCGAGGCGGATCAGCCGCTGTCAGTGCACTTGAAGGTGACCGTAACGCTGTTCCCGAATTCACCCAGGCGCTGCGCGGGTATTTCACGGCGTTCCTGGAGGGGCGACGTCGGCTCTACATGATGGAACACCGATTCGACACCGAACTCTTCTGGCAAGAACAGACTCGCACTCTAGATATGGAACCGTGAGTGATCAGGGCGTGTCTGACAAATGGGCTAGCCAGACCTGAGTTAGGACATTTTGCTTAGTGCCCCGGTTCGGGGATGTTGAGGCTGGTCAGAATTTGTCGTTGGGGTTCGGGGATCTCGGGTGGGAAGGTCTCGGTGGTTCCGTTGATGGCGATGGTCGCTGAACGCAGTGGCCGCAGTTGCTTGACGACCTTGGCGATGGCCAGGCCGGTGCGTTCCTGGATGTTGTGGGCCACGGCCAGGGCGGTCGCGACGACGGTCAGGTGGGCTTCGATGGCGTCGTGGGTGCGGTGGAACATCGGCCGCGCGCGAAGGTCGCTCTTGGACATACGAAATGAGCGTTCGACTCGCCAGAGTTCGTGGTAGTGGGCGATCACCTCGCCGGCGGGCATCACGGTGGCCGCGACGTTGGTGACGTAGCCCTTCAATCCCACCAGTGATTGCGCGCGAGCCAAGGATGCCTCGTCGAGAATGCGGTCTCCGGCTCGGGTCTTGACGAACCGGGTGGATTTGGCGGCACGGTCACCGTTGACCACGGCGCGGGCGCGGGCCTCCTGGGCATAGAGAGTTTTCTGGTCGCGGCGTGCCCGTTTGGCCGAGTACGCCCAGATCGCCCGCCACGCGTTGGTGTGCTCGTCGGGATCCCAGACCGGCTCAGCGCGGTGGGCCACATTGTTGACGATGTTGTTGGCGTGACGCGGGGTGACGGTGTCGATGATCTGCCCGTCGGCGAAAACGTCACCGTGCCAGTGGAAATGCGATTCCAGATCACCGGGCGCTTTGGTCATCCGCGAGCCGACGATGAACCCGAGATCCGCCTCGTCCAACGCGGCCAGGTTCGATGCGGAGAGCATGCCGGCATCGGCGGCGATCACCATCGACGTGTCACCGAGGTCATGGCGGTCGGCGAAGGCGGTGATGACCGGTATCAGTGTGGTGGTCTCAGCGGTGTTGCCCTCGAAACAGCCGACCTCCAACGGGAATCCACTGCGGTCGACCAACAGGCCGACCACGATCTGAGGGTCGACGCGTCGCTCTTTGCTGTAGCCGACCTTGCGCAGATCGTCTTCGTTCTCGGCCTCGAAATACAACGTTGTGACGTCGTAGAGCAGCAAGCTCAACGTGCCCCGATCCGCGGCATGGGTGAAGCACTTGGCGGCGATCTGCTCGCGGTAGTTGGCGGTGTTGGCCTTGGCGAGGTGACGTTGAATGGTCCTGTAGGACACCGGGTCTGCGCCCAGGTCGGCCAGCACTCGGGCGGCATCGGCCTTGCTGGTGGGCTCCACGATCCGGGCGATCACCAGATCCCGGAACACCGTATCGGCCACGATGTCGAACCCCAGCCAGTCATACACCGCGCCGAGCACGTTGTAGAGAAGACGCGAATGCGTCGCCGCGGTACGCCCGGCCGGCGCCAGCGCACCTGGGGAGACACCCGGCGACAACGGCAGGGTGCCGTTTCGCCAATCGGCGATGCCCTCGACCGACTGGGTCCGAGCGGGCACCTCGATATCGGGAACGCCTTGATCCTGTGCGGCGATCCGGCGGGCCTGCTCGAGCAGGATCCCCAGCTGCGCATCAGTGTGCGCCGACCCCACGTGCGCCAAGATCGTGCGTTGACCTCGATGTTTACGCACCACCTGCACAGCCATCGCGCCCGAGGCCGTGCGCACCTTCCGCACGTACGCCACCGCCTGAAACTACCCGCTTAGTGCCCCAAACAGGGCACTAAGGACAGACAACGCGCAGGTCAGCCGATCACCGACTCGAAATCCCATCAACCATGTCCGAAGTCAGGCCGGATGGTGATGGCTCTGAGTACGGCTGCGCCGCGGTAGACGATTGCGAGTTTGTCGTATCGAGTAGCCAAGCCTCGCCATTGCTTGGTGGGTCTGCTGCACGAATAGGTGACATCTTGACCTGACCTACCGTTTGGGTTCCAGATTCGGTGACTAACTGGCAGCCTGTACGAAAGGCTGACAGTCATGCCCCGCCCCTATCCTGCCGAGTGAACCGCCCCGGTGAGTCCGGAGACTTCATCTCTTGTGAAGGATGGGGTTATGGCAGGTTCGAGGAAGTATCCGGCTGAGCTGCGTGAGCGGGCGGTGCGGATGGTTGCCGAGGTTCGGGATCAGTATGCGTCGGAGTGGGCGGCGATCGAGTCGGTGGCGACCAAGCTGGGGATCGGCACCCCGCAGACACTGTTGACCTGGGTACGCCGGGATCAGATCGATGCCGGCAGCCGCCCCGGAGTGACCAGCGATATGGCCGAGGAGCTTAGGCGGTTGCGGGCAGAGAACCGAGAACTCAAGCGGGCCAACGATATTCTGAAATCTGCTTCGACTTTCTTCGCGGCGGAGCTCGACCGCCGCAATCGGTGATCCTCGACTACATCGACACCCACAAAGAGCAGTACGGCGTCGAGCCGATCTGCCGTGTGCTATCCGCGCATGGTTGCAAGATCGCGCCGTCCACCTACTACGACGCCTGCGTTCGGCGCCAGAATCCGTCCAAACGCCAGGTGCGCGATGAGGAACTCAAAACCGAGATCACCCGTGTGCACCGACAGAACTACTCCGTCTACGGTGCACGCAAGGTGTGGCTGCAATGCCGCCGCGAGGGCATCGAGGTGGCCCGCTGCACGGTGGAGCGACTGATGGGTGAACTCGGACTGTGCGGGGCGCGCCGTGGGAAAGTCAAGCGCACCACAGTGGCCGATCCGCAAGCCGATCGGCCTGACGATCTGGTAGGCCGCCACTTCCGCCCAAATGCACCAAATATGTTGTGGGTAGCGGACTTCACCTAATGTGTCGACATGGTCAGGGTGGGTGTATGTGGCGTTCGTGATCGACGCTTACGCCCGGCGGATCGTGGGGTGGCGCAGCGCAACGACGATGACTTCGCAACTGGTGCTCGATGCCATCGAGCACGCGATCTGGACCCGCGGACGTGACGGCATCGAGGACCTGACCGGCCTGATCCATCACAACGACCGCGGCAGTCAATACACGTCGATCGCGTTCACCGACCGACTGCTTGAGGCCGGCATCGACCCCTCAATCGGGGCCACTGGTAACTCCTATGACAATGCCCTGGCTGAGACGATCAACGGTCTGTACAAGACCGAGTTGATCAAGCCGTTCGGGCCGTGGCGCACCGTTGACCAGGTCGAAGTGGCCACCTTGGAATGGGTGGACTGGTTCAACCACCGCCGGCTCTACGAGTACTGCGGGGACATGCCACCGGCCGAGTGCGAGGCGTTGTACTACCGTCACCACCGAACTCAGCAGATCGCCGAGTTCTCAAATCCATAAGTCTCCGGACATGCCGGGGCGATTCAGTGGTTGAAGTCGTGCTCGAAGGACGGCCCCGGGGAATGTTTTGTTCCGCGACATCGCCGCAGAGGTGTCGCTGTCCATACGGACCGTTGAGGGCTATATCTACAGTGCGTGCAACAAGGTGGGGCTGAAGGGGCGCGCCGACCTGGCCGACCTCATTCGCAGCGTTGGATGCTGACTGCACTTCGCGAATCATCGGTACACATCAGACGCACTACACATTAGGCATGCCGATACATGACGGCGCACCAACGGCCGGTCCTAGGACCACACCGCCTTCGCGCGTTTCAGCGCGAGTTCCTGGCCGCGCATGGCGGTATCGCCCCAGCACGACGGGCTCTCCCGGGAGAACTTCATGTTCACGAATCCCGTGAGGTCGGCCCTGATGACGTATTTGAACGGAACCGGGCCGGTCTTCAGCTGGGGGCTGCCGGGCCGGCACTGCATGCCGGGGTTGACGCGCTCACCGACCCACGCGCCCTTATGTCGATCGGCGGCGGAGTCCCATGCCAGGTCCAGCTGCCAGGCGCCCTCCGGGGCGGGTGAGTGCACCCGCAGGCATTGTGGTCCGCAACCAGACAGGGTCCAGTCATAGGGTTCCGGCGCCGGGTGGCCCGAGGTCTCGGTGACGGTGTAGACGCCCGGTCGAGGCAGCGGCGGGGCCGGAAGCTCGGGGGCCGCGACCGGTGGGCCGGATGACCTGAGGCCGCCGAGCGCGAATCCGATTGCCAGCGAAACGGCAACCAGGACAATGGCGTCTTTCAAAGGGGACCTCCGCGTCGGATCATATCCGCGCGACTGAGCGATACCCTGACGTACCACCCGAATTCAGGCCCCGGCGAAGAACTCCAGGGCGATGCCGTCGGGATCGCGGAAACTGAGCCCCGACCCGTATGGTGCGTCGACGATCCCGCCGTGGGCGATGCCCAGCCCGTCGAGCCGGTCCACCCAGCTCTGCAGTTCCGAACGCGACGCGCAGCCGAAGCCGACGTGGTCCAGCCCGACCCGGAATTCGCTGAAACGTTCATCGGGGGCGGGATTCCGGTGTTGATGGATGCCGAACAGGGTGCCGTTGTCCAGCAGCCACACCAGGTGGTGGAAGTCGGCGTCGGTGTCCTCGTCGAGCACCGGATCGGCGCCGAACAGTGTGCGGTACCACGGCCCGCTGACCGCCAGATCGCGGACGGTGACCGCCACATGAGCGAGCGCTGGGAACGTCATCTTCGCCTCCTCGATCAGACCACCCGTTTGCCGAAGCGGTCGCGGATCCGCATGTCCCACAGATAGAGCTGGTAACCCAACAACCACACCTCGTGCGGGATCACGCGATCGGCGGCCCGCAGGCCGGTCAACAACCACTCGAAACGCCGCTGCTGGTCGGCCGTCCAGCTCATGCGCATATGACTGCGGAACTCCGCGGGCAGGAAGCCGGTGGTGGCGAACAGGTTGAACCGCCCGGCCAGCAGCCGCAGCGGGGCGGGCAGGAACGCCATCGCTGCCACCCCATGCAGATGCTCACGCACCGGCGGGTCGATCCGCAGGTCCTGCAGTGACTGCTTCCAATACGCATCGAAGGCGTTCCGGTCCTCGGGCCACATCTCGTCGCGCACCTGCAGAGTGGTGCCCAGTGTGCGGGCGTCGGCATAGATCGCGTCGGCCGATTCCTCGTCGAGCGGACCGTAGAGGAACTCGTGCATGTCGATGTAGTAGCGGTACAGGCAGGCCGCCACCCACAGCTGCAACCGGGGGTCGAAAGCGTTGTAGGACACCGGGCTTGAGCGGCGTGAGCGAACCAACGCGTGCACCCGGTCGATCTGGGTGCGCAGCAGCGCGCGGTCGGCGTCGGTGCCGATGGTGGCGGTGGCCAGGTAGGTGCCGGTGGTGCGGGCCCGTTTGAACGGGTGCTTGTAGACGTTGCCACTGTCCACCGGACTCTCCAGAACGCCGTAGCCGACACCCGGGGCGGACAACTGCATGATCACGTTGGCCGCGGGCAACAGCGCCGCCGCCGGGTTGAGCAGATCGGTGACCCGTCGCGGGCGTCGTGGCGAACCCAGCCTCATGAATTCGAGTAGATCACCTTGTGAGACGCTGCCGAGGTGTTTGCGCGCAGAAGCCGACGGGATTGGCACAGTCGGGCCGCCGGCATCGCTGTCGGATTCCTGGCCGACCTGCTGCTCGGGGATCCGCGTCGCGGCCACCCGGTGGCCGGGTTCGGTACTGGCGCAGCGAGGTTGGAAAAGCTGACCTACGCCGACAACCGCGGGGCAGGCGTCCTGCACACCGGGCTGTTGCTCGGCGGGCTGGCCGGACTGGGTTGGGCCGTGGGACGCGGTGACCGGGTGTTCGTGACCGCGGCAGCCACCTACGTCGCCCTCGGCGGCACCTCGCTCAACCGGGTCGGGCACCAGATGGCGACGCTGCTCGCCGGCGACGACCTGGCTGGTGCCCGCCGGCTGCTGCCCTCCCTGTGCGGGCGGGATCCCGCCGCGCTGGACGCGTCGGGCCTGACCCGGGCCACCGTGGAATCGCTGGCTGAGAACACCTCTGACGCCCAGGTGGCGCCGCTGTTCTGGGCGGCGATCGCCGGGGTGCCCGGCGTGCTGGTGTACCGGGGAGCCAACACGCTGGACGCCATGATCGGGCACCGCTCGCCGCGGTACAACTACTTCGGTTGGGCTGCAGCCAGATTCGACGACGTGCTGAACTACGTGCCGGCGCGGCTGACGGGCGTGCTGGCGGTGCTGTGTGCACCGGTGGTGGGCGGGTCACCGGCCGCGGCGCTGCGCGCCTGGCGGCGCGACGCATCGCGGCATCCCAGCCCCAACGCCGGGGTGGCCGAGGCGTCATTCGCCGGCGCGCTCGGGGTGCGTCTGGGCGGCCCGACGCAGTACGCGCATCAGCTGGAGATCCGGCCCACCCTGGGCGACGGGCGCATCCCAGAGGAAGCCGATGTGGCCCGCGCGGTCCGACTGTCGCGCGCGGTCCAGGCCGCGTCAGCGGCGGTCGCGGTGCTGCTGGCGGTCAGCGGCGCTTTCCGTAGCGGTCGGCGATCTTCTCCTCGTTCGTGAGCTCTCGGGCCGGCTCGTCCGCGGCGACCTGCGCGGCCGCGCGTTCGCGCCGCCGCTGCTGCAACTCGGCGTAGATGAAGTAGCCCAGTCCGAGCGGGGCGACGATCCCGAACGCGATCCACTGGATGCCGTAGGAGAGGAACGGTCCGGCGTCGAGGTGCGGGAGGGAGATTTCCCCGAGCCCGCCGGGCTGGTTGGCCACCAACTGCAGGTACGACCCGGTCAGTGGGACGCCGGTGAGCGAGGCGATCTGCTCGGGGTTGATCGAATACACCTGCTGCGCGCCGTCCTCGCCGCGGAACGGCTCCTTACCCGGAAGACTGGCTTCGGCATCACGCAAGCGCGCGGTGATCGTCACCTGACCGGTCGGTGCGCCCGCGAACTCGGGCACCTTGTTCCCGTCCTTGGGAGTGATGAAGCCGCGATCGACCAGCACCACCGGCCCGCCGTCAACGGCGAACGGGGTGAGCACCTCGAAGGCGGGCTCACCGTCGACCACCCTCAGCCGGACCAGCACCTCCGCTTTGGGCAGGTAGTGACCGGTGGCCGTGACGCGTTGCCACTGGGCGTCGGGTGCGACCGAATCCTGGTGCGGCAGAACGGTGGTGACCGGAACCGGATCGGCCTGCAGCGAATGGCTGATCTGGTTGTTCTCCCGCGACGTCTTGGTGTTCTTGCCCAACTGCCACGGCGCCAGCACGGTGAAACACAGGTAGGCGAATGCGGCCACCACGATGAACAGCGCCACCCACTGGGGCCGGAACAGGAATGTCAGCCGCTTCATCAGGCCACGATTCCCCGACCGGCAAGCGTCTGGTCGACCCACGCGTGCAGCCCGGGCAAGGACGCCTCGATCACGGTGAACACGTCCTCGAAATCGGTCTTGCCGCCGTAATACGGATCCTCGACGTCGAGGGCGTGCGCGCCCGAGCGGGGGTCGAACGACCGCAGCATCCGCAACCGGTCGCCCGTCACACCCAGATCGGTCAGGATGCGCAGGTGATTGCGGCCCAGCGCGACGACCAGGTCGGCGCCGAGATGGTCGTCGGAGACCTGGGCGGCAATGTGGTCGCTCGGATAGCCGCGCTCGCGCAACACCAGGCAGGCACGCGCGTCGGCGCCGTCACCGGCATGCCAGCCGCCGGTGCCACCGCTGCTCACCCGGATCACGTCGGCCAGGCCGCGCTCGCTGATCTGGTGGGCGAACATCTTCTCGGCCATCGGGGACCGGCAGATGTTGCCCGAGCACACGAACGTGACGTGCAGAACCGGCTCAGTGGAAAAGTCAGACACCGAGCACCTCCCGAAGCGGCGTCACGGTGTCGACGTGGGCATGCGCGGTCACCGCGGTGGTCTCCGTGAAATCGGTGGCGCCGTAGCCCCAGCCGACCACCACGGTGTTGATGCCGTGCTCGGCCGCGCCTTCGACGTCGTGCATCCGGTCACCGACCATCAGCACGCGCTCTGGCAGGGGTTGCAGTTGCGCCAGCGCATAGGCGACCACGTCGGCCTTGGCGGCCCGGACGCCGTCGGGGCTGGCCCCGGCGATCACCTCGAAATAGCCGTCCAGGCCGAAATGCTCCAGGATGCGTCGCGCGGTGGGTTCCGCCTTGGAGGTCGCGACGGCCAGCCGCACCTCGGCGGCCCGCAGGTCGGCGAGCAATGCCTCGATGCCGTCGAACAGGCTGTTCATCGCCCAGCCGCGGCTCGTGTAATCGGCTCGGTACGCCGCGATCGCGGCGTCGGCATCGAAGCGCGTCTCGCCCAGACTCAGGGACTGCAACGTCTCGTGCATGGGCGGGCCGACGATGCGTCCGGCCAGGTCACCGTCGGGGACGCCGGCACCCACGTGGGCCAACGCGTGGCGAAAACTCGACACGATCCCGGCCGCCGAATCGGTCAGGGTGCCGTCGAGGTCGAACAGCACCAGCTGCGGTCGGGTGAGTTCCAGCGTGTCAGTCACGTGCCCATTCTCCCGTATGCCGCCGGCAGTCCTCCGGATGCCCAGCTGAGCACCCCGACCACTAGGGTCGTGCTGTGCCGAGTCGAAACCGTGTAGGGGCCCGTGCCGGCGCCCGCTACCACGGCGACCAGGCCGCATTGCCGGGCATGTTGGACTTCGCGGTCAACGTGCGGCCCGGCGGTCCGCCGCCCTGGTTGACCGACCGGCTGGCGTCCCGGCTGCCGGACCTGGGCAGCTATCCGAGCCAGGCCGATCAGCGTCGGGCCGTCGAAACCGTCGCCGCGCGCCACGGCCGCGCTGCGGACGAGGTGGCCCTGCTGGCTGGCGGAGCGGAGGGATTCGCCCTGCTGGCCGGATTGCGGCCGCGGCTGGCGGCCCTGGTCGCACCGTCGTTCACCGAACCCGAGGCCGTGCTGGCCGAGGCGGACGTACCGATCCACCACGCCGTGTTGCCGTACCCATTTACCTTGGCGGGAGCGGACGTGCCGGACGAGGCGGACCTGGTGGTGGTCGGCAACCCGACCAATCCCACCGGGGTGCTGCACCGCCGTAAGGACGTCCTGGCGTTGCGCCGGCCCGGCCGGCTGATCGTCGTCGACGAGGCGTTCGCCGACGGCATCCCCGGTGAGGCCGAATCGCTGGCCGGTGAATCACTGCCCGACGTGCTCGTACTGCGCAGCCTGACCAAGACCTGGGCGCTGGCCGGGCTGCGGGTCGGATACGCCCTCGGTGCGCCCGAGGTGCTGGCCCGGCTGACAGCGCCGCGCCCGCACTGGCCGCTGGGCACGTTGCAACTGGAGGCCATCGCCGCGGCCAACGGTCCCGAAGCGGTGGCCGAGGCCGATGCCGGAGCCCGTCGGCTCGCTGAACTCCGGGTCGCGATGGTCGCCGGGCTCGCTGAGGCGGGGCTGGGCGTGGTGGCCGGAGATGCGCCATTTGTGCTGTTCACGGTGCCTGACGCGGAGCTGATGCGAAAACATCTGGAAAGCAAAAGCATTGCGGTCCGCCGTTGCGATACTTTCGTGGGCCTGCCGGAAAATTACCTGCGTGCCGCGGTGCGGCCGGAATGGCCCGCACTCATCGACGCCATGACGGAGGTGCTGCAATGAGCACGCAACCGGCCGGGGTGCCGTTGGCGGACGTGATCGCCGCACTGGACGCGGCGTACCCGCCGCACCTGGCCCACGACTGGGACTCGGTAGGCCTGGTGTGCGGCGATCCTGACGAACCGGTCGAATCGGTGACGATCGCGGTCGACGCGACCGAGGCCGTGATCGACGAGGTGCCCGAGCGCGGTCTGCTGCTGGCCCACCACCCGCTGCTGCTGCGCGGCGTGGACACCGTCGCCGCCGACACCGCCAAGGGCGCGCTTATCCACCGGCTGATCCGCACCGGACGGGCCTTGTTCACCGCGCACACCAACGCCGATGCGGCCTCGCCCGGGGTATCCGATGCGCTGGCGGCGGCGTTGGGCTTGACCGTCGACGCGGTTCTGTCGCCGGCGGCGCCGGGACCCGACCTGGACAAATGGGTGGTGTTCGTGCCGGCCGCGGATGCTGCGACAGTGCGGGAGGCGTTGTTCGACGCCGGCGCCGGACGCATCGGCGACTATTCGCACTGCAGTTGGAGTGTGGCCGGAACCGGACAGTTCCTGCCGCACGACGGCGCCGCCCCCGCGATCGGCGAGGTGGGCACCGTCGAGCAGGTGGCCGAGGACCGGGTGGAGGTGATCGCCCCCTCGCGGCTGCGCGCGACCATCCTCTCCGCTCTGCGCGCCGCACATCCCTACGAGGAGCCTGCCTTCGACATCATCGCGCTGGCGCCGATCCCCGGTGACGTGGGAATCGGTCGGATCGGCGAGCTGGACCGACCGATCCCGTTGTCGGCCTTCGCATCCCGGGTTCGGGCCGCGCTGCCGGCAACTTCATGGGGGGTGCGGACCTCGGGCGATCCCGACGCGATGGTGTCGCGGGTCGCGGTGTGCGGGGGAGCGGGAGATTCACTGCTGGGCACCGTGGCCCGGGCCGGTGTACAGGCCTATGTCACATCGGATCTACGCCACCACCCGGCCGACGAGCACCGCCGGGCCTCACCGGTGGCGCTCATCGACGTGGCGCACTGGGCCACCGAGTTCCCTTGGTGCGCCCAGGCGGCCGGGGTGCTGCGCGGACAGTTCGGCGATGCGCTGCAGGTGCGGGTGTCGTCGGTGCGCACCGACCCGTGGAACGTCGAGTGCTGATCGCAGCGAACGCAATGAACGCAGGAAACCACAGCTACATGAAAGTCAGGGCATGAAAGCCGAAGTAAAACAACAACGTTCGCTTCTCGCGCTGACCGAGGTCGATGCCGAACTCGGGCGCCTCGCACACCGCGCCAAGAACCTGGCTGAGCAGCAGAAGGTGGACGAGGCGCAGGCCGAGCACGCTGGGGCCAGCGACGGGGTGGGCGTCCTCGGCATCGCACTGGAAGACCTGGAAGCCCAGGTGACCAAGCTCGAGAGCGAGATCGACTCGGTACGTCAGCGTGAGGACCGCGACCGTGGGCTGATCGATGGTGGCACGGTGGGCGCCAAACAGGTCGCCGAGATCCAGCACGAACTGGAAACGTTGCAGCGCAGGCAATCCAACCTGGAGGACTCGCTGCTGGAGCTCATGGAACGCCGCGAGGAACTGTCGAATCAGCAGGCCGAGGCGCTGCAACGCATCGACGATCTGCAGACCGCGTTGTCGTCGGCGCAGCAGGCCCGCGATGCCGCGCTGGTGGAGATCGACCAGGCCAAGCATCAGGCGACGACCCGCCGTGACGGGTTGGTGAGCATCATCGATCCCGAACTCGTCGACCTCTACGAACGTCAGCGGGCCCGTGGCGGCGCCGGGGCCGGGCTGCTTCAGGGCCGGCGCTGCGGTGCCTGCCGGATCGAGATCGACCGCGGCGAGAGTGCCCGGATCGCCGCGGCCGCCGAGGATGACGTGCTGCGCTGCCCGGAATGCGGGGCAATCCTCCTGCGGATCAAGCAGTGAAGGTTCTCGTCGAAGCCGACGGCGGTTCGCGGGGCAACCCCGGGCCGGCGGGCTACGGCGCGGTCGTGTTCGATGCCGAGCACTCCGCAGAGCTGGCCGAGCGCAAGGAAGCGATCGGTCGGGCCACCAACAACGTCGCCGAATACCGGGGCCTGGTCGCCGGACTGGAGGCAGCCACCGAGTTGGGCGCCACCGAGGTGGCGGTCTCGATGGACTCCAAGCTCGTCATCGAACAGATGTCGGGGCGCTGGAAGGTCAAACATCCCGATCTGATTCCGCTGCAACGCCGGGCCGCCGAACTGGCCGCGGGATTCGAGCGGATCAGCTACACCTGGATTCCGCGGGCCCGCAACAGCCATGCCGACCGGCTGGCCAACGAGGCCATGGACGCCGCCGCGGGCATCGTCAGTGCGGCGCCTGCCGGACCGGCCAAAGCACCGGCTCAGGCCGAGAAGGCCGCGCTGTCGGCACCCGGGTGGACCGGAGCCACCGGTGCGCCCACCCGGCTGCTGCTGTTGCGCCACGGCCAGACCGAATTGTCCATCGCCCGGCGCTATTCGGGCCGCGGCAACCCGGCGCTGACCGAGGAGGGTCGCAGACAGGCCGATGCCGCCGCGCGGTATCTCGGCACCCGCGGCAGCATTGCCGCGGTGGTCACCTCGCCGCTGGAGCGGGCATACGAGACCGCGACGGCCGCGGCCAAGGTGCTCGGCGTCGACGTCCGCGTCGATGACGACCTGATCGAGACGGACTTCGGTGAGTGGGAAGGGTTGACGTTCGCTGAAGCCGCGCAACGGGATCCGGAACTGCACCGGCGCTGGCTGGGTGACACCAGCGTCGAACCGCCCGGTGGCGAGAGCTTCGATGCGGTGGCCCACCGGGTCCGCCGGGCGCGCAACCGGATCATCGCAGACTACGGCGCGGCAACGGTTCTGGTCGTCTCCCACGTGACGCCGATCAAGACGATCTTGCGACTGGCGCTCGATGCCGGCGAGGGGATCCTGTACCGGTTGCATCTGGACCTGGCGTCGCTGTCGATCGCCGAGTTCTACGCCGACGGCGGATCTTCGGTGCGGTTGGTCAACCAGACCGCCTACCTGTAGGCCTGCCTATCAGTCAGGCGTGCAGGTGTAACTGCTCGCCGTGCGGGCCGAAGATGGTGATCGCCTCGACCGGGCCGTCGACCACCCCGAACCAGTGCGGTGTCCACGTCGAGAACTCCACGGCCTCACCGGGATTGACGATGAAGTCCTGTTCGCCCAGGATCAGCCGCAGTTGCCCGGACAGCACGTACATCCAGTCGCGTCCCTCGTGGACGGGAAATTCGGCGGGAGGCTTGCGGCGCTTGGGGCTGATCCGGATCTTGTAGGCGTGCAACCCCGCTGCCGGGCCCTGCCGGGTCAACGGCCAGTACGTGATGTCGTGGTGGGTGTGTGAGCTGCCCGTGACCCGAGGGTCCTCGGCCTGCGGCGCGCGCAGTAGCTCGTCGGTGGTCACCGACAGCGCGGCGGCCAATCGGGGAAGGTGGTCGAGCGCCAGTCGGCGCTTGCCCGATTCCAGCCGGCTCAATGTCGAGACGTCGATCTGTGCGCGGCGCGCGACGTCCTCCAGGGTGAGTCCACGTTGGGCGCGTAACTCGCGTAGCCGGGTCCGGACCAGGGCGTCGATGTCGGCGGGGTCGGCGGCGTTTGCCTCCATGGCAAAACAGCTTGGCACTTTGCCATGTGATTGGGCAAGCTCGACGGCATGAACAACATCTGGGATTGCGTCATCGTCGGAGGCGGGGCAGCCGGCCTGAGTGCGGCGCTGGTACTGGGCCGGGCCCGGCGCCGGGTACTACTCGTCGACGCGGGGAATCAGAGCAACCTGGCCGCACACGGAATCGGCGGCCTGCTGGGCAGCGACGGCCGCCCGCCCGCCGAACTCTATGCGGCGGGCCGCGCCGAGCTGGCCGTCTACCCCACGGTGGAGGTCCGCACCGGCGCAGTCGTGGGCGGGGAGCCGGGATTCGCACTCGAGCTGGCCGACGGAACCCACGAGCAGGCCAGGACGGTGCTGCTGGCCACCGGCATGGAATACCGGACACCGAACATCGCCGGACTCGAAGAGCTTTGGGGTGCTTCAGTTTTCCACTGCCCGTTCTGCCATGGCTGGGAGCTGCGTGACGCACCGCTCGCGGTCGTCGCGCAGGGGGATCGCGCCCTGCACTCGGCACTGATGCTGCGCGGTTGGACCGAGGATCTGGTGGTGCTCACCGACGGCGACAGCGGGCTGGATGACGACCAGGTCAAGCAGTTGGACGCGGCCGGAATCGGCGTCGACGAGCGCCCGATCGCCCGATTCGTCGCACAGGACGGCGCACTGGCGGCCGTCGAATTCGCCGACGGCACCCGACTGGCCAGGCGCGGCGCACTCGTCGCCGCCACACTGCATCAACGCTCACCGCTGGCAGCGCAACTCGGCGCCGTCTCGGCGCCCGGGCCCTTCGCCGCCGACGCCCTCGTCGTCGACCCGTTCGCCCGCACGTCGGTGCCCGGGCTGTTCGCCGCAGGTGACCTGAGTGCCCAGACGCCCCAGGTGGCCGCGGCGGTGGCGTCGGGCAGCCAGGCCGGTGCCGCTGTCGTGCAGTACCTGCTCGGCGAAGACGTCGGGCTCCCGCTGCCGCCGTGGCCCGCTCAGACGGCCGTCACCGCCCAGTACTGGGAACGGCATTACGGGCAGCGCGGCCGTATCTGGAGTGGACGGGTCAACGCCCAACTGGCCAAGATCGCCGCGGATCTGCCCGTCGGGCGGGCGCTGGATCTCGGCTGCGGCGAGGGCGGTGACTCCGTGTGGCTGGCCGAGAAGGGCTGGCAGGTCACGGGCGTGGACGTCTCCGACACCGCGCTCGCCCGCGCTGCCGCCGAGGCGCGGGAGCGGGGCGTGGCGGACCGCATCACGTTCGAACGCCACGACCTGTCCGAGAGCCTCCCGGACGGCCGCTTCGACCTGGTCTCGGCCCAGTTCCTCCAGTCGCCGATCGCGATGGACCGCGCCGGCCTGCTGCGTCGGGCCGCCGGTGCCGTGGCCCCCGGCGGTCTGCTGGTCATCGTCGATCACGGGGCCGCGCCGCCCTGGGCTCCCGAGCATGTCCGCAGGTTCGCGTTTCCCAGTGCCGACTCTGTGGTCGACTCGCTGAACCTCGATGAGGCGCAATGGGAACGAGTCCGGGTGGGTACCGATGAGCGAGAGGCAACCGGCCCGGACGGGCAGCACGGCACCCTGATCGACAACGTGATGGTGCTGCGGCGGCGTTGACGGGCGGCCCCCGCCGCCGCAAGGCCAATGGCTAAGCGGTGGCGGGGATGTCCGTGCGCTGGGTCAGCCGGATGCTGTTACCCGACGGGTCACGGAAGCCGGAGTCGATGCCGTAGGGCATCTGGTTGGGCGGCTCGGTGAACTCGACACCGCGCGCCGTCAGCTCCTCATAGCTCTTCTGGCAGTCCTCGGTGGTCAGAAACACCGTGCCGGCGAAGCCCTTTGCGGTCAGGTCCTGGACTTGCTTCCGCGTCTGCTCGTCCATCACCGGCTCGCCGGGGACCGCCATCAGCACGATGCCGACATCGTCCTGCCCGGGCGGACCGACCGTGACCCACCGGAAGTCGCCAATCTCTTCCGGGAACGAAACATCTTCGCGCACTTCCATTCCGACCTTCTCGGTCCAGAACTTCAGCGCGACTTCCTGATCGTGGACCCACAGATGCGTGTATGCGATTTTCATCATGACCCGACGCTACGTGCGGTCCGGCCCCGCCGTCTTCTCCGTTTGTGCTGTCTTGGCTCGACTGGGATGGGGGCGCCGGGTGTCGCGCGCCAGGATGCAACTGGGCACCGGGGCGCGCAGCATGGCCGGCGGCAGGCTGGCACGGTAAGCCGCCGGAGGCTTGCCGTACACCCGTGCGAAGTTCGTGGTGAACGAGCCGACGCTGTGCAGGCCCACCATCACACAGATGTCGGCGACCGAACGGTCGGTGTTGCGCAGCAGCGCCGCGGCCCGCTCCAGGCGCCGGCTCTGCAGGTAGGCGCGCGGGGACTCACCGAAGGTGCGGGTGAACATCCGGCTGAAGTGCGCGCGGGACAAACCGGCGGCCGCGGCGAGGTCGTCGACGGTGATCGGATCCGCGTACCGGGCATCCGCCAGGTCCTTCGCGCGAAGCAAATATCGTGCCGGTGGCACCTGAGACATGAGATTGAGGGTACGGTGATCAGCGCGAACGAGTTGGCCGGGCGGCCGCGGCACCTGGGAAACCGGGGGTCGAGGAAAGTCCGGACTTCACAGAGCAGGGTGATTGCTAACGGCAATCCGAGGTGACTCGCGGGAAAGTGCCACAGAAAACAGACCGCCAGAAATGGTAAGGGTGAAACGGTGCGGTAAGAGCGCACCAGCACCCCGGGTGACCGGGGTGGCTAGGCAAACCCCACCCGAAGCAAGGCCAAGAAGGCCGCAACCTGGTTGCGGTCGCGCAGGCGCCCGAGGGCTGCTCGCCCGAGCCTGCGGGTAGGCCGCTTGAGGCACCCGGCAACGGTGTGTCCAGATGGATGGTCGCCGCCCTACCCTCCGGGGTAAGGGACAGAATCCGGCTTACAGGCCAACTCGTTCGCCTACACCGATTTACCTGCCAATATATGCCGACTGTGCCCCGCCGCTACGCAGAGACTACGCAGAGCGGCGTGCGACCCGGTCATGAGCGCACCGGTTGTGAAACGCCGTTCCGTAGGGGCAGGCGTAGAGGACCAGTGGCACCGAGCACCCCGTAAGGGTGAGCAGGTGTTCTTACCCCCGCCGACAACGCAGACGGCCCGGTCTGGTGCATGGACAAGACGTACTTCAGCCAGACCAGCACGCAGGTGTGTAACAAGCTGTACGGCACAGGCAGGCGGTGGCGTGTCCGATGGGTCGGCCCGGACGGCAAGGAACTCACCGAGTCATACGAGAAGCGCGCCGACACAGACAGACGTGTGAGGGAGCTTGGTTCCCACTTGCATACCGGCGCGTACGTTGACCCCGCTAAGGGCCAGGTCACGTTCCGTGACTACGCGGAGGCGTGGCGTAAGCGACAGGTCCACCGGGACAGCTCAGCCGAGCATGTTGAGAGACCTTGGGTGTCTTCGACGTAGGAGCTTTGGTTCGGGACCGAGCAGCCGCCAGCCTTAAGTCGCAGCTGTAATCCCTCCAAGGAACTGTCTCACTGCCGTCCGACAACGCGCGATTCAGGCCCACGCGCGGAGTGAGACGAGAAATGAGACACCGCGACCTGGGCGATCCAAGGAAGTCGCGATGCACGAGATGGTGCCTCGTTTCTCTAGAAAAGAGACAGGCGGCAAACTTGAACGAGATGTGCCTTCTCTCTTATTCACTTACGTGTACGTCCCGACGATAGACACCGACATCTGCCACTGAAATTGGCTTGCGCTTCCTCGGCGGGTAGGAGAGCGTACGGGTGAGCGCCAAGTGAATGGGGTTAGTTGTTACTGCGACACGGGATGAAGACTTCGCTGTGGGTAACGCACCCACAAACCAGTTCGATCGGTCTGTACTTGTTGTCGGAGCTGGAGTTACAGGCGCATCGATTGCGTATCACGCTGCCAGCAGGGGCCTCGCCGTAACCTTGATAGACCAGGGGTTGCCTGGCATGGGTGCCACGCAGCACTCGTTCGGCTGGATAGGCCGCTCCATCGATTCTGGCCCGTCAGCGGAACTGCGACGGCTGGCGCGGGATGATTTTCTGCGGTTGGAACGCGAGATACCCACGATCTCGATTAATTGGTGTGGCGCGCTTACCTGGGGCGACTACTTTGCCTGTAGCGGCGACGCACCCCTACGCAATCCTCTACACGTTGAGCCCCAACTGATCTCGGCGCCAGATAGCGTTCGCTTTGGCAGTCATGACGGATCAGTAGAACCCGTCATGCTGGCCGAAAGCCTGGTTGAAGCAGCACGACAACACGGCGCGAAGGTCATTGTCGGACAACCCGCGGTGCGTCTACTGCGTACGAATGACGTAGTAGTCGGAGCCCGAACTCCCACCCAGACCCTGAACGCAACCCACACTGTAGTTGCGGCGGGGACCGACTCGGCGCAGCTATGCGCCTCGGTGGGAGTGCATCTGCCGGTCTATGGAAGCCCGGCAGTGATGGTGCGTCTCCGTACCCGACCGGGGCTCGTACGTCATATAGTCGCCAACGACAGCATCGAAGTTCGCCAGCTGTCTGACGGCACCCTCTTAGTACCTCTGGATTACTGCGGGCAGACGACTCAGGGCGACCTGACTGACACCGCAGAAAAAGCTCGAGAGGAAATCCTTCGAACCTTCGAGGTATCGGCGAGTGTCGACATTCTTGGTGCCGCAGTCGGCTGGCGTCCGATGCCTGCGGACGATGAGCCGGTCATTGGTCCCGTTCCTGGGATACCTGGACTGTATGTGGCTGTTGTGCACCCGGGGATAACCCTTGCTGCGACCGTCGGACGCCTCGTAGCACACGAACTTGCCGACAGCACATCAGAAGTCGAGCAATTTGCCAGATGTCGAATGACGCGATTCGCCTAACAGAGCAAAGCGCTTCGGGAAGAAGCGCACGGTGAGACAGGATGTGATTGCTCTCGAATCTCTAGAAACGAGACAGCACGCCCGCCTGGAGCTAGCCAGCAGTCCGCAGGGCGGTGGTCATTTGTCCAGCGAGTTTGAGCTTCAGGTCCGCCGCCGAGCGTTCTCGGGGCGCTGGGCACGCAGATGGACCCGAACTGGAAATCAACGATAGGTATCCCGCGCCGCCTCCCAGCGGGGCGACGCCGGGCGGCCGTCGTAGCCCGGTGGGTGCGCAAGAAAGCCAGCGACGACATCCGCTGCAGCCACCTGCTCACACAGCTTTACCAGGTGGACAGCAACGTCGTAGCAGTACGCGAGTGCATCTGTTCCCACGTCGGGTCTCAACGGCACCCGCTTCTTGTTCTCGGGGCTTTCGAGCAGCATCACCGACGCGCCCCAACGTCGATCGTAGCGACGCAACCAGCACGTCTCGCCCTCTGACAGAGCACCGGTATGCGCGACAAAGTTTCGATAGTTCGCGAGCTTGACGCCGTGAGCGTTCCAGCTATCCACCACCAGATCGCCAACCTGCGCCGGCACCTTCGAGTTGCCTGACCCAATAGCCTTAGCGGCTGAGCGCATTGAGTCCCAACGACCCCTCCCGCACGGGTGGTAGTGCTTCCACATCACCTTCGAGATTGCCTCGTACAGGCGCCGCCCAGCACCGAGATAAGCGTCGATCTCGAACAACACACGAGAGTCACCGGTGTTGCCGCCCTGAGGGTCATCGTGGTAGCCGTGGTGCTCGTCGAAGACTTGGTGGGGGGCTGGATGGATGAGGTGTCTTGATACGTATCCCGCATGGGTGCCGAACGTACTTTGAGGTTAAGGCCGAGGCGACTACATGCCGTGTATGTCGCGGCATGACCGCCTCCCAGTCCTGTGCAACAGGTGCGGCGTTCTGGGTCGACGTTGGCGAGCGGGGAATCTCCTTGCCGATGTCGCAGTCAATCGTGCGGATTGATGGAAGCCGCAGGCTTAGGCTGATGCCGCCTCGCCAGTTAAATTCACTGCAGTGCAACTGTTTTAGGCCATCTGCGGTATGCCTTGAGCGACTGCCATCGGTGGTTGATTGCGGCAGCTCCGCTACGCAGGTGCTACGCACGGTAGCACTCTGCGCCCACTGGTGGCAGCTTGAGTAGGGCCGGAAAATTGCCTGCTACCCGCATATTCGGCCCACCAGCCACTATTTGCCATCAACGACACCAAGTCGGTATGACCTGCGGAAATGCTGAGGGGCATTATCCGGCTTACAGGCCAACTCGTTCGCCCCAGCCCAGCAAACGGGCCTCAATGGGCTTTGCGAACCGCCTTGTCCAGCTTCTTGAGTGCATCCTGCAGCAACGCCCGGCTGTGCTGGGCCAGGTCGTCCTCCTGTTGATACAGCAGCCCGTAGGTGAAGGTGTCCTCGCCCGCAGCATGCGCAGCGTCGGCCTGGGTGCTCAGATGAGCCTTGCTCACCACACTGTCCTGATGATCGCCAAGCAACGTCTGGATATTCTTGGCGCGCTCAGAGACCTTCTCCGCTCCGGTCGCCGCCGCGGTATAACGAAGCCGCTTGGCGCCCTTGCGAATTCGGTGTAGCGCCTCGTCCTTCTCCTCGGCGCTGGCCTCGGCATCGCTGTCGGCCGCGGCAGCGGTCTTCGCGGCCTTGCGAACCCGCTTGTATGCCGAGTCGATGGTCACCGAAGGCTTTGACGCGTCCCCGGATTCGGGCTGTTCGGCGCTGACCATCTCCTCGAGCGCGTCCAGCAGCCGGAAGTAACGCTGCGAGCACATCGCCAACAAGGATCGCCGCCAGCCGGCGGTGTAGCGGCGGTTGGCGCCCTCGACCAGCCGCTGGCGCACCGGACCGCGGATCAGTTCGGCAGGCATCTCGTCGAGCGCGCGCTGATAGCGCTCGGCCAGGACCTCGGCATCACGTGCCGTGCCCAGTACCGCGGCCAGCGTCCGCAGCTCGTCGAGTACCCAGCCGTCGTCGTCGAGCCCGAAGGAATCCTTCGACTCCTGCAGCAGACTGCGGATCTTGCGGGTAGTCACCCGCATCTGATGCACCGAGTCGTAGGCGTCCGCGCGTACCGCGCGGTCCCAGACCAGCAACGCCTCGATCTGCTCGGCGATGGCCCGGTGCACCGGATCGGCCGGGGGAGTCGGTGGCGGTAGCAGATCGGTGCCGAGCACCTTCGCCAGCTTCGAACCATGCCCGGCCGGCTTCGCGCCGGCATCCGCCAGACGGTTCGTCAGACGATCCATCAGGTCGTCGGGCACATCGGCGGTGAGCAACTCGAGCTCCCATTCCCGCCAGCGCTGTTCTTCGCCTCCGATGGCCGACGCGGTCACGCGGTCATCGCAGAACTCGGCCAGGGCGACGCCGTCGGCGCCGTGCAGCACCTCCACGCTCCGCTGGGTGCTGATCCGGGCCACCGGGGCCAGCGGACGGTCCCGCACGATGGCGAGCACGATGTCTCGCAGATCCTCGGGCACGGTGTCAGTAGCTGTGCCCAGCGGCGTACGGACCTCGGTGCGGGTGTCGACTCCGGCCGGAAGCTTCAGGTGCCAGCCCGCATCAGGGCCGCCGGTGCGGCGCCGCAACGTGATGCGGTGCGCCGCGAGGTCACGATTCGGAGTGTCGAAATACACCGCATCCAGGTGCTGGATTTCCGCTCGGGCTACCTCGGCGACGGCCGACAGCCCCTCGAATGACGGCGAGACGGTGTTCTCGGTGACCGCGAACTTCCGCTCGATCTCGGTGTACCTCGCGGTCTTGGATTTGCCGGGGGCCATAGTCACCTTCGCTGTGCACCGGAGGCGGATCGGGATGGCACCAGCGTGCCATATCCGGGTGGGTGCCACGACCGGTGTCTGGTCACAGCAGTATCAAGACTTGCCCCACCGCCCACCGCGCTGTCGGCCGTGTCCGTCGGGGTCTCCTACTGTTGCTGACATGGCGGCTGAGACGACACCGGCGAACGCCGCTGCCGGGCGTGGACGCCCACGGCTGGAGCGGCCCCGCCGACCGGGCACGACCGCCCGTGAACAGATCCTCGATGCCGCCGCCGAGCTGTTCACCACCCACGGTTACGCCAGCACCTCGACCCGGCGCATCGCCGACGAAGTGGGGGTACGGCAGGCCTCGCTGTATCACCATTTCGCCACCAAGGACGACATTCTGGACGCGCTCCTGGCCGGCACCGTCGACGAGGCCCTGGAACTGGGCGCCGAGCTACTCGACAGCACGGGGCCGGCGGCACAGCATCTGCACACGCTCGCGGTGGGCGATGCACACCAGCTGTGTGCCGGCCGGTGGAATCTGGGCGCCTTGTATCTGCTTCCCGAGCTGCGCACCGACCGGTTCGAGCCGTTCCGGCGCCGGCGCGCCGAGCTGCGCGAGGTGTACCGCAGGCTGTCGGAGGCGGTGATCACCGAATGCGCAGGGCCGCCCGATGCCGCAGACCTGCCGTTTCGACTGGTGGAATCGGTGGTCAACAGCCGTTCCGACGACGTCGAGAGCACGCCGGCTCAGCCCTGGGCGATCGGGGAGGGGGCGCTGCGGATCCTCGGGTTCGGCGGCGAGTTGGGCCCGCTGGTGCGGGCCACCGCAGCCCGGCTGGGCGTGCGACCGCCGCAGACCCCGGCCCGCTAGAGTTCGGGCCGTGACCGAGCCCACCTATGAAGCCATCTCGTTCGAGCAGTCCGGCGCCGTCGCGCGCATCACGCTGAACCGGCCGGACGCCGCGAATGGCATGAACGACACCATGACTCGCGAACTGGCCGACGCCGCCCGGCGCTGCGACACGCCGGCGACCAAGGCCGTGGTGCTGACCGGTGCGGGCCGGTTCTTCTGCGCGGGCGGCGACCTGAAATCCTTTGCCACCGCGCCCGACCGTGGCCGCTTCATCAAGGGCGTCGCCGACGACCTGCACCAGGCCATCTCGTCGTTCGCCCGGATGAATGCCGTGCTGATCACCGCGGTCAACGGCACCGCGGCCGGCGCAGGATTCAGCCTCGCGGTGACCGGCGACCTGGTGCTGGCCGCCGAGTCCGCGACCTTCACCATGGCCTACACCAAGGTGGGGCTGAGCCCCGACGGCAGCGCGTCCTACCACCTGCCGCGACTGGTCGGCCTGCGCCGGGCCCAGGAGCTCATCCTGACCAACCGCACGCTCTCGGCCGCCGAGGCGCAGGAGTGGGGACTGGTCACCGAGGTCGTCGGCGGCGACGACCTGGCTGACCGGGCCACGAAACTGGCCGACCAGGTGGCGGCGGGTTCCGGCGGATCCAACGGCGCGGTCAAATCCCTGCTGGTGTCCTCGTTCAAGAACAGCCTCGAAGAGCAGATGGCCGCCGAAGCCCGGTTCATCGCGGAGCGGGCCAACTCGGCCGACGGCCGCGAAGGTGTCGACGCGTTCCTGGCCAAGCGCAAGCCCGACTTCGCCTAGCCCGCCGCCGGGCCGGCGGCAGCCGGTTCGATGGTGAGATCACCGGGCAGCTCGACATCTGCGACGGCCAGGTTCTCCTCCAGGTGGGCAATCGAGGACGTCCCGGGAATCAGCAGCACGTTCGGCGCGACATTCAACGTCCACGCCAACGCGATCTGCGCCGGCGTACGTCCCAGTTCGGTGGCCACCCGCCGGATCGTCGGATGGCCCAGGACCGGATTGTCCGCGGCGAACGCCGAACCCAGCGGAAAGAACGGGACGAAGGCGATGTCGCGTTCGACGCACAGGTCGAGCACGGGCTGCGAGGTGCGGTCGGCGAGGTTGTAGGCATTCTGCACGCAGGCGATCTCGGTGCGCTCCAGCGCGATCTCCACGTGCTCGCGTGAGGCGCTGCTCAGCCCGATGCCGGCGATGAGGCCTTCGTCGCGGGCCGTGATCAGGGTGTCCAGTTGCTGCTCGAACAGCTCGTGGTCGACCTCGGCGGGACCTCCGATGTCGGCCCCGAAGAGCCGCAGGTTGACCACGGCAAGCTGGTCGACCCCGAGGGTGCGCAGATTCTCTTCGATGCTGTGCCGCAGTTCGGCGGGTTGTTGCGCCGGGAGCCAGTTGGCCTGGGCGTCGCGCTTGCCACCGACCTTGGTGACAAGCGCCAGGTTCTGCGGGTAGGGGTACAGCGCCTCCCGGATGAGTTCGTTGGCGACATCGGGCCCGTAGAACTGGGCGGTATCGATGTGGTCGACACCGAGGTCGACGGCGCGGCGCAACACCGCGACCGCCTGGTCGTGGTCACGCGGCGGGCCGAATACCCCGGGCCCGGGCAACTGCATCGCGCCGAATCCGACGCGTCGGACGACCAGCGACCCCAGCGAGAACGTCTGTGGGTAGGTCATGGCGGACCTTTCGTTAGATCTCTAACTATATGAGATCAAACTATATGAGCACTGATATTCTCTGTCAACGAATCAGAGGAGAACCGTCGTGAACGACGAGCAACGGAGCGCGGCAGAACTGGCCGACGCTTTCGGGCGCGCTGCCAAATCCGTTGTCCGCGCATTCGACGAGCGCCTCGGCGACCGTGGTGTGTCGACCCCGCGGTCCAAGCTGCTCGCCGAGATCGAACGGATGCAGCCGGTCCGCTCAGCCGAGGTGGCCAGGGCGGTCGGTGTCACCCAAGCCACCGCATCAACCCTCGTCGAGGCTCTGGTGCGCGAAGGGCTGGTGGTCCGTGCACCCGATGAAAACGACCGCCGGGCAGTGCGATTGACGACGACGGCCGAGGGGCAGGAGCAGGCCCGGCACTGGCGGGCCGACTACATCGCCGCTGCACACGAGATGTTCGCCGGCCTCACCAGTGAGGACAAGGCAACGCTGACCCGGTTACTCAACAAACTCGGTGACGCGCTGGCCTGAAGCCGAGAAATCAGTAGCTGTGCTCTTCGGCCGGGAACACCCCGGTCGCCACGTCGTTGGCGTACTGCGCTGCCGCGCGGTGCAGTTCGCCGCCCACGTCACCGAAGCGCTTGACGAACTTCGCGGTCTTGCCGCTGGTGAGTCCGGCCATGTCCTGCCAGACCAGCACCTGGGCATCGCAATTCGGCCCGGCACCGATGCCGACCGTCGGGATCGTCAGCTTGCCGGTGATCTGAGTGGCCAATTCGGCGGGCACCATCTCCAGCACCACGGCGATCGCACCGGCTTCCTGCACGGCGATCGCGTCGTGGATCGTCTGGTCGGCGGCATCGCCGCGGCCCTGGACGCGGTATCCGCCCAGCCCGTTGACGCTCTGCGGGGTGAAGCCGATGTGCGCCACCACCGGGATGCCGGCGGCAGACAGCGTCGCGATTTGATCGGCCATCCGCTCACCACCCTCGAGCTTGATCGCCTGCGCGCCGGTCTCCTTCATGAAGCGGGTGGCAGTGGCCAGTGCCTGGGTCGGGCTGCTCTCGTAGCTGCCGAACGGCATGTCGGCGATAACCAGGGCATGCGGGGCGCCCTTGACGACCGCGCGCGCCAACGGGATCAGCTCGTCGATGGAGATCGGCACGGTCGTGTCATAGCCGTACACGACGTTTGCCGCCGAGTCGCCGACCAGCAGCACCGGAATCTCGGCCTCGTCGAATACCCGCGCACTGGAGTAGTCGTAACAGGTGAGCATCGCCCACTTGTGGCCTTCGGACTTCCATTTCTGCAGCGTGAGCGTGCGGACCTTGGTGCGCGGCTTGGCTTCGGCAGAATCGGAAGCACCATAAACAGACTGTTCAGACATCGTCGTCCTTTGATGGTCGGTTCGATCCTCGAGGCCGCCTGGCGGTCCCCGGGTTCGTCGGACGTCTGCCAGTCTGCCACTGCGGGGATTGAAGGCAAAAGCGACGTTCGAGTGGATTTCCTCACAGTTTCCGCGCTGCGCCTTAACATCAGCGCATGCAACGGCTCAGCGGACTCGACGCCAGCTTCCTGTATCTCGAAACCGCCGCGCAGCCCATGCACGTGTGCTCGGTGCTCGAACTGGACACTTCGACCATGCCGGGCGGCTACACGTTCGACCGGATGCGCGACGAACTCTCATTGCGTATCAAGGCGATGCCCCATTTCCGGGAGAAGCTGGCCGACAGCCGGTTCAACCTCGACCATCCGGTGTGGGTGGAAGACAAGGACTTTGACGTCAACCGGCATCTGCACCGGATCGGGCTGCCCGCCCCCGGCGGGCGCACCGAGCTGGCCGAGATCTGCGGTCACATCGCCTCGCTGCCGCTGGACCGGACCCGGCCGCTGTGGGAGATGTGGATCATCGAGAACATCGCGGGCACTGATGCGCATCACGGCGGCCGCCTGGCATTGATGACGAAGATCCACCACGCCGGGGTCGACGGCGTCACCGGGGCCAACCTGATGTCACAGCTGTGCACCACCGAGGCCGACGCGCCGCCGCCCGATCCGGTGGACGGGGTCGGCGGCGCCTCGGGAGCCGAGATCGCCATCAGCGGTGCCCTCAAGTTCGCGGCCCGCCCGCTCAAGCTGGCCAATATGCTGCCCACCACAGCGACGACGGTCGTCGACACGGTGCGCCGGGCATTCAGCGGACAGGCAATGGCGGCGCCGTTCAATGCGCCCAAAACCGCGTTCAACACCAACATCACCGGCCAGCGCAGCGTCGCATTCGCCCAGTTGGACCTCGAGGACATCAAGACCGTCAAGAACCACTTCGACGTCAAGGTCAACGATGTGGTGATGGCGCTGGTATCCGGCGTCCTGCGCACGTTCCTGCACGACCGCGGCGAACTACCGGAGAACTCTCTGGTCGCGATGGTGCCGGTGTCGGTGCACGATCGCTCCGACCGGCCCGGCCGTAACCAGGTGTCGGGGATGTTCTCCAAGCTCGAAACCAACATCGACGACCCAGCTCAGCGGCTGATGGCCATCGCCGCGTCGAATTCGGTTGCCAAGCAACACAGTTTCGCGATCGGTGCGACGCTGCTTCAGGACTGGACGCAGTTCGCGGCACCGGCGGTGTTCGGCGCCGCGATGCGGGTGTACGCGGCCAGCCGGCTGTCCGGGGCCAAACCCGTCCACAATCTCGTCATCTCCAACGTGCCGGGGCCCCAGGAGCCGCTGTACCTCCTGGGCTGCAAGGTCAAGGCCATGTACCCGCTGGGCCCGATCTTCCACGGATCGGGGCTGAACATCACCGTGATGTCGCTGACCGGGATGCTCGACGTCGGCATCATGTCCTGCCCCGAATTACTGCCTGACCTGTGGGACATGGCCGACGATTTCCACGTGGCGCTCGACGAACTGCTCGCCGCTACCCGATAGCGCCCCTGCGCGTCGCGACCAGGCGCGGCCTGCGGTGATGTCGCGTCATGGCAGCATGGTCAGCCATGAAGTTCAGGATGAGGTTCGGCGCGCTGCTGGCGGTGACGGCGGTGGCCGCGGCGAGCTGCACCCAGGTGGTCGACGGGGAAGCCAAGATCGCGGTCCCGCGGCCCGGCACGCCGGTGCAATGGCTGCCGTGCAACGCCGGTTCGGGTGATCACGCGCAGATCCCCGACAACGCCGAATGCGGGATGTTGTCGGTGCCGGTCGACTACTCCAAGCCGGAAGGCGAAGTCGCCCGGCTGGCGATCATCCGCTTCCCTGCAGCGGGCCAGAAGATCGGCTCACTGGTGATCAACCCCGGCGGCCCCGGTGAATCCGGGGTCGAATCGGCCGTCTCTCTGTTGTCCGGCCTGCCGCAGTCGGTCAAGGACCGCTTCGACATCGTCGGGTTCGATCCGCGTGGTGTCGGATCCTCGACGCCTGCGGTGTGGTGCAACTCCGACGACGACAACGACCGGCTGCGGGCCGACCCGACCGTCGAATACACGCCCGAAGGCGTCGAGCACCTGGAGAAGGAAACCAAGGACTTCGTCCAGCGCTGCGTCGACAAGATGGGCAAGGAGTTCCTGGAGAACGTCGGCACCGAGAACGTCGCCAAGGATCTGGATGCGATCCGGGTCGCACTCGGCGACGACAAGCTGACCTACCTGGGTTACTCCTACGGCACCCGGATCGGCGCGACCTACGCCGAGCAGTTCCCGGAGAAGGTCCGCGCGATGATCCTCGACGGAGCCGTCGACCCCAATGCGGACCCGGTGGAGGAAGACATCCGTCAGGCGGCCGCGTTCCAGAAGGCCTTCGACGATTACGCCACCGACTGCGCCACGAAGAACCCCGACTGCCCGCTGGGCACGGATCCGGCCAAGGCCGTCGAGGTGTACAAGAGCCTGGTCGATCCGCTGGTGGAACACCCGGCCAAGACGCGCGATTCGCGCGGGCTGAGCTACAGCGACGCCACCGTGGGCACCATCCTGCCGCTGTACTCGCCGAATCTGTGGCGGCACCTGACCGAGGGCCTGACCGGGCTGAAGAACGGCAACGGCGATGTGATGCTGGCACTGGCCGACCTCTACATGGGCCGAGATGCCAAGGGCCACTACAACAATTCGACCGACGTACGGGTCGCGGTCAACTGCGTGGACAAGCCCGCGATCACCGACCGGGCCACCGTCGTCGACGAGGACCGGCGGGCCCGCGAGGTGGCGCCGTTCATGAGCTACGGCGAATTCACCGGGAACGCGCCGATGGGTACCTGCGCGTTCTGGCCGGTGCCGCCGACGAGCAAGCCGCATGAGATCTCGGTGAAGGGACTGCCCCCGACGTTGATCGTGTCGACCACCAACGACCCGGCCACGCCGTACCAGGCCGGTGTCGACCTGGCCCGCCAACTCGGCGGCACGCTGGTGACCTTCGAAGGCACCCAGCACACCGTGGTGTTCCAGGGCAACAAGTGCATCGACGACATCGCCGCCACCTACCTCCTCGACGTGACGGTGCCGCCACCCGGAACCCGTTGCTGACCGGATCCGGCCGACAAGGTCACCGGATGGTCTCCTGCCGATCTCTGGTCGGCCTCAGGCACAGACCCGCTACCGGTCGCCGTGGGACCATGACTGCCGTGTGGTGGGCGGGCGGGGCGATACGCGTTGTGGCGGCAGCGCTCCTCGGCGCAACCGCTGTGCTGTGCCCGATCGCCGCACCGGCCGCACAGGCCGCACCGGAATCGGGGCCGGAATGGGGAAGTTGCGCCCGTTGGGTGCAAGATCCGGCCACGATCCCGACCGCACAATGCGGCTCCGTCGCGGTACCGCTGGACTGGAATTCGCCGGATCCTCAAGGCGCACAAGCGCAATTGGCGGTCATCCGGATACCGGCCAGCGGTGAGCGGATCGGCGCGTTGTTCATCAACCCCGGCGGCCCCGGCGCCTCGGCGGTGAACACCGTCGCCGGCATGGGCGCCGCGCTGGCCGGCTCACCACTCACCGACCATTTCGATCTGGTCGGCTTCGACCCGCGCGGCGTCGGGCATTCCACTCCGGAGTTGCGGTGCCGGACAGACGCCGAGATCGACGCCTACCGCCGCGAGCCGATGGCCGATTACAGCCCGGCCGGCGTCGCCCACATCGAAGACGTCTACCGCCAGTTCGCCCAGCAGTGCCTGGACCGCATGGGCGCGCCGTTCCTGGCCAACGTGGGCACCGCCTCGGCGGTGCGGGACATGGATGCGGTGCGCGCCGCGCTGGGGGAGGAGCAGATCAACTATCTGGGCTTCTCCTACGGCACCGAACTCGGCGGCGCGTACGCCGAACAGTTCGGCGACCGGGTGCGCACCATGGTGCTCGACGGGGCGATCGACCCCAGCCAGGATCCGATCACCAAGAACAACCGCCAGCTCGCCGGCTTCCAGAAGGCGTTCGACACCTACGCCGCGGACTGCGCGAAATCGACCGACTGCCCGCTGGGCACCGACCCCGCTCAGTTCGTCAGCCGGTTCCAGCGACTGGTGGACCCGTTGGTGACGACGCCGGGCGCCACCTCCGACCCGCGCGGACTCGGCTACGCCGACGCGATCACCGGCACCGGCAACGCCCTCTACTCGGCGCGGTACTGGCCCTACCTGACCAGCGGGCTGCTCGGGTTGTCGCGTGGCACCGACGCCGGGGACCTGCTGTTGCTCGCCGACGACTACTGGCGCCGCGACGAAAACGGGCACTACCAGAACATGCAGGACGCGTTCACCGCGATCCGCTGCGTGGACAGGCCGTTCCCCACCGACCCGGCTGTGTGGGCCGACGCCGATCAGCAGCTCCGTACCGTGGCACCGTTCATGTCCTACGGCGAGTTCACCGGATATGCGCCCCGCGACGTCTGTGCACTGTGGCCGGTGCCTGCGACGTCGGCGCCGCACCCGGTCACCGGGCCCGGACCGGGCAAGGTCGTGGTGGTGTCCACCACCGGGGACCCGGCCACGCCGTATCAGGCCGGGGTGGACCTGGCCCGGCAAATGGGCGGGGCGCTGATCTCCTTCACCGGCACCCAACACACCGTGGTGTTCAACGGAGACGCCTGCGTGGACACCGCGGTACTGGGTTTCTTTGTCAACGGAACCTCGCCGGGCGACCTCTCCTGCTAACTCCTTGCAGGGCTGTAACACAGATTTAACAGCCGATGCCTACGCTGCGGGCATGGACCGCCAGAAGGAATTCGTGCTGCGCACCCTGGAGGAACGCGATATCCGGTTCGTTCGGTTGTGGTTCACCGACGTCCTCGGCTACCTCAAATCGGTAGCGATCGCGCCCGCCGAACTCGAAGGTGCCTTCGAGGAGGGCATCGGTTTCGACGGCTCTTCGATCGAGGGCTTCGCCCGCGTCTCGGAGTCGGACACCGTGGCCCGCCCCGATCCGTCCACCTTCCAGGTGCTGCCCTGGACCACCAGCGCGGGCAAGCACTACTCGGCACGCATGTTCTGCGACATCACCATGCCGGACGGCTCACCGTCGTGGGCCGACTCCCGGCACGTGCTTCGCCGCCAGCTGGCCAAGGCCAGCGACCTGGGCTTCACCTGCTACGTGCACCCCGAGATCGAGTTCTTCCTGCTGCAGCCCGGACCTGACGACGGCTCGGTGCCCGTGCCAGCCGACAACAGCGGCTATT
Source organism: Mycobacterium sp. IDUB_17 (assembly GCF_055419465.1). Classification (NCBI taxonomy): domain Bacteria; kingdom Bacillati; phylum Actinomycetota; class Actinomycetes; order Mycobacteriales; family Mycobacteriaceae; genus Mycobacterium; species Mycobacterium sp. IDUB_17. The sequence goes on along the minus strand of NZ_JBVAXS010000006.1, from coordinate 330,441 downwards.
TCGACCAGGCCGTGCACGATTCGGCCCCCAACTTCCGCCGCCACGCCATCGAGGCCCTGGAACAGATGGGCATCTCGGTCGAGTTCAGCCACCACGAGGGCGCGCCCGGCCAGCAGGAGATCGACCTGCGCTACGCCGACGCGCTGTCGATGGCCGACAACGTGATGACCTTCCGCTATCTGGTCAAGGAGGTCGCCCTCGCCGACGGCGTGCGTGCGTCGTTCATGCCAAAGCCGTTCGGCGAGCACCCGGGATCGGCCATGCACACGCACATGAGCCTGTTCGAAGGCGACACCAACGCCTTCCACAGCCCCGACGATCCGCTGCAGCTCTCGGATGTGGCCAAGTCGTTCATCGCAGGCATCCTGGAGCACGCCAGCGAGATCAGTGCCGTGACCAACCAGTGGGTGAACTCCTACAAGCGCCTGGTGCATGGCGGCGAGGCGCCCACCGCGGCCTCGTGGGGCGCGGCCAACCGCTCGGCGCTGGTACGGGTTCCGATGTACACCCCGCGCAAGGCGTCGTCGCGGCGCGTCGAGGTTCGCAGCCCCGACTCGGCATGCAACCCCTACCTGACCTTCGCGGTCCTGCTGGCCGCCGGCCTGCGGGGCGTCGAGAAGGGTTACGTGCTGGGCCCGCAGGCCGAGGACAACGTCTGGAGCCTGACGCCCGAGGAGCGGCGCGCCATGGGCTACCGCGAGCTGCCGTCCAGCCTGGGCAATGCGCTGGAGGCCATGGAGAACTCCGAGCTCGTCGCGGAAGCGTTGGGGGAGCACGTATTCGACTACTTCCTGCGCAACAAGCGTGCGGAGTGGGAGAACTACCGCAGCCACGTCACGCCCTACGAGCTGAAGAACTATCTGTCGCTGTGAGTCGGGGGCGGTAGCAGTGCCGGTATTTTCCTGCGGGCGTGCGCTACCGTCGTGAACGTGCCAAAGCCTGCAACCGATCGTCCGAAACTGCCCAGCGTCGGTCGGCTCGGTTTGGTGCATCCGCAGGCGTCGGCCCACCTGGAACAGCTCGGTTGGAACACCGAGGCTCACGTCGAGCTTCTGTGGTCGCTGTCGCGCGCACCCGACGCCGACATCGCGCTGCTGGCGATGGTGCGGCTGGCCGATGCGCTCGGGGCCGGCGCGGACGAGCTCAACCGCCAACTATTGACCGACCGGGCCGTGCGGGGCCGGTTGTTCGGCGTACTGGGATCCTCCCTGGCTCTCGGTGACCACCTCGTCGCCCACCCGCTGTCGTGGCGGTTGTTGGTCGGCAACGTCGTCCTCCCCGGTGTCGAGGAGCTGCACAGCGTCTTCACCGCTGCCGCCCGCAATGTCGAGATCGACAGGGGCGCAAGCAGTGCCGTGCCCGCGCTGCGGGATCTCTACCGCGACCGGTTGTTGGTCCTCGGTGCCCTTGACGTGGCGTCCACCGTCGAGAACGAGCCGGTGCTGCCCTTCGTCGAGGTCGCCGCACACCTGTCCGACCTCGCCGATGCCGCGCTGGGCGCAGCGCTGACGGTTGCCACCCGGGTTGTGTGCGCGGGCGGCAGCGAGCCCCGGCTGGCGGTCATCGCCATGGGCAAATGCGGTGCGCGCGAGCTGAATTACGTCAGCGACGTCGACGTCATCTTCGTGGGTGAATCCGTCGCAGGCGGGGACAACGACGACAATCTGGCCACCGCGACCCGGATCGCCGGCGAGATGATGCGCTTCGCCGGTGATGCCTTCTTCGAGGTCGATGCCGCATTGCGCCCGGAAGGCAAACGCGGTCAACTGGTCCGGACGCTGGAATCCCACGTCGCCTACTACCAGCGCTGGGCGAAAACCTGGGAATTCCAGGCGCTGCTCAAGGCGCGTCCCGCCGCGGGTGACCCCGAGCTCGGTAAGGCCTACATCGAGGCCCTGATGCCCATGGTGTGGACCGCTTGCGAGCGTGAGGATTTCGTTCCCGAGGTGCAGGCCATGCGCCGCCGCGTCGAGGAACTCGTCCCGGCCGGGGTGCGGGCCCGCGAGCTCAAGCTCGGCACCGGAGGCCTGCGCGACGTCGAATTCGCCGTCCAGCTCCTGCAATTGGTGCACGGACGCAATGACGACTCACTGCATGTGGCGTCCACCGTCGACGCGCTGGCGGCCCTCGGCGAGGGCGGCTACATCGGCCGCGACGACACCGCCAACATGACCGCGTCCTACGAATTCCTGCGGCTGCTCGAACACCGGCTGCAGTTGCAGCGGCTCAAGCGCACCCACATGCTGCCCGACGACAACGACGACGAGGCCTACCGTTGGCTGGCCCGGGCCGCGCACGTGCGCCCCGATGGCCGCCATGACGCGGCGGGCGTGCTGCGCGAGGAACTCAAACGGCAGAGCATGCGGGTGTCGCGGTTGCACGCCAAGCTCTTCTACCAGCCGCTGCTGGAATCGGTGGGTCAACCGGCGGTGGGCATCGGCGCCGGGATGAGCACCGAGGCGGCCGAACGTCAGCTCGCCGCACTGGGTTACGAGGGACCGCAGAGCGCGCTGACGCATCTGGCGGCGCTGACCGGCCAGGGCGGACGCCGTGCGCGGGTGCAACAGGTGCTGTTGCCGACCCTGCTGGACTGGCTCTCGGACACGCCGGACCCGGACGCCGGCCTGCTGGCCTACCGCCGGATCAGCGAGGAGCTGGCCGAGCAGCGCTGGTATCTGTCGACCCTGCGTGACGAGGGGGCGGTGGCCAAGCGGCTGATGCGCGTGCTCGGCACCTCGGCCTACATCCCGGAACTGCTGATGCGGGCTCCCGAGGTGATCCAGCTGTACGCCGACGGGCCCAGCGGGCCGAAACTGCTCGACGGTGATCCCGACAGCGTGGCTCGCGCACTGGTGGCCTCGGCCGGCCGGCATCCGGACCCGGTACGCGGCATCGCGGCCGCGCGCACGCTGCGCCGGCGGGAACTGGCCCGCATCGCCTCGGCCGACGTGCTGGGCCTGCTCGATGTGACCGACGTCTGCAGGGCATTGACCTCGGTGTGGGTCGCAGTGCTGGAGGCCGCGCTGAATGCGGTGGTCCGGGCCAACACACCGGAATCCGGTGCGCCCGCACGCATCGCGGTGATCGGCATGGGCCGGCTCGGCGGCGGCGAGCTCGGATACGGCTCCGACGCCGACGTGATGTTCGTGTGCGAACCGGCCACCGGCGTCGAGGAGTCCGCAGCCATGCGCTGGTCGGTGAGCATCGCCGAACAGGTGAGGGCCCTGCTGGGGACGCCGAGCGCGGATCCGCCACTGGAGGTCGACACCGGGCTGCGTCCAGAGGGGCGAAACGGACCGCTGGTGCGCACGCTGGCCTCGTATGCGGCCTATTACGAGCAGTGGGCCCAGCCGTGGGAGATCCAGGCGCTGTTGCGGGCCCACCGGGTGGCAGGCGATCTGGAACTCGGCGAACGCTTTCTGGTGATGGTCGACAAGACCCGTTACCCCTCCGGCGGGGTATCGGCCGAGACCGTCCAGGAGATCCGGCGAATCAAGGCCCGCGTGGACGCCGAGCGTCTGCCCCGCGGTGCCGACCCCAACACGCACACCAAACTGGGCCGTGGCGGGCTGGCCGACATCGAGTGGACCGTGCAGCTGCTGCAACTGCGCTACGCCCACAAGGTGCCGGCGCTGCACAACACCTCGACATTGCAGACCCTCGACGCGATCGGCGCGGCCGAACTGGTCGCCGAGAGCGACGTCGAGCTGTTGCGCGACGCCTGGCTTACGGCCACGCGGGCGCGCAACGCCCTGGTGCTGGTGCGCGGCAAGCCCACCGATCAGTTGCCCGGGCCGGGTCGTCAGCTCAACGCGGTGGCCTTGGCGGCCGGGTGGGGCAGCGACGACGGTGGGGAGTTCCTGGACAACTACCTGCGGGTGACCCGGCGGGCGAAGGGCGTGGTCCGGAAGATTTTCGGCGGAGAGTAGGGGTTAGGCCGCCCCGAGTGCAGGACGTCGCAGTGGGTGATGTTAATAAGGGCGTATAACCAATTCACTGGGAGTCCGGATGAAGCACACGTTCGACGTCATCACCGCGGCCGAGCACGATCGGCTCGAAGCCCTCTATGAGCCCTTTGCCCAGGCGATGCGCGAACTCGTCGACGCCGGTGTGCGCACCCAGGTGGACCCGCAGACCATCGCCGAGGCGACCGCGGCCGTCGAGGCCGTCACCGCCTCGCTGCGCCGCGAACAGCGCGACGGGCCGCAGGCCATGCTGCATGCCGAGACGAACCGCCCGGTGGTGTGGGCGAACCCGGTCGTCGGATTGCGCAATGCGCTGGCCCCGCCGCTGGTGATCGAGCACGCCGACGACGGCAGCTGCTGGAGCGAATTCGTGCTGGGCGCCGCCTATGAGGGGCCGCTGGGCTGGGTGCACGGCGGCATCTGCGCGTTGGTGCTCGACCACATTCTCGGCGAGGTGGCCAGTGGCGGACTGCACGAGCCGCGCTATACCGGGACCATCACCTGTCGCTATGGTCGCGGCACGCCGCTGGGCCCGTTGCGCGCCGAGGCCTACATCGACCGGACCGAAGGCGTGAAAACCTTTGCGCGGGGCCATATCAGCGACGCCGACGGGATCACCGTCGAGGCTGAGGGAGTCTTCATCACGCCGGCATGGGCGCGGGATGCCGGATGAAGGTCTACGTGAGCATGGCCTTCATGGATACCCAGGAGGCCGTCGAAGTGGCCAGGGCGGCAGACGATCTCGGCTATGACGGCATGGGCATCCCGGATCACGTGGTGAACCTCGAGACGCTGAACACGCCGTATCCGTACACCAAGGACGGCAAGCGGCGCTGGGAGGCGTTCACCGACTGGCCGGACCCGTGGGTGATGATCGGCGCACTCGCGCTGGTCACCACTCGGCTGAAGTTCGTCACCACGGTCTACCTGCCCGCGATGCGCGACCCGTATTCGGCGGCGAAAGCCATTGGCACCGCTGCCTATCTGGCCGGGGGACGGCTGGAGCTCGGCATCGGTGTCGGCTGGTGCGAGGAGGAGTTTGAACTGCTGGGCCAGCAATTCGCGCGGCGCGGCAAGCGCACCGACGAGATGCTCGAATTGATGAAGAAGCTGTGGGAGCCCGGGTGGACCGAGTTCTCCGGCGAGTTCTATTCCACCCCGCGCCTGGAGATGGAGCCCACGCCGCCGCGGATCCCGATCTATGTCGGCGGGCTGTCCGACATCGCGCTGCGCCGCGCGGCGCGGCACGACGGGTGGATCGGTGACCTGATCTCCACCGAGGCCGCCCTGCAGCGGGTCGACCGGCTACGTGACCTGCGCGCCGAAAAGGGTTTGACGATGGATGATTTCACCGTCATCACACCGCTGACCGACGCCTTCACCCCCGAGCACTACGCCCGGGCGGAAGCCGGCGGTATCCAGGGCATCATCACCATGCCGTGGATGTTCTACAGCGGCCCCGGCGCCACGCTGGCCGAGAAGATCGACGGGTTGAAGCGGTTCCGCAAGGACCTCGCGCTGGACTAGGTGCGCTTACTGCGCGCCGCATCCAACGCGAACGCACCGCCACCGATTGCGGCGAGCAGCAGGAAGCCGAAGCAGTACAGCACGGCGAGTTCGCCGCCGTTCTCGATCGGCAACAGACCCTTGGGCTGATGCTGGGTGAAGTAGGCGAACGCCATCTCGCCGGAGGCGATGAAGGCCGCGATGCGGGTGAACATGCCGGTCAGGATCAGAAGGCCCAGAACGAATTCGATGAGGCCGCCGTACCAGAAGGGCCAGGTGCCCACGGGCACTGCCGGACCGACGAGATCGCCTGCGTTGTCCGGCATCCCGACCGGCCAGGCGAACAACTTCTGGGCTCCGTGGATGGTGTACAGGAAGCCGAACACGACACGGAACAAACTGATGACAGCGGGCGAAAGCGAGCCCAGTCGGGTGTCCAGGTTGGTCGTCATGTGCTGACAATACGCGCAGCTCGAAGGAAACTCAGAGCTCCAGCAACACTGTTACCGGTCCGTCATTGACCAGTTCCACCCGCATATCCGCACCGAAAACCCCTGTTTCCACAACCGCGCCCAACTTCCTCAACGCGTCGGCAAATTCGGCCACCAGCGGTTCGGCGACGGGCCCCGGCGCTGCCGCATTCCACGACGGGCGCCTGCCCTTGTCGGTATTGGCGTACAACGTGAACTGACTGATCACCAGGATGGGGGCGGCAACGTCCGATGCGGATTTCTCGCCGTCGAGAATCCGTAACTGCCAGAGCTTTTCGGCCATCCGTCGGGCCTTGGCGGCGTCGTCGTCATGAGTCGCCCCGACCAGGGCGAGCAGTCCCTGCGGATTCGGAGCGATCGCGCCGACGACTTCGCCGTCGACCGCAACGCTCGCCGATGTCACCCGCTGCACCAGAACACGCATCGGTCCATTGTGAAGGGAAGGCCGCCGGTTTCTACGCCTGGGCCGTGATCATCGATCATCAACGACCCAGGAGTAGAAACCGGCAACGACAAAGGGCCGGGGGAGAACCCCCGGCCCTTGTGCCGTGCGTTGGCCGACTTACATGTCGCGTCGGCGAGCCGACTTACACGTCGCGTCGGCGAGCCGACTTACACGTCGTAGTACAGGCTGAACTCGTACGGGTGAGGCCGGATCTGGATCGGCATGATCTCGTTCTCCCGCTTGTAGGAGATCCAGGTCTCGATCAGGTCCTCGGTGAACACGCCACCCTCGGTGAGGTACTCGTGGTCCTCTTCGAGCCTGTCGATGACTGCGGACAGCGAGGTCGGGGCCTGCGGGATGTTGGCGGCCTCGTCCGGCGGCAGCTCGTAGAGGTCCTTGTCGACCGGGGCGAGCGGCTCGATCTTCTTCTTGATGCCGTCGATGCCGGCCATCAGCATCGCCGCGAACGCCAGGTACGGGTTACCCGAGCTGTCCGGGCAGCGGAACTCGAGGCGCTTGGCCTTCGGGTTGTTGCCGGTGATCGGGATACGGACACAGGCCGAGCGGTTGCGCTGGCTGTACACCAGGTTGATCGGGGCCTCGTAACCCGGCACCAGACGCTTGTAGGAGTTCACCGTCGGGTTGGTGAACGCCAGCAGCGACGGAGCGTGGTGCAGGATGCCGCCGATGTAGTGGCGGGCGATGTCGGACAGGCCGGCGTAGCCGGACTCGTCGTGGAACAGCGGCTTGCCGTCCTTCCACAGCGACTGGTGGGCGTGCATGCCGGAACCGTTGTCACCGAACAGCGGCTTGGGCATGAAGGTGACGGTCTTGCCGTTCTGCCACGCGGTGTTCTTGATGATGTACTTGAACAGCAGCACATCGTCGGCTGCGGCCAGCAGGGTGTTGAACTTGTAGTTGATCTCGGCCTGGCCGGCGGTGCCCACCTCGTGGTGGCCGCGCTCGAGGGTGAACCCGGCGTTGATCAGGTTGGTCGACATCTCGTCGCGCAGGTCGACGTAGTGGTCGTACGGTGCGACGGGGAAGTAGCCACCCTTGGGGCGGACCTTGTAACCGAGGTTGGGGGAGCCGTCGGCCTCGGAGGGCTCGCCGGTGTTCCACCACGCGGACTCGGAATCGACCTCGTAGAAGGTGCCGTTCATCTTGGAGTCGAACGCCACCGAATCGAAGATGTAGAACTCGGCCTCGGCACCGAAGTAACAGGTATCGGCGATACCGGTGCTGGCCAGGTAGTTCTCCGCCTTGCGGGCCACGTTGCGCGGGTCGCGGGAGTAGGCCTCACGGGTGAACGGATCGTGCACGAAGAAGCTCAGGTTCAGCGTCTTGGCGGCGCGGAACGGGTCGATACGCGCGGTGTCGGGGTCCGGCAGCAGCATCATGTCGGATTCGTGGATCGACTGGAAGCCGCGGACCGACGAGCCGTCGAACGCGAGGCCGTCCTCGAAGACGCTCTGGTCGAACGCCGACGCCGGGATCGAGAAGTGCTGGACGACGCCGGGCAGATCGCAGAAGCGAATGTCGACGTACTCGACGTTCTCGTCCTTGATCAGCTTGAAGATGTCGTCGGACGTCTTTTCTGCCACTGAGTGTTCTCCTTTACTGGTAACCCGCGGGTTGACGCTAAGGACACGATGTTGCGCAGTCGTCAACCATATGTTGCGCGCAAGTTACGCAATCGCTTGCGATGCCGACGGGCAACCCCGCTCTCGGCTAAATCTATCCTGGCAACCATGGCACGCGAGATTTCGTCCTGGCTGTCCGGTCCCGCTTCCGACCCAGCCAGTGGGTATCCAGGGGAGCGGCTTGGGTTGCCCGAGCATGGGCCGGGTTCGATCGCGCGGTTCGGCCGACGCGTCGGTGCCATCCTGGTCGACTGGCTGGTCGCTGTCGGCCTCACCGGCATAGTGGCGGTGTCTCTGGGGCTGATGAGTCGCGAGCAACTGTTGTACTCGATGGATTTCCGGAACATCGCCCTGCTGGTCTGGCTGGTCATCGGCGTTGCGGCGGTGCGGTTGTTCGGGTTCACCCCGGGCCAGTATCTGCTCGGACTGGGGGTGATTCCGCTCGACGGCCGTGACCGCGTCACAGTGGGCCGGGCCCTCACGCGCAACCTGCTGATCGTGCTGGTGATCCCGGCACTGTTCACCGATGCCGACCATCGAGGTTTGCATGATCTGGCATCCAAGACCGCGGTGGTGCGGCGGTAGCTCCGCCCCGAACGTGACGAAGATCGCGAGGTTCTCGCGATCTTGATCACACTCGGCGGCTGGGCGCGGTCAGCGCCTGCGGACCGTCCGTTGCACACCGCGCATCTTCGCGCCGGCGGGCATCGGGCCCTTGGGCATCCCGGCCGGACCGGCCTTGGTGCTGAGCGCGGCGAGCCGGGACTCGATCGAGTCCATCTGCTTGACCGTGATGTTCGCCGGCAGCTTGTTCAGGTGCCGCTCCAGCTTGGACAACGGCACCTCGCCCTCACCGTTGCCGACCACGATGTCGTAGATCGGGATCTCGCCGACCAGGCGTGCCGTGCGCTTCTTCTCCTGCGCCAGCAGCGGCTTGACCCGATTGGCCGAACCCTCACCGACGAAGATCACGCCGGGCCGGCCGATCACCCGGTGGACGGCGTCGAAATGACCGGTCGCCGCGACACCGGGGGTGACGCGCCACTTGCCGCGAAGATTGTCCAGCGCCCAGGCTGCGGCACCGGTCTGGCCCTCGGCCTTCGTGTAGACAGACTTTTGCGCCCGCCGGCCGAAGATGATGAAGGCGACCAGCGCGCCCAGCACCACGCCCAGCGGGATCAGCGTGTACATGGTGAACCCGCCGATGAGCAGACCGGCGACCACAGCGGCGGCCACGATCAGCACGAACGCGCCGATCATGTACGGCAGCAGGCGCTTGTCCTCTTTGCGCTGGATCTGGAATGCCTGCCACAGCTGACTGCGCCGCTGCTTGGACGCCGCCTTGCGGGCTGCCTTCGCCTCGGCCTTTGCCGCCTTGGTTTCTGCGGCATTGCGGGTTTTCGCCATTACATCAGGATACGGGGGGCCGATCGGCGAACCGAACCCGCGCGGCCTGCGCATAGAGCTTGCCCGCGCGGTAGGACGAACGCACCAGCGGTCCGGCCAGCACGCCGGCGAATCCGAGGCCCTCGGCATAGCTCGACAGCGCGACGAATTCGTCGGGATGGACCCAGCGTTCCACCGGGTGGTGGCGGGGTGACGGCCGCAGGTACTGGGTGATGGTGACGATGTCGCAGCCCGCCTCATGCAGGTCGCGCAGCGCGGTGTGCACCTCGTCGATGGTCTCGCCCATCCCGAGGATCAGGTTCGATTTGGTGACCAGACCGAAGTCGCGGGCGGCGGTGATCACCGCCAGGCTGCGGTCGTATCGGAACGCCGGACGAATCCGCTTGAAGATGCGCGGCACCGTTTCGACGTTGTGCGCGAACACTTCTGGGCGTGACTCGAACACTTCGGCCAACTGGTCGGGGTTGCCGTTGAAGTCCGGGGCCAGCAACTCCACGCCGGTGTTCGGGTTCAGCCGCTTGATGTAGCGGACGGTCTCGGCGTACAGCCATGCCCCACCGTCGGGTAGGTCATCGCGGGCCACCCCGGTCACAGTCGAGTAGCGCAGGCCCATCGCCTGGACACTCTCGGCGACCCGGCGCGGTTCGTCGCGATCCAGCTCGGCCGGCTTACCGGTGTCGATCTGGCAGAAGTCACACCGCCGGGTGCACTGCTCGCCACCGATCAGGAACGTGGCTTCCCGGTCCTCCCAGCACTCGAAGATGTTGGGGCAGCCGGCCTCCTCGCACACCGTGTGCAGGCCCTCGCGGCGCACCAGACCCTTGAGCTCCGTGTACTCCGGACCCATCTTGGCCCGCGTCTTGATCCACGGTGGCTTGCGTTCGATGGGCGTCTCCGCGTTCCGCACTTCCAGACGCAGCAGCTTCCGACCTTCAGGCACCACAGTCACTGGTTCATCCTACGTTCACGGCCACTTCCAGCCGTCCGTCGAGCGCATCACATACCTTCGCGGCGACCCGGTCGGTGACGTCCTCGACGGTGATGCGGCGGCCGAGTTCGGCCGTCAGCGACGTCACACCGGCATCGGCGATCCCGCACGGCACGATCGACGAGAAGGCGGACAGGTCGCAGTCACAGTTCAGCGCGAACCCGTGCAGCGTCGTCGCCCGGGCCACCCGGATCCCGATCGCCCCGATCTTGCGGGCCGGCCTGAGCTCGTCGCCGGCCACCCACACACCGGAGCGTCCCTCGACCCGACCGGTCTCCAGACCGAGATCCGCGCACACGCTTATGAGCGCTTGTTCAAGGCGCCGAACGAAATTCACCACATCTAGCGGTTCGGCCAGCGCGATGATGGGGTAGCCCACCAGCTGTCCGGGGCCGTGCCAGGTGATCTTGCCGCCGCGGTCGGTGTCGACGACGGGAGTGCCGTCCACCGGGCGCTCATGCGGCTCGGTGCGCTTGCCCGCGGTGTAGACGGCAGGGTGCTCAAGCAGCAGGAGGGTGTCGGGGCCACCGGCCACCCTGGCGTCGGCGATCTCGCGCTGTAGTTCCCAGGCGGCCTCGTAATCGAGTGTGCCCAGGCGTCGCACCTCGAGGGGCTCCGCGGCCGAGCGGATGGATGTCACAGCGTCGACGGTACGCCCCGAGATTGCTGCCCAGCGCAGGGGTTGGCGCGGCATAGGGTCGGATGGTGTCGACATTCTCTGCCCGGTATTCGCCGTGGCGATTGTTGATGATGCTGGTGTTCGGTGTGCTGCTGTCGGCGGCGTCGTTCTGGATGGCTCAGGATGCTGAGCTCTCGGTGCTGCACCGAGCAGTCGGTGTGGTCGGGACCGTGCTCTTCGTGGGTCTGGAAGTTCTTGTGGTCATCCGGTTCTTCGACCGTGGCGAGCAACTCCGCGTGGCATCCGACGGCATCTACTACAAGCAGTGGTCTGAGTCGGTCATCCCGTGGGAACAGGTCGTCGGCGTGACGGTGTGGCAGTACCGGCGCCAGCGGGCGATCATCCTGCACCTGGCCGATCCCCGACGATTCCCGTCGACCACGCTCCTGGGCCGGCTCGCCAGGGCCAACCGGCGGCTGACCGGCGGCGACATTGCGATATCGCTCACCCCCATGGACCGCGGGTTCGACGAGGCCATGACGGCTATCGAGGAGTACCGGGCTACGTCGGCTCGCTAGTCCCTGGGTGCGGCGGTGGCGTAGGCCAGCGCCTCGCCGACGGTGTTGTGGTGAAAGGTGAAGCCGGCGCGTTCCAGGGCGGCGGGAATGGCGCGCTGGCCCACGAGCAGTCCTTCGTCGGCGATCTCGCCCAGCAGCGTGCGCAGCGCAAAACCCGGAATCATCACCGGGGTGGGCCGGTTGACGGCCCGGCCCAGCGCCGCGGTGAACTCGGCGTTGGTCACGGGCGCCGGTCCGGTGAGATTGACCGGGCCCGACAGGCTTTCGTTCGATATCGCGAACAGCACCGCGCGGACCTCGTCCTCCAGGCTGATCCACGGGATGTACTGCCTGCCATTGCCCAACCGTGCGCCAAGGCCCAGCGAGAACAACGGCTTGAGTCGGTTCACCATCCCCCCGGACGGGGCCATCACCAGTCCGGTGCGCAACAGCACCACCCGCGACCCGGCCGCGACGGCGGGCGCGGTGGCCGCTTCCCAATCCGCGCACAGCCTGGCCAGGAAACCGTGTCCCTCGGGCGCCGACTCATCGGTCACCCGGTCTCTGGTGTCGCCGTAGTAGCCGACCGCGCTCGCGTTGATCAACACCGGCACCCCGGCGTCGGCCACGGCACCGGCGAGCATCTCGGTGGGTCCGATCCGGCTGTCGCGCAGGCTCTGTTTGAACGCACCCGACCAACGCTTGTCGCCGACACCGACGCCGCAGAGGTTCACCACCACGTCCACACCCTGTAGCGCGCCGGTGTCGAACTCCCCGGTGTCGGGGTTCCAGAACAGCTCGTCGCCGTTCGATGGTGCCCTGCGTACGATCCGGAGCACCCGGCGATCGGCGGCGCGCAGCATTGACACCAGCGCCGAACCGATCAGACCGGATGATCCCGCTATCGCGATGACGGCATCCGCCACAGTGGGGAGCCCCTCCTAACGGCCCTTACAGCCCGAGGTCGGCCTCGAAAGCACCTTCTTCGAGCCTGCGCTTGATGGTGGTCACGAACCGGCCGGCGTCGGCGCCGTCGATCAGTCGGTGGTCGTAGGTCAGCGGCAGGTAGCACACCGAGCGCACACCGATCGACTCGTTGCCGTAGGCGTCCGAGATCACCCGCGGCCGCTTGACGATCGCCCCGGTGCCCAGCATCGCCGCCTGCGGCGGCACCAGGATCGGGGTGTCGAACAGCGCGCCCTGGCTGCCGATGTTGGTGATGGTGAACGTGCCGCCGGACAACTCGTCGGGCTTGAGGTTGCCCGACCGGGCCCGGGCCGCGATGTCGGAGATGGCGCGCGCCAGTCCGCCCAGCGACAGGTCGCCGGCGTTGTGGATCACCGGCGAGAGCAGGCCCTGGTCGGTGTCCACCGCGAAGCCAAGGTGCTCGGCGTCGTAGTAGGTGATCTCCTTGGTGTCCTCGTTGTAGCTGGCGTTGACGTTCGGGTGGATCTTGAGCGCGTCGATGACGGCGCGCGCGATGAACGGCAGGTACGTGAGGTTGACGCCCTCGCGCTCGGCGAAGTCCGCCTTGGCCCGGGCCCGCAGCGCCACGATCTTGGTCATGTCGACCTCGTGGGTCTGGGTGAGCTGTGCGGTCGCCTGCAACGATTCGCGCGTCTTCTTCGCGGTGATCTGGCGAATCCGGTTGGCCTTCTGCGTCGTTCCGCGCAGGTGGGCCAATGCCGGAGCTGCTGCGGCCGCAGCGGCGGGCGCGGCTGCCGCAGGGGCTGCCGGTGCCGGTGCCGGGGGAGCCTTTTTCGCCTCGGCCGCCGCGAGCACGTCCTGCTTGCGGATACGGCCGCCGACGCCGGTGCCCTTCACGGCCGCGAGGTCAACACCGTTCTCCGCGGCCAGCTTTCGCACCAACGGGGTGACGTACGGGGAGCCGTCCCCGGCGGCGGCAGCGGCTGCGGGAGCCGGTGCCGCGGGTGCGGGTGCGGGGGCGGGCGCCGGGGCAGCTGCCGCTGGTGCGGCTGCGGGAGCCGGAGTCGCTGCGGGTGCCGGGGCGGCTGCGGGAGCCGGCTTGGGCTCAGGCGCGGGGGCCGCCGGAGCGGGTGCTGGTGCAGGTGCCGCGGGTGCAGGTGCCGCGGGTGCGGGGGCAGCGGCCGGCGCGGCGGAGGCGTCCCCGATCTTGGCCAGCTCGCCGCCGATCGCGACGGTGTCGTCCTCTTGCGCGGTGATCTCCAGCAGGGTGCCGGCCACCGGTGACGGGATCTCGGTGTCGACCTTGTCGGTGGACACCTCGACCAGCGGCTCGTCGACGCCGACGGAGTCGCCGACCTTCTTGAGCCACCGGGTGACCGTGCCTTCGGTGACCGACTCGCCCAACTCCGGCATCACGACGGTGGTGGCCGAACCGGACGCGGCGGCGGGGGGTGCAGCCGCGGGGGCGGGCGCCGGCGCGGCGGCAGCGACCGGCGCGGGAGCCGGTGCGGCAGGGGCAGGCTCGGGTTCGGGTTCGGGAGCGGCTGCCGGAGCCGCGGCCGGTGCCGGTGCCGGTGCTTCGCCGGCCTCGCCGATGACCGCGAGCTCGCCACCGATCTCGACGGTGTCGTCCTCCTGGGCGACGATCTTCGTCAACACGCCTGCGGCGGGCGACGGGATCTCGGTGTCGACCTTGTCCGTGGACACCTCCAGCAGCGGCTCGTCGAGTTCGACGGTGTCGCCCTCCTGTTTAAGCCAGCGGGTGACGGTCCCCTCGGTGACGCTCTCACCTAGCGCGGGCATCTGGACGGAGATGGCCATGTGTATTGACTCCTCGGACGGTCACTTGTGACGACTCGAACTCTGGCTTACCACAGCTAGGTGCACTGGGTACGGCACCTAGGTGGATTGTCGGAACCATCCTGTCACTGCAGCACCATTCGCACTCACTCAGGGTTGCTCCGAGCTCTGGCACTATCGAATGAGGGTTTGCAGGGTTGTTCGTCGAACTTCCCCCGAGCTGAGGAGACCGTTCCGTTGGGGTTGTTCGATACGTTTCGCCGAGGTCGCTCGGCGCGCGGATTCGGCGGCGACGCGGGCGAGGATCTGCGGTATCTGCAGCGGTGGGTGGCCGAGCACGCCGGCGTCGAGGCATTCGTGGAACCCCGCACCACCGTCACCGAGGTGACCGTCGTGCTGGTTGCTGCCGACGGGGAATGGACCCGGCGCCGGGCCGGTGGTGAGGCCGGGGCACGCCGGCTCAGCGATCGGCTGCAGATCCCGGTCTACGACGTCCAGAAGGTCGGCTACCCGCAACGCATGCGGGACCACGACGCGCGGCGGCGCATCGAACGGGAGCGCGCCGTACGCCAGGAACTCGGCGACCGTTAGAGTCAAGGCAACCGATACCTCCGGTATTGGATACTGTTCGTTACAGGTACCTCGTGGAGGGGTGGACTATGCAGCGCTTCGTCGTCAGCTCGGACGGAACCCGCATCGCGGTTTACGAACAAGGGGATCGGCAGCGTCCCACGCTGGTGATGGCGCACGGATGGCCGGACTCGCATGTGTTGTGGAACGGCGTGACCGGTGAACTGGGCGACCGGTTCCACATCGTGCGGTACGACAACCGCGGTGCCGGCGCCTCGGACGTTCCCAAGCCCGTATCCGCCTATCGCATGGACCGGTTCGCCGACGACCTGTCCGCGGTGATCGATGCCGTCAGTCCCGGCCGCCCCGTGCACGTCCTGGCGCACGACTGGGGATCGGTGGGGGTGTGGGAGTACCTGAGCCGCCCGGAGGCCTCCGAGCGGGTGGCGTCGTTCACGTCGGTTTCGGGACCCAGCACCGACCATTACGGCTCGTTCGTGCGCGGCCGGCTGGCCCGCCCGTACCGTCCGATCCGGTTCGCCAAGGCGGTGAACCTGGCATCGCGGTTCAGCTACTGGATCCCGTTCTCGATCCCGGTGATCGCGCCCGCGCTGATGCGTCGAGGCGCGGCGCGCCGACTGCAGGCCATCGACACCCCTGGCCCCAAATTCCAGTCCGAGAACCTCGACATCGACGCGGCCAACTCGCTGAAGATCTACCAGGCCAACGCGATTCGATCGTTCACGACGCTGCGCAGCGACCACTACGTGACCGTGCCGGTGCAGTTGATCTGCAACGACCACGATCCGGTGGTGCGCGGCGACGGCTACGCCGAGGAGTCCACCTGGGTGCCGCTGCTGTGGCGCCGTGACCTCAAAGCCGGGCACTGGGCGCCGTTCTCGCACTGGCGCGCCATCGCCAACGCGACGGCCGAGCTGATCGACCACATCGAGGGTGCCCCGGCGGCTCGCGCACTTCGCCGCGCCCAGGTCGGCCGGTCGCGTGAACGCTTCGGTGACACACTGGTTTCGGTGACCGGTGCCGGCAGTGGCATCGGCCGCGCCACTGCGCTGGCCTTCGCCGAACAGGGCGCCGAACTCGTGGTCAGCGATATCGACGAAGCATCCGCCAAGTCCACCGCCAACGAGATCGCCGCACGCGGCGGAGTGGCACATGCCTACGGGCTCGACGTGTCCGATGCCGAGGCCGTGGAGAGTTTCGTCGAGCAGGTCTGCGGCACACACGGGGTGCCCGACGTGGTGGTCAACAACGCCGGAATCGGCCACGGCGGCAAGTTCCTCGACACCCCGGCCGAGCAGTACGACCGGGTGCTGGACGTCAACTTCGGCGGAGTCGTCAACTGCTGCCGGTCCTTTGCCCGCAGGCTCGTCGACCGCGGCACCGGTGGCCACATCGTCAACGTGGCCTCGATGGCCGCCTACTCGCCGTCGGCGGCGGCGAACGCATACGCCACCAGCAAGGCCGCGGTGTTCATGTTCTCCGACTGCCTGCGTGCCGAATTGAGCTCGGCGGGAATAGGTTTGACCACGATCTGCCCGGGCGTCATCGATACGAACATCATCGACACCACCCGATTCGACGTCCCCGCCGAGCAGCAGGGCCAGATCGAGCAGATGCGGGCCCAGACCAAGAAGGCCTTCGCTGCGCGACGCTATGGGCCGGACAAGGTGGCCAAGGCCATCGTCGCGGCCGTCGTCAGAGACAAAGCGGTCCGGCCGGTTACGCCGGAGGCCTATGCGGCCTACGGGGTGGCGCGACTGATGCCGTCGGCGCTGCGCCGGGCGGCGCGAGCGGGGTCACTCTAACCGCGCTACTGCGGGTGGGCGGTCAGGTACTCGCCGACCGGTATCGGTGATCCGGCGGCGTATCCGATGGGCAGTAGCACGTCACCCGCAGTCGAGACGTAGTAGACGTCCCAGCGGTAGAACGCGGCGAACACCGCGGGATCGGCAGCGATCGCGGCGGCATAGTCGCTGACTGCCCGCACGTACTCGTCGGCGTTGTTGTACCGGAACAGGGCACGGTCCGGGTCATTCGTAAAACCGTTGGCGGCCAGGTAATTACCGGCTGCCATGATGCTGTCCCGGGGCGAGTGGATATCGCCGCCCTTGCCATACGCCGCAAACGTGGACGGCATGAACTGCATCGGTCCCTGGGCGCCGGCCGAGCTGGTGCCACTCACGCTGCCGAAGTGCGTCTCGATCAGGTTGATCGCGGCAAGGAAGTTCCAGCTCACGCCGGAGGCCGCCTCGGCCTCGCGGTAGGCGCCCAGAAGCACCTCGGCCGGGGGTGGCGGGTTGATGCGCCACGCGGGCAGGGTGTCCTTCGGCTGGGCCAGCGCGGCGAGCTGGCGCCGTGCGTTGACATTCCGGTCGTAGAACGCGACCAGGTCAGCCGGGATACGGGGCCGGATGGTGCCGTCCCACTCGGGGTGCCGGCCGATCGCGCGGTAGGCCACCTGCTGACGGCGGGCGGCCTGCGTCAGGGCAGCCTCCGGTGTCGACGGGTCGCGCAGCGCCCGCTCGTCGGCCACCAGATCCTCCGCCAGCCGGACGGGGTCCGGAGCCAGGCGGGGTTGGGCGCCGGCCGGGGCGGTGGTAGCCGGCTGTGTCACCGATGTCGTGCTCGGGGGTGCGGGAGGCGGCGGGTTCGACGATCCAGAACAGCCGGTGAGCGCCGCGCCCAACGTGAACAGGATCGCGAGATCGTGAAGAACTCTCGCCAGCTTGTTCACGTCGGGCGGGCCCACCGTCTACAGCCGTTCGCCGCTGTGTCTCAATCAGCCGTTCACTGCGATGTCCTCGAGGACCGCGAACATCGTGCGGGTCGGCACGCCGGTGCCGCCCTTGGGTGTGTAACCCCATGGCCCGCCGGTGTTGTAGGCCGGAGCGGCGACATCGATGTGCGTCCACTCGACCCCGTCGGCGACGAACTCGCGCAGGTAGGTTCCGGCCACCAGCATCCCGGCGTAGCGTGATCCGCTGACGTTGGCCAGGTCTGCCACCGTGGACTTCAGGTCGTCCTTCAGTTCCTCGGGAAGTGGCATCGCCCAACCGTTTTCACCGACGGACTGAGACAGCGTCGCGACCCGGTCGCGGAACTCTTCGCTGCCCATCACGCCCGGCGTGCGGGAACCCAGCGCGACGGTCTGGGCGCCGGTCAGCGTCGAGGTCTCGATCAGGTAGTCCGGGTCGTCCTCGCAGGCCCGCACGATCGCGTCGGCCAGGATCAGCCGGCCCTCGGCGTCGGTGTTGAGCACCTCGACGGTGATCCCGCCGTACTGCGTGAGCACGTCGCCCGGACGCTGCGCGGTCGCCGACGGCATGTTCTCGGCCATCGGCACGGTCGCGATGACCTCGATCGGCAGGTTCTGCTTGGCGGCCAGCACCACGGTCGCGATCACCGCCGCGGCGCCGCCCATGTCCGAGGTCATGTGATGCATGTTGGCGGCCGGCTTGATCGAGATGCCGCCGGTGTCGAACGTGATGCCCTTGCCGACCAGCGCGACGCGCTTGCTCTTCTTGGTGCCGCCCCGGTGGGTCAACCGGACCAGACGCGGCGGGCGCGAGGATCCCTTGCCGACCCCCACGATGCCGCCGTAGCCCGCCTTGGTCAGGGCCTTGTCGTCGAGCACTTCGACCTCAAGCCCGGCGGCCTCACCCAAAGCCTTTGCCCGCTTGGCGAATTCATCGGGGAACAGATGGCTGGGCGGGGTGTTCACGAAATCGCGGGCCGTGGCCACCGCCGACGCGATGTCCGCTGCGCGCTGAGCCAGGTTCTTGGTCGCCGCCTTGGTGTCGGCTGTCAGTGCGGTGATCGTGGTCAGGCCGGCGTCCTTGGGCGCGGTCTTGGCGCTGCGGAAGTCGCTGAAGCGGTAGGCGCCCAGGATCAGGCCCTCGACGGCGGCTTCCAGATCGATGTCGGACAACGTGGTGATGACCGTCTCGGTGCCGTTCAACGACCGTGCGGCGGTGCCGGCGGCCCGGCGGATCACGTCGGACGGCCACTCGTCGCGCGGCTTGCCCAGGCCGACGGTCAGCACGCTGGCGACCGGGAGTGACGGCGCCAGCACCCTGGTGACCTGGTCGGTGCCGCCCTTCGCGCCGAGTGCCTCGAGCGCGACCTCGATCTCGCCGATCGCCTCGGCGTCGAGGAAGGGGTTGCCGACGACGGTGGCGGTTGCGTCGTCATCCTGTCCACTGACCACGGGAACGATCAGTACGGCGTCAGTCTTGCGTTTGGGCAGCGACGCGCTGACGGTGACGTTGGGAACCTGGTAACCGGGATTTGCGGGGCTCACACGCCTCAGCCTAGCTACGGTCGCAACCACTCATGTCGTAGGTCGTGACAGGCTCGTCGAAGCCCTTGAGGGTCAACGGATCTTGTGCGACAGCAGGCCAGTCCGGCAGCGCTGCGCGGACCTCCGGCGCAGCGAGGATCTGCCCTGGTGACGCGGCGGCCACCAATCGCGCGGCCAGGTTCACCGTATCGCCGAAGTAGTCGCCTCCGATCGCAAGGACTTCGCCGTAGCTGAGTCCCGCCCGGACTTGGAGCCCGGCCTTCTGCGTGCGCGGGTCTTCGACGAGGTCGGCGGCGGTTTGCACCAGACGGTCAGGGGTCGAACTGACCCACATCGCGGCGTCGCCGATGAACTTCACCACGCGGCTGTCTCCGGCGTGCATCACATCGGTGACGGCGGCGTTGAAACCGTTGAGCAGGGTCGACAGTTCCGCGGGGGAGAGCACATGGGTGAGTGCGGTGAATCCCGAGAGATCGGCGAATCCGACGCCACATGTGACGCTGCCCGCGGGATTGAGCGTGACGCTCTCGAACAGCCGGGGACGCGTCGTCTGATGCCGATGAACGGTGTCGAGCAGGGCCCCGATGCGTGGAATCAACTCGGCCACTTCGCGCCAGGCCCGTGCCGTGGTGAGCTCGTCGTGGCTGCGGGTGATCCAGAAATCGGGACGAGAGGTTCGCAGTAGCGTCGTCTCCGCCTCTGCCAACCGGGTCATTGCACTAGCGATGAGTCGCAACAGGCCACCGTCGTCGCCCAGTCGCGCCCGCATTGCGGCGCAGGTTGCCAGGGCGTCGAAATCCGCTTCGGTCAACGTGACGTCGTCGGGATCAGGGACACCCAGGTCCAGCGCGGCCCAGAACTGTCCGACGTCGTCGAGCGGCAGCCCGAGTACGGCGGCGGCACTGCGCAGGCTGTAGGTCGGTGGCCCGGGGCGCCTGATGGCGTCCCCCGCGAGGCCGAACAGGCGCCCACGACGCTCGGCCTCGACCATGTCGTCGACGGAGAAGCCGAGACCGGACAGATATTCGATCAGCTCGGCGCGTTGTCGCGCATCGGCTATCCCCGCGGCTTCCAACGCGTTCAGGTCGACCACGCGCCCTCCTCGAATCCGTCAGCGCGGCAGACGCAGCGGATACGCCGTGACCGGTGTGGCGAAACCCTTGAGTGTCAGTGAGCGAGGCGGGGCGAACGCCTGTCCGTCGAGGAGCTCACGCAGCGGCTCGGACACCAGGACCTGGCTGGGGTCGGCGGCGGCCACGAGGCGGGCCGCCCGATTCACCGGAGTGCCGAAATAATCGCCACCAAAGGCCAGCACCTCGCCGAAATCGACTCCGGCCCGCACCTGCAGGCTGGTCTCGGCGGCCCGGGGGTGGGTCACCAGGTCGACGGCGACCTGCACCAGTTCGGCGGGTTCGGAGCCGACCCACATGATGGCGTCCCCGATGAACTTCACCACGCGGCAGTCGGCGGCGTGCACGATCTCGGTGCTGGTGGCGCTGAATTCGTTGAGCAGTGCCGACAGTTCGGCGGCGGTCAGCATCTGGGTGAGTGCGGTGAACCCGGAAAGATCGGCAAAACCGATGCCGCACACCACATTCGAAGAGCCGTCACGGATCACGTGTTCGAAGTAGGTGCGCGCACTCATCATATGGTGGCGGTGCACCGCATCGATCATCAAGCCGATCCGCGGGATGAACCCGGCGGCGGCCCGGTAGGCCCTGGCCGTGGTCAGCTCGTCACGGCTGACGTCGAGCTGGATGTCGGGGGTGCTGGCCCGGCCCATCGACGACAGCGTTTCGGCCAACCGGGCCATACCCGAGCCGATCACGCGCAGCAGACCGGTGGCCTCGACATCACCGACCAGCACCCGCAACTCCGCCCAGGTGCGCAACGCATCCAAATCGGCCCGGCTGAGGGTCTTCACATCGCAGCCGGCCACCGTCAGGCCCAGTGCGGCCCACGCCCGCTGGACATCTTCCAGCGGGAGGTCGATCTCGGCGGCCACGTCGGCCAGACAGTATTCCGGCGGCCCCGACCACTGCAGGACGTCGCCGGCCAGCCCGAACAATCGGCCGCGGGACTCGGCCTCGATCATCTGCTCGGCGGTGAAACCCAGACCGTCGAGGTATTCGATGAGCGGGGCGCGGTCCCGCGCATCGGTGATCCCGGCGGCGGCCAGTGCATCGAAATCGACCACAAGACCAGTGTGCAGTTTGGTGGTCCGGTTAGGCGTGCAGATTAGGGTGAAACCGTGAGTGACGACCTGCTGCACGGACCGTTGGAAGACCGCCACCGCGAACTGGGGGCCAGTTTCGCCGAATTCGGTGGCTGGCTGATGCCGGTGTCCTACGCCGGGACTGTCTCCGAACACAACGCCACGCGCGACAACGTCGGCCTCTTCGACGTCAGCCACCTCGGAAAAGCGCTGGTCAAAGGTCCGGGGGCGGCCGCCTACGTCAACTCGGCCCTCACCAACGACCTGAACCGGATCGGACCGGGCAAGGCGCAGTACACCCTGTGCTGCACCGAGTCCGGGGGTGTTATCGATGACCTGATCGCCTACTACGTCTCCGACGACGAGATCTTCCTGGTGCCCAACGCCGCCAACACCGCGGCCGTGGTCGCCGAACTGCGCAAGAACGCCCCCGACGGGCTGACCATCACCGACGAACACCGCTCGTATGCGGTGCTGGCGGTGCAGGGACCGAAATCCGCCGAGGTGCTCGCTGAGCTGGGGCTGCCCACCGAGATGGACTACATGGGCTATGCCGACGCCGAGTACGACGGCGTGTTCGTGCGGGTGTGCCGCACCGGCTACACCGGCGAACACGGCTATGAGCTGCTGCCGGCCTGGGACCGCGCCGGCGTGGTGTTCGACGCCCTGGTGGCGGCCGTGCGCGCGGCCGGCGGCGAACCCGCGGGCCTGGGCGCCCGTGACACGCTGCGCACCGAGATGGGCTACCCACTGCACGGCCATGAGCTGTCACTGGACATCTCGCCGCTGCAGGCCCGCTGCGGCTGGGCGATCGGGTGGAAGAAGGATGCGTTCTGGGGGCGCGACGCGCTGCTGGCCGAGAAGGAGGCCGGCCCGGCCCGGGTGCTGCGTGGACTCAAGGCCGTCGGCCGCGGGGTGCTGCGCGCCGATCTTGCGGTGCTCGACGGAGACACCCGCATCGGCACAACGACGTCGGGGACGTTCTCGCCGTCACTGAAAGTCGGTATCGCGCTGGCGCTCATCGACACCGCCGCCGACATCGCCGACGGGCAGCGGGTGAGTGTGGACGTGCGTGGCCGCGCCGTTGAATGTGAAGTGGTCAAGCCACCGTTCGTGGCCCCGAAAACACGTTAGCCTCGGACGATACAATCGCTTGCATGACTAGCGGCCATCTCGAGTTCACGGTTTCAGCCAACGCGAATCCGGAGACCGATGCGGTACGCGAATCCATTCTGGCCAACCCGGGCTTCGGCAAGTACCACACCGACCACATGGTGGCCATCGACTACACCGCCGGGCAGGGCTGGCACGACGCGCAGGTGATCCCGTACGGGCCGATCGAGCTCGACCCCTCGGCCATCGTTCTGCACTACGCGCAGGAAGTGTTCGAAGGGCTCAAGGCGTACCGCTGGGCGGACGGCTCGATCGTGACGTTCCGGCCGGAGTCCAACGCGGCGCGGCTGCAGGCCTCATCGCGGCGGCTGGCCATCCCGGAACTTCCCGAGGACGTGTTCATCGAATCGCTGCGCCAGCTCATCGCGGTCGACGAGAAGTGGGTGCCCGCGGCCGGCGGTGAGGAGTCGCTGTATCTACGGCCGTTCGTCATCGCCACCGAACCCGGCCTGGGCGTGCGCCCGGCCGGCGAGTACCGCTACCTGGTGATCGGCTCACCGGCGGGGGCGTACTTCAAGGGCGGCATCAAGCCGGTCAGCGTGTGGCTGTCGCATGAGTACGTGCGCGCCTCACCCGGTGGCACCGGCGCGGCCAAGTTCGGCGGCAACTACGCCGCATCTCTGCTCGCGCAGGCGCAGGCCGCCGACAACGGGTGCGATCAGGTGGTGTGGCTGGACGCGCTCGAGCGTCGCTACGTCGAAGAGATGGGCGGGATGAACCTGTTCTTCGTCTTCGGCAGCGGCGGTTCGGCCCGCCTCGTCACGCCCGAGCTGTCCGGTTCGCTGTTGCCGGGTATCACGCGGGATTCCTTGCTGCAGTTGGCCACCGACGCCGGTTTCGCGGTCGAGGAACGCAAGATCGACGTCGCCGAATGGCAGAAGAAGGCCGCGGCGGGCGAGATCACCGAGGTGTTCGCCTGCGGTACCGCCGCCGTGATCACCCCGGTCTCGCACGTCAAGTACGCGGACGGCGAGTTCACCATCGCCGACGGGCAACCGGGCGAGATCACCATGGCGCTGCGCGACACCCTGACCGGGATTCAGCGGGGCACCTTCGCCGATACCCATGGCTGGATGGCCCGGCTGAACTAGCGGTTTCTCCCCGAACGATTTGAGGCGCGCGCAGAATTGATCTGACCTGCGCCATCAATCGAGGGAGGCCGTCATGGCACTGGTAGCGGGATTCGATCCGGCCAACAGCGGGCAGCAACCGGTCGACGAGAACGGCACCCCGGTGCCGGTCGGCGTGTGGGGGGATTCCGATATCGGTGGCGGCGTGTTCGGCAGCAGTGGGGTATTGCCGAGCGGCACCACCGTGTTCATCGATCCGCCGGCCGGTGTCGAGGGCCACGGCGCCGACGGGCCGGGTGTGGTGGGCCGCAGCCCCGCCGGCAACGGCGTTGTGGGCGAAAGTTTGCAGGCGCCAGGTGTTTTGGCGCGCAGCTCCACCGCGTCGGGGCTGCTCGGCGTGACCTTCAGTCCCACCGACGATTCACACGGGGTATTCGGTTCCAGCACCACCGGAGGCAACGGAGTCACCGGCTTCGTGGGTGGCGCGACCGGGGTGATCGGCAGCAGTATCGATGGTTTCGGGGTGCGTGGCACGAGTGGTGACAATGCCGGCGTCATGGGCATCAGCTTCGCCGACGGTGGTAGCGCCCCAGGCGTATTCGGCACCGGCGACAACACCATGGGCGTGCTGGGCACCAGCAGCAACGGTCCGGGTGTGTACGGCGTCAGCCAGACGACCGATGCCATCGCCGGTCTCACCTACGGGGTCGGGGTCTCCGGGGTGTCCGGCTTGCACGTCGTCGCGGACTCGACCGGGGCCGGGGTCGCCGGGCACAGCCACAGCGGTACCGGGGTGCGGGGCAGTAGCGACGACCAGGTGGGGGTGCGCGGAGTCAGCCTGTCCTCGGACGGCACCGCCGGCCTCACGACCGGTTCCGGTCACGGGGTGTCCGGCGTGCATTTCTCCACCCATCCCGGCGGCGGGGTCTCCGGGCTCAGCGTGATCGGAAACGGGGTCGAGGGCTTCACTTTCGCCGACACCCGGCGCAACCCCGACGTGGCAGCGGTCCGCGGTCAAAGCGCCAACGGCTTCGCCGGGCTGTTCGTGGGCCGGGTGCGGGTGACGGGTTTCCTCAGCAAGAGCGGTGGCGGGTTCACCGTCGATCACCCGGCCGATCCGGCGAACCGGTACCTGTCGCATTCCTTCGTCGAGTCCCCGGACATGCTCAACATCTACAGCGGCACCGTGACCACGGACCGGTCCGGGCGGGCGCGGGTGAAGCTGCCGCCGTACTTCGAGGCGCTCAACCGGGACTTCCGCTACCAGCTCACCGTGGTCGGTACGTTCAGCCAGGCGGTGGTCTCCGAGGAGATCACGGACAATGCGTTCACGATCGCCACCGACACCGGTCGGGTCAAGGTGTGCTGGCAGGTCACCGGGGTGCGCAAAGATGCCTGGGCCGAAGCGAATCGGGTCACCCCCGAGCAGCGCAAGCCCGACGGCGAGCGCGGTAAGTACCTGCATCCCGAACTGTTCGGGCCCAAGGCGGTGGCACTGCATCCGGCCCCGCCGGCGCGGGTCGCCCAGGTGGTTCCGCCGGAACTGAGCGACTGGGCCGAGCGGCTGCCCGCAGACCTGAGCGCGGCGCCCGGCCAGAAACTGATCGGGTACCTGAGCAGGGCCCGGCGCGTGCTCGGCGCGACGTGGGCCGCCGATCGACGGCGTGCGGAGAAGCGGTTGGGTGCAGTCCCGGAGCTACCCCCGCCGACAGTCGGACGCGCCGAACTGCAGGAGCAGTGGCAAGCCGTGCGTGACGCGGTGGAGGCGATTCGTCCGCAGGTCAGCCAATCGCCAACCCGAGCGCGACGATCGTCGTCGTCACCTCGACACTCGCGCCGAGTACGTCGCCGGTGATGCCGCCGAACCGTCGCACGCAGTGGGCGACCAGCAGCGCCGAAGCGCCCACCGCGACCAGCACCACGACCGGGCCCTGCCACAGCCGGGGGCCCGCCCATGCGGCCAGTGCGGCGACGGCGATCACCCAGCCCGCCACCACGGCGGCCGGCTGGGTGGCCGCCACGGCGCCGCCCAGTGAGCTGCCGGCGGCCGCGGGCACCGAACGTCGACAGGCGAGGACCGCGGCAACGCGGCCGGCAGTGACGGCGACGATGATGCCTACCGTGTTGAGTTGATTGAATGCCAGTGTCTGACAACCGATCACAACGATCACCGCGGCGACACCGAAGGGTCCGGCCGAACCGTCGCGCATGACCGCCAGTGCCCGTTCCGGCGGGCCGTAGCAGCCCAGACCGTCGATGGTGTCGCAGAACCCGTCGATGTGCAGCCCGCGGGTGGCCAGCAGGAGCGCGGCCACCGCCAGTAGGCCGGGCAGTGCACTGCCGGTGCCGAACGCCCACTGGCCACCTGCCACGACCGCGGCCGCCAGCCCGCCGAGCGCCAGCCCGACCACAGGCAGGGCCGTGAGTGCACCCCGCCCGACGCCGGCCGAAGTTCGTACCGGCAACACCGTGCCGAATGCGAACGCCCCGCCGAGTGCGCCAATCATGGTGTCTCTTCGGAGATTCCGGCTTCGTCGAAGGTGGCCATCGAGGCCAGGGTGGCGATGGCGGCCCGCACGATCGGCAACGCCACCGCGGCGCCGGTGCCCTCGCCCAGCCGCATGCCGAGGTCGACGATCGGCTCGAGCCGCAGGTGTGACAGCGCCAGGCTGTGGGCCGGCTCGGTCGACCGGTGCCCGGCCTGCCACCAGGCCCGCGCACCCGGCGCCAACTCCTCGGCCACCAGGGCCGCCGCCGTCACCACCAAGCCGTCCAGCAGCACCGGGGTGCGCCGGACGGCGGCCTGGGCCAGGAACCCGGCCATGGCAGCCAGGTCTGCGCCCCCGCACACCCGCAGCAGTCCCAGCGGATCGCGCGTCACGTCGCGGGCCCGGTACAGCGCGTCCCGTACGGCGCCGGCCTTGCGCATCCAGCCGAGGTCGTCGATGCCGGTGCCGCGGCCCACCACCACAACTGGCTCGGCACCGGTCAGAGCGGCCACCAAAGTCGTTGCCGCCGTGGTATTTCCGATTCCCATATCGCCTGCGATGAGAAGGTCGGCGCCGGCGTCGACCTCGTCGTCGGCGATCTGGCGCCCTGCTGAAATTGCAGCGACCGCTTCGTCTTCGCTGAGTGCATCTTCGACCGCGATGTTGCCCGAACTGCGGCGCACCTTGTGGGCACCGATCGCGGGGGAGAGCGGCTCGTCGCAGTCGACGGCGATGTCGGCCACGCGCACGGTGGCGCCGGCCACCTCGGCCAGCACGTTGATCGCGGCACCGCCCGCGTCGAAGTTGGCCACCATCTGGCCGGTCACCGCGGACGGGAACGCCGATACCCCCGCGGCCGTGACCCCGTGGTCCGCGGCGAAAACCACCACCCGCGCCCGGGTGAGCGGCTGCGGCGGGCATACGCCCTGGCACGAGGCCGCCCAGATCGAAAGTTCCTCGAGGCGGCCCAGGGAGCCGGGCGGCTTGGTGAGCCGGGTCTGACGGGCCCGCGCCTCCGTGGCGACGTCGGCGTCCGGGGCGGTGACCGGGTCGAAGGCCGCATCGAATTCGGTCATGAAGGCTCCTTCACCGTGAGCGGTTGGCCGGCCACCACCAGCACCACGTGGTCGCACACCGCGGCCAGGCGTTGGTTGACCGTGCCCAGTTCGTCGGCGAACCGGCGTCCTGCCTCGGTGGCGGGGACAACGGTCAGCCCGACCTCGGGGCTGACGAGGACCAGGGGAGCGGTGAAAGCGTCCACCGCCTTGACCAGCGCGTCGACCTCGGGGCCCACGGGTGCACCGGTCCACGCACCGATCCGGTCCATGGTCGCCGTCAGCCAGCCACCGATGTCGTCGACGAGTGTCGCGGTGTCAGGTTCCTGCGGGTCGGCAGTCAGAGCCGCCACGAGATCACAGGTCTCGACGGTGCGCCAGTGCGCGGGACGACGAGCCTGATGCGCACCCACGCGCTGAGCCCAGGCCGGATCGCCGTCAGCGGCGGGGCCGGTGGCCAGGTAACGCACGGGCACGCCGTCGCCGGCGGTGTGCGCCGCGGCCGCTTCGGCCCACTGGGATTTACCGGAGCGGATGCCGCCGAGCACCAGTGTGCGCACTTCTCAGCCCGCCTGACGCGGCATCAAGAGATCTTGGCGCCGCGCTCGACGACGGGCCGCGGCGCCCGCATGCGGCGCAGCTGCGACGCCCGGCTGGCCGCGTAAAGCCCCAGTTTCCAACCACTTTCGGTGTTCCCGGGGAACTTCTCGTCCACCATGTGGTTCACCTTGCGGCCGACGATCAACCCGTCGATCAGCATGATGACCACCAGGATCAGCATCGCGTAGGACAGCATCTGCTGGAACTTCAGCGAGGGCAGCGCGAGCATGAAGAAGATCATCGCCAGGGCGGCGGGCATGAACAGGCCCAGCACGTTGCGGCGGGAGTCGACGATGTCGCGGACATAGCGGCGCACCGGACCCTTGTCGCGGGGGAGCAGATAGGACTCATCGCCGGCCATCATCTTCTCGCGGCGGTCGGCCATATCGGCGCGGCGGGTGAGCCGCTCGATCTTGCGCTCCTCCTTGGACAGCTTCGGCCCGCGCAGCTCCTTACGGCGCTGACGTGCCTCGGCAGACGTCAGGGGTGCGGGCGCGACCGGGCCGCGCCGCTTGGTGGCCTCGCTCCGCTTGGGCGTCGGCCTGCCCTTGGGGGCGGTGCTCGGGGCGGCGCCGCCGGCTGTCGATTCGGCGGCCCCGTCGACGCTCGTGACCTGGTCGGTCCCGGCGGGTTCGCCTTCGTTGTCCTTCTTACGGCCCAGCAGCTTCACGCCAGCCAGGTTACTGCCCGCCGCAGGTGGCCCGGTCACATGCCCCGGCCTGTGGATAAGTCGGGAATAGCGTCGGAACAAGGTACCGTTGAGGTAGTAGACGCGCGGTACATCCACGCGTTTCCTCGATGCCCCGGGATCCTTAGGGAGAGCTATGACTGTTCAGGACGCCAGCACCACCGAAACCCACGGTGCGACCCTGTCCGACGCTGCGGCGACGAAGGCGAAGGCGCTGCTGGACCAGGAAGGCCGCGACGACCTCGCGCTGCGTATCGCGGTGCAGCCGGGCGGCTGTGCCGGCCTGCGCTACAACCTGTTCTTCGACGACCGCACCCTCGACGGTGACCTCACCAGCGAGTTCGGCGGTGTCAAGCTGGTCGTGGACCGGATGAGCGCGCCGTACATCCAGGGCGCCACCATCGACTTCGTCGACTCCATCGAGAAGCAGGGCTTCACGATCGACAACCCGAACGCCACCGGCTCCTGCGCCTGCGGCGACTCCTTCAACTGACGTGAGCTGACGACCAGCGGTCAGTACTGACCGCTGGTGCGTAGCACGTACGAGCACACCAGAACCTGCTCGTTTTTCCCGTCTCGTTTCACCAATAGCTGCGCCACGCCCTGCTGTTGCTCATCGACAGGGCGTTGCCCGCGTGTTGACCCGCTGGCCGGTGCGACCCGCATGGTGAACAACACCTGAGTCTGCGTGGTGGACCACGGCACGTTCGCGTCGATCCCGGTCACCTCGACCTGGCTGAACTGTTTGCGGAAAGCGTCGCTGGCCAGGCCGGCCACCGCGAGATCGGCCTTGCGGTCCCTGACCCCGTCGTACAGCCCGCACAGGGTGTGCCGCGCAACGGCTTCCTCATCCCCGTCGAGCAGCGCGTTGAGGTATTCCTGGATCGCGGCCTCGGCCCGGGCGTCGGAGACCACCACCGGCGCGGCGGGACTGCGACGCCCGGCTACCAGCACCGCGGTCAACACACCTCCAAGCGCGACCACCACCAGCAGCCCCGCCAGGATCTTGGGCCAGCGCCGCCGTGTCGGGTACGGCACCGGCGGCGGCAGCGTCCCGGGATACGCGGACGGCGTGGACGACACCTGCTCGGGATATGGGAGAGGCGGAGTCTGCTCGGGGTACTGGTAAGAACCAGTCATTAATTGGCGCTCCCCGCGTGTTCTGGAGGTTGGTCAGCCGTCTACGGTGACCGGGAATACGGTTATACGCAGGTTAGCGCAACCCGCGACGTGCGACCGTGCGCGCAGATCGCCGCCGGGCCGCGCGGGTACTGTTATGTAGCCGACTTAACGAAATGAGGGGTGACACCACGTGACCATCGCAGTTACCGGATCCATCGCAACCGACCACCTGATGCGGTTCCCGGGCAAATTCTCCGAGCAACTGCTGGCCGACCACCTGCAGAAGGTGTCGCTGAGCTTCCTGGTCGACGATCTGGTGATCCACCGCGGGGGCGTGGCAGGCAACATGGCCTTCGCGATCGGCATCCTCGGCGGTGACGTCGCGCTGGTCGGCGCCGCCGGTCAGGATTTCGGTGAGTACCGCACCTGGCTGGAGGGCGCCAACGTCGACTGCGGCAACGTGCTGATCTCCGAGAGCGCCTACACCGCGCGCTTCGTCTGCACCACCGACGAGGACATGGCCCAGATCGCCTCGTTCTACCCCGGCGCCATGTCGGAGGCACGCAACATCGCCCTGGCCGATCTGGTGGACCGGGTGGGCAAGCCGGAACTGGTGATCATCGGCGCCAACGATCCCGAAGCGATGTTCCTGCACACCGAGGAGTGCCGCAAGCTCGGCCTGGCCTTCGCCGCCGACCCCTCGCAGCAGCTGGCCCGGCTGTCCGGTGAGGAGATCCGCAAGCTCATCAACGGTGCCGCCTACCTGTTCACCAACGACTACGAATGGGATCTGCTGCTGCAGAAGTCGGGGTGGAGCGAGGCCCAGGTGATGAGCCAGATCGGCATGCGCGTCACCACGCTGGGCGCCAAGGGCGTCGACCTGGTCAGCTCGGACGGCACGTTCGTGCACGTCGATGTGGTGCCCGAGAAGCATCAGGCCGACCCCACCGGTATCGGCGACGCGTTCCGCGCCGGCTTCCTCACCGGACGCAGCGCCGGACTGGGCCTTGAGCGCTCCGCCCAGCTGGCGTCGCTGGTCGCGGTGCTGGTCCTGGAGTCGACGGGTCCGCAGGAATGGACCTGGGACGCGGCCGAAGCCGTGCAGCGCCTGACCGATGCCTACGGGGCAGAGGCAGGCGCCGAGATCGGCAAAGCTCTGGCCTGATCCGGTCGAACCGATAGAGAATCGCCCCGAAACCACGGTTTCGGGGCGATTCTGCTGGGGGCTCCACCCGCTTGCGGGGGACTGTTCGCGGTTAGAGCTGGACCGGGTAGTGCGGTTCGGAGATCTGCGGGGTCACGCTGTGCTCCACGAAGATGGCGTGCCACAGCATGAAGATCAGCACGGTCCACAACCGGCGGCTGTGATCGCTGACGCCGTTGCGGTGCTCGTCGAGCATGATGCGCACGGCGGCGAGATCGACGTACTCCCCGGCTCCGGATGACGCCGTCATGGCGTAGGCCCAGTCCATCAGCTCGCCGGCCCGCAGCCAGTGCCGGATCGGCACGGGAAAGCCCAGCTTGGGCCGGTTCAGCACATGGGCCGGGATGATCGGCTCCAGCGCGCGCCGCAGCGCGTACTTGGTCGTCGAGCGGGTGATCTTCTGATCGACCGGCAACCGCGAGGCCACCGCGAACACCTCGGGGTCCAGGAACGGCACCCGCAGCTCCAGTGAGTTGGCCATGGTGATCTTGTCGGCTTTGACCAGGATGTCGCCGCGCAGCCAGGTGAACAGATCGATGTGCTGCATGCGGGCCACCGGATCCCAGCCCTGCGACTCGGCGTACAACGGGGCGGTGACGTCGGTGTGCGTCCATTCCGGCCGGAAGCCCGGCAGGACCGCGCGCAGCTGCTCGTCGGAGAAGCTGCGCGCATTGCCGTAGTAGCGCTCCTCGAGCGTGAGCGAACCGCGGTGCAGCAGGCTCTTGCCGCGCATGCCCTCCGGCAGCGGCTTCGACACCTTGCGCAGTGACTTGCGCACCGGACGTGGCAGATAGTCGAACGGCTTCAGCGACAACGGTTCCCGGTAGATGGTGTAGCCGCCGAACAGCTCGTCGGCTCCCTCGCCGGACAGCACCACCTTGACGTGCTTGCGCGCCTCGCGGGCGATGAAGAACAGCGGAACCAGGGCCGGGTCGGCCACCGGCTCGTCCAGGTACCAGACGATCTCGGGGAGCGCCTCGACGAATTCGGCCTGGCTGACCACCTTGGTGACGTGCCGGGCGCCGATGGCTTCGGCGGACGCGACGGCCACGTCCACCTCGGAGAAGCCCTCACGCTCGAAGCCGGTGGTGAAGGTGATCAGCCGGGGGTTGTGCCGCATCGCCAGTGCCGCGGTGGCCGTCGAGTCGATGCCACCGGACAGGAACGCGCCGACCGTCACATCGGCCCGCATGTGCTTGGCGACCGAATCCTCTAGGGCGGCGGTGATCTCGTCGTAGCGGGACTGCTCGGCACCCTTGGCGAACGGCACCGCATTGAACTTGGGAACGAAGTAGCGCGTCACCTCGGGGCGGCCGCCGGGCTTCATCCGTGCGTAGCTGCCCGACTCCAGCCGGCGGATGCCGCGGTGCAGCGTCTCGGGTTCGGGCACGTACTGCAGCACCGTGTAGTGCTGCACGGCCCGCGCGTCGAGGTCGAGATCGAGCTTCAGAACATCGGCAAGGTCCAGCAGGGACTTCTTCTCGCTGCCGAACGCGGTACCGCCCGGCCCGGTGGCCATGAACAGCGGCTTGATGCCGAACGGGTCCCTGGCGCAGAACAATTCGCGCTCGACGGTGTCCCACAACGCGAACGCGAACATGCCGCGAAGGCGATTCAGCGCCTCAGTTCCCCAGTAGTGGTAGGCCGCCACGATGGCCTCGCCGTCGCCGTCGGTGTGAAATACCGCACCATGTTCGGAGCGCAGTACTTCCCGTAATTCGACGTAGTTGTAGATCTCGCCGTTGAAGACCAGCACGTAGCGGTCCGGCGCATCAGCAGGTCCCCACCGCAACGGCTGATGGCTGTGCGCGATGTCGATGATCGACAGCCGGTTGAAGCCGAGGACCACGGTGCCGTCGTGTCCGTCGCCGGTGTCAGCCCAGGTGCCGGGCTCGTCGGGGCCCCGGTGACGCATCAGGTGGGAAGCGTTCGCCACCGCGTCGACCAGCCGCGATCCGGTCTCGGGGGAGATGTCACCCCGGGTGGATTCGGAAGGGGCAGTTACCAAGGCGAGCAGTCCGCACACCGCGCCAGTATGTCTGATCCGGCGGGTCGACGAGACCACCACCCGGGCCGTTGCCCCAGTCGTTCAACTCTTGTCGCGACGCCATTCCCGAGTCGCTTCGCTCCCGTGGACCGGCGTGGTCTACGCTGCGTAGTATTCGCAAAACAACGACCCGTCGCGGTCGCGAAATACCGATCTAGGAGGCGCCAACGTGACACCTCGCGGGCTTAAGAAGGTGGCCCGAGCGGCGTTGTTGACAATTGTCCTGGGTGGCTCAGCGCTCTTGCTGAGCGGCTGCAGCTGGCAGGACGCACTCGCGCTCGGTTGGCCGACCGGAATCACTCCGGAGGGCAAACTCAACCGAGAGCTGTGGATCGGCTCCGTGATTGCGTCCTTCGTGGTGGGCGCCATCGTGTGGGCCCTGATCTTCTGGTCGAGTGCGTTCCACCGGAAGAAGAAGGGCGATACCGAGCTGCCGCGCCAGTTCGGCTACAACATGCCGCTGGAGCTGGTGCTGACGGTCATCCCGTTCCTCATCATCTCGGTGCTGTTCTACTTCACCGTGGTGGTCCAGGAACGGATGCTGCACAAGGATCCCAACCCTGAGGTCGTCATCGACGTGACCGCCTTCCAGTGGAACTGGAAGTTCGGCTACCAGAAGATCAATTACGCCGACGGCACATTCAAGTACGACGGTGCCGACGAACAGCGCAAGGCTGCGATGACGTCCAAGCCCGAGGGCAAGGACGAGCACGGCAACGAGCGCGTCGGTGCGGTGCACGGCCTCAACCCCGAGGACCGCACCTACCTGAACTTCGACAAGATCGAGACGCTGGGCACCTCCACCGAGATCCCGGTTCTGGTGCTCCCGGTCGGCAAGCGCGTCGAGTTCCAGCTCAACTCCGCGGACGTGATCCACGGGTTCTGGGTGCCGGAGTTCCTCTTCAAGCGCGACGTGATGCCCGACCCGGCGGCCAACCACTCGGACAACATCTTCCAGGTCAGCGAGATCGAGCAGACCGGCGCGTTCGTGGGGCGTTGCACCGAGATGTGCGGCACCTACCACTCGATGATGAACTTCGAGGTCCGGGTCGTCGAGCCCAATGACTTCAAGGCCTACATCGACCAGCGCAACGCGGGTAAGACCAATGCCGAGGCGTTGACGGCGATCCACCAGGATCCGGTGGCCATCACCACGCACCCGTTCGACACCCGACGCGGTGAACAGGCACCGCAGGCGAGCAAGTAGGGGCTACACGCAATGCATATTGAAGCTCGACTGTTCGAGATCCTCACGGCGTTCTTCGCCTTGTCGGCGGTGGTCTACGGCGTTTTGACGGCGATGTTCGCCACCGGTGGTGTCGAGTGGGCCGGTACCACCGCGCTCACGCTCACCACCGGCCTGACCTTGATCACCGGTACGTTCTTCCGCTTCGTGGCGCGTCGTCTCGACACCCGCCCCGAGGACTACGAAGACGCCGAGATCAGCGATGGCGCAGGGGAACTGGGTTTCTACTCGCCGCACAGCTGGTGGCCGATCCTGATCGCGCTGTCCTTCTCCGTCGCCGCTGTGGGCACCGCCCTGTGGCTGCCCTGGTTGATGGTCGCCGGTATCTGCTTCGTGCTGATGGCGGTCGGTGGCCTGGTCTTCGAGTACTACTGGGGTCCTGAGAAGCACTGACCCGTCCGACGACGTGCCGATTGTGGCCTCACCGAGGTCACAATCGGGCCGTCACTTCATCCGCCACCGGCAGCGCCGGACTCGCCGGCTTCACCTCGTTCGGTAATGTTGCCGGGGCACTGTCACCAGCGAACGGTTTCGTTCGTTCCGCGTGGCAGTGAAGTTGTCGAGAAGGATAGGCGTAGATGAGCGGGCCGAATCCCCCGGAACCGGGTGCCTCCGGTTCTGATTTGCCGGATCAACCCGGAAAACACTCTGCACCCGAGGAGCCGACTCAGGTCGCCGGTGCCGATGCGGATGGCGACGAGACGGATTTCTACTCGCAGGCGTACTCCGCGCCGGAGTCGGAGCAGTTCACCAGCGGGCCGTACGTGCCTGCCGACGTGGCGCTCTACGACTACGACGACTACGACCCCGCGACCGAACTCGTCGACACCACCCCGCCGCCGCGCTGGCCGTGGGTGGTCGGCATCACGGCGATCGTCGCGGCGGTCGCCCTGGTGGCTTCGGTGGCCGTGCTGGTGACCCGAGAGGACGACACCACCAACCTGGCCACCCCACAGCCGAGTACCACCACGTCGGCGCCGCCGGTGCAGGACGAGATCACGACGACGACCCCTCCGCCGCCGCCTCCGCCCCCTCCGACGTCGGAGGAACTACCGCCTCCGCCGCCCCCGGAGACCGTGACGGTCACCGAGCCGCCGCCTCCCGTGCCTGGGCCGTCCAGCGAGGCCCCTGCGCCGGCCCCGAGCACCACGACGGCACCGCCGACCACCACCACGACCCACGCCGGACCACGTCAGGTCACCTACTCGGTGACGGGTACCAAGGCCCCGGGTGACATCATCACGATCACCTATGTCGACGGGAACGGAAACCGCCGCACCCTGCGCAACGTGTACATCCCGTGGACCTTCACAATGACCCCGATCTCCAACTCGGATGTGGGATCGGTCGAGGCGTCCAGCCTGTTCCTGGTCAGCAGGCTGAACTGCTCGATCACGGCCAGCGACGGAACCGTGCTGTCGTCGAACGCCAACAACTCGGCACAGACTGCCTGCTGATGTCCGGGCCGATCAGCGAACTCGACAACACCGACCGGGTTTTGCTGGGCGCATGCGCCGCGGTGTGGCTCGCCGCGCTGGGTGCCGGGGTCGCCGCTGTCGTTGCCCTGGTGGACCTGGGGCGCAGTCACCCGCAGGGCGCGGAAAGTGCTGACACCCCATGGGTGCTCTATACCGTGATCGGCCTGTCCGTGGTGGTGATCGCCGGAGCCGTGCCATTGCTGCTGCGGGCCCGGGCCCAGGCTGACAACCGCCAGCCCGGACGCCGGCCCCAGCCCCCGGCCCGCTCGCCGCGCCCGATCGGGGGCAGCTACCGTGCCGCGCCCGTCGCGATGAGCCGCTACACCGCGGGCGACGGTGCGGCCGCAGCGGCCGCCGATGCGATCTGGCTGCGGTTTACCTTGGCGGTCGTCTGCGCCATCGGCCTGGGGACCGCGGCCATCGGGCTGGCGACCTATCTGATGGCCACCGGCAGCAATGTGGCGGCCTGGTGCCTCTACGGATTGGCCGGGCTCGTCACGGCGGGCATCATCGCGCTGCCGATCGTGGCGCTGCGTCAGCTCGGCGCGTCGGCGTCCTGAGCTCGCGCGACGCCGGCCAGCATTGCGGGTTTTGCCGCGAAAGGCGCCGGCCGGTCGTAGCCTCGATGTCCAGATGCGGACATGGGCCAACGACACGGAAGGCGAGGCCGCGCATGAGAAAGCTCTTGGCGGGCTTGGTGACGGTGGGAGTGAGCGTCTCGCTCGTCGGTTGTGGGACCGAGACCAAGACCGAGTCGACGACCTCCGCCGCGACAACCACGAGCGCCGCGGCGGAGCGGCCGAACATCACCGGTCCACAGAAGACGATCAACGACTACATCACCGAGAACAAGATCGCCGAGACGCCGTTCAAGCCCAACGACCCCGGCACACCGGATTTCGACTTCCCGTTCCCGCCGGACTGGAGTAGCGCGGGGGACAAGACGCCCGCCTGGGCCTACGGTGCCATCGTCTACGACAAACCGGCGGATCCGGCCGATCCACCTGCCATCATCGCCATCGCATCGAAGCTGACCGGCGACGTGGACGCGGCCGAGGTCCTGGAGTACGCCCCCGGGATGACGCAGAACCTGCCGGACTACAAGTCGGTCATGGATCCTGAGAAGTCCACGTTGGGTGGCTTCGAGGCGATCCGGTCAGCCGGCACCTACAGCCACGACGGCGAAGCCCGGGTGATCGCCCAGAAGACCGTGGTCATCCCCGGCAACGACGCATTGTTCGTGCTGCAGCTCAACGCTGATGCCCCAGAAGGGCAGAAGGACGTGGTGATCGACGCAGCCAAGATCATCGACGCGCAGACCAAGATCACCCCGTAGCGGAGACCATCGACATGAAGATCCGAACCAGGGCATCCGAGCTCCTGTTGGCGACTCTGTGCAGCACCATGCTGGCCTCCGCGTTCCTTGGGGCAGCACCGTCGGCGACGGCGGCTCCCTGTCCGGGCGGAAGCACCCTGGACCCGACCACCGGCGTCTGCTGGTCGGAGAACAGCCCGAGCAACAGTTTGGGCGGCTCGGGCAACATCCCTTGCCTGCCAGGGCGTGTGGGCCTGTGCCTCGGTGCTCTGCAGAACACTCCGATTCCGGGCTCGGCGCTGAGGACGTCCTATCCACCCGCCGGGCCTGCACCGCGTTCAGGACCCAAGGGCACCTGGCCGTAGCCGTTGTCGTAGCCGGCTCCGCACCTCCGCACCTCCGCATAAAAGACAATCGCCGCAACCTCTCGAAGAGGTTGCGGCGATTGTTCGAGCTAGGGGAGTGGTCAGTGATGACCGTTGGTCTCCCCGTTGCCATTTCGCTCCTGCTGTTCGCGCAGAGCGGTCAGGGCCTTGTGCTCGGAGGCGTGTGCAGCCTCGGTGAGCGCGTCGTGCTCGACCGCCGGATCGGCGAACAAGAAGCTGCCGGTGCCGGGTGAGCCGGCCGAACCGAGCTTGTTCATCCGTTTCGGCAGGGCGGCACCCTGGTACTCCAGCGGGATCGGGTGACCATGGTCGTCGACCGGTCCCAGCGGCTGGTGCAGCTCGACGTAGGCACCGTGCGGCAGGCGCTTGATGATGCCGGTCTCGATGCCGTGCTCCAGAACCGCACGGTCGCTGCGCTGCAACGAGATTGCCCACCGGTAAGCGATGAAGTACACGATGCCCGGCAGCACCACCATGCCGATACGGCCGATCCACGTGGTCGCGTTCAGCGAGATGTGGAACTTGAGCGCGATGATGTCGTTCATCGCGGCCAGGGTCAGCACCATGTAGAACGCGATCGCCATGGAACCGATCGCGGTACGCACCGGCACGTCGCGCGGACGCTGCAACAGGTTGTGGTGTGCGTCGTCGCCGGTGACCTTCCTCTCGATGAAGGGGTAGGCGATCAGCAGACCGAAGACACCGCCCATGATCAACGCGACCCAGACCACCGCGGGGATGGTGTGGCCGAAGGGGTAGAACTCCCAGGCCGGCCAGATACGCGCCAGGCCTTCGGTCCACATCATGTAGAAGTCGGGCTGGCTACCCGCCGAGATCTGAGACGGCTTGTACGGGCCCAGATTCCAGATCGGGTTGATCGTCAGCAGTCCGCCCATGAGGCCGAGCACACCGGTGATCATCGCGAAGAACGCGCCGGACTTCACCGCGAACACCGGCATGACGCGCACGCCGACCACGTTGTGCTCGGTGCGGCCGGGGCCGGGGAACTGGGTGTGCTTCTGGAACCACACCAGCGCCATGTGTGCGCCGATGAGGGCCAGGATGATGCCCGGGATCAGCAGGATGTGCAGTGCGTACAGACGCGGGATCAGGATCTCGCCGGGGAAGTCCCCACCGAACAGCGCCCAGTGCAGCCAGGTTCCGATGATCGGCATGCCCAGGGTGATCGAGGACAGCGCGGCGCGCAGGCCGATGCCGGACAGCAGGTCGTCGGGCAGCGAGTAGCCGAAGTAACCCTCGAACATCGCCAGGATGAGCAGCAGCGAGCCGATCACCCAGTTGGCCTCACGCGGGCGGCGGAACGCACCGGTGAAGAAGATGCGCGCCATGTGCACCATGATCGACGCGGCGAACATCAGTGCGGCCCAGTGGTGGATCTGGCGGACGAACAACCCGCCGCGCACCTCGAAGCTGATCTGCAGCGCGGACTCGTAGGCCCGCGACATCTGAACGCCCCGAAGCGGTTGGTACACACCGTCGTAGGTGACGTGTGCCATCGACGGATCGAAGAACAACGTCAACCAGACACCGGTGATCAGCAGCACGATGAAGCTGTACAGCGCGATCTCACCCAGCAGGAAGGACCAGTGGGTGGGGAACACCTTGTTCAGCTGGCGGCGTACCGCGGCCGAGGGGTGGTAACGGGAATCGATCGCATCGCCTTGTGCCGCTGCGATCTTGGCAAGGTCAGGGCTCATGATTTGCGCTCCCAGAATGCCGGTCCGACGGGCTCTACGAAGTCGCCGTTGGCGACCAGGTAGCCGTCTTTGTCGATGGTGATGGGCAGCTGCGCCAACGCGCGCGCAGCCGGACCGAATATGGGCTTTGCGAAGTGCAACGCGTCGAACTGCGACTGGTGGCACGGGCAAAGGATGCGGTAGGTCTGCTGCTCGTACAGCGACGAGGGGCAGCCCAGGTGCGAGCAGACCTTGGTGTAGGCGAACAGCTCACCAAAGTTGAAGCTCTCCTGGCCCTTCCGCTTGACCACGCGGGGCATGTCGGCCGGCTTGATGCGGATCAACATGACCGGGTTGCGGACACCCATCGAGATCGTGGTCAGGTGATGCTCGGACTCGACGGTGGTGCCGTCGCCGTCCGACTCCCGCCAGGGGAAGACGGTTTCCATGCCACCGGCGTCGAGATCCTCGGGCCGCATCTTCACGAACGGAGATGAGCCGGGCCGACCCGTCGCGCGGGCCAGGTAGATGGTCTCGCCGTGGAACCGGGGCGTCCACCCCGAGGTCCACAACACGGCCTTCTTGCCGTCGGCGGTGGGCACCACGGGCTTCCACGGGTTCTTGATCAACC
This sequence comes from Mycobacterium sp. IDUB_17, assembly GCF_055419465.1. Taxonomy (NCBI): domain Bacteria; kingdom Bacillati; phylum Actinomycetota; class Actinomycetes; order Mycobacteriales; family Mycobacteriaceae; genus Mycobacterium; species Mycobacterium sp. IDUB_17. The sequence continues at coordinate 290,786 of NZ_JBVAXS010000006.1, read as the reverse complement.
CGCCGATGAAGGCCACCAGGGTGCCGGCCCCGAAGGCGCCGAGGCCGATGCCCAGCGACAAGCCGATCAGCTTGCGGCGCTTGACGGTCGAGCCTTCGAGAGCGTCGGTCAGGTTGGCTGCGATGGTCTTGCGGTGCAGCTCGGGGGAGCGCCCGTCATGGCGGTCCTGGACCGAGATCTCCTCGGGGATGAACTTCTTCTGGAACAGCACCGCGCCGATGCCGATCGCCAGGATCGACAGGCCGAAGGTGAGGCCGTACAGCGGGGTGGCCAGCGAGTAGAGGAACTCGCCCTCCGAACCGAAGGGCTGGTACTCCCACGGCCAGAACAGGAAGACCAGCAGCAGCGCCAGGCCCGAGAGCCCGCCAAGGAGGAGCCAGTACGCGACCAGCCGCTCGGTGCGCTTCTCGGCCTTGGTGCCGGGGACCGGCCAGCGCGGCTCCTTGAAGATGGTCTCGACGCCGTCGATCTTGCCGCCGAGCTCAACGAGGTCCTCACGCGACATCGAAGCCAGCTCGTCATCGCTGGGAATCTTCGGTGCGTTGTCGGTCATGCTCGTGCCCCGATCCACATTGCCACGCCGATAGCGGCGACCATTCCGATTATCCACATCGCCATGCCCTCGGGAGCGGGGCCGAAGCCGCCGAGCCCGTAGCCGCCGTAGCTGGGAGTCTCAGCCGACTCGCGGACGTAGGCGACGATGTCGCGCTTCTCTTCCGGCGACAGCTGACGGTCCGAGAACTTGGGCATGTTCTGCGGGCCCGTCTGCATCGCGGTGTAGATCTGGGCCGGCTTGGTGTCACCGAGGTCCGGCGCGTACTTACCGGAGGACAGGGCGCCGCCCTTGCCGGTGAAGTTGTGGCAGGACGCGCAGTTCAGCCGGAACAGGTCGGCGCCGCGGGCCACGTCGGACCCGATCAGCGACTCCTGGGCAATGGCGCCGTTCTCGTCGCGGATCACCGTCGGGCCGCCGCCGTTGGCCTGAACGAACGCGCCGAGCGCGTCGATCTGGTTCTCGTCGAAGTGCTCGGGCTTGGACGGTGCCTGGGCCTCACCGCGCATCGCGGGCATGCGACCGGTCGAGACCTGGAAGTACACCGCGGCCTCGCCGGTGCCGATCAGGCTGGGCCCGCGGTCGGGCACACCCTGCAGGTTGGCGCCGTGGCATGACACGCACGACGTCTCGAACAGTTGCTTACCCGTGCGCAGCAGTGCCGACTGAGATTCGTCGGCGACTGCGACCTGCGGTGTGGGTGTCAGCGTGGCCGCAACACCACCTGCGACTGACAGGCCGACCAACAGCAGGAGACCTGCTGACAGTCGTCGGCGCAGTCGTCGGCGCGACTTGCTGGTCATCGAACCCCTTCTCATCGAGTCGATCATCGGCCAGCCGATCATCGGACAAAGTAGATGGTGGCGAACAGCGCAATCCAGACGATGTCGACGAAGTGCCAGTAGTACGAGACGACGATCGCTGCGGTGGCCTGCGCGGGCGTGAACTTACTCATCTTGGTGCGGGCCAGCAGCAAGATGAACGCAACTAGTCCGCCGATCACGTGCAGGCCGTGGAAACCGGTCGTCAGATAGAAGACCGATCCGTAGGCACTGCCCGGGATGGTGGTGCCCTCCTTCACCAGGTGGATGTACTCGTACCCCTGGCCCATTACGAAGAACAGGCCCATCAGGAACGTGATCACATACCACCGGCGCAGGCCGAACACGTCGCCGCGCTCGGCGGCGAACACGCCCATCTGGCAGGTGAAGGATGACGCGATCAGAACCAGCGTCACCGGAACAGCAAGGGCCAAATTGAGTTCGGTCGGCTCGGGCGGCCAGTTGCCACCGGCTTGCGCGCGCGCGGTGAAATACATCGCGAAGAGTCCAGCAAAGAACATGAGTTCACTGGAAAGCCACACGATGGTGCCGACACTGACCATATTTGGTCTGTTCAGCGAATGAACGCGCGACGTGATTGCCGTTCCCGAGGTACCTACAGCGCTCGTCACATCCGCAAGTATGACGCTTTGTAGTTGTCGAACTCCACCCGGGTCGAGCAATTGATCTTCAAACGCGTCGCCCTCGGGTCGGCTGCACGGCGCCGGGGCGCCGGTGTCATGGCCGCGCAGCGATAACATTCGGCGGTGGCTCCTGCATCTTCTTCTCAGTTCTCATCCGCGTCCGCCTCGGTGGCGGCGCCGTCGTGGCCGCTCATTCTCGGGCGCCTGACCACTGAGCAGAGCCTGCCCAACGGCTACGCGGGATGGGCCATGGACCAGATCATGACCGGCGTGGCGACCCCGGCTCAGATCGCCGGCTTCGCGGTGGCGATGAAGATGAAACGGCCGACCTCGACCGAAGTCGGGGAGCTGGCCGACATCATGCTGTCGCACGCCCGCCGGGTGCCCACCGATCAGATCGGTCACGAGACCGTCGACATCGTCGGTACCGGCGGCGACGGGGCCAACACGGTGAACCTGTCGACCATGGCGGCCATCGTGGTGGCGGCCTGCGGAGTCCCGGTGATCAAGCACGGCAACCGCGCGGCGTCGTCGCTGTCGGGCGGTGCGGACACCCTGGAGGCGCTCGGGGTGCGGATCGACCTGGGTCCCGACGAGGTGGCCCGCAGTGTCGCCGAGGTCGGCATCGGGTTCGCCTTCGCTCCGCAGTTCCACCCGTCGTACCGGCACGCCTCGGTGGTGCGTCGGGAGATCGGGGTTCCCACGGTCTTCAATCTGCTTGGACCGCTGACCAATCCGGCCGCACCCCGGGCCGGCCTGATCGGCTGTGCGTTCGACGACCTGGCCGAGGTGATGGCCGGGGTGTACGCCGCCCGCGGTTCCAGCGTGTTGGTCGTGCACGGCGACGACGGACTCGACGAACTCACCACCACGACCACCAGCACCATCTGGCGAGTGCAGGCCGGCACGGTGGACCGGTTGAAGTTCGACCCCGCAGCCTTCGGCTTCAAGCGTGCCGACATCAGTGAGTTGGTCGGCGGTGACGCCACGGCCAACGCGGCATCGGCGCGCGCCGTGCTGGGCGGGGCCAAGGGGCCGGTGCGGGACGCGGTGGTGCTCAACGCGGCAGGCGCGATGGTGGCCCATGCCGGTCTAGCCAGCGACGCCAAGTGGGTGCCGGCGTGGGAGGCCGGTCTGGCGCGGGCCACCGAGGCCATCGACTCTGGTGCGGCCGAACAACTGCTCGCGCGTTGGGTGCGGTTCAGCCTGCAGTTCTGAGTTCTGCTGCTGGGCCGCGGCCAATCGGGCCGAGCGGGCCGTGGCCGCCCACTGTGCGTAGCGGCCTGCCGCCCCGATCGGTGTCGTGTATCCGCCGTCGGCGCGCACGATGCGCACTCCGGGTGCTGCCAGCCAGCGGGCGATGAGCGCGGTCTCCTCCACCAGTGCGCCGCCCAATGGTGTTGCGGTGGGCAGGATTACCTGCGCGGCCGCGCAGATCGCCTCGACCACCGGCATCGGCGGCACGCCGCGCCGGGCGGTGCCTGCCCCGGCCAACTGGCCGTAGCGGACCACCGCGAAATGCCAGCCGCCGTTACCGTCGCCGCGTGCGGCCACGAGTTCGGGCAGATCGGCCAGGGCGCGTAACCGCTGGCCCCGCCACAGCGCCTCGATGGCCACCGCGGTGTGATCGCGCAACCGGGCGGCGGTCTCGTACCGGCGGGCCGCGGCAAGTTCTCCGATGTGGGCCAGTGTCGCCGCCAGCGCGGTGTGGTCGGTGCCGTTGATCAGCGCGGTGGCACGTTGGACCGCGGCCGCGTACTGCCCGGCATCGACGTCTTGGGGGGCCGGGCACGGTGAGAGTTCGACTTCGGGGCAGTGGTGGGTCGCCGCCGCGCCGAAGCGGGCCGTGCAGGTGCGCACCCCGGTGAACCGGGCCAGCAGGATTGCCGACTGCACGGCGTCGGACCGGGCCGAGAACGGCCCGAAAGCGGTGCGGCGCCCGGGGTTTCGCACCGCCGACAACCTCGGGAAGGCCTCCTCGGTCAGGGCCACCCACCACCATCGTTGCGGGAACTTGGAACGCCGGTTGTACGGCGGTGCGTGGGCCGCGAGCAGTCGCAGCTCGCGCACCCCGGCCTCCAGATCGTGGGCGCATTCGACATGGTCGACAACCCGCGCCAGCGAGGCCATCTCCTTCATCCGGGCCCGCGGATCTGCGCCGGTGAAGTACTGCCGGACCCGCCGCCGCAGATCGACCGCGGTGCCCACATAGAGCACTTCGTCAGAGGGGCCGCGGAACAGGTAGACGCCAGGGCTGTTGGGCAGCCGGTCGGCCAGTGAGCGGTTGCGGCGCTGGGCGGGCGTGACGTCGGGCAGGTAGTTCTTGAGGTCGGCGAAGGTGTGGATGCCCTGGTTGCCGACTCGCTCGATCAGTCCGTGTAGGACGTCGACCGTGGCGCGGGCGTCGTCGAGGGCACGGTGGGTGGGCGTGGTGGACGCACCGAACAGCCGGGCCAGTGCCGACAGCTTCACGCTGGGCGCCTCGTCCCGGGTCAGTACGCGGCGCGCGAGTTTCACCGTGCACAGCACCGGGGGCCGCGGCCAGCCGAGCTCCGCCCGCTGAGCGGCCGCGCGCAGGAAGCCGATGTCGAACCCGGCGTTGTGGGCGACGAGCACCGCGCCCCGACAGAACTCCAGGAATGCCGGCAGCACCGACTCGATACGCGGCGCGTCGCGCACCATCGCCGTGGTGATCCCGGTGAGCTCGACGATCTGCGGTGGGATGGCGCGGCCCGGATCGACGAGGGTGGCCAATTCGCCGAGCACTTCGCCGCCACGGATCTTCACCGCACCGATCTCGGTGATGGCGTCGTAACCGTCGCCGGGTGCCTTCGCGGTGGCTCGCCCCCCGGTGGTCTCCAGGTCCACCACGACGAAGGTGGTCTCGGCGAGGGAGAGGGCGACATCGGGGTCGACGCCTGTGCCCAAGCTCAAGGCCAGCTGCCCGGCGTCGGGGATGTTGCGCTGGCCCATGGTGATGACGGTAGGCACTGCCACTGACAACATCAGGCAAGCTCGCCGCCGCTGCGCCCGGGTTTGTCGGGTCGTCGCTCCAATCCACTGCGCTCCTTGTCGGGTCGTCGCTCCAATCCGCTGCGCTCCTTGTCGGTGCCCGGCGTTACGGTGCGCGCAACACCGATCGAGAGGACGGTCAAGATGAGCGGAGTGCGGCAGGACACCTGGTCCTGGGCCGACGAGCCTTGCCCCGACCAGCCGGACACCGGCAGCGTGACCATCGACTGCGACGATTGCGCGGTACGTGGGCCCGGATGTCAGGACTGCGTAGTGAGTGTGTTGCTCGGGGTTCCCGAAACTTTGCTGGATGACGAGCGTCAGGCATTGGAAGTGCTCGCTGACGTGGGCCTTGCGCCGCGGCTGCGACTCGTTCCGATTCACCGGGACGGTAGATCGGGAGTCGCCTGACGACACGCAGCGGTTCGTGCACAGGAAAATATTCAGGGACGGCTGTTAAATTTGCAGCTTCCGTTGGACAAGCCCGATGCCGTTTCGTAACCTATCTGAGACCTAAGAGCAGTTCGAGGCGGCTCGCCATCGCCAGTTGTGAGGACGAATACTTGAGGCACGACCGCGCGCACCGGCCCACAAGTCGTGTCAAGCGACCCATTGCAGGTGCAATAGCGGGCTTGACCTTGATATCCGGACTCCTGGCTACGAGTTCGCACGCCGATCCCGGTGATGATGCCCTGGCAAAGCTCAATGAGCTGTCCCGTCAGGCTGAGCAGACCACCGAGGCGATGCACTCCGCGCAGCTCGACCTGAACAATAAGCTTGTCGCACAGGAGACTGCGGAAAAGAAGCATGCCGACGACACCGCGGCGATCGATCAGGCCAAGTCGCAGCTGGCAATCTTTCAGACTTCGGTCAACAAGGTAGCTGCGGCCCAGTACATGGGGGGCCGCACCTCCGGTGTCGACGCGATCCTGACGGCCAGCTCGCCGCAGCAGTTGATCGAACAACTCGCGGTGCAGCGGGTGATGGCGACCGAGATGTCGGCACAGATGAAGAGCTTCCGCTCGGTGGGCGAGAAGGCCGCTCGGGCTGAGCAGGAGTCGGCGAAATCGGCCGCCGAAGCCAAGACCGCCGCCGAGCAGGCCGCCGCGGTGCGCGCCGATTTGCAATCCAAGCAAAGTCAGCTTCAGGTGCAGATTGCGGTCGTCAAGTCGCAGTACCAGGCCCTGAGCCCGGCCCAGCGGGAAGCGATGACGGCCCTGCCGCCGACGCCGCCGGTGCCTGCGCCCGAGGCGTTGCCGCCGCAGGATCCCGCCGTATTGGCCGACCCGCCGAACGGGATTCCGCCCGGTGATGTCGCCCCGCCGGAAGGCGCCCTCGCGGGTGGGGGCAGCGGCCACTCCGGCGCTGTCATCCAGGCGGCGCTGAGCCGCATCGGCTCGCCCTACTCCTGGGGAGCGGCAGGCCCCAGCTCCTTCGACTGCTCGGGCCTGGTGATGTGGGCGTTCCAGCAGGCGGGCATCTCGCTGCCGCATTCGAGCCAGGCGCTGGCCCGCGGTGGTCAGCCGGTCTCGTCGGATTCGATGCAACCGGGTGATCTGGTGACCTACTACTCCGACGCCTCCCATGTGGGCATCTATATCGGTGACGGAATGATGGTGCACGCGTCGACCTACGGCACCCCGGTTCGGGTCGCCCCGGTCAACAATGCGCCGATCTACAACGTCCGTCGGTACTGAGCGTCCCGATAGGGCGGCCAGTTTCACGCTGACCGCCGGCCGGCGGCTGCTGACAGCGGTCTTGCTGGTCGAACTGATTCTGGCGGCGGCCCTGTTGTGGAAGTCGCCGCCGACCCCACCTCCGGATGCGTCGTCCGGCACCACCGTCGCCTCGACGCTGCGCAAACCCGAACCCGTCACCACGATGGTGTTGCCGGACGGGCGCACCGCCCGGCTGCTGGCCCTGGGTGGATCGCAGTCGCAGGCCCTGTTGGGCCGCCTGGGATCCGAACTCGGTGCGGCGGCCGCCACGGTGACCGCATTCTGGGGTCCCGACTGGCCGAGAGACATCGAGATCGCGGTCGCGGGGTCCGATCAGCAGTTCCGGGTACTGGCCGGCGGAGCCCCCGACATTGCCGCGACCACCACCGCGGCGCGGATCATGTTCGCTCCGGGCGCCGCCGACATGAGTCCTGCCGCGTTACGAATCGTGCTGCGCCACGAGCTGTTCCATTACGCGGCCCGGTCGGCGACCGCGGCCGATGCACCGCGTTGGCTGACCGAGGGCGTGGCCGACTATGTCGGTCGGCCGCCCACCGCGGCACCGGCGCAGGCGGCGGAGCTGGCCCAGCTGCCCACCGATGCGGATCTCGACACACCCGGCGCCGCCCGCAGTCTGGCCTATGACCGGGCGTGGTGGTTCAGCCGCTACGTTGCCGACGCCTACGGGGTTCCGAAGCTGCGTGAGCTGTACCTGCGCGCATGTGGCCCCGGTCATCCGGATGTGGCCACTGCAGTGCGGGAGACGCTGGGCGCCGACCTCGACGGCGTGGTTGCCGGTTGGCGCCGCTGGCTGACCGGATAGCCTGTCGCCGATGGGGAGCAGACGGAGCGCAGACGGGTCGCGCCAGAGCGGTCAACCGCGATGACGCGGGTTTTGTTGGTCACCAACGACTTTCCGCCGCGCCGCGGCGGTATCCAGTCGTACCTGGAGGCGTTCGTCGGTGAGTTGGTGCGCGACGGCTCGCACGAGCTCACGGTGTATGCACCGAAATGGAAGGGCAGCGCAGACTTCGACGACGCGGCCGGGTACCGCGTCGTGCGGCATCCCACCACGCTGATGGTGCCGGAGCCGACCGTGGCGTCCCGCATGCAGCGGTTGATCGCCGAGAACGACATCGAGACGGTGTGGTTCGGGGCGGCCGCGCCGCTGGCGCTGCTGGGCCCGCTGGCCCGGCGAGCCGGAGCCAGGCGCGTGGTGGCGAGCACCCACGGCCACGAGGTCGGCTGGTCGATGCTGCCGGTGGCACGGAGCGCACTGCGCCGCATCGGAGACGACGCCGACGTCGTGACGTTCATCAGCCGCTACACCCGCGGCAGGTTCGCCTCGGCGTTCGGTCCCCGTGCGGCGCTGGAACATCTGCCGCCCGGCGTCGACACCGACCGCTTCGTGCCCGACTCGGTGGCCCGGGCGGAGTTGCGGGCCCGCTACGGGCTGGGGCAGCGCCCGGTGGTGGTGTGCCTGTCCCGACTGGTGCCGCGCAAGGGGCAGGACATGCTCATCCGGGCGTGGCCGGCCATCCGGCGCCGCGTCCCCGATGCGGCGTTGGTCATCGTCGGTGGGGGACCGTATCTGCAGAGCTTGCAACAACTCGCACACACCCACGATGTGGCCGCCGACGTCCACTTCACAGGTGCGGTGCCGGGTGCGGAACTGCCCGCCCACCATGCGATGGCCGACGTGTTCGCCATGCCGTGCCGTACCCGGGGGGCGGGCCTGGATGTCGAGGGACTGGGCATCGTCTACCTGGAGGCGTCGGCCTGCGGCGTACCTGTGATCGCCGGAACCTCTGGCGGGGCACCGGAAACCGTGCTCGACGGTCAGACCGGCACCGTGGTGGACGGCACCGATGTGGCTGCGGTCGCGACGGCCGTGGGCGACGTGCTGGCCGATGCCGGCCGCGCTGCCGCGATGGGCGTGGCAGGACGGCACTGGGCGGTCGACAACTGGCAGTGGCGCTCTCAGGGCGCCCGGCTGACCGGGCTGCTCTCCGGCTGAGCCCGCGGGATCAGCCGTACAGCGCCGCGATGTCGGTGGCGAACTTCTCGGCCACCACCTTGCGCTTGACCTTCAGCGTCGGGGTGAGTTCACCGGTGTCCTCGGTGAAGTCGACGGGCAGGATCCGGAACTTGCGGATCGACTCAGCATGCGACACAGCCTGATTGGCCTCCTTGACCGCCAGGTCGATCTCGGCCAGCAGGTCCGGGTCGTCGGCCAGATCAGCCACCGAGGCGCCCGCGTCCTTCCCGTTGCGCTGCTTCCATCCCGGGAACGCCTCGGGGTCGATGGTGATGAGCGCGGCGATGAACGGCTGCTTATCGCCGACGGCCATCGCCTGGCTGATCAACGGGTGGGCCCGCAGCCGATCCTCGAGCAGTGCGGGTGCGACGTTCTTGCCACCCGCGGTCACGATGATCTCTTTCTTGCGCCCGACGATGGTCAGGAAGCCGTCGTCGTCGATGGCGCCCAGATCGCCGGTGTGGAACCAGTCGTCGGTGAAGACCGCGTTGGTCTCGGTCTCATTGCCCCAGTAGCCGCTGAACACCACGCCGCCCTTGACGAGCAACTCGCCGTCCTCGGCGAGGCGCATGCTGTTGCCGGGCATCAGCTTGCCGACCGAGCCGACCTTGAGGTCGTTGACCCGGTTCACGGTGATCGCCGCGCTGGTCTCGGTGAGGCCGTAGCCCTCGTAGATGCTCAGTCCCACACCGCGATAGAAGTGGCCGAGCCGCGCGCCCAGTGGTGCGCCGCCGGAGATTGCCGCCCGGCATTCACCGCCCAGGGCCGCCCGGAGCTTGCCGTAGACCAGCTTGTCGAACAGCGCATGCTTGGCCCGCAGCAGCAGCCCGGCGCCGCCCGTGTCCTGGGCCTTGCTCCACTCGATCGCGGTGTCGGCGGCGATCGCGAAGATCTTGCCCTTGCCGTCGTTTCGGGCGTTCTGCTCGGCGGTGTTGTAGACCTTCTCGAACACGCGGGGCACCGAGACCACCAGGGTCGGCTTGAACACGCCGAAGGTCGGGACCAGGCTCTTGATGTCGCTGGTGAAGCCGAGGGTGACCTTGTTGGTGAAGGCCGCGATGGTGATGGCCCGGGCCAGCACGTGGGCCAGCGGCAGGAACACCAGCATCCGTTCACCCGCGGCCAGCTCAGTGGGGAAGCAGGCCTTGGCTCCCCGGATCTCGTAGAGCAGGTTCGAGTGGGTCAGCTGGCAGCCCTTGGGCTGTCCGGTGGTTCCGGAGGTGTAGATCAGGGTGGCCGGGTCGGCCGAACGGATCCCGGCCAGGCGCGTGTCGATCTCGGCGGCGTCGACCGCTTTACCGGCTTCGGCCATGGCCTCCAGCGCGGGTGTGCCGGTGCCTTCGATCCGCAGCACCTTCTGCAATTCGGGCAACTGGCCGCGGAGCTGTTCCACGGTCTCGGCGTGCGTGTCGGTCTCGGCGAAGACGATCCGCGCCGCGGAGTTGTCGAGGACAAACCGCACCTGTTCGGCCGAGGAGGTCTCGTAGATCGGCACGGTCACCGCGCCGACCGACAGGATCGCGAAGTCGATGATCGGCCACTCGTAGCGGGTGGCCGACAGGATCGCCACGCGGTCACCGGGCTGGATGCCCTCGGCGATCAGGCCCAGGGCGACCGCACGAATCTGGTCGGCTGCTTCGGCGCAGGTCACGTCGGTCCAGGTGCCGTTGACCAGGCGCCGGAAGATGACGTGGTCAGGGCTCTCGGCCGCGTGCGCGGCTACCGAACTGACGATGTTGTCGTGCTCGTCGACGGTGAACGACGCGGCAACACTGAACTCACGCACGATCTTGCCCTCCCAGGCTTGTGGTACCGACTTTGCGGGTCAGCCTAGTCCGCGTCAGGCGCTCACCCAGAGCACGGGTTTGGATTCTGTCGTCGTCGATCCGGCCACACCGCCCGGTGCGGTAGCACCCTGATGGCCGGCGCACCGGCCACGAGCGGGGTGGCCGTGCGAAGGGCGATGGTCATCGTTGCTTCTCCCGGCTGTGTGCGGTGGTCATCACACATATGTGAAGCTAGTCCGCATGAACAGCATTCAGATCGCAGACGAGACATTCGTCTGCGCCGATCCTGTCGCGGTCGGCGCCGCGGTTGCCGATCCCGCCAGCTGGCGGCGGTGGTGGCCCGACCTGGTGCTCAACGTCGTCGAGGACCGCGCCGAGAAGGGCCACCGCTGGAACGTGACCGGTGCGTTGACCGGCACGATGGAGGTCTGGCTCGAGGAGGTGATGGACGGTGTGGTGCTGCACTACTTCCTGCATGCCGAACCGTCCGGCGCCACGGCCAAACAGTTGGCCGAGATGGATCTGGCAAAAATGAACCACCAACGCCGCGTGGCGGGCAAGGTGATGTCCTTCGGGATCAAGCAGCGGTTGGAGTCGGCTCGCCCAGTCGGGGTGTCCCGACTGGCCTGACCACGTTTGTTCACGGGAGGGTAGATTTCTCGGCGAGAGCCAGGGCATCCCCGCGGGGCAGGGGAGCACGGCAGCCCCGTGGGGCGGGGAGAAGGGCGACGCGGTGGCCGACAAGACGACACAGACCATCTATATCGACGCTGATCCGGTGACGGTGATGGATGTCATCGCCGATATCGGCTCGTACCCGCAGTGGGTCGCCGAATACAAGGAAGCCGAGGTCCTCGAGACCGACGCGCAGGGCAATCCCAAGACCGCCAGGATGGTGCTCGACGCCGCGGTGCTCAAGGACACCATGGTGCTGACCTACGTGTGGCCCGCCGATCGCACCTCGGTGACCTGGTCATTGGTATCCAGTTCACTGCTGCGGTCGCTGGAGGGGGCATACCGCTTGGCGCCCAAGGGATCCGGTACCGAGGTGACCTATGAGCTGTCGGTCGATCTCATCATCCCGATGATCGGTCTGCTCAAGCGGAAGGCTGAGCGGCGGCTGACTGACACCGCGCTCAAAGACCTGAAGAAGCGAGCAGAGGCTGAGTGACTTCGCCGGACGGGAGCGCACGGACCCCTGCGAGGATCAGCCTGTTCGTCGGCAAGGGCGGCGTAGGTAAGTCGACGCTGGCGACGGCCACCGCGGTTCGTGACGCCGCGTCCGGTCAGCGGGTGCTGATCGTGTCCACCGATCAGGCTCATTCCACGGGCGATGTTCTCGGGATCGCGCTCGCCCCAACCGGTCAACGTGCCCCCACCCGGGTGCTCAGCGATCTGGACGCCGGACTGACGGAAGCGGGCGGGGTGCTGGACGCCCTCGCGCTCGACACGCTGGCCCTACTCGGTGCGCGCTGGGTCGAGACGGCCGGGCCGCTGGCGGCCCGCTTCCCCGAATCGGATCTGGGAGACGTTGCCCCCGAAGAACTTTCGGCGCTTCCGGGGATCCAGGAAGTGCTCGGGCTGCACGAGGTCGGGGAGCTCGCCGATTCCGGACGCTGGGATCACGTGGTGGTGGACTGTGCCTCGACCGCCGATGCCTTGCGGATGCTCACGCTGCCCGAGACCTTCGGCCTGTATCTGGAGCGGGCCTGGCCACGGCACCGCAGGCTGTCGGGCTCACCGGATGCGGTCAGCGCGGCCATCGTCGCCCTGATCGAACGCGTGGATTCGGGCATCCGCAGGCTGGGGACCTTGCTCACCGACGGGTCCCGGGTAAGCGCCCATCTGGTGCTCACCCCCGAACGGGTGGTGGCGGCCGAAGCCTCGCGGACGCTGGGATCGCTTGCCCTGATGGGCGTCGAGGTGACCGAGATCATCGTGAATCAGATTTTGGTGCAGGATGATTCGTTCGAGTACCACAACCTTCCGGCCCATCCCGCGTTCGACTGGTACACCGAGCGGATCGCCGAGCAGCAGTCGGTGCTCGACGATCTCGATGCCACCATCGGCGATGTGCAGCTGGTGCTCGTACCGCACGTGCCGGGGGAGCCGATCGGCGCCAAGGCACTGGGGGAGCTGATCGACAGCGCGCGACGCCGTGACGGGTCGCCGCCACCGGGCCCATTGCGGCCCGTCGTCGACCGGGAGTCGGGATCTGGACTCGAAGCCGTGTACCGGTTGAGGTTAGAGTTACCGCAGATCGATTCGGCCGGCCTCACGCTGGGGCGTGTCGATGACGACTTGATCATCGGTGTCGCGGGTATGCGGCGCCGGGTGCGGTTGGCCTCTGTCCTGCGTCGGTGCACCGTGGCAGATGCGCAATTGCGGGGTAGCGAACTGACGGTACGTTTTCGTCCGAATCCGGAGGTGTGGCCGGCATGACGGGGTCTCATCCCGAGTTGGGTTCGGAGTTGCGGCAGTTGGCGCAGGAAATCCTGGACCGGCTGGATCCGGCGGTGCGGTTGGTAGCGGCCAATTTCGCGGCGTCGGCCGATGACAGCCCGGGTAAGTGCCAGCAGGTGTGGTGCCCGGTGTGTGCGTTGGCCGCGGTCGTCAACGGTGAGCAGCATCCGCTGTTGTCGGTGATCGCCGAGCACAGTGTGGCCCTGCTGACGGTGATTCGCGCGATCCTCGATGAGGGGGCCGATGGGTTCGGCGGTGGTGGGGATAGCGGTCCCGGCGGAGGTAGCCCGACGCCGGACGGGGGACCGGATGCACCGCCGCCCGACGATTACCCGCCCCCGCCGCCTCCGGGGCGCTACCAGCACATCCCGGTCACGGTCGAAGACTGAGGCATTGCTGAGACTCAGCAGGCATCCAGGGCTTGCTGTGGTAGCCACAACATGGCCTGGGTACAGTTGTCGCAGAGCATTGCGCGGTGCGCACAAGGTGGAGGGTCCATGTGGTATTGGCTGTTCAAGTACGTCCTGTTGGGCCCCTTGCTGGCCGTCCTCGGCCGGCCCAAAATCACTGGGCTGGAACATCTTCCGACCGACGGTCCGGCCATCCTGGCCAGTAATCACCTGGCGGTGATGGACAGCTTCTACCTGCCGCTGGCGGTCAGCCGTCGAATCACGTTCCTGGCCAAACAGGAATACTTCACCGGTACCGGGATCAAGGGCCGGTTCCTGGCCTGGTTCTACACCGTCGTCGGACAGGTGCCGATCGACCGCACCGATGCGGATTCGGCGCAGGCCGCTCTGACCACCGCCAAGCGCATCCTGGGTGAGGGCAAGCTGCTCGGTATGTATCCCGAGGGCACCCGATCCCCGGACGGCCGCCTCTACAAGGGCAAGACCGGGTTGGCCAGGTTGGCCCTGGAGACCGGTGTGCCGGTGATCCCGGTGGCCATGGTCGGCACCGATGTGGTCAACCCGCCGGGGTCGAAGGGGCTGCGGTTCGGCCGGGTCGAGGTCAGGTTCGGCAAGCCCATGGACTTCAGCCGGTTCGACGGTCTGGCCGGTAACCGCTTCATCGAGCGCGCGGTGATCGACGAGGTGATGTACGACCTGATGGACCTGTCCGGTCAGGAGTACGTCGACATCTATGCCGCCGCCATCAAGGAGAGCGCGCAGCAGACCAACGGCCAGCCGGTCGACGCGAGCAAGCCCGCGTCCCGGCTGCCGCACGCCGCAGCGGGCTAGGACGTTTCGCCGCCGGTCAACCGGACCAGTGGGGCGGCGGGCTCAGCGGTGGTCTGACCCGCCCGGGCGGCGCACGCGAAGCCGATGACCGCGATGACTGCGAGTGCCCACCACAGGTAGGCGTCACCGGCCAGCTGCCGCATCAGCGACGCGGCGGTCTCGTGGTGGGGCGTCAACAATGCGATGGGCGTCCACACCATCAGGGCGAGTCCGATCAGGGTCACCAGGGCCAGCGACAGCGCGGCCAGGGGGATCTTGCGCATCCGGTAGGCGAGCACACCGGTCACCACCAGGGTCGGCAGGGTCCAGACCCAGTGATGTGACCACGACACCGGTGACACCACCAGGCCGAACATCGCCACACAGATCAGTGCGACCACAGGGGCCTCATCGGTGCCGGAGCGCAGGGCCCGCCGGGCTGCCCAAACCGTGAGGGCCAGCACCGCGAAGCAGAGGGCCACCCACAACAGGAACCGCGGCCCCTCGGACAGGCCGAGCCGGGCCAGCGTGCCCGCGATGTTCTGGTTGGTGTTGAGCGTGGCCGTACCGATCCGGTCGGTGTTGCGCACCGTCTTGGTCCAGTACTCGATCGAATCCGTCCAGGCCAGCACGAATCCGGCGATCGTCGCCACCACTGCGGCCGCGGCGGTCCGTAGCAGGGTGCGGACGTCGCGGCGCAGCAGGAAATACAGAAGGAAGACCGCGGGAGTCAGCTTGAGGGCGATCGCCAGGCCCAGCAGCACACCGCGTGGCCACGGCGTCCGGCGCGGTACGCAATCGGCGACCACCAGCGTCATCAGCACCACGTTGATCTGGCCGAACTCGAAGTTCGACCGGATCGGCTCCAGCCAGAAGACCGCAGGCACCACCAGCGCGGTCGCCAGCCAGCAGCGGCGCAGCCAGACCGGCTCCGAGGTGATCGTGGTCTCCGGCCAGACGTTCAGCCGGGTGAGCACGATGACCAGCGAGACGATCAGGAGCACCAGAGTGGTGGCGGTGATCGCCACACTGGCCGCAGGCAGAGAGAGCCAGGCGAACGGCGCGAACATGATCGCCGCGAGCGGCGGATACGTGAACGGGAGGTCGAGGCCGCCCTGGGTGTGGAAGATGGCGCCGTCGGCGTACAGCGGTTGGTTGTCCAACCAGGCCCGTCCGCCCATCCGGTACACGTCGATGTCGATGCGATAGGGCACGTGGCCCAGCAGCCGCCAGCCGACCAGGATCAACCCGGCCACTGTGAGCAACTGAAAAAGCCGCCACCCGATCGTCGGTGCCCAACCAACTCCGCCGGGCGACTGCCGCTTACTCATGTTCTCAACAGACTATCGGGGGTAACCCGCCGACGGCGCATCCGCTCTCGCGCCGCGCGCCGGTCGGCGTAAGTTCTCTGTGCGTGCACGCGACCGTTCATCTCGATTTCCTCACCCAGGATCGTCTGCCTTTGCTGTGCTGCCTGGTGGCGTTCATTCTCACGTTCTTCGTGACCCGCATCGTGGTGCGTTACATCCGCCGGAATGCCGACAGCGAACGCCCGCCCAAGTGGTGGCAGCCCCGCAACATGGGACACGGTTCCGTGCACATTCACCACATGGTGATCGGGGTCGTGCTCGTGATGGTGTCGGGCGTGACGATGGTGACGTTGGCAGTCAACGGCGGTGTAGCGGAGTTCACCGTTGCCGCGGTGTTCTTCGGCATCGGTGCGGCCCTGGTGCTCGACGAGTTCGCGCTGATCCTGCACCTTTCGGATGTGTACTGGGCCGAGGACGGCCGCACCTCGGTGGACGCGGTGTTCGCGGCCGTGGCGGTCGCGGGGCTGTTGATCCTGGGTTTCAACCCGCTGTCATTCTTTGATATCGGTATCTGGCGCGAGGACCAGTCGTTGGCCATCCGCGTACTCGTGGTCATGGTGGCGGTACTGACCCTGCTGCTGGCGGTGGTGGTCCTGCTCAAAGGCAAGGTGTGGACTGGATTGGTGGGCATGTTCATAACCCCGTTGTTGTTCGTCGGGGCGGTTCGGCTGTCGCGGCCGCACGCACCGTGGGCACGCTGGCGCTACACCAGTCGTCCCCGCAAGATGCACCGCGCGTTGGAACGGGAGCGCTGGCTGCGCCGGCCCGTGGTGCAGGCCAAACTGTGGTTGCAGGACGCGATCACCGGCATGCCGAAGTTCCCCGACGACGCCGCCGTCGACGCGGAGCTCGATCGGGAGATCCACGCGGCCCCCGCCCCGGTCACAGTGCCGGACACGAAGACGGAGCAGATCGCCTGATGCGCTATTTCTACGACACCGAGTTCATCGACGACGGTCGCACCATCGAGTTGATCTCGATCGGCGTGGCCGCCGAGGACGGACGCGAGTACTACGCGATCTCGACCGAGTTCAATCCGGACCGCGCGGGTCGGTGGGTACGCAAGCACGTGCTGCCCAAGCTGCCGTCCCCGTCCTCGCAACTCTGGCGGTCGCGGCGGCAGATCCGGTCGGAACTGGAGGATTTCTTCGACATCGACGGTGACGAGCCGATCGAGTTGTGGGCCTGGGTGGGTGCCTATGACCACGTCGTGCTCTGCCAGCTGTGGGGCCCGATGACCGATCTGCCTCCGGCGATGCCGCGATTCACCCGCGAGCTGCGGCAGTTCTGGGAGGACCGCGGATCACCGCGGATGCCACCGCGGCCGACCGAAGCGCATGACGCGCTGGTCGACGCACGGCACAACCTGCACCGGTTCCAGCTGATGACGGGCCTTGGGCCGGCGCAGGCGCGGGAATCCGACACCACGCAACCGGCGAAAACGGCCGTTCACCGGCGGCTACCATGAATGGGTGAACTGGACCGTTGACATCCCCATCGACGAGCTGCCGCCGCTCCCTCCGCTGAGCGACGAGCTGCGTCAGCGGCTCGAGTCAGCGCTGGCCAAGCCGGCCGTGCAGCAGCCCAGCTGGGACGCGGACGAGGCGAAAGCCATGCGCACCGTGCTGGAGAGCGTGCCGCCGGTCACCGTGCCGTCGGAGATCGAGAAGCTCAAGAGCCTGCTGGCCGACGTCGCGCGGGGCGAGGCGTTCCTGCTGCAGGGTGGCGACTGCGCCGAGACGTTCGTCGACAACACCGAGCCGCACATCCGGGCCAACATCCGCACCCTGCTGCAGATGGCGGTCGTGCTGACCTACGGCGCGAGCATGCCGGTGGTCAAGGTGGCCCGGATCGCGGGCCAGTACGCGAAGCCGCGGTCGGCCGATCTGGATTCGCTGGGCCTGAAGTCCTACCGCGGTGACATGATCAACGGGTTCGCCCCGGATGCTGCTGTGCGCGACCATGACCCGTCGCGGCTGGTGCGGGCCTACGCGAATGCCAGCGCCGCCATGAACCTGGTGCGCGCGCTGACCTCGTCCGGGCTGGCGTCGTTGCACCTGGTGCACGACTGGAACCGCGAGTTCGTCCGGACCTCGCCCGCCGGGGCCCGCTACGAGGCGTTGGCCGGGGAGATCGACCGCGGCCTGAAGTTCATGTCCGCCTGCGGGGTGGCCGACCGCAATCTGCAGACCGCCGATATCTTCGCCAGCCACGAAGCGCTGGTCATCGACTATGAACGCGCGATGCTGCGCCTGTCCGACCCGGCGGAGAACCCGGACGGACCACCCAAGCTGTACGACCAGTCCGCGCACTACCTGTGGATCGGTGAGCGCACGCGTCAGCTCGACGGTGCCCACGTCGCGCTGGCCGAGGTGATCGCCAACCCGATCGGGATCAAGCTGGGGCCGACCACGACCCCGGAGCAGGCGGTCGAATATGTCGAGCGGCTGGACCCGAACAACGAGCCCGGCCGGCTGACCCTGGTGACGCGGATGGGCAACAACAAGGTGCGCGATCTGCTGCCTGCGATCATCCAGAAGGTCGAGGCCACCGGCCACAAGGTGATCTGGCAGTGCGACCCGATGCACGGCAACACCCACGAGTCGTCGACGGGCTACAAGACCCGGCACTTCGACCGCATCGTCGACGAGGTGCAGGGGTTCTTCGAGGTGCACAACGCTCTGGGCACCCACCCCGGTGGCATCCATGTCGAGATCACCGGCGAGAACGTGACCGAATGTCTCGGTGGGGCACAGGACATCTCGGATTCGGACCTGTCCGGCCGCTACGAGACCGCCTGCGATCCACGGCTCAACACCCAGCAGAGCCTGGAGTTGGCGTTCCTCGTCGCCGAGATGCTGCGCAGCTAGAGCAAAGCGCCGACGTTGCTGCCGATCGTCCAGGCCGCGGCGGCGACAAGGCCGGTCAGCGTGATGATCGCGATCAACCAGAACGCGAGTACCCGTTTGGCGCGGTGGCGGGCCCAGTAGAACTCACTCATCTCGATACCGGCGAATTGTCCTGCGCCGAAAGAGTATTCACTGGTGTCGGGATCAGCCGGGATCGGCGCCCAGTCATGTCGGTCCCGGGTGATCTCGCGGGTGGGCTGGCGCGGCGCGGGTGCCGGGGGCGGGGGCGGCGGTGCGGCTGTCACGACGGTGGTGGCCCCGACGCGGGGATCGTCGGGCTCGGCGAGATCATGGACGCGGGTCGCGGCCAGGTGCTGTGCTGACTGCTGCGGAGCGGGCACCCGGAACGCCGGCAGGCGGAGGTCGTCGACGATCGCGTGGAGTTCGGCCCGCATGTCATCGGCGTCGGCGAATCGCTGCGCGGCGTCGCGGGCGGTGGCCCGGCGCACGAACTGGTCGAATTGTGTTGGTACCCCTGCGATTACCGCGCTGGGTGCGGGCACGTCATTGTCCATCCGCTGGTAGGCGACCGTGAGTGCGGAGTCTCCGGTGAACGGTGTGACGCCGGTGAGAAGTTCGTAGGTGAGGATGCCGACCGCGTACACATCGCTGCGCGGGTCGGCGTCACCGGTGCTGACCTGCTCGGGGGACAGGTAGGCCGCGGTGCCCAGGATCACGCTGGTCGATGTGATCTTGGCCTCGGCCACGGCACGTACCAGACCGAAGTCGGCGATCTTGACCTCGCCGTCGTCGGAGATCAGCACGTTCTCGGGCTTGATGTCGCGGTGTACGAGTCCGGCGCGGTGTGCCACCGCCAGCCCGCCGAGCACCGGCTCCAGCACCGCGGCGACCGCATGCGGCGGCATCGGACCACGTTCGGCCAGTAGTTCGCGCAGCGTTCCGCCCTCGACCAGTTCCATCACCAGGAAGGGTGGCTGCCCGTCTGGGCCTTTTCCTGAGCCTCCGCCGCCCTGGTCGTACACCGCGACCAACCCGGGATCCTTCAGCCGGGCCACGGCCTTGGCCTCACGGCCGAACCTGGTCAGGAAATGGCTGTCGCCGCTGTAGCGGGAGTCCATCACCTTCAGGGCCACAGGACGGTCCAGGCGGACGTCAAGGCCGCGGTAGACCGTGGACATGCCGCCGGTGGCGATGGGCGTGTCCACGCGATAACGCCCGTCGAGCATCGTGCCGACGAGTGGATCCGATTGCTGCCCCACCGGACACATGTTACGAGTTTCGGACGAGGTCCTAGAATCGATGCGGTGAGCAGCATTCCAGCGGCCGATGACGTTCTGGCCCCCGACGAGGCCGTGTATGACCTACCCACAGTGTCGGATTTGCTCGGCATCCCGGTCACCAAGGTGCACCAACAGTTGCGTGACGGGCAGCTGATCGCCGTGCGCCGCAACCGCGCCCTGGTGGTGCCGAAGATCTTCTTCGACGGCGACGGTCACGTGGTCAAGCACCTGCCCGGTCTGCTGGTCGTGCTGCGCGATGGCGGCTACCGCGACACCGAGATCGTGCGCTGGTTGTTCACCCCGGACGAGTCGCTGACGATCACCGCCGACGGCCGCACCGAGCAGGTGTCCAATGCCCGCCCGGTCGACGCGCTGCATTCCCACCAGGCACGCGAGGTCCTGCGCCGCGCGCAGGCGCTAGGTTACTGACGGCTGGCCCTGCGCCTCGGGCGTCGTCTCGGGTGTGCGGTAGAGCGAGTACCACGCCACCACTGCGCATGCCGTGGTCAGCAGGACATGTGCCCACGAGTACATGCCGTGTGCCCCATCGGGTTTCCACATCACCATGATCCAGGTGGAGAATCCGGCGACCGCGGCGATGGCGGGCCGGGTCTGGATCAGGGCGGCAGCCACCGCCAGCGGCCAGGTGTAGTACCAGGGCAGGGCGGCCGGAACGAACAGCACGACGACCACCATGGCCAGGGCGATGCCGGTGAGGGCTTCGCGGTCGGTGTGGCGGTAGCGCCACCACAACAGTGGCAGGGCGATCACGATGGTGAGGATGCCGATGATCCGGGCGACCTCGAGCACTGCGTAGAAATTGACCGGAAAGATCAGGCCGCCAATGGCATTGATCAGGTTGGCGGCCGCCGTGGGCACGGTGAGCCAGTTGATGATCTTGACCGACCCGGCCAGCGCCGTCAGCCAGCCGAGGCCGACGCCGGCCAACAACGACGTCACCGCGAACACCGCCACGAAGATCAGCACCGAGGCGGCCGTGGCGAGGGCGAACGCCCGCAGGGCGGGCATGCTTCGCTTGTCCCGCAGTTGGCGCATCCATACCCAGACCAGGAACGGCAACGCAAGCCCGGCGGTCGCTTTGACCGCGACGGCGATCGCGATGAGGCTGACCCCGATCACCGGCCGGCCCGCGAAGGTCAGTGCGATCGCCGCCATCATCAGGCCGACCATCAGCATCTCGTTGTGTACGCCGCCCATCAGGTGCACGATCACCAGCGGATTGAGCACGCAGATCCACAGCGACGCAGCCCCGTTGGCACCGACGTGGCGGGCCACCCGTGGCGCCGCCCAGATCAGCAACAGGAGGCCGGGCAGCATGCACAACCGCAGCAGCATGGTGCCGGCCACCACGTCGTCGCCCACCAGGATCGTGACGAACTTCGCGACCAGGATGAACGCCGGTCCGTACGGTGCGGTGGTCGTCGTCCAGATCGGACTCACGTTGTCCAGCAACGAGTTCGGATTCTCGACCGGGCCCACCACATAGGGGTCGAAGCCGTCGCGCAGCAGGGCTCCCTGGGCGAGGTATGAGTACGTGTCGCGGCTGAACAGCGGCACGCTCAGCAGCAGCGGAGCCAACCAGAACCCGGTGGTGGCCACCATGGTGTATTCGGTGGCGGTGCCGTCGATCACGCGCCGGCCCAGCCACAGCCAGGCGATCAACATCACAGCGACGCCGACCCACAGCAGGATCGAGGACAGCACCAGACCGTGCCCGAACCGCAACCACGACAGGTGCAGGGACTCCAGCAGCGGGTCGTGCAGTCGGGTGCTGCCCGCGCCCAGACCACCGATCGTCAGCAGGGCTGCGCCCAGGCACCCCAGCCGGGCCGGCCGGGCCTCG
The DNA here is from genome assembly GCF_055419465.1 of Mycobacterium sp. IDUB_17. Taxonomy (NCBI): domain Bacteria; kingdom Bacillati; phylum Actinomycetota; class Actinomycetes; order Mycobacteriales; family Mycobacteriaceae; genus Mycobacterium; species Mycobacterium sp. IDUB_17. The sequence continues at coordinate 269,146 of NZ_JBVAXS010000006.1, read as the reverse complement.
GCGGACACCGCGAATGCGGCAAAGCGCGAGATATGTTGTGCGACCCCGGTGCTCGGGGTCTCGGTAGGCAAGGGCGTCATGAGGGAGCTGTCATGTCGTGGTGACGGCGTTCTACGCCGACCGGTTCGCCGCGAACCGGGCGATTTCGGCCAGGCCGGTCTTCGCCTGGTCGTGGATCGGTGCGGCCGCCAGCGTATCCAGGGCGCGGTGGGTGAGCAGTTCGATGTGCGCTTCGACCGCGGCCAGCGCGCCGACCGATTCGATGGCCCGGCACAGGTCACCGACCTGTTCATCGGACAGCTCCGTGCCCACCGAGGTGCGCAGCAGCTCGGCGGCGCCGGGATCGGATTTGTCGGCCAGCTCGAGTGCCTCGGCCAGCAACACGGTGCGCTTGCCGGATCGCAGATCGTCACCGGAGGGCTTGCCGGTCACCGCCGGGTCTCCGAACACCCCGAGGACGTCGTCGCGAAGCTGGAAGGCGACGCCGAGATCGTTACCGACCTGGTGGAAGATCTGCTGCACGTCGGGCCGGTCGGCGGCGGCCGCCGCGCCCAGCTGTAGTGGCCGGGCAACCGTGTAGGACGCGGTCTTGTAGGTGTTGACGTTCATCGCCGAGGCCACCGATTCGGCACCGCTGGCTTCGGCGACGATGTCGAGGTACTGGCCGCCGAGCACCTCGGTGCGGATGTGCCGCCAGACCTGCTGGACGCGGCGCTGCGCGTCAGCCGGGATGTCGGCCGCGGCGACGATGTCGTCGGCCCAGGACAGGGCCAGGTCGCCGGCCAGGATGGCCGCCGACAGGCCGAACTGCTTGGACGAGCCGTGCCAGTTGCGGTCGCGGTGCCGGTCGGCGAACAGCCGGTGCACGGTGGGCAGGCCACGCCGGGTGGCTGAATCGTCGATGACGTCGTCGTGAACCAGGGCGCAGGCCTGCAGCATTTCCAGCGCGGCGAACAGCCTCAGCACGTCGGGACCGGCCGGGCGGTCGGCCGGATCGATCACCGCGCGCCAGCCCCAGTAGGCGAAGGCCGGGCGCATCCGCTTGCCGCCACGGAGCACGAACTCCTCGAGGGCCTCGGTCAGCTCGGCGTAGTCGGTTCCGATGTATTCGCAGTCGCTGCGGCGCTCACGCAGGTAGTCGCGCAATTGGTCGGTGACGGCTCCCGCCAGCTCGACGGTTGACGGAGCCGATGTTTGCACGCTCAGCGCCCGCCCCTTTCTGTGTCAACGATGTGTCCCCGAGTGCACTCAGCGTAGAGCGTGCCACGCGTTTTGTACCAAGCGAGTGCGGCGTAGCTGTGAGCTCGGCCGGGACGGTCCGCTCAGTCGCTGCCGGCGACGGGGTCACCCGGCTTGGGCGAGGTGTCGCGGCTCATCCAGGCCAGGGCACCGATCACTCCGGCCACCAGGAACGCGCCGATGACGAGCCAGATGGTCGCGGTGGTGAACGACCGGGCACTCGGGTCGGTGTAGCGCGCCTGGGCGTTCATCGTGCTGACGACGCCCGGCCGCAGTTTCCATTCCACGATCGAGGAGCTCACCTGATCGCCGTTGGTCGAGGTCACTTCGCCGGGGAACGACACGGTCAGCAGGACATCGGCTTGTGGATCGGACAGTGAGGTGAGGTCGACCCGGCCCTCCAGGATCACCAGGTCACCGGCGCGGCGCAGGGAGATGTCGACTCCGGCGGCATCGCGGCTCATGCCGGCCAGCTGGGGCAGCTCGGCGAAGGTGAGGTCGGAGAACACCGCCTGGGAGCCGACGAAATCGTCGCGGCTGTATTCCGAGACCGCGACCTTCGTGGCGAACGGGAGGTTGTTCAGCAGCTGGGGGCCCTTGTCGTCGGCGTCCCGGGGTTTTGCCGCGGCGATGATCTGGCCGGACACCCGGTCGTCGGGGGACACCGTGATCGAGGTGCGGACCCGGACACAGCCCACCGCCATGGGCAGGATCAGCAGCAACATCACCAGGGTGAGGACGCGGGTCCGTCGGCTACGTCTGGGAAGGCGGCTCGGTGGTCGGACGTGCACGCTGGTCATCGTGCCAGATGTCACAGCGGCAGTGGGCGACCGAGGATGGCGAATGGCCGGGGATCACCGGCGAAGTGGTATCCGCGGATCACGTCGGTGAAGCCGAGTCGCCGGTACAACCGCCACGCGCGATTGGCCTCGCCGTTGATCTCAGGGGTCGACAACAGCACGTGAGATTCGGCGCGTCCGGCTAACAGTCGCCTGGTCAGGGCCTCGCCGAGGCCCTGACCCTGTGCGCCGGGCGCGATGTGCAGCTCGGTGAGTTCGAAGTAGCTGGCCATCAGGTCGGCGATGTGTCCGGGGCTGGCGCCCACCCGCTGGAGGCCGGAGATGACCTGCTGTTGCCACCATTGATCGGGCGCTCCGCTGTAGCCGTAGGCGATTCCCTGCAGCGGAGCGTCGTTCACGTCGGCGCTGTCGGGTGCGGCCGCCGGGTCGGCGACCTCGACGGCGGCCACGCATTTCCAGCCTGCGCGGCGGGTGTGTTCGAGCCAGAGCGCGGCGCGCTGTTCCTCGGTTCCGCGTGGGTAGCGCATCGCGTCGACGTACACGCGCAGCGCCTCGGGGAGCCGGCGCTTCATGTCGTCCGGCGACAGATCGATGAGATACGTCGCCAATGCCCTCGCCTTTCGCCCGCCCGGTGTGTGCCGAGCTCATTATCTTCAGCATTATCCGGCTGTGAGGCGGTCGGTCCCCTCGACCGGGGTGATCTCGGAACGACCTACAATCGAGGGCGAACAAGGTGGTACGGCTCGGATCGACCTCGTATCATTAGGGTTAGGTGCCCGTGATTGCGGGCATGTGAAATTTTGAAAAGCGACGGCGGCGTCGGCAAGGAGGGACGAATGCCACTCTCCGATCATGAGCAGCGCATGCTCGATCAGATCGAGAGCGCGCTCTATGCCGAGGATCCCAAGTTCGCCTCGAGCGTTCGTGGTGGGACCTTGCGCGCGCCATCGGCTCGGCGCAGGCTGCAGGGCGCGTTTTTGTTCGTACTCGGTTTGGCGTTGTTGGTTGTCGGTGTCGCGGTGAAGTCGCTGTGGCTCGGTGGTTTCCCGGTTCTGTCGGTGTTCGGCTTCGTGGCGATGTTCGCCGGCGTGGTGTTCGCCGTCACAGGCCCGCGTGTCACCGGTGCTCGCGACCGTGCGGCCCAGGGTTCCGGCAACGCGCCGCGTCAGCGTCGTCAGCGCGGCGGCTCGTTCACCACTCGCATGGAAGATCGGTTCCGTCGCCGGTTCGACGACTGAGCCGGTCGACGGTTTCAAGGGGTAGCCCGTAACGGGCTGCCCCTTTTTTTTTGCCCTTTCCCAGGCCCGGCGTCGGGGTGCCCAGCGACACGCCGAGTAGTTCCTTCGCGCAGCTGCGTGGGGCGGTGTGGGGGAAGGCATCAGATTCTCAGGGATTTTTGCCCCACAACGCCCCACCTTCTCGCTGCGGGGTTCTACCTGCGTTTTTCCGTTTTCCGCTGCCCGGAACCGGCGTTTTCGTGCGCGCTGCGAGCCGTTCTGGGGGGCGCGGGTGGGGAGAAAACCCAAACTGGACGGACCAAATGGAGCAAAGTGGGGGATCGTGGGGTAAAGTGGCGGCCAACGGGGAAATCGGAGCCCCGTTCGGAGGGCAGAAGGCGAAGCGACCCGGGATCCGAACCGGGTGGCGGGAGGTGTCCAGATGTTTCTGGGTACCTACACGCCCAAGCTCGACGACAAGGGGCGGCTCACGCTGCCCGCCAAGTTCCGCGACGCACTGGCAGGAGGGTTGATGGTCACCAAGGGCCAAGATCACAGCCTTGCCGTGTATCCGCGCGACGAGTTCGAAAAGGTGGCCCGGCGCGCTGCTGACGCATCGCGAAGGAACCCCGACGCTCGGGCGTTCCTGCGTAACTTGGCGGCCGCCACCGATGAGCAGCATCCCGACGCGCAGGGCCGGATCACCCTGTCGGCGGATCACCGTCGCTACGCGAGCCTGTCCAAGGAGTGCGTGGTGATCGGGTCGGTCGACTACCTGGAGATCTGGGACGCCGAAGCCTGGGAGTCCTACCAGCAGTCCCACGAAGAGAACTTCTCCGCGGCCACCGATGAAGCTCTACGCGACATCCTCTGATGCGGCCCATCAACCGGCGGCTGGCCTGGACCTAGCCCGTGCAACGAGGCCTCTGCCCGAATTGGCCCTGGCGTACTTCCCCAACGCCAGGTCCGTTAATTCGGACAGAGACCCCGGTGCAGGGGCCATTCCGAGCGGAGGTGTTTCAGCGGTGCCAGATTCCCCAGATCACTCAGACTCCCAGGACCACGGTCATATCCCGGTGCTGCTCGACCGCTGCGTCGAGCTGCTGGCCCCCGCACTGACCCGCCGTCATGACGACGGAACCGGTGCAGTTCTGGTGGATGCCACCCTCGGTGCCGGCGGCCACTCCGAACGCTTTCTGACCGACTTTCCCGGCCTGCAGGTCATCGGCCTGGACCGGGACCCCAATGCGCTCGGCATCGCCGGTGCCCGTCTGGCTCCGTTCGGCGACCGGATGCGGTTGGTGCGGACCCGCTATGACGGAATTGCCGGGGCCATCGCCGAATCCGGCTTCCGCCAGATCGACGGTGCGCTGTTCGACCTCGGGGTGTCGTCGATGCAGCTGGATCAGACCGATCGCGGCTTCTCCTACTCCGCGGACGCACCGCTGGACATGCGGATGGATCCCGATGCGCCGCTGACCGCCGCGGACATCCTCAACACCTACGACGCCAAGTCGATCGCCCGGATCCTGCGCGATTTCGGCGAGGAGCGCTTCGCCAGCCGAATCGCCGACAAGGTCGTCAAACGGCGTGCACAGCAACCGTTTTCCACCACCGGAGAGCTGGTGGAGCTGCTCTACGAGGCGATCCCGGCACCGGCGCGGCGAACCGGTGGGCATCCGGGCAAGCGGACATTCCAGGCACTGCGGGTGGCGGTCAACAGCGAACTGGATTCGCTGCGTGCGGCGCTGCCCGCCGCCCTCGCAGCTTTGGTCGACGGTGGACGGATCGTGGTGATGTCCTATCAGTCGCTCGAAGACCGGATCGTCAAGCAGGCGTTCACCGCGGCCACCGCATCGCGGACACCGCCCGGCCTGCCCATCGAGTTACCCGGCCACGAACCCGAATTCGTCACGCTGACCCGCGGCGCCGAGAAGGCCCGCCAGGCAGAGATCGATCGAAATCCGCGTAGCGCTCCGGTGCGGCTGCGGGCACTGGAAAAGGTGGGGGAAGGGGGCAACTCATGAAGGTGAAGCGACCCGAACAGCTGCGTGAGGCAGATCGCAGGCGTCCGGTGCGTCAACCCGCGCGAGGTGGCGGGCGGCGCGCCGAGCAGGCTCCGCCGCGCAAGCGTCGGCCGGGCGCCGAGCAGCGCCCCGCGCGGACCGCACCGAGTGCCGGACCGATTCAGCGTCCGGGCACCCGGCCGGCCCGGCCCAAGAGCACCAGCCAGGCGAAGGCCCGGGCGAAGGCGCGTAAGGCCAAGGCTCCCAAGGTTGTCCGCCCGCCACTGCGGGTCCGGCTGCGGGAACGTCTTCTGGTCCGGCTGGCCTCGATCGAGCTCAATCCGCGGGTGCTGATCTCTCGGGTCCCGTTCGTCGTTCTGGTGATCGCGGCGCTGGGCGTCGGACTGGCGGTCACCCTGTGGCTGTCCACGGGTTCGGCCGAGCGGTCTTACCAGCTGGGCCACGCTCGCCAGGTGAATCAGGGCCTGCTGCAACAGAAAGAGGCGCTGGAACGCGATGTGCTCGAGGCGCAGGCCGCTCCGGCGCTGGCTGAGTCTGCCCGCAACCTGGGGATGATCCCGTCGCGCGACACCGCACATCTGGTGCAGGATGCGGCCGGTAACTGGACCGTCGTCGGGACCCCCAAGCCTGCCGAAGGCGTGCCGCCGCCTCCGCTGAACACGCCGCTGCCGGAGGAGGCCCCGCCGGCCCCGCCTGCACCTCCGGCGCCGCGGGTGCTCGATCCACGCGAGCTGACAGTACGGACGCCCCGTGCGGGTTCCCCTGCGCTACCGGGTATTCCGGTTCCTCAGGCCGACGCGCCCCACGGGGTGCCGGGTGCCGTGCCGCCGGTGCCCGGGCCCGTCCCGGTGGGCCCGTCGGCCGGTCCCGCACCGGATGTGCTCGCGGCTCCTGCGCCGGCTCCGCTGGCAGCCCCCGCGCCGGGGCCTGTTCCCGCTGACCCGGCGCAGCTCGCACCGCAGGTGGTGACCGATCCGACGCATCTGCCCGCCGCCGGTGTACCGATCCTGCCCGGACCGGCCGCGCCGGCACCGGCCGCACCGGGACCCGCGGTCCCGCTGGAACAGTTCAGCCCGCCGGCGGCGCCGGCGGTGCATGCCCCGGCCGTCGCCGTCAGCGCCCCGGCGCCCGCCGCATGAACCGCCGCCCGGGCCGCCAGGGCCAGTCGCCGAAGCCGCAGCGGGCCAAGAAGGCCTCGCCCGGGCCGGGGCATGAGGCCGGGGTTCGCCGCACCCGGGTTGCCGCACCCGAAACAGGTTTGCGCAGTTCGTCTTTCGTGTTCCGGCACCGTACCGGCAACCTGGTCATGCTTGCGGTGTTGGTGATCGCGGCCGCGCAGTTGTTCAGCCTTCAGGTGCCCAGGGCGGCGGGTCTGCGCGCCGAGGCGGCCAGCCAGCTCAAGGTCACCGATGTGAACCCGGCCATGCGGGGGAGCATCGTCGATCGCAACGATGACAAGCTGGCATTCACCATCGAGGCCAAGGCGCTGACCTTCCAGCCGGTCCGGGTTCGCAAGCAACTCGCCGAGGCCAAGGCCAAATCGAGTGAGGCACCCGATCCGGATCACCGGCTCACCGAGATCGCCAAGGAGATCGCCACCCGGCTGGACAACCGGCCCGATTTCAAGACCGTGCTCAAGAAACTCAGGAGCAACGAAACCTTCGTCTATCTGGCCCGCGCGGTCGATCCCTCGATCGCCGGCGCGATCATGGACAAGTTTCCCGAGGTCGGTGCCGAGCGTCAGGATCTTCGGCAGTACCCGGGCGGTTCGCTGGCTGCCAACATCGTCGGTGGGATCGACTGGGATGGCCACGGTCTGCTCGGGTTGGAGGATTCGCTCGACGCGGTGTTGGCCGGCTCCGACGGTTCGGTCACCTACGACCGCGGTTCGGACGGCGTGGTGATCCCGGGCAGCTACCGCAACCGGCACGACGCGGTCAACGGATCCACGGTGCAGCTGACACTCGACGACGACATCCAGTACTACGTCCAGCAGCAGGTGCAGCAGGCCAAGGACGCCTCCGGGGCGAAGAATGTCTCCGCGGTGGTGCTGGATGCGAAATCCGGTGAGGTGCTGGCGATATCGAACGACAACACGTTCGACCCGAGCCAGGATCTGGGTCGGCAGGAGAGCCGGCAGATGGGCAACCTGCCGGTGTCCTCGCCGTTCGAGCCCGGTTCGGTGAACAAGATCATCACCGCCTCCGCGGCGATCGAGTACGGGCTGGCCAATCCGGACGAGGTCCTGCAGGTGCCCGGCTCGATCGACATGGGCGGCGTCACGGTCCGCGACGCGTGGAACCACGGCGTGATGCCGTACACGATGACCGGGGTGTTCGGGAAGTCGTCGAACGTCGGCACCCTGATGCTGGCCCAGCGGGTCGGCCCCGATCGGTTCTACGACATGGTCCGCCGGTTCGGGCTCGGTCAGCGCACCGGTGTCGGTCTGCCCGGTGAGAGCTCGGGCCTGGTACCGCCCATCGACCAGTGGTCGGGCAGCTCATTCTCCAACCTGCCGATCGGGCAGGGTCTTTCGATGACGCTGCTGCAGATGACCGGGATGTATCAAGCCATCGCCAATGACGGGGTGCGGATACCGCCGCGGATCATCAAGTCCACCATCGCGCCGGATGGCACCCGCACCGATGAGGCGCGCCCGGAAGGGGTCCGGGTGGTGACACCTGAGACGGCCCGAACGGTGCGGAACATGTTCCGCGCCATCGTGCAGCGCGACCCGATGGGCTTTCAGCAGGGCACCGGCCCGCAGGCCGCAGTCGAGGGTTACCAGATCGCCGGCAAGACGGGTACCGCCCAGCAGATCAATCCGGCGTGCGGCTGCTACTACGACGACGTCTACTGGATCACCTTCGCCGGCATGGCGCCTGCGGACGATCCGCGCTACGTCGTCGGCATCATGATGGACGCGCCGCACCGCGCGGCGGACGGCTCGCCGGGATCCTCGGCGGCGCCGCTGTTCCACAACATCGCCTCGTGGCTGCTGCAACGTCACAACGTTCCGTTGTCGGCCGATCCGGGGCCGCGGTTGACCCTGCAGGCGACCTGACCGGGATAGTCGTGGGTGGTGCGGTCGGCGGACCGCAGATGGGTACTGTGGCATGGCCATGAAGCTGCGTCCCAGCCGTCCCGCCGGCCAATACCTCGTGCCGCTCGCCGAACAGGTTCAAGCGGTAGCCGCTACCGGAAATCCCCTACCGGAACTTCGGGTTACAGGAGTGACCCTGCGGGGTCAGGACGCCCAGCCGGGGGATCTTTTCGCCGCGCTGCCAGGTGCGGCGGTGCACGGCGCACGCTATGCGGCCGACGCGGTCACCGCCGGCGCGGTGGCGGTGCTCACCGACGCTGCCGGCGCCGCTGAACTTGGTGGGCTCGACGTCCCGGTCATGATTCACCCCGACCCTCGTTCGGTGCTCGGTGAGGTGGCGGCGGAGGTGTACGGGCGTCCTTCCGAGCGGTTGACGGTCATCGGGGTCACCGGAACCTCGGGAAAGACCACCACGACCTATCTGGTCGAGGCCGGGCTGCGGGCCGCGGGCCGGGTGGCCGGACTGATCGGCACGGTGGGGGTGCGCATCGCCGGACGCGATCTGCCGAGCGCGCTGACCACCCCGGAGGCGCCGGATCTGCAGGCGCTGTTGGCCGTGATGGTCGAAAGCGGCGTCGACACCGTGGTGATGGAAGTGTCGAGCCACGCGCTGACGCTGGGCCGCGTCGACGGGATCGTATTTGCGCTCGGCGGGTTCACGAACCTCTCGCGCGATCACCTGGATTTCCATCCGACGATGCAGGACTACTTCGAGGCCAAGGCCCGGCTGTTCGATGCCGGTTCGCGCAACCACGCCGCGGCGGCGGTGGTCTGTGTCGACGACGACGCGGGCGCGGCGATGGCCCGCCGGGCCGAGAAGGTGACAACCGTCAGCGCCACGGGCGCCGCGGCTGACTGGCAGGCCCGGGACATCACGGCGGTCGGCGTCGGATCTCAGGAGTTCACCCTCGTCGACCCCGCCGGCGTGTCCCACGAGCTTCGGATCGGGCTGACCGGCGGATACAACATCGCCAACGCGGCCCTGGCGGTCGCACTGCTGGACGGGGCCGGGGTGTCGCCCGAACAGGCGGCTCCGGGACTGGGTACGGCGACCGTGCCGGGCCGGCTGCAGCCGATCGACCGTGGGCAGCCCTTCCTGGCTCTGGTCGACTACGCGCACAAACCCGGCGCACTGCAGGCAGTGCTGGAGACCCTCCGGGGATCGGGCCCGCGGCGCATCGCGGTGGTGTTCGGGGCCGGGGGCAACCGGGATACCGGCAAGCGCGCGCCGATGGGGCGGGTCGCGGCCGAACTCGCGGATCTCGTCGTCGTCACCGACGACAATCCCCGGGACGAGGACCCCGCACTGATTCGAGCGGCGATCGTGGCCGGAGCGGCCGAAGCAACCGCCGGTGCCGAGATCGTGGAGGTCGGTGACCGGCGCGCGGCGATCGAGCATGCGGTGGCCTGGGCCGGTCCCGGCGACATCGTGCTGATCGCCGGAAAGGGCCACGAGAGCGGGCAGACCGGTGGCGGCCACACCCGGCCGTTCGATGACCGAGACGAGTTGGCGGCGGCGTTGGAGGCACTCAAGTCAGGGGAGTCGGGCACGTGATCGAGATGACCATCGCCAGGATCGCCGAGATCGTCGGCGGCGAGTTGGCCGACATCACTGCCGAAGAGGCCGCTGCGACCCGCATCACCGGCACCGTCGAATTCGACTCCCGCGCGATCGGCCCGGGCGGATTGTTCCTGGCGTTGCCCGGCGCACGCTCCGACGGCCATGACTTCGCCGCCTCGGCGGTGGCGTCCGGGGCCGCTGCGGTGCTTGCCGCACGCCCGGTCGGGGTGCCTGCCATCATCGTGAAGAAGCCCAGCGGCTCCGCCGGGGGCGTCGATGTTTCTTCGGGCGCTTTGGAATTCGATACCGACGGTTCCGGTGCCGCGGTGCTGGCTGCGCTGGCCAAGCTCGCGGCGGCGGTGGCCGCCGAGCTCGTCGCCGGCGGCCTGACGATCATCGGGGTGACCGGATCCTCCGGCAAGACCTCGACCAAGGATCTACTGGCCGCGGTGCTGGAGCCGCTCGGGCAGGTCATTGCGCCGCCGGGCTCGTTCAACAACGAGCTGGGGCATCCGTGGACGGTGCTGCGCGCCACGCCCGAGACCGATTACCTGATCCTGGAGATGTCGGCCCGGCACCCGGGCAATATCGCCGCCCTGGCCGCGATCGCTCCGCCGCAGATCGCGGTGGTGCTCAACGTGGGCACCGCCCACCTCGGCGAGTTCGGCTCGCGTGAGGCCATTGCGAACACCAAAGCCGAGTTGCCGCAAGCTGTTCCGGCCTCTGGCGTGGTGATCCTCAACGTCGACGACACCGCCGTCGCGGCGATGGCCGGTAAGACCGCGGCCCGCGTGGTGCGGGTGTCGCGTGAGCCCGGCTCCGAGGTCGACGTGTGGGCCGGCCCGGTCGCCCTCGATGCTCTTGCGCGTCCGCGGTTCACCCTGCACGCCGGCGGCGAACAGACCGAAGTGGCACTGGCGGTGCACGGCGATCACCAGGTCGGCAATGCGCTGTGCGCGGCGGCGGTCGCGCTGCAGTGCGGCGCCGGCCTGGATCAGGTGGCCACGGCGCTGGGCGGCGCCGGCCCGGTCTCGCGGCACCGGATGCAGGTCGCCACCCGTGCCGACGGTGTGACGGTGATCAACGATGCCTACAACGCCAACCCGGATTCGATGCGCGCCGGTTTGAAGGCACTGGCGTGGATGGCGCGCCGGCCCGCCGGAGATGCAGCAGGCGAACTCGCCGGTGAGGCGGGTGGGAAGCGCCGCAGCTGGGCAGTGTTGGGCGAGATGGCTGAACTCGGCGACGACGCCATAACCGAGCACGACGCCATCGGACGGTTCGCGGTGCGCTTAGATGTGTCTCGGTTAATCGTCGTCGGAACCGGGAGGACTATGAACGCCATGCACCATGGCGCGGTGATGGAGGGTTCGTGGGGATCTGAGTCCACGATGGTCGACGACGCCGATGCCGCGCTAGCCCTGTTGCAGGCTGAACTGCAGCCGGGGGACGTGGTGCTGGTGAAGGCATCCAACTCGGTGGGATTGGGTGCCCTCGCAGACTCGCTGGTTGCCGCGGCCGGTCCGGACGCAGACGGGGATGCCGCCCTATGAAGCTCATTCTGATTGCCGTCGGCATCGCTCTGACGGTCTCGATCCTGCTGACTCCCGCGTTGATCCGGCTGTTCACCAAGCGTGGGCTCGGCCATGAGATCCGCGAGGACGGTCCCGCCAGTCACGCCAAGAAGCGCGGGACGCCGTCGATGGGTGGCGTGGCCATCGTGGCCGGCATCTGGGCGGGATACCTGGGCACCCATCTGGTCGGGGTGGCGCTGGGCGGCGACGGCCCGTCGGCATCGGGGCTGCTGGTGCTGGGGCTGGCCACGATGCTCGGCCTGGTGGGTTTTGTCGACGACCTGATCAAGCTCCGGCGCTCGCGCAATCTGGGTCTGAACAAGACCGCCAAAACCGTCGGGCAGCTGACCGCGGCGGTGTTGTTCGGCGTGCTGGTCCTGCAGTTCCGCAACGGGAACGGGCTCACCCCGGGCAGCCCGGAACTGTCGTATGTCCGTGAGATCGCCACGGTGACGTTGGCGTCGTGGGTGTTCGTGCTGTTCTGCGTGGTGATCGTCAGTGCCTGGTCCAACGCGGTGAACTTCACCGACGGCCTGGACGGACTGGCGGCGGGCGCGATGGCGATGGTCACGGCGGCCTACGTGTTGATCACGTTCTGGCAGTACCGCAACGCCTGCGCGACGGCGCCGGGCCTGGGCTGCTACAACGTGCGCGATCCGCTGGACCTGGCGATCATCGCGGCTGCGACGGCGGGCGCGTGTATCGGCTTCCTGTGGTGGAATGCCGCGCCGGCCAAGATCTTCATGGGCGACACCGGCTCGCTGGCTCTTGGTGGCATCATCGCCGGGCTGTCGGTGACGAGCCGCACCGAGATCCTCGCGGTGGTCCTGGGTGCACTGTTCGTCGCCGAGGTGACCTCGGTGGTGGTGCAGATCCTGACGTTCCGCACCACGGGCCGCCGGGTGTTCCGGATGGCGCCGTTCCATCACCATTTCGAATTGGTGGGTTGGGCCGAGACCACGGTCATCATCCGGTTCTGGCTGCTGACGGCGATCGCCTGCGGTCTGGGTGTGGCCCTGTTCTACAGCGAGTGGCTCACCGCAGTCGGGGCCTGACATGGCCGGCCCGATGGACGGTGACGACCAGGGGCTTCCCGCACGCGAGGAGGAAGAGGGGTTTCCCGCACGCGAGGAGGAAGAGGGGTTGTTGTCGCTGCTGACCCCTGGGGCTCCGGTGTTGGTCGCCGGTGCGGGGGTTACCGGACGCGCCGTATTGACCGCGCTGGCACCGCTGGGGGTCGCTGCGACGCTGTGTGATGACCGTCCCGAGGCCCTGCAGGTGTACGCCGAGCAGGGCACCGCGGTCACTGATCCGGCCGGGGCCATCGCCGGTATCGCCGACTACGCACTCGTGGTGACCAGCCCGGGTTTCCCGCCTACCGCTGCTGTCCTGGCCGCCGCGGCCGAGGCCGGTGTCCCGATCTGGGGCGACGTCGAGCTGGCCTGGCGGTTGGACGCCGCAGGCCGCTACGGTCCGCCCCGGCGCTGGTTGGTGGTCACCGGCACCAACGGCAAGACCACCACCACCTCGATGCTGCACGAGATGCTGCTGGCCGATGGACGACGAAGCCTGTTGTGCGGCAACATCGGTGATCCCGTTCTGGCGGTGCTGGATCAGCCCGCGGAGTTGCTGGCCGTCGAGTTGTCGAGTTTCCAGTTGCACTGGGCGCCCTCGCTGCGCCCGGATGCCGGTGTGGTGCTGAACGTGGCCGAGGACCACCTGGACTGGCACGGTTCGATGGCTGCCTATGCCGCCGACAAGGCCAGGGCGCTTACCGGCCGGGTGGCTGTGGTGGGTCTCGATGATCCGGTGGCGGCCGGACTGCTGCCCACCGCGACGGCCGCGGTTCGGGTCGGATTCCGCCTGGGCGAGCCCGCCGACGGCGAGCTCGGCGTCCGCGCCGGCAAGCTCGTCGACCGCGCTTTCGGTGTCGATGTCGAGTTGGCTGATGCCGCGTCGATCAGCGTGGCCGGGCCGGTCGGCGTGCTCGATGCGCTGGCGGCCGCGGCGCTGGCCCGTGCCGTCGGGGTGGCTCCGGAATCGATTGCCGCCGCGCTGGCGTCGTTCCAGGTCGGCAGGCACCGCGCCGAGTTGGTCGGGGAGGCCGACGGGGTGCGCTACGTCGACGATTCCAAGGCCACCAATCCGCACGCCGCGCAGGCCTCGATCGCCGCGTTCGACCGGGTGGTCTGGATCGCTGGGGGCTTGCTGAAGGGTGCTTCCGTCGATGAGTTGGTGCGCCAGGTGGCGAATCGGCTGGTTGCGGTCGTGCTGATCGGGCGGGATCGGCAAATGGTTGCCGATGCGTTATCGCGACACGCCCCGGATGTCCCCGTCGTCGAGGTTGTGACGGGGGAGGATTCTGGGGTGCTTGAGACAAATGAGTCTATTGGTGATCATGTGACTCGTGTGATCGAAGTCGCAGACCGTCCGGTCTCCGACGCGGTCATGACGGCGGTCGTCGATGTCGCCCGCGGCCTGGCCGCCTCGGGCGACACCGTGTTGCTGGCCCCGGCAGGCGCGTCCTTCGATCAGTTCAGCGGCTACGGCCAGCGCGGCGATGCGTTCGCCGGCGCCGTCCGCGCCGCAATCGGGTAGTCGAGGTGGCCAGCATCCTGGCCCGGTTGCGCCGCCGTGGCGATGACGCAACCGGCGATACCTCCGCTGCCGAGGGCGGATCGGCCGAGGCGAGTTCCACGTCGACGGCCACCGCTCCGCGCACCCGGTTCGGCGCCTGGCTGGGCCGGCCGATGACATCGTTCCACCTGATCATCGCGGTCACCGCGTTGCTCACCACGCTGGGACTGATCATGGTCCTCTCGGCGTCGGGGGTGTACTCCTACGACTTCGACGGGTCACCCTGGGCGGTGTTCGGCCGCCAGGTGATGTGGACGGTTGTCGGACTGATCGCGTTCTACCTGGCCCTGCGGATATCGGTGCGCACCCTGCGCCGGCTGGCGTTCCCTGGGTTCGCCTTCACCATCGTGCTGCTGGTCCTGGTGCTCATCCCCGGAATCGGCAAGGTGGCCAACGGTTCCCGCGGCTGGTTCGTCGTCGCCGGGTTCTCGATGCAGCCCTCGGAGCTGGCCAAGATCGCCTTCGCCATCTGGGGTGCGCACCTGCTGGCGGCCCGGCGCTTGGAGCGGGCCTCGCTGCGCGAGATGTTGATCCCGCTGGTGCCCGCCGCGGTGATCGCGCTGGCGTTGATCGTCGCCCAGCCCGACCTCGGCCAGACCGTCTCGCTGAGCATCATCCTGCTCGGCCTGCTCTGGTACGCGGGCCTGCCGCTGCGGGTGTTCCTGTCCTCCCTGCTGGCGGCGGTGTTGGCGGCCGCGGTGCTGGCGGTCTCCGCGGGCTACCGGTCGGATCGGGTGCAGTCCTGGCTGGACCCGGCGGCCGATGGTCAGGGGATCGGTTATCAGTCCCGGCAGGCCCGGTTCGCCCTGGCCAACGGCGGCATCTTCGGTGACGGGCTCGGCCAGGGCACCGCCAAGTGGAACTATCTGCCCAACGCGCACAACGACTTCATCTTCGCCATCATCGGCGAGGAGCTGGGGTTCGTCGGCGCCCTGGGGCTGCTGGCGCTGTTCGGGCTGTTCGCTTACACGGGAATGCGCATCGCCCGGCGTTCGGCAGACCCGTTCCTGCGCCTGCTCACTGCGACCACCACGCTGTGGATCGTCGGTCAGATGTTCATCAACGTCGGCTATGTGGTGGGTCTGCTGCCGGTCACCGGGCTGCAGTTGCCGCTGATCTCTGCCGGTGGATCTGCGCAAGCTACAACACTTCTGATGATGGGGCTGATCACCAACGCGGCCCGGCACGAGCCGGAGGCGGTGGCGGCGCTGCGCGCCGGGCGCGACGACCGGATGACCCGGCTCCTGCGGCTGCCACTGCCCGAGCCGTACGTCCCGACCCGGTTGGAAGCCGCCCGCAACCGGCTGCACGACCGCCGGAAGTCGCCCTCGGGCAGCGCGGGCAAGCCCAACGGCAAGGCCGGTGCGAAGCCGGCCGGCAAGCAGGCGGGCAAGCAGGCCAGAGCCAAACAAACGGGCGCCAGACAGGCGGCCACGCGCCGCTCGCCGCACGGCGCCGACCGGCCGGTGCGCCGGTCGGGTCGCGCTGCCGGTCAGCAGCCGGCCGGGGGCGGGAGGTCCTCGGTCCGATATCCTGCAGGCCAGCGGAAACAGGGTCAACGGACCCGGACTTTGGAAGGTCAGCGTTACGGGTGAGCGACGGTAAGACGGACCGGTGGATATCTGGTCCTCGGGGGCAGGAGCGTGGCGAGCGCGGGATATCTGGTCCTCGGGGGCAGGAAAGTAGCGACCGGGGGATATCCATCGTTCTCGCCGGTGGCGGCACGGCGGGTCACGTCGAGCCGGCCATGGCGGTGGCCGATGCACTCCGTGAACTCGATCCGCAGGTGCGGATCACCGCACTCGGAACCGCCCGCGGGTTGGAAACCCGGCTGGTGCCACAGCGCGGCTATGACCTCGAGCTGATCACCCCGGTGCCGCTTCCGCGCAAGCCGTCGGGAGACCTCGTGCGGTTGCCGCTGCGCGTGCGCACCGCAATCCGGCAGACCCGTTCGGTCCTGGCCGGTGTCGAGGCCGACGTGGTGATCGGGTTCGGCGGCTACGTCGCGCTGCCGGCGTACCTCGCCGCCCGTGGCGGCTTCGGCCTGCACGGTCGTCGTCGTGCCATCCCGGTGGTGGTCCACGAGGCCAACGCCAGCGCCGGCCTGGCCAACCGCGTCGGCGCGGTATCGGCACGACGTGTGCTCTCGGCGGTGCCCGAGCCCGGACTGCGCAAGGTCGAGGTGGTCGGAGTGCCCGTGCGCGCGGCGATCACCTCACTGGACCGGGCCGCCTTGCGGGCCGAGGCCAGGGCATTCTTCGGATTCGCCCCCGACGCCAAGGTGCTGTTGGTGTTCGGTGGGTCGCAGGGGGCGCAGTCGATCAACCGTGCGGTGTCGTCGGCTGCCGAAGCCCTTGGTGCGGCGGGAGTTTCGGTTCTGCATGCGCACGGGCCGAAGAACACGCTCGACCTGCCGCCGGCTGCGGCGGGCGCACCGGCTTATGTCGCGGTGCCGTACCTGGACCGGATGGACCTGGCGTATGCCGCGGCAGATCTGGCGATCTGCCGTTCCGGAGCGATGACGGTGGCCGAGGTGACCGCCGTCGGACTGCCCGCGGTGTACGTCCCGCTGCCGATCGGCAACGGTGAGCAGCGGCTCAACGCGCTACCGGTGGTGTCGGCGGGTGGCGGCATCGTCGTCGACGATGCCCAGCTCACCGGCGGATTCGTGGCCGATACGGTGGCAAGCCTGATGACCGACGACGCGCGGTTGGCGGCGATGACGGCCGCTGCCTCGTTGTCGGGTCATCCCGACGCCGCGAGGCGGGTGGCGCAGGTCGCCCTCGATATCGCCCGTGCTCAACGAAAGAAGCTGCAGTGAACGGTAATTCACTTCCGGCTGAATTGCAGCGGGTGCACATGGTCGGGATCGGGGGAGCTGGGATGTCGGGTGTGGCCCGCATCCTGCTGGACCGGGGTGGCCTGGTGTCCGGCTCGGACGCCAAGGAGTCGCGTGGCGTGGTGGCCCTGCGGGCCCGCGGTGCCGAGATCAGGATCGGCCACGACGCGTCGTCGCTGGATCTGTTGCCCGGCGGGCCGACCGCGGTCGTCACCACCCACGCCGCGATCCCCAAGACCAACCCGGAACTGGTCGAGGCCCGGCGCCGCGGAATCCCGGTGATCCTGCGCCCGGTGGTGCTGGCCAAGCTCATGGCCGGTTACACCACGTTGATGGTGACGGGCACCCACGGTAAGACCACCACCACGTCGATGCTCATCGTGGCGTTGCAGCACAGCGGTTTCGACCCGTCCTTCGCCGTGGGCGGTGAACTGGGCGAGGCAGGCACAAATGCCCATCACGGCAGCGGGAAGTGCTTTGTCGCCGAGGCTGACGAGAGTGACGGCTCGCTGCTGGAGTACACCCCGAATGTCGCGGTGGTCACCAACATCGAGGCCGACCACCTGGATTTCTTCGGCAGCGAGGAGGCCTACACCGCGGTGTTCTCCGCGTTCGTCGACCGTATCGCGCCGGGCGGTGCCCTCGTGGTGTGTACCGATGATCCGGGAGCCGCTGCCCTCGCCGAACACACTGCCTCACTGGGTATCCGGGTGTTGCGGTACGGCAGCACGCCCGCCGACGATCTGGCCGGCACCTTATTGAGCTGGGAGCAGCAGGGGACCGGGGCGGTGGCCCACATCCAGCTCACCGGTGAGCCGCACCCGCGCGCGATCCGGCTCGCGGTGCCCGGCCGGCACATGGCGCTCAACGCACTCGGTGCGCTGCTGGCTGCCATCGAGGTGGGCGCACCCGCGGAGGCCGTTCTCGACGGACTGGCCGGATTCGAGGGTGTGCGGCGGCGTTTCGAGCTGGTGGGCTCACTCGGCGGTGTCCGGGTCTTTGACGACTATGCGCACCATCCCACCGAGGTGCGGGCCACCCTCGAGGCGGCCCGGACCGTGGTGGACCAGACCGGCGGCCGCGTCCTCGTCGCCTTCCAGCCGCATTTGTACTCGCGCACAGCGACTTTCGCGACCGAGTTCGGATCGGCGCTGAGCGCTGCCGACGAGGTCTTCGTGCTCGACGTCTACGGCGCGCGTGAGCAGCCACTGCCCGGCATCAGCGGCGCCACCGTCGCCGAGCATGTCAGCTCGGCGGTCACCTATGTTCCGGATTTCTCGGCGGTCGCCGCCGCGGTGGCGGCTTCCGCGCGCCCCGGTGACGTGGTGCTCACCATGGGTGCCGGCGACGTGACCATGCTGGGCAAGGAGATCCTGACCGAACTCGGCATCAAGGAGAACCGCAGTGCCCCGGGCCGTCCCCCGATGGGTGCGCCGTGACCGAGACGGGTTCTGACGGTCCCGAGGAGGCGACCGAGGTTCCCGGCGAGGCTTCGACCGAGGCTTCCGCATCCGGCCCGGCTGGGCCCGATGTGCCGCCCGCGACTGAGACCGATACGCCGCCCGAGGCGGAAGGCGATTTCGAAGGCCCGCGCCGGCGTGCCCGGCGCGAGCGCGCGGAGCGACGAGCCGCGCGGGACCGGGCAGTGGCGATCGAACACGCCCGCCGTGAGGCCAAGCGCAAGGTGGTCGGGCAGTCTGCAGACGCTCCGAATGCTGTGACCCGCAGCACGATTCGTGGTCTGAAGGTGTTGCTGTGGTCTGCGCTGGCGAGTGTGGTCGCGGTGGCGTTGGGTCTGGTTCTGTACTTCACGCCGGTGATGTCGGCGCGGAATGTCGAGGTCAGTGGTGCGGCCGCGGTGCCGCAGGAGCAGGTGCTGGCCGCTGCCGCGGTGGCACCGGGCACGCCGCTGTTGCAGGTCAATACGGACGCGGTCGCCGAGCGGGTGGCCACGATCCGCCGCGTCGCCACGGCACGGGTCCAGCGTGAGTATCCCTCGACGCTGAGGATCACGGTCGTCGAGCGGGTTCCGGTGGTGGTCAAGGACTATCCCGACGGTCCTCATCTGTTCGACCGCGACGGTGTGGATTTCGCCACCGAGCCGCCACCGCCGACGCTGCCGTACCTGGACGCCGACAATCCGGGCCCGACGGATCCGGCGACCAAGGCCGCGCTCGAGGTGATGTTGGCCCTGCCGCCCGATGTCGTGGCACAGGTGGGCCGGATTGCCGCGCCGTCGGTGGCCTCGATCGCGCTGACGCTCGCCGACGGCCGAGTGGTGGTGTGGGGGACCAACGATCGGACCGACGAGAAGGCGCTGAAGCTGGCGGCCCTGTTGACCCAGCCGGGTCATACGTATGACGTGTCCAGCCCGGATCTGCCGACTGTCAAGTAGATCCGCGGAAAATTGCCGCGCGGCGCGTCGGCGCGCCTGCCGCGATCACCGGCGTCGGCCCCCTACCGTTCTGTTTGCGCGGAACTACTTGACATAACTCTAAGCCTATGGTTGAGGTTGAGGGTTTGCAGGAGGAGAGTTCGGCGGCCATGAACACCCGACCTGGGAGGAAGACGATCCATGACCCCCCCGCATAACTACCTAGCGGTAATCAAGGTGGTTGGTATCGGCGGCGGCGGTGTCAACGCCGTCAACCGGATGATCGAACAGGGCCTCAAGGGCGTCGAGTTCATCGCCATCAATACCGACGCACAGGCACTGCTCATGAGCGACGCTGACGTCAAGCTCGACGTCGGCCGCGATTCCACCCGCGGACTCGGCGCCGGGGCGGACCCCGAGGTGGGCCGCAAGGCCGCCGAGGACGCCAAGGACGACATCGAGGAGCTGTTGCGCGGCGCCGACATGGTTTTCGTCACCGCGGGCGAGGGTGGCGGCACCGGAACCGGTGGCGCACCCGTCGTCGCATCGATCGCGCGCAAGCTCGGCGCGCTGACCGTCGGTGTCGTGACGCGGCCGTTCTCGTTCGAGGGCAAGCGGCGAAGCAACCAGGCCGAGAACGGGATTCAGTCGTTGCGCGAGAGCTGCGACACCCTCATCGTCATCCCGAACGATCGGCTGCTCCAGATGGGCGATGCCGCGGTGTCGTTGATGGACGCGTTCCGCAGCGCCGATGAGGTGCTGCTCAACGGTGTTCAGGGCATCACCGACCTGATCACCACACCCGGCCTGATCAACGTCGACTTCGCCGACGTCAAGGGTGTGATGAGCGGGGCGGGTACGGCGTTGATGGGTATCGGCTCGGCACGCGGCGACGGCCGTGCGCTCAAGGCGGCCGAGATTGCGATCAACTCACCGCTGCTGGAAGCGTCGATGGAAGGCGCGCAGGGCGTGCTGCTGTCGGTGGCCGGCGGTAGCGACCTGGGTCTGTTCGAGATCAACGAGGCCGCGTCGCTGGTGCAGGATGCGGCGCATCCCGAAGCGAACATCATCTTCGGCACGGTGATCGACGATTCGCTCGGCGACGAGGTTCGGGTCACGGTCATCGCGGCCGGCTTCGACAGTGCCGGTCCCAGCCGGAAGCCGGTGGTCAGCCCCAGCGCGGCACAGACGCAGCCGATCGCCTCGGCACGGGCGGGCAAGGTGACCACGTCGTTGTTCGAGCCGACGGACGCGGTGAGCGTCCCGGCACACACGAATGGCGCCACCGTGAGTGTCGGTGGCGACGGAGACGGCGGGATCGCCGACGACGATGTCGACGTGCCGCCCTTCATGCGGCACTGAGCCGGGCCCGGCGGCGGGTTCGGATACTGGGATTGTGAGTGTTCGTATTCGGCGGGTGACGACAACCCGCGCCGGCGGCGTCTCGGCACCGCCCTTCGATTCCTTCAACCTCGGCGACCACGTCGGCGACGATCCGAGGGCGGTGGCCCAGAACCGGCGACGGCTGGCCGCCGCCGTCGGGGCCGATGCGCTGGTCTGGATGAATCAGGTACACAGCGACCACGTGGTCACCGTGGACGGCCCGCGAGACACGGCGGTCGATAATGCCGACGCATTGGTGACGACGACGCCGCGTTTGGCATTGGTCGTGGTGACCGCCGATTGCGTCCCGGTATTAATGGGCGACGCGCGCGCCGGGGTCATCGCAGCTGTCCATGCCGGGCGGGTCGGCGCCCAGAAGGGCATCGTCGCCCGGACCCTGGAGGCGATGGTGGCCGCCGGTGCGCATCTCGGTGATATCTCGGTGCTGCTCGGCCCTGCGGTCAGCGGCGCCAATTACGAGGTGCCCGAACAGATGGCGGCCGAGGTGGAGGCCGTCCTGCCCGGCTCGCGCACCACCACCTCGCGGGGCACGCCCGGTTTGGACCTCAGAGCCGGAATTGCCCGGCAATTAACGGCTTTGGGTGTCACTGCGATTGGTGTGGACCCGCGGTGTACGGTCGCCGACCGCGCACTGTTCAGCCATCGCCGGGACGCACCGACCGGACGTCTGGCGAGTGTGGTGTGGATGGAGCAGTCCCGATGAACGATCCCAGAATGAGTCTGGAGTGAGGGTGAGATGAGCACCGTGCAGCGCGGGCGTGACGCGGATCGGACGGCCGAGTTGACCGCCGCGCTCGGTGCGGCGCGGGCGCGCCTGGCGCGTGCCGCAGAATCGGTCGGGCGAAATGTCAATGAAATTGAATTACTTCCGATTACGAAATACTTTCCGGCCTCCGATGTCATTATTCTCAATCAATTAGGGTGCCTCGCTTTTGGTGAATCCCGCGAACAAGAGGCCGCCGATAAAGTCGGTTCTGTTCGCGCCGAATTGCCGGACGTGCCGATTCGCTGGCACATGGTGGGGCGCATCCAGCGCAAGAAGGCGCGGGCCGTCGCGGGGTGGGCGCACACCGCGCACTCGGTCGACAGCATGCGTCTGTTGACCGCGCTGGACCGGGCCGCAGGGGAGGCGCTGGCCGCCGGTGGGCGGGCGCAGCCGCTGCGGGTCTACATCCAGATCAGTCTCGACGGGGACACCGAGCGGGGTGGTGTCGATGTGAATGCCCCCGATCTCGTCGACGAAATCTGTGGTTCAGCGAACGCCGCCGAGGGGTTGGAGTTCGCCGGTCTGATGGGAATCCCGCCACTGGAATGGGATGCCGACGACGCGTTCGCGCGGCTGGCCGCCGAGCGGGAGCGGGTACAGCGCGACTACCAGCACCGGCTCGAACTGTCGGCGGGGATGTCCGGAGATCTCGAAAGTGCGGTCAAACACGGATCGACGTGTGTGCGTGTCGGTACCGCGCTCATGGGGCAACGCCCGCTAACGTCACCCGCAGTAGTCACTCCAGTCACATCTTCATCACAGACACCACCACCCCCACAGTCCGCAGAAGGGTCGCCGAGATGAGCACACTGCACAAGGTCAAGGCCTACTTCGGCATGGCGCCGATGGAGGACTACGACGACGAGTATTACGAGGACGACGACCGTGGAGCTGCGCGCAGCTACGCCCGGCGCCCCCGTGACGAGCGCTTTGAAGAGGATGGCTACGGCTACGAGGCCCCTGAGTACGACGAGGGCCCGGCCTATCGGGGCGGCTACCCGGGTGGTGGTTTCGCCGACGAGCAGCGGTTCGACGCGCGGATGCGCGCCCCCCGCGAATTCGACCGTGCCGCACCGCGTCTCGGTGCACTGTCCGGATCTACCCGCGGTGCGCTGGCAATGGACCCCCGCCGGATGGCGGAGCTGTTCGAAGCGGGCAGCCCGCTGGCGAAGATCACCACGCTGCGGCCCAAGGACTACAGCGAGGCGCGCACCATCGGTGAACGGTTCCGCGACGGCACCCCGGTGATCATGGACCTGGTCTCGATGGACAACGCCGACGCCAAGCGGCTGGTCGATTTCGCCGCCGGTCTGGCGTTCGCGCTGCGCGGCTCCTTCGACAAGGTGGCCACGAAGGTCTTCCTGTTGTCGCCCGCAGACGTCGACGTCAGCGCTGAGCAGCGACGTCGGATCGCCGAGGCCGGCTTCTACGCCTATCAGTAGCGCGGCGACGTCCGTCGCGGCACCGTGACGCCGCTGCGCGTACCGGACGCCCAGATGGGGCCCGGGTAGGCTGGCGGCGTCGCAATATCGGTTGACCACGTCATCTGTGTGAGATGTGTCCGGCCTACGGCGACCTGTATCCAATGTCACACATCCTGCTGTAGTGAGGTCGGCTCAGTTGTCGCTGTTCTTCGAAATTCTCGGTTTCGCGCTGTTCATCTTCTGGCTGCTGCTCATCGCGCGCGTCGTCGTCGAGTTCATCCGGTCCTTCAGCCGCGACTGGCACCCCAAGGGGCTGACCGTCGTGGTGCTGGAGCTCATCATGACCGTGACCGACCCGCCTGTGAAACTTCTGCGGCGGCTCATTCCCCAGCTCACGATAGGCGCCGTGCGGTTCGACCTGTCGATCATGGTGCTGCTTCTCGCGGCGTTCATCGGGATGCAGCTGGCGTTCAACGCGGCGATGTAGACCTTCGATGTACGCGGGTGGGGCAGACGCGATCTCGGCGTTTGCCGAATGGTCCACAATTGCGTAAGAAGATTGAAATTCGTTCTTAAAAATAGGCCTCCACTGCAACCGCCGGGTCTGGTGTGACAGGATGGACTCCAGTTGCGATCAAGCAAGGCTTTACACTTTGAGATCGGTTGACGGTCCAAGACTTCAAGGGGGCAGACAATGCCGCTCACACCAGCGGACGTCCATAACGTCGCGTTCAGCAAGCCGCCCATCGGCAAACGTGGCTACAACGAGGACGAGGTCGATGCCTTTCTCGATCTGGTTGAGAACGAGCTGACTCGGCTCATCGAGGAAAACGCCGACCTCCGGCAGCGGGTGTCCGAGCTCGATCAGGAGCTGGCATCGGCGCGGGCCGGCGGTGGTGCTCAGTCCACCCAGTCCATCCCGCTCTACGAGCCGGAGCCCGAGCCGACCCCGGCGCCCCAGCCGGTGTACGAGGCCCCGCCGGTGCCGGTCGCCCCTGCCGCACCGCCGAGCGAAGACACCGCCGTACGTGCCGCCCGGGTGCTCAGCCTGGCGCAGGACACCGCCGACCGTCTGACCTCCACGGCCAAGGCCGAGTCGGACAAGCTGCTCTCGGATGCCCGCGCCCAGGCCGACGCCATGGTCAGCGATGCCCGCAAGACCGCCGAGACCACGGTCTCGGAGGCGCGCACGCGTGCCGACGCCATGCTGGCCGACGCGCAGACCCGCTCGGAGACCCAGCTGCGTCAGGCTCAGGAGAAGGCCGATGCCCTGCAGGCCGACGCCGAGCGTAAGCACTCGGAGATCATGGGCACGATCAATCAGCAGCGCACGGTCCTCGAGGGCCGCCTGGAGCAGCTGCGCACGTTCGAGCGTGAGTACCGGACGCGTCTGAAGACCTACCTGGAGTCTCAGCTGGAAGAGCTGGGCCAGCGCGGTTCGGCCGCGCCGGTTGATTCCAGTGCCAACAACGACTCGGCTGGTGGTTTCAGCCAGTTCAACCGCGGCAATAATTAACCGGCAAGACTGACGTCCTCGCACTGTCGTGAACCGGCCCGATCTCGGGCCCACCACACTTAGGGTTGAACGATGTTGATCATTGCGCTCGTGCTTGCCGTCATCGGCCTGGCCGCGCTGGTGACCGCTGTGGTCACCAGCAATGAGCTGATCGCCTGGGTCTGTATCGGCGCCAGCGTGATCGGTGTGCTGCTGCTGATCATCGACGCATTGCGGGAACGCTCGCGCGGAACGAAGACCGGTGACGACGAAGACGGCGACGGCACTGTCGCGGTTTCGGATATCCCCGAGGCCGGCGCCACCGAGACGACCGAGACCTTCGACGCGGTGGATGCGCCGGTGGATTATCCCGATGACTTGGTCGCCGAGCCTGAGTCAGATGTCGCCGTGGAGTCCGACGCCGCTGATGTGGACGTCGAGGCCGACGATTCCGCCGAGAAGCACAAGAACTAACTCTCGCCTGGTCCCGTGGTGGACTCGGCCAGCAGGCGGCGCACCTCGTCGTCGCTGACCTGGTGGAAATCCACGAACGCTTGACCCACCGCTTCGAACATGGGCGGGGTACTCATGCACACCACGTCGTCGGCCTCATCCCGTAGTTGATTGCTCAGGGTCGGTGGGCCGACCGGTACCGCCACCACGACCCGCCGGGCCGCCCGCACAGCGCGGACCGCGGCCAGCATGGTGGCCCCGGTGGCGATGCCGTCGTCGACCAGGATCACCGTCCTGCCGGGAAGTTCGGGCGCCGGACGTCCTCCGCGATAGGCCTGTTCCCGCCGTTCGATTTCGGCGGTCTCGCGCCGGATGGTCTCGACGATGGTGTCTTCATCGATACCGAGGCGATCCACCAGTCCGTCGTTGATCACCAGGCCGCCGCCGGAAGCCACCGCACCCATGGCGAGCTCCGGCCATTGGGGCACGCCCAGCTTGCGGACCACGAAGATGTCCAGCGGCGCGTGGAGGTGGGCGGCGACTTCTGCGGCGATCGGGACTCCGCCCCGGGCCAGGCCCAGGACGAGTACGTCGGGTCGGTCCCGATACGACACCAGCTGTTCGGCCAGGACCCGGCCCGCTTCGTGGCGGTCCTGGTAGATGCGATCTCTGCCGGTTCGCAGACTCCAGGCGTTCATCAGCGCTGTTGCCGGCTCTCGAAAAATTCTGCCGGCTAGATGCCAGCCTACGTCGACGGCTGCGCCCGGACCACCCGGTTCAGGAAGCCGCGGACCAGCGTGCGCAGCCGGGCGGCCGCGTCGTCGGTGAATTCCTTTGTTTGCAAGCGCAATTCATCGTGGCTGCGGCCGATGTCGGCTGCCGAACCGTCGCGGTCGTGGGCCAACCAGACTTCCAACAGCTCCGAATCGAGTTCGGGGTGGAACTGCAGCGCCAGCGCCGTGCCCAGGATGAACGCCTGTGAGGCGTCGGGTGTCCGGGCGATCTCGGTGGCCCCGGGCGGAAGGGTCCAGCGGTCGAAATGCCACTGGAACCACGGGCCACCCGGAACCACCTGATCGTCGTCGCTGGCCACGTCGTACCAGCCGACCTCGGGCGCGGGGGACCTGCTGACCGAACCGCCGAAGGCCTGCGCGATGAGCTGTCCACCGAAGCACACCCCGAGCACTCCGACGCCGGACTCGACCGCGCGGCGCACCATGGCCATCTGGGCTCCCACCCAGGTGTCGACCAGGGATTCGTCGTAGACCGACCAGCGCGCACCCAGCGGAACGATCACGTCGTAGCGGGTCGGGTCGGGGAGGGTCACCTCGCCGGCGGGGTCGTCGTCCCGCTCGGGGGCCACGACATCGAACGTGTCGATGTCGAATCCGCATTCGGCGAAGACACCGGCCAGCATGGCCTCGGTGGCCGTGCGGTCGTTGCGCAGAAACAGAACCTTCGATGTCACTCCGTCATTATCTCGGAACCCCGCCGGCGATCGTATTTCAGGTCCAGTTTTTGGACCTTCAGGCCGCCTCGAAGGTCACGGGCAGTGAGGCGGGCCCTGTGATCCCGGTCATCGGCTTCCATCGGGCTCGGCCAACGCAGCGTGGGTTGTGCAGCTTTCGGGTCAGCACGCGCAATGCCTCGGTGAGTTCGACCCTGGCAAGATGAACGCCGAGGCAGTAGTGCAGCCCGCCGCCGAACGTCATCATGGCCGGCGGGCCGATCCGGTTGACGTCGAACCGGTCGGGGTCGTCGTACACCTGTGGATCGCGGTTGGCCGCAGCGAAGTTCACGGCCACGTGGGTTCCGGCCGGGAAGATCAGGCCGGCCAGTTCGACATCCTCGCGGGTGGTCCGCACACTACTCAGGGCGATGGGGGTGTGCCGAAGGAGTTCGTCGACGAAAGTTGGTGCTATGTCGGGATTCTCGGCCAGTAGGAGCCACTGGTCGGGATAGTCGCACAGCACCTGGACGGCTGCCGCGAGTTGATTGCGGGTGGTATCGGTGCCGGCCAGCAGGACGCCACCGGCCAGCATCTGCAGCTCGGAGTGGGTCAGCCGGTCTCCGTCGACCTCTGCCCGGATCAGGTCGGACAGCAGATCGTCGGTGAGGGTGGTGCTTCGGCGGGTCACCATGGCGTCGACGTAATCGTCGAGTTGCAGCCAGGCCGCTTCGACCGTGTGGGCGTGGTCGCCGAGGTTCCAGCTGAACATCTTGAAGATGTCATCGGCCCATCGGGAGAACAGATGCCAGTCCCGGCGCGGTGCGCCGAGCAGCGCGCAGATCACCGGGATCGGATATTGCATGGCGATGTCGGTCACCACGTCGCACCGCCCCTCGGACAGACAGGGGTCGGTGAGCTCGGTGACGATGTCGATGCAGGCCTCCCGCAGCTTCTCGGCACTGCGGGGGGCGAACGCCTTGGCCACCAGTCGGCGCAGCCGAGTGTGTGATTCGCCGTCGATGCCCAGAAGGCTGCTGTTGGCGCGGTCCCACAGCGGGCCCGAGGTGATTCCCTGGGCGGCCAGGAACATGCCTCTGGGCACCTCGAAGCGTGCGTCGCGCAGCGCGGTGCGCACGAGGTCGTAGGTCAGCAGTTCCGGGCCGTGCGGTCCCATCGCGATCGGGGCGTGGGCGCGGGCCGCTGCGATCAGCCGGTGCACTTCCTCGGGGTCGGTCTCGTGTTCGTAGTCGAGCGTGGGAAGGGCGGCGTTGGTTACCAGGGTCATGACAGCCTCCGCGTGATCGGGCCAGGACCTGCTGATGTTGATGCTGGTCTGTCGGCTGCCGCGGGTCGTGAGTAGCGCGCTACGTCAGTTCTGCGGTTCGGATGCGGTCACCTTGCCCGGTAGCGCCGCTCGGGGCGGCCGGCACCGTACTGCAACCGCAGCTCGAGTGCGCCGGTGCTCAGGTAGTACTCCAGGTAGCGGCGCGCGCTGACCCTTGAAATACCCACCAGTTCAGCACATTCGGCGGCTGATACCTCGCCCGCGCCGCGAACCGCATCCATCACCAGCCGGCCGGTCTCGGATCCGAGCCCCTTGGGCAGGACGGCTGCCGGGCCACCGAACAGGGCGTCGATGGTCGATTGATCCGCGCCGCCCTCAGCCGCCAGCGCCTCGGCACGCGCGGCGAAGGCCACCAGTTTCGCCTGCAGCTGATCGAAGTCGAACGGTTTGATCAGGTAGTCGGCGGCCCCGCCGTCCAACGCGCCGCGCACCGTGTCGAGTTCGCGGGCTGCGGTAACCATGATGACGCCGACGCGGTTGCCCTCGGCGCGCAGCCGTCGCAGCACCTCCAACCCGGTCATGTCCGGCAGGTAGACGTCGAGCAGGATCAGGTCGGGACCAAGTTCGGCCGAGACCGCGAGGGCCTCGGTTCCGTTGTGTGCTACCGACACCGCGCGGTATCCGTCGACACGGTCGACGAAGCGGCGATGTATCTCGGCGACCATGAAGTCGTCGTCGACGACAAGTACGTCACGCATGGAGCCGCACCACGAACAGCGCGCCGCCGCCGGGGGCGTCGGTCACTTCGACGTCTCCGCCGTGCTGGGCGGCCACCAGGCGCACCAGGGCCAGCCCGATGCCCCTGCCCCCTGGGACGTCGGCCTTGGATGTGACTCCGCGGGAGAAGATGGTCTCCCGAAGATCCTCGGGCACACCGGGTCCCGAATCCGACACGGCCAGCAGCAGCCCGGCCGAGTCGTCGATGCGCACGGTCACCTGTGCTGTTGTCGAGCCGACGGACACGTCGACGGCGTTGTCGATCAGATTGCCCAGCAGTGTGATCACGTCGGTCGCCAGGGCCGGGTCGAGCGGGCTGAGGTGACTGTCGCCGGTCAGGGCGAGGGCAACCCCGCTCTCGGCGGCCAGCGACGTCTTGGCGATCAGCAGTGCGGCCACCGCGGGATCGGAAACGTGTTGGGTGACAGCCTCGTTGATCTCGGCACGGCGCCGGGTCAGGGTGCCCACCAGGTCTCGTACCGCGTCGAATTCGGCCAGTTGCACCAGTCCGGAGATGGTGTGCAGCTGATTGGAGAACTCGTGGGTCTGAGCCCGCAGGGTGTCCGTCACGCTTCGGTGTGAGGACAGTTGTGCCTGCAGTGCGGCGAGCTCGGTGCTGTCGCGCATGGTGGTCACGGTACCGATGGTCCTGCCCTGACTGCGGGCCGCGCGGCGGTTGAGCGCCAGCACCCGGGTCCGGGTGGTGATCACCACGTCCGAATCGTCGGCGCGAGTTCCTCCACCGGACAACAGGAATGACACCACGGCAGGTTCCAGACCGACCTCGTCGGCACGGCGGCCAACCGCGTCTGCGCCGATGCCCAGTAGGTCGGATGCGCTGTCGTTGATCACCGTGACGACTCCCTCGTTGTTCACTGCGACCACGCCCTCACGGATGCTGTGCAACAGGGCTTCCCGGTGATCGGCCAGGCTGGCGATCTCGGCGATGTCCAGACCACGGGTGTGGCGGTTGATGCGACGCGACAACAGCCACGACGCAAGCATCCCGAGCGTCGCGCCCAGTCCGAGGTAGATCAGCAGCCGTTCGCCGGCCCCGCCCAACAACTCCCACATCGACGGGTAGCGCTCGCTGACCGAGACGATCGCCAGCACCGCACCGTCGGCACCCAGTACCGGCACCTGGCCCACCAGTCGATGCGTGCCGCTGACGTCGGTGTCTCCGGACCAGGCGCGGCCCTCATCGGCGCGGGTGGTGCTCAGGTCGAGTCGTTGCCCGACGCGCGCCGGATCGGACGACACGCGCACATTTCCGGCTGGATCGGCGATCTCGGCCAGCTCGGCGCCCGACAGCGCCACCGCGCGGTCGACCTCGGGTGCCAGCACCTGGGCGGCGAACGGGTCGTCATACCGGTCCCGGACGATCGGTGTGGACGCCATGTTCTCGGCGACCGCGATCATCCGCTGCCCGCGGACATCCCGGAACTCCCGGGTGGACTGCGCCACCGACACCGCGGCCACCGCAATCAGTACCACCGCGACGACCAGCAGTTGGAACACCAGGAAGCGCCCGGCCAGGCTGCCGCCCCGCAACAACCGTGACCGCGCGACTGGTGAACGCCCGACCGGTGAACTCAACGACCAAAACTTCCTTTGCGTCCGAATGGGTGACCTGCGTCACGTCAGGGGTCCAGTATTGCTGACCATGAGGTTCCGACGTCTAGGTGCCGCGCTGATGGTGGCCGTGGTCGCAGTGATGCTGGTGACGGCGTGCGGCGTCACCCGCGGTGACCAATCCCGCGGCCTGCACCGGCTGCGCATGATGGTGCCCAACAGCCCGGGCGGCGGCTATGACCTGACCGCGCGCACCGCGGTGAAGATCATGGAAGACACCGATATCACCGGGCGCATCGAGGTATTCAACGTCATCGGGGCCGGCGGCACCGTGGCCATGGCCCGGCTGATGAACGAAAAGGGCAACGACGACCTCATGATGATGATGGGGCTGGGAGTGGTGGGAGCCGTGTACACGAACGGCTCCTCGGCGCGCGCATCGGACGCCACTGCACTGGCCAAGATGGTCGAGGAGCAGGAAGGCATTCTGGTGCCAGGGGATTCGCCGTTCCGCACCATCGGCGAGCTGGTCGCGGCGTGGAAGGCCGATCCCGCGAAGGTCACGATCGGCGGCGGATCCTCGCCCGGCGGACCGGATCACCTGTTCCCGATGGAAACCGCACGCGCCGTCGGAGTCGACCCCCGCAAGGTCAACTACATCACCTATGACGGCGGCGGTGACCTGCTGACGGCCCTGCTGGGCAAGAAGATCGCGGCCGGCACCACCGGACTCGGCGAGTTCGTCGACCAGATCGAGGCCGGGCAGGTCCGGGTGCTGGCGGTGTCGGGGGCCAGACGCGTCGAGGGGATCGATGCGCCCACCCTGACCGAGGCCGGCATCGACCTCACGTTCACCAACTGGCGCGGAATACTCGCGCCGCCAGGGATTTCCGGTGAGGCCAGGGACGCGATGGTGCGCGCCCTGACTGATCTGCACGGCACCCAGCAGTGGCGCGACGCGCTGGTCAAGAACGGCTGGAGTGACGCGTTCAGCACCGGCGCGGACTTCGAACAATTCCTGCGTGATCAGGACAAGCGCGTCTCGACGACGCTGACCGAATTGGGGTTGTTGTGAAGGTCGACAAGGCCCAGTATCTGGTGTGCGCGGTCCTGGTGGCCGTGGGCGGATTCCTGATTTATGACGCGCTCACCTTGACCGGCGGGTTCGCCAAGGTCGACCCCGTTGGGCCGCGGGCATTTCCGCTGGGGACCGGGATCGTCCTGATCGTGCTCGCCGTCGTCCTGGCGATCGTGATCCCGCGCGGATCGGTCGGTGAGGCGGACGCCGGTGAGGATGTCGACCCGAACATGCCGGGGGACTGGCGCACGGTGGGTCTCCTGGTCGGATTGTTCGTGCTGGTGATCGTTCTGGTCAAGCCGTTGGGTTGGGCGATCATGGGCGCACTGCTGTTCGCCGGGGCGGCAACGATTCTCGGCAATCGCCACTACCTCCGCAACCTCGCGATCGGCACGGTGCTGTCGGTGGCGAGCTTCTACGCGTTCTACTCCGGGCTCGGAATTCCGCTGCCCGCAGGCATTCTGGACGGGATTCTGTGAATGGGTAACTTCGAAT
Source organism: Mycobacterium sp. IDUB_17 (assembly GCF_055419465.1). Classification (NCBI taxonomy): domain Bacteria; kingdom Bacillati; phylum Actinomycetota; class Actinomycetes; order Mycobacteriales; family Mycobacteriaceae; genus Mycobacterium; species Mycobacterium sp. IDUB_17. The sequence continues at coordinate 237,576 of NZ_JBVAXS010000006.1, read as the reverse complement.
GGTTGCTTCAGGGGTTCGCCGAGGCCGCGACCCCGATGAACCTGCTGTACGCCGTGATCGGCGTGCTGTTGGGTACCGCGGTCGGTGTGCTGCCGGGCATCGGCCCGGCCATGACGGTGGCCCTGCTGCTGCCGGTGACCTACAACGTCAGCCCCAGCGCGGCTTTCATCATGTTCGCCGGGATCTTCTACGGCGGGATGTACGGCGGGTCGACCACCTCGATCCTGCTGAACACCCCGGGTGAATCCTCGTCGGTGATCACCGCGATCGAGGGCAACAAGATGGCCAAGGCCGGCCGGGCCGCGCAGGCGCTGGCCACCGCCGCGATCGGTTCCTTCGTCGCGGGCGCGATCGGCACCGCGCTGCTGGCTGCCTTCGCGCCGCCGATCTCGCGGTTCGCGGTGACCCTCGGCGCGCCGTCCTACCTGGCGATCATGCTGTTCGCCCTGGTCGCGGTCACCGCCGTGCTCGGCTCCTCCAAGTTGCGCGGCGCGATCTCGCTGTTCCTCGGTCTGGCGATCGGGGTGGTCGGCATCGACTTCCTCACCGGCCAGCCACGCGCCACGTTCGGCCTGCCGCAGTTGTCCGACGGCATCGACATCGTGGTGATCGCGGTGGCGATCTTCGCGCTCGGCGAGGCGCTGTGGGTGGCGGCGCATCTGCGCCGCCGGCCGGCCGACGTGATCCCGGTGGGCCGGCCGTGGATGAGCCGTGAGGACTTCGGCCGGTCGTGGAAGCCGTGGCTGCGTGGCACCGCCTACGGGTTCCCGTTCGGCGCGCTGCCGGCCGGCGGCGCCGAGTTGCCGACGTTCCTGTCCTACATCACCGAGAAGCGGCTGTCGGCGCACCCTGAAGAGTTCGGCAAGGGCGCCATCGAGGGCGTGGCCGGACCCGAGGCGGCCAACAACGCCTCGGCGGCGGGCACCCTGGTGCCGATGCTGTCGCTGGGGCTGCCCACCAACGCCACCGCCGCGGTGATGCTGACGGCGTTCGTGTCCTATGGGATTCAGCCCGGGCCAACGCTTTTCGAGAAGGAACCGCTGCTGATCTGGACCCTGATCGCCAGCCTGTTCATCGGCAACTTCCTGCTGCTGGTGCTCAACCTGCCGCTGGCGCCGCTGTGGGCCAAGCTGCTGCGCACGCCGCGGCCGTACCTGTATGCGGGCATCCTGTTCTTCGCCACGTTGGGGGCGTTCGCGGTCAACGTGCAAACCCTGGACCTGGTCCTGCTGCTGGTATTCGGGCTGCTCGGTTTGATGATGCGCCGCTTCGGATTGCCGGTGCTGCCGTTGATCATCGGGGTGATCCTGGGCCCGCGCATCGAACGGCAATTACGTCAGAGCCTGCAACTCGGCGGCGGCGAGTGGACCAGTCTGTTCACCGAGCCCGTCGCGATCGTCACTTATGTGCTCGTGGCCATCCTGTTGTTGATGCCGTTGGTGCTCAAGCTGATGCACCGCAGTGAGGAGACGCTGTTGATCGTCGAGGATGATGCGGATCAGCAGGAGAAGGCGGCCCAAGCATGACAACCGACGAGCGCTTGCGCGAGGAGAATTCATGATCGTCGTCGGCTACACCGCGGACGCCTTCGGCATTGCCGCCGTCGAGCACGGTATCGCCGAGGCCGCCCTGCGGGGCACCAGCCTGCTGGTGATCAACGCGACCTCGGGCGAGGCCTATGTGGATTCCCGGTTCGCCCGCTCCGGTCAGGTCCACGATGTCGAGGAACGGTTGCGGGAGAGTGGCGTGCCGTTCGAGTTGCGCCAACCCGTGGGGGTCGACGCGGCCACCGAACTGCTCGATGCGATGGAGGCCGCCGACGCTGAGTTGCTGGTGATCGGCATCCGGCACCGCAGCCCGGTGGGCAAGTTGTTGCTCGGCAGCGTGTCGCAACAACTGCTGCTGGAATGCCCGAAACCGGTGCTGGCGGTCAAGCCCACACATCACTGATGCACTCTGACCTGGGATGATGCCCCTCACACGGGGCATCTACGGGTGGTGAGCATCAGTTTTCGTGGCGATAACGTCGCCGGAAAGATCCGACAACACCCTCACCCGATGATGGGGGCATGGCGGACGGCGCGGCCCCGGGTTCGGTCCCGGACAAGACACACCGGACGGCGTGTTCGTACTGTGGCGTCGGATGCGGCATCGAGGTCACTACCAGGGTCGATGACGGCCGCACGGTGATTGCCCGGGTCAGCGGCGACAAGCTGCATCCCACGAATTTCGGCCGGCTGTGCACCAAGGGGGCGATGCACGCCGAGATGATGGCCGCTGACGAAGATCGGCTCCAGTCCGCTTTGCTGCGGCCCACGCGTGCGGATGAACTGCTGCCGACACCGGTGGACGACGCGGCAGCCGAGGCGGGACGCCGGCTGCGGGCCATCGTCGACGAGCACGGACCCGATGCCGTCGCGCTCTATGTGTCCGGCCAGATGACTCTGGAGGCGCAGTACCTGGCCACCAAGCTCGCCAAGGGATTCCTGCGTACCGTGCACATCGAATCGAATTCCCGGTTGTGCATGGCGAGTGCGGGCACCGGCTTCAAACAGTCGCTCGGCTCCGACGGGCCGCCGGGCTCCTACACCGACTTCGACCGGGCCGACCTGTTCTTCGTCTCCGGTGCGAACATGGCCGACTGTCATCCGATTCTGTTCCTGCGCATGGCCGATCGGCTCAAGGCCGGAGCCAAGCTGATCGTCGTGGACCCGCGCCGGACGGCGACCGCCGAACGCGCCGACCTGTTCCTGCAGATCAAGCCGGGAACCGATCTGGCGCTGCTCAATGGCCTGCTGCACCTGCTGGTCGAACGAGGCGACATCGATCATGAGTTCATCGCCGAACACACCACGGGTTGGGATGCGATGCCGGAATTCCTGGCCGGCTACCCACCGGCCCGGGTTGCCGAGATCACCGGAATCCCCGAAGCTGACATCCGCACCGCCGCAGCGATGATCGCCGAGGCCGGGGAGTGGATGAGTTGCTGGACCATGGGTCTCAACCAGAGCACACACGGAACCTGGAACACCAACGCCATCTGCAACCTGCATCTAGCCACCGGCGCGATCTGCCGCCCCGGCAGCGGTCCGATGTCGTTGACCGGTCAGCCCAACGCCATGGGCGGCCGGGAAATGGGTTACATGGGACCGGGTCTGCCCGGCCAGCGGTCAGTGCTCGCGGCCGATGACCGCGCATTCGTCGAGACCCGGTGGGGTGTCGAACCCGGCACCATCCGCTCCGAGGTGGGCCCGGGCACCATCGGTATGTTCGAACAAATGGAGCAGGGCAAGATCAAGGCCTGCTGGATCATCTGCACGAATCCCGTTGCCACCGTGGCCAACCGGAAGACCGTGATCAACGGCTTGGAGGCCGCCGAGCTGGTCGTCGTCCAGGATGCCTACCGGTCCACGGCGACCAATCACTACGCCGACGTCCTGCTGCCCGCTGCGTTGTGGGCGGAATCCGAAGGCGTCATGGTCAATTCGGAGCGCAACCTGACCCTGCTGTCCCCGTCGGTCGCCCCACTGGGGCAGGCCCGACCGGACTGGCAGCTGATCTGCCAGGTGGCCGCGCATCTCGGGTTCGCCGAACACTTCGCTTACCGGTCCGCGGAAGAGGTCTTCTCGGAGATCCGCGGGTTCGCCAACCCGAAGACCGGATATGACCTGCGCGGCGCCGACTATGAGCGGCTGCGCGAGACCCCGTTGCAGTGGCCGGTCCCACCGGTCGACGGCCCCGGTGGGGAGGACGACCGGCACCCCATCCGCTACCTCAACGACGGCGTGAGCCAGGACCTGTTCGTCGACGCCGACGGTAACCGGCCCCGGCTGGCCTTCCCGACGCCGTCGCGGCGGGCTGTCTTTTTCGCCCGGCCGCACATGGATGCCGCGGAACTGCCCGATGACGATTATCCGATGGTGCTCAACACCGGTCGGCTGCAACATCAATGGCACACCATGACCAAGACCGGCAAGGTGGACAAACTCAACAAGCTCAATCCCGCTCCGTTCGTCGAAATCCACCCGCTGGACGCCCTGGAGCTCGACATCGTGGAGGGGCAGCCGGTCGAGCTGACGTCCCGGCGTGGGCGTGCAGTGCTCCCCGCGGTGTTGTCGGACCGGGTGCGGCCGGGCAACTGCTTTGCGCCGTTTCACTGGAACGACGAACACGGCGAGTACCTGACCGTCAATGCCGTGACCAACGATGCTGTCGACCCGGACTCGTTGCAGCCGGAGTTCAAGGTGTGCGCAGTCAGCCTGCGTCCGGTCCTGACGGTCGACGGGACCCCGGCGCTGCATCCGCTGGCGGCCGAGATGGGGTTGAGCGCCGCACACAAGCCGTCCCTGAGTCAGGACGAAAAGATCTATCTGGCCGGATTTTTCACCGGTCTGCCGGACGCCCCCGTGGGCATGCCGGTAGCTCCGGCGGCAGCGCCGCTCAGTGCCAAGGTGCGGCTTTGGGTGGACGGGATGCTGGCCGGACGCTATTCGCGGGCCGGCGGCGGTGCGCCGGGCGAGAGGTCGGTGCCCGGCGGGCCGCTGGTGTTGTGGGCCTCGCAGACCGGCACCGCCGAGGAATTCGCGGCGGGGCTGGCGGGCCGCATCGACGGGGCTTCGTTGGTCAACATGGACGACCTCGCGCTGGCCGACCTTGCCGCCGCACGCGACATCCTGGTGGTCACCAGTACGTTCGGTGACGGGGGCCCACCGGACAACGGCGCCGACTTCTGGAGCCGGCTGCAGGCCCCGGACGCCCCGCGGCTGCACGGTGTCCGCTATGCGGTACTCGGCATCGGTGACAAGTCCTACGACAACTTCTGCGGGCACGCCAAATCCCTGGACCAGCGGCTGGCCGATCTCGGTGCCACCAAGCTGCTCGAGCGCGCCGACTGTGAGGCCTACGATGACGAGCCGTTGCGGCGCTGGGCCGATTCGGTTACCACAGCGCTCGCCGGTGCCACGCCCGTCCCGGCCATCGCCGGCGGAGGTCCCGGCACCGTCATCCGCACCGAGTCTGACGAATTCACCAGGGCCAAGCCGATTCTGGCCGTACTGGCGCGCAACGAGCTGCTGACGACGTCGACCGCGGCCAAGGAGGTCCGTCAATTCGGCTTCGACATCTCCGAGTACGACGTGAGTTATTCGGTCGGTGACTCACTGGGCGTCTATGCCAGCAACGATCCGGCCGTGGTCGACTCCTGGCTGGCGGCCACCGCACTCAACCCGGACTCGGTGATCGAGGTCGACGGTGTGGAGCAGTCGCTGCGCGATGCCCTCATCTCGTCATACGACATCTGTAGGGTGACGCCGGACCTGTTGCGGTTCGTCGCGGAGTCCTGCACGGACAAGTCCGCGGCCAAGATCCTGCGCAATTCCGGTGAGCGGCGCAGCAATTGGATGCGCAACCGCAACGGCCTCGACGTCGTGAGCGAGTTCGCGGTGCGCGCGGAGCCCGAACAGTGGCAAGAGGTTCTGGTCCGGCTGACCCCGCGCAACTACTCGATCTCGTCGAGCCCGCTGGTCAGTCCGCACGAGGTCCAGCTGACGGTGTCGGTGGTGCGTTACCGCGGTGCCGGCGGCTCGGCCCGGGGCGGAGTGTGTTCCACCTTCCTGGCCGACCGCGCCGCGGCCGCGCCGGTGTTCCTGCAGCGGTCACCGCATTTCCGGCCGCCCGAGGACGCGGGCACGCCGATGATCATGGTCGGCCCGGGTACCGGCGTGGCGCCCTTCCGGGGATTCCTGCAGGAGCGCCGGGCGCTGGGGCACGGCGGTCGCAACTGGTTGTTCTTCGGCGATCAGCACCGCCGCGAGAACTTCTACTATCGCGACGACCTGGAGGACATGGTCGAGGACGGCTTTCTGAGCCGGCTGGATCTGGCGTTCTCCCGCGATCAGGCCGACCGGGTGTACGTGCAACACAAGATGCTCGACCGTGGGGCCGAGGTATGGCGCTGGCTCGACGACGGTGCCCACTTCTACGTCTGCGGTGACGCCTCCCGGATGGCCAAAGATGTGGACACCACGCTGACCACGATCCTGCGCACCCACGGTGCGATGTCCGAAGACGCCGCGCGCGACTACAAGCGGGAACTGGTCGCCCAGAAGAGGTACGTGCGAGACGTGTATTGAGCTCGCGTCATTGAACTCCGGTTACTGGCCCAGGTCGTTCCAGACGATCTTGGCGAGTTCATCACGGTCGGCCACGCCGAGCTTGATGCAGGCCCGGTAGATGTGTCCCTCCACGGTGCGGACCGAGACGGTGAGCCGTTCGGCGATGTCGCGGTTCGACAATCCCTGGGCCACCAGTCCGGCCACCTCGCGTTCGCGCGCGGTGACCGGCAGCGGGCGCGCGGCCGATCGGATCGCCGGGGTGGCGGCGCCGCCGCACTTGGACGCCAATTGCAGTGCGTGCGCGGCGGATTCGGTGCTGTTGCGGCGATGCCCGGCCTTGTCGTGCAGGGGCACCGCCTGAGCGGCGGCGTCAGCCGCCGACAGCAGCAGACCGACCTCCTCGAACGCGCCGGCCACCTTGTCCAGTTCGCTCGGGTCGGCGGCGGTCACGGCCGCGGCGTGTCGTGCGTAGAGGGCGGGCAGCGGCCCCTCCGTCCGGTCGACCAGGTCCTGCAGGCGGCGGGTCACGCTGCGGTCGCCGAAGCGTGCCGCGCTGTGCAGGGCCTCGGCCTCGACCGCGAACTGGCCGGACGAGTGCGCCGCATCGGCGGCCGCCCGGGCCAGGTCGATCGCCGAGCGGTGTCCGCCCTTGGCTGCGGCCAGCCAGGCCTTGGCGATCATCCGCAGGGGCTCGTGCAGTGCCATGAACTCGCCCGAGTGTTCCTTGGCATCCTCGAGCACCCGCTCGGCCTCGGCGGGGTTGCCCACCCCGGCGTATGCGCGGGCCAGTAGCAACCGGCCGGGCAGCTGCCAGGGCAGGGAGCTCTCGGCGTTCAGCGCGGCCAGGGCCTGTTCGATCGCCAGGATGGCGTCGCGGAACCGGCCGCTGTGCGTGGCCGCCACGCCTTCCATGATCTTGGCGATGGCCCAGCCGGCGAACTGGCCGGCCGAGGAGAACTCGGCGTACTCGGTGGCGCGCTGCTGGGCCAGATCCAACCGGCCGGTGTACGCCAGAGCCAGCACCTCGCCGTAGAACACCATGATCCGGACCATGCCGTCGGTGGTCTTGCGCTCGGTGCGGCACCGCGATGCGATCGGCAGGAAATCGTTGCCGCGACCGATCAACGGCATCGACAGGCCGGCCGCGAACGCCGCGAAATCCACCGCCTGCCGGGGCGCCTCAGGGTTTGCCAGCACCCGTTCGGCGATCTCCAGCCCCTCGGGAATCTTGTTCCGGTGAACGGCCATGCCCGCGCCGGTCGCATCGACGATCAGTCGGAGGGTCGGATGGGTGACCCGCTCCCGCAGGAGAGCCAGCACCTGATCCGCGCGCACCACATCGCCCATTGACCAGAAGAGGTTGGACAGTCGGGGAATGCCCCACTGCACGAGCTCCATCTCGTTGAGGTCGGCAGGGGAGAACTGCTCGAGGATGGCGTCGGCCTGTACCGGGTGGCCCTGCCACAACAGCGCGCGGGACAGTAGTGCGGCTGCGCTCAGGCCACCGCCGTGGGCGAAGGCCGCACGGGCCAGTCTCTCGCCGAGCGGAAGGTTGGACAGGAACACCGCATCCTTGGCGGCCGTGATCAGCAGTTCGATGTCGGTGCCCTGGTCGCTCTCGATGGCCAACTCGGCCAATTTGATTCGGCTGGCGGGCGAATCGAGGTTGCGTTCGTGCAGGATCTTGGCGATCCGGCCCCGCAGCTTGCGGGCCGACGCGGTGCCGACCCGGCGGCGCACCGCCTCGCCGAACAGTGGGTGGCTGAACCGAACATTGATCTGACCGTCGTCGGCGACGATCCGGATCAGGCCGCGCATCTCGGCCGCATCCACCGCTTCCTCCCCGGCCAATTCGGCCAGGGCATCGATGTCCAGGGGTTCGCACAGGGCCAGCAGCTTCAGTGCGTGCAGCACATCCTCACCGGCGTGCGCCAGGCGCTCGTCGAGCAGTTCGACCAGCCCGGACGGGATGACGGTGGGGCCGCGGAACTGCCACACCCCGTTGACCTTGGTCAACGTGCCCGCGTCGACGGCGCCCTCGACCATGTTGCGCAGGAACAGCGGGTTGCCGCCCGAGGTCTCCCACATCACGTCGGCGCTGAGCCCTTCGAGGGTTCCGCCGAGCACGGCTTCGATGAGAGCGATGCTCTGCTGCTTGGTGAACGGGCTGAGTTCGAAGCGCTGGAGGTAACCGTCTTTCCACAGTGAGGTGACGGCGTCGGGTACCGGCTCGCCGGTGCGGACCGTGGCCACCACGTGGCCGGAGCGCTCGACCGCGATCTGGTGCAGCAGCGTCGCCGACAGCTGGTCCAGCAGGTGGGCATCGTCGATTCCGACGATGGTGTCACCGTCGGCCACAAGGGATTCGCGTGCCGATCCGATGAGCGCGATGGGGTCTCGCGATCCCGACGACGACACCCAGTGGGCGAACGCGCCGAGCGGGATGCTGCGCGACGATTCGGTGCATGCGGTCCAGTGCACCTTCCGGCTCAACGATGCGGTGACGGTGCGCGCCAACGTGGTTTTGCCGACTCCGGCAGCTCCGACGAGGACGACTCCGCAGCTGTCCGTCCCGCTGAGGGCGGCCCGAATGGCCTCGTGCTCGGCGGGCCGGTCCAAAAGCTGCCACTGACCAGGCATGAATCCTGAGTCTAGGGGTACCGGGGCCGGATCGCTGCCGAACAAGGGGTCGACGGGGCGGTGTGTGTCGGCGGTGGAGGCGAATGTTCTTCCCATTGCAAGCATTTCCCGTTCGCTGAGGGTCAATCCGGAAGTTCGGCAATGTTGGCGGGCTCGTGCCGGTCGATGTGATTCATCTGGTGCCGGAAGTCGCTCGATGCCTCGTACACCTTGCGCTTCAACCGATTGATGGATCCCAGAGGCCGGTGTGCCTCGAGGCCGCGCCACGAGTTGAAGGACAGCACGTCGTCGCCGTACGCGCGGCGCAATGCGCTGTAGGGGTTCTGCTCGGGGAACACCACCTTGGCGACCGGTAGGTACGGGGATTTCCAGGGCTTCGTGGCGTCCTCGATCGGCATCTCCTTGGTGTCGAGACACAGCTGCACGCTGAATGTGTATTCCGCGGAGTGCTTTTCGAAGAACGCCATGATCAGATCGCGGTGCTCATCCTGGCCGGGATTGCGTGGAAGGGTCTGGTCGGCAAGCGCTTTCACCTCCGGTGAGGTGGGCTCGTACTTGAATCGCGCCACATAGTCGCCATAGCGGATCGGGGCGGAGGAGTAGAACGTCTCGCCCAGGATCGGACGGTTGGGCGCGACGAACACGGCCAGATTGGGCGGTATCGGCAGACCGATCTTCTGGAGCGCGCCGAGCAGTTCACTGCCTGCCCACAGCGCGCCGTCGGACAACCGGGCCAGCAAGGTGGCGCTCAGCATCCCCAGCGTCCGGTAGGCATGGGCATCGGCGAACAGGAATTCCTCGTGGGTGACGAGCACGAAGTCCTGCGTGACATTCGGTTCATCGTCCATCGCGCGCTCGCCGTGCACGCCGATGGCTTTGATGCCGAGTCCGCGCACGCCGCGGTTCTTGTCGCTGCGCAGTACCCCCGAGGTGGTTGAGATGCGGGCGATCACCGGGAAGCTGCGCGCTTCGGCGAACATTCCCTGGGCGAGCACCTCGGGCAGATCCGGATTGACGATGAGCTCGCCGCGCAGGATGGCGTGACTCTTGGCGTGCGCGTCCCGCAGCCCGTGCTTGAACTTCTTGTACGCCCGTTCGTTGTTCTTGTGCAAGGCCTTGATGATCTTCTCGATGTCCTTGGCTTCGCCGGCCTTGGGTTGCTCGAGACTGTCGCGGTAGCGAACCGGGTCGAGGCTCTCTGCGAGGCGACGTACGTCGGCGGGGGCCATGGCTTCGGTCATGCGGATGCCTTTCTGGTGGGGGAGACGGGGTTCCAAGGGGCGAACGGGTTGGCGACCCCGGCCAGGGCCGGGGATAGTTCGGGAAAGTGGCGCAACAACACCGAGCGCATGTCGTTGTCGCGCACCCAGTTCATGCCGGCGACGGTGTAGGTCTCGTCACGGAAGTCGCTGGTGAAGAAGCGGTCGCTTTCCAGCCGACGGGTGGCCATCAGGATGAACACCCGGAACGCGGTGTCGCTGAAGCCGAATCCAGGCGGTTTGGGCTCGGCGTAGAGGCCGATCATCAGGTCGACGAGGTCCACGTCGTCGTCGTAGACCTCGCGCAGCTCGGCGGCCAGCACCGTCTCACCGGTCAGCTCCTCGAAAGTCTTCACCGGCCTGAGCCGGAACAACTCCCGGAACTGGTTGTAGCGCGGCACACCTCGTTCCCGGGACCGGATCAGGTCGATCGTGGCCAGATCCATCAGGGTGCCGTCGACGCGATGCATGTGCTGCAGGTGCCGCGGGAAGTTGTGCAGCGACAACGCCCCGGGGTGGGCGCGACCGAAGGAGTAGAACAGGTCGGCCATCGGGCTTTCGGACAGCCGGGCACGCACATTGAGCACCGACAGTTCAGGAAGCTCGTGCTGAGCGGTGACGTGGTCGTCGGCCAGCGAGCGGAAGGTGAACTCGTCGGGGATCAGCGGGTGCATCCGGTACACCGCGACGAACTCCTCGGTCAACGAATACGGCACGCCGTGATGTGTGGTGGGTGAGCCGGGGATGCCGTGCAGCAGCGGACTGATGCTGATCCGACCGATGCTGTGTCGGAACCGGCGGCCCAACCGCTCGCCCAGCAGCCCGAACCAGTTGACGCGCATGGCCGTCACCGTCGTCGGGTGCGCGATGATGGCCGGCGTCCAGTCCACGGTGTGGATCTTGGCCATCAATGCGGAATTGACCAGGCGGGCCTTGTCGTAGAGCTGTTGGCCGGTGAGATAGGGGTACGCCTGGGCCAGGTGGTCGCAGATGGCGTTGTGCTCGCGCATGAACAGTGAGTGCAGCAGGGCCAGGCCCACCCAGAAGTTCCCGACGGTGCCGGTCAGGTCGGCCGTCGCCTCGACCTCGGGCGGCGGCAGACCCGCGTCGTCGATACGCAGCTTGCCCTTATCGGGTGCGCGCAGGGCACGGGCGAATGCCGGTGTGGTCCCGTAGATCTGGGAGGCGTCCCACCAATGCGACTCCTGCGTGACGAAGGTTGGCGGCCCGACGGGACTGGGGTGCGGATCGGGCGGCGTGCGTTCGACCCGCATCGGTCGCTGGGGCCACGGGTCGTCGTCGTGCAACGGCACCACCCAGGGCTGGGTGGGGACCGAGCCGTGGGCGAACCAGTCGTGGACCTCGAACTGAATCCACGCCGCGGCCAGGAGATTCAGTGTGGTTGCGGGCTGAAAACTGTCGCGGGTCAGCAGGGTGCGGCTGATCAGCCGCGGGTTGGGTTCGAGCAGTTGCTGGGCGGATTCCGGATAGGAGTATTCGGGTGGGACGTTCCGGCCGAACCGGCAACCCACCGCACCCATCCTCGGGTCGCTGAGGTCGTTGTAGGAACCGTCACGGGTGCGGGCGCCCAGGTAATTGCCGATGTCGACGGGTCCGCTCGGGGGGATCGGGGCAGGTTCGGCGGCATACAGATTCGACGCCCGCAGCTGGTGCCGCAGTCCGATCAGTACGGCCAGACCGACGATCTTGGGAAGGCGTGCCCAGCCCACCGACTGGTCGATGCCCTGAGCGATCCGTGTCGCGAGTGTGACCGTCACCGATCGGGACTGGGACCAGACCGCGGCGATGTACGCAGGAGCCTGTCTCGCCGTGGTCACCATTCGTTGTTTCCCTCCGGTGAGGATGTGCTGCCTCCCCAAACACGATTGTTGTTCACCGGGACGGGAATGACATGAGTAGTGGGCTACTCGATCCGACCTTGCTGATCGGTGTGCGTTTCGAGTAGTCGAATACGCGTGTATGTGCGGCTCGGCTGAGCGACGATCAATCGACGCAGGAAAACCTGGGGTGGCTGAGTATGCCGAGGAGCGCGGTGAGTTCAACGGGGGAAATCTGGGCAGATCGGGTGCTCAGTGCGCTGGGAGATCTGGAGGCGTCCGGCACCACCGCGGACGTGCCGTTGTTGACCGAGACGGTCGCCGCCAAATTCGCTTCGAGATTCACCGAGCGTGACCGCCAGTACGAGAACGACAAACCGTACTGGCACAACCGTGTTCATGATGCCGTCGCGGCACTGCGGAGGCGGAAGCTGATCGCGCCCAAGGCAGGGAAAAGCGCGGCGGTGCATTTGACCGAAGCCGGTCGAGGAGCCGTAGCCGATGCCCGCGAACGGGCCGAGGCGGTACCCGGGCCGGCGGTGCGGGCCGCGGCTCCTTCGGACGAACTCGCCCCCGCACCGCAGGTCGGGACTCCCGAACCTCCCAAACGCGACCCGGTTCTGGCCGGCGTCGTGACACCGCCGCTGCGCACGGCGATGGCGCGGGAGAGCAACGACACCCCGATACCGATCATGATCGAGCTCAACTTGACCTTCCAGCCGTCGGTGGCCGCCGCGATGGAAAGGGTCGAGGGGCTCTGGAAGCTGGTCGGCGGGGCGGGGGTGCCCGTGCCGCTGGCCGATCAGTTCATGGCCGGGGATCTCACGTCCGACCAGATCAAGTCGATCGTGTCGGCCGATGCCGTCCCGCAGGTCTGGCCGCAGCGCGCGGTCTACCGGATCTGGCCGGACTTCGAGGTGCACCCGCAGATCGATGCCTCCTCGACCACCATCAAAGCCATCGCCGCCCAGCGATCGTTCGACAGCTTCGGTGAGGGAATCGTCTGGGCGGTGGTCGATTCCGGTATCGATGAGAAGCACGCCCACTTTGCGGCGTACCACAACCTGAGTGATCCCGCGGTGGCCGATCTGCACCAAGACTTCACCGGCGGCAACGCCCCGCTGACCGACACCGACGGACACGGCACCCACGTGGCCGGGATCATCGCCGGTGGTTTGGTGGACCGTAAGCCCGAGGACATCGTGGTGGTCGAGAAGCGGCTCAACGACCCTGAGTTCGGCGGTGATCCGATCACCGCGCCGCGCACGGTGGCCGATCCGTCGCGGCTGGCGGGAATGGCGCCGAAGGCCAAGCTGGTGAGCCTCAAGGTGCTCGGGCCCGGGGATGACGCGTCGCGGGTGAGCCGGGTGATGCAGGCCCTGGCCTACGTCCGGAAGCTCAACGCCGGCAGCGAGCGGGTGCCCCGGATACATGGCGTGAATCTCAGCCTCGGCTACGAGTTCGACGCCGAGTGGTATGCCTGCGGGCAGAGCCCGATGTGCATCGAGGTCGACAAGACCGTGCGCTCGGGAGTGGTGGTGGTCGTGGCCGCGGGCAATTCCGGCTACGTGTCACTGAATACGGCGTTCAGCAAGGATTCGGTGAAGTTCACCGCCGACATGACGATCAACGATCCGGGTAACACCGAGGGCGCGATCACCGTCGGCTCCACACACCGGAGTTCGCCGCACACCTTCGGCGTCTCGTACTTCTCCTCCCGCGGCCCCACCGGGGACGGGCGGCGCAAACCCGACCTCGTCGCACCCGGCGAGCGCATCACCTCGGCAGCGGCCGGAAGCTTCCGGGACGCCGTGACCAATCAGATCGACGTCGGACCCGACGTGCCGGTGTATGTCGAGGAGAGCGGCACCAGCATGGCCGCGCCGCATGTGTCCGGCGCGATCGCGGCGTTCCTGTCGGTTCAACGCGAATTCGTCAGTGAGCCGGAGGCGATCAAACGCATCTTCGTCGACTCGGCCATCACGCTGAACCGCGACCCGGCGTTCCAGGGCAGCGGCATGGTGGACCTGATGCGGGCTATGCAATCCGTTTGACCTGAAAGGAATCCGATGACCAACGATGTGGCAGAACGGATCTGGCGCCTGGTGTTCGACGCCGACGGCGACCCGGATCCGGACGTGCTGGCCGATCTGAAGAGCCGGATCGGTGCGGCGGGGTTGACCGATCTGATCATCTTCTCCCACGGCTGGAACAACGACGAAGCGGCAGCGACGTCACTGTACAACCGATGGTTCGGGCTATTGGCTCCGCAACTCGATCCGGCTCACACAGTCGGGTTCGTCGGGCTGCGGTGGCCGTCCGAGCTGTGGCGTGACGAGCCGATCCCCGATTTCCCCGGGCCGGCGGCGCGCGACGCCGGGGGTGCGGCCGCGCTGGGCGACGACGTGGAGGTACCGGCCGGACCGGTGACGATCGATCCGGCTCAACTGGCCGACCTCAAGGACATGTTTCCCGACGGCAAAGAGCAGTTGGACACCATCGCCGGCCTGTTGGCCGCCCCGCCGAGCAACGAACGCCTGCCGGAACTGCTCGATGCATTGCGCGCGTTCAGCGCCGCCACCCAGACCGGGTTCAGCGATGGCGAGGCCGATAGCCCGGAGGCCGGTCCGGGAATGATCGCGCCGGACCAGGACCCGGAGAAGCTGTTCACCACCTTCGCTGACGAATTGGCGGCTGCCGGTGTGGAATTCGATGGCGGAGGCGGGGGAGCAGCCGGCCTGGGTGATATCGCGGGCCGATTGTGGCAGGGCGCCAAGGAGGCGCTGCGTCAGCTCAGCTACTGGAAGATGAAGAACCGCGCCGGCGTGGTGGGCCGACGCGGGCTGGGACCGGTCATCGACCAGCTCCACGCTGACTTCCCCGACCTGCGGATCCACCTGGTGGGACACAGTTTCGGGGCCCGGGTGGTGTCCTATGCGCTCGCCGGGATGACCGATGTCCAACCCTCACCGGTCAAGGCGGTGACCCTGCTGCAGGGCGCGTACTCCCGGTTCAGCTTCACCGAGCGGCTGCCGTTCCGGAAGGGGGCGGGGGAGCTGGCGGGCATGCTCAATCGCATCGACGGCCCGTTGACGGTCTGCTTCTCCAGCCATGACCGGGCATTGGGGACGTTCTATCCGCTGGCCTCGGCCGCTGCGGGCGACGATGCGGCCGGAGTGGAGGATCCGTTGTTCCGCTGGCGGGCCATGGGCTCGAACGGGGCATACCAGTCGCAGACCCAGAGCCTGGGCGCCACGGGAGCGATTTACCCATTCCAGCCCGGGCAGATCCTGAACCTGGATTCTTCGGGTGTGGTGGCCAAGGATGACGGCCCGTCGGGCGCGCACAGCGACATCTTCCACGAAGAGCTGACCTGGGTTGCCGCCACCGCTGGGAAGTTGAACCCGGCCCGGGTGTGATGGCGGCTTCGCCGCTCATCACACTGCATCGGCTCAGAAATGAAGGCGAGCGTTCATTTCGCTCGCCTTCGTTGTGTGTCCGAGGGGGGACTTGAACCCCCACGCCCGTTAATAGGGCACTAGCACCTCAAGCTAGCGCGTCTGCCATTCCGCCACTCGGACTTGCCAGCCTCGCGGGCTGGGCGCTTAAGGCTAACGGATTGGGTGCCGAAGACCCAAACCGGTGCCCCGGAGGGAATCGGTGGTACCAATGGACTCTGTGACGGTCCCCGACTCCAGCGCGGACGAGGTAGTCGATCTCGTCAGTGCGCTCATCCGATTCGACACCTCCAACACCGGTGATCCGGCCACCCTGAAGCCTGAAGCGGACTGTGCGGAATGGGTAGCCGACCGGCTCCGGGAGGTCGGCTACACGACTGAATACGTCGAGGCGGGGGCTCCGGGGCGGGGCAACGTCTTCGCCCGGCTGCCCGGCGCCGACCCGTCCCGCGGCGCGCTGATGATCCACGGGCACCTCGACGTGGTCCCGGCCGAGCCCGCCGATTGGAGCGTGCACCCGTTCTCCGGTGCGATCAAGGACGGCTACGTCTGGGGCCGCGGCGCGGTGGACATGAAGGACATGGTCGGGATGACCATCGCGGTGGCCCGGCATTTCAAACGGGCCGGCATCGTCCCTCCCCGCGACCTGGTGTTCGCATTTCTCTCCGACGAGGAGCACGGCGGCACGTACGGGGCCAACTGGCTGGTGGACAACCGGCCCGACCTGTTCGACGGCGTCACCGAGGCGATCGGTGAGGTGGGCGGGTTCTCCCTGACCGTGCCCCGCAAGGATGGCGGGGAGCGTCGGCTCTACCTGATCGAGACCGCCGAAAAGGGGCTGTCGTGGATGCGGCTGACCGCGCGGGGCCGGGCGGGGCACGGCTCGATGGTGCACGACGACAACGCCGTGACGGCCATCGCCGGTGCCGTTGACCGGCTGGGCCGTCACCAGTTCCCGTTGGTCCTCAATCCGGCCGTGGAACAGTTCCTCACGGCGGTCGCCGAGGAGACCGGCTACGACTTCGACGTGAATTCGCCGGACCTCGACGGCACCATCGCCAAACTCGGCGGCGTGGCCCGGATCGTGTCGGCCACCCTGCGCGACACGGCCAACCCGACCATGCTCAATGCCGGTTACAAGGCCAACGTGATTCCCGCATCGGCGGAGGCCGTGATCGACTGCCGGGTGCTGCCGGGCCGTAAGGAGGCCTTCGAGCGCGAGGTCGACGAGTTGATCGGGCCCGATGTAACCCGCAGCTGGGAGCGGGATCTGCCGTCCTACGAGACGACGTTCGACGGTGATCTGGTGGACGCCATGAACGCGGCGATCCTGGCGCTCGATCCGGAAGCCCGCACCGTGCCCTACATGATGTCGGGCGGAACCGACGCGAAGTCGTTCCAGCGGTTGGGGATTCGATGCTTCGGATTCGCGCCGCTGCGGTTGCCGCCGGAACTGGACTTCGCGGCGCTGTTCCATGGTGTCGACGAGCGGGTGCCGGTGGACGCGCTGCAGTTCGGTGCGGGGGTTCTGGAACACTTTCTGCGGAACTGCTGACCGCACGAGCCGGTTACACGAGCCACGACGAGAGGGAACCATGAGCACATCTCCGTACGACAGCCTGCCGAAGCTGCCGACGTTCACCCTGACCTCCGAATCGGTCACCGACGGACAGCCGCTGGCCAATGATCAGGTCAGCGGGATCATGGGGGCCGGCGGTTCGGACGTCTCGCCGCAGCTGAGCTGGTCGGGCTTCCCGGCCGAGACCAAGAGCTTCGCGGTCACGGTGTACGACCCCGATGCCCCGACCGCCTCGGGTTTCTGGCACTGGGCGGTGGCTGATCTGCCCGCGACGGTGACCGAACTGCCCGCCGGTGCCGGTGACGGTGGCGACCTGCCCGGTGGGGCGGTCACGCTGACCAACGACGCGAGCCTGAAGCGCTACCTCGGTGCGGCCCCGCCGGCCGGTCACGGCCCGCACCGCTACTACATCGCGGTGCACGCCCTGCCGGTCGAGTCGTTGGGGCTGCCCGAGGGTGCCACCCCGGCCTACCTGGGCTTCAACCTCTTCGGCCAGGCCATCGCCCGCGCCGTCATCCACGGCACCTACGAGCAGAAGTAGTTCGCGGCGCGCGGTGGGTCAGCGTGCAGCTGAACCCACCGCGTCGGTCAGCGAGGCGAACCCGCCGGCGTGCAGCCGTTCGGCGATGCCGTCGTGAATCTGTTTGGCCCACAACCCGCCGCCGTAGATGAACCCCGTGTAGCCCTGCAGCAGCGTGGCCCCGGAGACGATTCGCTCCCATGCGTCGTCGGCGGTTTCGATGCCGCCGACGCTGATCAGCACGAGCTTGTCGCCCACGCGGCGGTACAACCGGCGCAGCACCTGCAGGGACCGGTGTGCCACCGGGCGCCCCGAGATCCCACCGGTGCCCAGGTCTGCGACACCGGGGGTGGCCAGCCCGTCACGCGAGATGGTGGTGTTGGTGGCGACGATCCCCGCCAGCCCCAATTCGACTGCCAGGTCCGCGATTTCGTCGATATCGGTATCGGAGAGATCGGGGGCGATCTTGACCAGTACGGGCTTGTCGGTCTCGGCCTTGACCGCGGCCAGGATCGGCCGTAGCGATTCGACGGCCTGCAGATCCCGCAACCCGGGGGTGTTGGGTGAGCTCACGTTGACGACGACGTAGGCGGCCAGCGCGCTCACCAACCGGGTGCTCTCGGCGTAGTCGGCTACCGCGTCCTCGGGCGGGGTGAGCTTGGTCTTGCCGATGTTCACCCCGATCGGCACATCGGGGGTGTGCCGGGCCAACCGGATGGCCAGCGCCCCCGCGCCCTCGTTGTTGAACCCCATCCGGTTGAGCAGCGCGTGGTCTTCGGGCAGCCGGAACAGCCGCGGCTCGGGGTTACCCGGCTGTGGCTGCGCCGTGACGGTGCCCACCTCGGCGAACCCGAAGCCGAGTGCACCCCAGGTACCCAGGCCGCGGCCGTCCTTGTCGAAACCCGCGGCCAGGCCCATCGGGCCGGCGAACCGCATCCCGAACACCGTGCTGGCCAACGCCGGATCGGTCGGAGCCAGCCGTCGCGCCAGTGCGCGCCGCAGGATCGCGGGGCCGGTGACCGCGCGCAGCAGGGCGAACACCCACAGGTGAATCCGTTCCGGGGGCACCAGGAACAGCGCCCGCCGCAGAGCCGCGTAGATCACAGCGAAGGCGCCTGGGGTGTGCCCGGCATGGATGACGCGGTCTTCTTGCGGCGCAACAGCACCCGTCGGCTCCCATCTGTATAGGCCCGCACCCGGGTCAGTTCCCAGCCGCGGTACTCGGCCTCGATCGACAAGCGGATCGAGGCGCTGATCCTGGTGACATCCGGCGGTAGCCGCAGCGGTATCCAGTCGTATTCCTCGGAACGATCCTCGGCGACGACCCTGTCCCATCCGGGAGGCATGCGGCCCTGCTGGATGGTGGTCATCGGCGGCCCGACGCGGTGCGGATCACCTGCACACCGGCTCCCGAGCCCGACACCACGTAGAGGGTGTCGGTCTTGTCGTCGTAGGCCAGGGAGTTCGGTTGCTGCACGGTTCGATAACGCACCTTTTCCACCGGTATGCCGGTGGAGAGATCGTAACCAATCACGGTGTTGGCCGCGGTCTGCGACACCCACGCCAGCTCGGCGGATCCGGCCAGGCCGTAGGGGGCGGCGGGTACCGGGTAGCGCTGGCGCATGATCAACGGCTCGGTGCCGAACACCAATAGCTCGTCGCCGCGGGTATCGGCGACCAGGACCCGTCCGCGCGCATCGGCGGCCATGGTGGTGGCACCATCACCGGCCCGCAATGCCTGGGCGGCTTTGGTCCCGCTGGGGTTGACGGCTGTCACCGAGGTTTGCCCGCGGTCCAGAACCACCGCGGTGTTTCCTTGTGTGACAAGAGAATCCACTCGGGCGAAGATCTTGAGGTGGGCGGCCACGGTGTGGTCGCTGCCCAAGGTGTAGACCGCTCCGTCGGAGGTGCCCAGCACCGGATTGCCGTCGGCGCGCAGTGCGATCGCGGTGAACTCCACACCCTGGGCGCCGTCCACGTCGATTTTGCTGGCCTTGGCCGCGGCCACGTCGACCCGGAAGTATCCACCCCGGGTGGATGCCAGGATGTCGCCCTTGCCGTCGACGCCGAGCGCCGTGGCCGCGGGCAGCAGCGTCATGTCGCGCCGCGGCTGGTTTCCGGTCAGCAGGCTCAGTGTCGACTGGCCTTCTGGGCCGGGGGTCAGAACGGCCAGCGTGCCGGTTGCTGGGTCGAATAGGGCGCTCGCGGCGTGCCCGCGTAGTTCCCGGACCTCCCCGTCTGGTTTCGCCGCCACTGGGGGTGAAACGGCGGCCTGAGCGGGCTCGATGGTCGGAGGCGGGGCATCGGCGGGGTTGGACGTGCAGCCCGCGGTGAGCAGCAGGGCCAGCGCAACGAGGCCGGCGCGAACTGGCTGACCTGCAAGGATTGGGCGCAACGGATCGCTCTCGATCGGAAATGGATGGTCGGTGACGTGCAGGAATCCAGTTTAGGCATGGCCATTGGACCGAAATGGTCGCGTCTGCAACCAACGCGGCATAAGTCGAGGTATGGTTCGACCATGACCCTCGCCGCAGACCGGGAATTGGGTAACCGAGAGTTTGCTATGGAGGATATTTCCACTGGTGTACACGCCAGTGGGTTTGGCCAAGTTGGCGATGGCCGGAGTTTTTCTTTCCACATCGAACGTCAGCAGCTCATGATCGAGGTCTACCGCCCGCGGCTGTCGGGCCCGGTTCCGGTCGACGACGACGTAGTGGCCGTGGCCACCCGCAAACTGACCGATATCGACCTGACTGATGAACGCAGTCTGTCGGCAACGGTGCGCGACGCGGTCGCCGGCGCGCAGCCGGTTTCGCGTACCGCTCGCTGACGCATCTCGGCCCGCTCGCCACGGTACGGTCATCGTCGTGACTGACGTCGGTGCCATGTCCTGGCTGCAAGTTGTCGTGCTGTCGATTGTCCAGGGGCTCACCGAGTTTCTGCCGGTCTCGTCCTCGGGGCACCTCGCGATCACCTCGCGGGTGTTCTTCCACGACGACGCGGGCGCCTCGTTCACAGCGGTGACTCAGCTGGGGACCGAGCTTGCCGTGCTGGTGTACTTCGCCCGGGACATCGGGCGCATCATCAAGGCCTGGTTCAGTGGACTGTTCAACGCGGCGCACCGGTCGGCCGACTACTGGCTGGGCTGGTGGGTGATCATCGGCAGCATTCCGATCGGCGTGTTCGGGCTGCTGTTCAAGGACGAAATCCGAACCGGCGCACGCAATCTGTGGCTGGTGGCCTCGGCGCTCATCGTGTTCTCGGCGGTGATCGCAGCGGCCGAGTACTACGGCAGGCAGGTTCGCCGCGTCGAGCAGCTGACCTGGCGCGACAGCATCATCGTCGGCCTGGCCCAGTGTCTGGCCCTGGTGCCGGGGGTCTCCCGCTCGGGCGCGACCATCAGCGCCGGGCTCTTCCTGGGCATGGAGCGCGAGCTGGCTGCCCGGTTCGGCTTCCTGCTGGCGATCCCCGCGGTGTTCGCCTCGGGCATCTTCTCCCTGCCCGATGCCTTTCACCCGGTCGGGGAGGGGATGAGCGCCAGCGGGGCCCAACTGCTGGTGGCCACCGTGATCGCGTTCGTCGTGGGCTTGGCCGCCATCGCCTGGTTCCTGAAATTCCTGGTGTCGCACAGCATGTACTGGTTCGTCGGCTACCGGGTGGGGCTGGGCGTGGTGGTGCTGGCGCTACTGGGTACCGGGGTGGTCGCCGCGCAATGATCCAGACCGGGAGGGCATGGCCGATGACCGACGAGCGCTCGCACGAGGAGTCGAAATGACCGTGATCCTGCTGCGCCACGGCCGTTCGACGTCGAACACCGCGCATACCCTCGCCGGCCGCAGTGAGGGTGTCGAACTCGACGAGCGCGGCGCCGAACAGGCCGCAGGCCTGGTCGCGCGAATCGGGGAATTACCGGTGACCGCGATCGTGCACTCGCCGCTGTTGCGCTGCGAGCGCACGGTGGCGCCGCTGGCCGAGGCGCTCGCGTTGCAGCCGATCGTCGATGACCGGCTCACCGAGGTGGATTACGGAAGCTGGACCGGCCGTGCCATCGGCGAGCTGGTCAAGGAACCGCTGTGGGCGGTCGTGCAGCAGCAGCCCAGCGCGGCGGTGTTCCCCGACGGTGAGGGATTGGCCCAGGTGCAGGCTCGTGCCGTCGCCGCGGTGCGGGAACGCGACCGCGCGTTGGCCGAACAGCATGGTGCCGACGTGCTTTGGGTCGCCTGCACCCACGGTGACGTGATCAAGGCGGTGCTGGCCGATGCCTTGGGCGTGCATCTGGATGGATTCCAGCGCATCACCGCCGATCCCGCGTCGATGAGCGTGATCCGCTACACCGACCTCCGCCCATTTGTGATGCACATCAACCACACTGGCGCGCAGTTGAGCGCCGGGCTGGCGGCCAAACCCGCCACCGACGCCGTGGTGGGTGGGTCCACCAACTGACCCGCGGTATTGCTACCGGTATTTTGGAAGGTGCCATGGCCCGCGCAATTCATGTTTTCCGTACTCCCGACCGCTTTGTGGCCGGGACTGTCGGCCAACCCGGTAACCGCACCTTCTACCTGCAAGCTGTCCATGACAAGCGAGTGATCTCGGTGATCCTGGAAAAGCAGCAGGTCGCCGTGCTGGCCGAGCGGATCGCCGCCTTGTTGACCGAGATCAACCGCCGCTTCGGCACACCGATCCCGCCGGAAACCGGCGAGGTGAGTGACCTGCTGCCCCTGGTCACCCCGGTCGACGCCGAGTTTCGCGTCGGGACGATGGGCCTGGGCTGGGATTCGGAAGCGCAGACCGTCGTGGTGGAGCTGCTTGCGGTCTCCGAAGGCGAGTTCGACGCGTCGGTGGTCCTCGACGATGCCGAGGACGGCCCCGACGCCGTGCGGGTGTTCCTCACCCCGGAGTCGGCACGGGAGTTCGCCACCCGGTCCAACCGGGTGATCTCGGCCGGACGCCCGCCGTGTCCGCTGTGTGATGAGCCGCTGGATCCCGACGGTCACATCTGTGTGCGTACCAACGGCTATCGGCGCGGTGAGGTGGCCGGGTCCGAAGATGACGCAGAATCCTAGCCCCGATCCGGATCCCGACCCCGACGATGATGCGGTGCTGGCCGACGGCGAACTGACGGTGATCGGCCGGATCCGGTCAGCCAGCAACGCCACCTTCCTGTGTGAGGCGACCTCCGGTGAGCGGCAGGTCCATTGCGTGTACAAGCCGATCCGGGGCGAGGCGCCGCTGTGGGATTTCCCCGACGGCACATTGGCGGGCCGCGAGCTGAGTGCATATCTGGTGTCGGCCGCTTTGGGCTGGAACATCGTGCCCCACACCATTATTCGTGACGGGCCGGCCGGGCCGGGCATGCTGCAGCTGTGGGTGGAACAGCCCGGGGATCAGGTGGGCGACGAGCCCGACTCCGGCCCCGATCTGGTGGACCTGGTGCCGGCCGGGAACCTTCCGCCGGGTTTCCTGCCGATCCTGCAGGCCTACGACTACGCCGGCGACGAGGTGACGCTGGTGCACGCCGACGATCGCCGGCTGTTCCGCATGGCGGTGTTCGACGTGCTGATCAACAACGCCGACCGCAAGGGCGGGCACATTCTGGCCGGGCTCGACGGGGGCGTGTACGGCGTGGACCACGGGGTGAGCCTGCATGTCGAGGACAAGCTGCGGACCGTGCTGTGGGGCTGGGCAGGAAAACCCGTCGACGACGAGACCCTGGCCGACGTCGCGGCGCTGCGCGACGGGTTCGGCGGTCTGGCCGAGCAGTTGTGCATACACATCACCGAGGCGGAGATCGCCGCGTTGCGGTCCAGAATCGTTGGGTTACTGCACAATCCGGTGATGCCGACGCCCGATCGGCACCGGCCGATCCCGTGGCCGGCCTTCTAGCTCGGATTCGAGCTGGGCGAAGGTGTACTGCAACCGGCCGTAGTCGCCCGTGTCGGCCCAGATGGCCTGCTCGGCCAGGCACTGGCACAACCGACCCCGTCAGCGCAACAATCGGGCCCGGCCCGGCTACCGCGTCGACGTGGCATTCCGTGCGCGTACCTGCGACACCACCGTGTGGATCGCATCGACGACTGCGTCAGGCCTCTCCAGCTGAATGACATGACTGGAATCGTCGAGCTTGCGATGCGTGCTCCGGGTCGACCAGCTCGCCTCCTCCACCTGCATTTCCCACCACGCCTGTTGCATTCGGTCGAACTGGTCACAGGACAGGCCGGTGCCCGCCCGCTCGGATTCGCTGTAGGCGCTCCAAGGCTTGCCCCGGGAGAGGACGGACAGGGGCCGGTCGCCCAGTTCGCGGAAGGTTCCCGCCTCCCGCAACGTGCTCTCCATCGCTTCGGCTTCGTCGAATGAGGCGGCCAGTGAGACGGGCTGATAGGCACCGATTGCGCGCACGACGTCAGGCGGTAGTTCCTTCACGGTCGGCCCGGGGATGAGCAGCCGCGGCAAGCCCGTCCAAGCCAGATACCGAAGGACTTTGAACACCGCAGGGATGCCGTCTTCCGGGCGTCCGGTCGCGGCCGCCAACCGGTCGGTCTGATCCGGGTGGGCAGCGTCGACGAAGACCAGGCCGGCTACTTCGCTCCCGTAGTACTTGGTGAAGATCATCGTGAAGGGGCCGCCGAGCGATGCCCCGACCATGACGTAGGGCGGCGATTCGTTTGCCGCCCGCAGCGTTTGCTGAAGATCTGCGACAACCGCGACGGGGTCACGTGGCCTGTCGCCGGCAGACTCGCTCCACATGAGTCCGGCGCGATCGTACGAACACACCCGGGTGAAGGTGGCCACTTGTCGATGCACCGGGAACCACAACGCGGAACCGCTCGTGTCGGCACCGGATTCGAGCACCACTGTTGGCGAGCCTTGGCCGCGACAGTCGAGATGAACGGTGCGGCCGCCGATATCGATCATCTTGCCCGGGGCTGGAAACTCCGCGGCGGCGCGGTTTCGTTCGATCTGTTCCCATGCCGCGCCCGACCCGATCACTACGACCACAGTCGCCAGGACGCACAGCGGGATCACTTTGACCAGTCGCCTCACGCTGCCAAGTTACCGGCGCGCCAGCGCAACCCGGGCCCCGATCCGACACCGGATGTTCGGGCCACCGATACTGGCTTGGTGCACTCGACTGACGCCGACCTGGCCGCCGCAGTGGCCAAGGAGGCCGGTGAGCTGTTGCTGGCGGTGCGCGAGGAGATCGGTTTCTACGATCCCTACTACCTGGGCGACGAGGGAGACCGGCGATCCAACGCGCTGATCCTGGATCGTCTCGCCCAAGCCCGCCCCGGTGATTCGGTGCTGAGCGAGGAGGCGGTCGACGACCTGGCCCGTGTCGAGGCCGACCGGGTCTGGATCGTCGATCCGGTGGACGGCACCCACGAATTCTCGTTGCCCGGTCGGGAGGACTGGGCGGTACACATCGCCCTGTGGCAGCGCTCGGTGGGTGTCGCCGGGGGCTTGTCGGATGCGGTGGTGGCCCTGCCCGCCCGCGGTGAGGTGTACCGCAGCGATACGGTCACGCCGCCCCGGCCGCGGCGCGACGGGCCGCTGTTGATCACCGCGAGTTCGAACCGGCCCCCGGCGGTGCTGTGGCGGATGCGCGAGCAGCTCGATTTCCGGATGGTGCGCATCGGCTCGGCCGGGGCCAAGGCCATGGCCGTGGTGCGCGGCGACGTCGACGCGTACATCCATGCCGGCGGGCAGTGGGAGTGGGATTCGGCCGCACCTGCGGGGGTGGTGCTGGCCGCGGGCCTGCACGCCTCCCGGCTGGACGGCTCGGAGCTGCGCTACAACCGCGCCGACCCGTACCTGCCGGACTTCGTGATGTGCCGCAAAGAGCTGGCGCCGATCCTGCTGGAGGCGATCGGGGTGGCCCGGTGAGCGATCTCCGCAGCGTTCCGGGAATGGAATCGTCGGCGGCGTTGTCTGACTTGGGAGAACTGTGCGGGACCGACCGGCGGGAGGCCGTCCTGAGCGAGCACCTTAGAGTCGAAGCCATGCAATCGTGGTCGGCACCGTCAATTCCGGTGTTGGAAGGGCGTGGTCCGCAACTGCGGCTGTACGACAGCGCCGACCGGCAGGTACGTCCGGTCACGCCGGGACCGACGGCCACCATGTACGTGTGCGGCATCACCCCCTATGACGCCACCCATCTGGGCCACGCCGCGACCTACCTGACGTTCGACCTGGTGCACCGGCTGTGGCTGGACGCCGGGCACACCGTGCACTACGTGCAGAACGTCACCGATGTGGATGATCCGCTGTTCGAGCGGGCCGACCGCGACGGCATCGACTGGCGGGACCTCGGTGACCGCGAAACCCAACTGTTCCGCGAGGACATGACGGCCCTGCGGGTGCTGCCCCCGCAGGACTACGTGGCCGCCACCGAGACCATCTCCGAGGTGGTCGAGTTGGTGGAGAAGATGCTTGCCTCGGGTGCGGCCTACGTCGTCGACGACGCCCAATACCCCGACGTGTACTACCGCGCCGATGCCACCCCGCAGTTCGGCTACGAGTCGGGCTATGACCGCGACACCATGCTGCGGCTGTTCGGCGAGCGAGGCGGTGACCCGGACCGCGCCGGCAAGGGTGACGAACTCGACGCCCTGCTGTGGCGGGCTCAGCGACCTGGTGAGCCCAGCTGGCCCTCGCCTTTCGGCGCCGGTCGGCCCGGCTGGCATGTCGAGTGCTCGGCTATCGCGCTGACCCGCATCGGCTCGGGTCTGGACATCCAGGGCGGCGGCAGCGATCTGATCTTCCCGCACCACGAGTTCTCCGCCGCGCACGCCGAATCCGTCACGGGGGAGCGGCGTTTCGCCCGCCATTACGTGCACGCGGGCATGATCGGCTGGGACGGGCACAAGATGAGCAAGAGCCGGGGCAACCTGGTGCTGGTGTCGCGGCTGCGCGCCCAGGGTGTGGATCCGTCGGCCATCCGGCTCGGGCTGTTCGCCGGGCACTACCGTAGCGACCGGTTCTGGAGCGATGCCGTGCTCGAAGAGGCCAACGCTCGGCTGAAGCACTGGCGCAGCGCCACCGCGCTGCCCGCCGCGCCGGACGCCACCGATGTGGTGGCCCGGGTGCGCCAATACCTCGCCGACGACCTGGACACCCCGAAAGCCCTTGCCGCGCTGGATGGTTGGTGTACCGACGCACTGGCCTACGGCGGGCATGACACGGCCGCGCCACGGCAGGTGGCCGACACGGTGGATGCGCTGCTGGGGGTTGAGCTCTAGACCTCGTCGGCTGCGCCCCGGTGGGGTACGGTGCGGCCATGGGTTCTGTGAACGGGAAAGTCGTCTTCATCACCGGCGGTGCGCGCGGCGTCGGTGCCGAGGTTGCCCGCAGGTTGCGGCGCAGGGGCGCCAAACTGGTGCTGACCGACCTCGATGAGGCGCCGTTGAGCGCGCTGGCCGCCGAACTCGGCGAGGAGTACGTGCTGACGGCGCTGGCCGACGTGCGTGATCTGGCCGCCATGCAGAAGGCCGCCGACGCCGCGGTCGAGCGATTCGGCGGCATCGACATCGTGATGGCCAATGCGGGCATCGCCAGCTTCGGTTCGGTCATGCAGGTAGATCCTGAGGCGTTCAAACGGGTCGTCGACATCAACGTCGTCGGGGTGTTCAACACCGTGCGCGCCACCCTGCCCGCAGTCGTCAAGCGTCGCGGGTACGTGCTGGTGGTGTCCTCACTCGCCGCGTTCACCTCGGCACCCGGGCTGGCCGCCTACCACGCCTCCAAGGCCGGCGCCGAGTACTTCGCCAACACGCTGCGCCTGGAGGTGGCGCACCTCGGCGTCGACGTCGGCTCGGCCCACATGAGCTGGATCGACACGCCGCTTGTGCAGGACGCCAAGTCGGACCTGTCGGCGTTCCGGGAGATGCTGTCCAAGCTGCCGCCGCCGCTGAACCGGACCACCACGGTCGACGCCTGTGGCGCCGCGTTCGTCAAGGGCATCGAGGGACGCAAGAAGCGCATCTACAGCCCGGAGTGGGTCGGGGTGTTCCGCTGGATCCGGCCGTTCGTCACCACGCCGCTGGCGGAGCGCGACATCCTCAAGTTCACCCCGACACTGCTGCCGAAACTCGACGCGGAGGCAGCCGCACTCGGCCGCTCGACGAGTGCCCGCATCGAGGCGCTGGAGAAGCCGGAGACTTAGCGGTTTCAACGCCGAGCGGCCAGTTATGACACGTGATCCGGAAGTTTCCGTGCACTAGGTGGCCACTCGGCGTGAGCCGGGAAGTTCAGCGGCCTCTGCGCCGCAGATAGCGCTCGAACTCGGCCGCCAGCGCGTCGCCGTCGATCTTGCCGAGCACCTCGTGCATGTCGACCTCGGCGTCGCCGCGCTGTTCCAACGAGGCGACGTACTCCGCGATCTCCTCGTCTTCGGCGGTCATCTCGGTGACGGCCTGTTCCCATTCCTCGGCGGCGGCGGGCAGGTCGGCTAGTGGCACCTCGACGTCCAGCACGTCCTCGACCCGGCGCAGCAGGGCCACGGTCGCCTTGGGGCTGGGCGGCTGCGACACGTAGTGCGGCACCGCGGCCCAGAAGGTCACGGCCGGGATACCGGCCTGCACGCAGGCGTCCTGGAACACCCCGGCGATCCCGGTCGGGCCTTCGTAGCGGGTCTCTTCCAGGCCGAAGAATTTCGCCGACTCGGCTGAATACGCCGAGCCGGACACCGGCACGGGCCGGGTGTGCGGGGTGTCGGCCAGTAACGCGCCCAGGATCACCACGGTCTGCACGTTGAGCTTGTCGGCGATGGCCAGCAACTCGGCGCAGAAGGTGCGCCAGCGCATGTTGGGCTCGACGCCGTGCATCAACACCACGTCATGGTTGCTGCCCGGGGGACGGCAGTGCGAGATCCGCATCGACGGCCAGACCAGCTCCCGCGTGACGCCGTCGACCTGGCGGATCACCGGTCGGTTCACCTGATAGTCGTAGTACGACTCGTCGTCGATCTCGACGATCGGCTGGGCCTCCCAGATCGCATCCAGGTGGTCCAGCGCGTCACTGGCCGCGTCGCCGGCGTCATTCCAGCCCTCGAAGGCGGCCACGATCGTGGCGTCCTTCAGTTCGGGCAGGTTCAAACTCCGGCCGGCGTTCGGATACGACGGTGTCACACATAGAGGGTAAGCCTTGTCGGGTGCCGATGAGCCCGTTGTGCACGTGGGCCGCCGCCGCGCCGAACAGCGGTGTTTGATAGACCGACTACCCTGTTCATGTGACTGTCGCTGACAAATCTGCCTACGGCACCGACCTGCTCGACACCCTGTCGAAGCGCGTAGTGGCAGGCCGCGGCGCGGTCGAGGCGAAATACGTTCGGCTGCAATCTGGTTAACCCTGGTGCCTACGACATTGCTGACAAGATCGGTGAGCTGTCACTCAAGGGCACCGCGATCGCCACGCGGGTGGGGGTCGATCGTGGCGACGGGTTGGGCGTCCACAAGTCTGTCGGATGACGACGTAGACTCTTCTGGTCGAGAGGCGTTGCAACGGTTCCGGGTTCCTGCCCGTATCCGCCACGCTCGGCAGAGTCAAGGACGCCTTCCGTTATGGAAGGAGTGCACGTGACCGCTGTTGAGTCGACGACCTTTACGCCGAACATCCGCCCCGACTGCACCGACAAACTGACGGCGGCCATGCGCGAGCGGATCATCGTGATCGACGGCGCGATGGGCACCGCGATTCAGCGCGACCGGCCCGACGAGGCCGGCTACCGCGGCGACCGGTTCACAGAGTGGCCAACCGCTCTTCAGGGCAACAACGACCTGCTCAACCTGACGCAGCCGCAGATCATCGAGGGCATCCACCGCGAGTACCTCGAGGCGGGCGCCGACATCCTGGAGACCAACACGTTCAACGCGAACGCGGTCTCGCTCGCCGACTACGACATGGCGGACCTCAGCTACGAGCTGAACTACGCCGGCGCCGCCCTGGCCCGTAAGGCCGCCGACGAGTTCAGCACCCCCGAGAAGCCCCGCTACGTCGCCGGTGCCATCGGGCCGACGACGCGGACCGCGTCGATCTCGCCCGATGTCAACGACCCCGGAGCCCGCAACGTCTCCTACGACCAGCTGGTCGCCGCCTACCTCGAAGCCGCCAACGGCCTGGTCGACGGTGGTGCCGACCTCCTCATCATCGAGACGATCTTCGACTCGCTGAACGCCAAGGCGGCGGTGTTCGCCGTCGAGACGCTGTTCGAGGAGCGCGGCCGCCGGTGGCCGGTGATCATCTCGGGCACCATCACCGATGCTTCCGGCCGGACGTTGTCCGGTCAGGTCACCGAGGCGTTCTGGAATTCGATCAGGCACGCGAAGCCGATCGCCGTTGGCCTCAACTGCGCCCTGGGCGCCCCGGAGATGCGGCCCTACATCGCCGAGATGGCGCGGATCGCGGACACCTACGTCTCCTGCTACCCGAACGCCGGCCTGCCGAACGCCTTCGGCGAGTACGACGAGTCCCCGGAGCATCAGGCCGGCTACATCGCCGAGTTCGCCGAGGCCGGCCTGGTCAACCTGGTCGGTGGTTGCTGCGGAACGGCGCCGGCGCACATCGCCGAGATCGCCAAGGTCGTCGAGGGTAAGCCGCCGCGCGAGCTGCCGGATATCGAGGTGGCCACCCGGCTCGCGGGTCTGGAGCCGCTCAACATCACCGACGACTCCCTGTTCGTGAACATCGGTGAGCGCACCAACATCACCGGCTCCGCCCGGTTCCGCAACCTGATCAAGGCCGAGGACTACGACACCGCGCTGTCGGTCGCGTTGCAGCAGGTCGAGGTCGGGGCGCAGGTCATCGACATCAACATGGACGAGGGCATGATCGACGGCGTCGCCGCGATGGACCGGTTCACCAAGTTGATCGCGGCCGAGCCGGACATCAGCCGCGTCCCGGTGATGATCGACTCCTCCAAATGGGAGGTCATCCAGGCGGGCCTGAAGAACGTGCAGGGCAAGCCGATCGTCAACTCGATCTCCATGAAGGAGGGCGAGGAGAAGTTCATCCGTGAGGCACGGCTGTGCCGCAAGTACGGCGCCGCCGTCGTCGTGATGGCCTTCGACGAGCAGGGCCAGGCGGACAACCTGGAGCGCCGCAAAGAGATCTGCGGGCGCGCCTACCGGATCCTGACCGAAGAGGTCGGCTTCCCGGCCGAGGACATCATCTTCGACCCGAACTGCTTCGCGCTGGCGACCGGTATCGAGGAGCACGCGACGTACGGGATCGACTTCATCGAGGCCTGCGCCTGGATCAAGGAGAACCTGCCCGGGGTGCACATCTCCGGCGGCATCTCGAACGTGTCGTTCTCGTTCCGGGGCAACAACCCCGTCCGCGAGGCGATCCACTCGGTGTTCCTGTTCCACGCCATCAAGGCCGGTCTGGACATGGGCATCGTCAACGCCGGTGCGCTGGTGCCCTATGACTCGATCGACCCCGAATTGCGGGACCGGATCGAGGACGTCGTCCTGAACCGTCGCGAGGACGCGGCGGAGCGGCTCCTGGAGATCGCGGAACGGTTCAACAGCAAGGACAAGGCCGAGGATCCCGCGGCAGCCGAGTGGCGCAGCCTCCCGGTGCGTGAGCGGATCACCCACGCCCTGGTCAAGGGCATCGACGCCCACGTCGACTCCGACACCGAGGAGTTGCGGTCCGACATCGCCGCGGCAGGTGGCCGCCCGATCGAGGTGATCGAGGGCCCGCTGATGGACGGCATGAACGTCGTCGGTGACCTGTTCGGCGCGGGCAAGATGTTCCTGCCCCAGGTGGTGAAGTCGGCCCGGGTGATGAAGAAGGCTGTTGCGTACCTGCTGCCGTACATCGAGGCGGAGAAGCAGCCGGGCGACGCCGACACCACCAACGGCACGATCGTGATGGCCACCGTCAAGGGCGACGTCCACGACATCGGCAAGAACATCGTCGGGGTCGTCTTGCAGTGCAACAACTACACCGTGATCGACCTCGGTGTGATGGTGCCCGCTCAGAAGATCCTGGACGCGGCCAGGGAGCACAACGCCGACATCATCGGGCTGTCCGGCCTGATCACCCCGTCCCTGGACGAGATGGTCAACTTCGCCGTCGAGATGGAACGCGAGGGGCTTCAGATTCCGCTGCTCATCGGTGGAGCGACCACCTCGCGCGCCCACACGGCCGTGAAGGTGGCACCGCGTCGCAGTGGTCCGGTGGTGTGGGTCAAGGACGCTTCCCGTTCGGTGCCGGTCGCTGCCGCGCTTCTGGACGACAAGCAGCGGCCGGCCCTGTTGGAGGCCACCGCGACCGACTACGCCGCCCTTCGCGAACGGCACGCCCAGAAGAACGAGCGGCCGATGCTGACGCTGGAGAAGGCCCGCGCCAACCGGACGCCGATCGAGTGGGACGGCTACACGCCGCCGGTGCCCGCCCAAGGCCTCGGCGTGCGGGAGTTCCATGAGTACGACCTCGCCGAGCTGCGGGAGTACATCGACTGGCAGCCGTTCTTCAACGCCTGGGAGATGAAGGGCCGGTTCCCTGACATCCTCAACAACCCGGTCTCGGGCGAGGCCGCCCGCAAGCTGTACGACGATGCCCAGCAGATGCTCGACACCCTGATCAAAGAGAAGTGGCTCAAGGCCAACGGGGTGATCGGGTTCTTCCCGGCGAACGCGGTCGGCGACGACATCGAGGTCTACACCGACGAGACCAGGACCGAGGTGCTGACCACGTTGCACAACCTGCGCCAGCAGGGCGAGCACCGGGACGGCATCCCGAACCGGTCACTGGGTGACTTCATCGCGCCCAGAGAAACCGGGGTCGCGGACTACGTCGGCGCCTTCGCCGTCACCGCGGGCCTCGGCAGCCAGGACAAGATCGTGGAGTTCAAGGCGGCCCTCGACGACTACAGCGCCATCCTGCTGGAGTCGCTCGCCGACCGGCTGGCAGAGGCTTTCGCCGAACGGATGCACCAACGGGTCCGCGAGGAGTTCTGGGGATATCAGCCTGACGAGCAGCTGGACAACGACGCACTCATCGGGGAGAAGTACGTCGGCATCCGCCCCGCCCCCGGCTACCCGGCCTGCCCGGAGCACACCGAGAAGGCGACGCTCTGGGAGCTGATGGACGTCCAGAATCGGACCGGGATCGAGCTGACCGAGTCGATGGCGATGTGGCCCGGTGCTGCCGTCAGTGGCTGGTACTTCTCGCACCCGCAGTCGCAGTACTTCGTGGTCGGCCGGATGGCTCAGGACCAGGTCGCCGACTACGCGAGGCGCAAGGGCTGGACCCTGGCCGAAGCCGAGCGCTGGCTCGCCCCCAACCTCGGGTACAACCCGGAGGACTGAGCACGCCGAAACCGGGTGCGCCCGAACGGTTCACGGACGCACCCGGTCTGGCGGCTAGCCGAACAGGTCCCGATTCCGGGCCGCCCACTGCGCCATCGATTCGGCCGGTGTGCCCGTGAGCCGTTCGACGTTGTCGTTGGCGGCCTGGGGTTGCGGATCGTCCTCGAAAAGGTCGAGGTACCACTGCGCGCCGTCGCCCATGACAGGGCGCAGCAATTCTTCGGCCTCGGCCCGGCCGCACCGCTGCGCCTCGACTGATTGGCCGAGCCCCGCTCCGATCTGGCGGGCGATGTCGCCGCGGCACAATGCGACCGGACCGGTGAGTTCGTACATCGCGCCGGGATGGGCGTCCGCCGGTGCCGTCAACAGATGCGCCGCGACCCGGGCGATGTCGTCCATGGATACCGGTGATTCGACGTAATCCGGATTGATGTCACGGACCGTACCGGTCTTGATCTGCGGGGCCCACATCGCGAAGTTCTCGCAGAACTCGCCGGGCCCGAGCTGGGTGTGCGCCAGTCCCGAGGCGGCGACCGCATCGGCGTGTTCGGCCCAGTGTGCACCGCCGGACAGTGCCACCACGTGTTGCACACCCGC
Organism: Mycobacterium sp. IDUB_17; assembly: GCF_055419465.1. Classification (NCBI taxonomy): domain Bacteria; kingdom Bacillati; phylum Actinomycetota; class Actinomycetes; order Mycobacteriales; family Mycobacteriaceae; genus Mycobacterium; species Mycobacterium sp. IDUB_17. Next base: position 204,258 of record NZ_JBVAXS010000006.1, on the reverse strand, counting down.
CCGCACCATCAGCTCGAGTGTGGGCCCGACGGTGGCCGGGAACGGGGCCAGGTAAACGCGTTCCACGCCTTCGAAGGCAGCCGGCAGCGTCTCCGGCCTACCCAGGAAGCCGGTGATTGCTGTCACAGATTCCGGCAGCGCCGCCTTCGCCGGATTTGTGGTCAGTGCGCGGATGTCGTGGGCGCCCAACGTGATCAGATGATCCACGACGCGCCTGCCGATGTTCCCTGTGGCTCCCGTCACCAATATCGTCATGCTCCCACGCTATCGACGGGGTCGGACAATGTCAGAATGGCTGTCATGCAGGCGGTGCTGTGGGACATGGACGGCACGCTCGTCGACTCCGAAAAGCTGTGGGACATCGCCATGCAGGCCCTGTATGCGCGGATGGGCGGGGTGCTGACCGCGGAGGTACGGGAATCGACGGTCGGCGGCTCTGCCGAGAGCGTGATGCGAATCGTCTATGACGATCTGGGGCTGGAACCTGACCCTGGCGCCATGGCCGAATCGGCCGATTGGTTGCACGACTACACCGGCGAGTTGTTCGAGCAGGGCCTGCCGTGGCGGCCGGGTGCCCAGGAGATGCTCGACGCTCTCACCGCGGCCCGGGTCCCCATGGCGCTGGTCACCAACACCCGCCGGGATCTCGCCGAACGCGCGTTGAACAGCATTGGCCGCCACTACTTTTCGGTGACCGTCTGCGGTGATGAGGTCGCGAGCGGCAAGCCGTCGCCCGACCCGTATCTGCGGGCGGCGGATCTTCTCGGCGTCTCCGCCGCATCCTGTCTGGCGGTCGAGGATTCAGTCACCGGGACAACATCGGCAGAGGCCGCGGGCTGCCCGGTGCTGGTGGTGCCCAACGATGTCGAGGTTCCCGCGGGCGCTGGGCGCCGGCATGTCCAAACGCTCGGCGCGCTCGATGTCTCCGACCTGCGGACAATCCACGCCGAACTGGCTGCCGGGCCGGGCGTGCGCGGCGCCTGAGGCGCATCGAATTCAGCTGCCGGATATGGCCCTAGCTGCGGGCTCTCTGTGTCAAGGTGATGATGTTCGGTCACGCAATGGCGCGGAGAGGACACGGCATGTCACACGGTCCGGTGAGTGACGGCACACCTTCGGTCCACGACGACGACTACTACTCGTCCGGACGCAGTGCCGTCCGTATCGCCGCGGTCGCCGCACTGGGCGGGTTGTTGTTCGGCTATGACAGCGCGGTGATCAATGGCGCGGTGGACGCCGTGCAGAAGCATTTCGTCATCGACAACAAGATCCTGGGCTTCGCGGTGGCCTCGGCGCTGCTGGGGGCGGCCGTCGGTGCGCTGTCGGCGGGCCGGATCGCCGACCGGATCGGCCGGATCGCGGTGATGAAGATCGCCGCGGTGTTCTTCTTCATCAGTGCCATCGGCACCGGGCTGGCGCCCAGCGTCTGGGTAGTGGTGTTCTTTCGTATCGTCGGCGGAATCGGTGTCGGTATCGCCTCGGTCATCGCCCCGGCCTACATCGCCGAAACCTCGCCGCCGGGGATCCGCGGCCGGCTGGGGTCCCTTCAGCAGTTGGCGATCGTCACCGGCATCTTCCTGTCCCTGAGCATCGACGCGCTGCTGGCGCACATCGCCGGGGACGCCACCAAGGAACTGTGGCTGGGCATGGAGGCGTGGCGATGGATGTTCCTGTTGATGACGGTTCCCGCCGTCGTGTACGGCCTGCTGACTTTCACGATTCCCGAATCACCCCGGTATCTGGTTGCCACACACCGCATTCCCGAGGCCCGCAAGGTGCTCTCGCGGCTGCTGGGGGAGAAGAACCTGGAGATCACCCTGGGCCGCATCCAGGACACCCTCCAACAGGAGAAGCCGCCGGCCTGGCGTGATCTGCGTAAGCCGGCGGGCGGCGTCTACGGCATCGTGTGGGTGGGCCTCGGGCTGTCGGTCTTTCAGCAGTTCGTCGGCATCAACGTGATCTTCTACTACTCGAATGTGTTGTGGCAGGCCGTCGGATTCGACGAGAGCGCGTCGTTCATCATCACCGTGATCACCTCGGTGACCAACATCCTGACGACGTTGATCGCCATCGCCTTGATCGACCGGGTCGGCCGCAAGCCGCTGCTGCTGATCGGCTCGGTGGGTATGGCGCTGACCTTGGGCACCATGGCCGTGATCTTCGGTACCGCCAAAACGCACGAGGTGCTCAACACTTCGACCGGTCTGATGGAGTCGCAGCCGTTCCTCGGCGGGATCACCGGCCCGGTCGCCCTGGTCGCGGCGAACTTGTTCGTGGTGGCCTTCGGCATGTCGTGGGGCCCGGTGGTGTGGGTCCTGCTCGGCGAGATGTTCCCCAACCGCATCCGGGCGGCCGCGCTGGGCCTGGCCGCCGCCGGCCAGTGGGCGGCGAACTGGCTGATCACCGTGACGTTCCCGGAACTGCGCAATGTGTTGGGCGCGGCGTATGGGTTCTATGCGCTGTGTGCGGTGCTGTCGTTCGTGTTCGTTTGGCGCTGGGTCGAGGAGACCAAGGGCAAGAACCTCGAGGACATGCACGCAAACGCGTTGAGCGCCTAGCGGTGGTCCGGCGGAGGCCGGTAGTCGTCGGCATACGGCGCGCAGCCGACGCTGCGGGCGATCTCGACGGCCGCCTCGACCAGCTTCTCCGGCGAGATGTCCCGGTGGGCCAGATAGACCTCGCAGCGCCCAACGACCACCCACACGCTGGACAATTGCACCTGTACCAGGGCGAACTCGTCGGGTGCGGCGCGTTGCACCTCGAATGTTCCCCGGGCGGGGTCGGCGCCGTAGCGCAACTGGTCGACCTCGGCGGCAAAGTCGTCGATCGGGTGGACCGACACGGTGAGAATCGGGGACGCGGCCACATCAGCGCCCCAGGATGCGGACAGGCAATCGAGCGGGAGGATGGGGTTGGCGAGGCGATTGTTCTGGACCAGGCCGTCCACCGTCAGGTATCTGGACAGGATCGCGCGGATCGCCGTGACCCGGGCGGTGTAGGTCCGCAGCTCGTCGCCGACAGGTTCGCTCACCCTTCTATTGCACCCCACAAATCGACCCCCGCCGAGCATGAAACAATTCATGCCTGTGAAGACCTTCGAGGCCCTGTTTGCCGAACTCAGCGACAAAGCGCGCACCAGACCTGCCGGTAGCGGCACGGTCGCCGCACTTGACGCCGGCGTCCATGGGCTCGGCAAGAAGATCCTGGAGGAGGCCGGCGAGGTGTGGCTGGCCGCCGAGCACGAGAGCGACGAGTCGCTCGCCGAGGAGGTCAGCCAGTTGCTGTACTGGACCCAGGTGCTGCTGATCTCCCGGGGCCTGACCCTCGACGACGTCTACCGGAAGTTGTGAGCCGTGGCCGATCAGATGTTGCGCGTCGCGGTGCCCAACAAGGGCTCGCTCAGCGAAGCGGCCGGCGAGATCCTCGCCGAGGCCGGGTATCGGCGCCGTCGTGACCCCAAGGATCTGACGGTCGTCGATCCGGTCAACAACGTCGAGTTCTTCTTTCTGCGGCCCAAGGACATCGCGATCTACGTGGGTTCGGGTCAGCTCGACCTGGGCATCACCGGACGGGACCTGGCCGCCGATTCCGACGCCCCGGTGCGGGAGCGCCTGTCGCTGGGCTTCGGTGGCTCCACCTTCCGTTACGCCGCTCCGGCCGGCCGGGAGTGGAGCCCGAAGGATCTGGCGGGCAAACGGATCGCCACGTCGTTTCCGAACCTGGTTCGCAAGGACCTTGCGGCGCAGGGCATCGAGGCTTCGGTGATCCGGCTCGACGGCGCGGTCGAGATCTCGATCCAGCTCGGGGTCGCCGACGTGATCGCCGACGTGGTCGGCTCGGGTCGCACTCTGGGGCTGCACGGCCTGGTGGCATTCGGTGCGCCGCTGTGCGAGTCGGAGGCCGTGCTGATCGAACGCGACGGGGCCGAGGGGAATGGCAGTACGTCCGCGCGGGATCAGCTGACGGCGCGCGTGCAGGGCGTGGTGTTCGGCCAGCAGTACCTGATGCTGGATTACGACTGCCCGCGTACGGTTTTGGACCAGGCCACCGCGGTGACGCCGGGACTGGAGTCACCGACCATCGCGCCGCTGGCGGATCCCGATTGGGTGGCGGTGCGGGCTTTGGTACCGCGCCGCGACGTCAACGCCATCATGGATGAGATCGCCGCGATCGGTGCCAAAGCGATACTCGCATCGGATATTCGGTTCTGCCGTTTCTGACGGACGGACACCGCCCTGTCTGATCGGCGCGTGCAGCGTCGCATTGCGTGTTAGCGTCCGGGTGACAATTCCAGGCCTCGGAGGTCGCCGTGACGCATTTTCTGGTTCTGTTGTTGGCTCTTCTCATCGGTGTGGTGGCCGGACTGCGGGCATTCACCGCTCCGGCCGCGGTGGCGTGGGCCGCCGCACTGAACTGGATCAACCTCGACGGCACCTGGGCCCAGTGGTTGGCCCACCCGGTCACGGTCACCGTGCTGACCGTTCTTGCTGTGGTGGAGTTGGTCACCGATCAGCTGCCGCGCACGCCCAGCCGTAAGACCCCGGTGCAGTTCATCGCCCGGCTGATCACCGGGGCGTTCGCCGGTGCGGTGATCGGCACCGCATGGGGCTACACGTACACCGCGCTCGGTGCGGCCCTCGTGGGTGCGGTGATCGGCACCCTCGGCGGATACGAGGCGCGAAAGCGCTTGGTCAGCCGCAATGATGGCCATGATCTGCCGGTCGCGCTGTTCGAGGACGCGGTCGCCGTACTCGGCGGCTTCGCGATCGCGGCTCTGACCTCCGTCCTCTAGTTCATGGTGCCCGCGCGAAGTTTCGACGCAATCGTCATCGGCGCGGGTCAGGCGGGGCCGCCGCTGGCGGGCCGGTTGACCGCAGCGGGGCAGACCGTCGCGGTGATCGAACGCAAACTGGTCGGCGGCACCTGCGTCAACTACGGCTGCATCCCCACCAAAACCCTTGTGGCCAGCGCGCATGCCGCCCATCTCGCGCGGCGCGGCGCTGATTTCGGCGTCGGCACAGGCGAAATCGACATCGACATGGCCAAGGTGAAGGCCCGCAAGGATGCGATCATGCTGGCCGACCGCCACGGGGTGGAGGATTGGCTTGAGGCGATGAACGGCGCGGTGCTGATCCGTGGCCACGCCCGTTTCGTCGACCCGCACACCGTCGACGTCGACGGCGAATTGCTGCGGGCCGATCGGATCTTCCTCAATGTCGGTGGCCGCGCGGTGGTTCCGGAATTTCCCGGCCTGGACGGTATCGACTACCTCACCAACGTCGGCATCCTGGACCTGGACCTTGTTCCCGAGCATCTGGTGATCGTGGGCGGCAGCTATATCGCGCTGGAGTTCGCGCAGATGTACCGCCGGTTCGGTGCCCGGGTGACGGTAGTCGAGAAGGGGCCACGGCTGACCTCGCGTGAGGACGAGGACGTATCCGCCACCATCGCCGAGATCCTCCGGGCCGAGGGGATCGACGTGGTGCTCAATGCCACCGGCATCCGGTTTGCCAAGCGGGACGGCGGTTTCGAGGTGACGCCTCGCGACGGTGCCGATCCGATTGCCGGAACGCACCTGCTGCTCGCGGTGGGGCGGGCGCCCAACACCGACGATCTCGGGTTGGAGAACGCCGGCGTGGACGTCGACGGACGTGGCTATGTCGTGGTCGACGATCAGCTGCGCACCACGGCCGAGCACATCTGGGCGATGGGGGACTGCAACGGCAAGGGCGCCTTCACCCACACGTCCTACAACGACTTCGAGATCGTCGCCGCCAATCTGCTCGACGATGATCCGCGTCGCGTGAGCGATCGCATCAGCACCTACGCGCTCTACATCGATCCGCCCCTGGGTCGGGCCGGGATGACGGTCGATCAGGTCCGGAAGTCCGGCCGAAAAGCGTTGGTGGGCAAGCGTCCGATGACCAGGGTAGGCCGTGCGGTGGAGAAGGGTGAGACACAGGGCTTCATGAAGGTGGTGGTGGATGCCGAGACCGAGGAGATTCTGGGGGCGTCGATCCTCGGTGTCGGCGGCGACGAGGTGGTGCACTCGATCCTCGACGTCATGACGGCGAAACTGCCCTACACCGCGATTTCACGCACGATGCACATCCACCCCACCGTCAGCGAGCTGGTGCCTACGATGCTGCAGGAGCTGAAGCCGCTGGACTGAGCGTGCGGCCGATGTTGAGCTGACGCGTCACCAGCGCGACACGATGCCCGAGGTGGCGGCAGGTCTGGAGATCCGCCGGGTGCATCTGGTCGGGCCCAGCGTCGACATCGGTGGCTGCCGCGGCACCCAGCCAGAACCCGAGTCGGTTCAGGTCATGCTCGCTGCCGCCCGCGCTGTTCCAGCCGGCTCCCAAACCCAGGTTCACCCAATGCATGTGGTGCTGGGCGGCGAAGATCGCAAGGGAGTTCAACGTGGCGAGTTTGTCTCCGCTCTTGGCTCCGGAGTTCGTGAACCCGGCCGCGATCTTGTCGCGCCACCTGCCTTCCATGCACCGCCGGCCGGTCTTCTCGGCAAAGGTCTGAAATCCTGCTGACACGTTGCCCATGTAGGTGGGGCTGCCGAAGATCATGGCGTCGATACCGTCCAGCACGTCCCAATCCCGGTCGGTCACGGCCTCGACGTGCATGACGGTGACGTCGGCTCCGGCGTCAGCGGCTCCGGCCGCGACCGCATCGGCCAGGGTCGACGTGTGACCGAACCCGGAGTGGTAGACCACCGCGACGGTGGGTGCGGCGACGTCAGTTCCGTTGCGATGCATGGTCGTTTCCTGTCTCCGTGGTCCATTGGGTTCCGAGTGTTTGAGCGACTTCCTGATAACGCTGGGCCCAGTCGGGCAAGGGTTGCCCGCCGAGATAGGCCTCCAGTCGGTCCAGATAGGCGTGGGTGCCGGGGTGGAATCCCTGACCGTCGGAGACCGTCAGGCCGCGGTGCGTGAATCGGAGCAGGGTGCCCTCGCCATCCGGAATGAGTTCGTAACGTACGACGCCGGATTCGGGGGCGGACAGGACGGGCTGGTTCCACTCGTGTTCGAAAACCCGTGGCGGGTCCCACACCCGGATCCGTCCGGTCATCTTCTTCTGTTGCGCCGGGATGGGCGGAGAGTGCGGAATCATCTCGATCGCGCCGCCTTCGCGGGCGTCGATCATCGTTTCGCCCATCCATTGGTCGCGTTGTGCGGGATCGGTGATGGCGGCCCACACCGCCTCGACCGGATAAGGCAGGCGCCGCTCGAAGTTCAGGGCGGCCCGGTCGCCCTCGACGGTGAGTTTGCCTTCACGGCTGGTCATTTCGACTCCTTGTGGGTCGCTTTGAGATGACGTTCCAGGGCGTCCAGGTGATCCGACCAGTAGCGGCGGTACCGCTCGATCCACTCGTCGATCTGCACCAGGCCGTCGGCGCGTAAGGCGTAGATGCGGCGCTGTGCGTCGGGTCGCACCTCGACCAGACCGACCTCCCGCAACACCCGCAGGTGCCGTGACACCGTCGGCTGGGTCAGCCCCGGCAGGGTGGCCACCAACTCGCCTGCGGTGCGTTCACCGTCGACGAGGGCGTCGAGCAATGCGCGTCGGCTGGGTTCGGCGACTGCTTCGAACACGTCCATGCGTTGAGTATTGCAGTATAGCTATATAGATACAAGCAAATATAAAGGGGCTGGAGGTGGCGAGGTGTTGGACGGAGTGCGGTGCGCGGAGGTATCCGCCTGCCAATCGCTCAGCCGCGGCCGCTTAGCGATCTGTCGGTAGCGAGTTCACGTGGAGTTGCAAGATCTTGGTGATGGTGGCCGTGGACCTGGGGCCGTGTGCTGTCACAGCGTCGAGGGCGAGGCCGGACAGAAGTGACGCGAGACGCTGAGCTTCCAGGCTGGGCTTTGGTACCGCCATGTTCTTGAGGGCTTTGACCAGAACATCGTGTAGGTCGGTAGCCATCTGCGCTGTCGTTGGGCGGAAAGCTGCGGTGGTGCGGGAGGCCGCGATGACCTCCATGAGGATCACGGCCTCGCTGTGACGTTCGTCGTCCAGGGGGACCAGTTCCTTCAGGAGTGCCAGGAGGTGTTGTCGGTGTTCTGTGACGTCGCGTGATTCGGGTGGTGTGTGCTTTATCAGCCGCTGGCCCATGCGGTTGCCGGCTTCGGTGACCACTGCGACGACGAGAGATTCGTGATCGGCGAAATAGTGACGGACTGATCCGATGTTCAGCTGTGATTCTGCTGCGACGCGGCGGAATGTAGCGGCGGCCAGCCCCTCCTTCACCACCAGACGTAACGCGGCTTCGACGATATGACCTCGACGTTTCACGGGGTCGATACGGGCTGGCATGGTCAGAGTGTAGCGGGATCCAACGATATGTATCACGACTGTGATAAAAAGAAGGTAACGCCGGCGGAGGCGCCGAGCGGAGACATAGGGGATCTTGATGAAACATGTTGATGCGCTTGCTCGTAACAAGGAGAACTGGGATGAACGCGCAGACATCCATGCCCGGTCACAGATGTATGACGTGGAGGGATTCCTGGCTGACCGGTCGATGATCTCGTCGGTGGTCCGAAACGACCTGTCAGTAATGCAACCGCACCTACCCTCATCGGGGGTGACCGGTCGGTCACTGCTGCATCTGCAGTGTCACATCGGCACCGACACCGTGTCGTGGGCACGGCTCGGCGCGGTCAACGTCACCGGCTTGGATTTATCGCCCAACTCCCTGCGCCATGCCCAACGCATCGCCGAAACGGACTGCCAGACAATCACGTGGGTGCAGGGCGATGCTCGGTTCGCCTCCTCGCTTATTGATGAGCAGTTCGATGTCGTTGTCACCAGCGCCGGAACCATCGTGTGGCTGCCTGAGTTGTCGGCGTGGGCTCAATCGATCCACGACCTGCTCACGCCCGACGGAGTTTTCGTGATCCGAGACGACCACCCGATGTTGGCGGCGATGGAGTTTCAGCCTTGGACTATCAGTGACGACTACCTCTCGGGCGGCGGTGCCAGGACCTACGAAGACGCCAGCACGTACACGGAGAACACCGATGTGGCGATCCGCCAGACAACAAATTACGAGTGGCGGCACGATCTCAGTGAAGTCATCACCGCACTCCTGGAAGCCAATCTGCGCATCGAGGCCGTTCGCGAGCTTCCCTACATGGATTGGCAAGCTTTCCCGGCTCTGATTCCTGATTCGCACGGCTGGGCACTGCCCGCAGGTGTTCCGCGCATTCCGTTGAATTTCGCAATCGTGGCCCGGAGGATCGGCTGACTCCGACACTGGCACAGCGACTTTCGTGAGCTACAGGTGGAGCTATCGCATTGGGTCCGTCACGTCGTCGGAGCTGCGGCGTCACCGATGATGCGTTGGGGAGGTGCCGAAGTGGCAGTGACGTCGAACCGCTGAGGCCTGACGTCCATGCCTGGTCGGGTCGGCATCGATCTCAGCGGCTCACCGGTGCGGCGGCGTTCGGACTCAGGCGCGGACGGCCCGCCAGATCAACCTGCGAGCCTCTCGTTCGGCTGACTTTCCGGTATGGCACGAAACTGGTATTGCTCTCGCATGGCTTTCGAAAGGCCCAGCTCTAACTGATGGGATGTGTCACTGGAATTGGGAACCTGCAGCACACATGGGTATCGAGTGGTTGAAGCCACCCCCTGGGGCCGGCGTTCGTAATCCTCAAGGCGGCCCGCCAAGACCTACGCGCAACCCGCTACTGCACGGTCGCGTAGATTCTCTGAGGATCAATCCGAGCACCTAACGCAGCATTCAACGAAGGCCATCATGTCCGAGGACCAGAACGTAGACGTTCCACCGAATCATCTCTCCATCGACCCGCGCAGCCCCTTCTATAGCGAAGAGGTGCTCCGCCGCGACGTGGGTATTCGCTTTAATGGCGTCGAGAAAACCAATGTTCACGAATACAACGTGGCCGAGGGTTGGGTGCGTGTTGAAGTCCCTACCGCGAAGGATCGCCGCGGAAATCCTATGGTCGTCAAGATCAGTGGCACGGTTGAACCTTATTTTCGCTGAGCAAAAGAGCGGACGCGCTTGGACTTCCGGCGCGGCTGTCGAATGGCCCCGGCGGTCGGCATGTAGCTCGAGTGGCAGCCATCAGCTACAACGAGTACTGGTTCGCAAAGGCCCAGCGGCTCTTTAGCGCATCCGCGCGAGCCAGGCGAGAATTGAACCAGCGTGCGGCGGACCCGGAGCGAGCCGTGCGGCCATGCCCTGTGGGACTACAGTGGGCAGGGGACGGGGTTACTTGCTCGAGGCTATGCCGGAGGTGGGGTGTGATCCGTTTGAAGAATCTTGGAAAGTTGGCCGTCGGCCTTGGCGTAATGGCGGTGCCGATCGGGGTCGCGTTTGCCGGGGCGGGGTCGGCATCGGCCGATCCGGGCCTGTGTGTGAGTGGTCCATATGGTTTCGCGCATGCCTGCGTGGACACGCCCGGCTGGTACAACGGTTGGTACGACGGTCCGCGTTGGCGCGGTGATTGGCATGGCGGTGACGGCAACAGCCAGGGCGAGGACGATTAGTCGCCGGTTCGGCTCACCGCTCGCAGCAGGCGCAACTGGCCGATCTCCGCGGCGTTCTTCGTCAGCTCGACGTTCAACCAGAGGACTGTGTCGGCCAGCGAACGGCCGCTATCCGGCCCCCACGGAAACGTCGCGGGGGCAACAAGATCGGTGTCGGTCAACGAGTCCAGCAGGCCGCTCCAGCGTGCGCTGAGCACTCTGATCCGCTGCACCGCGGCCGCGGGGCCGGGCCAGTCGATCTCGGAGCGCGGTGGTGGCGGCCGTCCGTCGACGTGCGCCAGCGCGCTCGTCCACCAGAAGATCATGTGCCAGGTCAGCCAGCCGATGGTCGGAACGGGAATCGGGTCGGGCTCGGTGTCCGCCCAGTCCGGCCACCACCGGCCCGACGAATCCTCGTGCACGGTCCACACCAGCGGACCCGGCTCCCAGAGGTGATCCTCGTCGGCCAGCGCCGACAGGTGTAGGTCGGTCAGCGCCCAGGCCAGGTCGAACTGGCGACGCAATTCGACGATCACGGCACCCGCATCACCAGCAGGGTCTGGGCCGAGGTCCCGATAAACCCTTGGCGGTCAAAGATTTCCGCCGTCGTCACGCCGATACCGTCCGGTCCGATCGAACCGCGGGCTCGCACCGCGAAGTCCGACCCCTCCGGAAGCCGGTGCAGATGCACCGCGGTATCGGTGTTCATGAACACGAACTTCTCCGGATCGAGCGCCGCGCCGATGCCGTTCGCCGAATCCACCACCAGCGCCAGGCGCTGCAGGGCCGTCGTCTCCTCGTCGTCGACCACCGGCGTCAACGGACTCATCCAGGCCACCGCCGACTCACCGTCGGTCGCGTTCTGCCGACGCCACGACACGCTTTCCAGATAGCCCGGTGCGCCTTCCCAGTTGTGCGCCACGTCGGCCGCCTCGCCCTCCACCAATGGCGGGAAGCGGTCGGTGACCACGTCGTTGGTGTCGCTGGGAGCCAGCAGCCAGGCGGTGACCCGCGCCACCGCGCGCCAGGTGCCGTCGGGTCGAGCGGCCTCCATCTCGGAGACGACCATCGAGATCCGTGACCCCGGCCGGTCCACCCAGGCCCGAACCCGCACCGGCGCAACGGGAATCGCGCCCAGGATGTCGAGCGTCAGCCGCCCGATCCGCAGGTCTGAGTCGGCGGCCAACTCTTCGATCGCCTTGGTCAACAGCGCCAGCGGCGGCGAGCCGTGCTGGATCGCCGGATCCCAGTTGCTCCGGGTATCGGCGGTGGATTCGAACAGCTGGTACTCACCATCGGAACCAAGCCGATGGTAGTGACACCCGATCATGCAGCTCCTGATTCTGGCCACCCGGGATACGGCGGCGGGGTGCCGCCGAACGCCGGACACAAACTCTGATGTGCGCACCACGAGCACAACTTCGACGGGTTGGGCCGGAAGTCGCCGGTGGCCCCGGCCACCTGGATGGCCTTCCAGATCGCCATCAGCGTGCGCTCGAACCGCAGTAGCTCGTCGTGCTCGGGGGAGTAGTCGAGCACCTGACCGTCGGCCAGATACAACAACCGCAGCCGCGACGGCATCACCCCACGCGAGCGCAGCAACGCCACCGCGTAGAACTTCATCTGGAACATCGCCTTGAACTCGGCCTGCGCCCGCGCCTCGGGCGGGGCCTTGCCCGTCTTGTAATCGACGACGCGTAACTCGCCGGACGGTGCGACATCGATCCGGTCGACGAATCCGCGCAGCAGCGTGCCGTCGGTCAGTTCGACCTCGAGCCGGTGCTCGCAGCACTGCGGATCGAACCGGGTCGGATCCTCCAGGCGGTAGTAGCCGGACAACAGCGCCCGGGCCTCGGCGAGCAGCGTGGCCGGATATTCGGTATCGGCCAGCTCAGGCTCGGCGGCGACGACCTGCTCCCAGGCCGGCTCGACCAGCGTCAGCGCGGTGTCATGCACCCGCTCGGCCGCAGGCAGGCCGTAGAGCTGCTCCAACGCGGCATGCACCAGCGATCCACGCAGCTGGGCGGTGGACCGCGGCTCGGGGAGCCGGTCGATGGCGCGGAACCGGTACAGCAGCGGGCACTGTTTGAAATCGCCGGCCCGCGACGGCGACAGCGCCGGGCGGCGCGGCGTCGGGGTCGGTTCTTCGCTCACACCCGTAAGCCTAGGACGGAGCCCCGACAAACTTGCGGAACCCCGGGCACCCGGCCCGGTGGGGCTACTGGCAGGCTGGACGTCCGTGGCAGGGAAGAGACCGACCGGACCGTTTGCCGTTGGCGACCGGGTGCAACTCACCGACGCCAAGGGCCGGCGCTACACGATGGTGCTCAACCCCGGCGGTGAGTTCCACACCCATCGAGGCATCATCGCCTTCGACAACGTGATCGGGCTGCCGGAGGGCAGCGTGGTCAAATCCACCAACGGCGATCAGTTCCTGGTGCTGCGACCGCTGCTGGTCGACTACGTGATGTCGATGCCCCGCGGTGCGCAGGTGATCTATCCCAAGGACGCCGCGCAGATCGTCCACGAGGGTGACATCTTCCCGGGCGCCCGGGTGTTGGAGGCCGGTGCCGGATCCGGTGCGCTGACCTGCTCACTGCTGCGGGCGGTCGGCCCCGAGGGCCGGGTGACGTCGTACGAGATTCGCGACGATCACGCGCCGACCGCGGAGAAGAACGTGATCACGTTCTTCGGTGAGCGGCCCGACAACTGGGACCTGGTGATCGCGGACCTCGCAGACTACGACGGTCCGGAGATGGACCGCGTGGTCCTGGACATGCTGGCGCCCTGGGAGGTGCTGCCCGCAGTCTCCAAGGCGCTGGTCGCCGGCGGCGTGCTGATGGTCTACGTCGCCACCGTCACCCAGCTGTCGCGGGTCGTGGAGGCGCTTCGCGAGCAGCAGTGCTGGACCGAGCCGCGGGCCTGGGAGAGCATGCAGCGCGGTTGGCACGTGGTGGGCCTGGCGGTACGCCCGGAACACAACATGCGCGGACACACTGCCTTTCTGGTCAGTGCGCGCAAATTGGCGCCGGGCGCGGTGGCGCCGGTCCCGCTGCGCAAGAAACGTCATCTGGCCGTCGAGTCTGCCGTCGAGTCTCAGCCGGGCGCCTGACGGCTGAGTCGTCGGCGTTTTCTACCGCACGGCTGCGCGCCGGCGAGGACTACCGCCCTCCGGTAGAAACCGGTGCGTCCGAGTCGGCCTAGTCGTCGCTGTGGTGCAGGCCCCTGCGGGTGGAGAGCAGTTCGAGCTCCGGGTGGCCCGCAACCATCCGTTCGGCGGCATCGAGCACGTCCACCACGTGAGCCCGGTCAGCGGCGACCAGGGCGACGCCGATGCCGGTGCGACGGTGCAGATCCTGGGTCGCGGTCTCGGCTGCCGACACCGCGAGCTTGCGGTGCAGTTCGGCGATCACCGGCCGGATAACCGAACGCTTCTGCTTGAGCGAGTGCACATCACCGAGCAGCACGTCGAACTCCAACCAGCCGATCCACATGGCGGATCAGCGGGGCGGTGTGGGAGCGTTCGAGGAACCCGCCGCCGATCCCATGACCAGCAGCAGATCGGCGGTGTGCCGGGTCAGCTGCCAGCCGTCGCCGTGCGGGGTGAATTCCATCGGGAAGCTGAAGTTGCGGGCCGAATTCTCGCCGCCCGCGGTGACCTTGACGTTCGCCACCACGTTGTTCGGCTCGGTTTGAGACCAGGCCAGATCGGTGGCCTCGAAGGTCAGCGGGGTGAATCCGTTGTCGGCCAAGGCCCGGCCGAACTTGTCCAGCGCGGCGGCGTCATCGGCGGTGCCCTGTTCGACCAGGACAACCTTGTCGGCGCCGGGCACGTTGACGTCGGCCAGCTGGTCCAGCACCCCGGTCAGAGCTTCGGGGGCCGGTAGCGGTGCGGTGGGCGGTGCGGCCGGTGTCGTGGTGGTCAGCACGCTCGTGGTCGGGTGCGAGCGGTTCGCCGGACGATCTCCGCTGCTGCACCCACAGAGCCCAAGTGCCGCCACGATCGTGGCGGCACTCAGGACTGCGATTCGGGTGCGGTTCAATTACCTACTCAGCCGACAGAGGACAGCAGGGCCATGGCCGATCCCTTGGAGATCTGCCAGCCGGTCGGGCTCGGGCCGGCCACGAACTGGATGTTCTGGGTGGCGGTGCCGCCGGTTGCCGAGGTGGCGGTGACATCGGCAAACGCCACGCCGCCCTGGTCATCGATGTTGGCGATGTTGAAGGTCAGCGGGAACTTCCCTTCAGCGGCGGCCTTGCTGTAGGCGCGGTCGGCGGCGATGCTCTCGATACGGCCGATGCCGCCCTGGATGTAGGGGGCCTTGCCGCTGAACGAGCCACCGTTGGCGAGTGCCTGCAGGGTCTGCACCAGTGGCGACGCCAGGTCCGGTGCCGGCGTGGCCGGCAAAGGCGCGCCGAAGACCACCGGCTGGATGGCCGGCGAGGTCGACATGCCGCTGGATGCAATAGAAGTCACACCCGCCGCTGCTCCGCCCACCACGGCGGCGGCTGCAGCTGCGGTGATAAAGCCGGTAACGAGGGTTTTCAAGGCCACGATTGTCCTTTCGATCGGACCAACTGAACTAAGAGGCTAACAGTGGTGCTGGTGTGTCTCGTTCCTAGAGCGCACACAATGGCTGAATCGCCGGTAGCGTTGAAGTTGTTACTGCACCAACTTGCGGTGCGGGAGGGAGCGCAATATGAGTGAGTCAGAGCGTTCGGAGGGCCACGCCGAGAGCTTCTCGGCGGGCTTCTCGCAGCCCATGTCCAGCGATGATGCCGCCGAGTTGGAATCGCTGCGCCGTGAGGCCGCGGTTCTGCGTGAGCAGCTGGAGAATGCAGTAGGGCCTCAGAGCGGATTGCGCAGTGCCCGAGACGTGCACCAGCTGGAGGCGCGGATCGACTCGCTCGCCTCGCGCAACGCCAAGCTCATGGACACCCTGAAGGAAGCACGTCAGCAACTCCTCGCCCTGCGCGAGGAGGTCGACCGGCTGGGGCAGCCGCCCAGCGGGTACGGCGTGCTACTGGGTACCCACGAGGACGACACCGTCGACGTGTTCACCTCGGGCCGCAAGATGCGACTCACCTGCTCCCCGAACATCGAGACCGCGTTGCTCAAGCAGGGCCAGACGGTTCGGCTCAACGAGGCGCTCACAGTGGTCGAGGCCGGCAACTTCGAGGCGGTCGGCGAGATCAGCACGCTGCGCGAAATCCTGGCCGACGGCCACCGGGCACTGGTGGTCGGGCATACCGACGAGGAGCGCATCGTCTGGCTGGCCGAGCCACTGGTCGCCGTCGAGGATCTGCCGGAGGATTCCGAAGCCGCTCTCGACGACGACCGTCCGCGCAAACTGCGGCCCGGCGATTCGCTGCTGGTCGACACCAAGGCCGGGTACGCCTTCGAGCGCATCCCCAAGGCCGAGGTCGAGGACTTGGTGCTCGAAGAGGTGCCCGACGTCAGCTACAACGACATCGGTGGATTGGGCCGCCAGATCGAGCAGATACGCGACGCCGTGGAGCTGCCCTTCCTGCACAAGGAGCTCTACCGCGAGTACTCACTGCGGCCGCCCAAGGGTGTGCTGCTCTACGGCCCGCCCGGTTGCGGTAAGACGCTGATCGCCAAGGCGGTGGCGAACTCGCTGGCCAAGAAGATGGCCGAGGTTCGTGGCGACGACGCCCGCGAGGCGAAGAGCTACTTCCTCAACATCAAGGGCCCCGAGCTGCTGAACAAGTTCGTCGGTGAGACCGAACGTCACATCCGGCTGATCTTCCAGCGGGCCCGTGAGAAGGCCTCCGAGGGCACCCCGGTGATCGTGTTCTTCGACGAGATGGACTCGATCTTCCGTACCCGCGGCACCGGTGTCAGCTCCGATGTCGAGACAACCGTTGTGCCGCAGCTGCTTTCGGAGATCGACGGCGTGGAGGGGCTGGAGAACGTCATCGTCATCGGCGCGTCCAACCGCGAGGACATGATCGACCCGGCGATCCTGCGGCCCGGCCGCCTGGACGTCAAGATCAAGATCGAGCGGCCCGACGCCGAGTCGGCACAGGACATCTTCTCGAAGTACCTGACCGAGGCTCTGCCGGTGCACGCCGACGATCTGGCCGAGTTCGGCGGTGACCGGACCCTGACGATCAAGACGATGATCGAAAAGGTCGTGGACCGGATGTACGCCGAGATCGACGACAACCGGTTCCTGGAGGTCACTTACGCGAACGGTGACAAGGAAGTCATGTACTTCAAGGACTTCAACTCCGGCGCCATGATCCAGAATGTCGTCGACCGGGCGAAGAAGAACGCGATCAAGGCCGTGCTGGAGACCGGGCAGCCCGGTTTGCGAATCCAGCACCTGCTGGATTCGATCGTCGACGAGTTCGCCGAGAACGAGGACCTGCCCAACACCACCAATCCTGATGACTGGGCGCGGATCTCGGGCAAGAAGGGCGAGCGGATCGTCTACATCCGCACCCTGGTCACCGGGAAGAGTTCGTCGGCCAGCCGCGCGATTGACACCGAATCGAACCTGGGGCAGTACCTGTAGGCCCTTGGTCGAATCGGCACCCGTCCGGGCGGCGTCGGTGGCAGCATGAAGCTGTGACCACACCGGCGCTGTCCTGGGACGTGGTGTCCGTCGACAAGCCCGACGACCTCAACGTCGTCATCGGGCAGGCGCACTTCATCAAGACGGCGGACGACCTGCACGAGGCGATGGTGGGAGTCAGCCCGTCGTTGCGGTTCGGGCTGGCTTTCTGCGAGGCATCGGGTCCGAGGTTGGTGCGCCGCAGCGGTAACGATCCCGACCTGGTCGAGTTGGCCGTTCGCAATGCGCTGGCGATCGGCGCAGGGCATGTTTTCATCATCTTCCTGCGGGACGGATTCCCGGTGAACGTCCTCAACCCGATCAAAGTGGTCCCCGAGGTCTGCTCGATCTACTGCGCCACTGCCAATCCGGTCGACATCGTGGTCGCCGTCACTCAACTTGGCCGCGGCATCGCGGGCGTGATCGACGGGCAGCCGCCGCTGGGCGTCGAATCCGATGATGACGTGACGGCCCGCCGGGACCTGTTGCGTGCGATCGGCTACAAGCTCTGACGCGTCAGGATTCCGCCGTGTGGGTGCGGTAGCGGTCGCGGGCTACCAGTGTGAGTCGCAGATCATCGAGCAGCGGGTCGAGGAACCGGGTCCGCTGCTCGGGGTCGGATACCGCCCGGGCGCTGAGGTACATGAACGTCAGCGCCGCCAGGAACATGGTGGTCTGGATCAGCGCCGGGGGTACCGGGAACGTCATTCCCAGCAGCTGGCCGTCGGGGGATCCATTACGGGTCCAGGCGGCCAGAAGCTCGGGACTGAGCACGATCAGTCCCAGGACGAAGAAGATCAGCGCGGTCACGATCGCCACGGTGAGCACCTGGACGATCTGCGAGAGCACGAGCGCAAACACCACGTTGAGCCGTTCCGGCTTCGACAGCCGGACCCGCCGTGGCCGGTCGGGCATGTCGGCGAACGGCGTACCGGAAAGACGCCCGTCGTCCTCGGGTTCCTTGGCGCCGGGCCGCAGAATCGGCCGCACCCGCTCCAGCGTGCTGGAGACCAGGAACACCGTGGCGACCGCGAAGAGGAACATCAGAGCCAGCCAGAGACGGGTGCGGCTCAAGGTGGATGCCATCAGCCAGACGTAGGTGTTGAAGAACACCAGCACGGTCAGCAGAACTACCGGCAGCGCCCGGACGAAGAGGCTGCCGACCGACGCCAGATTGGAGGTCGTGACTTGGGCTGCAAAACCCAGGATCGATCCGATTCCTGTTGCGGTGCAGACTAATACAGCCGCGATGACGAGCAGTTCGATGATCAGGTTCACGCCGTCCCGGGCAGTCAGTCCGCCGTAGAATCCGCTCACCACGATCACCAGGCAGGCCACCGCCGACGCCGCATCGGCCGCGCGTCCGGTCGGGAGTAGCGAGACCGCCCACCCGACCAGAGCGGCAGTCGGCAGCACCAGAAGCAGTACCGCCAGCACGAACCACTCGGTGCGCGTCGGGGTGCCGTCGATGGCGATGGTGTGCTTGCCGGTCAGGCCGACCACCAGCACCGAACTCAACATCACCCATGCGTAGGCGGCCAGAGCCGGCGCCGACCGCGCCCACACCGAACGGACCAGCGCTCCCGGGCGCAACACCGCGGGCAGCCCGTTGGCCAGGAACCAGCGTTCGGCCTCGATGCGGTCAGGGGGATCGTGAACTCGCCACGGTTCCTCACCGCCACACCGGTGCCGCGACCAGCGTTGCGTTGCGCCTCACGAGGTTCGTCATCACGACTACTGCACCAAGCAATCACCGGTACGGCAAGCACCGGGCGTAGTTACCGGGGCAGCGTGTCGTGGCGCACCGCGCGCGGATGTCACGTGAGCGCCGAACTGACCTCCGCGGCGATCGCCCTCAGCTCGTCGAGTACGACGGCCACCGCGGGCCGCGCGGTCGCGCCCGAGCGGGTGACCGCCTCCACCCGCCGGGCTACCGAGATGTCGATGATCGGCAATCGCACCAACTTGCGCGCGAGCCTCACGTAGCGGGGCATCAGGGCAATGCCGGTGCCCGCGTGGACCAGCTCCTCGACCACGCGGAAGTCGTTGATCCGCTGGATTATTCGCGGCTGGACGCCGGACAGTATCGTGATCGAGTTCAGCACGTCGTCGACCATCAATCCGCCTTCGACACCGAGCCAGGGTTCGTCGGCCAGGTCGGCCAGCCGCACTTGAGCGCGGCCGGCGAGGCGATGCCCGGGCGGCAGGACGACATCCAGGGGCTCCCGCAACAGTTCGGTGGATTCGAATCGCGGACCCCACGAGGACGCGTCGCGTTCGTCGCGGTGAACTACCACGACGTCGAAGTCGGCGAGTTGGGCCGGTGCCCGGGACGCAGGCACGTCGATGTCACGCCCGAGCACCTGGACTCCGTGTTCGGCTGCCCGGATGATCAACGGGGCCAGCAACATTGCCGCCCCGGAGGGGAAGAATGACATGCTGACCGTGCCGCGGGGTGTGCTGCGGTAGGCGTCCATCTCGGCCCGGGCGCAGTCCAGTGCCGCCAGCACGGCATCGGCGTGTCCGACCAGCACCTGTCCGGCATCGGTGAGGCGCACCCGCCTGCCGTCGGGTTCGATCAATGTCACACCGGCTTCGCGTTGCAGGATCTTCAGCTGCTGGGAGACGGCCGAGGGTGTCATGGACAGCACCTCAGCCACTGCGGCGACCGTGCCGTGGTCGGCGAGTTCACGCAACATCCGCAGGCGACCCGCATCCATGAAGTAATTCTACATATATAGTGAAAAAAGATTAGCTTGACTGAACTATTGGGTGGGCAACACGCTGGTGGGTATGGCCCAACGATCCACCGACCTCTGTCTGCTTGCCGTCGCTGTGGTGTGGGGATCGAGCTATCTGGCCACCAAAGAGATCGCCGCGCCCGACACGGTTTTCGCCCTTCTGGCGGTGCGGTTCGCCCTCGCCACAGTGGTGCTGGCCGCCGTCCTGTGCCGGCGGCTGACGGGATTGACCCGCGCCGAGGGGACTTCGGGTGTGGTCGGCGGGATCCTTCTGGCCGCGGTCTGTGTTGCCGAAACCTACGGCGTGACCATGACATCGGCATCGAATGCGGGACTGATCATGGCGTTGACCATCGTGGCCACACCCATGATCCAGCGCCATCGGGTGGCGCCCCGCTTCTATTCCGCGGCGGCGCTCGCGGTGGTCGGCTGCGCGTTGCTGACCCAGTCCGGCGGCCTGACCGCCCCGCGGGCGGGGGACATCGTGATCGTGATCGCCGCGCTACTGCGCGCGGTGCACGTCACCGTCATGGCGCGGATGTCAGAGAAAAGTGAGATCGACTCGGCCCGAACCACTTTGGTCCAGCTGGTCACCGTCGCCGGTGTGGCGCTCGCCCTCTGCGGGCCGTCCGGGCAATCCGTGGTGGCGACGACCGCGGCCTACGGGGTGGCGGACTGGGCCGTCATCGGGTATCTGGTGTTGGCCTGCACGGTGTTTGCCTTCCTGGTGCAGTTGCGGGCGCTGAACACAACCAGTCCGGCCCGGGTCAGCCTACTGGTGGGTACCGAACCGCTGTGGGCCGCCATCATCGGCATCGCCATGGCCGGCGATCGCGTCACCGGCGCCGGAATCGCCGGAGCCGCACTGGTGATCGCCGGAACCACCTGGGGGCGCATGGTGCTGACGCCGCCGGCGTCAGCGTCGCTCCAACTCCAGGTAGGCGTCTCGCCCGGCCAGGCTGACCGCGACGTCCGCGACCACGTTGACCTGTTCGGCGCGTGACAGCGGGGTGCGCCGCGGATGGTGCCCGTCTGGTTTCGGCAGCGGTCGAATCCTGGCTACGGATCGCGTGGTGTTGCCCGTATCGCGATACGGCTGGCTTGCTGGATGGGTTGATTCACGGAAACCCTCCGAGCATATTCGACCGCCTAATGGGGTTGAAACCCGGCCGCGATTATTAGATTTTGATTTGAATTTCTGGGCGCGGAGTTTCGGCGGATAAACCAGTGTATGGGGGCGTTCGGCATGCCGAGACAACTGTGGCGGCGGGATAGCTAGTGACTCCGAGGGTGGTACCCGCGCACCAATGTAACGATTGGATAACGGCGCTAACACTTTCCTGAGATTGACGATTGGCGGAGTTATTGCAGGTCAAGTGGGGTGATCGGAGACGAATTGTCGCTCCTCGGGCGGTGTCGGAGCTTGATCCGGGCAGAGCGGTGTGCTTACGTCGAGGGCACCGATGGCCTGAAACTGACGATGTTCGCTGAGAAGTTCGGTGGTGACTTTTAACTCGATATGCGTGTTTTAGAAAGCGTTCCGGGACGCCATTCCCGGGAAGAATTCCTGCGCCCTCCGCGGGGTACCGATGCGATTGGCATCCGCGGCCTTGTGGAAGCCACTGGGGTGCTCGATCTGAATTCCACCTACGCCTATCTGTTGCTGGCAACCGATTTTGCTGCCACGTCAATCGTGGCCGAACGTGACGGTGACCTGCACGGATTCATCACGGGTTACCACCCGCCGCCACGACCGGACGTCCTGTTTGTGTGGCAGGTCGCCGTGGCGCCGTCGGCGCAGGGCGGAGGGTTGGCCAGCACGATGCTCGACGCCCTCGTGCACCGGGTGCGGACGCAGCGCGGCGGGCGCCCGGTCACCGTGGAGGCCACGGTCTCACCCGGCAACACCGCCTCACGCGCATTCTTCGGTGCGTTCGCCCGCCGGCACGGTGTCCCGCTCGTCGAGGACCCACATTTCGGTTGCGATCTCCTCGACGCCGACGGAGCGCACGAGGACGAGCCGATTCTGCGGATGGGGCCCATCGCCACACCGCTTACTCGCTGAAATCAGTTATCTGATAACCATTTTGAATTGATTGGAAGGATTATCCCTTGCTGCTCGCTACGACAGCGCCGTTGTCCGAATCTGACCTTCCCGACGTGTTCAGCTCGGTCGAGTCAGAGGTCCGTAGCTATTGCCGCGGCTGGCCCACCGTCATGAACAGCGCCGCTGGCTCCTGGGTGACCGACACCTCGGGGCGTACCTACATCGACTTCTTCGCCGGAGCGGGGGCGCTGAACTACGGCCACAACAACGCCGCCCTGAAGGAACCGTTGCTGGAATACCTTGTCTCCGACGGGATCGTGCACTCGCTGGACATGGCCACCGCGGCCAAACAACGGTTCCTGGAGAGCTTCGAGCGGCTGATCCTGCGGCCGCGCGGGCTCGACTACAAGGTGCAGTTCCCCGGGCCGACCGGGGCCAACTCGGTGGAGTCGGCCCTGAAACTGGCCAGGAAGGTCACCGGACGCGAGTCGGTTATCAGCTTTACCAACGCATTTCACGGCATGACACTGGGTGCGCTGTCGGTCACCGGCAACTCGATGAAGCGGGCCGGGGCAGGCATCCCGCTGGTGCACGCCACGCCGATGCCCTATGACAACTATTTCGGCGGGGTCACCGAGGACTTCCACTGGTTCGAGCGCGTGCTCGACGATTCGGGCAGCGGACTCAACCGGCCGGCCGCGGTGATCGTCGAAACCGTCCAGGGCGAAGGCGGTCTCAACGTCGCGCGGATCGAATGGCTGCAGGCCCTGGCCGAGTTGTGCCGCAAACGCGACATCCTGTTGATCGTCGACGATGTCCAGATGGGGTGTGGCCGCACCGGGCCGTTCTTCAGCTTCGAGGCCGCCGGCATCGTGCCCGATATCGTGACGATCTCGAAGTCGGTCAGTGGTTACGGCCTGCCGATGGCGCTCACACTGTTCCGCCGCGAGCTCGACATGTGGACGCCGGGGGAGCACAACGGCACCTTCCGCGGTCACAATCCGGCCTTCATCACCGCCACGGCCGCGATCGAGACATATTGGGAGAATGATCAATTCAGCGTCGACACCGCCGCCAAGGGTGAGCTGATCCGGGCGCGTCTGGAGGAGATCGCCGCTGCCCACGACGGGCTGAGCGCTCGTGGCCGCGGAATGGCCCAGGGGATCAAGTTCGACGAGCCTGACCTGGCCGGAAAGGTCTGCCGGGCCGCCTTCGACCGCGGTGCGTTGATGGAAACCAGCGGACCGTCCGACGAAGTGGTCAAGCTGCTGCCGCCGCTGACCACTCTTCCGACCGAATTGTCCGAGGGACTCGACATTCTCGCCGAGTCCGTCGCAGTCACGCTGGCCTGAGGAGGCTTCAAACATGATTGTTCGCACCACAGCTGAGATCACCGGTACGGACCGTGACGTCGCCGACGGCAGCTGGCGATCCAAGCGCATCATCCTTGCCGGCGACGGTGTCGGTTTCTCGTTCCACGAGACCACCATCGAGGCGGGGTCGGTCAACGAGTTCCACTATCAGCATCACGTCGAGGCGGTCTGGGTGATCGAGGGGACCGGCACGCTGACGGATCTGGAGACCGGACAGCAGTACCCGCTCGCTGACGGCACCATGTATCTCCTCAACAACCATGACCGCCACCGCGTTACGTGCGACGAGCAGCTCCGGATGCTGTGCGTGTTCAACCCCCCGGTGACGGGGCGGGAGGTGCACGACGAGAACGGCGTATACCCGGCGCCGCAGTCGGTCGCATGACGGCACAGCGGACCGCTGAAGGCGTATCGCGTGGGAGCACGGGTGTCGAGGATCGCTACCCGACACGGCTCGAGCACGCGATCGAGCCGATACCGCGCCACGAGCCGGTGGTGTGGGGCACTGTGGCCGATGGGCCGCTGAGCCAGCATCATCTCGACGGCTTCTCCGAGTACGGCTACCTGGTCGCGCCCGAGACGGTGTCCGACGATTGGCTGCCGCTGCTGCGGCACGAAATCGACCGGGTGGCAGCGGATCTGGACAAGGACGACCCGCGGGTGATCCGTGAGCCGGGCGGCACGATCCGGTCGATCTTCGAACCGCATCTGCTGAGCGATCTGGTGGCCCAGGTGGTCCGGCTGGACACCGTGCTGCCGGTCGCTCAGCAGTTGCTCGGCGGCGACGTGTACATCCACCAGGCCAGGATCAACCTCATGCCCGGGTTCACCGGGACGGGGTTCTACTGGCATTCGGACTTCGAGACCTGGCATGCCGAGGACGGCATGCCGGCGATCCGCGCCGTCTCCTGCTCGATCGCCCTGACCGAGAATTTCCCCTACAACGGGTCGCTGATGGTGATCCCCGGATCGCACCAGACGTTCTATCCCTGCGTCGGCGCCACACCCGAAGACAACCACGACACCTCACTGGTGGCGCAGAACATCGGCGTGCCCGATCAGACGACCTTGACCAAGGCTGTCGACACCCATGACATCCACCAGTTCACCGGCCCGCCCGGTACCGCACTGTGGTTCGACGCGAATCTGCTGCACGGCTCGGGATCCAACATCACGCCGCTGCCGAGGTCGAACGTCTTCCTGGTGTTCAACTCGGTCGACAACGCGCTGACAGACCCGTTCGCCGCCCCGCGGCCGCGGCCCGAATACCTGGCGGCCCGGGGTACACAGGCCGTCACCTAGGCTGGCCACATGCAACGGATCATCGGAACAGAGGTCGAATACGGCATCTCATCGCCGTCCGATCCGACCGCCAATCCGATCCTGACCTCGACACAGGCGGTGCTGGCATACGCGGCTGCCGCCGGCATCCAGCGCGGGAAACGCACCAGGTGGGATTACGAGGTCGAAAGCCCGCTGCGCGACGCCCGCGGGTTCGATCTGTCCCGGGCCTCCGGGCCGGCTCCGATCGTCGATGCCGACGAGGTCGGCGCGGCCAACATGATCCTCACCAACGGTGCCCGGCTGTATGTGGACCACGCCCACCCGGAGTACTCGGCGCCTGAGTGCACCGATCCGATGGACGCGGTGATCTGGGACAAGGCCGGTGAACGTGTGATGGAGGCCGCGGCCCGCCACGTGGCGAGCGTGCCCGGGGCGGTCAAGCTGCAGCTCTACAAGAACAACGTGGACGGCAAGGGCGCGTCCTACGGGTCGCACGAGAACTACCTGATGAGCCGTCAGACACCGTTCTCCGCGGTGATCGCAGGGTTCACGCCGTTCCTGGTGTCCCGGCAGGTGGTGACCGGCTCGGGCCGGGTCGGCATCGGTCCGTCGGGTGACGATCCCGGCTTCCAGCTGTCCCAGCGGGCCGACTACATCGAGGTCGAGGTCGGCCTGGAGACCACGCTCAAGCGCGGCATCATCAACACCCGCGACGAGCCGCACGCCGACGCCGACAAGTACCGGCGGCTGCACGTCATCATCGGCGATGCCAACCTGGCCGAGACGTCGACCTACCTCAAGGTCGGGACGAGCTCGCTGGTGCTCGATCTGATCGAGGAAGGCCCGCAGTACGGGCTGGACCTGTCCGATCTCGCGCTGGCCCGACCGGTGCACGCGGTGCACGTGATCAGTCGCGATCCGTCGCTGCGGGCCACCGTTGCGCTGGCCGACGGCCGTGAGATGACCGCCCTGGCGATGCAACGGGTCTATCTGGACCGGGTGGCCAAACTGGTCGACATCAGGGACCCCGACCCACGAGCCTCCCACGTCGTCGAGACCTGGGCCCATGTGTTGGACCTGCTGGAACGCGATCCGATGGAATGCGCCGAGATCCTGGACTGGCCGGCCAAGCTGCGGTTGCTGGAAGGGTTCCGTCAGCGCGAGAACCTCAGCTGGCAGGCGCCGCGGCTTCACCTGGTCGACCTGCAGTACTCCGACGTCCGGCTGGACAAGGGCCTGTACAACCGGCTGGTGGCACGCGGTTCGATGAAGCGCCTGGTCACCGAACAGCAGGTGATCGACGCGGTCGACAACCCGCCGACCGACACCCGCGCGTACTTCCGTGGCGAATGCCTTCGCCGGTTCGGTTCCGACATCGCCGCGGCCAGCTGGGACTCGGTGATCTTCGACCTCGGCGGCGATTCGCTCGTCCGGATTCCGACGCTGGAGCCGTTGCGCGGCAGCAAAGCGCACGTCGGCGCCCTGCTGGACTCCGTGGACAGCGCCGCCGAACTCGTCGAGCAACTCACGAACTGACCGTTTCCGGCGGTGAGCTATCCCGGGCAATCCGGGTGCCGACCGGTACTGTGGAAGGACCGGTTGGGCGGTTAGCCCAGCCGATGACAATTGCAGGAGGCAGCGATGGCTCAAGAGCAGACCAAGCGTGGCGGTGGCGGCGGCGAGGATGACGACCTCCCGGGTGCATCTGCCGCCGGCCAGGAGCGTCGCGAGAAGCTGGCCGAGGAGACCGACGATCTGCTCGATGAGATCGACGACGTGCTGGAAGAGAACGCAGAAGACTTCGTGCGCGCGTACGTCCAAAAGGGCGGCCAGTGACCTGGCACGAAAATCTGTCTTCGTCTTTGCCCAAGCCCCATACCGGTATCCCTTCTGTAGCCATGGACCTGTCGTCGTTCTCAGAACTGCTGCGTCGTCAGGCTCCCGAACTGTTGCCGGTCAACCGTGTCGCCGATGGCGCCATCAACCCGACCAACGCGGTGCCGCACGGGACGACCATCGTCGCGATCAAGTACCCCGGCGGGGTGCTGATCGCGGGTGACCGCCGCTCCACCCAGGGCAACATGATTGCCGGGCGCGACGTGCAGAAGGTGTACATCACCGACGACTACACGGCGACCGGCATCGCGGGTACCGCGGCCATCGCCGTCGAGTTCGCCCGCCTCTATGCCGTGGAACTGGAGCACTACGAGAAGCTCGAAGGCGTCGCCCTGACCTTCCGCGGGAAGGTCAACCGGCTGGCCATCATGGTGCGCGGCAATCTCGGTGCGGCACTGCAGGGTTTCGTGGCGCTCCCACTCCTGGTGGGTTACGACGTCGATGCCGCCGATGCCGAGAAAGCGGGCCGCATCGTGTCCTTTGATGCCGCGGGCGGCTGGAACATCGAGGAAGAGGGCTACCAGTCGGTGGGCTCCGGCTCGATCTTCGCCAAGTCGTCGATCAAGAAGCTCTACCCGCACGTGGTGGATGCGGATTCGGCACTGCAGGTGGCCATCGAGTCGCTCTACGACGCGGCCGACGACGACTCCGCCACCGGTGGGCCCGACCTGGTTCGTGGCATCTATCCGACCGCGGTGACCATCGGTGCCGAGGGGGCGGCGGAGATCGCCGAGGAACGCATCGCCGAGCTGGCTCGCGAGGTCATCGCGCGCCGGACCCGGACGGGCGGTGAGGGGTAAATGAGTTTCCCGTATTTCATCTCGCCTGAGCAGGCGATGCGTGAGCGCTCCGAACTGGCGCGCAAGGGCATCGCCCGAGGTCGCAGCGTTGTGACGCTGGCCTACGACAGCGGCGTGCTGTTCGTGGCGGAGAACCCGTCGCGGTCGCTGCAGAAGGTCAGCGAGCTCTACGACCGGGTCGGTTTCGCCGCCGTGGGCCGGTTCAACGAGTTCGACAACCTGCGGCGCGGCGGTATCCAGTTCGCAGACACCCGCGGCTACGCCTACGACCGTCGAGACGTGACCGGCCGGCAGCTGGCCAATGTCTACGCGCAGACACTCGGCACGATCTTCACCGAGCAGGCCAAGCCGTACGAGGTCGAGCTGTGCGTCGCCGAGGTGGCGCACTACGGCGAGACGAAGTCGCCTGAGCTGTACCGCATCACCTATGACGGGTCGATCGCCGACGAGCCGCACTTCGTCGTGATGGGCGGTACCACCGAGCCGATCATCACCGCGCTGAACAACTCGTACGCGGAGAACGCCGATCTGGCCGCAGCGGTCAAGATCGCCGTCGAAGCGCTGAGCGCGAGCGGCAACGGTTCCGAGCCGCGCGCGCTGGGCCCGGCCACCCTCGAGGTGGCGGTCCTGGACGCCAACCGTCCTCGCCGGGCGTTCCGCCGGATCACCGGGGCAGCGCTGGAAGCCCTTCTGCCCGAAGCGAAGCCGGCCGAAGAGTCGTCGGAAAAGCCGAAGAAGTCAGCAAAGTAGGTGTGCGGGCCGTCATCCCAGGGCGAACCGTAGTTTCGCGACTGCGGTCTGGTTCCACACGCCGGCGGTGATCTCGTGAGGCCGTACGGCATAGGTTTCACCGCGGTGGTCGAGGACCGTCACTGCGATGCGGGACAGCACGTCGTAGCCGGCGTCGTCGTACTGCAGAGCTCCGGTGCCGGACTCGATCCGGCCGAGCACGTCGACGGTGAAGTTGTATACGAGCGTGTCCACCGCCCCGGCCGCCGCGGCGCGGGCGATGTCGCCCAGGTCGGTGGCCACCAGCCCCTTGCTGACGTCGTTGCCGAGCTCCTCGACCCACGCGTTGGCCTGTTCGGCATTCAGGGCGGGCAGCGACTCGCGGATGGCACCGTCGATCTGATCGGGCCGCAGCTCGTCGGCAGCACCGGGCACCGCCACGATCCGGCGTTTGTGGTCGAGCCAGCGGTACATATCGAGCAGCGGGTCGGTCGCGAACAGGTACAGCGGCCGGTTCGATGACGGATCGAGCTGACCCAGTTCGGCGTCCACCGCCTCGGCGACCCGCTTGGCGTACTTCTCAAGCAACACCTTCTTGCCTTCGTCGCCGACCAGGCGGCGTACATGGCCCCGGTCCCGCACGGTGGCGCGATGGGTCGCGTCGGCAACGTCGGCCGCGTACTCGCCGGTGAGCTCCAACTCGTTGGCCCGCGTGCTCGCGGTGGCCTGCCACAGGTTCCAGCCGTCGGCCGACAGGGTCAGGGCGTAGGCCTCCTGCGGCGTGGTGACTGCCCGCACCAGCTGGCCGATGTCGAAATAACTGCCCACCTGCGATTGGCTCTCCAGAGCGTTGGGCAGCACGTAGACCTCGTGGAAGTCGTCGGCGATGAAGATGGCCACCGATCCGGAAAGGCTCAGCCACAGGTCCGATTCGGCGATCTCGGTCCAGCGCGACCGCAACTGTTCCTCGACGGCATGCCGTGCCCCGGACTCGCGGATCGTGCGCAGGGCCCGGTCGACTGCGCTCTTCGCGGTCAGCAGGCTCTTTTCCCGCTCGTCGGGTCCCGGTGCGGTTTCCGCGTACACCGTGATGGCGTGCTCATGAGGCTCGCCAAGGCGGATCAGGTCGGCAACATCGGGCAGTTCGTAGCGGGTCATCACCACTCCTTCGTGCGGACTGTGCTGCCAACCTTATGCCTGTGATGGCTGTTGACCAGGGTAAAAAGTCCCAGAAGGTGGCATCGCGCAGCGCGTCGACCGCGGCCTCAATCCCGGTCGGCGTCTGCTTTCACAACCGTCAGTCCGCTCAGCAGTACCGCGATGCCGAATTCGAAGGCGTCGTCGGCGCGGGCGGGCTTGGCGCTGCCGGTGGCCAGGGCGGCGGTCAGTTCCGGGCCCACCTCGGCGCCGGTGCTCCAGGGTTCGTCGGGGGCGGCGACATCCAGGGCCGAGCCCAGCACGAATGAGTCGATCAGGGTGATGGCGCGCAGCGTGTCGGCCGGGTCGAACCCGGCGCGGCTGAAGGTGAGGGCCAGGGTGTTGTACATGGTCAGGGCATGTTCGCTGTTCACCGCGTGTGCGGTGAGCAGCGGGATGAGTCGCGGATAGCGGGCGTAGCTCTGCCGGTAGGACCGCATGATGTCGGCGACCACCTCGGTCCAGGGGCGGGCCGGGTCGTCGTCGGGGAGGGTGACTTCGGACATGGCCCGCTCACGTAGCAGTTCGACGATCTGTTCGCGTCCGGCGACGTGGTTGTAGAGCGAGGACGGCCGGACCTTCAGCGCCCGGGCGAGTCGGGGGACGCTGAATCCGCCGGTTGAGTTCACCAAATCCATTGCCGCACTGGTGATGCGGTCGGGGGAGAGCAGCGGTACCGGCGGGCGTCCCATGGCACATTTCTACTACCTCTTTACAACCGCTGTAAGCGGGGTCACAATAAAACGAACACCATTCGTTTTAGGAGTCGACCGATGATCACCCTGACCGCCACCGCGCCCGAGTCGCTGTCCCGAAGCGCCGAGTCGACGCGCCCTCCGCTGCGGGTGGGGCTGGTGCAGCATCGGTGGCGGCCCGACGCGACGGAGCTGGTCAGGGTGCTACGGGACGGTATCGATCGGGCGGCCGGCGCCGGTGCCGCGCTGGTCTGCCTGCCGGAGATCACCCTGCTGCGATACCCCGCGGACACCCCGGCCGGACAGAATCCCGGCGAGTCCGCCGAGGATCTCACCGGAGGCCCGACCTTTGCCCTCGCCGCCGAGGCCGCCCGCGCGAACGGCGTCTTCGTGCATGCTTCGCTGTACCAAAAAGCACCGGCCGAAGACGGATTGGGCTTCAATACGGCGATCCTGGTGACCCCGTCGGGGGAGTTGGCCGGATATACCCGCAAGCTGCACATCCCGATCTCGGCCGGCTACTACGAAGACACCTATTTCCGTCCGGGTCCGGGGCCGTCCGCCGACGGTGACCCCTATCCCGTGTACAACCCAGAGGGCCTGGGTGCCCGTGTCGGCCTGCCGACCTGCTGGGACGAGTGGTTCCCCGAAGTGGCGCGCAGCTACTCACTCGGCGGCGCCGAGATCGTGGTCTACCCGACGGCGATCGGTTCGGAGCCGGTGTTCCCGGCCTTCGACACCCAGCCGCTGTGGCAGCACGTGATCGTCGCCAACGGCATCAGCAGCGGGCTGTTCATGGTGGTGCCCAACCGGATCGGTGACGAGGGCAAGGTCACCTTCTACGGTTCGTCGTTCATCTCCGACCCGTTCGGCCGGGTGCTGGTGCAGGCACCTCGCGACGAAGAAGCCGTGCTGGTCGCCGACCTGGATCTGGATCAGCGCCGGGACTGGCTGGAGCTGTTCCCGTTTCTGCTCACCCGGCGGCCCGACACCTATGCCGCGCTGACCGCGCCGGTCGATGTGGCGCACCCGTACGGAGCCGGCCACGCAGCCACGGCAGTGGTGAAATGACCACTCACCGGATGCCGGCGGAGAGTGCACCTCAGGATCGCGTGTGGATGGCCTTCCCGTCCGCCGGCTATTCGCTGGGCGACTCCGAAGCCGAACACCACGAAGCGCGCACCACCTGGGCGGCGGTGGCGCACGCGGTGTTGGAGTTCGAGCCCGTGACAATGGTGGTGGATCCCGCCGAAATGGCCGCGGCCCGACGCTATCTATCCGCAGCTGTCGACATCGTCGAGGCTCCGTTGAACGACGCGTGGATGCGCGACATCGGCCCCACCTTCGTGCACGCCGAGGACGGTTCGGTGGCCGCGGTGGACTGGGTGTTCAACGGCTGGGGCGCACAGGATTGGGCACGCTGGGATCGTGACTCGAAAATCGCTGCGGCCGTGGCTGATTGGTCCGGAGTGCCGGTGGTCGACTCGAATCTGGTGAACGAAGGGGGCGGCATCCAGGTCGACGGGCTGGGAACCGTCCTGGTCACCGAGACCGTGCAACTGGACCCCGGTCGCAACCCCGGCGCCACCAAGGCGGACGTCGAGGCCGAGCTGGCCCGAACCATCGGTGCCGATCACGCGGTGTGGCTGCCGCGCGGGTTGACCCGTGACTCGCAGCGCTTCGGCACTCGCGGCCATGTCGACATCGTGGCCGCGATAACGTCGCCCGGCCGGCTGCTGCTGCATGCGCAGGGCGCCGAGGAGCATCCGGATCACGTGGTGTGCAAGGAAATCCGCGCATCGATCGAGCAGTCCCACGACAGCACAGGACGGCCGTGGGAGATCGTGGAGCTACCGGCGCCGGACCAGTTGACCGACGCCGACGGCTTCGTCGACTACAGCTACATCAACCACCTGGTGGTCAACGGCGGGGTGATCGCCTGTGCCTTCGGTGATCCGCGGGACGCCGACGCGGCGGCGATCCTCGCCGAACAGTATCCGGGCCGCCGTGTGCTCAGCGTCGATGCCCGCCCGCTATTCGAGCGCGGCGGCGGCATTCATTGCATCACCCAACATCAGCCTGCCGCTCTCCAGCGGTGATCAGCCGGCCGATCGCCGCGCTCACCCGGGCGCGGTTGCCGGTCCCGTTGCGCAGCACCCAGGACGTCAGGTGCTCGACCAGCTCGCGTACCTGCAGCAACGCCTGGATGCGCTGCCCCTCATCGCTGCTGCCGGCCAGTTCCGCCGCCCACAGCGCGTCCAGATCGAGGATGTCGCGCACCGTGGCGTAGGCCTGCGCCACCTGCGGCGTGGTCACCGCCAACCGCTCCTGCATGCGGTAGATGGTGCCGGGGCCGACCCGGTTGATCAGCTCGCCGGCCACCGAGGTCGCGACGATCTCACGGCGCAACGGATGGCGGCTGATCTCGGCGCGGGCATGCTGGGCGATCCCAGCGGGGAAGTAGTCCCCGAGGCGGTGCGCGAACACCTCCTGGTCCGGAATGTCGGAGGCAAGCAACTCCTGTGCCACCAGATTCTTGGATTGGGCCAGCAGCACCGCGATCTCAGGTCGGGTGAGTCCCAGTCCCATGGTGCGACGGCGTGCCAGTTCCGGCCCGGCAGGCAGCCCCTCGACTTGGGGGTCGACGCCCGCTTCGTCCCGCAGATTGCCGATCAACCTGATGTGCCGGTCCAGCAGCGAATCGGCTTCGGCGGCGGCCATGCTGATTGCCAGGATCGCCTCGGCGTTGTCGGCCAGCACCCGCGCGGCGACGTCCTCGGTGGCGTCGGAGAGCAGCGTATTGCGTTGTGCAGTATCGATGTTGCCGGAATCCAGGGCGATTTTGATGTTGACCTCGAGGTCTGAGGTCGCGACACCGGCCGCGTTGTCGATGAAGTCGGCGTTGACCCGGCCACCGTTCAGGGCGAATCCGATCCGCGCCTGCTGGGTGAGTCCGAGGTTGCCGCCTTCGCCGATCACCTTGCAGCGCAGCTGCGATGCCGTCACCCGAACGCGGTCGTTTGCCTTGTCCCGGGCGTCGGAGTCGGATTCCCCGTCGGACCTGACGTATGTGCCGACGCCGCCGTTCCACAGCAGGTCGACTGGGGCGCGCAGCACCGCCGAGATCAAGTCGTCCGGGGTGCACTCGGCCGCTTCGATGCCCAGCGCGGTCCGTGCCTGCGGTGACAGCGGTATCGACTTGGCAGTGCGGGGCCACACCCCACCACCGGCCGAGATCAGCGTCGAGTCGTAGTCCTGCCAGCTCGATGCGGGCAGACCGAACAGCCGTGTGCGCTCGTTGAAGGACACCTTGGGGTCCGGGTCGGGATCGACGAAGATGTGCCGATGGTCGAACGCCGCGACGAGTTTGATGTTGTGGGACAGCAACATTCCGTTGCCGAACACGTCACCGGACATGTCGCCGATACCGGCGACTGTGAACGGATCGACATCGAGGTCGTGGCCGGCTTCGGCGAAATGCCGCCGTACCGAGAGCCACGCACCGCGTGCGGTGATGCCCATCGCTTTGTGGTCGTAGCCGGCCGAACCGCCCGAGGCGAAAGCATCTCCGAGCCAGAAGCCGTACTCGGCGGCAATGGAATTGGCCAGGTCGGAGAACTTCGCGGTGCCCTTGTCGGCAGCGACGACCAGGTAGGCGTCCGTGCCGTCGGGGCACACCGTCCGGTCCGGATGACGGACCGCACCATCGACGATGTTGTCGGTGACGTCGAGCAGCCCGCGGATGAATGTGCGGTAGCCGTCGGCGGGGGCGATATCGGCGTTGCGGAGCACGAACGCGCCTTTGGCGCCGGCCGGCACGATGGGGGCGTTCTTCACGGCCTGCGTCTTCATCAGGCCGAGCACCTCGGTGCGGAAGTCCTCAGGGCGATTCGACCAGCGCAGCCCACCTCGGGCGATGGCGCCGCTGCGCAGGTGTATGCCCTCGACGGTGTCGGAGCACACGTAGATTTCGCGGTAGGGGACCACCGGGCCGGTGTCGGCCAGCTGGGCCGAATCGATCTTGAAGGACAGGTAGTCCTTGGCCTGGCCATCTGGTCCGAGCTGGAACCAGTTGGTACGCAAGGTCGCCCGCACGAAGCTGTGCAGCGTGCGGCGAATACGCTCGTCGTCGAGCGAGGTCGCGGCGTCCACCAGGGCCGCCACGTCGAGATCTGCTTGGGCGGCGTCGGCGCGGTCGGTGCGGTCGGTGCGGTCGGGGTTGAAGCGGGCATCGAACAGCACCAGCAGCGCGTTGACGAAATCCGGTGCGGCGACCAGCGAGTCGATGATGTAGTCGGACGAGAAACCCAACCCGGTCTGCCGGATGAATCGGGTGGCCGCCCGGATCAGAACTACCCGGCGCCAATCGATTCCGGCTGACGGAATGAGCGCGGCGTATCGGTCGACCTGCCAGCGTCCGGCGATCGCGGCTTCGTAGGCCCGTGCGATCAGATCGAGCGTGGATGTCGGCAGGTCGAGACCGCCGAATTCGTAGTGGTGTCCGGCGTCGCTGGCCCGATAGGAGGCGACACGCAAGCCGAAGTGTTCGAACATGGCGCAGACCTCGGCGAGCAGCGGCGGGGATCCGGTCCACTGCACCTCGGCGTGGGTGCCGGCTTCGTCGGCGGCAAAAGACACTCGGGCAGAAGGGTTTTCCACAGGCCGAGTCTCGGCCATGGCGGGCCGAACGGCCATCGACATACTGGCGATGATGGTGACGTTCGCGGCGCCATATTGTCTAGTGATTTGTGCACGATTTTCCGCGCCTGGCGCGGAAAATCGTGCACAAATCACTCAGGCAGAGTGTCGAAGCCGCAAGGCATTCCGGATCTCGGCCAGGACCCGATCGGGATATTCCGTCAGATCGAGCCAGGTGAACCGCAAGATCTGATATCCGTGCAGCGAGATGATGTTCTGCCGGTTCCGGTCGTTCACGAAGTCGTCAGCGTTGCTGTGGAAAGCCCAGCCGTCGACTTCGATGGCAAGCCTCGCCGCCGGAAAGACAACGTCGACCTGGTATCCCGCGACCGGACAGTTGGCCTTCCATCCGGTGATCTTGTTGCGACGCAATAGTTTCACCAGCAGGCGTTCGGCTTCGGAGCGGGCGCCGTCTGCTGCGGAGAGCAGTAGTATCCGGGCGGCGGGCGACCCGTGCCGGCCCTTGTTGCGCAGATGCGCATCCCATAGTTGTTTCAGCTCGACGTGCCGCTGCAATGCCGCATCCATCAGCTTGGCGCCACCCCCGCGGCGGGTCGCGGCTTCGACGACCGAAAGTGGAAGTGCGGTTACGCGGAGTCCATTGCGTTCGATGATGTCGGAGCCGGGCAGATCGCGGCGTCGGACGCGGATCCCGTCGCGCTTGCGGTGATTGCTCACCCTGGGCACGGTCACTTCGACGCTCTTCGGCGGGTAGCGCGTGACGCCGTGCCACCATGCGGCGGCCAGTCCGCTGGCGGTGGCAGATGGCCCGTACGACCACACCGCGCTGCGCACCCGTGCTGAATCGGTGAATGGACGATCGTCGACGAAGAACACCCCGGGTGCGCAACGCAGCCAGTGGCCCGAACGAACGCGACGGCTGATGGCGTCGTCGCTGAGGCCGGCGGACAGGGCTTGTGCCCGGGTGATCACGCCATCGTGATTGCGAAGGTAGTCATCGAGCACACTGAATCGGACGTCCGCGCCGCCGCTTCGGTTCCACCGACTGTGATTTGTGCACGATTGTCCGCGGCAGGCGCGGAAAATCGTGCACAAATCACCCCAGGCTCAGGGGATCGGGGGCGTGTCCATGGTCAGGGTTTCGCCCCGGAAGAATGCCGGCTGGACGAAACGCAGGACGAGCATCAGGACGGCACCGAGCAGCAGAATGCCGAAGCCGAGGTAGAACACCAGGCCGACGCCGCCGATCGACGCGCCGCTGCCGCTGGCCTCCGGGTCCATGCTCACCAGAACCGACTTGACGAAAACCGACAGCAGCATGATGCCGCCGACCGCCGGGAACACCAGCTTGTAGATGATGTTCCTCGGGCTGAGGAACAGTTCTTTGCGGAAGAACCACACGCAGGCGAACGCGGTGATGCCGTAGTACCAGCAGATCATGATGCCAAGGGCGGCAATGGTATCCAGCAGTGTCCGCTCGGAAAGCAGTGTCACCACCGTGTAGAAGCAGGCGGTCACCACACCGGCGACCACGGTGCTGAACACCGGTGACAGAGATCGTGGGCTGACGCTGGCGAACCGCTTGGGGAAGGCGCCGTAGGCGCCCATCGCCAGCATGGTGCGGGCGGCCGGGAGAACGGTCGTCTGCAGGCTGGCGATCGACGATGCGAACACCGCCAGCAGCAGCAGTGGCCCGCCCCAGTCACCCAGCACCGGATAGGCCAGCGCCCCGAACACGTTCTCCGCGATCTCCTCGTTGCCCAATCCCAGCCCGGTGTCGCCGACCCCGGCGTACATCATCACCGCGACCGCCACCAGAAGGTAGGTCAGCAGGATGGACAGGACACACAGCAATCCGGCGCGGCCGGGCACCTTGGTGGGGTCCTTGCTCTCCTCGCCCAGCGTCAGGCAGGTGTCCCAGCCCCAGAAGGCGAAGATCGAGCCGATCAGCCCAATGACGAAGGCGCTCATCGTGAGTCCGGTGAACGGGTCGAACCATTGGATGTCGAAACTCAAATGCCCCTCGACGCCGCCGGACCGCACGATGGCGACGACCGCGAACGTCAGGAGGACGGTCATCTGGAATCCGACCAGCACATACTGCACCTTCTCGCTGGTGGTGATGCCGCGGCACGAGATGAAGGTGGCGATGGCGAGTAGCGCGACCGTCGAAACGATGTTGACGCCGACATTGTCGGCAGGGAGCATCGCGAGCGTGTCGTTGTGCAGCACCTTGCCCAGGAACTCGTAGCCGAAGAGGACGCCGATCGAGGCCAGGTTGGACAGCACGATGATGGTGGCGATCACCATGCCCCACCCGCACATCCAGCCGACGTACGGCCCGAAGGCTTTGGTGGACCAGGTGAACGACGCGCCGCAGTCGGGAGCCCGGGAGTTCAGTTCACGGTAGGCGTAGGCGGTCAGGAACATCGGGATGAAGCCGGCGATCAGGATGGCGGGCATCTTGAGCCCGACCGCCGCGACGATGAGCCCGATGCTGGCGGTCAGGGTGTAGCCCGGCGCCACCGTCGAGATGCCGAGGATCGCGCCGGTGAAGGTGCCGATCCGCCCCGGCGCCAGGCCTTTGGCGACCAGGCCCTCCTCGCGCTCGGCCCGTTCCAGTTCGGTGCTGGCCAGTTGCTCAGACATGCTCTGCCCCTTCATCTTTAGGCACCACAAACATCGGGACCCGCAGAACACGCAGCATCTTCGCCGCAGTCGACCCGAGGAACAGGCGGCGCGGCTGGGCCAGCCGGCTCGAACCGACCATGATCATGTCGCCGTCACGCCAGCCCAGTTTGTCGACCGCCTCCTCGACGGTCGGGCCGGTGGCCACCTGTGAGGAGACCGGAACATCATCCGGCAGAAAGTCTTTCGCCTGGTCCAGGGCGCGCTGAGCGTGCTGCTGGGCGGCGTCCAGCCGGCGGGCGTCATCCACGGCGACCAGCGACACCAGGCGAACGGGCGTCTCGGTGGCCCGGCAGAACCGCAAGGCGGTGTTGAGCAACTGGGTGGCTCCGGGCCGGGTGCCGATGGCGCAGGTGACCTCCCGAATCCGCTCGTTGCGCTGCAATCGGGCGCCGCGCGGTGCGATCACCACCGGTACGGGGGAGGCATGCACCAGGTCGTTGACCACCGAGCCGAGTGACAGAGGACCGGCCATCCCGCCGCCGGCTCCACCGACCACCAGCGCATCGGCGCCCAGGTTCTCGGCCACCGCGATCAGGCCCATGGTGCTGGACTCGTCGTAGCTCAGGTGGGTGGTCACCGGCACGTCGTTGCGCACCCGCGCCGCGGCCGCAGCCAGCCAGCCGTCGGCTTCCCGGTGCAGCACGTCGCCGGGGGTGGGGGCCAGCGCCGAGCGGTCACTGGGCAGGACCATGCACAGGTCAAGGGCCGCGCTCAGGGTGCGGGCGATCTGTTCCCCGACTGCCACGGCGTCGTCGCCTCCCGGTGTGGCGATGTAGGCGACGGCGATTCGTGGGCTACTCATCGACTAGTCCTCCGCAGCTGTCCAGCCGACACCCCGCGCCGTCCATCTCTTGTGAATTTCATCAGGTCTCTGGCGGGCCAAGTGTGTCGCGTAACACATCGCAGATCATCCGACAATATGGAGATTCTCAGTGCAGGTTTTCGACACTCTGTACATTCCTGTGGGTGGCGGTCCCGGTGTCGTGGGTGATCGAGCAGTCGGATCTGCATCTGCGTCTGCTCGCCGGCGCGGCCGGTGTCGGGCGCGAGGTGAACCTGGTGCTGACCACCGAACTGGCGAATCCGGCCGAATGGCTCTCCGGCGGCGAGTTGGTGCTGACCACCGGCATCAGCCTGCCCGCAAGCGCTCGAGGTCGCCGACGTTACCTGCAGCTGCTCGCCGAAAGTGGCGTCACTGCAGTGGGTTTCGGAATCGGCTTGACGTTCGATGCGGTTCCGGAAGAAGTGGTGGCAGCCGCCGATGAGCTCGGGTTGGCGCTGATCGAGGTCCCGCTTCGGACACCGTTCGCGGCAGTCGTGCAGCGGGTCGGTTCGCGCATTGCAGCGCTCGAATATGACGCCGTGCTGCGTGCTTCCCGGGCGCAGCCGCGGATCACCCGGGCGGTGGTGAGCGACGGTCCGCGCGGTGTCGCGGCCGAACTGGGCCGCGCGCTGAAGGCCGCCGTGGTGGTGCTGGATCCGACCGGGACGGTGATCGCATCGCACCCGAGCAACCTCAGCGTCACGACGGTCAACCTGGTACGCGACTCGATCGAACCGGGAGCCGCGTCAGGCGTCCGCGTGCTGTCCGATGGCACCACCGTGGCCCAACAGGACATCCGGGTCGGCGGCCGTTCGCACGGTGTACTCGCGGTGGTCGGCCCCGGTGCCCTTAGTCCGGTCGACCAGGTTCTGTTCGGGCACGCAACATCGTTGCTGGCCTTGGATTTTGAGAAGCCGGCCCGGTTGCAGGAGGTGCAGCGGCTGCTCAATGAACAGGCGCTGGGGCTGTTGTTGGCCGGCGAACACGACCTGGATCCGGTGTATGCGCAGCTGGCGCCGGTCGCCGATGTCGAGGGCCGGATTCGGGTCCTGATCGTCGACTTCGACGGAGAAACGAAGTCCGCGAGTCACCGGAGCCGGGCGCGGGCCGCGGTGGTGCGCGAGCTGGAGGCGGCCGGACATCCGGTGTTCGTGCACGGTGCCGATCGCCGGCTGACCGTGTTGCTGCCGGGCACGGCGACGGTTGAGAGCGCGGCCGGTCTGCTGAGCGGGCTGGACCGTTCGGTGCGCAAGTCGAGCCGCAGCGGGCTCAGCGGGATGCGGCCGTTGGCGCGGTTGATACAGGCCGTCGACGATGCCCGGCTGGCCGCATCGGTGGCCGAACGCGGCTGTTATCCATTGGAATTCGCCGATCTGGCGGGCAGCGCACTGTTGTCCTCCGGGCCCAGCCGGGAGGTGCTGATGGCGCTCGGGGCGGCGGTGCTGACTCCGGTGGCCGACCACGACGCGCAGCACGGATCCGGGTTGATGGCGGCACTGCGGGCGTTCCTGGAGGCCAACGGCCAGTGGGAGGCCGCCGCGGCGGCCATCGGCGTGCACCGGCACACGATGCGCAAGCGGATCGAGATCGCCGAGGGGCTGCTGGGGTGTGATCTCGGGGTGGCCCGGGTGCGGGCCGAGCTGCTGTTGGCGATCTTGGCGCGCGGCTGACCGCGCCACCGCGGCCGCGTGCTCAGACGGTGACCGCCGCTTCGTCCGGCGTCGGCTCGCGACGCCAGCCGACGTAGGTCAACCACAAGCCCATCGCGGCCAGCAGCAGGAAGAAGACCCGGGCGCCCAGTTGTAGGCCCGGGCTGGTGGCCGTCGCGTTCGCCCCGGAGTCGATCGCCGACGGAATCGCCATCATCGCCAGTCCGCGCAGCGCCACGAACCAGCCGAACAGCGAGATGAGCGCCGCCGTCACGCTGTACCAGTACTGGTGGAACGCGATCACGATCAGGCCCATCATCAACATCGCCGCACCGAGGATCCAGGGCAGGACCGCGTTGTCGAACAGTCCGCCGAGCAGCCCGGTGAGGTCGGGCAGGCGAATCGCGATGATCGCGGTCGCGGCCGCGACGAACGGGCCCAGGACGCGGGCGAACGCCCGGGTGCGGCGTCGGGCTTCGGGGGTGGCCTGTGGCATCGCTACTCCAATCAATAAACCGACGGACGGTCTATTTTTAGGTTAGGCTCGACCCGAGCAGTCGTCAATGGGAGGTGTTCGTGGCCCGTCGGGTCAAACCGGAGGAGTACGCAGCCCGGCGGCGCGAGATCCTCGATGCCGCTCTGGAGCTCATGCATGACAAGGGCTATGAACGCATGACCATCGAGGACGTGCTGTCCAAGGTGCAGATGTCCAAGGGCGCGCTCTATCACTACTTCGGTTCGAAACAGGCGCTCCTGGAAGGAATCGTCGACGCGATGGCGGAAAGTGCGTCGCTGCCCTTGCAAGCCGTGATCGCCGACGACAGCCTCGACGCCGTCGCCAAGCTCCACGCCTACTTCGGTGCATCGTCAGCCTGGAAGGCCGAAAACCCGGAGGTCGTGACAACCCTCATGAACCTGTGGCGGGACGAGAACGCGCTGTTCCGCCAAAAGCTGGCCAAGCAGTCGATGCGCACCTCGGTGCCCATGCTCGAAGCCGTCATCCGCCAGGGCTGCGACGAAGGCGTGTTCCACGTCGGGTTCCCGCACGAGGCCGCGATGTTCATCGCGGGCCTGGACGGCGTGCTCGCCGATGCCTTCGCCGTCGCGGTCGAGCAGCACGAATCACCCGGGATCGACGTCAGCGGACCCCGCGCACAACGTGTGATCGGCGCGTACCTACAGGCGATCGAGCGCATCCTCGGATTGCCCGACGGCTCGCTGGCGTCCGGTGCCTAGGGGCTTTCGGAACCTCACACCACGCTGGCGCGCCCGAGATCGGTGATGTCGCTACCGATCAGCTCGAGCATCTGCCCGGCGGTGTACCGCTTGTCGACGATCGCGCGCAGCTCGGCGTCGGTGGCGCCGACGAGCTGAACGAACGTGACCCGGCCATGCGGGGTATCGATCTCACCGGCCGCGTCGAGGGTGGTCAGGAAGCCGGTGAGCGCCGACCGGTGCCCGGTGTCGATGCCGGCCTCCTGGCCCGTGTAGACGTACTCGTCCGGCTGGAAGACCTTGCCCGACTCGAACACGTAGCGTGCCAAGCCCTGCAGGTTGACGCAGGCGGTCCGCATCTCCTCGTCCTCGTTGGCCCCGGGTGCGAGCTTCAGCTTCAGCGTCAGCTCGATGCCGAAGCCGCTGTACGCCGGATCGGTGGATTCCTTGGCGTAGAGGTCGGAGAACCCGTACGTGACGAAGTGCAGGGCCTCCGGGCTCCGGTAGATGCTGATGCCGTCGAGCGGGTCCGGGCCCCCGAAGCACCACTTGATGAGGGCGGCCATGTGCAGCGGCTCGGGCTGATCCGGATAGAGCGTGTCGAACGCCGCGGTGATCGCGTCCCAGCCAGGTGCGCTGTCGTCGTCGCCCGCGGCGACGTCAGCCGCCGGCTGCTCCGCGGCGCTGTCCTTGTGCTTCCGGCCGAACAGGCCCATGGCTCTCCCAACTCTCCGGGTCCGCCCGATCCGGGACCGACGGGCGTCGTGCCGACGAGTGTGACGGCCACGATGTCCAGATTTTGCCGCACCGTCAGCGCGCGCTTGTCCACCGTTGCGGTGAACCACCCCGTAAGCTCGTTAGCGTGCAGCGACGAATCATGGGCATCGAGACGGAATTCGGTGTGACCTGCACCTTCCATGGCCATCGTCGGCTCAGCCCCGATGAGGTTGCCCGCTATCTGTTCCGGCGGGTGGTGTCGTGGGGCCGCAGTTCCAACGTGTTCCTTCGTAATGGCGCGCGGTTGTATCTCGACGTCGGCAGCCATCCCGAGTACGCGACCGCCGAATGCGACAACCTGACCCAGCTGGTCACCCACGACCGCGCCGGTGAGCGCGTCCTGGAGGACCTGCTGATCGATGCCGAGCAACGGCTGGCCGACGAGGGCATCGGCGGTGACATCTACCTGTTCAAGAACAACACCGACTCGGCGGGCAACTCCTACGGCTGCCACGAGAACTACCTGATCGTGCGGGCCGGTGAGTTCTCCCGGATCTCCGACGTGCTGCTGCCGTTCCTCGTCACCCGCCAGCTCATCTGCGGTGCGGGCAAGGTGCTGCAGACGCCGAAGGCCGCCACCTTCTGCCTGAGCCAGCGCGCCGAGCACATCTGGGAGGGCGTCTCCAGCGCCACGACGCGGTCACGTCCGATCATCAACACCCGCGACGAGCCGCACGCCGACGCCGAGAAGTACCGCCGTTTGCACGTCATCGTCGGTGACTCCAACATGTGTGAGGCCACCACGATGCTCAAGGTGGGCACCGCCTCGCTGGTGCTGGAGATGATCGAGGCCGGCGTCCCGTTCCGTGATTTCTCCTTGGACAACCCGATCCGCGCCATCCGCGAGGTCAGCCACGACCTCACCGGGCGGCGTCCGGTGCGGCTGGCCGGCGGCCGGCAGGCCAGCGCCCTGGACATCCAGCGCGAGTACTACAGCCGGGCCGTCGAGTACCTGCAGACCCGCGAACCGAGCACCCAGATCGAGCAGGTGGTCGACCTGTGGGGCCGCCAGCTCGACGCGGTCGAGAGCCAGGATTTCGCGAAGGTCGACACCGAGATCGACTGGGTGATCAAGCGCAAGCTGTTCCAGCGCTACCAGGACCGCTACAGCATGGAGCTGTCCGACCCGAAGATCAGCCAGCTCGACCTCGCCTACCACGACATCAAGCGTGGTCGCGGGGTGTTCGACCTGTTGCAGCGCAAGGGTCTGGCCGCCCGGATCACCACCGACGAGGAGATCGACGCCGCGGTCAACACTCCGCCGCAGACCACCCGGGCCAAGCTGCGCGGCGAGTTCATCAGCGCGGCACAGGAAGCGGGGCGGGACTTCACCGTCGACTGGGTGCACCTCAAGCTCAATGACCAGGCCCAGCGCACCGTGCTGTGCAAGGACCCGTTCCGGTCGGTTGATGAGCGAGTCAAGCGCCTGATCGCCAGCATGTGAGCTCTAAGCTTTCATCTCGTGGCGGTATCCAAAGTCGAGCGGTTGATGAACCTTGTCATCGCATTGCTGTCAACCGATCGTTTTCTGCCGGCAGAAAAGATCCGCAATATCGTCCAGGGCTACGACGACAGCTCCAGTGACGAGGCGTTCTCGCGAATGTTCGAGCGCGACAAGAACGAATTGCGCGATCTTGGAATCCCGCTGGAGACCGGCCGGGTGTCGAAGTTCGACCCCACCGAGGGCTATCGGATCAACCGCGAGGCCTATGCACTGCCGGCCGTCGCGTTGACCACCGACGAAGCCACCGCCGTCGCGGTGGCCACCCAGCTGTGGCAATCCCCGGAGTTGATCACC
Organism: Mycobacterium sp. IDUB_17; assembly: GCF_055419465.1. Classification (NCBI taxonomy): domain Bacteria; kingdom Bacillati; phylum Actinomycetota; class Actinomycetes; order Mycobacteriales; family Mycobacteriaceae; genus Mycobacterium; species Mycobacterium sp. IDUB_17. The sequence goes on along the minus strand of NZ_JBVAXS010000006.1, from coordinate 160,794 downwards.
GCGACCCAGGGTGCGTTGCTCAAACTGCGGGCGGCAGGGGTGGACGTCGAAGGCGGCGATTCGTCCGTCGCGATCACCTCCACGACTGTACTGCCGGGTATCAGGGGTTCGGAGAAGGTCCTGGGAACCCTGTTGTCGGCGATCGACACCGGACGGGTGGTGCAGTTCGAACACCGGTACTCGCGCAGCGATCCGTACACCACCCGCACCGTCGAACCGTGGGGTGTGGTGACGCACCGGGGCCGCTGGTACCTCGTCGGTCATGACCGGCTCCGCGACGACACCCGCACGTTCCGGCTGTCCCGCCTCGGTGACACGGTCACCGCCATCGGAGAAGCCGGTACCGTGCAGAAACCCGACGGCGTCAACTTGCGTGAGGTGGTGCAGCGCGTCGTCGCCGAAGCACCGACCGGGGAACAGGCCCGGATCTGGGTGGCCGACGGCCGGGCAACTGCCCTGCGACGACAGGCCGTCGGGACCGTACCGCGCACGCTGGGCGGCCGCGCAGGTGAGGAGATCACCGTCGACGTCGGCGGATACGACAGATTGGCCAGGGAGATCGCGAGTTACGGGGCCGACGCCGTGGCGTTGGCGCCACAATCGCTGCGCGACGACGTGCTGGCGCGGTTGCGGGCGCAGGCGGACCGCGGCATGAGGGTCAGCGAGGATCGCGCATGAGTCAGGTTTCCACCCGGCTGGTCCGGATGCTGAACATGGTTCCGTACTTCCAGGCCAACCCGAAGGTCACGCGGGCCGAGGCGGCCGGGGCGCTGGGCGTCACCCGCAAGCAGCTTGACGACGACCTGCGGCAGTTGTGGATGTGCGGGCTGCCCGGGTACAGCCCCGGCGACCTCATCGACTTCGATTTCGAAGGCGACACAGTCGAAGTCACGTTCAGTGCGGGTGTGGACCGCCCGCTGCGGCTGACCTCCACCGAAGCAACCGGGATCCTGGTCGCGCTGCGGGCACTGGTCGACGTGCCCGGCATGGTCGATCCGGAAGCCGCGCGCAGCGCGATCGCCAAGATCGAATCTGCCGCGGGCAGCAAGCTGGCGGCCGTCGACGAGCCGGCGCAGACCGAAAGCGTCGCTGCCGCGGCCGTGCGGGCCGCGGTGCGCGACGGCCGGGCGGTGACGGTGGAGTACCACTCGGCGTCGCGGGATTCGCTGAGCCGACGCACGGTCGATCCGATCCGGGTCGCGCTGGTCGGTGACAACAGCTATCTGGAGGCGTGGTGCCGCACCGCCGAGGCGGTGCGGCTGTTCCGCTTCGACCGCATCGTCGACGCGCAGGTGCTCGACGAGATATCGGCACCGCCGCCACCGGCGGTACAGGCCGGCCCCGACATGTCACTGTTCGACGCGGATCCGGCCCTCCCGTCGGCCACCCTGTTGGTCGACGCGACTGCCGCGTGGGCCTTCGACTACTACCCGTTGCGGGTGGTCAACGAGCTGCCCGGCGGGGCCTGCGAAGCTGCGATGACCTACGCCTCCGACGAATGGATGGCCAGGTTCGTACTCGGTTTCGGCTCGGCGGTCACCGTGTTGGCCCCGGAGTCGTTGGCGCAGCGGGTGCGGGACGCGGCCGCCGAGGCCCTGCGTGTCTACGACGCCGACGACGCACGCGGGTAGACTCGGCACCGACGTCTGGAGGTAACCAAATTGGGTGGTCTACAACCCTGGCACTGGATCATTGTCATCGCGGTGTTCGTGCTGCTTTTCGGCGCCAAGAAGCTGCCGGACGCCGCGCGGTCGCTCGGTAAGTCGATGCGGATCTTCAAGTCTGAGATCAAGGAGATGCAGTCGGATTCTGCGGCCTCCCCGGCGGAGGCCCCGCCAGCCAAGCCGATTGCTTCCGAGCGGGTCGACGCTCCGGCTCCCGAGCAGTCCCCGGACCGCCACACGGCCTGACCGGTCCGGCATCCGATCGCGGTCATCGCCCCGCGATGCCGTGCCACGTCTACGACCAGGCCTCTAGAACACGCCAGTGACCTCCGGATTCATCAAGAAGCTCGATCCCCGCCGCCGCCGCTCGCGGGTCAACCCCGACGGCACGATGTCGTTGGTCGACCACCTGCACGAGCTGCGTAACCGTCTGCTGATCAGCGTGCTCGCTGTTCTCGTGACGACGATCTTCGGCTTCCTCTGGTACACCAACGGCTTCTTCGGTCTGCACAGCCTGGGGGAATGGCTGCGTGGCCCGTATTGCTCACTGCCCGCCTCGGCCCGCGCGACCATCGCCCCGGACGGCGAGTGCCGGCTGCTGGCCACCGGCCCGTTCGACCAGTTCATGCTGCGCCTCAAGGTGGCGCTGGCAGCCGGGCTGGTGCTGGCCTGCCCGGTGTGGCTCTATCAGCTGTGGGCGTTCATCACGCCAGGTCTGTACAAGAAGGAACGCCGCTTCGCGATGGCGTTCGTCGGCGTCGGCGCCGTGCTGTTCATCACCGGCGCGATCCTGGCTTACGTGGTCCTGGCCACCGCCCTGGGCTTCCTGCTCACCGTCGGCAGCGACGTGCAGGTCACCGCGCTGTCGGGCGAGCAGTACTTCGGGTTCCTGATCAATCTGCTGCTGGTGTTCGGCATCAGCTTCGAGTTCCCACTCCTGATCATCATGCTCAACCTGATCGGCATGCTCAGCTACGAGCGGCTCAAGGTCTGGCGCCGCGGCCTGATCTTCGGCCTGTTCGTCTTCGCGGCATTCGCCACGCCGGGCTCTGACCCGTTCACGATGCTGGCGCTGGCCTCTGCGCTCAGCCTGCTGCTGGAGTTCGCGATCCAGATCGCGCGGGTCAACGACAGGCGCAAGGCGCGGCGCGAGGCACTGGAGGTGCCCGAGGACGAGGCCGCGCCGATCCCGACAGCGGAACCGATCCAGACGCCGGAACCGGTGAGCGGACCGTCGCGAATCGACATCGACGACGATGCCACCTGATCCTGGTGAGCAATCCGGCGGTGAACTGATCAGGTTCACCGCCGAATATCCGTTCGCCCTCGACGATTTCCAGCTGCGTGCCTGCCGTGCGCTGGAAAGCGGTCACGGCGTCCTGGTGTGTGCACCGACCGGGGCGGGCAAGACCGTGGTCGGCGAATTCGCCGTGCACCTGGCGCTGGCGGCGGGCGGCAAGTGCTTCTACACCACACCGATCAAGGCGCTGAGCAACCAGAAACACAACGATCTGGTGGCCCGCTACGGCGCCGACAAGATCGGGTTGCTCACCGGAGACCAGTCCATCAACGGTGACGCCGACATCGTGGTGATGACCACAGAAGTGCTTCGCAACATGCTGTACGCGAATTCGCCTGCGCTGCATGGGCTTTCCTATGTCGTAATGGACGAGGTGCACTTCCTGGCCGACCGGATGCGCGGTGCGGTGTGGGAGGAGGTCATCCTTCATCTGCCCGAGGACGTGCTGTTGGTCAGCCTGTCGGCGACGGTCAGCAATGCCGAGGAGTTCGGCGGCTGGATCCAGACCGTTCGCGGCGACACCACCGTCGTCGTCGACGAACACCGGCCGGTGCCGCTCTCGCAGCACATGCTCGTCGGCCGGCGGCTGTTCGATCTGTTCGAGGGCACGAACAGCACGCTCGTCGACCCGGATCTGTTACGCCACATCAGCCATCGGCGCGAGGCCGATCGGCTGGCCGACTGGCAACCACGCGGAAGAGGGCGCGGAGGCGGGCGCCCGCAGCTGTACCGGCCGCCCAGCCGGCCCGACGTGATCGCCACCCTGGACGCCGAGGGGCTGCTGCCCGCCATCACCTTCGTGTTCTCGCGGGCCGGATGCGACGCGGCTGTCCAGCAGTGCCTGCGTGCGCCACTGCGGCTGACCACCGACGAGGAACGTAGCCGGATCGCCGAGATCATCGACCGGCGCTGCGCCGACCTGGCCGAATCCGACCTGATCGTCCTCGATTACCACCAATGGCGCGAAGGACTGCTGCGCGGGCTGGCCGCCCACCACGCCGGCATGCTGCCGGTGTTCCGGCACACCGTGGAGGAGCTGTTCACCGCGGGCCTGGTCAAGGCAGTGTTCGCCACCGAGACCCTGGCTCTGGGCATCAACATGCCGGCCCGCACCGTGGTGCTCGAGCGGCTGGTGAAGTTCAACGGCGAGCAGCATGTTCCGTTGACGCCGGGGGAGTACACCCAGCTGACCGGGCGGGCCGGGCGCCGCGGTATCGACGTCGAAGGCCATGCCGTGGTGCTGTGGCGGCCCGACGACAGCAACGCCGAACCCGCGGAGGTCGCCGGCCTGGCCTCGACCCGGACCTTCCCGCTGCGCAGCTCGTTCGCGCCGAGCTACAACATGACCATCAACCTGGTGCAGCAGATGGGGCCCGAACAGGCGCACAAACTGCTGGAACGCTCCTTCGCCCAGTATCAGGCGGACCGATCGGTGGTCGGGTTGGTGCGCGGGATCGCGCGCGGCGAACGGATGATGAGCGAGCTGGCGGCCGAGTTCGGCGGCAAAGACGCGCCCATCCTCGACTACGTCCGGCTGCGGACCAAGATCGGCGAACGCGAACGCGCGCAGTCGCGGGCATCGCGACTGCAACGCCGCAGGGCCGCCACCGACGCACTGGCCGAGTTGCGCCGCGGCGACATCATCACCATCACCCACGGCCGCCGCGGCGGACTGGCGGTGGTGCTCGAGCCCGCGCAACGCGACAGTGACGACCCGAGACCGCTGGTGCTCACCGAACACCGTTGGGCAGGCCGGATTTCGTCGGCCGACTACTCGGGTGCGTCGGCCCCGCTGGGTGCGATGACGCTACCCAAGCGGGTCGAACACCGGCAGCCACGAGTGCGTCGGGATCTGGCGTCGGCGTTGCGCTCGGCGGCCGCCGACCTCTCGGTGCCCTCGAAGCGCGCGAGCAGGGGCGCCGCGGCCCCCGAACGCGACGTCGATCCCGAACTGGCCGGCCTGCGTGACGAACTGCGTCATCACCCGGCGCATCAACTACCGGACCGCGAGGCCCAGGCCCGGATCGCCGAACGCTATCTGCGCATCGAACGTGACAACGCCCAGATCCAGCAGAAGGTGAACGCGGCGACGAACTCGCTGGCCCGCACCTTCGACCGAATCGTGGCGCTGCTCAGTGAACGCGGCTTCATCGAGGCCGACTCTGGTGAACCCAGGGTGACCGACGCCGGTCGCCTGCTGGCCCGGATCTACAGCGAGAGCGATCTGCTGGTGGCCGAATGTCTGCGCGCCGGCCTGTGGGACGGTTTGCAGCCCGCGGAACTGGCCGGCGTGCTCTCGGCAGTGCTGTTCGAATCGCGCGGGGACTCCGCGGGCGGGGTCCTGGGAGTCGACATTCCCACCGAGAGCCTGCGCCGCGCGCTGGCCAAGACCCGGCGCGTCTCGGCGGACCTGCGCGGCGACGAGCAGCGGCACCGGCTCGCGCCGAGCCGTGAACCCGACGAAGGCTTCGTGACCGCCGTCTACCGGTGGGCGACCACCGGCGATCTGGCCGCCGCACTCGCGGCCTCGGATGTCGCTGGTTCGGGTTCTGCGCTGTCGGCGGGGGATTTCGTGCGGTGGTGCCGTCAGGTGCTCGACTTGCTCGACCAGGTGCGCAATGCCGCACCCGCAACTGCCCTGCGCAATACCGCGAAACGCGCTGTCAACGATGTTCGGCGCGGTGTTGTTGCTGTTGATGCGGGGTAATGTGTGGCAGGCGATACCGAACAGGATCAAGGAGAACCATGAGCGGACCGCAGGGATCTGACCAGGGACAGCAGTGGCCCGGTCAGCAGCCTGAGCCCACGGGGGACCAGGCGCAGGGTGCCGAGGCGTGGCAGCCACCCACCCCCGCTTCCGAGGACCCGACGCCTCACGCTCCGGCCTGGCAGCCGCCGGCGTACACGCCGCAGCAGTATCCGTCGTACCAGCCGCCTGCCCAAGGCGTGCAGCAGCCGGATTATTCGCAGCCGCAGCAGCCACAACAGCCGCAGTACCCCGGGGCCGAGCAGTACGGCCAGCCGGCGTACCCCGGCGGCCAGCCGCAGTACGGCCAGGTGCCTGGCTATGGGCAGCAACCGCAGTACGGGCAGCCCGGGCAGCCGCCGCAGTACGGCCAGCCGGGTCAATACCCTCAGCCGGGCCAGTACGGCGCTCCCGGTCAGTTCGGGCCTTACGGTGTGCCGGGCGCTTCGGGGGAATCCAAGCGTTCGCTGGCCGTGATCGGCGGCGTCGTCGGCGGCCTGCTGGCCCTGTTGCTGATCATCCTCGCGGTCACCGCGTTCTGGCTTCCGGGATGGGCGGTGACGACCAAGCTCGACATCAACAAGGCCCAGACCGGCGTCGAGCAGATCCTGACCGACAAGACCAACGGTTACGGTGCCACCAAGGTCACCGGCGTCAAGTGCAACGACGGTGAGAATCCGACGGTCAAAAAGGATTCGACCTTCGACTGCGAGGTCACCATCGACGGCACCAAGCGCAAGGTGACGGTGACCTTCAAGGACGACAAGGGCACCTACGAGGTCGGTCGACCCAAGTAAGTCAGCCCGCCGATATCTACATCAGGGTCGCTTCGCCGCGCGCGAGCGACCCTGATGTAGCAAATGGCGCGGACGGAGTCAGCCGGGCAGTCGGTCGAGGGCTGACTGCAACCGGCTGATCGACGAGGTCACCCCGTACGCCGCGGCCAGCTCGGCGACCCGCGCCGGGTCGCCGGCGGCCAACGGTAGATCGTCGGTCGCAGCAGACAACGTCACCGGGGCATCCGTGGCCACCCGGACCACCGGTTCAGCCGCGGCCATGTAGTCGGCGGCGGCCAGCAGCTTGGCCCGATGTGCTTTGGACAGTGAGGATTTCGGGTCCTCGGCGGCCGCCCGGATACCCAGCAGCGAGCCGTGCCGGGCCAGCAGCGTCGCCGCCGTCTTCTCGCCGATCCCGGCGACCCCGGGCAGCCCGTCGGACGGGTCACCCCGCAGCAGGGCCAACTCCGCGTACGCCGGTCCGGCCCGGTCGATGGGAACCCCGTACTGCTCGGCGACCTCCTCCGGACCGAATTTCGTGGCCTTGGCCAGTCCCCGGCCGATGTAGAGCACGCGGACGGAGGGGGCCGGCTCGTCGCGTACCAGTTGCAACAGGTCACGGTCTCCGCTGACCACCACGACCGGATCGTGCTGTTCGCGCGTGGCCAGCGTGCCGAGCACGTCGTCGGCTTCGAACCCGGGCGCCCCGGCCGTCGCGATGCCGAATGCATCGAGCAATTCCATGATCATGTCGACCTGCGGGGTGAGGTCGTCGGGAACCTCTTCGACATCGGGGATGCCGTCGGGTTGCGGCTGTTCCACCCGGTGCGCCTTGTACGACGGCACCAGATCGACGCGCCACTGCGGCCGCCAGTCGTCGTCGCGGCACACCACCAGCCGGCGCGGTCGCTCCCGGGTGACCAGCGTGGCAACCGAGTCCAGGAATCCGCGTACCGCGTTCACCGGCCTGCCGTCGGGTGCCTTGATCGACGACGGCACGCCGAAGTAGGACCGGAACCACATGCTGGCGCCGTCGAGCAGCAGAACTGGGTCGCTCATCGGGTTTCCTCCATCCGACCGAATACATAGGACGCAGCCGTGACGGCTTTTCCGCCGGCACCCTCGTCGTACAGCGTGGCCCGCACGGCGACGGTGCCAGCCGCGCCGGGCAGCACCTGGGTGTCGACCCGGAACGGGCCGACCTTACCGCGGGCCAGGAACATCACATGCGACGAAAGGCCTTGCAGCGCATCGGTTCCTGCGGCCTCGGCAGAGGCGTCCGCCGCGGCCGTCTCCAGGATCACGAACTGTGGGCCGATGTGCAGCGCGGCGTCTGGTGAGGCCACCTCGACCGCGAGCTCGGGTAGGGCCCAATGTCCGTTGTCGCGTTTGTGGCCGCCGAACACCTGCCACAGTGGCGGTAGATCCGGACCGTCGACGATGTCGATCGGGTCTACGGGCATTTTCTCCAGGCCCTCCGGGGGCGTACCGATGGAGATGCCCTGCCCCTCGGTGAGCGCGATGACCCGGTCCGGATTGTCGGCATCGACGATCACCGACCGGCTGTACGCGAGTTGCCTGCCCTGCTTGAGCACCTCGGTATCCACCCGGATGCGGGCCACATCGACGGCCGGGTCCAGCACCTGGCACGAGTGGATGACCGGGTTGGGTACGGCTTCCAGATCGCTCACGCCACCGCTGTCCGGGGAGGAGATGCCCAGCACCGCAAGCAGCAACCCGCCCGCCGGATTTCGCATGTCGCGCCGCAACGTCACCGTGTCGTCGACCGGACCGAGGTCCATCGAGGAATACGAGCGCCCGAGGTACCGGTAACTCAACAGGCCGCCCCAGCGCCTGCGCAGCTCAGCGGCATACGCCTCGGGATCGCCGGTGAGATCGCGGATATCACGCAACATTCCAGCGACAGTAGCGTGAGGTATGACCTTCACCGTCAACCGTATTGACCATGTCGTGGTGAACTGCCGGGACAGCGACGCCACCGTCTCGTTTTACGTGCGGGTGCTGGGCATGCGCAGGGAGGTGTTCGGTGACGGCCGTATCGCGTTGGTGTTCGGCGATCAGAAGCTCAACGTGCGGCCGACCGGTTCGGCCAACTGGGTGACCGGCGCCGTCGACGCACCGGGATCCTTGGATCTGTGCTTCATCGCAGATGTCGAACCAGAGGCCGTTGGTGAGCATCTGACAGCCTGTGGTGTCGAGATCACCGAGGGCCCGGTTCCCAAGACCGGCGCATTGGGCCCGATGACCTCACACTATTGCCGCGACCCCGACGGCAACCTGATCGAGATCGCCAGTTATCTACCGCACCACTAGCCTCGATGCCATGACGGTCAGCCGATTCAGCACCGATGTGTACGCCCACCGCCTTTCCGCGGCAGCATCAGCTGCAGCAGAAGCCGGTCTGGCCGGACTGGTCATCACCCCCGGCTATGACCTGCGGTACCTGGTCGGCTCACGCGCGCAGACCTTCGAACGGCTCACCGCGCTGGTGCTGCCCGCCACCGGGGACCCGACCATCGTGGTGCCGCGCCTGGAACTGGCCGCGTTGCGTGAGTCGGCGGTCACCGAACTCGATGTGGCGGTGCGTGATTGGGTGGACGGGCAGAACCCGTACCAGATGGTCGCCGACGCCCTCGGCGGGCCGGGCAGTGCCGTCGCGGTGACGGATTCCATGCCCGCCCTGCACCTCTTGCCGCTCGCCGACCTGCTCGGTGTGGTCCCGGTACTGGCCACCGATGTACTCCGGCGCCTTCGGATGATCAAGGATCCCGCCGAGATCGACGCGCTGCGTAAGGCCGGAGCGGCGATCGACCGGGTGCACTCCCGGGTGCCCGAGTTCCTGGTGCCCGGCCGCACCGAAGCCGACGTGGCCGCTGACATCGCCGAAGCTATTGTCGCCGAAGGACACTCAGAGGTGGCGTTCATCATCGTCGGCTCCGGTCCCAACGGTGCCGACCCGCACCATGAATGCTCAGAGCGTGAGCTGAGCGCCGGTGACATCGTCGTGGTCGACATCGGCGGGCCGTACGAGCCCGGCTACAACTCCGACTCGACCCGCACCTACAGCATCGGCGAACCGGATCCCGAGGTGGCGCGGCGCTACGCGGTGTTGCAGCGCGCCCAGCAGGCGGCCGTCGCGGCCGTGCGCCCCGGCGTGACCGCCGAGCAGATCGATGCGGCCGCCCGCGACGTGCTGGCGGCCGAAGGGCTGGCCGAGGCATTCGTACACCGCACCGGGCACGGCATCGGGCTGTCGGTGCACGAGGAGCCCTACATCGTGGCCGGCAACGACCTGCCGCTGGAGGCCGGGATGGCATTCAGCGTGGAACCTGGCGTGTATTTCCCGGGGCAGTGGGGCGCCCGCATCGAGGACATCGTCGTCGTCACCGAGGACGGCGCGTTGTCGGTCAACAACCAGCCACACGATCTCGTCGTAGTGCCGGTGAACTAAGGCCCGCCGCTCTGCCGCGTTCGTAGCGTGGTGGCGGTTTTGGACTCGTTTTCCCGCCACTGCGCTACGCACGTGAAGCGGGGCCGGGCCGTCGACCCCGGAATTTAGGCCTCGCTGCGGTCCAGCAGCTCCGAGGAGCCCAGCACGCGCTCGATTCGTACCTCGATCACCACGCGACGGGGGTTCAGCCGCGGGGTGCGGTAGCGCTGGGCGTAACGCAGCTCGGCGTCACGGACGGCGTCCGGCTCGCTGCTCACCGTGGACTTGCCCTCCAACGACAACCAGCGGGCGCCGTCGACCTGGCTGAGCACAGCGATCCCGCGCTCGTGCGCGTTCACCGCCTTCTGCGAGCCGCCGTTGGTGATGACCCGCGCGATGTGCGTCTTGGGATCGAAGGTGAAACCGACCGCCACGACGTGCGGGGAATTGTCCGAGCGCAACGTCGTGAGCATCGCCAGGTGGCGTTCGGTGAGAAACGCCAGCGCCTCGCTGGTGAGCTTGGTGGTTGCCTTGCCACGAGATGTAGCCATCGGGGTCCACGCTAGCGCAGGACATAATCGCTGCCATGGATGACACGGCTGGCACGGATCCCCGTGTCGTGGTGATTTTCGGGGGCCGCAGCGAGATCGGGATCGAACTCGCGGTTCGGCTCGCGGCCGGGGCGGTCGTCGTGCTGGCCGCACGCCGTGCCGATCAACTCGACGAGCAGGTCGCCGCGGTGCGGGCGGCCGGTGCCGCCGCGGTGCACACCTGCGAGTTCGATGCCGACGACGTCGCCGGCCACACCCGCTTGGTCGAGGCGATCGAAACCGCCCACGGGCGGATCGACACGGCAGTGCTGGCATTCGGGGTGCTGGGGGATCAGGATCGGGCCGAGGCCGATCCGGCCCACGCCGTGGCCGTCGTGCACACCGACTACGTGGCCCAGGTCAGCTTGCTCACGGTGCTGGCGCAGCGTCTGCGCGCAGCGGGCCGGGGCCGGCTGGTGGTGTTCTCCTCGATCGCCGGAGCCCGGGCCCGCCGCGCCAACTACGTCTACGGTTCGGCCAAGGCCGGCCTCGACTCGTTCGCCTCCGGCCTGACCGACGCCCTGCACGGGACCGGTGTGCAACTGCTGATCGTCCGGCCCGGGTTCGTGATCGGCCGGATGACCGAGGGCATGGAACCGGCGCCGTTCTCCAGCACACCGGCTCAGGTGGCCGAGGCTACGGCCAAGGCGCTGGCCCGCGGTAAGCGTGCGGTCTGGGTGCCGTGGGTGATCCGCCCCATGATCTTCGTGACGAGATTCGTGCCGCGGCCGATCTGGCGAAAGATGCCCCGGTGACGGGGACGATCACCGTGGTCGGCATCGGGGCCGACGGGATGGCGGGGTTGTCGCAAGCCTCGCGTGACGAGTTGGCGCGCGCCACCGTGGTGTACGGCTCGCCGCGGCAACTGGAACTGCTCGACGACAGCGTGACGTCGGACCGCCGAGATTGGCCGTCGCCGATGCTGCCGGCCCTGCCGACGCTTTTCGCCGACGGCGATGTGCACGTGGTGGCGAGCGGCGATCCGCTGTTGCACGGCATCGGCGCGACGCTGATCCGGTTGTTCGGCGCGCACCGGGTGCGGGTGCTGCCCCATGTGTCGAGCGTGACGCTGGCCTGCGCGCGGATGGGCTGGACGGTGCCCGACACCGAGGTGATCAGCCTGGTGACCGCCGCGCCGCATACCGCGGTGCGCCGTGGCGGGCGCGCGATCGTGCTGTCTCGCGATGCGCAGACCCCGGCCACGCTGGCGCGGCTGCTGAACGAATCCGGCCGCGGCGATTCGGAATTGACCGTGCTGCAGCAGCTGGGCGGGCCGGGGGAGCGCCGCCACGACGGCACCGCCCGGGACTGGGCGGCGGCCGCCCCGGTCGATATAGACGACCTCAACGTGGTGGCGGTGGCCTACCGTCCCGACGAGCGCCGGGCCCAGGCGCTGCCCGACGAGGCGTTCGCCCACGACGGGCAGCTCACCAAGCAGTCCATCCGGGCGGTCACGCTGGCGGCACTGGGGCCACGGCCCGGCGAGTTGTTGTGGGATGTCGGCTCGGGGTCGGGCAGTATCGCGATCGAATGGTCGCGCAGCGTACCGGGTTGCGCCGCGGTGGCATTCGAACGCGACGAGCAGCGACGCGCGCGGATCTTGAGCAACGTCGCGGCTTTCGGGGTCCGGGTGGACGTCCGCGGCGGCGCTCCCGAGTCCCTTGACGGTGCGCCCGAGCCCGCGGTGATCTTCGTCGGCGGTGGCGTCACCCAGCCCGGATTGCTGCAGGCCTGCTTCGATCGCCTGCCCTCAGGTGGGCGGCTGGTGGTCAACGCGGTGACGTTGGAATCAGAAGTCGTTGTAGCACAATGGTATTCGAAGGAAGGCGGCGAGTTGCGGCGTTATCAGCACTACCAGGGTGGTGCGATCGGCGGATTCACCGGTTGGCGGCCGGCGCTGCCGGTGACCCAGTGGGCGGTGGTCAAGCGATGACGGTGTACTTCATCGGGGCGGGCCCGGGTGCGGCCGACCTCATCACCGTGCGCGGTGCGCGACTGCTCGGCAGCTGCCCGGTGTGTCTGTACGCCGGGTCGATCATGCCCGACGACCTGTTGGCGCTGTGTCCCCCCGACGCCAGGGTCGTCGACACCGGGCCGCTGAACCTCGACCAGATCATCGACCAGTTGGTCGCCGCGGATCGTGCGGGTGTCGATGTGGCACGGCTGCATTCCGGTGATCCGTCGATCTACAGTGCGCTCGCCGAGCAGTGCCGTCGGCTCGATGAACTGGGGATCGGCTACGAGATCGTGCCCGGTGTACCGGCATTCGCCGCGGTGGCCGCCGCACTGGGCCGCGAGCTGACCGTCCCCGGCGTCGCTCAGACCGTCACCTTGTCCCGGGTGGCGACGCTGTCCACGGCGATGCCGGACGGCGAGGACCTGCGTACGCTGTCGGCCCCCGGGGCGACGCTGGTGCTGCACCTGGCCGCGGCCCAGATCGACAACATCGTCCCGCAGCTCATCGACGGCGGATACCGCCCCGAAACCCCCTGTGCCGTCGTGGCATTCGCTAGCTGGCCGCAGGAGATCGTGTTGCGTGGCACGCTCGCCGACATCGCCGAGAAGATGCATGCCGCCGCGGTTACCAAGACCGCGGTCATCGTGGTCGGCGATGTGCTCGCCGCCGAGGGATTCTCCGACAGCTACCTGTACTCCTCAGGCCGCCGTCGCGGGGCCACCCACTGATGAAGCTCCTGCTGCTCGGTGGCACGGGTGAGGCCCGCGCCCTGGCCGCGGCTCTGCACCCGCAGGTCGACGTGATCAGCTCGCTGGCCGGGCGGGTACCGGACCCGGCGCTGCCCGTCGGTCCCGTGCGCATCGGCGGGTTCGGCGGCGTGGAGGGGATGAGGCAATGGCTGGTCGATGAGCGAGTCGACGCGGTCGTTGACGCCACCCACCCCTTCGCCGCCACCATCACCGAGCACGCAGCCCGGGTGTGCGCTGAGCTCGGCGTGCCGCATCTGGTGCTGGCCCGGCCGGCCTGGGCGCCGGGCGCCGCGATCATGGTGGCATCCGACCGGGAGGCGGCCGAAGCCGTGGCGGGGAACGGTTATTCGCGGGTCTTTCTCACCACCGGGCGGTCCGGCACCCGGGTCTTCAAAGACGTCGACGCCTGGTTCTTGATCCGGGCCGTCACTCCGCCGGATCCCGACACCCTGCCTGCCGATCACCAACTGCTGCTGTCGCGCGGCCCGTACGACTACGACGGGGAGCTGGCCCTGCTGCGCGAGCACCGCATCGACGCGTTGGTGACCAAGAACAGTGGTGGTGCGATGACCGAACCCAAGCTGCGGGCCGCCGAAGCTGCGGGCGTGCCGGTGGTGATGGTGGACCGTCCGCCGCTGCCGCCCGGAGTACACACGGTGGCCACGGTCGAGGAGGCGGCGGATTGGGTTCGGGCCGAAACCGCAGGCTGAAGCCCCCGGCAGCAGTAGGCTCCACACCGTGGCGGAGACGTCATACGCACCGTGCGGCGGTCTGAGTCTCGCCTACCAGGTATTCGGCGACGGACCCGTCGAGCTCGTCTACGCCGGGTCATTCGTCAGCCACCTCGAAGTCTTCTGGACCATGCCCGAGTTCGAGGCCTTCATGGAGCGACTTTCGACGTTCTGCCGCGTCCTGCTGTTCGACAAGGCCGGGGTCGGGTTGTCGGATCCGGTGCCCCAGGTGCGCACGCTCGACGAACGGGCGGCCGAGCTCGAGGCCGTGATGGATGCCGCAGGATTCGGGCGTGCCGTTCTGTTCGGGTTGAGCGAGGGCGGACCCGCCGCGATGTTGTTCGCGGCGACCCGGCCCGAACGCACGAGGGCATTGATCCTGAGCGGCACGTTCGCGTACTTCGGCATCACCGAGTGGGCTGACTTCGACCGTGACCCGGCCGAGCTGCAAGCGCGGATCCTGGCCGAGATCGGCCAGCGCTACACACCGTCGACCGAGCAGGTCGCGCAGTTCCAGGAGTTCGGCCGGGCCAGCGGCTCGGTGTGGGGCACCGGTGCCGCACTCAAGCGTTTGTTCCCGGCGGCCGGGTCGGTGCGCCAACTCGGGATGTTCGAGAGAATGAGCGCCAGTCCCGGAATGGCCCGGGCCACCCTCGAAGCTCTGTTCCGGATCGACGCGCGACCCATTCTGTCGACCATCACGGCGCCGACCCTCATCATCCATGCCACCGGAGACCTGGTTCCGATCCAGGGCGGGCGGTATCTCGCCGACCACATCCCGGGTGCGCAGCTGCTCGAGGTCGACGGCACCGACCACGCACCCTGGATCGCCAATCCTGACGAGATCACCAGCGAGATCGAGGAATTCCTCACCGGCGGCCATGCCGCACCGTCGCAGTCCCACCGGGCCCTGCGCACGGTGCTGTTCACTGACATGGTCGCCTCCACGCAGCACGCCGCGGCCACCGGAGACGAGCGGTGGCGTGCGGTGCTCCATCGGATGGGGGAGATCACCGCAGACCTGACCGGGCGGTTCGGCGGCGTCGTGGTGAAGAGCACCGGAGACGGACACCTGGCCACCTTCGACGGGCCGACCCAGGCGATTCGCTGCGCGGAGGCCCTGCGTGATCAAACCGAGAGCTTGGGCATCGAGATCCGGGCCGGGATCCACACTGGCGAATGTGAACTGATGGACGGCGATATCGGGGGAATAGCGGTCCATATCGCGGCGCGCATCCTCGGCCTGGCCGGTGCGGGGGAAATCCTGGTGTCCAGCACCGTTCGCGATCTGGTGGTGGGCTCGGGAACCGGCTTCGAGGACCGCGGCGACGTCGAGTTGCGTGGAGTGCCGGGTACCTGGCGGCTCCTCGCGGTGGATCGCCACGGCGCGCGGGCGGGAACACCCGAGGCGGAACTGGCATCGGTGCCGACGCCGGGGCCCGGGCCTACGATGCGCCGGTCGGATCACGCCATGGCGGTGATGGCGCGGCGGATGCCGCGGATCGTGCGGGGGATCGCCCGCGTCACCCCGGGCACCCGCGTCACGGGACCGCCGGTCAGGCGCTGATCAGATCGAGTGTTCCGAGTTCCCGGATCGCCCGGCAGCCCCGCTGCGCCATCACCACCATCATGTCGTCGCCGCGCTCGGTGGAGCTGGCGAAAGCGGTGCCGAGCACCGTGATCAGCGGCGCCTGCAGCATGCCCAAACGGTAATCCTGCCAACAGGTTTCGCGATCGTATCCGGTGACGCCGTGCGACAGCAGTCGGTCATGATAGGCAGTGACCAGCCCGGCTTCGGCGGCGGCGCGGACAGTCGGATCCAGGCTGGTCGCGGTGAAGTACGACAGGTCGCGCGCGGGCAGGCCTGAGCCGAGAGTCTGCCAGTCCACCACGGTGATCCGGGTGCGGTCCGGGTCGAACAGCATGTTGTCCAGGCGGTAGTCGCCGTGCAGAACGGCGAACCGGTCCGGTTCGGCCAGCAGCCACGGGGTGACGACTGACATGGCCGCGCGCATGGTGTCCTGGTCCTCGGTATCCAGGCGCGCGCCGATCTTGTCCAGGGTGATATCGGCTGCCATCTTGGCGACGTCGCCGAATCCCTTGGCGGAGTCCGGTTCCGGCTTGGGCATCGCGATACCGGGGAAGTTCGCCCACCGTGGGTCGGCCCAGGTCGGCCCGTGTAGATCGGCGAGCGCCCGGACCGCCAGGGTGGCCTCGGCCGGTGTGCACCCGGCGATCTGATCGCCTTGTTCGGCCGGCGCCATGTCCGCCAGGAGCAAGACGAAATCTGCTCCCTCACCGGCGATTTCACAGTGATGGCAGCGGGGGACCGGAATCTGCACGTGGTCGGCCACATTGGTGTAGAAGGCGTGCTCTGAGCGGTAGCCGATGGTGACGCGGTCACGCACGGTGTCGTCCTGCGATGGCAGCTTGACCGCGAACGTGCCCGGCAGGCCGGCGTCGTCGCGGTAAGTGACCGTGACGCGGTAGGTGGCACCGGTCTGGCCCGTGCCGATCGGCGCGGTCTGCACCGAATCCACCTCGGCGCCAAGGACCTGCGACAGCCATGCGGCGGTCACCTCGGCGGGCTCGCCCGGTATGGACTTGGGGATCGACCCTGCGGCGGTCATTGCACTGTCCCGTAGATCGAACCCATCCACATTGCCTCCGCGCCTTCCAACAGTTGTTGTCGCGACAGCGGTCCACCCAGGATGAACCGTTCCAGCAAGCGATCGTTGAATTCCATGAGCAGGCTCGCGAGCACCACCGGGTCGGCACCGTCGGGGGCGCGGCCTGCGGTTCGCTCGGCGGCGATCACCGTCGAGACAGTGGGGACGAAGGACTCTCGCGCGCCGTCCCACAGATCGCGCACGGCGCCGCTGGACCCGCGGGCCTCCAACATGGCCTGCACCAGATAGCGGTGATCCTCGGCGGTCCGTAGTACCGCCTCGATGGTGTCGTGCACACGGTCGCGGGGTGGCCGGGTGGTGTCGGCCAGGATGTTGTTGGCGGCGAACAATGCGTCGTACATCGGCTCGACCAGGGCTGCGACGGCCGCCGCCTTGTTCTCGAAATAGAAGTAGAACGCCGAACGGCCCACCCCGGCCTGCCGCGCCACCTCGGCGATGTTCAGCGCGTCGAAGCCGGTCTTCTGCAGGTGCTCGTTGAGCGCCGCCAGAATCGCGGTGCGCCGCTGATCACTGCGTTGCGGTTGACGTCGGTCGACCGGGGACCGTGCGGGTGCGCCTTGTGGTGCCGTCGGCATGCTGGCCGGCCCTCCCATTTTCAACGGGTGTGACGCCGGACACTATCGATCATTCTGACAGCAGTCAATGAAACTCGACGCGAGTCAGTCTGTTGGTTCAGCCGGGGTAGTGGCGGGGGGTGAATACCCGGTCCTCGGTGGTGTCGCCGGCGGCCGAACCGGTGTACCACTGCGTCTGCGACGAGCCGATGATCAGCATGGTGCGCATGTCCACCTGGGCCGGGTCCAGATCAGCCAGTCGCACCACGGTCACCCGCTCACCAGGGCCGGGCTGCGCACCGGAGACCGCACGCGCGACGATCACCGGGGTGCTCGGATCGCGGTACTCCAACAGCAGTTCGCGCATGGCGCCCACCTGCCAGGTCCGGGTCTTGGAGGCCGGGTTGTAGATGGCCAGCGCCAGATCGGCCTTGGCCGCGGCGGTGAGACGCGCCGCGATCACATCCCACGGCTTGAGCCGGTCGGACAGAGAGATCACCGCGTAGTCGTGGCCGAGCGGGGCGCCCACCCGGCTGGCGACCGCCTGCGCCGCCGTCATCGCCGGAATCACCCGGACCTCGACGCCGGGCCACTGCTTGGCCTCTTCGAGCACCGCCGTGGCCATCGCGAACACCCCAGGATCACCGGAGGACACGACGGCGACTGTCCGGCCTTCCTGGGCCAGCTTGCAGGCCAGCTGCGCGCGGGCCGGCTCGTCTGTGTTGTCGCTGGGGTGGTGGTGCTGCCCGGCGCGGGCCCCGACGCGATCGAGATACGGTCCGTAGCCGATCAGATCCGTGGCGGCGGAGAGTTCGCGGCGGCTCTGCGGGGTCATCCAGTCCGAGTCGCCCGGCCCGAGGCCCACGACCACGACGCTGCCCTGTGGTGCGGTGGACCGGGACCGGCCGGGAACCATCGCCAGTGAGAAGTACGGCACCTTGGCATCCGCGCTGCCCTTGCCGCCCACCTCGCGGGCCGGTGACACCCGCTGCCGGTCCGTGCTGGCCCGCTCGACGTAGTACGCCTCATCCAGCCGTCCGGTCGCCTCGAGGGCGTCACGCACCCGGGTGTAGGACCGGCCCAGCTTGAGTACGACGGCGGCGTCGGTGTCGGCCAGGCGGCGTTCCAGCTCCGCTGTGGGCAGGGTGCCCGGCAGGATCGTCAGCACGTCGTCGCCCTGCACCAGCGGGGTGCCGGTAGCGGCCGAGGCCGCGCTCACCGAGGTGACGCCGGGAACGATGACGGCGTCGAACCGCTCGGTGAGCCGGGTGTGCATGTGCATGTAGGAGCTGTAGAACAGCGGATCGCCCTCGGCCAGCAGGGCCACGTCGCGGCCGGCCTCCAGATGGATGGCGATCCGGTCGGCGGCGGTGGCGTAGAAATCTTCCATCGCACCGACGTAGCCGCCGGGATGCTCGGTGGTTTCCGTGGTGACGGGGTAGACCAGGTGCTCCTCGAGCTGGCCGTCTCGAAGATAGGGCTCGGCGATGCCCCTGGCGATGCTGTGGCCGTGCTTGGCGCTGTGATACGCCACCACGTCAGCCGCACCGATCAGCCGGGCCGCCTTGACCGTCACGAGCTCGGGATCGCCCGGGCCCAGCCCGACGCCATAAAGGGTTCCGCGTTTGGACATCTCGGTGCTCACTCGCGCTCACTCGCAATCGAATTGACGGCGGCCGCGGCCATGGCGCTGCCACCGCGCCGGCCCGTCACCACCAGATAGGACATGCCACGCGGGCGTTCGATCAGTTCGTCTTTGGACTGCGCCGAGCCGACGAACCCGACCGGGCCGCCCAACACCGCGGCCGGGACGGGCGCGCCCTCGTCGAGCAGTTCCAGCAGCCGGAACAGCGCCGTCGGCGCGTTGCCGATCGCGACCACCGCGCCGCCGAGGCGGTCGGCCCAAAGATCGACCGCGGCCGCCGAGCGGGTGAATCTCAACTTCGCGGCCAACTCCGGGGCCCGCGGATCGGCCACCAGCGAGACGACCTCGTTGTCGGCGGGCAGTCGCGAGCGGGTGATCCCGGCCGCGACCATCGACGAGTCGCACAGCACCGGGGCGCCCGCGACGAGTGCGGCATGCGCCCTGGTCACGACGTCGTCGGTGTAGGAGACATGATCGGCGACATCCACCTGGCCGCAGGTGTGGATCAGCCTGACCACCACCCGCGATACATCGTCGGGGAAGCGAGACAGGTTCGCCTCGGCGCGGATCGTCGCGAACGACTGCCGGTAGATCTCGGCGGCGTCACGGATGTAGTCGAGCACGCGAACACCCTACGGGGGCGGGATACGCAGCCGGTATCCGTCCTCGGCGGCGATCAGGACCTCTCCGACGGGCGGGCTGCCGCAGGCCCGATCGCAGCCCACGAAATGCCGGTGCGTCTCCGCGGGCGTGTCGACCGCCTCGGCGGCGTCGGCACGCACATCGGCGGCGGACTTGGCGCATCCGGGACGGCCGGTGCAGGCGCTGATCCGCAGCCACGGCGAATTGGCGTCGAACACCAGTCCCAGTGGTGCCAGCACACGCAGGGAGGCGTCCGCGACGCCCTCGGGGACGTCGCACACCAGCACCGAACGCCACGGGGTGATCACCAGTGGGGCCTCGATCGCGGCCAGGAAGTGGGCGACCCGAGCCTGCAGGACCCCCAGCGGCACGGCGGCCCCCACCGCCACCCGGGCGTCCCGCTGTTCTATCCAGCCGACCGGCGGTGTCATCGTCGGCGGCCAGGTGGCGCCGGCCGGAGCGTCGGCGGTCAGACCGTCCAACAGTGCCGAATGATCATCGAGTTCGGTTATCCGCCAGGCCTTTCCGCGGATCTCTACGAACCGTCTGGCCACCTCGATCAAGGTGGCGACCGCATCGCCGGTATCCAGTCGCACCCCGGTGTCGCGCCCGGCCAGCAGCAACGCGCAGGTGCCGTCATCACGGGCGTGTACACCGGCGTCGGCGTCGATCCCGGACACGTCGCCGCGGCCGTCGTCCAGGCTGAACCAGAACCTGCCGGGCAACCCGGCCAGAGCCGGGTCGGCCTGGATGGCGCGGTCGAGGTCGGACACCTTGGGGCGGATGTCGATGACGCCGCCAGAGCGTCCGGACAACGGCGAGGCCACGATGTTGCGGGCCCGCTCATGTGTCGGTGACGGCAGCAACCCGGCGTCGGCCAGCACCGTGGCGGTTGCGTCGGTATCCGTCACCGCCCGGATCTGGATGTTGCCGCGAGAGGTCAGCTCCATTGCGGGAGAACCGAACTGCTCGGCCGCCTCGGCCAGTGCCGTCAACTGGGCCGAGGTGATCATCCCGCCGGGTAGCCGGATCCGCACCAGGGCGCCGTCGGCGGCCTGGTGCACCGTCAATGCGCCGGGGCAGGCGTCCTGGTCGCGGGTTCGGGCCACGGGGTTCATTCTAGAAACCTTGGATTCTCGTCTCGCCGGCCACGTGACGTGCGACGATTGATCGGGCGATGTCCGGTATCGACAAGCCGACACGGCGCGTGGCGATTGTGCTCGCGCTGCTGGTGACAACTGTCCTGGCACTGCGCGGCTACCTGCCCGGGGCCCGGCCCGCACCCCGACGGGCGCCGACCGATCCCACTCTGAGCCTGATCGCCGTCGTCGCGCTGGTGGCGGTGGCGCTGGCGGTGCTCGCGTTCGCGGTGCTGACCCGCCGCCCGTCCGTACCGAGCAGCGCGGAGTACCGGCCGACCGCCCGGCGCGGGGTGCCGGGGGAGCTACGCGCGAAATGGGTGTTGATCGCGCTCGGCGTACTGCTCGGGTGGCTGGTGGTCATCGTGGTGATCTCGCGGCTGGGTGTGCAGACGAGCCAACCGCCGGCAGCGAAGCCGTCGCCGGCCCGCCCGCCGCCTGGCGCGGTCGAGCCCGAACCGCCCGACTCGTTCGGCGTCGACGACCGGCTCCTGCCGTATTTCGTCGCTACGACGTTGGTCCTGCTGCTGATACTCGCAGTCGGGGCCATCGCCCAGGTCAAACGCAGGCAGCCGGCCATCCGCGTCGATGCAGGAAGCGAGCCGCCACAGCGGACCGGACCCCAAACCCTCGTGCGGGCAGCAGAACTCGGGTTGGCCGAAATGGGAGATGCCGGCCGGGACCCCAGGGCTGCGATCATCGCCTGCTACGCGGCGATGGAACGCGGACTCGCGCATGCCCCGGGTGCGGTCCCGCTCGAATCGGACACCCCGTCGGAGGTGCTGGCTCGCGCGGTGGACCATCACGCGGTATCTACCTCGGGTGCAACGGAATTGGTGCAGTTGTTCACCGAGGCGCGCTTCAGCCCCCATGTGATGACCGAGGTCCACCGCGACAGCGCCGTGGCCGCGTTGCAGGACGTTCTCGCTGAACTCCGGGGTGTGTCGTGAAAGCAACCGCCCTGGTGGGATTTCTGGTGATCCTCGTGGTGCAGGGATATGCCGCGCTGGTGGTGCCCGACCGCGCGATGGTGGGCTGGGTTGCGGGCGTGGCGGCGGCCATCGTGTTGGGATCGATGCGTTGGATGCTGCGGGAGGATCGGCAGCAACCAGCGGTGGACTCGGACGACGCCGCGGAGTTGTTGGCGCAGTGGATGACTCAAACCGGGACCCTGGTGCGGCGGGCCGACTCCACCCGGCGGGAGTGGGACCGGCATCTACGTCCCCGGTTGGCCAGGGAGTTCTCGGCAGCCACCGGCCATCGGCAGACCGGTGATCCGGCCGCATTCGCCGCAACCGGCCGCATGTTGTTCGGCCCGCAGCTGTGGCAGTGGGTGGATCCGAACAACGTGAGTGCGGAGCGGGCCGACGAGCCCGGCCCGGGCCGCGAGGTGCTCGCGGAGATCCTGCAACGATTGGAGCGGCTATGACCGGCCACGTGTCGGAGTTGGCGTCGGCGGCCGCCACGGCGCAGGTCGTGCTCGACGAGATCGAACGGGCCGTGGTCGGCAAGCGGGACGCGCTGACCCTCATCCTCACCACCCTGCTGGCCCGCGGGCACGTGCTGATCGAAGACCTTCCCGGACTGGGGAAGACGCTGATCGCACGATCGTTCGCGGCGGCCCTCGGGTTGAAATTCACCCGCGTGCAATTCACCCCGGACCTGCTGCCCGCCGACCTGCTCGGTTCGACTGTGTACGACATGCAGTCGGGCCGTTTCGAATTCCGGCCCGGACCGATCTTCACCAACCTGCTGCTGGCCGACGAGATCAACCGCACGCCACCCAAGACCCAGGCCGCACTGCTCGAAGCGATGGCCGAACAACAGGTCAGCATCGACGGTCAGACCCATCCGCTGCCCGCCCCGTTCATCGTGCTGGCCACCGACAATCCGATCGAATACGAGGGCACCTACCCGCTGCCCGAAGCCCAACTGGACCGTTTCGCCGTGCGCCTTGAGCTCAGATACCTGTCCGAACAGGACGAGACCGCGATGCTGCGCCGCCGGCTGGATCGGGGATCGGCCGCGGTGGTGGTGCACCAGGTCGTCGACCGGTCGCAGTTTCTGGCGATGCGCGAAGCCGTCGAACAGGTCACGGTGCATGATGACGTGCTGCACTACGTGGTCGCACTGGCGGCCGCGACCCGCCACCATCCTCAGGTCGCGGTGGGTGCCAGCCCGCGTGCCGAACTGGATCTGGTGCAGCTGGCCCGCGCCCGGGCAGTGCTTCTCGGGCGCGACTACGTCATCCCCGAGGATGTCAAGACCCTGGCCGTCGCGGCCATGGCGCACCGCATCAGTCTGCGGCCCGAGATGTGGGTGCGCAGCATCCACGGATCCGACGTCATGGCCGAACTGCTGCGCCGCCTACCGGTCCCGCGAGCCACCCAGGCGTGACCGTCATGAGTGGCTACGAAGTCCAATATCATTGGCGCCCATCCTCATTGACGAGGGCGCTGGCCACCGTGGTGGCGGTGGCGCTGGCGGCCGCGGCGATCGGTGCACGGTGGCAGCTCATCGTGTTCGTGGCGCCGCTGCTCGGCGTGCTGTGCTCGGTCCACTGGCAGCGGCCCGTGGCGAACGTGCGGGTCAGCTGCGAACCCCACACGGTGCGCTGCTTCGAAGGGGAGACCACCCAGATCACGCTCACCGCGACCGTCGACGGTGCCGGAACCGATTGCCTGCTCACCGTGGACACCGTCGAGGGGCTGAAACTCGACGTTGCCGACGCGGGCCGCACCCGCCTGCACGCGACCGTGTCGGGTGTGGCGCAGCGCTGGGGCCGGTATCCGGCGCGGGCTCGAGTCGACGTCCTGGCACCCGGCGGACTACGCGCGGGCTACGGCGTCGTCGATGCCGCGCAGTTCTATGTCTTCCCGCTCGCCGCCCCTCAAGACACGGCGATCCCGTACACCGAACTGCCCGACCGGCTCGGCGCGCACCTGACCCGGCACACCGGGCCGGGGGTGGAGTACGCCGACGTGCGTCCCTATGTGCCGGGCGACCACCTCCGCACCGTGAACTGGCCGGTGAGCGCCCGGCGCGGTCGCCTGCACGTCACGGAGCGGTTGACCGATCGTGGCGCCGACGTGGTGGTGCTGATCGACACGCACGATCAAGCGCCCGGTCCGGCCACCGAGGCTGGAGAACGCATTGCGAGGGGCGCCGCCCAGGTGGTGCAGAGTGCGCTACGCAACTCCGACCGCGCGGGTGTCGTCGCGCTCGGTGGCCGACAGCCGCGTTGGCTCGGTGTCGACATCGGACGACGGCAGTTCTACCGCGTGCTCGATGCGGTGCTGGCGGCCGGCGGTGGAACCGAGAGTGTCACCGGCACTTTGGCGCCCCGGGCGGCGGTTCCGCCGGGCGCGGTCGTGGTGGCGTTCTCGACACTGTTGAACACCGAGTTCGCCTTGGCGTTGATCGAGCTGTGCAAACGGGGACATCCGGTGGTGGCCGTCGACGTGCTCGACGGCGCTCCGTTCATCGGCGAGCTGGATCCGCTGATCGCGCGCATGTGGGCGCTGGGACGCTCCACGATGTACCGCGACCTCGGGACCGTCGGGATCGACGTGGTGCGGTGGCGCCCCGATACCGGGCTGGCTGACGCGATGCGGCTGATCCCCGATCGGCACCGGAGTCGAGCGTGACGGCCCAACCCGCGCCCCGGATCTTCTCGACCGCGTTCGGGCTGTTGATGGTGGCGTCATCGGCCGCTCCCGCCGACGGACCCGCACTGCTGGCCGCCGCGGTCGGGGCAGTCGCGGTGTTGGGCGCAGTGGCGGTGCGCCCCGCAGCGACCGTCGCCGTGCTCGCCACCGTGGTCGCGCTGGCTTTGTCGGAACCGGCGCCGCTGTACGCGGCCATGTCGGGATTGTCGGCAGCGGCCTATCTGGTGATCCGGCATGCTGTCGGCGCACCCGGCGTCGTGACGACAACGCGGGCCACCGTGCTGGCCGCGATCGGGTTCACCGTCATCGGATTGGGGGCGGCTTCGGTGCCTGCCCAGGTGCGGTGGCTGCCGTTGCTGGCACCTCTCGCCGTCGCCGGGATCTACCTGTCGGTCATCCGGCCCTTCCTGGAAAGCAGCAGGTGGGAAGTCGGACACCCCGGTCGATTGTGACATTCGTCACTGGTCGGGAAAGCTGTTCGCTCTCTTACACATTGACGACTTTCTCGGTGATCCGAAGTACCGTCGGACGCATACCCGGGACCGCTGGTACCGGGTTGATAACGATCGAGGAAGGGGAAGCCCATGGTTGCATTCGGTGCATTCGCTGCGCTCATTCTGGTGCTCGTCGGCGTCACCGGACGGCCCTACCGCCAGACCTGGCACAACCGGTTCGGCGAGATCCGGCCCTGACGCACTTCTGACCCGTACCGCACCGCGCTCACCGCTCAGGTAGCCGGTGCGGTACGAATGGTGCGTGGTCACCTCCAGTCCGACATCCGATCCCGCCCAGCCCCGTCCCACCATTCTTCTGCTGTCGACATCCGACACCGATCTGATCACCGCGCGCGCCAGCGGAGCGGGGTTCCGGTGGGCGAACCCGTCGCGGCTGGTCACCGGTGAACTCGAGGAGCTGCTCGACGGTGCCGACATCGCGGTGATCCGGATCCTGGGCGGCTACCGGGCCTGGCAGGACGGCATCGACACCGTGGTGGCCAGTGGCCTGCCGACGGTCGTGGTCAGCGGCGAGCAGTCGCCTGACGCCGAACTGATGGGTCACTCGACCGCCCCGCAGGGGGCTGCCCTGCAAACCCACATCTATCTGGCGCAGGGTGGTCTGGAAAACCTGGGGAATCTGCATTCCTTCCTGTCCGACACGCTGCTGATGACCGGGTTCGGCTTCGCCGCTCCGGTGGCCACCCCGAGTTGGGGTGTCCTGGAGCGGGCGGCCACCGTCACGGGTGCCGAGGGTCCGACCGTCGCCGTGCTGTACTACCGCGCCCAGCAACTGGCCGGGAACACCGCCTATGTCGAGGCGCTGTGCGACGCCGTCGAGCAGGCCGGCGGCCGCGCGTTGCCGGTGTTCTGCGCATCCCTGCGCACGGCCGAACCCGAACTTCTCGAGCTGCTGGGCACCGCGGACGCGCTCGTCACCACCGTGCTCGCGGCCGGAGGTGCCACCCCGGCAGCGGTCGGCGCCGGAGGGAACGACGATTCCTGGAACGTCGCTCACCTTGCCGCACTGGATATTCCGATCCTGCAGGGGCTCTGCCTGACCAGTTCGCGCGACCAGTGGTCCGACAATGACGACGGGATGTCGCCGTTGGACGTCGCCACCCAGGTAGCCGTTCCCGAGTTCGACGGCCGGATCATCACGGTGCCGTTCTCCTTCAAGGAGATCGACTCCGAAGGGCTGATCTCCTATGTGGCCGACCCCGAGCGCTGCGCGCGGGTGGCCGGCCTGGCGGTCCGCCACGCCCGGTTGGGCGCCATCCCCGCTGCGGAAAAGCGGGTGGCCGTGGTGTTCTCGGCTTATCCCACCAAGCATGCCCGCATCGGCAACGCCGTCGGCCTGGACACTCCGGCCAGCGCGGTCGCGCTGCTGCGCGCCATGCGCGATGCGGGGTACGACATCGGTGAGGCCACCGCCCCCGGCGACCTCGCCAAGATCGGCGGATCCGGCGACCTCGCCACAATTGTCGCCTCCGGCGACGGCGACGCACTGATCCACTCCCTGATCGAGCGCGGCGGGCAGGACCCGGACTGGCTGACCGACGAGGCGCTGGCCGCCAATCCGCTTCGGGTCCCGGCCAAGGACTACCGGGCCTGGTTCGCCACACTGCCCGCCGAGCTGGCCGACGCCGTCGTCGAGCACTGGGGTCCGCCGCCGGGTGAGCTCTTCGTCGACCGCAGCCGCGATCCCGACGGCGAGATCGTCATCGCGGCCATCCAGGCCGGCAACGTGGTGCTGATCGTGCAGCCGCCGCGCGGGTTCGGGGAGAACCCCGTGGCCATCTATCACGACCCCGACCTGCCGCCCAGCCACCACTACCTGGCCGCGTACCGCTGGCTGGACTCGTCGTTCCCCGGCTCGTTCGGCGCACACGCGGTGGTGCACCTCGGCAAGCACGGCAACCTGGAATGGCTGCCCGGCAAGACGCTCGGCATGAGCGCGGCCTGCGGCACCGACGCCGCCCTCGGCGACCTGCCGCTGATCTATCCGTTCCTGGTCAACGATCCGGGGGAGGGCACCCAGGCCAAGCGCCGGGCGCACGCCACCCTGATCGATCACCTCATCCCGCCGATGGCGCGCGCCGAAACCTACGGCGACATCGCCAAACTCGAGCAGCTGCTCGACGAGCACTCCACGGTCTCGGCGCTGGATCCCGGCAAGCTGCCGGCGATCCGGCAGCAGATCTGGACGCTGATGCGCGCCGCCAAGATGGACCACGACCTTGGCCTGGAGGATCGCCCCGACGAGGAGTCGTTCGACGACATGCTGCTGCACGTCGACGGCTGGCTGTGCGAGATCAAGGATGTCCAGATTCGCGACGGCCTTCATGTGTTGGGTCAGAAGCCCACCGGCGCAGGCGAACTCGACCTGGTGCTGGCAATCCTGCGGGCCCGGCAGCTGTTCGGTGGCGAGCAGACCGTGCCCGGGCTGCGCCAGGCGCTGGGCCTGATCGAGGACGGCAGTGACGACCGCGCGGCTGTCGACGCCGCCGAGGCCGGTGCCCGCGAGCTGGTGGCCGCGTTGCAGGAATCCGGTTGGGACACAGGTGCCGTCGAGAAGATCACCGACAACCCCGAGGTGGCCCGCATCCTGCGGTTCGCCGCCTCCGAGGTGGTGCCCCGGCTGGCCGGCACCGCCGCCGAGATCGACCAGGTGCTGCGTGCCCTGGCCGGGGGCTTCATCGCCTCGGGGCCGTCCGGATCGCCGCTGCGCGGCCTGGTCAACGTGCTGCCCACCGGGCGCAACTTCTACTCGGTGGATCCCAAGGCGGTTCCGTCCCGGCTGGCCTGGGAAACCGGTGTGGCGATGGCCGATTCACTGTTGGACCGCTACCGGACCGACTACGGACGCTGGCCGCAGTCGGTCGGCCTGTCGGTGTGGGGCACGTCGGCCATGCGTACCGCCGGTGACGACATCGCCGAAGTGCTCGCCCTGCTGGGTGTGCGCCCGGTCTGGGATGACGCCTCGCGGCGGGTGGTGAACCTGGAGCCGATCGGCCTCGCCGAGCTCGGCCGGCCGCGCATCGACGTCACCGTGCGGATCTCCGGGTTCTTCCGCGATGCCTTCCCGCACGTGGTCACCATGCTCGATGACGCGGTGGCACTGGTGGCCGGCCTCGACGAGTCGGCCGAGGACAATTACGTACGCGCCCACTCCCAGGCCGACCTGGCCGAGCACGGTGACCAAAGACGGTCCACCACGAGGATTTTCGGCTCCAAGCCGGGAACCTACGGTGCGGGCCTGTTGCAGCTGATCGACAGCCGCAACTGGCGTGACGACGCCGACCTGGCCGAGGTGTACACCGCCTGGGGCGGATTCGCCTACGGGCGGGGTCTGGATGGCGCACCTGCCAGTGACGACATGAACCGGGCGTACCGGCGAATCGCGGTGGCGGCCAAGAACACCGACACCCGTGAACATGACATCGCCGACTCCGACGACTATTTCCAGTACCACGGCGGCATGGTCGCCACCGTGCGGGCGTTGACCGGACAGGCCCCGGCCGCTTACATCGGCGACAACACCCGCCCCGACGCGGTCCGCACCCGCACGCTGTCGGAGGAGACGAACCGTGTCTTCCGGGCCCGGGTGGTGAACCCGCGCTGGATCACCGCGATGCGCAGGCACGGCTACAAGGGCGCCTTCGAGATGGCGGCCACCGTCGACTACCTGTTCGGATACGACGCCACCGCACATGTGATGGCCGACTGGATGTACGAACGGCTCTCGGCTGAATACGTGCTCGACGACGAGAACCGCAAGTTCATGTCGGAATCCAACCCGTGGGCGTTGCACGGCATGGCAGAACGGCTGCTGGAGGCCGCCGGCCGGGGGATGTGGGCCGAGCCCGAGCAGACGACCCTCGACGGGCTGCGGCAGGTGCTGCTGGAAACCGAAGGTGAGCTGGAAGGCTAGGCAGACAGTTGATTTCCGGTGGGCAGGAGCGCAGCGACCCGGGGCAGTAGATTTGACCCATGGCTCCCACCTTCGCCGATGTCGCCAAGGCCAACTACGTTCTGCTGACCACGTTCACCAAGGACGGCAGGCCCAAGCCGACCGCGATCTGGGCGGTGCCCTCCGGTGACCGGCTGCTGGTCATCACCGAGGCCGATTCGTGGAAGGTCAAGCGGATCCGCAACACCCCGCGGGTGACTGTGGCGATCTGCGATGTGCGGGGCAACCCCAAGAGCGAGCCGGTC
This sequence comes from Mycobacterium sp. IDUB_17, assembly GCF_055419465.1. NCBI lineage: Bacteria > Bacillati > Actinomycetota > Actinomycetes > Mycobacteriales > Mycobacteriaceae > Mycobacterium > Mycobacterium sp. IDUB_17. Next base: position 131,780 of record NZ_JBVAXS010000006.1, on the reverse strand, counting down.
GAGGCGCAGGCCGTGGTGCTGGAGCAGTCCCGCAACGGCGAGATCTACGACGGCATCGGAAGGCGCTACGGCCTGATGGGTAAGGGCTTCAATCTGTTCAGCAAGCTGAGGGGCGGCATGCACCGCAATGTCGGCCTGGAGTTGCGGGCCGCGGACTGAAACGGACCGCGGCGGAACCTGACGGGCATCAGCCACGTTGTACTGAACATGGCAAAGCGGCTGTTTCTGATCTACCTCCTGGTAGAGATGGCGGTGATGGTCGCCCTGGTGGCGACCATCGGGTTCGGCTACACCGTGCTGTTGCTGTTGGCCTCGTTCGTGATCGGACTGGCGCTGGCGGGTTCACAGCTCAACCGGCACATCCGCCGGTTGCGCACGGGCCTGTCCGGTGGGCTGTCCGATCCCCAGGGCGCGGTGTCCGACAGCGTGTTGGTGGCGCTGGGCACCGTGCTGGTGGTGATTCCCGGTCTGGCCAGCTCGATCGTGGGCGCGCTGTTGCTGCTGCCACCCACCCGAGCCGCCGCGCGACCGGTGCTCACCGGGCTGGTCGTCCGGCGGATGCCGCTCATCGCCGCGGCGCCTGCCGGTTTCGGTGCACCGACCGGTACCGCCGGTTATCGGCACGGGGCGGGCGACTACATTGACGGCGAAGTAATCGACGTCAATGAGTTCATCGACGTGACCGAAGTCGATCCACACCGCCTGCCTCCCAAGGCCTAACAGCCAGCAGAAACAGCTTGACCACACTTCTGATCAACGGGCGCATCCACAGCCCCAGCTATCCCGACGCGACCGCATTCGCCGTGCGCGACGGCGTAGTGGCGTGGCTCGGTACCGACGAGGTCGGCCGGTCGCAGTTTCCCGAAGCCGAGATCGTCGACCTGGCCGGCGGCTTCGTCGCACCCGCATTTGTCGACAGTCACGTCCACCTGACCGCCACCGGGCTCAACCTGGACGGTCTGGACCTCCGTGCGGCCACCTCACTGCAACACTGCCTGCGTCTGGTGGACGAGTACGCGCGCCGGCATCCGGACGGGCCGGTGTGGGGACACGGCTGGGACGAGTCGGGCTGGCCGGAGCGCACCGGCCCGAGCACCGGGGACCTCGACGGGGTCTTGGGGGATCGGCCCGCCTATCTGGCCCGGGTGGACGTGCATTCGGCCGCCGCAACCTCCGCACTGCGCCGGCTGGTGCCCGCACTGGCCGAGGTCGCCGGGTTCGACCCGCAGCGCCCGCTGACCGCCGAGGCACATCACCTGGTGCGCGCTTCGGCGCGTGAACAGCTGACCCCGCAGCAGCGGCACGACGCCCGCGTCGCGGCGCTCGATCATGCCGCCGCGATGGGCATCGCCGCGGTCCATGAATGTGCCGGCCCGCAGATCGGCGGTCTGCTCGACTGGCAGGAGCTGCGCGCCCTGGAGCACGGCGTGGAGGTCGTCGGCTATTGGGGCGAGCCGGCCCGTGACGCCGAGCATGCCCGCCACCTGATTGCCGAGACCGGCGCCCGCGGCCTGGCCGGAGACCTGTTCGTCGACGGTGCCCTCGGCTCGCACACCGCATGGCTGAACGCGCCCTACCACGACGCTCCCGATACGTGCGGCAACTGCTATCTCGACGTCGAGGCCATCACCAGGCATGTGCAGGCCTGCACCGAGGCCGGCATCGCGGCCGGGTTCCATGTGATCGGCGACGCTGCCGTCTCCGCTGTCGTCGAGGGATTCGCCAGCGCGGCACAGCGACTGGGCGGCCCGGCGGTGGCCCGCTGCGGCCACCGTCTCGAGCATCTGGAGATGGTCACCCCCGAACAAGCCGCCCAATTGGGGACCTGGGGCGTGATGGCCAGCATGCAGCCCAACTTCGACGCCCTGTGGGGCGGCGCAGAGGGTATGTACGCCCAACGTCTCGGGCTTGATCGAGTTCACCAGCTCAACCCGTTCGCGCTGTTAGCATCCGAAGGCGTGCCCCTCGCCTTCGGCTCCGATACCCCGGTCACCAGCATGAACCCCTGGCAGACCGTGCGCGCCGCGGTCTTGCACCGGAGCCCGGGCAGTGCCATCTCGGCCCGTGCCGCGTTCGCTGCGGCCACCCGCGGCGGCTGGCGCGCCGGTGGGGTGCGCGACGGCGCCAGCGGGACACTCACACCTGGGGCCCCGGCCAGCTATGCGGTCTGGGAGGCCGACCACCTGGAGGTCAGCGCGCCGGCCAACGCCGTTCAGCGATGGTCCACGGATCCGCGCTCACGGGTGCCCGCACTGCCGCGGTTGACCGCTGATGCGGAGCTGCCGCGTTGCCGTCAGACCGTTCACCGGGGTGTCGTCATCCATGGGCAGTGACCGTCCCAGAGAGCGTTTCGGCCGCCCGCGGCCGGGGCCCAACGAGACCACCGACGTGATCCCGGCCATCGAGGACGACGAACTCGCCGAGCTGGACGAGCTCGACGACGAGTCCTACGACGAACTGGACGAGGACGTCACCGGCGATCCGGTGGCCGACATCGATCCCGACGAGGAACCCGAGGAGCGTGGGTATCGCCTGACCGCGGCGGGCACCCCCGACCGCTGGTCTGTGGTGGCTTCCTGGGCGTCGCGATTCGGCCGGGCCGCGGCTGTGCGGTGGGCGCAGTTGAGCGCATCGGTCGGCGGCGGCCTCGCGTTGTGCCTGAGCTATCCGCCGACCGGCTGGTGGTGGGCGGCGTTCATCGGGCTGGCGTTGATCGGCTGGGTGCTGACCCTTCGCTCCACCACCCGCGCCGGCGGCCTCGGATACGGATTCCTGTTCGGCCTGGCGTTCTATGTCCCGTTGCTGCCATGGATCAGCGGACTGGTCGGGGCGGTGCCGTGGCTGGCCCTGGCCGCCATGGAAGCACTGTTCTGCGGGATCTTCGGCCTGGCGGCGGTTGTGGTCAGGCGATTGCCCGGGTGGCCGCTGTGGTTCGCCGCGCTGTGGAGCACCCAGGAGTGGCTCAAATCGACCGTGCCCTTCGGCGGATTCCCTTGGGGTGTCCTCGGATTCGGTCAGACCAACGGACCGCTCCTGGCCCTCGCGCGATGGGGTGGCGCGCCGCTGTTGTCGTTCGCGGTGGCGCTGGTCGGCTTCAGCGCCACGCTGTTGGTCCTGGAGATCGTGCAGTGGTGGCATCACGGACACAAGCCGGGTTTCCCGGCGCCCGCGGTCATGCTGCCGGGTTTGAGCATCACGGTGGTGCTGCTGGCCACCGCCGTGCTGTGGCCCCAGGTCCGTTCCTCCGGCACCGGCGCGGGGGATGAGCAGACCGTCACCGTAGCCGCCGTGCAGGGCAACGTGCCCCGGCTCGGCCTGGAGTTCAACGCCCAGCGCCGTGCGGTGCTCGACAACCACGTGAAGCAGACGCAGCGGCTGGCCGACGACGTGCGCGCCGGAAGGGCTCCGCAGCCCATGTTCGTGGTCTGGCCCGAGAACGCCTCTGACATCGATCCACTGACCAACGCCGACGCGGCCGCACAGATCACCGCGGCGGCCGATGCCATCGGCGCGCCGATCCTGGTGGGCACCGTTGTCAAGGCCGACGGCTACACCCCGGACAATCCGGTGGCCAACAACACCGTGATCGTCTGGGATCCCGACCACGGTCCCGGTGAGCGCCACGACAAGAAGATCGTGCAGCCGTTCGGCGAGTACCTGCCGTGGCGCAGTTTCTTCAAACACCTGTCGTCGTATGCGGACCGGGCCGGCTACTTCGTGCCTGGTGAGGGCAACGGCGTCGTGCACGCGGCCGGTGTTCCGATCGGGGTGACCACCTGCTGGGAGGTCATCTTCGACCGGGCTGCGCGGGAATCGGTGCTCAATGGCGCCCAGGTGCTGACGGTGCCCACCAACAACGCGACGTTCGACGAGAACATGAGCGCCCAGCAGTTGGCGTTCGGCAAACTGCGGGCCGTCGAGCACGACCGTTACCTCGTGGTCGCCGGGACCACGGGCATCAGCGCGGTGATCGCCCCGGACGGGCGCGAGATGGCCCGCACCGAGTTCTTCCAGCCCGCCTACCTGGACAGCCAGATCAGGCTGAAGTCAGATGTGACGCCGGCCACCGAGTGGGGGCCGGCCCTGCAGGTGGCGCTGGTCACGCTTGGTATTGGGGCACTGGTTGCCGCGATACTGCACAATGGAGGGTTCGTGCAAAGAATGTTGAGGCGTCGCACCGGCGAAGGCCCGCGACGATGAAGGAGCCACATGACAGTCCCTGGTGACGGAGCGCAGCGGCAGGGGGAATCCAGCCCTCGCCAGGACGGTGAACGCCCGAGTCAGCGCACTCTGGTGATCATTCCCACCTACAACGAGCGGGAGAACCTGCCGCTGATCGTCGGACGTGTGCACCACGCCAGCCCCGAGGTGCACATCCTGGTGGTCGACGACGGCAGTCCCGACGGCACCGGCCAGTTGGCCGATGAGCTGGCCCTGGCCGACCCGGATCGGGTGCACGTGATGCATCGGACCAGCAAAGCGGGCCTCGGTGCGGCCTATCTGGCCGGCTTCGCGTGGGGGCTGGGCCGCGGGTACTCGGTCCTGGTCGAGATGGACGCCGACGGCAGTCACGCACCGGAGGAGCTGAACCGGCTCCTCGATGCGGTCGACGCCGGGGCGGATCTGGCCATCGGTTCGCGGTATGTCTCCGGCGGCACGGTGCGCAACTGGCCGGTTCGACGGCTGGTGCTGTCGAAGACCGCCAACACCTACTCCCGGCTCCTGCTGGGTGTCGGCATCCACGACATCACCGCCGGGTACCGCGCCTACCGTCGCGAGGTGCTGGAGAAGATCGACCTGTCCGCGGTCGATTCGAAGGGCTACTGCTTCCAGATCGACCTGACCTGGCGTGCGATCAACAACGGGTTCAAGGTCGTCGAGGTGCCCATCACGTTCACCGAACGTGAACTCGGGGTCTCCAAGATGAGTGGCTCCAACATCCGCGAGGCGATGTTCAAGGTCGCGGAGTGGGGTATCCGTGGGCGCCTGGACCGCGCCCGGGGTGTGGTCCGCTAACCGGCAGACGAAAAAACCGCGATACGCCCACGGAGGGCGTATCGCGGTTTTTTGTACGGTTCAGCTGCCGCGACGCTTGGTCTTGATCAGGTCGAGGCGCTCCTTGAGCAGCTCCTCGAGTTCCTCGACGGAGCGACGCTCGAGCAGCATGTCCCAGTGGGTGCGCGGCGGCTTGACCTTCTTGGGCTCGGGCACGTCACCGTCGATCAGGGTGCCCTCGAGCCCGTTCTTGCACGGCCAGGTGCCGGGGATCTCGGCGTCGTCGGCGAACGGAACGTCGAACACCTCGCCGTTATCGGTGCGGTAGCGCGCGACCTGACGCGGCGCCAGGTCATGGTTGCGGTCGGTCTCGTAGCTCACGGCTCCGAGGCGACTGCCTCTCAGGACACGATCAGCCATCGTCAACACTCCTTATTTGGCGTTTTGGTCCGGATGTATCAACGCTGCACGGCGTTGCCAAGTTCCCGACTCGACCATTGATGATACGCGGGTCGAGGCGTCGGGCAGTCTACAGTCGTGACCCATGGCGCACCACCGCAGACAAAGCCGTCCCCAGCCGTGTCGGTGGTGCGGTCGTGAGGTCGCCGATTCGCAGATGGGCCGCCGTCGCCAGTACTGCAGGCAGTCCTGCCGGCAGCGGGCCTACGAACAACGCGCCATGGTCAAGGGCACCTCGCTGGCCCCGGATTCGGTGGTACTCAGCGCCGATGAGGCGGCCCAGCTGTCCGACCGGGTGTACCAGGTCAGGTGTGCGGCCGAGGATGTCGCGATCGCGGTCGACGAGGGCGCCGGAATAGACGAACTGCGGCAGTTGTGCGATGCGTTGATAGAGGCCGCAAAGGCGGCCGACGGCTGGCGCTAGCCGCCGGTATCAGGGGTGCGTGGCTCCTGGCCGCGTTCGGCGAAGACCGCCATGACCTCACCCCTGGCCTCTTCGATGTGCGCGGCCATCGCCGCCGCCGCGGCATCCGCATCGCGATTCTTGATGGCGGCGATGACGTCGGCGTGGCCCCGGTTCGACGATTCGTAGATCACCGGGAAGTTGCTGCGGTCCAGTCGGGAGAACACTGACGCCCGGGTGTCCTCGATGACCTGACTCAGCATGGTGTTACCGCTCATCCTGGCGACGGCCAGGTGAAAGTTGGAGTCTGCCCGGCGGAACGCGTGGATGTCGGTGCTCGATTCCAGCGCGTCCTGGCAGGAATCCAGCCATTGCAGATCGGCTGGTGTGCCGCGTTCGGCGGCCAGCCGGGCGGCCATGGTCTCCACCGCCAGGCGGACTTCGAATACTTCAGCGGTCTTGCGGTCGTAGTCGTCGGTGAGGTCAGCCGCCATCACTCCGGGCGACACGGTTGTGCCACTGCTGCCGCGTTTGGTCAGCAGCAGGCCCTCGCCCTGCAGAACTCGCAGGGCCTCCCGCACCGTGACGCGCGAGACCTGCATTCCCTCGGCCAGTGAGCGTTCAGACGGCAGGCGGTCGCCGGGCAGGAGCACCCCGAGGGTGACGGCCCGGCGGATGCGGTCGACGACCGCGGCATAGGCCGGCGGGGCGTCGAGCGGGCGCAGTAAAAAGTCGTCTGACATCCCTTGCAGAGTACTCCGCGTGGCCCTATTGTCCTAAGGTATGAAATCCATACCATGGTGCACCGAATGCGCCCACTGATAGGGATCTGCGGCGTTTCGACCACGGCGACGTGGGGATTCTGGCGCCAGGATGCGGTGCTGGCGGCCCAGACCTACCTCGATGCGGTGGAGTGCTCCGGCGGGCAGTCGCTGGTGCTGGTGCCCTCGCTCAACACCGATGCCGGACGAGTGCTCGACGTGCTGGACGGTGTGCTGCTGGCCGGCGGTACCGACATCGAGCCCGAGTACTACGGCGCAGGAGCCACCGAGCGGATGGAAGAGACCAACTCGATCCGCGATGAATTCGAATTGCGGATCGCCGCAGCGGCTTTGGAGCGTGACATCCCTGTTCTGGGGATCTGTCGGGGCCTGCAGATCCTCAATGTGGCCACCGGGGGCACGCTGCATCAGCACCTGCTGGACGTCGGGTTCGCCGAGCACCGTCCGGCGCCGGGCCGATTGGACCAGGCGACCCATCACGCGATCGAGGTGGACGTCGACTCCCTGCTCGGTCACGCCGGGCTGGCCGGTGTGTCGGAAGTGAATTCGCATCACCATCAGGGTGTGGCCGAGGTGGGTGGCGGAGGGCGCATCACCGCCCGGTCGATACCCGACGGGGTGATCGAGTCGATCGAATGGCCGGACCGGCACTTCGCGCTCGGCGTGCAGTGGCATCCCGAATATCAGCCCATGAAGCAAATTTTCGATTCGTTCGTCGGGGCGGCAGCCCACGCGAACTCGTCACGTACGGAGAGGTTGTGATGAAGGGTCAGGTTCTGGAACCGGCAACCGGTGGGGTGCTCGCAGAGGTACCGTGGGCCACCGCCGCTGAAGTCGACGCGGCAGTGCGCAGAGCCGCACGTGCCCAGCGTGATTGGAGTCGCGCTGATCCCGCCCACCGGGCCGAGGTGTTGCTCGCGATCGCCGACGCGGTACGCGCGGAGGCCGAGGACCTGGCTCGGTTGGAGGCCCGCAATGTCGGGATGCCGATCGCCGACGCGCGCGGTGCGATGGCCGGGGTGGCCGGCACCTTCCGCTATTACTCGGCGACCCCGGAACGTCTGTTGGGCAACACGATCCCGGTCTCGGGCGGGCTGGACATGACCTTCCACGAGCCGTTCGGTGTGGTCGGTTTGATCACTCCCTGGAACTACCCGTTGTCCATCGCGGCGTGGAAGGTCGCTCCGGCGCTCGCGGCCGGGAACGCGGTCGTACTCAAGCCCTCTGAACTCACCCCGCTCACCGCCCTGGAATTGCAGCGCATCGCCGTGGCGGCCGGGCTGCCCGAGGGGTTGCTCAACGTGGTGGTCGGGCCGGGCGACCCGGTCGGCCGGATGCTGGTCGACCACCCTGACATCCGCAAGGTCGGATTCACCGGATCCACTGCGGTCGGCCGCGATATCGCCAGGCGGGCCGGGGACCGGCTCAAGCGGGTGACGCTGGAACTCGGCGGCAAATCGGCCGCCCTGGTGTTCGCCGACGCCGATTTGCAGGCTGCCGCAGCCGGATTGGCCGGCGGTGTCTTCGGCAACTCCGGTCAGGACTGCTGCGCGCGATCGCGAGTGTTCGTCGAACGCCCGGCCATGGAGGAGTTCCTGACCCACCTCAAGGACACCACGACCGCGTTGCGGGTCGGTGATCCACTCGACGAGAACACCCAGATGGGCCCGTTGATCTCGCAGCGCCAACGTGAGCGGGTCGCATCGTATGTCAGTCAGGCGCCGGTGCTGTTCGAGGGAAGCGCCCCGGACGGGCCGGGCTTCTGGTACCCGCCCACGGTGCTGCACCCGGTCGGCGACGAGCACCCGGCGGCCCGTGACGAGATCTTCGGGCCGGTGGTCTGTGTGCTGCCGTTCGATTCCGAGGACGAGGCGGTCCGGCGAGCCAACGACACCCGCTACGGACTGGCCGGATCGGTCTGGTCGCTGGACGGGGCGCGTGCGTTGAGGGTGGCCAGGGCCATGGAAGCCGGTGCGCTGGCGGTCAATTCGTACAGCTCGGTGCGGGTGAACACGCCGTTCGGCGGGTTCAAGGATTCCGGATTGGGCCGCGAACTGGGTCCCGACGCGCCACTGGCCTACACGGAACTGAAGAACATCTTCGTCAAGACCTAATCGCACACCGACCGTTGCCACAGACAAACCACCCTGGAGCGCCGTGACCAATCAGCCCATCGCCCCCTTCAACAACCACCTCCCCGTCCGGATCTCGTTCGGAGAGGGTAAGTCCCACGAACTACCCGATCTACTGCGGGCATCCGGCGCCGGCCGTGTACTCGTGCTGACCGACGAGGACATCGATGCCCACAACCCCGCGGTGGCGGATCTGCTTGCCACTTTGGAGGGCTCGGGACTCGACATCACCCGGATCGACAAGCCCGCCGGTGAACCGACCATCGACATGATCGACGCGGCCACCGCCGCGATGACGCGCGCGGGGGTCGAGGCCGTGGTGGCCCTCGGCGGCGGGTCGGTGATCGATACCGCAAAAGCGGCGCGGCTGTGCTACCAGAACGGGATGACCTTCGCTGAATTCCTGGATTCCACACGGGAGTTCGCCGAACCGACAGTGCCCTTGTTCGCGGTTCCGACCACCGCGGGCACCGGCTCGGAGGTCTCCGGCGGCGCAGTGGTCTCCGACCCGGAGGCGGGCCGCAAGGCCGGCATCGCCCACCCCAACCTGCGCGCCCAATATGCCGTTGTCGACCCCGTGCTGACCTGGAGCATGCCGCCGTCGATGACGGCCAACACCGGGATCGACGCACTGGCGCAGGCCATCGCCGCGGTTGTGGCCAAGGTGCACACGCCGATCGGGGACGCGATCGCCCTCGAGGCGGTCCGGCTGATGGGCACATCGCTACTGCCCGCCTACCGTGACGGCACGGACACGGTAGCCCGGTCCAACATGGCCTGCGGGTCGATGCTGGCCGGGTTGGCGATGAACATCTCCGACTGTGCGGCCGAACACTCATTGGGGCAGGCGATCGGCGGGCTCACCGGCGTGCCGCACGGTCTCACCATCGGACTGGTGCTGGCCGAGACACTGGACCGGGAACGGCGTTTCGTGCCGCAGGCAATGGAGCGGGTGGCCGACGCATGGGGGCTGCCCGACGACGGCAGCGGAGACGGCAGTCGGGTAGTCGAGGCGGTGCGTTCATTGCTGGCCGATCTGGACTTCCCGGTGCTCGCCGACATCGGGCTGTCCGCATCCGATCTGGACCGGCTCACCGATCTGGCCCTGGCTGACTACTTCATCAGCATGGCGCCCGAACCGTGGCAGCGATCAGAGGTTCATGACCTGTTCGCCGCGGCGCTGGGTCTGTCGGCGCGCGAGTTCACCACCGCATAGGGAGAGGAGCGAAATGCATCGCACTGCGGCTTCGGGACCCGATCCCGATGAGCGCTTCGACGTCCTGATCGTCGGGGCCGGGTTCGCCGGTCTGTACATGCTCTACCGCGCCCGCCAACTCGGCATGCGGGCCCGCATCCTGGAACGGGCCGACGACGTCGGCGGCACCTGGTACTGGAACCGCTATCCGGGTGCCCGCTGCGACATCGAGAGCATCGACTACTCGTATTCCTTCGACGAGTCGCTGACCCGGGACTGGCGGTGGAGCGAACGCTACGCCGCGCAGCCGGAGATCCTGTCCTACATCGGACATGTCGCGGAACGCTTCGACCTGCGTGCCGATATCGAGTTCGACACCACCGTGAGATCGGCGGTATGGGAGGAGGACACCAACGAGTGGGTGCTGTCGTGTGAAACGTCCGCCGGCGGGACCCGGACCGTTCGTGCCACCTTCTGTGTGATGGCCACCGGCTGCCTGTCGGTGGCCAAGGCGCCGGACTTTCCGGGCCTGTCCGACTTCACTGGCGACTGGTATCACACCGGGCAATGGCCACACCGTCCGGTGGATTTCACCGGTCGGACGGTGGCGGTGGTCGGCACCGGATCATCTGGTATCCAAGCTATTCCGAACATCGCGCGCCAGGCCGGTCAGCTCTACGTGCTGCAGCGGACCCCGAACTACAGCATGCCGGCGCAGAACCGGTCACTGGGCGAAGGTGAGCTCGAGGCGGCGGTCGTCGAGTTTGCCGAGCGGCGGCAGGTGTGCCGGGAATCCGACGCCGGGACGCCCCATCCGCCACCCACACAGGCCACCTTCGATGTCACCGAGGCCGAACGTGCCGAGCGATATGAAGAGGGCTGGCGCCGCGGCGGGATCAACTCGCTGTCTGCGGCGTTCACCGACTTCTTCACCGACGAGCAGGCCAATCTCGCGGCTCAGGAGTTCGCCCGGGGCAAGATCCGCGAGACCGTCCGTGACCCGGAAACCGCCGAGCTGCTGAGTCCGCGGCATCACATCGGCACCAAACGGACCTGCACCGACATCGGGTATTTCGAAACGTACAACCGTGACAACGTCGAGCTGGTCGATGTGCGCGCAGACCCGATCGAGAGCGTCACCGACACCGGTATCCAGCTGCGCGACCGGCACATCCGCGTGGATGCCATCGTGTTCGCGATCGGTTTCGACGCGATCACCGGCGCACTGACCGATGTCGACATCCGCGGTGTCGACGGCGTTCCGCTGAGTGAGAAATGGGCGCACGGTCCGCGCACGCTGCTGGGCCTGCAGTCCGCCGGATACCCCAATCTGTTCATGGTCACCGGTCCTGGAAGCCCATCGGTGCTGAGCAACATGCTCATTTCCATCGAGCAGCACGTCGACTGGATCGCCGATTGCCTCGACCATCTGCGCAGCCACCAGCTGGACCGGATCGAGGCGACCGTGGCGGCGGAGGAGGCGTGGATGGCACATGTCGCCGAGATCGCCGCCGACACCCTGTATCCGAAGGCGCAGTCGTGGTACCTGGGCGCCAACATCCCTGGCAAGCCAAGGATTTTCATGCCTTATGTCGCCGGGTGTGGGCCATACCGGCAGGAATGCGACGCGGTGGTGGCGCGCGGGTACGCCGGATTCGTGCTGGGACACAGCGGAACGGAGCAGGTATGTCAGGGATGACCTCAACGCAGTTGCTGGCCGAACTGCGGGAGCGGCAGATCACCACGGTGATCCTCGGCGGGTGCGACACCCATGGTGTCATGCGCGGCAAGCGGATCCCCGTGGCGCAGTTACCCGAATTCCTCGACCACGGCCTGCCGATCTGTGATGTGTTCTGGGTGCTGCACGTCGACGAGTCGGATCTGGTGCAGCGGCCGGCGGGACACACCGGTTACTTTCCCACCGAGCGGCAGGGGTATCCGGACATCCATGCCAAACCGGATCCGTCCACCCTGCACATCGTGCCGTGGCACGCTGATACCGCACTTTTGTTGTGCGACTGGTACCTACCCGACAACACCACGATGGTGCCGATCTCGCCGCGAGGAGTGCTGCGTCAGGTACTCGGTAAAGCCGAAGCGATGGGCTACACCCCGCTCAGCGCACTTGAGCTGGAGTTCTACCTGCTGCGCGAAAAACCGGGCACACCGCACCGCAAGCGTCCCGAGGAACTGACCCCGTTGCAGGAGACGACGAGCACCTACGGAGTGGTGTTGGGGTCTCTGCAGGAGGATGTCGGGGCGCTGATCCGCAACCAGATGCTGGATTACGGCCTGCCGATCGAGGCGTGCAACCCCGAAACCGGGCCCGGCCAGTTCGAGATCACGCTGCACTACGGACCCAGCCTGAAGGCCGCTGACGATGCCTTCCTGTTCAAGTCCGGGGTCAAGGAGCTGGCGGCGCAGCGTGAGTTGCTGGCCAGCTTCATGGCCAAGCCGAACAGCGAGTGGGCGGGCAACAGCTGCCATGTGCACATCAGTCTGCAGGATCTGGACGGGCGCGGAGTGTTCTTCGATCCGGCTGCGCCGGAGCAGTTTTCGCAAACCATGAGGTACTTCGCCGGGGGCATTCTGAGCACGATGCGCGAATTCAGCGCGTTGATGGCCCCCACGCCGAACTCGTACCGCCGCTACGTGCCGTACTCCTGGGCCGGGACCACCGCCACCTGGGGAGTCGACAACCGGTCGGTGGGGCTGCGCGCGATCCGGGCCGGGGAACACGGAACCCGGCTTGAGCACCGGCAGCCCGGCGGTGACGCGAATCCCTATGTCGTGACCGCGGCCACCCTCGCCGGTGGCCTGCACGGGATCAAACATGCCATCGAGCCCAGCGAACTCGTCTGCGGCGATGTGTACGGGATGCCCGGCGATCAGGCGGTCGCGCTGCCCGCCAACCTCGGTGAAGCGGTCGACCTGCTGGAGAACAGCGGCGTCGCCCGGGAGTGGTTCGGCGACGACTTCGTCGACCATTTTGTGGCACTGAAACGTGCCGAGCTGCAAGCCCAATCCAAAGCGGTGACCGACTGGGAGGTCGCCCGCTACCTCGAAACCATGTGAGAGGAACCAGGTCAGCATGACTGAACAGATCACCCCCGAGCCGACGCTGCGCCGGGACGCCATCGACTGGAAGCAGGTGGCGATCCTGTCGGTCGCCGGATGCGGACCCGCCTCGGTGATCGCGTTGAACTTGCAGTTCATGGGTCAATTCGCCGGATCTGCACTGGTTTTGGCGTTTCTGTTGGTGTGGCCGGGCATCCTGTTGCTGGTCAATACGTTCGCGGAGTTCTCCAAGCGGCTGCCCACCTCCGGTGGCCTGTACACCTGGAACTCCAAGGCGTGGGGCCCCAGCGTCGGATTCGTCTACGGCTGGATGTTCATCGGCGCGTACATGGTGTTCTCGGCGGCGGGTTTCGCGGTGTTCGGGGGCTGGGTCCAGCAGTGGCTGGATACGCAGTTCGGCGTGCAGGTGCCGTGGTGGGCCTTCACCTTCGCGGCGCTGGCCTACGTCTGTGTGCTGGCCTATCTGGGGATCAGCCAGTCGCTGCACGCCGCCCTCGGGCTGTTGGGCTTCGAGATGGTGGTCCTGCTGGCGTTGGCGTTGTGGATCTTCGTCACCGGACCGCAGTCGGGCAGTGGCTTCGGCACTGCACCGTTCGAGGCGTCTTCGGCCGGCGCAATGGGCTGGGGTGCGGTCGGTCTCGCGATGACCTACGCGGTGTTGTCCCACGTCGGCATCGAGGAGGGCGCGACGTTGGGTTTGGAGGTGCGTGACCCGAAACGCCATATCCCGCGCGGATTGTGGGCCGCTGCCATCGTGGTGCCTGTCTTCTACGTGGTGATCGCGTACGCAATGGTGTACGGCTACGGAATCGACCGGATGACCGAGTTCGGCGAGGATCCGGCGCCGCTGCAGACGATCGCCGAGACTTATTGGGGCAAGCTGGGGCTGACCGTGGTGGTGTTGGCCACCCTCAGCAGCATCCTGGCGTTCAGCCAGACGGCGTTCATCGCGGGTGCCCGGGTGCTCTACACCCTGGGCCGCGAGCGGGTGCTGCCGCGGCGACTCGGCGAGGTGTCGTCACGGCAGACACCGGCCGTGGCGATCGCGGTGATGGGCGTGATCTCGATGGCCCTCGGCGTGCCGCTCGCGTTCCTCGTCGGCCCGTTCAACGTGTGGGGCTACTTCGGCTTCCTGATCTCGATCGCATTCCTGGTGTCCTACATCGTCACCAATTTCGGCATGGTTCGCTACATGATCCGGATCGGCGAGTTTCGCTGGTTCCGGCATGGGGTGCTGGGGCTTGCCGGCTCCCTGGTGTTCCTGTACCCGCTGTACAAGACGGTGTGGCCGCTGCAGAGCGGGATCTACGGCGCATTGCCGTTCGTGTACCTGGCCTGGATCGCACTCGGTGTCGGGTTACTCGTGCACACGCTGCGCCGCAGGCCTGAGGTGATGGATCGGATCGGGTCGTCGCTGGCCGAGGGGGACCACCCGTAACCGCGGATCAATCGGGCGGGCAGCTGAGCTGGCGTCCGACGCCCACGGGCGGCGGGACCGGCTTCAGACAGCCCAGCGGTTCGACGCCGGAGGAGTTCAGCAGCACCCCGGACTGGTGGGCGTAGTTGACGCACACCAATGAGGTGGCGTCGGCCCGGCACCGGTAGTCACCGAACGCCAGCGACTTGCCCTCGGTCAGTTCGGCGCCGTCGCCGTCGTTGAACGGGCCCGGATCCCCGTGCAGTGAGCCGATATCCACGGTTTCCCCGGTGAAATCCACCCAGCCGGGGATCCACTGGCCCTCCACGTCGGACGGCTTCGACGGCAGGTCGTCGGCCTTGATCAGGCACGCCAATTGACCTTCGGCGTACTTGTTGGTGGCGCAGCGAGCGGTGCCCGAAGGCGCGACGAACGCGATGCCGTCGCCGAGACTCGTGGAATGGCCGTCGCGGGTGGCGGTGTGGAAACCGGACTGATCGGCCGCGGTACCTGCCTCGACCCACTTGATCACCCGGCTCATCGGGGTGCCTGGGGCCGGTGCCGTGGTGGGCAGTGGCGAGGTCGTCGTCGTGGTGGGCGTGGTGGTCTTGGTGTGTGGGGCGCCGGCCGGCATCGACATCCGGGGCTGCGAGCTCGACTGCGACTCGTGTCCCCCTCCCGACGAGCAGGCCGCCACGAGGGCCGCCGAAAGCACAGCAGCCCCAACAGTCACAACGGTGCGCATACCCGCAAGGCTAGCGGGCGCGTGTCAGGCCCACCGCCTGTCCGCCCACACCGGTGTAGTTCGATACGGTCGGTTCATGCACGAGCGGACTGTCCGGGCAAAGATCAGTACCGGCATCGTCGAGGGATTCACGCGCGACGGCGTACATCGTTGGCGTTCGATCCCTTACGCCAAGCCTCCGGTCGGCCGGCTGCGTCTGCGGGCACCCGAACCGGCCGAGCCGTGGCCCGGTGTGCGCTACTGCCACGGGTTCGGTTACTGCGCGCCCCAGCAAAATCGCTACACGCTCGTCGGCCTGGGCAAGCACCAGCCGATGAGCGAGGACTGTCTGACGCTCAATGTGGTCGCGCCGGAGAAGCCTGACTCCGATGGTCCGCTGCCGGTGATGTTCTTCGTACACGGCGGCGGCTACATCCTGGGTAGCTCGGCCACCCCCATCTACGACGGTGCCGCACTGGCCCGTCGCGGTTGTGTGTTCGTCTCGGTCAACTACCGGCTGGGCATGCTCGGGTGTGTCGAGCTGTCGTCGCTGGCGACGCCGGAGCATCCGATCGACGACAACCTGTTCCTGCGGGATCTGGTGTTGGCGCTGCGGTGGGTACGCGACAACATCGCCGTGTTCGGCGGGGACCCCGACAACGTGACGATCTTCGGTGAGAGTGCCGGTGCGCACGCGGTCGCGACCCTGCTCGCCGTGCCCGATGCCGAGGGGTTGTTCGCCCGGGTGATCTCGGAGAGCCCGGCCAGCGGGATGGTCAGCTCCGCGGGTGCTGCCGCCCGTATCGCGGACCAGCTCGCCCAATTGGTCAGTCCCGGTGGGGGATCAGCGGCCGCAGCGCTGATGTCCGCCCGCCCGGCCGAGCTGGGCCGGGCCCTGGAAGAACAGATCATGCGCGGCCAGACCGATATGCCCGGCGCGTTTCCGGTCGGTCCGACCTTCGGTACCGAATACCTGCCGGTCGATCCGGTCACCGCAATGGCCGAGGGCAGTGCACACCGGGTCCCGTTGATCGTCGGCAACAACGCCGACGAGGGGCGGCTGTTCACCCGGTTCCTCCAGTTGCTGCCGACCAACGAGCCGATGATCGAGAAGCTGTTCGCCGGTGCCGACCCCGAGGAGCGCCGCCGGATCGTCGCGGCCTATCCGGACTATCCGAGCAGCGCGGCCTGTGTGCGGCTCGGTGGTGATTTCGCGTTCGCGTCGGCCACCTGGCAGATCGCCGAGGCACACAGCCGGCACGCGCCCACCTATGTGTACCGCTACGACTACGCGCCGCGCACCCTGCACTGGGCGGGGCTGGGGGCGACGCACGCGATGGAACTGCTCGCGGTATTCGACACGTACCACACGAGTTACGGCGCGTTGCTGACGGCCGTGGGCGACCGCGCGTCGGCCCGGCGGGTCAGCCGGGACGTGCAGCGGCGATGGCGTGAGTTCAGCCGGACCGGTGAGCCGGGCCCGGGCTGGCCGGCCTATGACAGTTCCGAGCGGGCGGTTTTCGTGTTCGACCGCCGGCCACGCGTGGAGTACGACCCGCGGGCGGTGCGGCGTCAGGCCTGGGAAGGGTTCACGCTCGCCGAGCACTGAGTCGGTCGGAGTTCGGCTGATTCACTCTGGGCGATTTGCTGCACGGAATCCTCCGGTGTGGTTGCGTATTTGGTGTGGACTATCCCTTGGATCCGCTGTCCGCCGACGAGTTTCGCGCGGTGGCAGCGATATTGCGGCGTGAGCACGGGGTCGGGGAGGGCTGGCGGGTCGCCTCGGTGGAACTCGTCGAACCGTCCAAGGCCGAACTGGCGGCTTTCGACGGCGGCGGCGCGGCACCGGGCCGCCGCGCGGCTGTCATCTGCCTGGACCGATCGGCGAACGCCACCTACAAGGGCGTGGTGTCGCTGACCGACGACCGGGTCGAGAACTTCGACCATGTGCCGGGAGTCCAGGCCAACTTCACCGTCGACGAGTTCATCGAGTGCGATGAGGTGCTGCGCAGGCATCCCGACGTGATCGCCGCACTCGCCAAACGCGGTATCACCGATCTGGACAACGTGTTCATGGACACCTGGACCTACGGTGACGCGGTCGCGCCGCCCGAGTACCGCGACCGTCGGATCGGCTGGTCGGACACCTGGTACAAGGATGCCCCCGGCGCCAATCCCTACGCCCACCCGGTCAGCGGTCTGCACTGCGTGATCGACATCAACACCATGGAGGTGCTGCGCGTCGAGGATGACGGCAGCTCCGAAAAGCCCGACGTGATGGGCGAATACGTACCGCACCACATCCCCGAACGGATTCGCGCGGCCTCGCGCCGGGAGCCGCTGAAGCCGCTGAACATCACCCAGCCCGATGGTCCGTCGTTCACCTTGGACGGCAACCTGCTGGGCTGGCAGAACTGGTCGTTGCGGGTCGGCTTCAACCACCGCGAGGGGATGACGCTGCACACCGTGCGGTACCGCGACGGCGAGGTGAATCGTTCGGTGGCCCATCGGATGTCGTTCGCCGAGATGGTGGTGCCGTATCGGGACTCCTCGGTCGATCACTACCGGCGGACCGCGTTCGACATCGGCGAGTGGGGTCTGGGGTTCATGACCACGTCGCTGGAGCTCGGCTGCGACTGTCTCGGTGAGATCCGTTATCTGGACGCGGTTCTGCACGACAGCACCGGCGAGCCGTACACCATCACCAATGCGATCTGCATCCACGAGGAAGACAATGCCGTGCTGTGGAAGCACGTCGACCACGATGCCGGCGCCGAGGTGCGCCGGATGCGCAGGCTGACACTGTCATTCCACGTCACCGTCGCGAACTATGAGTATCTGGTGTACTGGCGGCTGTACCAGGACGGCAACATCGAGTGTGAGGTCCGCGCCACCGGGATCATGGTCACCACACCGGTTCCGGCGGGGCAGCCGCATCCCAACGGCACGCTGGTCGACGAGCGCACCTATGCGCCGTTCCATCAGCACTTCCTGATCGCCCGGTTGGACCTGGACGTCGACGGCACCGACAACACGGTCTACATGACGGAGTCGTACGCCGAACCGATCGGTCCCGACAATCCGTACGGGCTGTCGCTGGTGGTGCGCAATCAGGCACTGCGCACCGAGCAGGAGGGCAAGCAGGACGTCAGCTTCGCCACCCAGCGGGCCTGGAAGGTGGTCAACACCAACGTCGTCAACGGCTTCGGCGCCCACCCGTCCTACAAGCTGGTGCCCACCGGGGCGATCCCGGCGATGTTCGACCCGTCGTCGCCGGTGCTGCAACGCGCAAATGTCATCGCCCACACGCTGTGGGTGACCCCGAACCGGCCCGACGAACGCTGGCCGGCGGGGGAGTTCGTCAACCAGTCGGCGGCCGACTCCGGGTTGGGGGAGTGGACCAAGGCCGACCGGTCGATCGACAACACCGACGTGGTGCTCTGGTACGTGTTCGGTATCCACCACATCACCCGCCCGGAGGACTGGCCGGTGATGCCCGTGGACGTGGTGTCGTTCTGGCTCAAGCCGTTCGGCTTCTTCGACCGCAACCCGGCCCTGGACGTGCCGCCCACCCCGCCGGACTCCTGCGCGCACGGTCATGCCACGGCGGCACACCATTAGTTGACACCTGTCATATGTGACGCGGAACACTGCTAGGTTGCCTGTGTGCAACCGACTCGGACAGCCGTACTCGACCGCCCTGAAGACCTGACCTGCGACTGGCTGACCGCCGCCCTGGGCGCCGGGCCGGTCAGCGGATTCAGTTTCGAGCGGATCGGAACCGGCCAGATGAGCGAGTGTTATCGCGTCGCGCTGAGCTACACCGGGGAGGCGGACGGGCCGGCGTCGGTCGTGTTGAAGGTGGCCGCCACCGATCCGAACAGCCGCCAGACCGGGCTGGCGCTGGGACTCTACGAGCGCGAGGTGCGGTTCTACACCGACATCGCTCCCGCCCTGGCGCCCGGGCCGGTCGCGCCGTGCTATCACGCCGCGATCGATGTGCAGACCGGTGCTTTCGACCTGTTGCTCGGCGATGCCGTGCCCGCGGTGGTGGGGGACGAGATCCGCGGCGCGACAGCCGAACAGGCCGCGGTGGCGCTCACCGAGTTGGGTCGCATTCACGGGTCGAAGCCCGGCGCCGAGGCGCTCGACCGAGCCGAATGGCTCAACCGTGAGGCACCGGTCAACCAGGGGCTGATCGCCGGCCTGTACGCGGCGTTCGTCGACCGCTACGCGGGCGTGATCACGCAGGAACAGCGGCACGTCTGTGAACGGCTCGTCGAGAGTTTCGATGCCTACCTGGCCGACGAGGGCGCGCCCGAGAGGCCGATGGGTCTGGTGCATGGCGACTATCGACTCGACAACATGCTGTTCGGGGACTCCGGTGCCGACCGGGACCTGACCGTGGTCGACTGGCAGACCGTCACCAGGGGGCCGGCGTTCACCGACGTCGCTTACTTCATCGGCTGCGCCCTGCCCGTCGAGCAGCGCCGTGCGCACTACGACGGGCTGCTGGCGGCGTATCACGAGGCCCTCGGGCCGGACTCGGCGTTGACGCTCGATCAGGTGCGCGACGGTGTGCGCCGGCAGAGCTTCTTCGGCGTGATGATGGCGATCATCTCCTCGATGCTGGTGGAACGTACCGACCGTGGCGATGCGATGTTCATGACGATGCTCGACCGGCACTGCAGCCATGTGCTGGACACCCGGGCGCTGGATATCCTTGCGCCACCGGCGATCCCGCAGCCGCTGGTGCCTGCCGTCGAGGACGAGTACCCGCATACCCCCACGGGCGAAGAACTGTGGAACGAGAGCTGGTATCTCGACTTCGCTGACGCCGACGCGGGTTTCGGTGGCTGGATCCGCCTGGGGCTGATACCCAATCAGGACACCGCGTGGGTCAATGTGCTGTTCTGCGGTCCGGGGATGCCGACCGTGGCGCTCAACGACTTTCACGCCGCACCGGCCGAACCGGCCTTGATCACGGGTGAGGGCGTCGAGCTGAGCCTGCAGCCCGTCGAGCCGCTCAAGGTCTACCGGGTGACCGCCTCGGGTACCGGGCAGGCCCATGACGATCCCGCCGCGCTGCTGCGCGGTGAGGCGGGCCGGCCGGTTCCGGTGACCATGGACCTGACCTGGACCACGGTGGGAACTCCGTACCAGTACCGGATCACGCCCCGCTACGAGATTCCGTGCACCGTCTCGGGCACCGTGAGCGTCGGTGAGCAGACCTTCGAGATCAAGGCCGTCGCGGGCCAGCGCGACCACTCGTGGGGTGTGCGGGACTGGTGGTCGATGAACTGGGTGTGGAGTGCGATCCATCTCGACGACGGCACCCATCTGCACGGCGTGGACATCCGGATCCCCGGGATGCCGCCGATCGGTATCGGCTATTCGCAGCGCGCGGGCGAACCGCTCGTCGAATTGCAGTCGGTGACAGCGCGATACACGCTCGGCGACGACGATCTGCCGGTGTCGACGACGCTGACCCTGCAACCGGGTGACATCGAGGCAAGCATCGACATCCAGGGCCATGCGCCGGTGTTGCTGGTGGCCGCGGACGGGCGGGTCAGCCAGTTCCCGCGCGCCTGGGCGAAGGTACGCACCACCGATGGGCGCACCGGTATCGGGTGGCTGGAGTGGAACCGGAACGTCAGCTCACCCGAAAACGCTTGAGCCGCGCAGTCGCCCCGGAGATCAACTCCACGCGGCTGCGCGGCACACCCAGATGCTGGGCAAGCAATTTGGTGACGGCGTCGTTGGCCTTGCCGTCGACGGCGCGTTCCTGAACGTAGATGGTGAGCGCGCCGTCGTCAGCGACCTCGACCAGCGGGCCCTTGCGGCTGCCGGGCTTGACGCGGACGACGACGGTTTCGCTCACACCGTCATTTTCTACCGCGCGACGATCACCGAGGAGCCGTGGCCGAACAGGCCCTGGTTCGCGGTCACGCCGACCTTTGCGCCCTCGACCTGACGGCCGGTGGCCTGACCCTTGAGCTGCCAGGTCAACTCGCAGACCTGCGCGATGGCCTGCGCCGGGATGGCCTCGCCGAAGCAGGCCAGACCGCCGGACGCGTTCACCGGGACACGGCCGCCGATGGTCGTCGCACCGGAACGCAGTAGCTGCTCGCCTTCACCCTTGGCGCACAGGCCCAGGTGCTCGTACCAGTCGAGTTCCAGTGCGGTGGACAGGTCGTACACCTCGGCCAGGCTGACGTCCTCGGGACCGATCCCGGCCTCGGCGTAGGCCGCGTCCAGGATCTGGTCCTTGAACACGCGCTCCGGTGCGGGCACCACGGCGGTGGAATCCGTTGCGATGTCCGGCAATTCGGGCAGGTGCTGCGGGTAGCGCGGCGTCACGGTGGAGATCGCGCGCACCGACGGCACACCCTCCAGCGAGCCCAGGTGCTTCTCGGCGAACGACTTGCTGGCCACGATCAGCGCGGCCGCACCGTCGGAGGTGGCGCAGATGTCGAGCTGGCGCAGCGGGTCGGACACCACCGGGCTGGCCAGCACGTCCTCGATCGAGGATTCCTTGTGGTAGCGGGCATTCGGGTTCTGCAGGCCGTGCCGGGAGTTCTTCACCTTCACCTGGGCGAAGTCCTCGGCGGTGGCACCGTAGAGGTCCATCCGGCGGCGGGCCAGCAGGGCGAAGTACACCGGGTTCATCGCGCCGAGCAGGTGGAAACGCTGCCAGTCCGGATCGTTCTTGCGCTCGCCGCCGACGGGCGCAAATGCACCCTTGGGCGTGGTGTCTGCGCCGATCACCAGCGCGACATCGCAGAAGCCGGCCAGGATCTGGGCGCGGGCGCTCTGGAGCGCCTGTGAACCCGATGCGCAGGCCGCGTAGCTCGACGAGACCGGCACACCGTTCCAGCCCAGTTTCTGGGCGAAGGTCGACCCGGCGATGAAGCCCGGGTAGCCGTTGCGGATGGTGTCGGCGCCGGCGATGAACTGGATCTGCTGCGCGTTCAGGCCAGCTTCGGCCAAGGCCGCGCGGGCGGCGACAACGCCGTACTCGGTGAAGTCGCGTCCCCACTTGCCCCACGGGTGCATGCCCGCGCCGAGGATGTACAGCGGTTCGGGAGTGCTCATGCGATCCTCCAGGCGTGGGTGGTGCGCTCGACGCCCTCGTCGTCGGTGTAGAGCGTCATGGTGGTCAGCTCCATCTCCATACCGACCTTGAGATCGGCGGCGAGGGTGCCTTCGACGACCTTGCCGAGCACGATCAGGCCTTCTTCGGCCAGTTCCACCGCGGCGATCGCGAACGGCTCGAACGGGTCGGTCTTGGGGTACGGCGACGGTGGGAGGTACCGGTTCTCGGTGTAGCTCCACACCTTCCCGCGGCGGGACAGCGGAACCAGGTCAAGGGTGTCGCTGTCGCAGGCCGGGTTGGGGCAGTTGTTCTCGCGCGGCGGGAAGACGTACGTGGCGCACTGGGTGCACTTGCCGCCGATCAGGTGGGTGGCACCGGCGTCGTCGGTGGCGAACCACCCGTCGATCGCGGGTTGCGAAGATGCTGCTGGCACGCGGCCAGCCTAAACGATCAAGACCGCAGAACTGAAACGTGTTGCAGTTTTGTCCCGCGGACCAAGATAATGTGTTGAAGAGTACGAAACAGTTTCGTACTCTTCGGACCATGGTTCGAGGTATGGAGCGTGAGCGGGCCGTGTTGGCCGCGACGGCCGAGTTACTGGTGGAACGGGGATACCAGGCGTTGACGATCGATGCCGTGGCCGCGCGGGCCGGCGCCAGCAAGGCGACGATCTACCGCCGGTGGCCGAACAAGGCCCAGCTGGTCCGCGCCACGTTGGACGCTGCCGACGCCGCACGCAATGCGTCGGTACCCGATACCGGGACGCTGCGCAGTGATCTGTTCGCCGTGATGGACGCCGTCGCGGCGAACGTGGCCGACCCGCTGACCCGGGTTACCGCGGAACTCGCGACGCTGATGCGCCACGACGCACAGCTGGCCGAGGCCATCCGCGAACATCTCGCCAAGGAGGAGCTCTCGCCGTTCCATTACGCGCTGCAACGGGCCATCGCCCGGGGCGACATCGCCGCTGACACCGACGTCGAGCTCATCCACGACGTGGCCGAGGCGATGATCCTCCGCCAGGTTCACCTCGACCTGCCGGTCGACGCGGCGTTCAGTGCGCGGCTGATCGACGATGTCCTGCTGGTCCTGCTCGGAGGTGTCCGCAGGTGACCGTCGTGATCGCAGGCGCCGGGCCGACCGGACTCACCCTGGCCATCGAATTGGCCCGGCGTGGCGTGCCCTGCCGGGTGCTGGACAAGGCCGCGACGCTGTTCCCCGGCTCGCGTGGCAAAGGGCTGCAGCCGCGCACGTTGGAGGTCTTCGACGACCTCGGCGTGATCGGTGCCGTGCTGGCCGCCGGTGAGTCCTTTCCGCCGATGCGGCTGTACCGCGGCGCGGACGTGGTGTGGGAGAAACCGATCTACGACCTGCTCGGACTGCCCGAGTTGGAACCCACGCCGGCGGTGCCGTACCCGTACACCTGGCTGATTCCGCAGTGGCGCACGGATCAGATCCTGGCGGCGCGTTTCGCCGAACTCGGCGGGACCATCGAGTTCGACACCGAGGTAACGGGTTTCACGCAGGTCGATGACGGTGTCACGGTGCATACGCGGAGAGGATCGATCGACGCCGACTACCTGGTCGGCGCCGACGGCGGCCGCAGCACCGTGCGCAAGGCGTCCGGGGTCGACTTCCTCGGCGGTGCCCTCACCGAGGAACAGATCATCGTGGGTGACGTGCGGGCCCGCGGCCTCGATGGCCGGTGCTGTCACCTGCTGACCCGGGACGGCGACCAGTCCACGCGGTTCTCGCTGTGGAACCTGCCGGGCAGTGAGCATTACCAACTGGTGGTGACGATGGCGCCGGGCGTGGAGATTCCCGCGCTGACCCTCGACGGCATGCAGGAAGTGCTGCAGCACAGGTCGGGCCGACGGGACGTGACACTCTCGGATCTGCGGTGGATCTCGCTGTACCGGGTGAATCTGCTGATGGCCCAACGCTTCCGGATGGGGCGGGTGTTCCTGGCCGGAGATGCCGCCCATGTGCATTCGCCGGCCGGGGGGCAGGGCGTCAACACCGGGGTGCAGGATGCCTACAACCTCGGCTGGAAACTGGCCGCCGTATCGGCCGGAGCGCCCGACGCCCTGTTGGGCAGCTATGAGGCGGAGCGCCTGCCCGTCGCCGCCGAGGTGCTGCACCTCAGTGGTCTGTTACACCGCCAGGGGTTCGGTGCAACCGGGCCTGCGCCGGCGGCCATCCACCAGTTGGGCATCAATTACCGGGGAGGCCCGCTCGCGGTCGACACCGATCCGACCGGTGCGTTGCGTGCCGGCGACCGGGCGCCTGACGGCCTGCTGCCGGACGGCCGCAGACTGTTCGACGTCTTCCGCGGCCCGCACTGGAGCGTGGTGCAATTCGGCACCGAGCCGGTCGATTTCGGGATTCCGCAGGTGAGTGTTGGGCCCAACCCCGACTACGACGTGCCCGTCGGCTCCTACGTCCTGGTTCGGCCCGATGGCTACATCGCGGCGATCAGCACCCGGCCTGAAGTGATCCGCGATCAACTCGGCCAGGCTGGGGGATGCGAGCTGCTTCGAGCAGGATGCGAACGAGATCACTGTGGTTGTCGCGCATGAGGTTGTGTGCCCCGTCGAGTGCATGTGTGCGCCAGGCGGGGTCGGCGCTTACCCGCTCGAAGGTCGCGGCGAACGGCGATTCGCCCTCCCACCTCGTGGCGTAGACGTAGTCGAGCCGAAAGCGCGACAGGTCGTCGTGCAACCGGATCGGCTGCATCAGCGACGCGAGCGGATGTGCCGTGGCACGGTTGTCGAAGAACGGCAGCGGCGGTAGTCCGTAGCCAGTGGCATCGACGCCGGCGTACCACCGGCGCTGCTCGTCGTTGGTCAGGGTCCAGCAGGAGTCGCCGTCGCGCGGCACGAACGCGTCCAGATACACCAGCGAATCAACGTGCTGCGGAATGCGATCCGCGACGGCGGTGATCACCATGCCGCCGTAGCTGTGTCCGGCGAGAACCGCATGGGTCACCTGCTGGGCCTGCATTTCCGCGATCACATCGGCGATATGGGTTTCCAGATTGACCCCGGTGTGGGCCAGGTGGGCGCGCTCGGCCACCCCGGTCAGCGTCGGTGTCAACACCCGGTGGCCTTCGGCGCGCAGCGCGGCGGCGAGGTCGTCGAAGCACCAACCGCCGTGGCAAGCACCCGGTATCAGGATGAAGGTGGTCATCGGGAACTCCTGTCTGCGAGGGTGTTCCGTCGGTAGTCGGCGGTGACGCGGGCCAGATCCTGTGGATCGCCGGCATGCATCGTGCGGTTGGCGTGGACGACGGCCGTGGTCTCCTGGATGCGCCGGGACTCGTAGCCGGCGACGCCGCGACCGGCGGCCAGCTCGTCGGCGAGGGTGCGGGCGTCGAGGATGGCCTGTGAGCCGCCGTTGGCGCCGACGGGATACATCGGATGCGCCGCGTCGCCCAGCAGCGTGACGCGTCGAGTGCCCCAGTGGGACAACGGCTCCCGGTCGACCATCGGATACTCGAACACTGCCTCGGATCGGCCCACGAGTTCGGCCGTGTCCAGCCAGTCCAGGTGCCAGCCGGACATGCGGGCCGCCACCGCCGCGGGATCGACCTGGGCGTTCCAGTTCGCGTCCCCGGGAAGCGGGCCCGGCGTCGTCTCGGTGACCTGCAGTACCCAGTTGACCTGCTCGCCGCCGATCGGGTAGGTGACCAGCTCGACTCCGTCGGGCCCTTTGACGATGGCCATCGTGCGGCCGTCGAGAAACGGCCGAATACCGCTGGTGCCCCGGAACATCCGAACCCCCGACCAGGCCAGCGGGTCGGGGCCGGGATGCAATTGCCGGCGCACCGTCGAGTGCACCCCGTCGGCGCCGACGAACACCTCAGCAGTGAACTCCCCGGCACGGGTGGCCACCCGAACCTGGTCGTCGGATTCTTCGAAATCGGTGACGGCCGCGCCGGTGAGCACCGCGTCGGGGCCCAGCCGGGACCGGACCGCTTCGAGCAGCAGCATCTGCAGCCGGCCTCGGTGCACCGAGCACTGCGGGTAGCCGTATCCGCCTTCGATGCCGCGGGGCTCACGGAACAGCAGAGCGCCGTCGGAGCGGTAGAAATCGATGGCGGCCGGGGTGGCCGAGATGACCAGCAGGGCCTCACCGAGGCCGAGGTCGGTCAGTTCGCGTACCGCGTGCGGCAGCAGGTTGATGCCCACGCCGAGGGCCCGCAGTTCGTGGGCGCTTTCCAGGATCTGGGCGCGAAAACCTCTGGCGTGCAGGGTGAGTGCGGTGGTCAGGCCGCCGATGCCGGCGCCGGCGATGACGATCGGTCGTGTGGACATGATTCCAGCCTCGTCAGCGCCGAACCATAAGTCCAATACATAGTCAGTCCACAAACTATTGTGATTCCTTATGGAATTGCGGCAGCTCGAATACTTCGTCGCGGTGGCCGAAGAAGCCAACTTCACCCGCGCGGCCGAGCGGGTGCATGTTGCGCAACCCGCAGTCAGCGCCCAGATTCGGCACCTCGAGCGCGAACTCGGTCAGCCCCTGTTCGATCGCAGCCGACGTGCGGTCCGGCTGACCGCCGCCGGTGAAGCCGTGCTGCCCCACGCCCGAGCGGCGCTGGCCGCCGTCGCCGACGCTTGTACCGCGGTCGAGGAACTCGGCGAGTTGGTGCGGGGCTCGGTGGTGGTGGGCACCGTGACGGCCCACGACTTCGACATGGCGGGCCTGCTCGCTCAGTTCCACGCGGCGTACCCACTGGTCGACATCACGTTGACCAGTGATGAGTCTGACGCGCTGCTGGACGGCCTGCATTCGGGACGCCTCGATGCGGCCATCGTGTCGGTGGGTGCCGAACTGCCCGCCGAGTTGGCCGCCGAGGTGGTGACCGATCAGCGCATCGTCGCCGCGGTGGCGGATACCCATCCGTGGCGTCGACGACGCACCGTCACGCTGCGCGATCTCGCGGACCATCCGGTCATCGCCCTGCCGAGCGGCGCCGGGATCCGCCACCAGTTCGACCGGGCCTGCCGCGCGGCCGGGGTGGCGGCGCGCGTCGCGTTCGAGGCGAGCACCCCGAACGCGTTGGCTGAACTCGCCGAACGTGGGCTCGGCGTGGCGGTGTTACCGGAATCGGTGGCTGTCACCCGTGCCGCGCTGCACCCATTACCCATCACGCCTGAGCTGCGCGGCCGGTTGGTGTTCGCGTGGCGTGCGCAGGGGCCGATGAATCCGGCCGCCAGGGTCTTGATCGAGATGGCTCGTCGCCGTCTGCGCGTCAGTGGCCCCGCATAGAGTGAGGGCCGTGAGCCCCGCGAAGACCGAGACGAAGAACGCGCCGAACCCCACCGCCGATGACAAACCCACACTGATGCTGCTGGATGGCAATTCGTTGGCTTTCCGGGCGTTCTACGCGCTGCCCGCCGAGAATTTCAAGACTCAGGGCGGGCTGACCACCAACGCGGTCTACGGGTTCACCTCGATGTTGATCAACCTGCTGCGGGACGAGCAGCCCAGCCATGTCGCAGCCGCGTTCGACGTGTCGCGCCAGACCTTCCGCAAGGAGAAGTACCCGGAGTACAAGGAGGGCCGGTCCGCGACTCCCGACGAGTTCCGCGGTCAGATCGACATCACCAAAGAGGTCCTCGGCGCACTGGGCATCACGGCGCTCGCCGAACCCGGATTCGAGGCCGACGACATCATCGCCACGCTGGCCACGCAGGCCGAGCAGGAGGGCTACCGGGTGCTGGTGGTCACCGGCGACCGTGACTCGCTGCAGTTGGTCAGCGACAACGTCACCGTGCTCTACCCGCGGAAGGGGGTCAGCGAGCTGACCCGGTTCACCCCGGACGCAGTGGTGGAGAAGTACGGGCTGACGCCGACGCAGTATCCGGATTTCGCGGCCCTGCGTGGGGACCCGAGTGACAACCTGCCCGGCATTCCGGGGGTCGGGGAGAAGACCGCGACGAAGTGGATCGTCGAGTACGGCTCGCTGCAGGAGCTCGTCGACAACGTCGAGAAGGTCAAGGGCAAGGTGGGTGACTCGCTGCGGGCCAACCTGTCCGGCGTGGTGCTCAACCGTGAGCTCACCGAATTGGTCAAAGATGTACCGCTGGCCCAGACGCCGGACACGTTGCGGATGCAACCCTGGAACCGCGACCAGATCCACCGGCTGTTCGACGATCTGGAATTCCGCGTGCTGCGTGACCGGCTGTTCGAGACGCTGGTCGCCTCAGAGCCCGAGGTCGAGCACGGGTTCGACGTGCGTGGCCGGGCATTGGAGCCCGGTGAGCTGGCCGCGTGGCTCGCCGAGCACAGTCTGGGCAACCGGTTCGGACTGGCGGTGGTCGGCACGCATCTGGCCTACGACGCCGACGCCACCGCGCTGGCCATCGTGGCGGGCGACGGCGACGGGCGCTACATCGACACCGCCACGCTGACGCCGGAGGACGAGGAGGCGCTGGCGCGGTGGCTGGGCGATCCCGGCCCGCCGAAGGCGCTGCACGAGGCCAAACTCGCCATGCACGATCTGGCCGGGCGGGGCTGGACGCTGCGCGGGGTCACTTCCGACACGGCGCTGGCGGCCTACCTGGTGCGGCCCGGGCAGCGCAGTTTCGCGCTCGACGACCTGGCGGTGCGCTACCTGCGTCGCGAGTTGCGTGCCGAAGCGCCTGAGCAGCAACAGCTTTCATTGTTGGACGATTCCGACGGGGTCGATGAGCAAGCGGTGCAGACGCTGATCCTGCGCGCCTGCGCGGTGCTGGATCTCGCCGAGGCGCTGGACGAGGAACTGGCCCGCATCGACTCGTCGTCCCTGCTGGGCCGGATGGAACTGCCGGTGCAGCGGGCGCTGGCCGAGATGGAGTCGATCGGCATCGCCGTCGACCTGGACAAACTGCAGGAGCTGCAGAGCGAGTTCGCCGACCAGATCCGCGACGCCGCCGAGGCCGCCTATGCGGTGATCGGCAAGCAGATCAACCTCGGGTCGCCCAAGCAGTTGCAGGCGGTGTTGTTCGACGAGCTCGAGATGCCCAAGACCAAGCGCACCAAGACGGGTTACACCACCGACGCCGATGCGCTGCAGTCACTGTTCGACAAGACCGGGCATCCGTTCCTGCAGCATCTGCTCGCGCACCGTGATGCCACCCGGCTCAAGGTCACCGTCGACGGCTTGCTCAACGCGGTGGCGTCCGACGGGCGGATTCACACCACCTTCAACCAGACGATCGCGGCGACCGGCCGGCTGTCCTCGACCGAACCGAACCTGCAGAACATCCCGATTCGCACCGAGGCGGGCCGCCGCATCCGCGACACGTTTGTCGTCGGGGCCGGGCCGGACGGGCCGTATGCCGAGCTGATGACCGCCGACTACAGCCAGATCGAGATGCGGATCATGGCGCACCTGTCGAGAGACGAAGGCCTGATCGAGGCGTTCAACACCGGTGAGGACCTGCACTCGTTCGTGGCGTCGCGGGCGTTCTCGGTGCCGATCGACGAGGTGACCCCGGAGCTGCGCCGGCGGGTGAAGGCGATGTCATACGGTCTGGCCTACGGGTTGAGCGCCTATGGGCTGGCCAGCCAGCTCAAGATCTCCACCGAAGAGGCCAAGGTGCAGATGGAGCAGTACTTCGACCGGTTCGGCGGGGTCCGCGACTATCTGCGTGATGTGGTCGATCAGGCTCGCAAGGACGGGTTCACCTCGACCGTGCTGGGCCGTCGCCGCTACCTGCCTGAGCTGGACAGCACCAACCGCAACGTGCGCGAGGCCGCCGAACGGGCCGCACTCAACGCACCCATTCAGGGCAGTGCCGCCGACATCATCAAGGTGGCGATGATCAACGTCGACGCCGCGATGAAAGAGGCGGGGCTCAAGTCGCGGATGCTCCTGCAGGTTCACGACGAGCTGTTGTTCGAGGTGGCCGATGGCGAGCGCGAGACCTTGGAGGCCCTGGTCCGCGAGCACATGGGCAACGCCTATCCGCTGGACGTGCCGTTGGAGGTGTCGGTCGGGTACGGCCGGAGCTGGGACGCCGCGGCACACTAGCCGCCCTACGGAGGGGTCAGCCGACGGCTAGCCGGCGTCGGCGCCCAGCCCCACGCCCAGCGCCACCAGCGCGGCCCCCATCACGCGTTCGATTCGGCGACGAATATGGGCGCGATTCAGGACGTCGCGTGCGCGATGGGCGGCCAGCACGACGCCGACGCACCACGTGGTGTCCACTACCAACTGGATGACCGCGAGCACCAGCAATGTCGGCAGCACGGGGCCGCTGGTCGGCAGAAACTGGGGGAGCACCACGATGCCGAAGGCCGCCGCCTTTGGGTTGGCGGCGATGGACACCAGTGCCGCGCGAAACGCCGCTGCGGGGGTCCGTCCGCGGGGTGGCAGCGCCACTTCGACGTCGCCGGCACCTTTGGCGCTGCGCCAGGCGCTGATGCCCAGCCAGACCAGGACGGCGGCTCCGATGATGTGCAGCGCCAGTGACAGCATCCGGTTGGCCGTCAGCAGCATCGACAGTCCGCCGCCACCGGCCAGCGTCCATCCGCAGATACCGATCTCGTTGCCCACGACCGCCGCCAGCCCCGCCGTACGGCCGTCCCGCACCGAGCGGTGCAGGAACAGCACCGTCGCCGGTCCGGGCAGCGCGGCGAGAATCACCGCAGCGACCAAGAACGCCGGCAGGACGTCGAGAATGCGGGCGAGCATGCATGGAGTATCGCTGACCAGTGCAAATCGATATCGTCGCGTGCTCGACGGTGGAACGCCGGCTGGTCAGTAGCGGACGGGCGCCTGGTAGTTGGCCAGCCAGTGCAGGATCGGTGCGGCCGACCGCGCGGCGGTCACGGAGTACACCTCTTCCTGTTGCAGCGCATATACCTGTGCATCGCCGAAGCCGCGGTCGATGCGGTCGCGGACGAAGGCAAGTTCGACGACTGCGGCGGCGAATGCCGCGACCGCCTTGCCCGCGGGCCGCCCGCCGGCGAGCGTGGCCTGCGTGATCGCGCCGTGCCGGGTCTTCAAGGACCCGAGCCAGGTGGCCTCGTTGTGGGTGATCAATCCGGCGGCGACCATGCCCGGCAATTTGGCGGCCACCACGCGCTGTTCGCGTCGACGGCTGGTGACGGCCACCACGATCATCGTGACGAAGATCGGCACCATCCAGACCGCGTACACGACGAAGTAGGTTCCGGCGCCGACGAGCGAAGAACCGTTCCACAGCCCGTGCATGAACACCGCACCCAGGTAGCCGGCCAGGATGCACAGCGCCTTGGCGCCGGCGCTTCGTCGCTGCAGTGCGAAGTAGACCCCGATCGCGGTCATCGTGGTGAACAGTGAGTGGGCGAACGGCGCCATGATGAGGCGCATCGCCGCGGTGAGCAGCGATCCCGCCAGTGAATCGGCGCTGGAGATGTACATGATGTCTTCCAGCCAGGCGAAGCCGAGACCGACCAGGCCGGCGTACACCAGGCAGTCGGTCAACGAGTTGAGCTCGTTGCGGCGGCGTCCGGTCATCATGATCAGCAGGAACAGGCCCTTGGCGGCCTCTTCGATGAACGGTGCCCGGATCGCCACCGAGGCGAAACTGTGCGCCGATTCAGCCGAGTCGACACCGGGTGCCAACAAGGCATCGGTGAACAGGCTCAGCACGAGGGACAACACGACGGCGACGGCGGCACCCCAGCCGAAGGCCAGCAGCAGGAGGCGGGGTGGTTCCGGCTCCCAGCGGTCCAGCCACAGGTAGGCGAACACCGCGCCGGTCATCACGAGGCTGGACAGCGTGAACCCGATGATCGCGCCGGCCGGGTTGAGTGCGGTGAACAGCAGTACCAGCGCACCGATGACGACGCCGCAGGCGATGATCGCGGCCAGCGGGGCGCCGACCTTGCGGACCGGTCTGGGTAATGGAGCGGTGACCGGAAACCACTGGCGATGGGTTGGTCCGGGGGTCGGGTAGTACGCCACCTGCAGAGCGTAGCCGCGGGCCGGCTCGATTCCTGGCACAAATTCGGACGACGGTCCGGTGAGCCCGACTGCCCGGGCCGCGGGGGCGGTTTGTCCTGCGTGTGCCTGGTCGAGTACCCTCGTTACGTATCTGTGTGCACAGCTTGACACCGTCTGGTCACTGCCACGGATCAGCACGACCGCAATAAATGCTACAAAACTGTCCCTACTAGTAAACCTGTCCGGAGCAACCCACCACATGCCAAGTCCCTCCGTCACGTCCCCGCAAGTTGCCGTCAACGACATCGGCTCCGCGGAGGATTTCCTCGCCGCCATCGACAAGACCATCAAGTACTTCAACGATGGCGACATCGTCGAAGGGACCATCGTCAAGGTGGACCGCGACGAGGTTCTGCTCGATATCGGCTACAAGACCGAAGGTGTCATCCCTTCGCGCGAACTCTCCATCAAGCACGACGTCGACCCCAATGAGGTCGTTTCCGTGGGCGATGAGGTCGAGGCCCTCGTTCTCACCAAGGAGGACAAAGAAGGCCGCTTGATCCTGTCCAAGAAGCGCGCTCAGTACGAGCGCGCCTGGGGCACGATCGAGGAGCTCAAGGAGAAGGACGAGGCCGTCAAGGGCACCGTCATCGAGGTCGTCAAGGGCGGCCTGATCCTCGACATCGGTCTGCGCGGCTTCCTGCCCGCATCGCTGGTCGAGATGCGTCGTGTCCGCGATCTGCAGCCGTACATCGGCAAGGAGATCGAGGCCAAGATCATCGAGCTGGACAAGAACCGCAACAACGTGGTGCTGAGCCGCCGCGCTTGGCTGGAGCAGACCCAGTCCGAGGTCCGCAGCGAGTTCCTCAACCAGCTGCAGAAGGGTGCCATCCGCAAGGGTGTCGTCTCGTCGATCGTCAACTTCGGCGCCTTCGTCGATCTCGGCGGTGTCGACGGCCTGGTGCACGTCTCCGAGCTGTCCTGGAAGCACATCGATCACCCGTCCGAGGTGGTTCAGGTGGGCGACGAGGTTACCGTCGAGGTGCTCGACGTCGACATGGATCGCGAGCGGGTTTCGCTGTCGCTCAAGGCGACTCAGGAAGATCCGTGGCGTCACTTCGCCCGCACTCACGCGATCGGTCAGATCGTGCCGGGCAAGGTCACCAAGCTGGTGCCGTTCGGTGCGTTCGTCCGCGTCGAGGAGGGCATCGAGGGTCTGGTGCACATCTCGGAGCTGTCCGAGCGCCACGTCGAGGTCCCGGACCAGGTGGTCCAGGTCGGCGACGACGCGATGGTCAAGGTCATCGACATCGACCTGGAGCGTCGCCGGATCTCGCTGAGCCTCAAGCAGGCCAACGAGGACTACACCGAGGAGTTCGACCCGTCGAAGTACGGCATGGCCGACAGCTACGACGATCAGGGCAACTACATCTTCCCCGAGGGCTTCGACGCCGAGACCAACGAATGGCTCGAAGGCTTCGACAAGCAGCGGGAGGAGTGGGAGGCTCGCTACGCCGAGGCCGAGCGCCGGCACAAGATGCACACCACTCAGATGGAGAAGTTCGCCGCGGCCGAGGCCGAGGAAGCTGCCCGTCCGGTGTCCAACGGGTCCTCGCGGTCGGAGGAGTCCACCGGTGGCACGCTGGCCAGCGACGCACAGCTGGCCGCTCTGCGTGAGAAGCTCGCAGGCAACGCCTAACAAGTTCGACAGCGAACGCCCCGGCCTATTGGGCCGGGGCGTTCGTCGTTCCGGGGGCCTGACAGACTGTGGGGCGTGCTTCGCATCGGGTTAACCGGCGGTATCGGCGCCGGGAAGTCAACAGTGTCGGCCACATTCAGCGATCTCGGCGGCATCATCGTCGACGGCGACGTCATCGCACGTGAGGTGGTCGAGCCGGGAACCGAGGGACTGGCCAAGCTGGTCGCGGCGTTCGGCGACGGGATCCTGCTGCCCGAGGGGGCGTTGAACCGTCCTGCTCTGGCCGCCGTCGCCTTCAGCGACGACGAGAAGCGGGCCACCTTGAACGGCATCGTGCATCCGCTGGTGGCGCACCGCCGATCGGAGCTCATTGCCGCGGCCCACGAAGACGCGGTGATCGTCGAGGACATCCCGCTGTTGGTGGAATCTCAGATGGCGCCGATGTTCCCGTTGGTCATCGTGGTCAACGCCGACCCGGAGCTACGCGTCAAGCGGCTCATCGAGTACCGCGGATTCACCGAGGAGGACGCCCGCGCCCGAATCGCCGCACAGGCCACCGAGGAGCAGCGCCGTGCCGTTGCCGATGTGTGGCTGGACAACTCGGGCAACCCCGGTGCAGTCGTCGAGCAGGCTCGGGCGCTGTGGCATGAGCGGATCCTGCCGTTCGCGCACAACCTGCAGATCCGACAGCCCGCCCGCCGCCACCCCGCCGTGGTGCCCTACGACCCGACCTGGCCGGACCAGGCCCGCCGGATCGTGGCGCGACTGAACACCGCATGCGGACACCGCGCGGTGCGCATCGACCACATCGGTTCGACCGCCGTGCCCGGGATGGATGCCAAGGATGTCATCGATGTGCAGGTTACGGTCGAGTCCCTCGCGGTCGCCGACGAACTCGCCGAAGCGCTGTTGACGGCCGGCTATCCGGTGGTGCCGGACATCACCGCCGACACCCCGCACGATGACGATCCGGCGGTGTGGCACAAGCGTTTCCACGCCTCGGCGGATCCGGGCCGACCCACCAATGTGCACATCCGGGTGGATGGTTGGCCCAACCAGCGGTTCGCTCTGATGTTTGTCGACTGGCTACGGGCGAACCCGGGTGTGCAGGCCGACTATCTGGCTGCCAAGCATGCCGCGGTCACGACACCGGACTACGCCGTGGCCAAAGAGCCGTGGTTCCTGGATGCCTACCACCGCGCCTGGAAGTGGACGGACGCGACGGATTGGCGGCCCTAGCGCGGCCAATCCGCCGCGTCCGGTGGTTCAGGACAGCCGGACCCCGATGCGGCGCAGCAGCTTGGTGGCCGCGATGTATGCGGTCGCCCCGAACGGCCATTGCGAG
The DNA here is from genome assembly GCF_055419465.1 of Mycobacterium sp. IDUB_17. Classification (NCBI taxonomy): domain Bacteria; kingdom Bacillati; phylum Actinomycetota; class Actinomycetes; order Mycobacteriales; family Mycobacteriaceae; genus Mycobacterium; species Mycobacterium sp. IDUB_17. Next base: position 96,533 of record NZ_JBVAXS010000006.1, on the reverse strand, counting down.
ACGATCCGCCCACTGCCGGCCTGGAAGTAGTTGTTGACCTGCGCCCAAACCGTTTTCGACAGCCGGTCCTGGATCCACTCGTTGTAGAGGGCGAATGCGGAGCGGCGGACCTCGATCGTGGTGGCGCCGGTCGCGGCCGCCCGGGCGATCAAGCTGGCGGTGAAGGCGGCCTGTGCCTCGTAGAAGGACACCAGCGGGATGGAGTTCGTGTTGGGTCCGTACATGATGAAGAAGTTGGGGAACTTCGGCACCATCATGCCCAGGAACGCCTCGGGCTCACCCTGCCACTGGTCGTGCAGTTCGGCGCCGCCGCGGCCGTGGACGCGGTAGTTGCCGAGATAGTTCGCGGCATCGAATCCCGTTGCCAGCACGATGATGTCGAGGTCGTGCTCGTCGCCGTTGGCATCCACAGCTCCGGTCTTGGTGAGACCCTTGACCGCATGGGGGACAAGGGTCACCTTCGGACTGTGCAGCGAGGCGTAGTAGGTGTCGCTGACGACGGTGCGCCGGCCCTCGAAGGGGAACTTCGGGGTGGCCAGCTCCAGTAGATCCGGCCGGTCGCCGAGCTCGCGATTGAGGAACTCCACTGCGGCCTTGTGTTTGCGCCGGTTGGTGTGGCCGGTGGATTTGGCGTGACTGGAGCCGTACTGCCGGACGTCATAGCCCAGGTACAACTTCAGCCGCCGCCATGCGTAGACCGGTGCCAACCGGTTGAGTTGGCGCTGCAGCGGGGTGAAGTCGTGACTGTTCTTGGGCAGCAACCAGTTCGGCTCGATCTGGAAGATCTTGACCTCGGTCCCGACGCGTTCCGCCTCGGTGACCACCTGTACCGCTGACGAGCCGGTGCCGAGCACGCCGATCGACTTGCCGGCCATGTCCAGGCCGTCGATCCAGCGCGAGGTGTGGCAGATCGCGCCACCGAAGTCACCCTGCTCCCGGGCGAAGGGCGGGATAAGCGGGATGTTCAGGAAGCCCACGGCGCTGATCACCGCGGTGAATCGGCCGTGGTCGGTACCCGATTCGGTGCTGAGTGTGTACGTGTGGTCGGTGTCGGACCAGGTGACGTCCTCAACCTTCTCGCTGAACCGGATGCGCCGCGGTAGATCCCACTTCGTCGCGACATGGTTGAGGTACTCGCCGAGTTCTTGCCAGCCCGCATGGGTGCGGGTCCAGTCGTACCGCTCGTAGGAGAACGAGTAGATGTGCGATTCCAGGTCGACCTCGGCACCCGGATAGCGGTTGTGGTACCAGGTACCGCCGAGTGCTGGGGCCTGCTCGAAGATGACGAAGTCCTCGATGCCCTTCTTGCGCAAGGCGATCGCCGCGGCGATGCCGCTGAAGCCGGATCCGATTATTGCGACGCGCGGTTTTGCTGGCCGGCTCATCCTGTCTCCCGTCTAAAGAACTATAGGTCCAGTATTTAGACCAATAAAGAGGTTGTCAATGCCCCACGGTCGGTTGGGGCGATGGGTTTGGTTACTTGATCTGCGCGGTCCAGCCACCGTCGACGACAAGGTCGGTGGCGGTGACGAACGACGCGTCTTCGGACAGCAGAAACGCTATGGCGCCGGCGATTTCGTCGGGCATGCCAAGGCGTCGCAACGGTGTCCGGTTTTCCATATCGGCCCGGCGGGCCGCATTGTCGACGTAGAGGTAGTCGATCATCGGGGTGAGGATCGCCCCGGGGCAGACCGTGTTGACCCGGATGCCTTCCGGCGCAAGTTGCAGGGCCAGCGCCCGGGTCAGCGACACCACTGCGGCTTTGCTCACCTGGTAGGCGTCCAGCGGGGAGTCCATACCGCGGATACCCGCGGTGCTGGCGACGTTGACGACGCTCTTGCCGGTGCCGCGACGCAGATGCTCGACGGCGGCCCTGGTGACCTTGCGCAGGCCGTGCAGGTTCACCCCGAGGGTGATGTCCCAGACGGACTCGTCGATGTCGAGCATGGAGCCGTCCCGGTCGAACAGGGCCACCCCGGCGGCATTCACCAGGTAGTCCAGCCCCTGACCGTCCAGCCGGCCGAACAACTCTTCTGGATCCCCGTTGAGGAGGTCGAACGCGACGTAGTCGACCTCCGGTGGCAGGGCAGCTGCCCGCTCACCGAGGTCGCTGGCGATGACATGCACCCCGTCGGCCACCAACCGGGCCACGGTGGCCGAGCCCATGCCGCCGCAGGCGCCGGTGACAACCGCGGTGCGCGTCATCGGGCCGGCTGCTCGGTCAGCGCCAGTGCGTCGGCCAGCCGCTGCCCGGCGAAGGTCATGGCGGGGGTGGCGGTCGGGAACACCTCGTCGAGACCGAAGAATCCGTGCACCATGCCCGGTGTCCGGTGACTGCAAACCGCTACCCCGGCGGCACGCAGCGCGCTCTCGTACAGCTCGCCCTGCGGGCGGATCGGATCGCATTCGGCCAGGACGATGGTGGCGGCGGGGAGTCCGGACAGGTCGGCGTCAAGGACGTTGACCCGCGGGTCCGACGCGGCGTCCGCACCGGGCAGGTAATTGTCCTGATGCCATTGCAGCTCATCGCGTTCGAGCATCACGCCGTCGTATTCGGGGTCCATACCGCGGACCAGGTCGGTGGTGGTGACGGGGTAGACCAGCAGCTGATGGCGCAGCACCGGGTCCCCGGCGTCGCGGTAGTGCAGCGCGACCGCCGCCGCGAGATTGCCGCCCGCGCTGTCGCCGGCCACCGCGATCCGGCTGACATCGACTCCGAGTCCGGACTGCGGGTTGCGGGCCCATTCGACCGCGTCGATCGCGTCGTTGACGGCGGTGGGGAAGCGTGCTTCGGGGCCGCGCCGGTAGCCGACCGAGAGCACGGCACTGCCCGAGGCATTGGCCAGCAGCCGGGTGGCGGCGTCGTGGGAGTCCACGCTGCCCAGCAGCCAGCCGCCGCCGTGGTAGTACACCGTCAGGGGCAGGTCGGCGGCATCCGTTGGCAGATAGAGCCGGCCGGGGATGCCTACGCCGTCACGGGTTCCGATGGTGAGGTCCACGACGCGGTGCACCGCGGGTTTGGCCAGTGCGGCGAAGGTGTTCTCGAAGTTCTCCCGGGCGGTGGGCACCGGCAGCAGGTGGGCGTTGGGACGGCCGGAGGCCTTGGAGTCGTCGAGCATCTTCTGGGCGATGGGGTCGATCGGCATGGTTCTCCTGTGTGTCGGTGGGTTGGCGTACTAGACGCGTTCGTAGTAGCGGCGGGACTCCCAATCGGTCACGGTGTGGGAGTCGAAGGCCTCCAATTCGCTTTGGGCAGAGGCCAAGAGGTGGTCGAAGACCTCGTCGCCGAAGGCCGCGCGGGCCATCTTGCTCTCGGCGAACAGGTCGATGGAGCGGTGCAACGAGGTGGGCACGGTGCGGATGTCGTCGCCGGTCCAGGCATTCCCGTTGAAGATCTCGGGAACGGCCATCTCATGATCCAGCCCGTCGAGGCCCGCCGCGATGGTGGCGGCGTAGGCGTAGTAGGGGTTGACGTCGGCGCCGGGGATCCGGTTCTCGACCCGGTACGACGGACCGGAGCCGACCAACCGGAACGCGCACGAACGATTGTCATCGCCCAGCGCAATGGCGGTCCCGGCGAACTGGTCGGGCTGGAATCGCTTGTAGGAGTTGATGGTCGGAGCGAACATCAGACTGATCTCGGCCGCGTGATGCAACTGGCCCGCGACGAACGAGCCGAACCGTTGCGACATCCCGTGCCGGTCGTCGGCCCAGCACAGCGGCTCGGAGCCGTCGGCGGACCACAGGCTGACGTGGAGGTGACAGGACGAGCCGACCTCGTCGATCTTGGGCTTGGCCATGAAGGTGACCGTCAGATCGGCCGCGTGTGCCAGCTGCTTGACGCCGTACTTGAACAGGACGTGCCGATCGGCCATCTCCAGCGCGTCGCAGTAGTCGAGGGTGACCTCCTGCTGCCCCAAACCCCACTCGGGCTTCGAGGACTCCACGGACACACCGAATTCCGGCATCTGGTTGCGGATCCGCTCGATGAACCAGTCGTCGCGCGCGGACTGGATCATCTGATAGTCCGAGCGGTAGTCCGACATCATCTTGAGGTTCTGGTAGCCCAGCTCCCAGGCCTGCCTCGGCGGCGTGGCGGCCAGATAGAACTCGAGCTCGGAGGCGAACTTGAACGACAGCCCGTGCTGCCGGGCCCGGGCCAGCTGGTTGCGCAGGATGGTGCGCGGTGCCACGGCGAGCGGCTCGTCGGAGTCCATGGGATAGGCGTCGCAGATCACCAGGGCGGCCGACGGCTCCCACGGGACCCTGCGCAGCGTCGCCAGATCCGGAACCAGCCGGATGTCCACCCAGCCGTTGTCGGCGTTGGACACCGGAAGGTCCAGCGGGTTCATCTCCAGATCTACCCCGAAGATGAAGCTGCTGGCGTTGACGCCGCTGCCCTGCAGGCCCAGGCTTCGGAAGGCCGGAATGGTCAGCCGCTTGCCGACCAGGCGCCCGTAGGGGTCGGGCGCGGCGCAGATCACCGTGGTGATCTCGCCGGCGGCGGCCAGCTCCTCGAACCGGTCGAGGGTCAACACGGATGGCGTGGTGCTCATTGGTGCTCCAGGTGTCGATGCAGTTCCCATGTGGTGATCGTGGTGCGCAACCACTGTTCATAGCGTTCCATCTCGGCTCGCCGGGTGGCGGCGAAGGAGGTGCAGAACGTCTTGCCCAGCAGGTCAGCCGCCCAGGCGGAGTTCTCGAACTGGGCCAGCGCGCTGCCCAGGTCCCCGGGCAGCTCGGCAGCTTCGGCGTCGGGGTCCGGTAGCGGGAGCTCGCTGGTCAGACCGTGCAGACCGGCGGCCAGCAGTGCGGCCCCGACGACATAAGGGTTGGCGTCGGCGCCGGGCCTGCGGTGCTCGACCCGGGCCGATTTCCGGTTGGGAAGCAGAACGCGGGCAGCGGTGCTGCGGTCGTCGTAACCCCAGGTGGCGGCGGTGGGGGTGAACATCTCCGGGTCGATGCGCTTATAGGAGTTGATATTCGGGTTGAGCATGAGCACGGTGTCGGCCATTCCGTCCAGCAGCCCGGCGAGGTAGTGGCTGCCCTCGGCGGACAGTGACCCCGACGGATCGGCGAAGATATTGACCCCGTCGCGGTTCAGGCTGGAATGTACGTGTCCGCCGGCCCCCGACTTGTCGGCGAAGGGCTTGGCCATGAAGCTCGCGTGCATGCCACGCTCGGCGCACAGGTCACGCAGATATTGGCGGGCTCGCACGGCGTTGTCGGCGGCCTGGACAGCGGGCGCGGGGGCCAGGGTGAACTCGAAGAATCCGGGACCGAGTTCGGTGTGGAACATCTCCACCTCGATGCCGACCTGATCCATCCGGTTGATGAACTCGGTTGCCAGACTGTGTATCTCGGCACCTCGGGTGAGGCTGTAGGCGTTCTCGGTGCGGCCCCGGGGCGTGAAGCCGGGCAGCAGGGCCGTGGGGGAGTCGCCGGCCTCGAAGATCCACATCTCGTACTCGAAGCCCAGCACCGGGTCCAGATCGACGTCGCGGTAGCGGTCGACGAGACTACCCAGCACGGCTCGGGGCGACAGCTCGAGCGGTCGGCGGTCGGCGTCGACGAGTTCAGCGATCACCGCGTCGGTCCCCGGTCGCCAGGGCAGCGCGATGCGGGTGGATTCATCGGGGACCAGCAGTGCGTCGGGGTAGCCGTTGGCAGCGTTGCTGAACGGGGTATCGGTGACGTCGTCGGTGAGCGACAGCCCGTACACGATCGTGCAGAAAGCCAGGCCCGACGAGCCGTGGGTCTTGGTCGAACGGATCAGCTTGCCGCGCAGTCCCAGATCGTAATCGGCGACCTCGAGCTGCGTCGTTGCCACGGTGTCAGTCATGCTGCGTACTCCTGATACTCGTTGTCGGGCTCGGTCGCACCGCCGGGTCGCGGCCGACCCGGCGGTAGACGTGGTCGGGTACGTCGGCGGGATCGTGGTAGACCCACCACGTGCACGAGGTCGCCGGCCGCTCAGGCGTCCAGGTCGGCGGGTCGATGACCCGGGTCGGGTAGCCCAGCCGATCGATCGGCATCACCTCGTTCAGCTGGCAGCAGTGCACGCAGTACGAGCAGATGCCGACGGTGTTCCAGGCCCAGTCGTGCGGCTCGGTGGTGACGGCGTATTCGAAGGGGGCGCCGGACCGAGGGACGCCATCGGTGATGCGGCCGTCCAGGGCCCGGCCGCCCGATCCGCAGGGGGCGAAGCGGAAACCGGTGCGGCCGGGTTCCTCGATCAGCTCGATGTCGCCCTGGCGGCCGGTTCCGGTCAGGTGCGCGTGGAAACCGTCGACAATCGCCACCATCAGCTGGTGCGCCGAGTCAGTCCACGGTTGGTTGTCCAATGAGTAACGGCGGGCATGGATTTCGTACCAGTCACCCATCAGGAAGTCCCACAGCTGCCCGAGCGAGGATTCGCCGACCAGCTTGACAGCGATGTCGACCATGCCGGCCACCCGGTCCACGGCCCGGTCATGGATCTGCTGCCACACCCGTCGCGCGGACTCGATCAGATCACCGGCGGCGGGATCCTGATCCCGGCAGGCGCCGGCAGCCCGGGCGACGGCGTCGGTGTAGTCCGGCCACTCGGCCCCGATTCCGGCCATCGCCCGAGGCCCGACCAGACCGGCGAGCCGGGCCACCGCGGCATCCAGGTCGGTCTGGGCGACCCGGTGGTCGAGGATCCACTGCGATGTGGCCTCGGGCCAGCGGTCGTAGATGTCGCGCAGTTCGTCGGCTTCGACGGCCGAGACCTCGACGAGTTGCGCCGCGGCCTCCCAATCCTGGCGCTGCACATGCTCGATGGCGGTGCGGAAGGTGCCGCGGGCCAACTCGGCCCAGCTTCCGGCGCGGGCATTGCGGCGAAGCGAGGGTTCGTAGAATACGACCGCCGGTTTCGGGGACGGGGCGTTCACGTCAGTTCGAACCCGCCGTCGACCCGCAGGTCGGACCCGGTGATGTAGGTCGCCTGGTCGCTGAGCAGAAAGGCTGCGGCCGAGGCGATCTCGTCCGGCCTCGCGAATCGGCCGGCCGGCACGCGTGTTGCCAGTGTCGGCGGCAGACTGCTCGTGTCGCCGTGGGTGGCGGCCATCGGCGTCGCCACGAAACCGGGGGAGACGCTGTTTACCCGAACTCCGTCGGCCGCCAGCGCGCGGGCACTGGTCTGGGTGAGCATCCGCAATCCGGCCTTGGATGCGGCGTACTGAGGCGTGGGGTCCGGGTCGGACAGCGCGATCACCCGGTGCGCTTCGATCGAGGTGATGTTGACGACGGCACCGGCGCCGCCGGCCCGCAGCGACGGGGTCAGGGCATCGATCAGGTTGTAGGCACCGATCAGGTTGACCTCCAGACAGCGGGTCCACTGCTCGCGGGTCACCCCGGTGAACCCGGTGTTGTCGATGATGCCCGCACAGTTGACCAGGTAGCTGATGGCTGTGGTGTCGACGCCGCGGGCCTGCAGCACCGCCACCACGCCGGGGTCGCGGACGTCGGCGGCGCAGCAGACCTGTAGGTCCTCGCCGTAGCGCGGGTCCGGGTCGGGTTGGCGGATGTCGAGCCGGATGGTCCGGATCCCGGCCCCCATCAGGGTGGCGGCGGTGGCGGCGCCGATGCCCGATGCGGCACCGGTGACCACGGCGTGCTCGCCGCTGTAGGTCAACGTCGTTGATCTCACGTTCATGAGGCACCGAACCTGCGTGTGTGCTCGGCCATGGCGTCGGCGAAGCATTCCCGTGGCGCGCGGATCACCCCGGCGCCGATCTGGCCGCCGTCGCGCCCGGCCAGCCCGACGTCCATCACCGGCAGCACCCCGGTATCGAGCACCTTGCGCGCGTCGATCCCGGTCGGGGTGCCCCGGAACGAGAACACCGGGATCCGGTAGCTGCTGTTGTCCCCGTGGGTGATGGCATACATCTCACGGTTGCGCTCGATCATCACCTCAGGCGAACCGCCCTGGTACTCCTGCAGCGACAGTGCGCAGGCCTGAGCGAAACCGCCCAGCCCGATGGTCTCGGTGATCGGCGATTCCCCACCCATCCACGTGATCTCGTCTTCGGTGTGGCCGTCGAACAACTTGCCCTGATGGATCGGCGGCGGTCCTTCGAACCAGGTGTCGCCCAATCCGGCCAGCTTGATCGCGAAACCGCGGCAGGAAAACGCCATCGCCGAGACCAGGGTGGAACCGGGCACCGCCATGGCATCGGCGGAGGCCTTGGCCGCTGCCATCGACAACCGCAGGAAGAAGTAGTCGTTCTCGGCCAGGTGCAGCATGGTCTCGCGGACCCCGGCGACCTTCTGGTCGACCATGTCCAGCACGGCGGGCAGGATCTCGCGGTTGAACAGGATCGAGGCGGCCGCGTTGCGGCTGTGCACCTCATCGCCCATCCGCAGCGCCCGCGCGATCAGCGGTTTGAGCGCTATACCGCCCCGGCGGCGGATCGCGTCGCCGACCACCGGGGCCAGCACCTCGTTGACGTGACGAAGCCGGTCGCGCACCCCGTCGTCGTAGCAACCGTAGTTCAGCCGCCGGGGTTCTTTGCCCTCGTAGAAGTTGCAGAACCCCAGATTGCCGTGGGTCCGGTTCACCACCACGAACACCGGCATGGACGCGGTGTAGATGCCGGCCAGTGAACCGACCGCGGCGTAGTCGTGACAGGCCCCCACTTCGATCACCCCGGTGTCGAACTTGGCGATGGCGTCCTCGCGGTCGGTGGCCAGCCCCTCGAACAGGGCGCCACCGATCAGGGCCTCGCGCTGCCCGCCGGTGTAGGCCGACCACGGCATCGGCGCACCCGAGGTCAGCACCAGGTTGTCGCGAAAGCCGGGCAGTACCTCCCGGGCCGGCGCCACGTCGATCACCCAGGGATCGGCCTCGTCGAGCCGGGTGAAGGCCGCGGCGTTGGCGGCGTCCACGTCCACGGTGGTGGTGTCGAGTTCGGTGCTCACCAGGCCACCACGCCGCCGTCGACCAGCAGGGTCTGGGCGGTGATGAAGGAGGCCCGCGGGGACAGCATGAACTCGACCGCCTCGGCCACCTCCTCGGGTTCCCCGATGCGCTTGAGCATCGCGTAACCCGCACTGACCTCCTCGCCGCCGGACACCCGCGCCATCGACGGGCTCATCGGGGCGCGGATCACCCCCGGGGCGATGTTGTTGACCCGGATTCCCCGCGGAGCCAGCTCCTCGGCCAGGTAACGCGTGTAGGCGGCGATGCCGGCTTTGGTGGCGCCGTACACGGAGGCCCCGCGGAACCGGCCGAAGTGGCCCGTCAGGCTGCCGATGTTGACGATCGCGCTGCCCCGGGTCAGCAGCGGGGCCACCACATCGGTCACCCGGGCCATCCCGGCGATGTTCACCTGGAACATCAGCTCCAGCTTCGCCTCATCAAGCTCACCGAGAAACGAATCACGCAGGATCCCAGCGCAATTCACCAAACCGGCCACTGTCTCACCCTCAGCGATCACCGAACCCACCGCCTCGGCCACACTGCCACGGTCGGAAACATCCATCGCCACCGCGAGGGCGCCGTCGAGGCCCGCCTCGTGGAGGTCGAGTTCGTCGACGGCAGGTTTCAGATCCGCTGCCACGGGCACATAGTCGCTCTGCAGCAGGCGTCGGCAGATCGCTTGTCCGATCACGCCGGCGCCGCCCGTGACGATCACCTTGTTAGTCAATCCACGATCCCTTCGAGTGGTCAGCTGCCCTGGACTGCACCAAGTTTCATGCCAAAAGGCCTAAAGGTCAAGTATTTAGGACTTTAAAATCCAATGGTCTATTGGGCAAGGCAAATACATTCGGCTGCCGGGGGTGGTGGGGTAGCGTTGGTGCACCAGAAGGGGGTACGCATGTCAGCAACCAAGTCAGCTTTGGGTCCGGTCCGCCAGATTCCGGCCCATGAGCTGGTCGTCGACCAGATGCGCCGGGCCCTGGAGCTCGGGCAGTTCCGTCCTGGTGACCGGTTGCCAACCGAACGTGAACTCTCCGACATGCTCGACGTCTCCCGCACCACCGTGCGCACTGCCGTCGGTGTGCTGGAACGCGAGGGGTTGATCGCGGTCCGGCGCGGACGGGGCGGTGGCTTCACCGTTCAGGCGCCGGTGTACGACCCGGCTGAGATGCGCCGGGAGATGCGCCGCAACAAGCGTGAGGTCCGCGATGCGTTTGACTACCGAATCATCGTCGAGACCGGTGCCACCCGGCTGGCCGCCGACCGCCGTCGTGCCACCGATCTGACCGAGCTCTACAAGCTGCTCAACGGGATGCAGTCCGCACTGCAGACCGCGATGGACGACCAGTCGGCTCAGCACACCACCGACTTCCAAACCCTGGACTCGGCATTTCACCTCGGTATCGCGCAGGCCGCACAGAACGACCGCCTGCTGGACGCCGTCGCGGATGCGCGCCGCAGGATGTGGCTGCCGGTCGGTGCGATCTTCGGACGCCTGGAACCCAACGCCAACGACTATCACGAGTCGATCCTCGAGGCGATCGACAACCGGGACCCGGAGTTGGCCGCCGCACGGATGGAGGCCCACATCAACGACACCCGGCATACCGTCGAGTCGTGGCTCAAGCGCTGACCCGTTCTCTGAGGAATGGGTGCGCTCGGTGCGACCCGATGGAGGGGTGGGTCGCACCGAGCGCTCGCCTGCGTCACCGGGCTGGGGGGCAATCCGGTTCGCAGGCGGGTTCGTGATCGTCGAAGATGGTGCTGCCGATGCGCTCGTACAGCTCCGGACGGGCCTTGCGTAGATACAGGGCCACCGCCATCGACCCGGCGAACAGCCCTACGACGAGATAGGGAATGGCCTTGAAGAACAACGTATCTGAGGCAGCGCCCGCGGCGGCCTGCATGTTCGAGGCCATCAGATAGATCACGTAGACCATGCCGAGGCCACCGATGATCGGGGCCAGTAGGGTCCGCCACCAGCTGGCCGTCTCGGGATGCTGCTTCTTGACGTGGAAGTAGATCACGGTCGCGATCGAACACATGGTCTGCACGATCAGCAACAGCAGCGTGGCCAGGATCGCCACCAGTACGAACAGGTCTGCGTAGGGATCGGATCGGGTGAGTGAGCAGATGGCCACCAGCACCGCCGCGAACACGGTCTGGGTCAGCGAGGCTATCCACGGAGAGGCGTGTTTGGGATGCGCCTCTCCGAGCCGGTGCCAGAACAGACGGTCACGGCCGAATGCGAACAGGTAGCGGGCCGCGGAGTTGTGGATGGCCAAGGCGCAGGCGAACGACCCGCCGACCACCAGCCACTCGAAAACCGTTACCGCCCAGGGGCCCAGATACTGTTCGGTGGGCGCGTAGAGCAGGTCGAACGGAGTCGGCCCGGATGCGAGTTCGACTGCTTTGGCCGGACCGTTGCCGACCACGACGCCCCAGGAGATGAAGGTGTAGAACACACCGATGCCGATCACGGCGATCATGGTGGCCCTCGGCACGATGCGCTTCGGGTCCTTGGACTCCTCGCCGTAGATGGCCGTCGATTCGAATCCGACCCACGACCAGAACGCCATCAGCAGGCCGAGACCGACCACGCCGCCGGCCACTCCGTTCGTGTTGAGTGCGGTCAGCGGGCTGAGCGAGGTGAAGCTCATGCCGTCGGGATGATGGGCCAGCCCGGCGACGGCGGTGAGCGTCAGCATGCCGATCTCGCATACCAGCACGACACCGAGAACCTTTGCCGCTACCGAGATGTCGAAATGCGACAGGGCCGCGATGGCGATCAGGGCCACCACGGCGTAGATCTCCCACGGCAGGTCCAGCCCGAACTGGGCGGTGAACGCCTGATCCGCGAATGCGGAGAAGATCCCGACGAGGCCGGCCTCCATGGTCATGTAGGTGACCATGGGCATGACGCCGGCGGCCAGGCCGGGAACCTTGGACCAGGCCCTGGACACGAAGGTGTAGAACGCGCCGGCGGCCGTGATGTGACGGGCCAGCGCGACGAAGCCGATGCTGAAGATGGACAGGACGATCGTGGCGATCACAAACCCGCCCGGCGCGCCCAGTCCGTTGCCGAATCCTACTGCGACAGGAAGGTTCCCGGTCATCGCCGTGATGGGCGCGGAGAACGCGACCACCATGAACACCACCCCGGCCAGACCGATCGCTCCACGTTTCAACGTGGCCGGCCGCTGCCCGGGCGCGGAGTCTGATGCTCCGGTTCCCTGGTCGTAGCTGACTGCCATCACCACCTGCCTTTCAAATCGACTGTCGGGAGACTATGAGCGAAAAGGTCTAAAGACAAGACCCATAGACCTAAAGTGTTGACGCGTGACATAACGTTTACACGAGCGGATTTCGACGCGGACCGTTTTGGTCTAAAAAGTAGTGATTTAACTCATCGGCACCCGGCAAGCCCGGGGCAGGAGGTGGTGCATGCCCGCGACGCGACTGTTCCAGGCTTCTGAACAGCAGCTGCGAGAGCACCTGCACGCGGCCCGGATGCACGGGTGCCGAGCCGCGTCGTCCGGAACGGTGAGTCGTCAGGTGCCCGCCCTGGCGGAGGTCTCCGCGACCAGATTCGCGATGGCCGTCGCCACGGTCGACGGCGCCGAGGCTCACGTCGGCGAATCCGGTGTCGGGTTCTCCATCCAGAGCTTGTCGAAGCTGTTCGCGCTGTGCGCGCTGCTGCGGCACGAACCCGACGCCTGGTCTGCGGTGGGTTGGGGCCCGTCGGATGCCGGATACGGCTCGGTCGCCGACCTCGAGCACAACCAGTGGCGGCCGCGGAATCCGTTCGTGAATTCTGGCGCGCTTGTGGTGACCGACCGGCTGCTGATGCACAGCGGCGACGCGGTGGCCGCGACGGTTGAGCTACTAGGCGGCCCAACCGTCGCGGCATCGGACCCTCGGGTCGCGCAGTCCGAGACCGCGACCGATCACCGAAATTCGGCGATCGCCCATGTCCTGGCCGAGCACGGCCGGTTGATCAATCCGATCGATGTGTTGTTGCCGCAGTATTTTGCGCAGTGCGCGATCACCGCGTCGGTGCGGACTCTGGCGCGTGCCGCACTGTTCCTCGCCGACCGGGACGGGGGCTCGGCGGTGCTGGATCCGGAGACCGTCCGTCGAGTGAACGCGGTGCTGCTGATGTCCGGGATGTACGGGGCGGCAGGCGATATCGCCTACCGAATCGGCCTGCCGGCCAAGAGTGGCATCGGCGGCGGGGTGCTGGCGGTCATGCCTGGCCGTGGCACGGTGTGCGTGTGGAGCCCACCGCTGGACAGCGCCGGAAACTCGGCGGGCGGGGTCGCTGCCATCGAGGAGTTCGCGCGCCGCGCCGGCTGGTCGGTGTTCTGAGCCGTCGGGTCCTAGGTGGCCGGTGGGGCGGGTTCCGCGGGTGGCGGGACTGCGGTGTCTCCCGGCGCCAGATCGGCGGGAGCGGCGCCCGCCGGCGCGGTGTCGATGACATTGCCCGGAACCTGGGTGTTCAACGGGGCGCCACAGGGCAGGCTGCCGTAGTTGGGATCATCCTTCGGGCGGGTCAGCCGCGGTGCGACGAAGGTGTCGGCCTGGGCGACCACCTGGTCGTCCACGAGGATCTCGCAGTGCAGGTTCGCCGAGTACGGCCAGTCGATGCGCACCGCCATTCCGGCCGCCTCCGGATTCGACACCACGCCGGTGGCTTCGAAGATCCGGCCCGGCAGCATGGACGGGTCGGCGGTGTTGATGTTGGCGTCGTCGATCTTGTAGGCGATAGTCGCGTTGCGCGACACCCCGTCGATCCTGGCGCGGTAGGTGACGTTGTGTAGCTGCTGGTCGGGCAGCGGCTCGACCTGAGGCGGTGCCTCCGGGTCGGCCTGTGCCGCAGCGGGAATCAACAGTGCGCCGGTGAGCAGTCCTGCCAGCGCGGGGAGGGCTCCCCAGACGTACTTAGCTGAACTCATGAATCCCGACCTTACGCGCCTCGCCACGTGAGGGCCATTCCGTTGCCGGACAGCCACCGGTCTAGCTCATAGCCGCAGCTCGCCAGCCCCTCGATGGCGGTGGCCGCGGTTTGCACCGCCTGCTCGCCGATCTCCGGGCTCAGCAGACCGTGCCGCACCGCGGTGAGCAACTCGTCGACGTCGCACAGCTCGACGCCGCGTCCGGTGCGGATCACCAGGTCGAGGTAGTGGTCCTCGGAATGCCACCTGGTCGGGCCGGCGGTATAGCTGCCGATGTCGAGGTAGAAGTCCTGGTCACGCTCGTGGCCGGGGTTGAAATGGAACACGGTGGCCCGCAGCCCGAGCGAGGGCAGCAGCCACGATTCCAGGTAGTGGAACTGGGCCCGGCCGGGCGTCGGCCGGGCCATGTACAGGCCCCAGGGCTCGACGGTGTAGACATCGACCGCCCGCACGATGCCTTTTGGGTCGGTGTTCGTGCGGGCGACCAGGTCGAATGTCTCGTGTTTGGGCGGGTGGATGGGCCAAGCCTACGCGGGGAGCGAACGCGGGCGGAAGTTGTCGGTGCGCAGTTCTACGCTGGTGAGCATGGCCTTCGCGACCGAACACCCCGTGCTCGCGCATTCGGAGTACCGGGCTGTCGATGAGATCGTCCGCACCGGTGCCCGGTTCGAGGTGGTCAGTGAGTACGACCCGGCCGGTGACCAGCCGGCCGCGATCGACGAACTGGAGCGCCGGATCAGGGCCGGCGAGCGTGATGTCGTGCTGCTCGGCGCCACCGGCACCGGCAAGTCGGCCACCACCGCATGGCTGATCGAGCGGCTGCAGCGGCCCACGCTGGTGATGGCACCGAACAAGACGCTGGCTGCCCAGCTTGCCAATGAGTTGCGGGAGATGTTGCCGCACAACGCCGTTGAGTACTTCGTCTCGTACTACGACTACTACCAGCCCGAGGCGTACATCGCCCAGACGGATACCTACATCGAGAAGGACAGCTCGATCAACGACGACGTCGAGCGGTTGCGGCACTCGGCGACGTCGAGTCTGCTGTCCCGGCGCGACGTGGTCGTGGTGGCCTCGGTGTCCTGCATCTACGGCCTGGGCACACCGCAGTCCTACCTCGACCGTTCGGTCGAGCTGGAGGTCGGTCAGGAGGTGCCGCGCGACGGGTTGCTGCGGCTGCTGGTGGATGTCCAGTACAACCGCAACGACGTGGCGTTCACCCGTGGCACGTTCCGGGTGCGTGGGGACACCGTCGAGATCATCCCGTCGTACGAGGAGCTCGCGGTGCGCATCGAGTTCTTCGGCGACGAGATCGAGGCGCTGTACTACCTGCACCCGCTGACCGGCGACATCGTCCGCCAGGTCGACTCGCTGCGGATCTTCCCGGCCACCCACTACGTGGCGGGCCCAGAACGGATGGAACACGCGATCTCCACGATCGAGGCCGAGCTTGAGGCGCGGCTGGCCGAGCTGGAGGGGCAGGGCAAGCTGCTGGAGGCCCAGCGGCTGCGGATGCGCACCAACTACGACGTCGAGATGATGAAGCAGGTCGGGTTCTGCTCGGGCATCGAGAACTACTCACGCCACATCGACGCCCGCCCGGCCGGCTCGGCACCCGCGACGCTGATCGACTACTTCCCCGAGGACTTCCTGCTGGTCATCGACGAGTCCCACGTGACGGTGCCCCAGATCGGCGGCATGTACGAAGGGGACATGTCGCGTAAGCGCAACCTGGTGGATTTCGGCTTCCGGCTGCCGTCGGCCGTCGACAACCGGCCGCTGACCTGGGAGGAGTTCGCCGACCGGATCGGGCAGACGTTGTACCTGTCGGCGACCCCGGGCTCGTACGAGATCAGCCAGGCCGGCGGCGAGTTCGTCGAGCAGGTGATCCGCCCGACCGGTCTGGTCGACCCGCAGGTGGTGGTGAAGCCGACGAAGGGCCAGATCGACGACCTGATCGGCGAGATCCGCGCCCGGACCGAGCGCGACGAGCGCGTGTTGGTGACGACGCTGACCAAGAAGATGGCCGAGGACCTCACCGACTATCTGTTGGAGCTCGGCATCAAGGTCCGGTACCTGCATTCAGAGGTCGACACGCTGCGACGGGTCGAGTTGCTGCGGCAGCTGCGGCTCGGCGAGTACGACGTGCTGGTCGGTATCAACCTGCTGCGTGAGGGTCTGGATCTTCCCGAGGTGTCGCTGGTGGCGATCCTCGATGCCGACAAGGAAGGTTTCCTGCGCTCCACGCGCAGCCTGATCCAGACCATCGGTCGCGCGGCCCGCAATGTGTCCGGCGAAGTGCACATGTACGCCGACAAGATCACTGACTCGATGCGGGATGCGATCGACGAGACCGAACGCCGCCGCGCCAAGCAGATCGCCTACAACGAGGCCAACGGGATCGACCCGCAGCCGCTGCGGAAGAAGATCGCCGACATCCTCGACCAGGTGTACCGCGAGGCCGACGATACTGAGTCGGTTGAGATCGGTGGCTCGGGACGCAACGCCTCGCGGGGCCGGCGTGCTCAGGGTGAACCCGGGCGCGCGGTCAGTGCCGGCATCGTGGAGGGCCGAGACACCGCCAACATGCCGCGCGCCGAATTGGCCGATCTGATCAAAGATCTGACCGAGCAGATGATGACTGCCGCGCGGGATCTACAGTTCGAGCTGGCGGCGCGGATCCGCGACGAGATCCAGGACCTGAAGAAGGAATTGCGGGGGATGGACGCGGCCGGCCTGAAGTGATCCGGAAGTGCCGCAAGCCGGGTGCGCGAATGATCGCCGGGAGATCAGCCGGCCGACTGCGGGTTGACGAGACCTGATTCGTAGGCGACTACCACGGCCTGGGCGCGGTCGCGCAGTGAGAGTTTCGCAAACACGTTGCCGACGTGCGTCTTCACCGTATGTTCCGTGACGAAGAGGCGATCTGCGATCTCCGTGTTCGACAGCCCTTTGGCGATGAGTTCGAGTACTTCCTGTTCCCGTGGCGTCAGTGTTGCCAGCTCCCGGCTCCATGGCCGCGGTGTCGAACGGCGCTGGGCGATGTCGGCGATGAGACGTCGCGTGACGCTCGGCGCGAGGAGCGCGTCGCCGGCATCCACGATTCGCACCGCGCGGATCAGATCGTCGGCGGGTGCGTCCTTCAACAGGAATCCGCTGGCGCCGGCGCCGAGCGCTTCGTACACGTACTCGTCGATGTCGAATGTGGTGAGCATGAGCACTCGCACCGGCGGCGTCACGGTCATCGACAGGATTTCCCGGGCGGCGTCCAGGCCATTCATCTCCGGCATGCGGACGTCCATCAAGACCACATCGGGCCGCAGCCGTTTCACTTCGGAGACAGCGACGCGTCCGTTCGGTGCATCGCCGATCACGCTCATATCAGGTTGTGCAGCCAGCAGTGCCCCAAATCCCTGACGCACCATTGCCTGATCGTCGGCGATGAAGACCTTGATCGTCCGCGTCACAGCGCTCCCGGTGTCGTACGGATAGCCGCAGGAATATGAGCCCGAACCTCGAATCCGCCGTCGGGCCGGGTTTGTGCGTCAACACTGCCACCCATCGCAGCCGCCCGCTCGCGCATACCGGCGATACCGTGCCCGCCAGAGGAATTCCCGCTTGATCCCGGCACTGCAGCCGGCCCATTGCTCACCGTCACCGCCGTGGCGTCGGGCCCGTGCTCCATCGTCACCGTGACCGGTGCGCCGGGGCAATGTCGGACCGCGTTGGCAAGTGACTCCTGCACAATCCGGTAGACGGCGACGCCGGACAGCTCGGAGATCGGCGGCGGATCACCGGAAATGTTGAGGGACACATCAACTCCCGCGCGACGGCTGTTTTCGACCAGTTCCGTGACTCCCGCGACGCCGGGCTGCGGGCTCAGTTCTGTCGCGTCATCGTCGCTGCGCAGAACGCCGAGCACGGCCCGCATCTCGTTGAGGCTGGCGCGTACGTTGGCCCCGATCGCGTCGAGCTCTACCTTGGTTTCCTCGGTGACCGAGGTGAGGCGGTACGGCGCGCTCTGCGCCTGCACCACGACAATCGACATGTGGTGTGCGATGACATCGTGCAGGTCGCGTGCGATCCGCGCCCGCTCCTCGAGGACAGAGCGGCGTGCTCGCTCCAGCTCGTTGGTCCGGCGCTGACTGGCGAGCTGTCGTCGAGACACCAACAGTCCGCGAATCAGCAACCCGATCAGCACGACCACGGTGATCCCGCCGGCGAAACCCGCACCTGTCTGGCCGGCGGCGTTCACCAGAAGCAGCAGACACGTCGACGACCAGGCCAGCAGGACCGCTGGAAGGCGGCAACGGACGGCCACTGCGAACAGCAGGGCCACCAGCACCAACAGATGAACCATCTGCCAGGGGAAGGCACCGTCGGTCGACGGATACACGAGCGGGATCGCCAACCCGGCCACTGCCGATATCGTCCAACCGAGAGCGGGATTCGACCGAATGGCAACCAGCGGAAGTGCTGCCAGGGCGGCAATGACAGGTTGGACACCAGATGACACCGCATAGGTTGCATCAACAGTCGACCAGGCCATGACGAACAGAAACGTCGACACCGCGTACACGATCGCGCTGAGTATCCGATCGAGGCGTGATCGCTTCATGCTTGCCACACCTAGGACTGTAGGAAGTGCGGACCCGTGTGTCCTCATACTCTGGGATGAATCGCCCGGCCTGTTCTCAGTGCCTGGGCCACGTCGCGCGGCGACCATAGGTGACCCGGCGGAGTGCCCATTCGATCGGACCGTATCGGTGTCGACGCGCCCACATCCGGCTACCGATGAGCTGAAGGCCGTAGACAGCCGCCGCGATGACCAGCACCTGCCAGTTCGTCAGTTGCCCGACCAGGGCGAAGCCGTATCCGGTGAAGATCACCGAGGCGATCACCGATTGGCATATGTAGTTGGTGGCCGCGAACTTCCCCGCCGCCCCGAAAGTACCAACCAGCCTGGGGCTGTGGTGAGCGAGCCGAAGGATCGTCGCCGCATACGCTGCGGCGAGCGGGAGATCGAGAAGTGCGGTGACCCCGGCCAGTTGTGGCTTGTCCACGATCGCCATCAGCAGTGAGACCGGTGCGGCGATGCCGAATCCGATCCATTGAAACCTGCGTAACAGCGGCAGATATCTGTCCGGCGTCTCGAGGAGTCGAGCCTTACCGGCGGCGAAGCCCACGAGGAACAAAGGCAGGACGTTGAGGAGCCCGAAGATCAGAAACAGGTCGAACCGCTCGAAGAAGGCCTCCCACCGATAGGACGCGGCGGTGAGCCAGCCCGCTCGGAGGCTCGCGGCCGCACGATCGTCGACGACTTCAGCCGACGGTGCGAACATGCCGTGCACGGTCAGCGCGAGGGCGAAGGTTCCATACAGGATCACAGCGCACCGGATCGCCCTTGCGGGTCGAATTCTGTTCAGAGTCAACAGGATCAATCCGAGGATCCCGTAGCCGAACAGTACGTCGCCGTCGAAGAAGAAAGCGATGTGGACCAGGCCGATAGCCATCAACGCCAGACAGCGGCGCAGCGTACGCAGTCGAGCGTCGGCGCCGTCGCGTTCGGCCGAGCGAAATTGCAGAGTCAGCGAGTAGCCGAACAGAAATGAGAACAGAACGTAGAACTTGTCGAAGAAGAACGCGGTCAGCAAGGTGCGGACGGGCCCTGCGGAAAGCCCGGAGGGATTCGACATCACCGCGATGTTCACGATGAGTATTCCGCCCAGTGCGAAGCCGCGGAGGACGTCGAGGGCCGCTATCCGTGGCACCACGTCCACGCTTCGTTGGCTGGTCATGGCGCGACGGTAGGACCAGGCAGCCCCGCGACGGATCGCTCCAAGGTCTGACAAGTGGCATTTCGACGCTCCTACCACGGGGTGATGCGTCGATGAGGAAGCTCGGCACCACCCCGGGTTGACCTCAACAGCGGTTCAGCTTCTAGCGTCGTCGATGTGACCGATACCGTGACGCCCGAGACCGGGACCTGGCGGCAATTGTTGGGTGCCCGTCATCTGGGCGCCTCGACCGTGTTGGCCGGCGGTGTGCTGCTGTATGCCACCAACGAATTCCTGACGATCAGCCTGCTTCCCAGTGCGGTGGCCGACATCGGCGGTCAGCGGTTCTACGCCTGGGTGACGACGGTGTACCTGGTCGCCTCGGTGATCGCCGCCACCACGGTCCATTCGACGCTGATGCGTGTGGGGCCCCGGAGGGCATATCTGTTGGGGCTCACGGTGTTCGGTGCCGGAAGCCTGGGCTGCGCGCTGGCGCCGAGCATGGAGGTGCTGCTCGCCGGGCGCACTGTGCAGGGCTTCGCCGGCGGCCTGCTGGCCGGCCTGGGGTATGCGGTGATCAACACCGCGCTGCCGAATACGTTGTGGACCAAGGCCTCTGCGCTGGTATCGGCGATGTGGGGGGTCGGCACCGTGATCGGCCCGGCGGCGGGCGGGCTGTTCGCGCAATTCGGGCACTGGCGGTGGGCCTTCGGCGTGCTCGTTGTGCTGACGGTCGCCATGGCCGCTCTGGTACCCGTCGCGCTTCCCGGCCGCAACGGTGCAGCATCGGCCCCGACACCCGGCATTCCGGTGCGGTCGCTGACCTTGTTGGGCGCGGCGGCAATGGCGGTGAGCGTGGCCGGTATCCCGCACGACTGGCGGGCCACGGCAGCACTGCTCGTGCTCGGGGTGGTGCTGGTGGCCCGGTTCCTGTTCGTCGACCGTCGCGCCGGGGCATCGGTCTTGCCGCCCAGCACATTCGGCCCGGGTCCGCTCAAGTGGATCTACCTGAGCCTCGGCGTGTTGATGGCCGCGACCATGGTCGACATGTACGTGCCGCTGTTCGGTCAATGGCTGGCGCACCTGACGCCCGTGATGGCCGGATTCTTCGCTGCGGTGCTCTCGGTGGGCTGGACGGCGGGGGAGATCGTGAGTGCGTCGCTGCAGAACCGGCGGGTGATCGTGCGCACGGTGGCGTTCGCGCCCGTCGTGATGGCGATCGGCCTGGCGGCCGGGGCGGTGTTGATCCGGGACGGGATGGCGCCGTGGCTGGTGGCCATGTGGGCGGCGGCGCTGGTGGTCACCGGCACCGGTATCGGTATCGCCTGGCCCCATCTGTCCGCGTGGGCGATGAGCAGCGTGGATGATCCAGATGAGGGGCCGGCGGCCGCGGCGGCGATCAACACCGTGCAACTCATCTGTGGGGCGTTCGGTGCGGGCTTGGCCGGCGTCGTCGTCAACCTCCGCGATACCGGAGATTCGGCCGCAGCGCGTTGGCTGTTCGCCGTGTTCGCGGTCCTCGCCGCGCTCGGCGCGGTGGCCTCGTTCCGGTCCGGTCGTAGGGCCCACTAGCCGTCGCGGCCGTGCGCGATGAGTTTCGCCGGCGCCGTGGGTCTCACTCGTATAGGACCGATTCAAGGAGTGATTCATGCCGCTCACACTCAATGCCTACCCAGACGTCGTCACTCGGGACGAGTGGCTCGAGGCACGCAAGAAACTACTGGCCGCTGAACGCGAGGTGACACACCTGCGCGACGCCGTCAACGCTCAGCGGCGCCGGCTGCCGATGGTGAAGGTGGAGAAGGACTACACCTTCGAAGCGCCTGACGGCGAAGTGCGACTGGTCGACTTGTTCGAGGGTCGCAGCCAGCTCTACATCCATCACTTCATGTGGATCGACGCGATCGATCAGGGTTGTCCGAGTTGCACGGCCGCGGCCGATCTCACGTTCACCGAGCAGGACCGGGCTCTGCTGCATTGCAAGGACGTCACCTTCGCCTGCGTGTCCAGGGCGCCGTACGCGAGCATTGCCACTTACCGGGACAAACACGGTTGGACGTTCCCGTGGTACTCGTCGCGCGACGGCGACTTCACCTACGACTATCACGTGACGCTCGACCTGGCCCGTGCGCCGATCGAATACAACTACAAGTCCGCCGACGAGTTGCGCGCCGACGGTTTCAGCGACGACGACCTCCGTGGTGACTGGCCGGGCGCCAGCGTCTTCCTGCGCCGGGGCGACGACGTCTTCCACACCTACTCGGCCTTCGCGCGCGGCCTCGACCACACCGCGGTGGGATATCCCTTCCTCGACCTCACCCCGTACGGACGGCAGGAACCGTGGGAGGACTCACCGGCCTTATGGCCCCAGGGCGGGGCAGTGGTCGGCAGGCCGGTGGGGGACGCCGACGGTTAGTGATCATTGAGATCGAAACTATGGGCGGGCGCCGGAGTGCCTGGCACAGTAGCCAATCGATGCGGGTGTGTCTGAGTGGCTAGGAAGCGGCCTGCAAAGCCGTTTACACGGGTTCGAATCCCGTCACTCGCTCTGGGATCCGTTCGGAGCCGTGCCGTGTCGTCAGTTTCGACGGCTCGGCATGGCTCCGGATAGGGAAGTCAGTCTCCCCACTGCTTCCTGGTTGCGGCGGCCGGTCCCGTGACGAGCGTGTCGGGTGGAACGTCCGACGCAACAACCGCACCGGCACCGACTACCGAGTTCGTGCCCACGGTGACACCGGGCAGAATCGTGACACCGGCGCCGAGCCACACGTTGTCCTCAAGCGCTATCGGCGCAGCCACGATGTACTCTCGCCGTTCTGCAGGCGGTACGGGGTGTCCGGAGGTGATGAGGTGGGTGTTCGGACCGATCATGGTTCCGTCGCCGATCCAGATGCCGCCCTGGTCCATGAATCTGCATCCCTGGTTGACGAACACATTTTCGCCGAAGCCGGTGTTGAGCCCATTGTCGGTGAAGAACGGCGGATAGAGCGTGACGGTGTCCGAGAGAGGTTGTCCGAAAACCTCCGCAAGCAGCGCCGCCCGTTCTTCCGCCGCATCGAACGGCAGCAGATGGAGGCGCGATGTGAGTGTTGTGACCTGTTCTATCCGTCGGGCCACTTGAGCCCATTCAGGTGTGTCGATGTACAAGCGGCCAGATGTCAGATGAGGCATGGACAGATCCCAGCAGCGAACGTAGTCGAGCATCAAACAACTGACACGCACGCACGACGCAACCAACGGTGGGGACTGACGGTTGGACGTTGAGGGGGTGCGTACTTTCGTCGTTGCGGCTGAACTAGGCCAATTCCAAGTTGCGGCAGACGAGTTGAGCATCACGCCGCAGGCAGTGTCGAAACGCGTCGCGGCACTTGAACGTGCGTTGGGCACCGCATTATTCGTACGCACTGCCCACGGTGTACGACTGTCTGCCGACGGAGAGTCGTTTCTCCCGCACGCACGTGAGTTGCTTCGCGCCGCCGAGCGCGCATGGCACTCCGTCCGGTCGCAGAAACGGGTTCTGCGCGTTGACGTCACCCATCGCCGCATCGCACCGTCGGTTGTATTCCAGGATTTCCACGTCGCGAATCCCAGCGTGCGGGTCGAAGTGGTGACCTTGCTCGACAACAACCTCACCGGGGCGTTGTCCGCCGTCCAGTCGGGAACGATCGACGCTTCGTTTCGCGCGGTCACCCTGCCGTCCGACGATCTGCCTCGTGGTGTGGTGGCCGCTCGCGCCATCGACCACGAACTCGAAGTGCTTGTGGGGCCCGAACATTCGCTTGCTGCCGAGGACAGCCTGACGCCGAGCTGTCTACGCGGGTTCCGAATCTGGATTCCGGGTATCGTCCCCGGCGCCGAGTGGGCTGTGTTCTATGACGACCTTGCGAGAGCATTCGGATTGTCGATTGACAGCCACGGTCCTCATTTCGGTGACGAGGCCTTGTTGGAGCGCCTGCGCGACGACCCGAGTGTGGCAACTCTGGTGGGTAGACGTGACCGCTACTTCTGGCCCGCGCAATACGGACTGCGACGGATACCCTTGCGCGACCCGACACCGATCTACCCGCACTCGTTGATCTGGCTCACGACGAACTCGAACCCCGGCTTGGCCGCGTTGCGTGCCCACCTCAGTGCAGACCGTCGGACCTCGCCGCACGAGCCGAACGTCTGGTTGCCGCGGTGGGCAGCCTCCGTCTCCGAGCTGGGGTCAGACGGTGAGCCCTGACGCTGAACTGCTCAATGGGGCCGACGAGACCCACATCGCCACCCCGTCGCAAACAGCAAGACACCGCATCGAATAATGCTGCCGTGCCCATGCTGCCCCTTGCCGACGTCCTGTCCACCCTCGATCTGGTGGAGTCGGATGACGGCACCTACGTCGCCGAACAGCGGGACAACCCCAGCCATCACATCGTCGGTGGGCATATCGCGGCCCAGGCGTTGATGGCGGCCAGTCGCACCGTGCCCGGCCGATCACCGCACAGCCTGCACGTTTATCTGCTGCGCGCCGGGGACGCCCGGTATCCGGTGCAGATGGAGGTGAACAACCTGCGGGACGGCGGCTCGCTGTCCACCCGCCGGGTCATCGGCCGACAAGGTGGCGAGGTGTTGCTGGAAGCGCTGGTCTCGTTCAGCGTCCCCATGGACGCCGCGGATTACCAGCAACCCCGGCCCGCGGTGCCCGATCCCGAAACCCTGCCCCCGGTCGAGGAACAGTTGCAGGCGTTTGCCGACGAGGCCGACGGGTTCTGGGTGCGCCCGCAGTGGATCGAGCGACGTTACATCGACCCGCCCCCGCGGCTGGCGATCGATCTGCCGGAACCGCCGGAGCGCACCCGGATGTGGTGGCGCGTGGGCGAACCGGTCACCGACGATCCGATCATCAACAGCTGTCTGCTGACGTATTTTTCGGGCACCGCATTGTTGGATTCCACCCTGTCGGCGCGGCGTGGCACCCACGTGACCGTTTTCTCGGCGTTGATCGACCTGGCCGTCTGGTTCCACCGTCCCGCCGATCTGACGGATTGGGTGCTGTCCGACCAGGTTTCACCCAGCGGTGTCAACGGGCGCGGCCTGGCCAGCGCCACCGTCTACAACCGCGGTGGGGAACTCGTGTGCTCGACGACCCAGGAGCTGTACTTCGGCCGCCGCCGCGACTGACTCAGCGCGTGGACTTGACCACCTGGGCGAAGTTGAATTGCCAGCGTTCGACGATGTGGAAGCCCATGCTTTCGGGTACCTGATAGGCCGGGGCGCGGTCCAGTCGCGGTCCGGGCGCCAGGCGTTGGCCGCTCTGCCTGCTGGGCACCGAAGGGTCGCGTTCGGACACGGTCCACAGCACGGTGCACCGGCGCACCTGGTCGGCGACACCCCAGATCCCGAGGTGGGCATCCCACAACCGATTTCGTTGCCAGGCCGGCTTACCCCGACCGGGGTCGACCAGGTGGGCATAGGCGGCCGGCCGGGCGGCGGTGATGGGGCGGATCGGACCCGGCTTCCACGAGGTGGTGTTGTCGAAGATCACGCAGTCGCCGGGGGATGAGTGCGCCGAGATGACGTCTGCGACCTGGCTGAAGTCCATGCCCTCCTTGGCGTATGGGCCGCGTTGCACGGTGATGTAGTTCGGTGTCGCGGCCAGGGCGAACACCGCCAGAGTGGCCGTGATCCATTCCCGGCTGCGGGCCACCGCCACCACACATGCGGCGAGCAGCAGCGCCATCGCCGGCGTGGTGAAGCTGAGGTACCGCGGGTAGTAAAGCGGTTGGGCCGCAGCTGAATACGCCAACAGAGCTGCGGTCGGCGCAACCACCCACGCCGCGGCCACGACCATCAGCCGCCGGGTGCCCTCACCGGTGGGCCGCAGCCGTCGAACCAGCAGGGGTGCGCTCAGAACGGCGGCCGCCAGGAGCGCGAATGCCACGCTGTGGTCGAAGTACTGCTCCAAGACGACCTCAGTGACGGTGTGCAGACCTAGCGGTGAGATCCAGCCGACTTGAAAGCTCTGCGAACGGCACCACAACACGAACGGAACCACGACCAGCACTGCAGCTGTGGCGACCGCGGCCCAGGCCGTTCGAGTGCGACGACGGTCGCAGAGCACTGCGACGGCAACCGCGTGTGGAACCACCATCAACACCACGAAGATGTTCAGCACCGTCGAAACCGTCAGCAGCGCACCGTATGACACCCACAGTGCAGGGCGGTCGCGCCGGATCGCGACGACCAGCAGTACCGTCAGCCACACCGCCGCCAGCGTCGACCACGAATAGGAACGAGCTTCGATACCGGCCCACGTGATCCTTGGCAGCATCGCGAAAAGAACTCCGGCACAGACCGATAACGTTCGATCGCAGAACTGCCGGCCGAGTACCACCACTCCGCTTGCCGCACCACCGACGGCCAGGCAGCTGGAGAACCGGGACCAGAACTCGGTTACCGGGAAAACGGTGAACCAACCATGCATACCGAGGTAATAAAGGCCGTGCACGGCATCGATATGGCCGAGCAGGTCCCATAGCTGGGAAACCGATCGGGTAGCAGCCGAGATGGTGGCGGCCTCGTCGAACCACAGTGACGGACGGGCCGCCCCCGCGGCACTCAGCACGACCGCAAATGCGGCCACCGCCACGGCGTCGAAGCGGGCTTGTCGATCGACTCGCCCGCCCGCGCCCTCGGCGTGCTCATTCAGCGATAAATCCACGTCAGCGACCGTGCCACCCCCTCAACCCATGGCAAACAGTAACCTGAGGCGCCCGACTCGCTCTCTCCGACAGCACTATTGCCCACCGCATGCGGTGTAGATGAGCTGGGTCACTACGTGCGGCGAATCGTCCTGACGGCAACCCTGATTCGATCGGCGTCGACTACGTCACGGTCAGCATCGTTTTTGCGGTCCCGAGGGTTAACATCAGTGCCGATTCGCCGTTCGGGACGCCAAAAGTGGGTCCAGTTGTCGGTTGTCCGTATGGGTGTCGTGATTCGCACCCCTGGTCAGCGGGCGACGGGTTACTGTCTCGGGTGGCGTTGCAACTGACAGTGGGAGGGTATTGATGAGCGCGTATCGAACCGTGGTGGTCGGCACGGACGGATCTGATTCGTCGTTGCGTGCAGTCGACCGCGCCGGTCAGATTGCCGCCGGCTCGAATGCCAAACTGATCGTGGCAACCGCGTACTTCCCCCAGAGCGAAGATCAGCGTGCCGCCGATGTGCTCAAGGACGAGGGCTACAAGATGGCCGGCAATGCGCCGATCTACGCCATCCTGCGCGAGGCGACCGACCGTGCGAAGGCCGCCGGCGCCACGGACATCGAGGAGCGGCCCGTCGTCGGCGCTCCGGTCGACGCCCTCGTCGAGTTGGCTGAGGACGTCCAGGCGGATCTGCTGGTTGTCGGCAATGTCGGCCTGAGCACGATCGCCGGCCGGCTGCTGGGCTCGGTGCCCGCGAACGTGGCACGGCGGTCGAAGACCGACGTGCTCATCGTCCACACCAGCTGAGCCACACCCGCTGACTGACTACCAACCGCGCTCGCGCCACTCCCCGAGGTGGGGACGTTCGGCGCCGAGCGTGGTGTCATCGCCATGGCCGGGGTATACGACGGTGCGGTCGTCGTAGACGTCGAACACCTTGGCGCTCACATCACCCAGTAGGCGCTCGAAGTCACCGGGCTGCCAGGTCTTGCCGACACCGCCGGGAAACAGGCAGTCACCGGTGAACAGGTGTGTGACACCGTCGGGCGCCTTGAGCGCCAGCGCGACCGAACCCTCGGTGTGGCCCTGTAGGTGGATCACGTCGAACGTGAGGTCGCCGATCCGCACGGTGTCCCCGTCGGCCAGGATCCGGTCCGGGGTGACCGGCAACGGTTCGGCGTCGAGTGCATGCGCGGCCGTCGGTGCCCCGGTGACCTCTGCCACAGTCGCCAGCGCCTGCCAGTGGTCGAAGTGCTGGTGGCTGGTGACGATCAGGGACAGCTTGGGTGCCTGCTGCTTGATCACGTCCAGGAGCACCTCAGCGTCGTTTGCGGCGTCGATGAGCAGGGTCTCCCCGGTGGACGTGCAGGTCACGAGGTAGGCGTTGTTGTCCATGGGGCCCACTGACACCTTGATGATCGAGGCGTTCGGGAGGGTGCGCCGGGCGGCGGTGCCTGGCTCCTGGTGACCGGTGTACGTGTCGTCAACCGCGATGTGAGGGCTGGTCATAGCGCCACCGTATCGGGCTTGTCGGTGGTCGCACATAGCATGGGCGTGAAGTCTGTCGTGGGAAAGGAAACGCGTGGCTGACCGCCTGATCGTGAAGGGTGCCCGCGAGCACAATCTGCGAGGAGTCGACCTCGATCTGCCGCGTGATGCGCTGATCGTGTTCACCGGCCTGTCCGGGTCCGGCAAGTCCTCGCTGGCGTTCGACACCATCTTCGCCGAGGGCCAGCGCCGCTACGTCGAGTCGCTGTCGGCGTACGCCCGCCAGTTCCTGGGGCAGATGGACAAGCCGGACGTCGATTTCATCGAGGGCCTGTCGCCCGCGGTGTCGATCGACCAGAAGTCGACCAACCGCAACCCCCGCTCGACCGTGGGCACCATCACCGAGGTCTACGACTACCTGCGTCTGCTGTACGCCCGCGCGGGCACCCCGCACTGCCCGGTGTGTGGTGAGCGGATAGCCCGGCAGACCCCACAGCAGATCGTGGACCAGGTCCTGGCCATGGACGAGGGCCTGCGATTCCAGGTGCTGGCCCCGGTGGTCCGCACCCGCAAGGGTGAGTTCGTCGACCTGTTCGACAAGCTCAACACGCAGGGTTACAGCCGGGTGCGGGTGGACGGCGTGGTGCACCCGCTGACCGATCCGCCCAAGCTCAAGAAGCAGGAAAAGCACGACATCGAGGTGGTCGTCGACCGGTTGACGGTCAAGGCCAGCTCCAAGCAGCGGCTCACCGATTCGGTGGAGACCGCGCTGAACCTGGCCGACGGGATCGTGGTGCTCGAATTCGTCGACCGTGACGACGACCATCCCCATCGTGAACAGCGCTTCTCCGAGAAGCTGGCCTGCCCCAACGGCCACCCGTTGGCCGTGGATGATCTTGAACCGCGGTCGTTCTCGTTCAACTCGCCCTATGGCGCCTGCCCGGAGTGCACAGGGCTGGGGGTCCGCAAGGAGGTCGACTCTGACCTGGTCGTGCCCGACCCGGACCTGACGCTGGCCGAAGGGGCCATCGCGCCGTGGGCCGTCGGGCAGAGCGCCGAGTACTTCACCCGGATGTTGTCCGGGCTGGGTGATCAGCTCGGGTTCGACGTCGACACCCCGTGGAAGAAGCTGCCGGCCAAGGCGCGCAAGGCGATCCTGGAAGGCTCTGATCACCAGGTCCACGTCAAGTACAAGAACCGCTACGGCCGCACCCGGTCCTACTACGCCGATTTCGAGGGCGTGATGGCGTTCCTGCAGCGGCGCATGGAGCAGACCGACTCGGAGCAGATGAAGGAACGCTACGAGGGCTTCATGCGCGACATCCCGTGCCCGGAGTGCAACGGCACGCGGCTCAAGCCCGAGATCCTCGCGGTGACGATGGCCGCGGGTCAGTTCGGCGCCAAATCCATCGCCCAGGTGGCCGAGCTGTCGATCGCGGACTGCGCGGACTTCCTCAACGCATTGACGCTCGGCCATCGCGAGCAGGCCATCGCCGGGCAGGTGCTCAAGGAGATCCAGTCGCGGCTCGGGTTCCTGCTCGATGTCGGGCTGGACTACCTGTCGCTGTCGCGCGCGGCCGCGACGCTGTCCGGCGGTGAGGCCCAGCGCATCCGGCTGGCCACACAGATCGGCTCCGGGCTGGTCGGGGTGCTCTACGTGCTCGACGAGCCGTCCATCGGCCTGCATCAGCGTGACAATCGCAGGCTGATCGACACCCTGGTGCGGTTGCGCGACCTGGGCAACACGCTGATCGTCGTGGAACACGACCTGGACACGATCGCGCACGCCGACTGGGTGGTCGACATCGGCCCCGCGGCCGGTGAACACGGTGGCCGGATCGTGCACAGCGGCACCTATCAGGACCTGCTGGTCAATCCCGAATCCATCACGGGCGCTTACCTTTCCGGAAAGGAGAGCATCGAGGTCCCGGCGATCCGGCGGCCTACCGACAAGCGTCGTCAGGTCACGGTGGTGGGGGCGCGGGAGAACAACCTCAAGGAGATCGACGTCGCGTTCCCGCTCGGCGTGCTCACCTCGGTCACCGGGGTCTCGGGCTCGGGCAAGTCGACTCTGGTCAACGACATCCTGGCCACGGTGATGGCCAACAAGTTGAACAAGGCCAGGCAGGTGCCGGGCCGGCACACCCGGGTCAACGGGCTCGACCAGCTGGACAAGCTGGTCCGCGTCGACCAGTCACCGATCGGCCGCACTCCGCGGTCCAACGCGGCCACCTACACCGGGGTGTTCGACAAGATCCGGTCACTGTTCGCCGCCACCACCGAGGCCAAGGTCCGCGGCTATCAACCGGGCCGCTTCTCGTTCAACGTCAAGGGCGGCCGGTGTGAGGCTTGCTCGGGTGACGGCACCATCAAGATCGAGATGAACTTCCTGCCCGACGTCTATGTGCCGTGCGAGGTGTGCCAGGGCGCCCGGTACAACCGGGAAACCCTTGAGGTGCACTACAAGGGCAAGACCATCGCCGAGGTGTTGGACATGTCGATCGAGGACGCCACCGAGTTCTTCGAGCCGATCAGCTCGATCCACCGGTACCTCAAGACCCTCGTCGACGTCGGTCTGGGCTATGTCCGGCTCGGGCAACCGGCGCCGACACTGTCCGGTGGTGAGGCGCAACGCGTCAAGCTGGCCGCCGAGCTGCAGAAGCGGTCCACCGGGCGCACGGTCTACATCCTCGACGAGCCGACGACGGGCCTGCACTTCGAGGACATCCGCAAGCTGCTCAAGGTGATCAACGGCCTTGTCGACAAAGGCAATACGGTGATCGTCATCGAGCACAACCTCGACGTGATCAAGACCTCGGACTGGATCGTGGACATGGGTCCCGAGGGTGGGGCCGGCGGCGGCACCGTCGTCGCGCAGGGCACGCCCGAGGATGTGGCGGCGAAACCGGACAGCTACACCGGCCAGTTCCTCGCCGAGCTGGTCGAGGTGCCCGCGCCGAAACCCAAGCGGCGCAAGGTCAGTGCTTGATCGACCCGGTGCAGCCGCTAATTCGGTTGCACCGGGCCGGTGCGGTTCTGGAGACTGGCACGTATGGGCCACGTTGAGGTCGCACACATCAGCCATACGCTGCCGGACGGTCGGCAGCTCCTCGACGATGTCTCGTTCCGGATCGCCGACGGTGCCACGGCGGCACTTGTCGGTCCCAATGGCGCCGGCAAAACCACACTGCTGCGGTTGATTTCGAGCGACCTGGTACCCCAGCAGGGCACGGTCGCGCACAGCGGTGGCCTGGGCGTGATGCGCCAATTCATCGGCGGCATCCGTGATTCGACGTCGGTCCACGAACTGCTGTTGTCGGTCGCGCCGCCTCGCCTGCGGGCCGCCGCGGTCGACGTGGATGCGGCCGAGCTCGCACTGATGGAGCGTGACGACGAATCCAGCCAGATGCGCTACGCCAACGCGCTCGCCGGCTGGGGCGACGCCGGTGGATACGATGCCGAAATTCTCTGGGACGCCTGCTGTATCGCCGCGCTCGGGATGTCCTACGAGTCCTGTCGCTGGCGCCTGGTCAACACGCTGTCGGGCGGCGAACAGAAACGACTGGTGCTCGAGGCGCTGCTCCGCGGACCCGACGAGGTGTTACTGCTGGACGAGCCGGACAACTATCTCGACGTGCCGGGCAAGCAGTGGTTGGAACAGCGCCTGGGCGAGACGACCAAGACGATCCTCATGGTCAGCCACGACCGAGAGCTCCTCAACCGCACCGCGGAACGGATCGTCACGGTCGAATCGCGGCACGTCTGGATCCACGGTGGCGGGTTCGATGGTTATGCGCAGGCCCGCCGGGACCGCAACGAACGTCTCGAAGAACTGCGACGACGATGGGATGAGGAGCACGCCAAGCTCAAGACGCTCGTCGTCGAGCTGCGCCAGAAGGCCGCGTACAACGACGGTATGGCGTCGCGGTATCAGGCCGCGCTGACACGGCTGCGCAGGTTCGAAGAGGCCGGTCCACCCGAGGTGCCGCCGCGTGACCAGGACATCAAGATGCGGTTGCGGGGCGGCCGTACCGGTAAGCGTGCGGTCGTCTGCGACAGCCTCGAATTGACCGGTCTGATGCAGCCATTCGACCTGGAAATCTTTTACGGTGAGCGCGTTGCGGTGCTGGGTTCCAATGGTTCTGGCAAATCGCACTTCCTGCGATTGCTGACCGCGGTGGCCGATGAATTGCCTCGTGGTGCCACCACCGCCGAGCCCGTGGCGCACAGCGGTCTCGCGCAACTCGGTGCCAGGGTGTCACCGGGACTGTTCGCTCAAACGCACGCACGCCCGGATCTCGCCGGCCGAACACCGTGCGAGATCGTGATGGTCGAGCACGCCAGGCTGCGCACCGAAGCGATGAGCGCCCTGGCTCGCTACGAGCTGCAGGCCTGTGCGGAACAGCCGTTCGAAACACTTTCGGGAGGTCAGCAGGCCCGGCTGCAGATCCTGCTACTCGAACTCGGTGGCGCGACACTTCTGCTGCTCGACGAACCGACCGACAACCTCGATCTTGCCAGCGCCGAGGCGCTACAGGACGGACTTGCCGCTTACGCGGGTACGGTGGTCGCGGTCACCCATGACCGTTGGTTTGCCCGATCGTTCGACCGCTTCCTGGTGTTCGGGGCCGATGGCTTCGTCTATGAATCGACCGACCCGGTATGGGACGAGTCGAGGGTGATGCGCACGCGGCGTTAGCTTTTCGTCAGCGGCGACCGAATCGGTCACCCAAAGGTGTGGTAGCTCTGGAACGCAAACCAGTGCGGGCCAAGCCGTTTCGTCCAGCTGATGACGTAGTCGCCCGATGACTTGTGTTCGGTCTGTGGCGCGCTGCCGTCGGCGCTGTAGGCGAAGCCGTTCCAACCGTTCTGGTCGTCGCGGTAGGTGAAGTCGACGAAGTTGTCGGACCGGCCCGAGATGTACTCGATGGGGTAGCCGGCGATATGGCCGGGGTGTTTACCGAAGGTGGCATCCTGGTTGAAAGCCTGCAGAGCCCGCTCGAACGATGGCTGCGCCATCCGCCAATGCAGTTGCAGTGGAACGTTTGTGCAGATCAGCGCGATGCCCGCGATCACCAGCGCGGGACTTGCCAGCATCACCGCCCAGTCCCGGCGGCCGGCCGTGCGCCGCAGTGCGACACCGACGACGCACCAGATCACCAACAGCGGGATCGATGCCAGCGTGGCGACATAGAAAATGTCGGATGGATCGCCGGGAAAACTCGCCCCGTAGAGCTGACCGACGACGGCGAATCCGGTCAGAGTCAACAGCGCCCAACCCGCGATGCGCATCAGCGCTTCGACAGCGGCGACGGGAACCGGGGTTTGGTTCGCACCCCGGCGAGCCATTCGGTCAGCGCGTCGGCGCGCTGCTGCAACGCGCGGGTGCCGTCACGGCCGATCTCCTCGAGCAGGTGCAACTCGATCCGACCGTCGGTGTCCTGACCCCAGCCGCCCACGATCCGGCCGTTCCACCACGCTGTGGGCCCGGCGTTGCCGTTGGTGTCGAACACCTGGCGGCGGTGATCGCCCAGGTACCAGTCGCGGTCGAACCAGCCCATGGTGGTGACATCCAGACCAGGCAGCAGGGCCGCCCACGGCTCGGGCTCCGGCTCTACGTCGAGGTCATCCGGCAGTACATAACCCACGGCGTCGGGAGCGGCTTCCAAGTCCACCTCGACGGCACCGATATCGCGCAACGCGTGGCGGGCCCAGGTCAGGGTGTTGCCGAACCACCACTTGATGTCGGTGACCGTGGCCGGGCCGAACGTCCCCAGCCAGGTCCGCACCAGCTCGGCACGGGCATGGTCGGGCTCGGCCGGCGGCACTGAAGTCCCGAGCCACTCGGACGTGACGGTCCAGCGCGGCCGCGACGTGGTCCAGGTGCCGTCGTTGGGGCCACGTACGATCTCGCCGCGCACCCCGAGCACCGTCAAAACCCTTGGGGAAAGCGGAGTGTCACCGCCATAGTGCTTTCCCGGTGCCGGGTTGTAGCTGCCTGAGAGTTCGGGCAGTGCGGTGCGCAGCTGTGCCGCAGGGGTGGGCCCGTGCTCGTGCAGGTGGGCCAGTACGGCCTGGCACGCAGTGTCCAGCCAGTGGGCGCCGTCGACGGCCACCCCGGCCTTCTCCACATCGGCGATGAGCTTCCGCTGCTCGTTTCCGGCCACCCGGTCGCTGGCCCCGGCCTGCACCAGCGGCAGGTCCCCGGCGCGCACGATCCACAGCGTGCGGCGCATCGCGAGGTGCTTGAGGATTGTGCGTCGGCGATAAAGCTCGCCGTCCAGATCGTCGGCGGTGAAACCGGGCAGCCGCGCCCACAGGGACAGGTACGGGGTCGATGGATCAGTGGCATGCAGGCCGACGAAGGATCCCGCGATGTCCATGACCGAGGAGGCCGGCCGGCTCAGGAAATGACGCCGGGCCAGCCGAGCCCGGCGCTCGGCGAGTGTGAACGTCCGCACGGATCAGGCGTCGTCCGTCTTGTGCATGGACTCGCGGATCTGCTGTAGGCGCTCGGCAGCAGCCTGCTGGCGCTTCTCGTACTGCTCCTCGATCGAGCGGCCCTCAGGGGTCTCGGCGGCCAACTCTGACGCCCCGATTGCGGTGCCGTACCGGGTCTCGATCTTCTCGCGGACCGCGTCGAACGTCGGTACCCCGGCGGCGGTGTAGCCGGTGTCGGCCGGCTCAGAAACCGGCCCTGGGACAGGCCCGGGCAGCGGGCCCGTGCGGGGGGCTGCGGGAACGATCTCGCCCTCCACCACATCGGGCTCCTGGGCTTTTTCGGGTTGATCCGGCTGCTCTGGGTCCTTCGTCACGAAACCCACGTTACCTGCGGGAACTGACATTTCTTGGGATCGGTAGCACGTGGCCCCGCCAAGACTTCAGGACACGACGGAGCCATCGGGGCAACGCGGAACGAAGGGGAAGACGCAATGACCATGAATCGAGTTATCGCAGGCGCCATGGGACTGCTCGCTACCGGTGCGGTGCTGGTGGGTTGCTCGAACGACAAGGCGGCCGACAAGCCCGCGGACAAGCCGGCCGCGTCGGCGACCGACACCAAGGTCAGCTCCGGGAGCAGTGCCCAGGTCAAGGTCGATGGATCCGATCTGGCGGGACTCGACCTGAACTCGGTCACCTGTGTCAAGCAGGGCGGCAAGATCAACGTGGCAAGCGCCGCGATCGGCGGCCAGCAGGGCCTGGGCGTGGTGATGACGGACGAGGCCACTCCGAAGGTCGAGTCGCTCGGCCTGGTCTATGACGGCAGCGCACTGGCGGTCAGCGAGGCGATGGGTGTCAAGGTCGGCTCGGCAGAGGTCAAGGTCGACGGGGACACCTACACCATCACCGGTGAGGCGTCGGGCGCCGACATGAAGAACCCGATGGCCGGGATGGTCAACAAGCCGTTCACCATCACGGTGTCCTGCAGCTGATCTCCCGACATGGCGGGCGTGCCCGGCAGACCTTCTGCCGGGTACGCCCGCCGCTTTTATATGGTGCAGGGGTGACCATCGCCGGCGATCTCGACCGCGCCCGTCACCTGTCGCTGTCTGCCGAGGAGGTCGCTGCCCGCGACCTGCTGGTGTCGCAGCTGCCCCTGATCGAGCAGGCCGACCGCGACGACTACGCGCTCGAGGTGTTCGCCCAACTCGGTGAGATCTACCTGGTGCGCACCGCGTATGAGGGTGTGGTTGAGAGTATTTCCCGCATCCGCGATTGCCTGGCGATCTACGTCGCGATCCGGTCGGGGCAACGCCCCGACCTCGCGGCCGAGGTCACCATGTCCGACCACGACATCGATCACCTGATCTGCCGGTATACCCGGCGCGTCGAGTTTCTCGCTGCCGGACTCGCCGCGGCTCGTGGCGATCATGACGATGCCGCAGCGCATCTGGCGGCGCTGATCGAAGTCCCCGGGAATTATGGTGACTTGCTGTCCGAGCACCGTAACCTGATCTGCCACACCAGAATTCTGATCGCGAGCGGTCTTTGCGACGATGACCTGTATGCGGCATCGGTACCGGTGTGGGCCGAGGTGCTCGACGTACTCCAGAATGCCGGGCCCGGTGCCGACGACGCCGAGACCGATTCCCTTTTCGTCACCGGCGCACTGGGTTACGGCCGGTTCTGCATCGAGTCCGGCCGGCTCGACGAGGCCGAACCGTGGTTGCGCCGGGCCGGTGCCCGCGCGGAGGCCCGCGACTGGAGGCTCGCCACCGCCCGCGCCCAGCTCGAGCGAGGGGCCTCGGCCTGGTCGGCCGGTCGTTACGCGGAGACCCAGGACCTGGTCACCGCGGCCTACCCGGTGATCGCCGAACATGCCCGCGCCCACGACGTCTCCCGGAGCTGGCTGTATTTCGGACTGATCCGGTTGGGACTCGGTCGCCTGAAGGAAGCCGATGAATGTTGGGAGCACGCCGAGCGGCACTGGCGGGAGCTGGGCAAGCCGCTCCACATTCACCGGATCCTGTTGCAACGCAGCTGGATCGCCATCTTCCGTGGCGCCTTCGAGGAGGCGGTACAACTGGTGGAGCAGGCCAGGCAGTTCCTGGACGCGTCGCCGCGACACAGCTGGCTGCAGTACGCCCGGCTCGATGCGCACCTCGGAAACATCTGGCGGGCCGATGCGCTCGTCGAGATGGGTTTCGACGGCGTCGGCGAGCCCGGCCAGGACTGGAACCAGGTCGAGGCCCGGTACGCGGCGGGGGTCGGCGTGGTCGACTGCGCCCCGGGCACGCCGGAGTACCGCCGTGCGATGGTCAAGCTCGACCGGGCCGCCGCTCTGTTGGTTCCCGCCGCGCTGGCAGTCGATTCGGTGCGCTACACGATCACCGACGCCGGAGCCAGGGCCCGCTGGGCGAGCGGCGTCTCGGCTCCGTTGTTGGCGGGGGCGTTCGCTGTGGCCTGGGAATCGGACAATATCGATCTGACGTGTGAACTGGTCGAATACCACAGCGCGCGAGGAACCTTCAGTACAGATCCGGCAGCTGGGCCGGGTCCGGTCGCAGATTGGACCGGAACCGCCACGGCTGTGGTTCCGGTCGAAGCCGAACTCGCGCCGCAACTCGCTGTTGCGGCCGCTGCAGGGCCGGTCGGCGGCGAAGGCGAGCTGACGCGGCTCGGACCGTTGCCCCCGCTGCGGATGGATCCGAGTTCGGGCCCGATCATGAGCCACTACCGGGAGCTGGCGCTGCAGCGGTACGGACAGGACGTCACCGCGCCCGGTGGGGAATGGACGACGTGGCCATGACCGACACTCTGGTACTGCGGTTCGCCGATGTCGGTATCGCGACCTATGTGAGCCTGCGTGTGGTCGGGGAGCCGCAACGTTCGGTCACCTGGGTGATAGAGGAACCGCACATGCAGGCGGTGGAGGCCGTTCTCAACCCTGCGCTGCCGGACCCGATCGGTACCGAAACCCACGGCGACGCGATTGAACGGGCCGTGACCACAGGCGCGTTCGCCACCGCCGAGGCGGAACTCGACCTGGCCCGGTTGCTGGGCTCGCACCTGATCGGGATCGCCGGCTGGCAGCTACTGGCCGACTGCGTCGCCGACGTGCGGCCCGTCCTGTTCGTGACGCCGAGCCCGCGGTTGGGCCGGGTGCCCTGGGGGCAGCTGGCGATGCCGGGCCCCGACGGCTTCCGGTTGATGGAGTTGGTGGACGTGCTGATGGCGGTGCCGCCCAACATCGTTCACGCACCGCGCACCCCGGCCCGTTGGCAGGACCGCCTCGGACGGCCGCCGGTGCTGGTGCTGGATCCGCGCATTCCCGGACAGCGGCCGGATTCGGCCCTGGGCTCGGTGATGGGTCGCCCATCGCCACAGACTCCGCTGTCGGAGCATTTCGGTGACCTGGTGGCCGGCCACGCCGTCCTGCCGAAGGTCGCCGACACCGTCGAGCTGTTCCGTCGCACCGATACCGATCGGCGCTGGTTGGCCGACGCGTGCGCCCAGGACCCGAGCCGGCTGCTCTACGTCGGGCACGCCAGTGCCGCTGACGGTGCCGCCGGCCACGCCGATCGGGCCGCGCTGCATCTGGCCGAAGACCGGCCGCTGACCGCGGGGGAGATGATCGCGGCGCGGTTGCCGATCCCACCCCGGGTGGCGTTGCTGGCGTGCGCATCCGGCGGCGACTACCGGTTCGACGAGGCGGCCGGCCTGGTCGCCGCCATGATCCTGGGCGGCGCGCAGTTGGTCACCGCGACGCTGTGGTCGCTGCCGACGACTGCGGGCTTCCGGCAGTTCGGCAATGCACCCGAGGCCGATCCGATGGCGGACACCATCGTCGGAGTGGATCTGGCACATCGCGACGAGAACGCGGGCCTGGCGGTGAACCGCTGGCAGCGCGCCACGATGCGCCGCTGGCGCGACGGTGACACCACGGCCAGCCCGCTGTACTGGGCCGCGATGGCCACGTTCACCGTCGACGGCGCCCGCTGAATCAGGCCGGGGTCACACACACCGCGACGGTGCTCTCGTCACCGGGCCGGTAGTAGGTGTCGATCACGTTGCCAGGTGAGACTTTCGCCAGTGCCGTCGCGGGAATCAGCGCGCGCTGGCGCACCGGGAACTGACCGCCGCCGCGCCGGCTGACCATCAGATCGAGTTCGACCTCGCGGTAGTCCTCCCGGATCGCGCCGGTGGCGCGCATCCCGGTGATGATCCCGCGCGACCGGGTTCCGGTACGGATCAGGGCAAGCTGAGTCCCGGTCAGTAATCCCTTGCGGACCAGCATGTGGTCGAACTCGGCCACCAGCTCGCCCAGGGTGACCAGACGCTCGTCGGCCTCGTCATTCGGGTGGATACACCGGGCCCGGCGGGCGGCGGTCAACACGGCGCCCGTGCCCAACAGGCACAGGACGGTGATCAGCACGGCGTCGGTCATGTTCCCAGGGTCCGGCCGGGGGAGCGCTACCGAACCCAACTTCGGCTCTATCCTGGTGCCGGTGAGCATCGGGTCCGATACGGCTGGGGCTGAGGCCGGCCCCAATTCGGGCATGACTTCGGCGCAGCCGCGCCGCGCCGTGATCGACCGGGCCTGGCGCGCACTCGGGCCCGGGGTCGAGGTGTTCAGCGGTGACGACGGCGGGCCGCTGCGCCGGACCGTCAAACGGATCATCGATCCACTGGTGCTCAGACTCCGCAGCAACACACAGTTTTCGGCGCCGATTCTGGCGCCCGACGTGGCCGCCGACCTGCACGAGCAGATGGTGCGTAGCGGGCCACATCTGCGTGCTGCGGCGGCCTGGTTCGTCGAACTCAAACTGCAGCGCCGGCGGCTGCGCATCACCAACGGCAATGCCCAGGAGTTGTATTTTCCGGCGTGTTTCGAACTCGCGGTGACGCGGGGCGCTCCGACATCCGATCGATCGCAGGTGGCGGCCGAGGTGCTGGCCGAGCTGCACGAGGGCCGTGACCGCACGGCCATTGAAGCGCTCAACGCGTATGTGGCCGAACCGCAGGTCGTCG
This sequence comes from Mycobacterium sp. IDUB_17, assembly GCF_055419465.1. Taxonomy (NCBI): domain Bacteria; kingdom Bacillati; phylum Actinomycetota; class Actinomycetes; order Mycobacteriales; family Mycobacteriaceae; genus Mycobacterium; species Mycobacterium sp. IDUB_17. Next base: position 57,211 of record NZ_JBVAXS010000006.1, on the reverse strand, counting down.
ACCGGTTGCGGCGCCAACTGGCGCGCAGCTGGGGTGACGTCGTCCCGTCGGACGCCATCACCGGTCCGTTCTTCGCCGGGCTGGCCACCGTGCTCGGCCCGGCCGACAGCCACCGTGCGGAGGCGGCCCGGCAGCGGGTGTGGTCGGCGTTGGTGGCCGACGCCACGCCGTACAACCTGGGTGCCGGGGCGCGACGTGTCGGGACTGCTCAGCCGTGGTCGATCGTCGACATCGGGCTGAGTTCAGTTCTGCCGCAACAGGCTCCGTCGATCAGCGGGCCGGGCGAGGGGGACCGCCCGCTGGACCGCAGCGTGGTGGACCGGGTCCGTGCGACGTTGCGCCGAGCCCTGGACCGCGATGAGCTGCCCGATCTCCCGCTGCTGTGCTCCGAGGAAGTGGACCGGGCCTGCGCGCCGTGGGGGCTGCTCGCCGAGGACAAACAGGCCGCGCTTCTCACAGGCATCGAGGTGGCGACCGACCTCCATCCGCTCGACGCCTCGGCGTCGGGACGCTATCAACTGTCGGCACGGATCCAGGCCCGGTTGGCCAAGGAGGCGTATGTGCTGCATGCCCGCCGCTATCTGGCGGCCGGCACGGCGGTGCACCCGCGCCAGCAGCAGGTCATCGACGATCTCGGTGCGTTCGCCCGGCCCTACCTGAGCCGGCTGTGGGCGCGGCTGCACGGCCGCGACGTGTGGCAGGAGTCCTGCGCGGACGTCGACGACCTGCGGTCCCTGTTGGAAGGTGTGGCCAGATCGGTCAGCCTCGATCATCGGCAGCGGATCAAGGCGATGCTGGAAGTGCAGGTGGCAGAGTGAAATTGGGTGCTGACGCCGGCCTGTGGAGCACGGGCCACCTGGACCACGGTGCGCCCTTGGTCGCAGTGCTGGAGGTCGGCGGCGCCGTGCTGTCGTGGGTGGTGGATGGGGGCGCCGGCGAACCACCTTCCATCGCATTCACCGACCCCGAGCGTGCGGATTGGTTGTGGCGCGTGCTCGGGGAGTCCGGCCACGTCGCTGTCTTGAACGCGCTGCGTCACAGGGAACTGGGACAACCGCTCGACCTGCCCGATGTGCAGCTGCTGCCCGGCTCGACGGATGCGTTGCGGCGCCTGGCGATTGGCCACTGGCTGCGCCGGTGGTGGCCGGCCAGTGACCGCGACGGCATCGCGGCGCTCGAGCGCCCGCTGCTCGATGCGGAACTCGCCCTGCTGACGGTGGCGGCCGAGGACTTCTTCACCGACGACACCCTGGACTCCGACGTGGAGAGCCTGCTGGCACCCCACATGGAGGCGCTGAATTTCCTCGCCGGTCAAGGTGATCCGAGGGTCGACGAGCTGGTCGGAGAATGTCGGGAGTTGGCCGCCGAGGTCGGGCTGGACTGGCCTGACACCGTCGTCGCGACGGCTCGGCGTGAGGACTACGCCCTGGCGGCCGGGGCCGGCGACGGATCCGGCCAGGCGGGCCTGATCGCCCGAGGGGTGGCGACGGTCGACTGGGCGGCGGTACCGCCCGCGGTATTCGACGCCGCCGAGGACACCGTCGAGTGGTCGGTTACCGCCGTTGGCGAGGCAACCAGCGCGGTGGTGCGGGTGGCGCTCTCGGGCCCGGATTCATCGGCAGGCATCGGCGTGGAAATGCGCGGCGGCGGCTGCGCCGGCTCCGGTGTCCTCGACGCCACAGGCCGCGCCGTGCTGCCGCTGCGCGCTCCAGATGGGCAGCCGCTCAGCGAGACCCGCGCGTGGAATACGGATTGGTCACAGGCCACGGTGCGGGTCGGCGCGGACGGCGTCGACGAGTCCGCAGCGGACCGGGACCGGGTGCGGGCGTTCGCGCGGGCCCGGCTGGCTGGGGCAGTATCCAATTCGGGGCTCGCCGCGGTATCCGATTCGCGGCTCGCCGCGGCGGCCGACGCGTTCCTTGCCGAGGTACGTGCGGCCGAATCCGACTACTGACGGTTATTTGGCGGCGGTCTGGATGTAGGCCGCCGACGGCGATGTCTGCGGTAATCCGACCGGGGTCACCTGGGGGGTGCCGATCACACCGGCCAGCCAGGGCAGGGCAGCGGAGAACGCGTGGCTGGCGAACGGCCAGTCGTGTGTGCCTTGTTGGGTCACCACCGCGCAGGCGATGCCGTGTTTCGAGCCGAGTGCGCAGAGGGCGTTGGCCGCCTTGGCCTGATCGTTGGCGCGGCCCGCGGGCTTGCCCGCCGTCGACGTGTCGTTGACGTCGAACCAGCCGGCGGTCTGCTCGTACTGGCCGTGTCGGTTGATCGCCGTGCTCGGGTCGAACGCATCCCAGGCCGCGGCGTTCCCGCCGAAGAGCCGGTCGATGGTCTGCGCCTTGGTGCCCGAGTTCGGGCCGATGTCACCCGCGATGTCCACGAATGCACTGAACAACTCAGGGTGCATGACTGCCAGGTCCACCGCGCAGGTGCCGCCCATGGACCAGCCGACGATGCCCCAGCCGGCCGCGGCCGGGTTGACGCCGTAGTGGTTGCTCATATACGGCACAACGTCTTTGGTGAGGTGGTCGGCGGAGTTCCCGCGCTTGCCGTTGACGCATTCGGTGTCGTTGTTGAAGGTGCCGCCGGGGTCGGCGAACACCAGCACCGGCGCGTACCCGTGGTGGGTCGCGGCGAAGTCGTCCATCGTCTTGATCACGTTGCCGGCCCGCATCCAGTCGGCTGGGGTGTTGAACTCGCCGCCGATCATCATCACCGTCGGCAACTGTGGCGCGGGATTGGTGGCGAACCACGCAGGCGGCAGATACACGTATTCACCACGATGCCGGAAACCCGATGCGGTGTTGGGGATCTCGACCGGCACCACGCTGCCCTTGGCCGGGATGGTGCCCTGACGTTGCATCGCGGCCACCGTGACCTGATCGGTCTGGTCGGGTAGCGGCCCGGCCGTCAGCTGGTTCCAGGCGGTCTGTACCCACGGGAAGTAGCCCACCCACAGGTTCAGCGCCAGGGCCGTGCACAGCAGGGTCATCGGCACCGCCATGACCGCGGTGCCGCGCCGCCACCAACGGCTGCCGCGCCACCCGGCGAGCAGGACCACAACGGCCACACCCGTCAGCGCGATCCACACCCACAGCGACCGCGGTGCAGGGTTGCCCGCCAGGCCCTCGGAGTCGATGTACCAGTTGGTGCCGACGACCAGGATGCCGCCCACTGCGGCGGCCAGCGGCAGCCAGATGAGCGCCCAGCGGCGGGTACGCCAGCCGATTGCGGCGATCAGCACCACGGCGGCGATGACTTGGACGCTGGTCGGTACCCAGCCGTGCATCAAGGACAGGTGGTGAGTGAAGGTCACACCAATATCGTCGTCGCCGAATCTTGGGAACCGCTGTGAACCGCCTGCTAACGAGGTTTGGCCAGAGGAAACGGCAGTGTTTCGCGGATGCTACGTCCGGTGATCAACATGACCACGCGGTCCACACCCATGCCGAGACCGCCTGTCGGTGGCATCGCATACTCCATCGCCTGCAGGAAATCCTCGTCGAGTTCCATGGCCTCGGGGTCACCGCCTGAGGCCAGCAACGACTGCTCCTGCAGCCGCCGGCGCTGTTCGACGGGGTCGGTCAGTTCGCTGTAGGCGGTGCCCAGCTCGACGCCCCAGGCCACCAGGTCCCAGCGCTCGGCAACCCCGGGAACGCTGCGGTGCGGCCGGGTCAGCGGCGATACCGACGTCGGGAAGTCCTTGTAGAACGTGGGTTCTTCGGTGCGGTCCTCGACGAGGTGCTCGTACATCTCCAGCACCACGGCCCCGGCGTCCCAGTGGGTCAGGTACGGGATGTGCGCCGCATCGCAGAGCCGGCGCAGCGTGGCCAGATCCGTCTCGACGGTGACGTGCTCGCCGAGGGCTTCTGACACCGCGTCGTGCACGGTCTTGACTGCCCACCGGCCCGAGATGTCGACCGGTTCGAGGACCCCATCGGCACGCGGCCGCTGGAAGACCTGGGCTCCGTTGGCGGCCTGGGCGGCGTTCTGGATCAGTTCGCGGCAGCCGTCGATCCACACGTTGTAGTCGGCGTGGGCCTGATAGGCCTCCAGCAGGGTGAACTCCGGGTTGTGGCTGAAGTCCACGCCTTCGTTGCGGAACGCCCGGCCCAGTTCGAAGACCCGCTCGACACCGCCGACGCACAACCGCTTGAGGTACAGCTCGGGTGCTATCCGCAGATACAGATCGAGGTCGTAGGCGTTGATGTGGGTCAGGAACGGCCGGGCGTTGGCGCCGCCGTGGATCTGTTGCAGGATCGGCGTCTCCACTTCGAGGAAACCCTTGCCGTACAACGTCTCCCGAATGGCGTGCAGCACGCCGCTACGGGCCCGGATCAGATCCCGCGCCTCGGTGTTGACGGCCAGGTCCACGTAGCGGGCCCGTACCCGGGCCTCCTGGTCGGTCAGGCCCTTCCACTTGTCCGGCAGCGGGCGGAGGCATTTGCCGATCAATCGCCAACTGTCGACCAGCAGCGAGTGCGTGCCGTTGCGGCTGCGTCCCATCGAACCGGTGACCTCGATCAGATCGCCGAGATCGATTGTTTCGGTGAAGTCGGCGGTGCCGGCCTGCGTCAGGCGGGTGTTGTCGAGCAACAGCTGAACTTCGCCTGACCAATCGCGCAGTTGAGCGAACAGCACGCCGCCATAGTCCCGGATCCGCAGGATCCGCCCGGCCACGCTCACGGTGTCACTGTCAGCGGACTCCAGTGCGGCCGCGACGGTATGGCTGGGGGCCTGGCCCACGGGATAGGCGTCCACACCGTTGGCCTGCAACTGGCGCAGCTTGGCCATCCGGACCCGGACCTGCTCGGGTAGCCGTTGTTGATCGTCGTCGGTCAGAACGTCCCGCAGCCCGTTGCGGTCCGGAGCACTGCCGTCGTGGTGCAGCTGGCCCGAATCCACCAGATCGGCCGGGGCCGCGACGTGTTCGCCGGTGTGCTGCTTGTTTCGCCGGGAGAACGGCAGCACCAGGAAACCTTCGGCGATCACCGAGGCCACCCCGACCCGCGGGATCAGCCGGGCATCCTCGTAGCAGGCGTACCGCGGCACCCACTCGGGCTGGTACTTCATGTTCGACCGGTACAGCGTCTCCAGCTGCCACCATCGGGAGAAGAACACCAGCAGGGCCCGCCAGAGCCGGGCCACCGGACCCGCGCCCAGTTGCGCACCCTGTTGGAACGCCGACCGGAACATCGCGAAATTCAGTGAAATCCGGCTGACCCCAATGCCTTCGGACTGCATGCACAGTTCGCTGACCATCAGTTCGATGGTGCCGTTGGGGGACTGGGGGGAGCGGCGCATGACGTCGAGCGAGACGCCGTTGGCGCCCCACGGCACCAACGAGAGCAATGCGACCACCTCAGGTTCTGAGTTGTCCCCGCGATGCTGCATCGCCTCGACGAGCAGGCAGTCACCGTCGGCCGGGTCGCCGAGCCGGCCCAGCGCCATCGAGAAGCCGCGTTCGGTCTCGGTGTCCCGCCAGGCGTCGGCGCGCCGGATCACCTCGGCCATCTCCGCCTGATCCAGCTCGCGGTGGCGCCGGATGCGCACCGAGGTCCCGGCCCGGCGAGCCCGGGTGACCGCCTGTCGCACCGCGCGCATGTCCGGGCCGGACAGCCGGAAGTTGTCCGGGTGCAGGATGGCCTCGTCGCCGAGTTGCAGTGCGTTGAGTCCGGCCGCCCGGAACGCCTCGGCCGCGGCCGAGCTGGCGCCCATCACGCCCGGCGCCCAGCCGTAGGTCTGGCACAACTGCAGCCAGGCCGCGATCGCCTGCGGCCAGGCCTTGGGATCACCGACAGGATCACCGCCGGCCAGGCACACACCCACCTCCACGCGGTAGGCGATCGCGGCCCGCCCGTTGGGGGCGAACACCACCGACTTGTCGCGGCGGGTGGCGAAATAGCCCAGCGAGTCGTTCTTGCCGTAGGCCTCCAGCAGCCCGCGGATCGCCGATTCGTCCTCACCGGTCAGCGCATTGGAGGCGCGCTGCGACTGGAACAGCACGACGGCGGCCACCATCAGCGCGAGAGCGCCGAACAGGCCGAAGATGGCGTTGAGGAAGGTGTGCGAATAGCCCTCGAAAACCTCGGTCGGGACCGTCGCAAAGCCGCTCACCCGGTTGACGGCATACAGCAGCCGCCACTCGGAGGCCAGCGTGCCGGGGAACAGCTCCAGCAGTCCCCACGCAGCCAGGATGCCGATCGCCATGCCCGCGACCAGCACGACGGCGGATTTGAGCAGCGCCCCGCGCCGTACCTTGGCCCAGAACTGATTGCGGGCCAGCATCAGCAAGGCGATGGCGGCCAGGTGGAATGCGACGCCGATGACCTCGCCGACATCCTCGGCGAGCGGATCACCGCCCGTGGCGAGGTCACCGAGGTTCCAGCCGATGGCGCCCACCATGTAGAGCACCAGGATCCACCAGGCGATCCGCTTGCGGGCCGCGAGCGCGGCGGCCAACAACGCCAGCACGAAGGCCCAGGCGAAGCTGGTGTCGGGGAAGTTGAAGATGTAGTCGTTGACGAACTCGCGCGGCACCTGGATCAACCAGCGCACCGCCGGAGAAACGCTGGCGATCAGCGACAGGGTGGCGATGACCCCGACGGTCCAACCCGCCGCTGCGGGAACCCAGGAGAACCTCGACGCGGGCTGGACCCCGGCGCGGCGGCCGCGGCTGATAACGGTCATAAGCCCGGAGAATAGGCGGTCAAACCGTCAATTGGGTCCATCGCGCGCACAGACACCTTCCAGGCGATTACCAGACCGGACCGGTGTACTTCTCGCCTGGGCCTTTGCCCGGTTCCTCGGGCGCGGCGCTGGCTTCACGGAATGCCAGTTGCAGACTCTTGAGGCCGTCGCGCACGGGGCCCGCGTGCGGTCCGAGGTATTCGGCCGATGCCGTCACGAGGCCGGCCAGCGCGGTGATGAGCCTGCGGGCCTCATCAAGATCACGGTGCGGGCTATCCTCGGGATCCTCGGCGGACAGTCCGATCTTCTCGGCCGCGGCGCTCATCAACATGACCGCCGCCCGGGTGATCACTTCCACCGCGGGGATGTCGGCAAGTTCGCGGACGGCGGGGCCGTCCAGATCGCTTGAGTCCTGCGGCGTAGCGTCGGCGGGCGTTTCTGTCGGATCGGTCATGCCTGCTAGACTGTCATGCGCGACCGTCCCGGCTTATGTCAGGGACAGCAAGTGGAGTCCCACTCCCACCGTTGGCCACAAGGTACAACGGTCCGGTCGCCGGTGTCCTCGGACGCCGGTTCTGTGCTCCAGATACTGGAGGTGCAGGCGGCGTAAGCCGTGATCGGTCGGCATTGGGCCCTGCTTTTAGCAGGGCTTTTCTGTTCTTCGGGCAGAGATGCAGATGGGTGGGTCTCCTCAGCAGACCCAACATAGGAGGCCCCATCAGCACTGAGACCCGCATCAACGAGCGCATTCGCGTACCTGAAGTCCGCCTGATCGGACCGAACGGCGAGCAGGTAGGGATCGTGCGCATCGAAGATGCTCTCCGCGTCGCCGCGGATGCCGATCTCGACCTCGTCGAAGTTGCACCAGCCGCTAAACCCCCGGTCTGCAAGATCATGGATTACGGCAAGTTCAAGTACGAGACGGCACTCAAGGAGCGCGAGTCTCGCAAGAACCAGCAGCAGACCGTCGTCAAGGAACAGAAGCTGCGTCCCAAGATCGACGATCACGACTACGAGACGAAGAAGGGCCATGTGGTCCGCTTCCTCGAAGCCGGGTCCAAGGTCAAGGTGACCATCATGTTCCGCGGTCGTGAGCAGTCCCGCCCCGAACTCGGGTACCGGTTGCTGCAGCGGTTGGGCGCCGATGTCGCCGATTACGGCTTCGTCGAGACGTCTGCCAAGCAGGACGGCCGCAACATGACGATGGTGCTGGCACCGCACCGCGGCGCGAAGACTCGCGCCAAGGCGGCGGAGCAGGCCGAGCGCCCCGGCGGCGGGCAGCAGGCTGCACCAGCCGCACCAGAAGAACCAGACGTTACGCAGAACTAGTTTCAAGACAGAACTGAGGATTCATGCCCAAGGCGAAGACCCACAGCGGAGCATCGAAGCGCTTCCGCAAGACCGGGACCGGCAAGATCGTGCGCCAGAAGGCCGGCCGGCGTCACCTGCTGGAGCACAAGGCCTCCAAGCGCACCCGCCGGCTTGACGGCCGCACCGTGGTGGCAGCCAACGACACCCAGCGTGTCAACAAGTTGCTCAACGGCTAGACCTGCCGCTCCCCGTACCGAACGAGAATAGGAACATCCCATGGCACGCGTGAAGCGCGCACTCAACGCCCAGAAGAAGCGGCGTACCGTACTCAAGGCCTCGAAGGGCTACCGCGGCCAGCGGTCCCGCCTGTACCGCAAGGCCAAGGAACAGCAGCTGCATTCGCTGACCTACGCCTACCGGGACCGCCGTGCCCGCAAGGGTGAGTTCCGCAAGCTGTGGATCTCGCGTATCAACGCCGCGGCCCGCGCCAACGACATCACCTACAACCGCCTGATCCAGGGTCTCAAGGCCGCAGGCGTCGAGGTCGACCGCAAGAACCTGGCCGAGATCGCCGTCAGCGATGCCGCCGCGTTCACTGCGCTGGTCGAGGTTGCCAAGGCCGCGCTGCCCGAGGACGTCAATGCGCCCTCGAATGAGGCCGCCTGACGCTCACCGAGCGTTCTGCCCGGGTGGCGGCTGCAGTCAAACTGCAGCGCCACATCGGGCGCCGCCGCGCCGCACGCTTCCTTGCCGAGGGTCCCAACCTCGTCGAGGCCGCGTTGCGGCGCGGACTTGTTTCCGAGGTGTTCGCGACCGAGGCCGCGCTGGATCGCTTCGGCGCGCTGCTGGCCGACGCGCCGGTGCAGTTGGTCACCGAGCGTGCGGCAAAAGCCTTGTCGGACACCGTGACACCGGTCGGCCTGGTGGCGGTGTGCCGGTTGCCGGAAGTCTCCCTCGATGATGTTCTGGCTGCCGCGCCCCGGTTGATCGCGGTACCCGTGCAGATCTCGGAGCCGGGCAACGCGGGTACGTTGATCCGGACCGCCGACGCGATGGGCGCGGACGCGGTGGTGCTGGCCGGCAACAGCGTCGACCCCTACAACAGCAAGTGTCTGCGGGCGTCGGCCGGCAGCATCTTCTCGCTGCCGGTGATCGGGGAGCCCGATGAGGCGGCAACCGTTGCGCGGCTTCAGGCCGCCGGGTTGCAGGTGTTGGCCACCACGATCGACGGCGAGGCCAGCCTCGACCATGTGGACCTGGCCGGGCCCACCGCCTGGCTGTTCGGTCCCGAAGCCCACGGCCTGCCAACCGAATTGGCCTCGGCAGCCGACCACCGGGTGCACATTCCGATGCCCGGAAATTCCGAAAGTCTCAACATCGCCTCGGCGGCGTCGATCTGCCTGTATCAGAGCGCCCGCGCCCACCGCATCGGCCAGATCTCAGAGTAGTTTCGGCTCAGCCAGTCCGTCGCGGGCGTAGCGCCGGGGCGATTTTCGGCCCCGTTTTCCGCCGCAGCGCTTCACTCGTGGAGTCAGAAGGTCGGTCTAAGGTCGATGGATACGCCGAGATCGCCGGAGGACGAGCCGTGTGCCAATACTGCGGATGCCGGGACATGCCCCTTCTGCGGGATTACATCGCCGAGCATGAGCGGGCCGTCGATCACGGCCGCGAAGCGGTCCGCGCCCTGGATCGGGGCGAGCTGGACGTGGCCCGTCAGCGGCTGACGGCGATGTTCGAGGAATTGCGTTCCCATTGGCAGGGTGAGGAAAACGGGCTGTTCGCGGTGATGCACCGCGACGAGCTCTACGCCGAGCACATCGACCCGTTGGTGGCCGAACACCGCGAGCTGGCCGCCTACCTCGAGGTCGTGGACCTGTCCGACCCCGGGGATCAGCAACGGGTGCGCGATGAGATCGAGGAGCTCTACGCGCACATCGCGAAAGAAGAGGACGGACTGTTCCCGGCTGCGCTCACCGCGCTCGACGGTGTCGACTTGGATGCCGCGATGGCCGGGTGGCGCGAGGCCCACCCGGGTCGCGAGATGATTTCCTAGGGCGTGGACGAGAACCTACGTCGCGGTGTCGGCGAGGTCCGGGTCAGAAGTAGGTGCGGATCAGGTCGACGACGACAGGATCCGTCTCCTGTCGCGCCACCACCGGGATCCATCTCCACTTGTCGAAGGCGGTGCATGGGTGGGAAAGCCCCAGCCGCACAACGTCACCCACGCGAATGTCGGAATCGGGCGGGATGGTCAGGAATGCGTGCTGGTCGTTGACGGCGACGATCTCGGCGCCGGTGAGCGGACGCGCGGGTGCACCGAGCTGCGCGGCGACCAGCTGCGGGGTGGGGAGTCCCTCGTCGAACGGGACATCCCGCTTTCCGGCGTCCAGCAGTGCCAGCCCGGGTTCTGGGCGTGACACCACCCGCGCCCAGGTGTGCATCGCCGAACGTAGCCGGTACTTTTCACGGCTGCGGCCGAAAGGCGTTATCCCCGTGTAGAAGCCGTCGTCGTGGATGATGTAGGCCCCCGCGCGGACCACGACGTGCGTGCGGCCACCGGCGAGCGGGGCCAGAACATCGGCCACGAGATCGAAATAGGCGCTGCCGCCGGCGCTTACGTACACATCGGCGTCGGTGGGGTAGTGGCCCGCGGCGTCGATGTTCCGGTGCAGCCGCGCCATTTCCTCCAGGTAGTGCCTGACGCGTGCCATCGACGCCTCGGAAGCGTCATGCGCCAGTGACCCCTCGTATCCGCACACGCCGGCCAGGCGCAGGGAGTCGGTGGCCGCGATCCGTGCGGCCACCGCTGCGGCCTCGTCGACCGAGCGGGCTCCGGTCCGCCCGCCGGGCTCGCCGAGTTCGACGAGTACCGGAATAGGCCGGGCCACCCGGGTGTCGGCCAGTGCCGCGTCCATCGCGTCGACGGTGGCTGTCGAATCCGCCCAGGTGAGCACCACGAGATCGGGCCGGGCGGCCATCTCCCGGGCCAGCCAGCGCAGGGCGGCCGGGTCGACCAGGGCATTGGCAAGCAGGATCCGCCGAACGCCGAAGTTCACCGCGACGCGTACCTGGCTCGGTGTGGCAAGGGTGATTCCCCATGCGCCGCTGCGCAATTGGCGATCCCACAGGACCGGCGACATGGTGGTCTTTCCGTGCGGCGCCAGTTCCACCCCGTGTGCTGTGCACCAGGCCGCCATGGCGGCGACATTGTCTTCGATGGCCGAATCGTCCAGCGTCATCACCGGTGTGGTGAAGGCGGAGAGGCGGGGCTGGGTGGCCAGGAACTCCGCGGTGGTGAGGCCGTCGGCCTCGACAGGAAGCGCCTTGTCCAATTCCGACAGGCGTTCGGCGCGAAGAGTGTCCCACGCCCGACCGGCCGGCGTGAGCTCGCCTCGCGTCGTCATGCTGATCGTGTCCTCCATGGTGATTCTGGTGCGTTGCACGCACCAGAACGGTGTGAGCTGCTGCGTTGCGAACAATGCAATCTATGTTGCATTTTTCAGTGTGACCTATCTAACATAGCATGTGACACCGCGTCAATCGTCTCGACTCCGAAGGACAGCAGTGCCCGAATTGGCCACAGACCCCGTTGGCAGAGTCGCCTGCCTCGGTGAACCGCTGGTCCTCGCCGGTGCGGAAGCCGGATTGCACCTGGCCGGTGCTCAGGCCGGATTGCACCTGGCCGGTGCTCAGGCCGGATTGCACCTGGCCGGTGCTCA
>NZ_JBVAXS010000006.1:0-45393 GCF_055419465.1 Mycobacterium sp. IDUB_17 | reverse complement strand
AGGCCGGATTGCACCTGGCCGGTGCTCAGGCCGGATTGCACCTGGCCGGTGCTCAGGCCGGATTGCACCTGGCCGGTGCGGAAGCCAACGTCGCGGCCGGACTCGTCGCCTGGGGCATCCCCGCCTCCTTCGTCGGTCGCCTCGGCGACGACGGCTACGGGGACCTGATCAGGTCGGAGCTGACCGCGCGCGGCGTCGACATCTCCGCGGTCGAGATCGACCCGACCCGGCCCACCGGGTACTACGCCAATCTCACCGCGCTCGACGAGGCGGGGGAGGTGTGCAGCGTCAGCAAGTGCAGCGGGGCCGGCTCGGCGGCCTCCGCGATGGCGCCCGGATTTCTGGACTCGGCCGCCGTCGTGTCCGTACTCGCGAGCGCGTCGGTCGTGCACTGCAGCGGCATCACACCGGCTCTGTCCGATACCTGCCGGGCCATGATGCGCCGGTTGCTCACCGACCGGCCCGGCATCAACGCGCTGTTGAGCTTCGATGTGAACTGGCGCGAACAGCTGTGGCCCGACGGCGATCCGGCCGAGGTGGTGGCCCTGGCCAACCTGGCCGACGTGGTGCTCCTGGGCGCCGACGAGGCGCTTCGCGTCGCGGGAACCGACGACCCGGTGGCGCTGCGTCGCATCCTGCCGGGTCCGGAGATACTGGTCATCAAGGACGGTGCAGACCAGGCCTTCGCGGTCGACCGGACCGGCGATGTTTTCGTCGCCCAGGCGTTGCGCGTCGACGTCGTCGAGCCGGTGGGCGCCGGCGACGCCTTCGCCGCCGGATTCCTCAGCGGTGTTGTGCGCGGCGAGGATCCGGAATCGTGCCTGCGGCGCGGCCACATCGGAGCCGCCGTCACCCTGACTGTCGTGGCGGATTCGGCCCCGCCACCGCCTGATACGGCGATCGAGCACCTGCTCGCCTGCACAGACGGAGAGTGGGCGGCGACGAAGGTGAGTGAGGTCGGGTTCACGGTGTGCGGGAGCAAGCGGTGAGTCAAAGTGTCGCGCGGGCACTACAACTCTTGATTCAGCTGGGAAACGGTCCGGCCGGCCTGGACGAGCTCGCGGCCGCAACGGATGTGCACAAGACCACCGTGATGAGGCTGCTGCGCACACTGACCGACGAGCGGTTCACGTTCCGCGACAACAACAATCGCTATCACCTCGGCTCCCGGATCTTCGAACTCGCCGCCCACGGCACCAATCAGCGGGAGATCCGCCAGATCGCCTCGCGACATCTCGTCGAGTTCAACCGCGAATACGGCCGCACCACCCACCTCGCCGCGATGGAAGGCGGCGCCATCGTGTACATCGACAAGCTCGAATCACACGATCAGATCCGGATGTACTCGCGAATCGGCCTGACCGCCAACCTGAATTCCACCGCCGTCGCCAAGGTGATCCTCGCCGACCTGCCAGATGCCGAGCTGCGGCCGATCGTCGCCGCGATGGACTTCACCCGCCGCAGCGCCAACACCATCACGACGCCGGAGGAGTACCTGCGCGAAATCGAGGCCGTGCGGGTTCAGGGCTGGGCCCAGGACCGCGAAGAGAACGAGCCGTCGATCAACTGCGTGGGCGCTCCGATCCGCGGTGCGAACGGCCGCGTCGTCGCGGCGGTTTCCGTATCGGTTCCCGACGTCGTGTTGCCTTTCGGACAGGTCCTCGAACTTCTGCCACCGTTGCAGGCGATGTGCGAACGCATCTCGGCCGAATGCGGCTATCGGCCGTCGTAGCTCGACCGGGAAATCATCGAAAACACCGCAAGCAGAGGAGATTCCACCGTGCCCGATTCCCAGGTCATCCGCACCGATGACGCGCCGGCGCCCGCACACACCTTCAGCCAGGGCATCCGTAAGGGCGGGTTCCTGCAGGTGTCCGGTCAGGGTCCGATGGACCCCGCGACCAACACCTACATCGGCGAGGGCGATGTGCGGGTGCAGACCCGTCGCACGCTGGAGAACGTCAAGGCGATCCTGGCGGCCGGCGGCGCCGGTGTCGACGATGTCCTGATGCTCCGGGTCTACCTCACGACGCGCAACGATTTCGCGGCCATGAACGAGGTATACGGCGAGTTCATGGCCGAGAACGTCAAGTCCGACCAGCTTCCGTGCCGGACAACGGTGTTCGTCGATCTCCCGCACGAGGTCATGCTGGTGGAGATCGACGCGCTGGCCGTCGTCGGCTAACTCGGCAGACTAACTCAGCAGACCGCGTGCCACGTGGGTGATCTGCACCTCGTTGCTGCCGGCATAGATCATCAACGACTTGGCATCGCGGGCCAACTGCTCCACCCGGTACTCGGTCATGTAGCCGTTGCCGCCGAACAGCTGCACGGCATCCATTGCGACGTCGGTGGCGGCCTGCGAGCAGTACCACTTGATCGCGGAGGCCTCGGCGAGGGAGATCGTCGCCCCCTTCTCGGCGGATTCGATGACGCGGAACAGCATGTTGCGCACGTTCATCCGGGCCACTTCCATGTTGGCCAGCTTGAGCTGGATCAGCTGGAACTGGCTGATTTCCTGGCCCCACAGGGTGCGGGTCTTGGCGTAGTCGACGCTCAACCGCAGGCATTCCTCGATCACGCCGAGCGCCATAGCGGCGACCCCGATGCGTTCGGCCGAGAAGTTGGACCGGGCGCTGGCCCTACCCTCGTCGGGCCCGTCGGACCCTTCGGTCTCACCGAGCAGCCGGTCGCGTCCCAGCCGGACGTTGTTGAAGAACAGCTCACCGGTGCGCGATGAGTGAATGCCCATCTTGCGGAACGGCTTCGACTGCTCGAAGCCCTCCATGCCGCGGTCGAGGACGAAGGTCAGCACCTTGCGGTTGCGCTTGTCCGCGCCATCCCCTTCATCGAGCTTGGCGTAGACCACCACGACGTCGGCGTCGGGCCCGTTGGTGATGAACGTCTTCTGGCCGTTGAGGATGTAGTCGTCACCGTCACGGGTGACGTAGGACTTCATGCCGCCGAAGGCATCCGAACCCGAATCGGGTTCGGTGATCGCCCAAGCACCGATCTTCTCGTAGGTCACGAGACCGGGCAGCCACCGTTCCTGCTGGGCCAGGGTGCCGCGGCTCTGGATGGTCGACACGGTCAGGCCCAGGCTGACGCCCAGCCCGGTGACCAGGCCCATCGACACCCGGCACAGTTCGCTGATCAGGACGAATCCCATGCCCGGCGATCCGCTGCCGCCGAACATTCCGCCGCGGGCACCCGAGGGCTTGGCGTCCCCGCTGCGCAGCTTCTCCAGTCGCTTGTCCAGCGACTCCTTGGCGAGGGCGTCAATACCGAACGTGGCGAACAGCTTTCGCACGATCGGGTACGGCTCCATGTCTCCGCTCTCGAGCTCGTCGAGGTGCGGGCGGATCTCCTTGTTCACGAACTCACGAACCGCGTCGCGCACGGCGATGTCTACGTCAGACCAATCAAGCATCTCGACAGCTTAGACAGGTGTCAAAGTCAGGCCGCGGGGCGGCGGGCGGGCCGCCGCAGCGCCGGCAGCGAGAACGTTGTGTGCACCAGGGCTCCGGCCCGGTCCAGCAGGGTCTTGCTGCGCGGCACGTAGTGCATCGGTAGACCCCAGCGGTCGCGTGGCGGGGCCATGAAGCCCGGTGCTTCCACCAGGGGACCGTCGGCGGCCAGCTTCCCGGCCGCGCGGCGGTACGCCGACAGGGCGCGCGGGTGCAGCCTGATCTCGTCGGGCACCGCGACGAACGCCAATTCGACCGCCTTGCCGAAGATCCGCAGCAATACCTCGTCGCCGGGCGTCCACCGCATTCCGGCCTTTTCCCGCACCGCCGGGTCGAACAGGCCGGCCGCGATCCAGCGCTGTGCTCCGACAAGGGGTTTGAACAGTTGGTCCCAGACCGGTGTCGGCATCAGCACGAACCAGGGCTTGGGGATCCGGATGGTGAAGATGTCAAGGGTGGCCCGGTTGATCTCGAGCTCGTCGCGGCACTTGGCGTCCCAGTACTCCTGAAAGTCCTCCCAGCTGTTGGGGACCGGCCGCATGCTCATGCCGTACATGCGGTACCACTGCACATGTTCATCGAACAGCTGTTGCTTCTCGGCTTCGGTCAGGCCGCCGCAGAAATACTCCGCGGTCTTGATGATCAACATGAAGAACGTGGCGTGTGCCCAGTAGAACGTCTCCGGGTTCAGCGCGTGGTAGCGCCGCCCCTGGCTGTCGACACCTTTGATGGTGGTGTGGAAACCCTTGATCTGCGCGCCGGTGTCCGCCGCGCGGTCGCCGTCATAGACCACGCCCATGATCGGGTACACCGACCGGGCCACCCGCTGTAGCGGCTCGCGCAGCAGGATCGAGTGCTCCTCGACGCCGGCGCCGAGTTCCGGATACATGTTCTGGATCGCGCCGATCCAGACGCCCAGCATCCCGGTGCGCAGGTCGCCGAAGTACTTCCAGGTCAGCGAATCCGGGCCGAGTGGATTGTGCTCGGTGCCGGTGGTGGCTCGTGTGGTCATTGGGTCCTCGTTGACTCGTCATGACGTGAATCACAGCTGAGGCCAACGATAGTAGTGACAACGCGCGTTGTCTACGCCGCCGCGGCGCGTCGCCGCGCACTGTTATTCGGCGGCTACCGTCGCGCCACAGCGCTGTGACCAGCCGGGTTTGCCGGCACCGGGAGAGTGTGGGCATACCGGCTCGCAGCATGATTGCCGCCCGGTCCGCGCGCCACTTACTCTGGCGCTGTGGATGGCGAGCCTCTCGATGACCCGTCCGGCCGAGTCGGGGATGTCGAGCAGGCGCCGCAACAGCGCCCGGTGCGGACACCCGGGTTGCCGGGTCCGCTGGGTTGGCTGCAGAGCGCCAACCGCAGCCCAGCCGTCGTCGACCTGGTCCGGCGGTGGCGTCGGGCGTTGCCCGGAGATCCGGATTTCGGTGACCGGCTCTCGGCGTCGGGCGAGGGCGGTCCCCGGGCCGCGGCGCGGGTGGCTGACCGACTGCTGGACCGTGACGCCGCCTCGCGTGAGGTGAGCCTGGGCGCATTGCAGGTGTGGCAGGCGCTGACCGAACGTGTCTCGGGAACCCCGGCCAATCCCGAGGTGACACTGGTGTTCACCGATCTCGTCGGGTTCTCATCGTGGTCGTTGCGCTCCGGCGATGATGCCACGTTGCGACTGCTGCGCCGGGTGGCGCAGGTGATCGAGCCGCCGGTGCTGGAAGCGGGCGGTCACATCGTCAAACGCATGGGCGACGGCATGATGGCGGTGTTCTCCGACCCGGAAACCGCCCTGGGGGCGATGCTCGTCGCGCTCGACGGAGTGAAGAGCATCGACATGGACGGCTACGCGCCGCGCATGCGGATCGGCATCCACACCGGCCGGCCGCAGCGCATCGGGTCGGATTGGCTCGGCGTCGACGTCAACATCACCGCCCGGGTGATGGAACGTGCTGCCAGGGGCGGCTTGATGATCTCGCACACCACGTTGGAGGGCATCTCGGAAGGCGAGCTCACCACCCTGGGTGTGACCGTCAAACGTGAACGGCGGCAGATATTTTCGGCGAAGCCGGAGGGTGTTCCCGACGATCTGATGATGTACCGGGTGAAAATTCCCAGGCGGCTGCCGGCCGGCGAACATGAGGGTGACGGGGTGCCGGGCGCATAGGGGTGCGGTGCTCAGGGGGAGCGTCGGTGCTGGGCGCACTCACCGCAGCGCGGCTCGGTTCTATTGGAAAGGGTCGTAGTCCGGTTGGAGCGCCGGCGGGGGTGGGGGCGCCTGTCGTGGGGGTGGCGCGTACGTGGGTGGCGGAGCGACCGGCCTGGTGGTGACGGTGGCGGGTTCCGCGGGCAGCGCGCTGCTCGGCGCAGGCGCGGCAGGTGTCAATCCGAGCATCGCCAGCTGGTCTGCGGTTGAGGGCGTGACGAAATAGGACTTGGACTTCGGCTGGAGGACCAGCACCACGATCGCGATCGCGAGGAGAAGTACTGCGGCGCTGAGGATCAGCGTCAGCGTCCGGAACCATGAGACCTGGCCGCCCGGCGCCAGCACGATGGTTACGACGGCGACGGCTGCGGTGACCGCGATGCCGATGAGCATCGGCGTACGCGCGGTTCCACGTCGGCGGGCGTACTGAACGGCCAGCCATACCAGTGCCCCAGCGACGCCAACCGAGACCGCCGCCAATGCCACACCGGGAAATGTGGTGCCGCCGTACATGAATTCGAGCTCCGGTAGCGCCAGCAACGTGCCGATGGCGCCGACCACGAGCAGTGCGGCGATCCCACCCACCAGGTAACCGGCCAGGAAAACCGTCCACGGCGGGCCGCCTGCCTTCCACGGAGGCACCGTGGACGACCCGGTGTGCGCGAGCGGCGTTGGGCGCTCCGGCGTTGCGCGGTGTAGCACCCCAGTCCAGCCCGGCGCGGTTGGTGGCGGAGCCGGCTGCGGTGGAGCGGTGTACTGCGGTGGCGCGGTGTACTGCCGTGGCGCGGGGTCGGCGAACGGATCGTAGTTACCAAAGGGATCCAGTGACACGGTCAGCCTCCGTTTCCGGCTTTGCGGCGACGCCACCACAGCACGCCGCCGGTTACGAGCCAGGCGGCCACGGGCAGGGTCACCAGCAGATAGAAGAACGGCTTCGAGGTCGCGGGGTTCGGGATTTCGTACGGCGTCCAGGACGTCGGTTGCTGCGGCCAAATCTGGCTCAGCGGAACAGAAGTGGTGATGCCGCCGACCCAGATATCGTCACTGGACTGCTGCTCGATCGGACCGACGATCGACGGACCCGCAGTGGTGGCGATGGACTGGTACTTCGACGTGAACTCCTGTTCGCCGACGTCCTTCAGTTCGATCTTGCTGAAGTCGACGCCTCCCCAGGAACGGCCTCGAGTCCACGTTCCGTCAGCGTCCTTGGTCTTCCAGCTGAAGGTCGGCTTGGCGTGGGTGTACGAATAGACGTAGCGGTCGAAGACCTCACGCGAGTTCCACGGCACGGTCCACGCGGCGACGTCGCCTGAATCGATGACATCCGCATACTGAGTTGGCTTGTCCGCGTTGCGCTTCCGATACCACTCGGCAGCGATCCGGCTGGCGTACACCCGGCGCAGATCGGCGAACTTGGGATCATGATTGATCGCCTCGATCACCGCGGGCATGATCATGTCCTGGTACACCTTGCCGTTTTGTGCGGTGATCGCCGGATCCTGGCCGTCGCATGATTCGTTCGGGCTGATATCGCTGTCTTCGAGCCCGACCTTGACCGTCAGTGGTGCGTCGATGATGTACAGCTGGTCGCCGTCCTCCCGAACCGTAGCCGGCGTGGGCTCTATCCATTGCCGGCGGCCCAGGAAGCATTTGTCCGTGCCGCGCAGTGTGTCTTCGAATCGTTTGCCGAGCGGGGTGTCGTCTCGCTGTAGCCGGCCCGACACCTCCTTCATTTCGAGGTCTGCCTCAAGCAGCACCTGACCCGCTTGGGTCTTGCCGAACTCCCCGTCGATGACACGGTCCGGCTCGGTGGGATTCAGGTTGACCCAGAATTTGTCGGGGGACAGCGCCATCCAGACGTAGAAGGCGTCCATGGCCATCTGGGCGTTGCGCTGCCCGCCGTAGGACGGCGCATCATCAGACGTGGTGCTGGCACGGAACGCGTACTGCATTGCCGGTTTGCCTGCGACGGTGTCGGTGACATAGCGCAACTCGAGCGTCGAGAAATCGATACCGCCGTAGTCGATTGCGGGCGCGGCAGGTGCCAGAGGAGCCTGCTGGGGTGCTGGTGCCGCAGGAGCGGGGGCCGGTGCCGCAGGAGCAGGCGCCACCGGTACCGGTACTGGTATCGGAATCGGCGCCGCCGGTATCGGCACAGGAATCGGCGCTGCCGGTATCGGCACCGGTACGGGGGCCGGCGCCGGAATGACGATCGGCGGTGGCGCTGCAGCAGGCGCTTGCGGGGCCGGGACAGCTGGAACCGCAGGCGCGGGCACCGGCCGTTGCTGTGGCGCCGGCGGTTGTGCCGGTTGGTGTTGTGGTGCCGGTGCCGGTGCCGGTGCCTGGCCGGCCTGAACCTCGATGGGCGCCGGTTTCGGCTGCTGCACGGGCGCCGGTTGCGCTGGCTGTTGCGTCGGATTGGCGGTTTGATCGAGTGCGACCTCGATCTCGTCTCTGACCGCCTGATCTTCGGGGCTGTCTGGTGCGTCTCCCAGCGGGAGCGGCAGCGAAGCCGCGCCACCCGGGCCACCTGGACCGCCTGGTTCTTCGGGTACGGCCTTCGTCGGCCAGTACTTGACGCAGACCGCCGTCGGCATGGTTGTGCCGTCATTCCTCAGCTGATCCAGGGTGCGCTTGATCCAGCGCTGTGTGGCGGGGCTGGGCAGCCTGCCGAACATCATCACCAACGAGGACCCGGTTTGGCCGGCCATCTTGACGTGGTCGATGAACTGTTTTCTTGCGTGCGACGCAAGCGAGTCCCCGGACTTGGCTTCGACGATGGTCCACAGCCGTGGCGGAACCTTGTTGGTCACGTTGGTGATATCGAACACCGGTCCGTTCGGGAGGATCCCGGGGTCGATCTTGGAGCCCTTGATCCAGCCCGCCGACTCGCTGCCGGCCAGCTTCCACAGTTCGTTCCACAGAAAGTCTTCGAAGGCAGGTCCGACTCGCCGGTTCTTGATGACGGTGATGTAGTTCGTCTTCCACCGCTGGAAGGCCATCGGCTTAGCGCCGGCCATGGTCCTTTTGATTATGTGATTGCGCCAGGCGATGAGCATGTGATTCTCGGTGCCACCGGGCAGGCCCTCGTCTTTGAGCTCGTCCAGTTCGTCCTTCGACGGTTCCTCGACCGATTCCAGCCCCGGATCCAGCCCCGGATACCTGTACTCGACCGTCTTGTCTTGAGGTGCGACCTCGGTGGCATCGAATCCCGGCAGGGCGAACCCAGTGGTGCACTCGCCGTAGGCCCCGTAATCGGCGCGGGCTGTCGGACCCCCCAGCCACGTCGAGGTGGCGATGACCAGCGCGAACACCATGGCGTAAGTGACGAGCCGGTGACTGGTCATGGCTTTCCTGCCCAGCGGTCGTAGTAGCCGCGGGCTTTGGGTTGGCCTTTGGTGATGCCGAGGCGGAAGAGCCGGAACGGGCTCGTCACATCCCTGTCGTCATTGCTCTGCACCTTGTACTCGACGAGCGCGGGGTCGCCGGGATCGGTGAGGTAGTCGACGTAGACCCAGCGTGAGGGTCGGTTGCGGCGCAGCATTTCGCCGAGGTACCAGCAGGCGCCTGCGAGTAGGTCGGTGTTGGCGGGGTCGTTGATGGCCTCGACGGTGGGGGTGTGGTGGTGGATGAGGTCGGTGAGTCGGTCGATGGATTCGGGGGTGAAGTCCCAGTTTCCGGGGTAGCGGTTGGCCCATTGTGGGAAGTCGCGTTGGCGGGCGGCCAGCCAGTCGTCGAGGACGGGTGAGGGCGGTGGGCTGGGCAGTAGGTCGATGCCGACGACGCCGGGTGGGGGTGGGGTGGTGACCTTTTCGCTCCAGGCGGTGAAGGTCTGCACGAGTGGTCCTGCGTTGGTGGGTCGGTCGATGACGGTGGCGACGAGAAGGTGCAGGGGTGAGACGGGGTTGAGTCCGAGTCCGTCGCCGGGTACGGCGATGGGGATACCGGCCGGGGTGCCGGCGGGGTTGTCGTCCCAGCCCCAGTAGGTGGCGGTGATGCGGCCGCGTAGCGCGGTGTCGGTGAGGGTGGGTTGTGCGTGTTCGGCGAAGCCGGGTTGGTTGTCCCAGTCCCAGTGTCCGGCGGTGAGGTGGGTCAGGGTGAGTCCGATGTAGGCGATCAGTGCGCGGATGACGGGGCGGTCGTCGTCGGTGAAGACGTCGTCGGGTTCGTGGAACAGGGTGGTGATGACGTGTTCGAGTGCGCGCAGTGATTGGGCCGAGTAGTCCAGGGCGACCCCGTAGGGTTCGGCCAGCCCGGCCAGTCCCGCTACCGCGGGCGAGATCCCGTCATCCCATTCATCAGCCAACTTCTGACGATCCACCTGGCAACCTTCTGTAGCAATTGTTGTGTCCGAGGCACGAACTTTCCGCCGGTGAAGACTGCGCACCGTACAGCGGTTGACCCGGGCAGCTGAATATGCGAAAAGGCTACGTCGGCAAACAGTCCTGAGGCGGCGAGATTGATCCGTTCACAAGCGTAACGGCATTCATCGGGCGCCTCGCGCGCTAATTTGATTTGGCTGCCCAGCGGTCGTAGTAGCCGCGGGCTTTGGGTTGGCCTTTGGTGATGCCGAGGCGGAAGAGCCGGAACGGGCTCGTCACATCCCTGTCGTCATTGCTCTGCACCAAGTAGGCGAAGCCGGGTTGGTTGTCCCAGTCCTAGTGTCCGGCGGTGAGGTGGGTCAGGGTGAGTCCGATCCCGCTACCGCGGGCGAGATCCCGTCATCCCACTCATCCATCAGCCAACTTCTGACGATCCACGTCGTCATCGTCTCCGATCTCGGCTGAGTTCGTTGTCGCAGGTTCAGTCTGAGCCGGTGGAAACGGATTCGAAGCCTGATCAGGCCATCGCCTATGATCGCCGGGTGGCTGAGCAGCCCAGTGATCTCTCAGAAGAAGCCCTGACCAAAGCCGTCAGCGCGGCCCGGCATGCCTTTGAGCTGGCCGGTGACCTTGACGCGCTCGCGCGCGCCAAGACCGAGCACCTCGGCGATCGTGCCCCGATCGCCCTGGCACGCCAGGCGTTGGCGACCCTGCCGAAGGCTGACCGCGCCGACGCCGGCAAACGGGTCAACATTGCCCGCGGCGAGGCCCAGCGTGCGTACGACGAGCGGCTGGACGCGTTGCGCGCCGAGCGCGACGCCGCGGTGCTGGTCGCCGAGCGCATCGATGTGACGTTGCCCTCGACGCGCCAGCCGGTGGGCGCCCGGCACCCGATCACGATCCTGGCCGAGAACGTCGCCGACACCTTCGTCGCGATGGGCTGGGAGCTGGCCGAGGGGCCCGAGGTCGAGACCGAGCAGTTCAACTTCGACGCCCTGAACTTCCCGCCCGATCACCCGGCCCGCAGCGAGCAGGACACGTTCCAGATCGCCCCGGACGGCTCACGTCAGGTGTTGCGTACCCACACCTCGCCGGTGCAGATCCGGGCGCTGCTGGAACGCGACCTGCCCGTCTATGTCGTTTCGATCGGGCGGACCTTCCGCACCGACGAACTCGATTCAACCCACACGCCGGTGTTCCACCAGGTGGAGGGGCTGGCGGTGGACAAGGGCCTGACCATGGCGAATCTGCGCGGCACGCTGGACGCGTTCGCGCGGTCCCAGTTCGGGCCGGAGGGACGCACCCGGTTCCGTCCGCACTTCTTCCCGTTCACCGAGCCGTCCGCCGAGGTCGACATCTGGTTCCCGGGCAAGAAGGGCGGCCCCGGCTGGGTCGAATGGGGCGGCTGCGGCATGGTCAACCCGAATGTGTTGCGCGCCTGCGGTATCGACCCCGACGTCTACTCCGGATTTGCCTTCGGCATGGGATTGGAGCGAACCCTGCAGTTCCGCAACGGAATTCCTGACATGCGCGACATGGTCGAGGGCGATGTCCGGTTCTCGCTGCCGTTCGGGGTCGGTGCCTGATGCGGATTCCTTTCAGCTGGCTGCGTGAGGCCGTTCGTGCCGGCGCGCCGGATTGGGATGCGTCGGTCGAGGAACTCGAGCAGACGTTCATCCGGATCGGACACGAGGTCGAGGAGATCATCCCGATCGGCCCGGTGAGCGGACCGCTGACCGTCGGCCGGGTTGCCGAGATCGAGGAACTCACGGAGTTCAAGAAACCGATCCGGGCCTGCAAGGTTGATGTCGGTATCCAGAATGTGGACGGCGAGCATCGCGACATCGTCTGCGGGGCGACGAATTTCGCGGTCGGCGACCTGGTGGTGGTGGCGCTTCCGGGAACCGTATTGCCCGGCGACTTCACCATCGCCACCCGCAAGACCTACGGCCGGGTTTCCGACGGCATGATCTGCTCGGCATCAGAGATGAACCTGGGCGTCGACCAGTCAGGCATCCTGGTGCTGCCCGAGGGCACCGCCGATCCGGGTACCCCGGCGGCGGAGATCCTTGGTCTGGACGACGTGGTGTTCCACCTGGCCATCACGCCGGATCGCGGTTACTGCCTGTCGGTGCGAGGTCTGGCTCGCGAGATCGCGTGCGCCGATGATCTGGACTTCGTCGATCTGGCCGACGTACCGCCGTTGCCCGCCGAGGGTGAGGCCTGGCCGCTGACCGTCGAGCCCGGAACGGGCGTGCAGCGTTTCGGGCTGCGCCCGGTCACCGGCATCGATCCGGCGGCAGTGACGCCGTGGTGGATGCAGCGACGGCTGATGCTCAGCGGCATCCGTGCCATCTCGCCGGCCGTCGACGTGACCAACTACGTCATGCTCGAAATCGGCCACCCGATGCACGCCCACGACAGCAGCCTGATCACCGGCGGTTTCGCGGTGCGCTTCGCCCGTGACGGCGAAAAGGTCGTCACCCTCGACGATGTCGAGCGCACCTTGAACTCGGCCGACGTGTTGATCGTCGACGACGTCGCGACCGCCGCGATCGGCGGCGTAATGGGCGCGGGCACCACTGAGGTACGTGATACCACCACTGATGTGCTGCTGGAAGCCGCAGTGTGGGATCCGGCCGCGGTGTCACGCACGCAGCGCCGCCTGCATCTGGCCAGTGAGGCCGGCCGCCGTTACGAGAGGTCGGTTGACCCGGCCATTTCGGTTGCCGCACTGGATCGTTGCGCGACCCTGCTGGCCGAGATCGCCGGCGGTACCGTCGCGCCGACGCTCACCGACTGGCGCGCGGACGGGCGCACCGACTGGTCTCAGCCGGCCATCGAGATCCCGGCCGACCTGCCGGACCGCACCGCGGGCGTCGAATATGCCGCGGGCACCACGGCACGGCGGCTCACGCAGATCGGCGCTGTTGTAACCGGGACCGATCCGCTCACCGTGACCCCGCCGAGCTGGCGACCCGACATGCGTCAGCGTGCCGACCTCGTCGAGGAAGTGCTGCGGCTGGAGGGCCTGGAGTCCATCCCGTCGGTGCTGCCGACAGCACCGGCCGGGCGTGGCCTGACCGCGGTGCAGAAGCGGCGCCGGGCCATCGGAAAGTCACTGGCGCTGGCCGGATTCGTCGAGGTCCTGCCCACACCGTTCCTGCCTACCGGCGTGTTCGACACGTGGGGCCTGGCCACCGACGACCCTCGACGCAACACCACCAAGGTGCTCAACCCGCTGGAGGCCGACCGGCCGCAGCTGGCCACCACGCTGCTGCCCGGATTGCTGGAAGCGCTGGGCCGCAACGTATCCCGTGGCGCAGCCGATGTCGCGCTGTTCGCGATCCAGCAGGTGGTGCATCCCACGGCCGAGACCCGGTCCGTCGAACGCATCCCGAACGACCGCAGGCCCACCGACGAGGAGATCGCCGGGCTGGACGCCTCCTTGCCGCATCAGCCGCAGCATGTCGCTGCGGTGCTCGCCGGGCTGCGGGAGCCTGCCGGACCGTGGGGCCAGGGACGTCCGGTGGAGGCCTCCGACGCTTTCGAGGCGGTACGGGTGATCGGCCGGGCGGCCGGGGTGGAATTCACCCTGCGCGCCGCCCAGGAGCTGCCGTGGCATCCGGGCCGCTGTGCCGAGGTGGTCGTCGGCGACACGGTGGTGGGTTACGCCGGCCAGCTGCATCCGGCGGTCGTCGAGCGGGCGGGCCTGCCAAAGGGCTCGTGCGCCGTCGAACTCGACCTCGATGCCGTGCCGATCGTCGAGGTGCTGCCCGCGCCGTCCGTGTCACCGTTCCCCGCGGTGTTCCAGGACATCAGCGTGGTGGTCGGTGACGAGGTGGCCGCGGCCGCCGTCGTCGACGCCGTCCGTGACGGGGCCGGCGAGCTGCTCGAGGACGTCCGGCTGTTCGACGTCTACACCGGCCCGCAGATCGGGGAGGGCCGCAAGTCCCTGACCCTGGCGCTGCGGTTCCGGGCTGCCGACCGGACCCTGACCGAGGACGAGGCCAGCGCCGCCCGCGACGCCGCCGTCGCGGTCGCCGGCGAGCGGGTCGGCGCCGTCCTGCGCGGCTGATTTCATTCTGCTCGGCGCAACAACTCGACGCCGTCACCGCGCAGGTGCGGAAGCGCAGCCGATTCACGTCCGGTCGCGAGCAGGAGCAGCGCCGAGACGGGCCCCTCGATGAGCGGCCCGGCCCCAGCAGCCCAGCCGGTGTCGACCGCGCATAACCGGTACGGAGCCAGCCTCGTGGTGGCCCGGAACGGGAACCGCGGATTCCAAACCCGTTC
Source organism: Mycobacterium sp. IDUB_17 (assembly GCF_055419465.1). Taxonomy (NCBI): domain Bacteria; kingdom Bacillati; phylum Actinomycetota; class Actinomycetes; order Mycobacteriales; family Mycobacteriaceae; genus Mycobacterium; species Mycobacterium sp. IDUB_17. The sequence goes on along the minus strand of NZ_JBVAXS010000006.1, from coordinate 31,114 downwards.
CAGTGCCAGCTGTGCTGCCTCAGTGGGCATTTCGTGGTGAAGGTTCAGTGGTACCGCGATGTCCTGGCCGTGCACGAGAAGGTCCATCAGCCGATCGGTTGCTGTGGTGCCGACGGCGGTGAAGCGCGACCCGATCGTGTTGCGCATCTCGTTGAGCAGCTGACGGTCGTCGCTCTTCGTGGCATGGCGAATCGCGGTAGTGCACACCATGCGGTCGAGGCTGCCGCGAGCGCGCAACAGGTTGACCAGAATTCGACCGACATTGGCCTGGGTCGACAGCGTCACGTGGGCCACCACGTCTCGGACCTGCCATCTGTCGCACAGGCTGGCGTGGCGCCATTGCGATGCGCTGAGCTGTTCGAGTAGTTGCAGCAGGCTGCGTCGTTCTGCGTCGACGGCGCGCCAGATGTCCTCGGTGTGCATGCGGCTTACGCTAGGAACTCCAGTCGGGTGGAGGTTCAAGGCACTGTGACGCACGGCACAAGCATCGGTGAGTTGTCGCGGCTCACCGGCGTATCGGTGCGGACGATCCGTTACTACTGCGATGAAGGCCTGCTGGACGCACGTCGGAGTTCCGGTGGCCACCGCGTTTTCGAGGCCTCGGCGGTCGAGTCGCTCACCCTGGTCAGACGGTTGCGGGCGGCTGGTCTCGGCCTGAACGCCATCGGCGACATCCTGGCCCGCCGGGTATCGATCGGTGACGCCGTGGCGGTCGAGCGACGAGCCGTCGACGCGGAGTTGGCCGGCCTGGCGAGGCGTCGGGCCTCGTTGGAGGCGTTGTCCACTGCGCAGGGGGGACGTCGTGGACACGACGTTCTCGTCGAGTTCTGGCGGCGATTGTTCGCAGGGGCGACGTCGGCGGACGTATTCGACGGGTTCGTGGAGATGACCGTGCCGCGACCACCGGGGGAGGCAAGCCCGGCGCGTGTTGTCGCGTACGCAGAACTTGTGGCCCTCGCCCGGCAACCGGCATTCGGCGCGGTGATGGCCAGGCAACTGTGGCGGTTCGAACCGGGTCGCATCAGCGATCGTCGGGGGCTCGTGATCGGCGTCGCGGAGGCTTGTGACATGGCCTTACTGCTCGTGCACTCCGGACGGCCGCCGTCGGGTGGGCCGGCTGTCGACAGATTCGTCGACGCCCATGCCCGGGCCCGCCAGGATGCTGACACGCCCCCGTTTCGGCGTGCGCTCATCGCAAACGCGGGCGCCGACACCGATCCCGATGTCCGTCGGTACTGGGATCTTTTCAGTGAGATCGCAGGTGAGACGACTACGGTGGGTTCCATCCAGCGCTGGCTTTACGACGGGCTCCGCCTCGGCGCCGCATAGCCAATTAATGAGTTTGCATCTGCATGCATAACAATGCAGAATTGCGGTATGACTTCGATAGCGGTGGCCGGCGCCAGCGGCTACGCCGGCGGAGAGATCCTGCGATTGCTGCTCGGGCATCCGGCCTACGCTGACGGCCGGTTGACCATCGGGGCGTTGACCGCGGCCTCCAGTGCCGGGACGACGGTGGCCGAGCATCACCCGCACCTGCTGCCGTTGGCCTCCCGTGTCCTGGAGCCCACCACCGCCGAGGTGCTGGCCGGTCATGACGTGGTGTTCCTCGGGCTGCCGCACGGTCATTCCGCTGCGCTCGCCGAGCACCTCGGTCCCGACACCCTGATCATCGACTGCGGTGCAGACTTCCGGCTGACCGACGCCGCCGACTGGGAGAAGTTCTACGGTTCACCGCACGCCGGCAGCTGGCCCTACGGGCTGCCCGAACTGCCCGGCGCCCGGGACCGGCTCAAGGACACCAAGCGCATCGCGGTGCCGGGTTGCTATCCGACCGCCGCACTGCTGGCGCTCCTGCCCGCCGTGGCCGGCGATCTCGTCGAACCGGCCGTCACTGTCGTAGCCGTCAGCGGCACTTCGGGTGCGGGCAAGTCCGCCAAGGTGGACCTGCTGGGTTCCGAGGTGATCGGCTCGGCACGTGCCTACAACATCGCCGGCAAGCACCGGCACACCCCGGAAATCGCCCAGGGACTGCGGTCGGTGACCGACAAGGACGTCACCGTCTCGTTCACCCCGGTGCTGATCCCCACCTCCCGCGGCATCCTGGCCACCTGCACCGCCCGCACCGAGGCATCGGAGGCCGAGGTCCGGGCCGCTTACGAAAAGGCTTACGACGCAGAGCCGTTCATCTACCTCCTGCCGGAGGGGCAGCTGCCCAAGACCGGGTCGGTGATCGGCAGCAACGCCGCGCAGGTCGCGGTCGCCGTCGATGAGCAGGCGAAGACACTGGTGGCCATCGCCGCCATCGACAACCTCACCAAGGGAACCGGCGGCGCTGCGGTGCAGTCGATGAATCTGGCACTGGGCTGGCCCGAAACCGAAGGACTTTCGATCGTGGGAGTGGCACCTTGACCGAGTCGACGCAAACCGGGACGGCCCAGGCCGCCAAGCTGATCCGTACCCAGGGCGTGACCGCCCCGGCAGGTTTCCGGGCCGCCGGAATCGCCGCCGGTATCAAGGCATCCGGCGCACCGGACCTGGCCCTGGTATTCAACGAGGGACCGGACTACGCGGCAGCTGGGGTGTTCACCCGCAACAAGATCAAGGCCGCGCCCGTGAAGTGGTCACAGCAGGTGCTCACCACCGGGCGGCTGCGCGCGGTGGTGCTGAACTCGGGCGGCGCCAACGCCTGCACCGGCCCGCTGGGCTTCCAGGACACCCACGCCACCGCCGAGGCCGTCGCCACCGCGCTGAGCGACTGGGGCACCGAGACCGGCGCCATCGAGGTCGCGGTGTGCTCGACGGGCCTGATCGGTGACCGGTTGCCGATGGACAAGGTGCTGGCCGGCGTCACCGAGATAGTGCACGAGGTCGCCGGTGGACTGACCGGCGGAGACGACGCCGCGCGGGCCATCATGACCACCGACACCGTGCCGAAACAGGTTGCGCTGCACCATGCGGTGGAATCGGGGGAGAACTGGACCCTCGGCGGGATGGCCAAGGGTGCCGGCATGCTGGCGCCGTCACTGGCCACCATGCTGGTGGTGCTGACCACCGATGCCGTCGCGGATTCCGCGGCACTGGACACCGCGCTCAAGCGGGCCGCGGCGCTGACCTTCGACCGGCTTGACGTTGACGGCAGCTGCTCGACCAACGACACCGTGCTGCTCCTCGCGTCGGGCGCCAGCGAGATCGCGCCGAGCCAGGACGATCTCAACGAGGCCGTGTTGCGGGTCTGCGACGACCTGTGCGCGCAGCTGCAGGCCGATGCCGAGGGCGTCACCAAGCGGGTCGTCATCACCGTGACCGGCGCCGACACCGAGGACGACGCGCTCGTCGCGGCACGCGTCATCGCTCGCGACAGCCTGGTCAAGACCGCACTGTTCGGCTCCGACCCGAACTGGGGCCGGGTCCTGGCCGCGGTCGGTATCGCCCCGGTCAAGCTGGATCCCGAACGGATCAGCGTGTCGTTCAACGGTTCTCCGGTGTGCATCGACGGGGCCGGCGCCCCGGGTGCCCGTGACGTCGACCTGTCCGGCGAGGACATCGTCGTCGTCGTGGACCTGGCCGTGGGCTCGCATGAGGCATCGATCAGGACCACCGACCTGTCACACGCCTACGTCGAAGAGAACTCGGCCTACAGCTCATGAGCCAGGCCATCGAGCGGGGCGTCAAGGCCCAGGTGCTCGCCTCGGCGCTGCCGTGGCTCAAACAACTGCACGGCAAGATCGTCGTCGTCAAGTACGGCGGCAACGCGATGACCGACGACACCCTCAAGGCGGCCTTCGCCGCCGACATGGTGTTCCTGCGCAACTGCGGCATCCATCCCGTGGTGGTGCACGGCGGCGGGCCGCAGATCAGCGCGATGCTCAAGAAGCTCGGCATCCCAGGCGATTTCAAGGGCGGCTTCCGGGTGACCACTCCCGAGGTCCTCGATGTGGCGCGCATGGTGCTGTTCGGTCAGGTGGGCCGCGAGCTGGTCAACCTGATCAACGCCCACGGCCCCTACGCGGTGGGTCTCACCGGGGAGGACGCGCATCTGTTCACCGCGGTGCGGCGCAGCGTCACCGTGGACGGGGTGGCCACCGACATCGGGCTGGTCGGCGACGTCGAACACGTCAACGCCGACTCGCTGCTGGATCTCATTGCCGCGGGCCGGATTCCGGTGGTCTCGACCATCGGTCCCGATGCCGACGGCGTGGTGCACAACATCAACGCCGACACCGCGGCCGCGGCGCTGGCTGAGGCGCTGGGCGCGGAGAAGCTGGTGATGCTCACCGATGTGGAGGGCCTCTACACCGACTGGCCCGACCGCTCCTCGCTGGTCACCGAGATCGACACCGCGGCACTGACGCAACTGCTGCCGTCACTGGAATCGGGCATGGTGCCCAAGATCGAGGCCTGCCTGCGGGCGGTGGCCGGCGGCGTGCCGAGTGCGCACGTGATCGACGGCCGCGTCGAACACTGCGTGCTGGTCGAGCTTTTCACCGATGAAGGAACTGGAACCAAGGTGGTGGCGAAGTGAGCCTGCAGGACCGCTGGGAAGCGGTGATGATGAACAACTACGGCACCCCGCCGTTGGCTCTGGCCAGCGGTGACGGCGTCGTGGTGACCGACACCGACGGCAAGTCCTATCTGGACCTGCTCGGCGGCATCGCGGTCAACCTGCTCGGGCACCGCCACCCCGCGGTCATCGAGGCCGTCACCACCCAGCTCAACACGCTGGGGCACACGTCCAACCTGTACGCCACCGAGCCGGGCATCGCGCTGGCCGAGGCGCTGGTCGGGCATCTGGGAACTCAGGCCCGGGTGTTCTTCTGCAACTCGGGCACCGAGGCCAACGAGGTCGCCTTCAAGATCACCCGGCTCACCGGTAAGACGAATATCGTTGCCGCCCAAGGTGCCTTCCACGGCCGCACGATGGGGTCGCTGGCGCTGACCGGCCAGCCCACCAAGCAGGCCCCGTTCGAGCCGTTGCCGGGCAACGTCACGCATGTGCCCTATGGCGACGTGGAAGCCCTTGCCGCCGCGGTCGATTCGCACACCGCCGCGGTGTTCCTGGAACCGATCATGGGGGAGGGCGGCGTCGTCGTCCCACCCGCCGGATACCTGGCTGCCGCCCGGGACATCACCACGAAGAACGGCGCGCTACTCATCCTCGACGAGGTGCAGACCGGCGTCGGGCGCACCGGCGCGTTCTACGCCCATCAGCACGACGGCATCACCCCCGACGTGGTGACCCTGGCCAAGGGGCTGGGCGGCGGACTGCCGATCGGTGCCTGCCTGGCCATCGGTGCCGCCGGCGATCTGCTGACCCCGGGCCTGCACGGCAGCACCTTCGGCGGCAACCCGGTGTGCACCGCGGCGGCACTGGGCGTACTCAAGGCACTGGCGGACGGGGACCTGATCGCCCGCGCCGGGGTGCTCGGCAAGACCCTGAGCCACGGCATCGAGGAGCTGGGCCATCCGTTGGTCGATCACGTGCGCGGAAAGGGTCTGCTGCAAGGCGTGGTGCTGACCGCGCCGAGCGCCAAAGCCGTCGAGGCCGCTGCCCGCGACGCCGGCTTCCTGGTCAACGCCCCGGCCGCCGACGTGATCCGGCTGGCGCCGCCCCTGATCATCACCGAACCGCAGATCGAGACCTTCCTGACCGCTCTGCCCGCCGTGCTCGATACCGCTGTGGAGGCTTCCTCATGACCATCCGGCATTTCCTGCGTGACGACGATCTGTCACCCGACGAGCAGGCCGAGGTCCTCGCCCTCGCCGCCGAGCTGAAGAAGGCGCCGTTCTCGCGGCGTCCGTTGGAAGGCCCGCGCGGCGTCGCGGTGATCTTCGAGAAGAACTCGACCCGCACCCGGTTCTCGTTCGAGATGGGTATTGCCCAGCTCGGCGGCCATGCCGTAGTGGTCGACGGCCGCAGCACCCAGCTGGGCCGCGAGGAGACCCTCGAGGACACCGGGGCGGTGCTGTCCCGCTACGTCGACGCCATCGTGTGGCGGACCTTCGCCCAGGAGCGGCTGACCGCCATGGCGTCGGGATCCTCGGTGCCGATCGTTAATGCGCTGTCCGACGAATTCCACCCCTGCCAGGTGCTGGCCGACCTGCAGACGCTGGCAGAGCGCCGGGGCAACCTGGCCGGGCTGCGGATGACATATCTGGGCGACGGGGCCAACAACATGGCGCACTCGCTGATGCTCGGCGGGGTCACGGCGGGCATCAACGTCACGATCGCCGCGCCTGCCGGCTTCGAACCGGATCCGCATTTCGTCGACGCCGCCAAGCGCCGTGCGGCCGAGACCGGGGCGACGGTCTCGCTCACCGACGACGCGAGGGCCGGGTCCGACGGAGCCGACGTGCTCGTCACCGACACCTGGACCTCGATGGGGCAGGAGAACGACGGCCTCGACCGGGTGCGGCCGTTCCGTCCGTTCCAGGTCAACGCCGAACTTCTCAAGCTCGCCGACCCGGCAGCCATTGTGCTGCACTGCCTTCCGGCGCACCGTGGGCACGAGATCACCGACGAGGTGATCGACGGCCCGCAGAGCGCGGTGTTCGACGAGGCCGAGAACCGGTTGCACGCCCAGAAGGCTCTGCTGGTCTGGTTGCTGGAGAACAGGTGAGTGCACCGACGCGTGCCGGCCGCCAGGCCCGCATCATCGCTCTGCTGTCGTCCAGGCAGGTGAGCAGCCAGACCGAACTGGCCGCACTGCTGGGCCAGGAGGGCATCGAGGTCACCCAGGCGACGTTGTCGCGGGACCTGGAGGAACTCGGCGCGGTGAAACTGCGTGGCGTCGACGGCGGCGTCGGCGCGTATGTGGTGCCCGAGGACGGCAGCCCGGTGCGGGGTGTGTCCGGTGGCACCGAGCGGTTGACCCGCTTGTTGGGGGAGTTGCTGGTATCGACCGACGCCAGCGCTAATCTTGCCGTGCTGCGCACCCCGCCCGGGGCCGCGCATTACCTGGCCAGCGCGATCGATCGCGCCGCCCTGCCGTATGTGGTCGGCACCATCGCCGGTGACGACACCATCCTGATGGTGGCGCGCGAACCGATGACCGGGGCCGAACTTGCCAACACCATCGAAAACTTGAAGTAGAGCTCAAAACAAGGAGATTGCTCATGTCCGAACGCGTCATCCTGGCGTACTCCGGAGGTCTGGACACCTCGGTCGCGATCAGCTGGATCGGTAAGGAGACCGGCAAAGAGGTTGTCGCCGTCGCCATCGATCTGGGTCAGGGCGGCGAGGACATGGACGTCGTGCGCCAGCGTGCCCTGGACTGCGGCGCGGTCGAGGCGGTCGTGGTCGACGCCCGTGACGAATTCGCCGACGAATACTGCCTGCCGACCATCAAGGCGAACGCGCTCTACATGGATCGCTACCCGCTCGTGTCGGCCATCAGCCGCCCCCTGATCGTCAAGCACCTGGTCGACGCGGCGCGTGCCCACGGCGGCACCGTCGTCGCGCACGGCTGCACCGGCAAGGGCAACGACCAGGTGCGGTTCGAGGTCGGGTTCGCCTCCCTGGCGCCCGAACTGGACGTCATCGCGCCGGTTCGCGACTACGCCTGGACCCGCGAGAAGGCCATCGCGTTCGCCGAGGAGAACGCCATCCCGATCAACGTCACCAAGCGTTCACCGTTCTCGATCGACCAGAACGTGTGGGGCCGCGCGGTGGAGACCGGTTTCCTCGAGGACCTGTGGAACGCGCCGACCAAGGACGTCTACGACTACACCCAGGACCCGACGGTCAACTTCAACGCCCCCGACGAGCTGATCATCAGCTTCGACAAGGGCCGCCCGATCGCGATCGACGGTCGCCCGCTCAGCGTCCTGGAGATCATCCAGGAGCTCAACACCCGGGCCGGCGCTCAGGGCGTGGGCCGGTTGGATGTGGTCGAGGACCGGTTGGTCGGCATCAAGAGCCGCGAGATCTACGAGGCTCCGGGCGCGATGGTGCTGATCACCGCGCACACCGAGCTCGAGCACGTGACACTGGAGCGCGAGCTGGGCAGGTACAAGCGCGGCGTGGACCAGAAGTGGGGCGAGCTCACCTATGACGGCCTGTGGTTCAGCCCGCTGAAGCGCTCGCTGGAGGCGTTCGTCGAGCACACGCAGCAGCACGTGTCCGGTGACATCCGGCTGGTTCTGCACGCCGGGAGCGTCATCGTCAACGGTCGTCGTTCCGGTGAGTCGCTGTACGACTTCAACCTCGCGACCTACGACGAGGGCGACAGCTTCGACCAGAGCGCGGCCAAGGGCTTCGTGCAGCTGCATGGTCTGTCGTCCAAGATCTCGGCCAAGCGCGACCTGGGCCTCTGATGCCGAGCAGACGTAAAACTGCCCAATTTCCAGTGTTTCTAGGCAGTTTTGCTGGGGGCCCCTCCCGCTTGCGGGGGACTGCTCGCGGGAAGAAGTGACATGAGCACCAACGACGGAACCACCAACGAGGGCTCGCTGTGGGGCGGCCGGTTCGCCGACGGTCCCTCGGCCGCCCTTGCCGCCCTGAGCAAGTCGACCCACTTCGACTGGGTGTTGGCGCCGTACGACGTCAAGGCGTCCAAGGCCCATGCCCGGGTCTTGCACCGGGCCGGGCTGCTCACCGACGAACAGCGCGACGGGCTGCTCGCCGGCCTGGACAGCCTGGGTTCCGATGTCGCCGACGGCAGTTTCGAGCCGCTGGTGAGCGACGAGGACGTGCACGGTGCGCTGGAGCGCGGGCTGATCGACCGGGTCGGGCCCGATCTGGGCGGCCGGCTGCGTGCCGGCCGCTCCCGCAACGACCAGGTCGCCACGCTGTTCCGGATGTGGCTGCGCGACGCCGTCCGCCGCGTCGCCGACGGCGTGCTCGAAGTGGTCAACGCGCTGGCGGTACAGGCCGCAGCGCATCCGACGGCGATCATGCCCGGCAAGACCCACCTGCAGGCCGCCCAGCCGATCCTGCTCGCGCATCATCTGCTGGCCCACGCTCATCCGCTGCTGCGCAATGTCGACCGGCTCGCCGATTTCGACGATCGCACCGCGGTCTCGCCCTACGGCTCGGGGGCGCTGGCCGGCTCTTCGCTCGGCCTGGATCCTGACGCTATCGCCGAGGACCTCGGATTCGCCTCGGCCGCAGACAATTCCGTCGACGCCACCGCGGCGCGGGATTTCGCCGCCGAGGCGGCGTTCGTGTTCGCGCAGATCGGGGTGGACCTGTCCCGGCTCGCCGAGGACATCATCCTGTGGAGCACAACCGAATTCGGGTATGTCACGCTGCACGACTCCTGGTCGACCGGCAGCTCGATCATGCCGCAGAAGAAGAACCCGGACATCGCCGAGTTGGCCCGCGGTAAGTCCGGACGGCTGATCGGTAACCTCACCGGCCTGCTGGCGACGCTCAAGGCGCAGCCGCTGGCCTACAACCGGGACCTGCAGGAGGACAAGGAACCGGTCTTCGACTCGGTAGCTCAGCTGGAGCTGCTGCTGCCGGCGATGGCCGGTCTGGTCGGCACGCTGACCTTTGACGAGGCCAGGATGGCCGCGCTGGCGCCGGCCGGTTACACACTGGCCACCGATATCGCCGAATGGCTGGTCCGCGAAGGTGTTCCGTTCCGCGTCGCCCACGAGGCCGCGGGTGCCGCGGTGCAGGCCGCCGAGGGGCGCGGCGTCGGGCTCGAGGAGCTCACCGACGACGAATTCGCCGCGATCAACCCGTCGCTCACCGCACAGGTGCGCGAGGTGTTGACCGTTGAGGGTTCGGTGAACGCGCGCAGCGCCCGGGGCGGTACCGCGCCCGTTCAGGTCGCCAAGCAGCTCGGCGTGGTCCGTGAGACGGCCGAGAGGTTGCGCGCCACCCTAGGTTGAGGCGGCGCCGCTCGCCGACTTCGCCGACGATCGATTCGGCATTGACTGTCAGAAGCCGATGCCCGAGTACATCAACGCGTCCGGGTCGTACCGCTGCCGGACGGCGGTGAGTCGCTTCAGGTTGCCGCCGAAGTAGCGTGCCGCCGCTGTGTCGGGTTCGACGTAGTTAACGTAGCCACCGACCGAACTCGCGTGAACCGTGTCGTGTGCACTCTGCAACCAGCGATCGGCAGCGGCAACGGTCGTGGGTGCGGGGGTCTCGGCATACCACTGAATGCACGCTGCCTGCCGACGCCACGGAAACGCCGTATCGCCCGAATCAACGTCGCTGACCGCTCCCGAGAGCGACTCGATCACGGTGGTCGCCGAACCCGCGGCCTGCGGCCATGCCGATGTGGCGGCGACGATCGATTCCGCGGTGGCCGGGGTCATCTTCCCGACGATGTCGGAGCCCGCCACGAATGCCCGCGGGTGAGTCGCTTGGGCACCGCCTTCGAAATAGTGGACGAAGTCCATCCGACTAAGGGTTCGGCTCGTACCGATTGCGGGCCGCACTCCGATCGCGGCGCTCAGGTCAGCGGCTCTGCTCGGACCGTCTCCGGGCGGAGTCGCCAACACCATCGTGCAGTCCCCGGAACCCCCACCCTTCGTGATGTTGACCATGCCCCAGATCGCTCGGTCCGCGGTGCACAGCCACTCGTGCCAGCCGATGAGTGCGTGCTCAGTCGCAGCTTCGGGGAATACCAGGGTGATGACGTCCCTGTCGGTAATCGGAAACGTCCGGAACGTGAAGGATGTGACCACGCCGAAGCTGCCGCCTCCACCGCCCCTCAGGGCCCAGAACAGATCCGCGTGGTCGTCAGGCGCCGCGGTGATCGCTTCACCGCTGGGTAACACGACGGAAGCCGATACCAGCGCGTCGCAAGTCAGGCCGGAAAGCCGGGCATCGGACCCCAAGCCCCCACCCAGCGTCAAACCGGCGACGCCAACTGTCGGGCAGCTGCCGGCCGGGATCGCCCGTCCATGCGCCGCCAGGGCCGTGTGCAACGAATTCAATTGCGCTGCAGCCGAAACCGTCGCCAATCTGCGTTCGTCGTTGTAGGCAACACCGCCAGGCAACCGCCGTAGGTCGATGATCATCGCGGCAGGTGCCGCCGAAGCGCCGATATAGGAGTGTCCGCCACTACGAGCGGCGACCTTGATGCCGTTCTTCGCGGCGAACACCATGGCCTTCTGCACGTCGCTGGTCGACTTCACTGCGACAACCGCCGCCGGTTCACAGTTGGCGAATCGCATATTGAAGACGTTCTTTGCCGCGGTGTACTCGGCGCTGGCCGGCAGAATGACCTGGCCTTCGATCTCGTCCTCGAGGGCAGTCCAGTCCGGCGGACCGGACACCACGGGCGGAGGGTGCGGGCCCGGAGCTGCGGATGATTCGCACGAGGCCAGCAGCGCACCGGCGGCCACGCCGAGGGCGCCACGAACGAAGACTTGGCGTGAGACCTCCCGTGCCATTGCGGAATCGTATAGCTCACGACAAAGTCGGTGTCCTTGAAGGTGGATCGCCCGGACCAGCGACACTGGGAATTGCTGCGAGGGCTTGCCGCACGTCCATCTCGAGGAGGTAGTGGTTGAGGGCGACAGCGGCTCTCGTGCCGGCAGCAGCAGCTGTGATGAGCTGAGCCGGTGAGTCGGCGACATTGCCGGCGGCCCACACACCAGGCACACTCGTGGCGCCCGTGGGGTCGGTGGCCACCCAACCGTCCTCACCCACATCGCATCCCAGTTCCGCAAGCAGTTGGTCGCGGGGTACGAAGCGCGGTCCAACAAACGCCACTGCCCTCTCTTCGGTGTCGCCATCGGCAAGCTCGACGCCGCGCAGCCGACCGTTCCGCACCACCAGGCGTGCCACGCTCCCTTCCACGATGCGGATCCCGCGGGCGGTCAGGCGCCTGCGCTCGTCGGTGTCCAGGGCGATCCGGTTCGGGAAGAAGACCACGTCCGCAGACCACTGTCGTACTAGCGCAGCCTGATGCAGCGTGAACGGCCGGTTGTCGCCGCCCAGCACCGCGATTGGCATGTCACGCACCTCGTATCCGTGACAGTAGGGGCAGTGCAATACGTCGACGCCCCACAACTCTTGCAGGCCAGGGATTTCGGGCAACTCGTCGCGCAAGCCGGTAGCCACGACGATGCCACGCGCCGTGCGGTCCGGACCGCCGTCACACCGCGCGACAAACCCGCGGTCACCGAGTTGCTCGATTCCCACCACCTGATCGTTCACGACTTGTCCACCGTAACTGATCACCTCGTCCCTGCCGGCTGCGAGCAATTGTGCCGGCGCCATGCCGTCCCGGGACATGTAGCCACGCACGTGCTCCGCCGGGGCGTTACGGGGATACCCGGCATCGACCACGATCACCCGACGACGGGCGCGAGCCAGCACCGTCGCGGCACTCAACCCGGCGGCTCCGCCGCCGATCACTACAACGTCGAACTCCACCACGACTCCTGTCCTGTCATCTCACCTGTCGAGAATGTGCATCGTCGGTTGACAGCGCTCGAGTTCGGCTGGCATTCAACGGCTCTCGTGCATCGCCGGGGCCAGAGAGCGAGGTCGGCCGACGTACTTCGACTGACACTGGTGCCTACGTGCTGAAAGCTCGTCGGACCTGTTTGGTTAAGCTAAGACCCTAACAGGATTGTTTACCGGTTAACAAAGTTGGTGATGATGGCCGCCCCGACTCTTCGAACCCGCACGCGTGCGCTGTGGAGTGAGCACAACCCCACTCTGGACACATCACCGATGGACGTTGTGGCGCAGGTGAAACGGATCTCCGCATTGCTCGACCGCGCAGTGGAAGGCATCTATTCAGGCGCTGAGCTCACTGCGGCCGAGGTGGAGCTGCTCGTCCCACTCCGGCATGCAGACGAGCATGTAACCGCCATCCGCCTCGCCGAAAGCCTGGGCATGTCGAGGGCGGGTGTCAGCAAGACTCTGGCCAAACTCGAGCGGCGCGACCTGATCAGTCGTGCACCAAATCCGAGCGATCGGCGCTGCGCACTGATCAACCTGACGGACCGCGGGAAACGCGCCATCGACGAATTGTTTCCTCGCGAGCTTGAGGCCCACGCGATTCTGCTCGCCGGACTCGGTCCTCAGCGGGACAAAGTGCTTGCCGTCCTGAACCACTTGGCGGAAACGATGGAATCCCAGCTCGACCGAAAATCGATCAGCTCCTTGCCGCGTAGGTAATCAGCGGCGGACCGGGTTCCGCATGCCAATGCCGGATAGGTCAGCGCCCGGCCACCAGATCGGCTGCACCGCTTACCGTCCTGCCGGCGACGATCGTCCGGTCCACTGCAATGCCGGCGATCCGGTCCTGCGGGACGGTGAACGGGTCGCCATCGAGCACCACAAGGTCGGCGCGCAGGCCGGCTGCGATGGTTCCTTTTTCGTGTTCCTCTGCCGCGCCGAGCGCCGACCAGCGACTGAACATGCGGATTCCCTCTAGAACCGAGATGCGGTGCGGGGACGGCCTGCCATCGGATCTGAGGCGGCCGACCGCGGCGGCGATGTTCACCAGCGGGCCTGCCGCTTCGGGCACGGTCCCCGTGCAGTCGGTTGCTCCGATGATGCGGTGCCCGGCGTCGATCAGCGTTCGCAATGGCTGGAAGTCGGGCACGTCCGGGTCACTCGATGTGGCGAAATGCGGGGTGGCGACGAGCCCGACCGCGGCGCGGGCCGCCAGGCCCGCGTCGGCAGGATCCATGTAGTCGCCGGCATGTTCCACGCGGTGCCGAACGTGCCGTGCGCCGCCATTGGCCTGCCGCGCTTGCAGCGCAGCCTCGCAGGCGAACCGGACGGCGCCCGGTGTCACGGCGTGCATCATCACCTGGACGCCGGCTGCGTCCGCTCGGCGTACGAATTCGTAAAGTTCGCGCGGGGTCCACTTGGTGTCGTCGCGCGGGTTGCCCACAGCGTCGGCCCCCTCACCGTCCACGAAGATCTTGACCCCGCCGAAACGCAGCCACTCGTCGCCGAATCCGGACTCCGGCCCCCACGCGAGGACCTCATCGAGCGTGGCTGTCCGTGGCACGTGTGGATAGAACCGCACCCGAAATGGCAGCTCGCCGGCCTTGGCCAGTCGGTGTAGGGCGCGTACGTCGTCGGCCGAGGTGGGGATGGTGCTCAGGCTCGTCACACCGGCCCGGGAGAACACGGGGACGGCGTGCGCCCGAAGCGCGGCGACGACGTCGTCGACACCGGCGGTGGGCAGCCGGTCCCACACCTCGGTGAACGCGCCGGTCGGCCCGTTGGCGTCGTGGTGCTGACTGATCCAGCCGGGCAGCCGCGCACTGTCGTCGAGTCCAAGCGATGTGATCGCGGCGGAGTTGAGGCACGCCACGTGTAGTCCGGCGAGTACAGCCATGGGTTGGTCGGGGCTCACCTTGTCCAGCTCGAAGCGATGTGGAAGGCGTCCCTCGGCCACCTTGTTCTGGAGCCCGAACGAGCTTCGCGCGACGATCCAGCCCAGCGGTTGAGCGGCCCGCGCGCGGTCGAGGACGGCGAGCATCTGCGCGAGGCTCTCGTGCGGCGGAGTGTGCAGGGGCAGCTGCAGCTCCAGGGCCACGGCGGTGAGCTCCAGGTGGCAGTGCCCATCAACGAATCCGGGTAGCACGACCCGCCCGTCGAGTTCGACGATCTCGTCAACCTGGCGATGATCGCTCTCGCCGGGCGGCGCAATACTCGCGATGTGTCCGTCGCGCAGCAGCAACTCGGCGGGACGCGGTACAGGTTCGGCGCCGACCAGCACCCGGCCGCCGCGCAGGAGCGTGATGGGTCCGTTCATGCGGCGGGTACGGAGTCGTGAACCACCACGCTATGCGCGGGATCCCAGCTGACCGTCACGGCATCGCCGGGGGAGAACGACACCGGTGACTCCACCCCGCCGCGCAACAACCCGGTACCGCCGTCCGGATAACTGACGGTGATGCGGCGGAAGGATCCGAAGTATGCGATCTCGGCGATCACCGCCGGCACGCTGTTTTCTGCGGGACCGCTTTCGCCGGTGGCGCACAACCGCATTCGCTCGGGCCGCACCACCATGGCGGCCCGGGTGCCCGCGGGCGAGGAGCCCGATGAGGTCGGGAAATGCAGCACACGGTCGGCGAACCGCATTACCCCGTCATCTGCGACCACCCCGCGGAAAACGTTTGATTCGCCCAGGAATTCGGCAGTGAACAGTGACTGGGGCCGCTCGTAGAGCTCCGTCGGCGTACCCATTTGCACCACCTTGCCGTGGTTGAACAAGGCGATGCGGTCTGAGAGGCCCAGCGCCTCATCCTGATCGTGCGTTACGAACAGAAACGTGGTCCCCACCTCGCGGTGAATCCGGCCGATCTCGACCTGCATCTCGGTCCTCAGCGCCTTGTCCAGTGCCGCCAGCGGTTCGTCCATCAGCAACACTGGTGGCCGGTAGACGAGCGCTCGGGCCAGCGCCACGCGCTGCTGCTGGCCTCCGGAGAGCTGCTTGGGCATGCTGTCGCCGAACCTGTCGAGACGCACCATTGAGAGTGCATCGTCGATGCGGCTCGCGGTCTGCTCCTTGGAAAGGCCGCGGCCGTGCAGCCCGAAGGCCACGTTCTCGCGCACGGTCATATGGGGGAAGAGCGCATAGTTCTGGAACACCATGCCGAGATTGCGCCTTCGGGGCGGCAGGGCCGTGACGTCTTTGCCGCCGATCTCGACCTGGCCCGTGGTCGGACGCAAGAATCCCGCGATCGTGTTCAGTGTGGTGGTTTTCCCGGAGCCGGACGGGCCCAGGAACGTGACGAATTCGCCACCCTTGATGTCAATCGTGACGTCGTCGATACCGACCGTGCCGGAGCGGAAATTCTTGGTCACTGAGTGCAGTCGCACACTGCAGGTTGAGTCAGACACTAGTCAGAGCCCCCTTTGGGCTTGCGGTTTCGGGTGAGTAGGGGCAGCAGCGCAACCACCGTCGTGAGGGCGAGGATGACGGTGGAAACGGCCGCGATGGTGGGGTCCACCTCGTTGGTAACGCTGACGAACATCTCGATGGGCAGCGTTCGGATGGCCGGCGACTGCAGGAAGCTGGCGGCAACGACCTCGTCGAAGGAGGTGACGAAGGCGAACAGCGCACCGGAGCCGATGCCCTGGGCGATGCCCGGAAGTGTGACCCGGACAAAGGTCCGCCAGGCGCCGGCCCCGAGTATCGCCGCCGCGCGTTCGAGCACCGGATCCGTTGAGCGCAGGCTCGACAGCACGGTGATGACCACGAACGGCATTGCCAGCACCGTGTGGGCGAGCAGGAACCCTTGCAGGTTGCCGGTCAGGCTCCAGCGCAGGTACACGGAGTAGATCGCCACCGCCGAGACGATCCCGGGCACGATCATGGGAGCGACCAGGATGCCGGTGACAACCGTGGCCGCGCGGCCGCCATGCCGATGGATGCCGAGCGCGGCGGCGGTGCCCAGCACGGTGGAAATGACCGTGACGAGCAGCCCGACCAACAGCGACGTCCCGATCGCGCTGGTCCACCGATGGTCGGTGAACAGGTCGGTGTACCAGCTGACGGAGTAACCGTCCGGCGGGAACTTGAAACTCGGCTTCGCCGCGAACGAGATCGGAATGACGACAAGCAGTGGAGCCACGAGTAGGACGGCAACCAGTACCGCCCATGCGCGTAGGCCCCACCCGGCGCGGGTGGTCTCATCCATCGTCACGCCTCCCGCCGCCGGGTACCAGTAGCCGGATTCCTCCACTCACCACGAGCAACAGCACAACGGTGATGACGAGCAGAACGAGCGAAATCGCCCCTGCTCCAGCGAAATCCAGCAATCTTCCCGCTTTCGTCTCGATGAGTTGGCCGACGAGGGACTGTTGCGGTGACCCGATCAGCCGGGGTGTCACCCAGAATCCGAGGCTGAGGATGAAGACCAGCACCGAGCCGGCGGCGATCCCCGGAACCGACAGTGGCAGATAGACCTTCAGGAAGGTTCGTGTCCTGGAGGCCCCCATGGAGTACGCCGCGCTCACCAGCCGCCGATCGATCTGGACCATGTTGTTGAACAGCGGCAGCACCATGAACGGCAACAGCACCTGGGTCATGGCGATCGTCACGCCGAACTGTGAACCGAGTAACTGAACGTCACCGAGCCCGACACGTCTCAGCAGCCAGGTGACGATTCCGTTGGGCTGCAGCAGCACGATCCAGGAAAAGGTGCGCGCCATCAGGCTCGACCAGAACGGCAGAAGGACCAGGAACAGCAGCAGTGCCCGGACACCCGGCCCGGACAGGCTCATCAGGTAGGCGTACGGATAGGACAACAGCAACGTAGTGACGGTCACGATCGCGGCGACGACAAGAGTCCGAGTCAAGATCGTGAGAGTCGTGGAGTCGGTGAGCAGGCGCGCATATTGGCCCAGCCCTGGCTCGGGCTCAAGGAAGCTGCGGACAGACAGTGCGAGGACTGGATACAGAAAGAAAACCAATACCACTGCGAGGGCCGGCAGCATCAGCAGGAAACCCACTGACGACAGCCGCGGCCGGCCCTTTACGGGGCCTATGACCGATCCTCTCGCTGCCACACGACACGTCCCCCCACCACGGTGAGATCGGCCTCGAGGGCCCGCAACTCGGCGGGAGAGAGTTCGCGGGGATCGCTCGCATACACCGCGCAGTCACCCTGCATCCCGACGCCCAGGGCGCCGATGTGTGCTTCACGGAACCCGGCCTCCGCCGCGAACTCCGTGTACGTGCGAAGCGCGGTGTGTGCGTCGACGGCTTCGTCGGCCGCCACTACGACCCCGTGCCGATTGGTTCGGTCCAGCATGGCAGCCACCCCGAACCACGGATTCGTGGCAAAAGGTTGGGTGCCCCCGGTGTCGGAGTTGCCCGGCGGCCGCAGGCCTGACTCGATCAGCGTTCGATACGCATATGCGCCGTCGCCCGGGTCGGCGTGGATGAAACCGGCTGTCGGCACTGCGATGACCTCGAGTTCACGGAGTCGGCGAATCAACGGGTCGTCGATCCACAGGTTGGCCGCGTGCTCGAGCCGGGTGCGACGATCACCGGGCCCGGCAACGCGGCCGGCCTCTTCGATCGCATCCAGTGCGAGGTGCTGAGCCAGATCGCCGATCGCGTGGATCCAGACCTGCAACCCGGCTCGGTGGGCCACGGTGAGCAGGTGAACTATCTCCGCGTACTGCCGGGTGTTGGTGCTCCAGTTGCCCGGGCTCTTGGTGAGATGGGCGGAGTCGAATGCGGACGTGTCGTCGC
Organism: Mycobacterium sp. IDUB_17; assembly: GCF_055419465.1. NCBI lineage: Bacteria > Bacillati > Actinomycetota > Actinomycetes > Mycobacteriales > Mycobacteriaceae > Mycobacterium > Mycobacterium sp. IDUB_17. The sequence continues at coordinate 12,968 of NZ_JBVAXS010000006.1, read as the reverse complement.
CGTCGAGGAACACCTTGAAGCCGCCGAGCCACAGATTGTCGTCGCCGAAGCCGCTCACCAGCCCGATGTTGGCCAGCTGCTCGGGTGAGGAGAGGATCGGGTTGAGACCGGGTGCGACCGTGAGGGTGAGGCTCAGGCGCGTCGGCAGATCACCGGCCGCGTTGAGCCGCTGGTAGGCCCGCATCCCTTCGGCTGTGGCCGGTAGTTCGTATATGCAGGTGACGCCGTGGCGGGCGAAAGAGTCACGCAGCTCGTTGCGCAGCATCGTGCGGAGCCGGTCCGGATGGGGCGCCGGCACCGGGAAGAGATGATAGCCCTCCTCGACCCAGCCGCTCGGTGCTCCGTCTTCGCCGATTTCGACCAAAGTGCCGACGGGCGCGGTGAATCCGCGCACCATGCCTGCGCGCTCGAGCGCAGCGGTGTTCGCCGTGAGGCGGTGCATGCTCTCCCGAACGATGATGGGCGTGTCACGTGAGAGTTCGTCGAGCTCGGCACGCACTGGTAGGTCCTGTCCGAACGTGCCCTGTGCGACCAGCCAGCGTTCGGTGCCGGCGTAACCGTCACGTAGCTCGTCGCGCAAGCGTGCCAGCGTCACGGTGCGGGGGACCGCCCGCACGTCGAGCCAGTCACGACTCAGGGCGCAGAACTCGACGTGGGTGTGGGCGTCGATGAGACCGGGCAGCACGACCCGACTGTCGAGATCCATGACCGGCGTTTCTGGACGCTTGCGGTCCAGTATCTGCTCGGTGGTGCCCACAGACTGAACCAGTCCGTTCTCGATGAGCAGCGCTTGGCCATCAGGGGTGCTGCGATGGAGAGTGACTACAGTGCCGTTGACCAGGGCGATGGCGTTCATTGGCTCCCTAGGGATAGGTGAGGAGTGAGGGTTGTCGCGGCCGCGCGGTAGCTATCCGGCCGTCCAGTCCGTCCAGCGCTGGATCACCTCGTCCTGGTGCTCGCCCCACCACTCGTTGTCCATCTGCCACGACAGGGCGCGATGCTCGGGTACCGATGAGTCCCAATTCGTCTGTGCGGGGTCGAGTTTCGGTGTGGCGGAGAGGTTGGCCGGACCATACGCAATGGCTTCGGCCCAGCGGGTCTGCGCTTTCTGCGACACCGCCGACTCGATAAACTTCTGCGCTGCCTCGCGATTGGGTGATCCCTTCACGATGGCCAAGGATGCCCAATGGTACGAATTATCTTGCCACACAGGGGCATACGGTGCGCCGTTCTTGACGGCTTCGTAGCCCCGGCCCGACCACACCAGCATCATGTCGGCGCGCTTCTGCTCCATTGCCGCGACCTGTTCCGCGCCAGAGGACCAGAAGATCGCTCCGTCCTTGATGCGATCCAGTACCGAGAAGGCGCGGTCGTAGTCGAGCGGGTAGAGGTCCTTGGCGGCCACGCCGTCGGCCAGTAGGGCGAGCTCGAGGTTGCCCTCGGCGGGGTCATTGCTCAACGCACGTGTCCCGGGGAACTTCGCGGTGTCGAAAAAGTCCTTGATCGAGGTCGGCGGATTGTCGCGGAACTTCTCGGTGTTGTAGGCCAGTACATATGAGTAGGTGTCGACGGGCACTCCGCACTCGTGAACGGTGCCGGGGGCGAAGTCGTCCCGCTTGATGGTGCCGAGGTCGAGTTTGTCGAAGTAGGTGCCGCAGTATGCGGGCACATCTTGCTGGCCGGCGACGTACACGTCCCAGGTGGGTTTGCCTGCCTGGACCATCACCTTGAGTTTCGCCAGGTCTGTGGGGCTCTCGACGGTCACATCGATGCCGGTCTCCTGCTCGAAGGGTTGAACGAACGCGCGCTCCTGCGCTTTCTGGAAAGCGCTGCCAAAGGTGGCAAGTGTCAGGTGATTCCCGCTGCCGGAGCCGCCGGCGTCTGGCGTGGAACTGCACCCGGCTAGCAGGGCGATGGAGGTGGCCATCGCGAGCAGCGCCGTCGGGCTGGGAGTCGTTCGCATCTGTGCTCCTCTGAGTGGAGGTGTCGGCGGAGTCGTATCATTTGCCTGTTTTACAACAGTGTTTTACATAGGTAGCATGAGGTAGACCACAGGTCAAGGCGATCTGTGGTGGGCATTACCTCTACGAACGGTCGCCGAGCACTCGCGCGTCGCTATCGTTCGCTTACCAATCGCGAGCGGAGGTGTGAGGTTCCTATGCCTGTCGAAGTCGATGAATCAGCGCGACTCGCAGAGATTGCGCGGGCGACCGTTGCCGTCGCCCGGGAACGCGGAACGCGCGGGGTGACGGTGCGGGCCGTTGCCGACCAGTTGGGTCGATCGACGGCGTTCATCACTTACTTCGTGCCGTCCCGCGCGCAGTTGATTGTCAATGCGCTGGAGCACGCACAGGTGAACTGGGAACGCGACCGCGCGGATCACCTGGGCGGTATGTCCGGTGTGGGACGGCTTGTCGCGTTGGCACGGTGGATGTGCTCGTCGAGCGCTGAAGACGAGGTGCTCCGCTGTCTGTGGATCGAGGCGATCGCCGACGTCCGCAGCGACAATCGCGCGGCGTACAACATCCTGCGGGCGACCACGGACTCGACCTACGACGAATTCCTCCGCAGCGCAGAAGATGTCGACAGAACCGAAGCGTCTGCGATCGCCGACATCCTGTACCTGTACGGCCGCGGCTATCACGTCAAATCAGTCGAGGATCCCGGAAGTTGGACAGATGAACGGGTGAACCGCGCGCTGGAGGTCCTGATCCGTACGCTGTTGACCGAGTCTGACGGGATGAAGCCGACTGAATCGTCAGGGACCTGACAACTGCATCGTCATCGCCCACGACCCGAGTGGACCTCACTCCAGCTGTTCGGACAGCTCCATCCAGCGCGCTTCCAACTCGGCCACCTGTGACTCCAGCTCGCGCAGTTCACCGGTGAGCTTTCCCAACCCGACATGGTCGGACTGGTCGTAGGCGGCGAGTTCGTCGTGCTTGCCGGAGATCCGGTCGGCCAGCTTGGCCAGCGACCGGTCGATCGAGGAGATCTCCTTCTCCACTGCGCGCAGCTCTGCTCCCGACTTGGACTGTGCCGGTGCGGTTTCGGTACGCGCAGCCGGAGCGGCAGAACCGGCCGGCATGGCAGATGAGGCCGCACGCTGCTCGCTCAACCGCAGGTACTCGTCGACTCCGCCCGGCAGATGCCGCAGCCGCCCGTCCAGGATCGCGTACTGCTGATCGGTCACGCGCTCCAGCAGGTACCGGTCGTGCGACACCACGATCAGCGTGCCGGGCCAGGAATCCAGCAGATCCTCGGTGGCGGTCAGCATGTCGGTGTCGACATCATTGGTGGGCTCGTCGAGCACCAGCACGTTCGGCTCCGAGAGCACCACCAGCATGAGCTGCAGACGGCGGCGTTGCCCGCCCGAAAGTTCGCCGACGCGTGTCGACAGTTGATCGCGCCTGAAGCCGAGCCGCTCCAGCAGTTGCGCCGGGGTGAGGTCCTTACCGTCGATCTGATAGCTGGTCTGCAGCCGCCCGATCACCTCGCGGACCATGTCCCCGGCCACCGCATCGAGCTCGCTGGACTGCTGGTCGAGGATCGAAAGGCGCACGGTCTTACCGCGTTTGACCCGGCCGGAGGTCGGCGTCACGGTCCCGGCGATCAGGCCGAGGAGGGTGGATTTGCCGGCACCGTTCGCGCCGACGATGCCGGTGCGCTCGCCCGGTCCGATCCGCCACTCGATGTCGCGCAACACTTCCCGGTCGGGGGAGCCAGGGTAGGTGACCGACACGTCGAGCAGGTCGATGACGTCTTTGCCCAGGCGGGCGGTGGCCAGCCGGGAGAGCTCCACGGTGTTGCGCAGCGGGGGGACGTCCGAGATCAGGGCGTTGGCCGCGTCGATACGGAACTTGGGTTTGGAGGTGCGGGCCGGCGCGCCGCGGCGCAGCCAGGCCAGCTCCTTTCGCATCAGGTTCTGGCGCTTGGCCTCGATCGAGGCGGCCTGGCGATCACGTTCCACGCGCTGCAACACGTACGCCGCGTAACCGCCCTCGAACGGCTCCACGATCCGGTCGTGCACCTCCCAGGTTTCGGTCGCTACCTCATCGAGGAACCAGCGGTCGTGGGTGATCAGCAACAGCCCGCCGGCGCCGCGCGCCCACCGCTGCTTGATGTGCCCGGCCAGCCACGTGATGCCCTGGATGTCGAGATGGTTGGTGGGCTCGTCGAGTGCGATGACGTCCCACTCATCGATCAGCAGCGCGGCCAGTTGCACACGTCGGCGCTGACCGCCCGACAACGTCGACACGGGCGCGTCGAACGCGATGTCGGCGACCAGACCGCCGATCACGTCCCGGATCCGGGCGTCGCCGGCCCATTCGTGCTCGGGGCGATCTCCGACCAGCGACCAGCCCACCGTGTGATTGGGGTCGAGCGTGTCCGTCTGGTCCAGGGATCCCACCCTCAGCCCGCTGCGCTGCGTCACCCGACCGCCGTGTGGGGTGACGCGGCCGGTGAGCATGCCCAGCAGCGTGGACTTTCCGTCACCGTTGCGGCCGACGATGCCGATCCGGTCGCCTTCGCTGACGCCGACGGTGACGGAGTCGAACACCACTCCGGTGGGGTACTCCAGATGCAGGGTTTCGCCCCCGAGCAGGTGTGCCATCGCCGCCGACCCTATCGTTCGGCGGCTCCGGCACCGGCACCGCATGGGGCCGTTGTCGGCGTCCGAGTGATCAAGTCGGGGATCGGTTGCTGTTGTGCCATGATGACCTCGTCAATCGGGGGTCGGGGTGAGTTGCGATGTGGGGAGCAAGCTGGTGGATTTCTCGGCAGTGACCAAACCGGTCGAGCGGTTGCTGGCGACCGCGCAGAACGGTCTGGAGGTGCTGCGCTACGGGGGCCTGGAGACCGGCTCGGTGCCGTCGCCCTTCCAGATCATCCAGAGCGTGCCGATGTACCGGCTCCGGCGGTACTTCCCGCCGGACGTCCGTCCCGGCGTCCAGAATCCGCGGCCGCCGGTGCTGATGGTGCATCCGATGATGATGTCGGCCGACATGTGGGACGTGACGCGCGACGACGGTGCGGTCGGCATCCTGCACTCCGCGGGTGTCGACCCCTGGGTGATCGATTTCGGTTCACCGGACAAGGTCGAAGGCGGCATGCAACGCAATCTCGCCGACCACGTGGTGGCGTTGTCGGAGGCCATCGACATCGTCAAAGAGGTCACGGGCCGCGACGTGCACCTGGCCGGTTACTCGCAGGGCGGGATGTTCGCCTACCAGGCCGCGGCCTATCGGCGGTCCAAGGACCTGGCCAGCATCATCGCCTTCGGGTCCCCGGTGGACACCCTGGCCGCGTTGCCGATGAACCTTCCGGCCGGCGTCGCCGCGGGTGCGGCGGATTTCATGGCCGATCACGTGTTCAGCCGCATCGACATCCCGGGCTGGTTGGCCCGCACCGGGTTTCAGATGCTGGACCCGATCAAGACCGCACAGTCGCGTCTGGAGTTCCTGCGGCAGCTGCACGACCGCGAGGCCCTGCTGCCGCGCGAGCAGCAGCGCCGGTTCCTGTCCTCGGAGGGCTGGATCGCGTGGTCGGGGCCGGCGATCGCCGAGCTGCTCAAACAGTTCATCGCCCACAACCGGATGATGACGGGCGGCTTTTCCGTCCACGGTGACCTGGTCACGCTGTCCGACATCGACTGCCCGATCCTGGCGGTGGTCGGCGAGGTCGACGACATCGGTCAGCCGGCCGCGGTCCGGGGCATCAAGCGGGCCGCGCCGGATGCGGATGTCTACGAATATCTGATCAGGGCAGGGCATTTCGGTTTGGTCGTGGGTTCCAAGGCCTCCACCCAGACCTGGCCGACTGTGGCGCAGTGGGTGAAATGGCTTGGTGGAGAACAGATGCCGGAGGGTGTGGTCCCGATGGGATCGCAGCCGGCCGATCATCCGGAGGGCGGGGTGTCGTTCTCCACCCGCGTCACCCACAGTGCCACCGCCGCCACCGAGATGGCGTTCGGGGTGGCCCGCTCGGCGGCCGAGGCCTTGGTGACGGCGAACAAGAACGCCAGGACCCTGGTCATCGAGACGGCCCGGACGCTGCCGAGGCTGGCCCGGTTGGGTCAGGTCAACGACCACACCCGGATCTCGCTCGGCCGGATCATGAGCGAGCAGGCGCGCAGCGTGCCCAACGGTGAGGCGCTGCTGTTCGACGGCCGGGTGCACACCTACGAGGCGGTGGACCGCCGGGTCAACAACGTGGTGCACGGCCTGATCGACGTCGGGGTGCGTCAGGGCGCCCGCGTTGGCGTGCTGATGGACACCCGGCCCAGCGCCCTGGTCGCGATCGCGGCGCTGTCCCGGTTGGGGGCGGTGGCGGTGCTGCTGCCGGAGACGGATCTGGCCGAGGCCGCCCGTCTCGGCGGCGTGTCCGAGATCATCGCCGACCCGAGCCACCTCGACATGGCGCGTGAACTCGGGAAGCGCGTGCTGGTCCTCGGCGGCGGTGAAAACCGTGATCTGCACCTGGAGGAGTACGACGACGTCGCGTCTGTCGTCGATATGGAGAAGATCGACCCCGACGTCGTCGAGCTTCCCGGCTGGTACCGGCCCAACCCGGGCCTGGCCCGCGACCTGGCCTTCGTCGCCTTCAGCGAGGTCGGCGGTGAGCTCGTAGCCCGCCAGATCACCAACTTCCGATGGGCGCTTTCGGCGTTCGGTACCGCGTCGGCGGCCAATCTCGGCCGAGGTGACACGGTCTACTGCCTGACCCCGCTGCATCACCAGTCCGGCCTGCTGGTCAGCCTGGGCGGTGCGGTGGTCGGCGGCTCACGCATCGCGCTGTCCCGCGGGCTGCAGCCCGACCGGTTCCTGCAGGAGATCCGGCAGTACGGCGTCACGGTCGTGTCCTACACCTGGGCCATGCTGCGCGAGGTCATCGACGATCCGTCGTTCTCGCTCACCGGAAGCCACCCGGTTCGGTTGTTCATCGGCTCGGGCATGCCCGCCGGGTTGTGGAAGCGGGTGGTCGACGTGTTCGAGCCGGCCCAGGTCGTGGAGTTCTTCGCCACCACAGACGGGCAGGCCGTGCTGGCCAACGTGTCCGGCGCCAAGATCGGCAGCAAGGGCCGCCCGCTGCCGGGCGGCGGCACCGTCGAGCTGGCCGCCTACGACGCCGATGACGACCTGATCCTGGAGGACGAGCAGGGTTTCGTGCGCAAGGCCGAGGCTAACGAGGTCGGCGTGCTGCTGGCTCACCCGCGCGGCCCGGTCGATCCGACCGCCGTGGTCAAGCGGGGCGTGTTCGCGCCGGCCGACACCTGGGTGTCCACCGAGTTCCTGTTCCGTCGTGACGAGGACGGTGACTACTGGCTGGTCGACAACCGGGGTGCGGTGATCCGGACCGAACGGGGACCGGTGTTCGCGACGAGCGTCAACGACGCGGTCGGCCGCCTGGACGCGGTCGACATGTCGGTGACGTACGGCGTCACGGAAGGAGGCCGGCAACTGGCGGTGACGGCGCTGGCGCTGCGTCCGGGCGGCAGCGTCCCGACGGCCGATCTCACCCACGCGCTGGACGATCTGGCCGCGGGTAACCCGCCCGACGTGGTGCACGTGGTGGCCGACATGGAACTCGGCGCCTCATACCGCCCGCTCGTCGGTCCGCTGCGGGCGGCGGGCATCCCGAAACCGGGCCGCCGTAACTGCTGGTACTTCGATGCCGATACAGGTACGTACAAGAAAATGACGGCGGCCAGCCGGGCCGAACTCGTCGCGGGAGCCCCCGATGACGAGCCGGCGACCGACTAGCCGACGGGGTGCCGGGGCAGGAAAGCGCTGTTAGGCTCCGGCAGACGGCAGAACGACTGGAGGATCGATGACATCGGGATCGGGTGCGAACAGCTGGCGTCGGATCGTCACCGGAACGGTGACGGGCGGTGCGCTGGTCCTGGGGCTGCTGGTGGGCGCAGGTGCGCCGGTAGCGGCCGCCGATCCCGCTCAGCCGACCCCTGCCGCGGATGCACCCGGATCGGCTGCCCCCGCGGCGCCGCAGATGACCGCCGACGAGGCACTGTCCATCATCGCCAAGGACTACGACACGGGCGAGGGCGGTGGCCAGATCTCGACGCTGATCCACGACATCATGAAGCTGCGTGCGCAGGGGTACAGGCCATCGAACGCCAACCGTGAAGCCATCACCGCGGCGCTCGACAAGCGCCCCAATCAGGTTCCGCTGATCAACGCCCTCAAGAGCACGCTGTCGTACCAGCGCAAGTTGCAGGCACAGTCCAGCGCCCAGGTTCCGAAGCAGAGTGGTCTCAACCCCGGGGTGGGCCAGTTCCCGGGCGGCATCGCTCCCATTCCGGGCGGGGGCGGCGGCGAGCCCGGCCCGAGTGGCGGCATCTCGATCCCGCTGGGCTAGCGTCACCTGGTGGTCGACGACAAGCTCTTGAGCATCCTGGTGTGCCCGCAGGACCGCGGGCCGCTGCTGCTGGCCGGTACGGACTGGCTCTACAACCCCCGGTTGCGGCGGGCATACCGGATCGAGGACGGCATCCCGGTGCTGCTCGTCGACGAGGCCGTAGCCATCGAGGACGACGCCGAGCATCGCCGGCTGCTGGAATTGGCCGGATCAGGGGAGTCCGGGTAGGTCACCCGTGAGGTAGCGCTGCAGGGTGGGTGCGATGGTCTCGACGATCTGATCCGCCGGCAGCGTGGCGAAGGGTTCCAGTTCCAGGATGTAGCGCGCCATCGCGACCCCGACCAGTTGCGAGGCGACGAACTGGATGCGCACGCGAGAACTTCCGGGCGGGCTGTCTACCCGGGGCCCGATTTCGCCGATGATGATCTCCTGGAGAAACGACCGCACCAGCGATACGTCGTTGCCGGCCAGGATGGAGCGCAAGGTCGCCACGAAGCCCTTGCCGATCTCAGAATCCCACAGCGGCAACAGGATTGACGGCAAGGTATGCCCGATCTGCTCGACCGGCACGTCTTTGAGCTTCCCGATCACGGTCATGGGATCGATGGGAATGTGGATCGCGGCGGCGAACAGCTGGGTCTTTGTGCCGAAGTAGTGGTGCACGAGGGCGGCGTCCACCCCGGCGTCGGCCGCGATCGAGCGGATCGATGTCTTGTCGATTCCGTTGCGGGAGAACAATTCCCGTGCGCTGGTCAAGATGCGCTCGCGTTTGTCCGACGGGCCGGCGGGGCGGCCGGGCCGTTTGCGTTCTCGTTCGGAATCGATGTCGGTGCTCACGGCTTCCTAAGGTGTTCGGCGGCGCAGGGTGGCCGCGGCCAGACACAGTGCCAGCACAGCAAACCCCACTACGATCGCGATGTCACGGGCCGCGACGGCGGTGAGCTCTGGGTGGGCACCGACCTGCTGCAGGGCTTCGAGCGCATAGCTCGCAGGCAGCACGTTGCTGATCCACTGCAGCCATTCCGGCAGCGCAGCGCGCGGCACAATGATGCCGCACAACAGCAGCTGCGGCGCGATCACCACGGGCATGAACTGGACCGCCTGGAACTCGGTCCGGGCGAACGCGCTGCACAACAGGCCCAGCCCCACGCCCAGCACGGCGTTGATGATCGCGATCAGGAACACCAGGATGGGGCTGCCCGCGGTGTCGAATCCGAGGAACCAGAACGAGACGATGCAGGCCAGGGTGGCCTGGGCCGCGGCGGCGATCGAGAACGCGGTGCCGTAGGCGGCCAACAGGTCGAAGCGGCGCAGCGGTGTGGTCAGGATCCGCTCGAGGGTTCCCGAGACGCGTTCGCGCTGCATGGTGATCGAGGTGATCAGGAACATCACGATCAGCGGGAAGACGCCGAGCATGATCAGACATGCGTTGTTGAACGGCGTCGGGTGTCCCGGCGGGTGCGGCGCATTCTGGAACATGAAGTACATCAGCGTGATGATCAGGCTGGGTACCACCAGGATCATGGCGACACTGCGGTGGTCGGCCGCCAGTTGCCGCAGGATCCGGCCGGTCGTGGCCAGGTAGGCCGCCGGGCTCAGTCGGCCCGGTTGATCGCGCCCGAGTCGCTGCGCCGGATGACGGTGAGAAACGCTTCCTCCAGGGACGTACATTCCGTGTCCTTCCGTAGCTGGTCCGGGGTGGTGTGGGCGAGCAGTCGGCCGTCGCGCATGAGCAGCAGGTCGCCGCAGTGGTCGGCCTCGTCCATCACGTGGCTGGAGACCAGCAATGTGGTGCCGCGCCGCGACAGTTCGTTGAACTGTTCCCACAGGTCGACGCGCAGTACCGGGTCGAGGCCCACGGTGGGTTCGTCGAGCACCAGGAGTTCGGGCTCGGACACCAGCGCACAGGCAAGTGAGACCCGGGTGCGCTGGCCGCCCGAGAGGTTGCCGCAGTAAGCGGTGCGGTGATCGTCGAGGCCGACCGACCGGATGGCACTGGTGGCCGAGTCCGCAGACGTTCCGTACAGCGCGGCGAAGTACCGCACGTTGTCGATCACCCGCAGGTCGTCGTAGATCGTCGGATCCTGCGTCACGTATCCGACCCGGTGGCGCAGCGGTGCTGAGCCGGCGGGGTGCCCGAGCACGGTGACCGTGCCCGCCGCGACGATCTGGGTTCCGACGACGCTGCGCATCAGGGTGGACTTGCCGCAGCCGGATGGGCCGAGGAGGCCGGTTATGGTGCCGCCGGCGATCTGCACGGTGAGATCGCGGATCGCGGGCCGGCCACCCCGGGTGACCTGCAGTCCGGCGATGTCGATGGCCGGGGGAGCGGCGCCGGCCGGGAATCCTGGGGAGAATTCATCAATCGATGAAGTCATCATGTGGTGAATACTGCGCTCCGGTGTGGCCGGTGTCAACGGTGGATGTTACGAAGTGCAGAATCGCTCGGGTGGGCTTGCAGATAGGCACCGAGCTGTTGACTGGTGCCCCCTTGCTCGCGGCCCGCCGACTGTTGGGAGCCGAGCTGACCGGTCGCGGCGTCAGCTCTGTCATCGTCGAGGTGGAGGCGTACGGCGGCCCGCCCGACGGGCCCTGGCCCGACGCCGCCTCGCACTCGTTTCGCGGTGCGGGCGGTCGGAATCTCGTGATGTTCGGCCCGCCCGGGTACCTGTACACCTACCGCAGCCATGGCATTCACGTCTGCGCGAATGTGGTCTGCGGGCACGACGGCATCGCGGGGGCGGTACTGCTGCGAGCGGCGTCGGTGTGCGAGGGCGCCGACGTGGCCGGCGCCCGTCGTGGACCGGCGATTCGCCCGGCGGCGCTGGCGCGGGGGCCGGGCAACCTCTGTTCGGCCCTGGGAATCACCATGGAGGACAACGGAATTGACCTGTTCGACGCCGACAGCCCGGTCCGCTTGACATTGGGTGATCCGCTTCCGTCGGTCGACGGCCCACGGGTCGGCGTGAGCAAGGCCGCCGACCGCAGATGGCGGTTGTGGCTGGCGGACAGGGGAGAGGTGTCGGCCTACCGGCGCAGCCCGCGCGCCCCCGCGCCCGGTGCCAGTGACTGATCTCGGCAATGCGGCATGATCGTCGTCATGAGCATGGGAATCCTCGATGAGCTGGACTGGCGTGGCCTGATCGCCCAGTCGACCGACCGCGACACGCTGGCCAATGACCTGGCCAAGGGACCCATGACTGTCTACTCGGGCTTCGACCCGACCGCGCCGAGCCTGCACGCGGGCCATCTGGTGCCGCTGCTGACGCTGCGCCGGTTTCAGCGTGCCGGGCACCGGCCCATCGTGCTCGCCGGCGGGGCCACCGGAATGATCGGCGACCCCCGCGATACCGGGGAACGCACACTGAACACCGCCGACACGGTCGCCGACTGGGCCGGTCGCATCCGCGGCCAGCTGGAACGGTTCGTCGAATTCGACGACACCCCGACCGGCGCCATCGTCGAGAACAACCTGAACTGGACCGCCGAGCTCTCGGCCATCGAATTCCTCCGTGACCTCGGCAAATACTTCTCGGTGAACGTGATGCTCGACCGGGAGACAGTGCGTCGCCGGCTGGAGGGCGACGGCATCTCCTACACCGAGTTCAGCTACATGCTTCTTCAGGCCAACGACTTCGTGGAACTGCACCAGCGCCACGGCTGCGCGTTGCAGATCGGCGGCTCCGACCAGTGGGGCAACATCGTGGCCGGCGCCCGGTTGGTCCGCCAGAAGCTGGGCGCCACGGTGCACGCCATGACGACTCCGCTGGTCACCGACTCCGAGGGCAAGAAGTTCGGCAAGTCGACGGGCGGCGGCAATCTGTGGCTCGATCCCGAGATGACCAGCCCATACGCCTGGTACCAGTACTTCGTGAACACGGCCGATGCCGACGTGATCGGCTACCTGCGGTGGTTCACCTTCTTGTCCTCGGATGAGATCGCCGAGCTGGAGGACTCCACCCAGAACCGCGCGCATGAACGCGCCGCGCAGCGGCGATTGGCGCGTGAACTCACCACGTTGGTGCATGGGGAAGGCGCGACGACGGCGGTCGAGCTGGCCAGTCAGGCGCTGTTCGGCCGGGCCGAGCTGACCGACCTCGACGAATCCACCCTCGGCGCCGCGCTGCGGGAGGCAAGTAGTGGACAGGTCGCCGAGTTGAAGCCGGGCGGCCCGGATTCGATCGTCGATTTGTTGGTCGGCACGGGATTGGCGGCGAGTAAGGGAGCTGCACGCCGCAATGTCGCTGAGGGTGGCGTCTATGTGAACAACATTCGCATTGAAAGCGACGAGTGGATACCACGGCAATCCGATTTTCTGCATGAGCGTTGGCTCGTGTTGCGACGTGGCAAGCGGCACATTGCCGGGGTCGAGCGCGTAGGCGCGTAGGCCCACCGACGACCGGGCTCTGACCTGGGAAAACGTCGGAGCAACCAGGCGATTTGACTCGCTGTTAGCGCTCACGTAACTTATTGCAGGTCAGAGCGACACGGACAAGCGCCGGGGAGCGAAGACGAAATCCGAGAGAGACACCCATTACGGTGGGTCTTCTCACTGTCCGTGGTAGAGTTCAGCGGCTTTTAGCCGCGGGGTT
>NZ_JBVAXS010000005.1:0-539500 GCF_055419465.1 Mycobacterium sp. IDUB_17 | reverse complement strand
GACACCCCAGCCCAACGCCTCGCCACCCTCCTCAATCAAGCTGCGTAGCCACGTTGCACTAGCCACTTGACTTTGAGCGGCCCGAAACCGCCATGGCGCTACGCACGCGATCAGGTGTGCCGATGAGTCCAACGAACAGGGTGTCCGAGCGCCGCGCCGACCAGCGCCAGCTTGTCTTCGTCCATCGCGTACACCGGGTCTCGCGCCGCGACCGACCAGGACGCGAAGCCCTGGGGCGCGTCGTACACCAGATCGTTCAATGAAGTCCGAGTGCCACAACACGGCGTCGTCACATCCAGCGGCCAGAACCCCATGGCATCCGTCCACGCACGGTTCAACTGGGCAACCCACCACTCCATGTTCTTCGGGTTCTCGCCCACCAAAGTCCCGCATGCCGGGCAACCGATGGTTTCAAGGCACTCACCGGCGTCCTCCAACACCACCCGGCCGGGCCGGTTCACCTTGATCTCGATATCGCTTCCCATGAGCACCTCGAACACGGCACGCGCGGCGCCCTCGCGATCCAGGCTGGGAACCCATCGCGGATCGGTCGGAAACACGGCATACCATTCGACGCTCACGAAGCAATCTTCCCGCACACCCGAGGCGGGCCAGACCGCGAATTCTCACATCGCGAACAACAGGAACTGCGTCACCTGCGTGGGCGAGAAGTTGTCGTCGCTGACCGCGATCACCGATTGCCGACCGTCGGCAAGCTTGGGCCCCAACGTGATTCCCTCGATGTTGTCCAGCGGCGTCAGGCCTGGCGTGGTGGTCAGATCCGCCAGCAGCGTCTTGGTCATCTCGGTGGAGCCCTCGACGATGCCGGCCCGGTAGATCCGCACCGCCACGTGCGTCCCGAATCCACGCTCGATCACCAGAAAGCTGCTGTCGTCGAGCGCCACCAGATCCGACAATCCGTTGTCTCCGCCCGGCCCGGCGGTGACCGGGTCCAGCGGATAGGTGTACTGGCCGCTGACCGCCCCGGACTCCGCGTCGAAGCGGACGACCCGCGTCACCGCACCGTGCTGCTCATCCGGTGGCGGACCGTCGTCATAGCCGGGCCCCTCCATGGCCGCCCACAGATACCGTCCATCCGGTGTCAGGGTCAACCCTTCCAGCGTGCTGTTACGCCGCGGGCCGTGTTCGTCGGCCGACATCCGCAACCCGTCGGGCAACGCGAATTCGCCGAGAAAGCTACCGTCGAGGGCGGCGGTCCGCACCCACGGGTCCAGCAGGATCGGCGCACCCGGCCCCTCGACCCGCCGCTCCCCCTCGCTGGTCCAGTACAACCGTTGTCGGCGGGCATCGAAGGCGATGGCCTCGGGGTCGGGCGGCACCACGGGCGGCTGCACGTTGCTGTTCAACGGGCCGAACGGCTGTGCGTCGCGGTCCAGCCACGGATGGGTGGCGACGAACTCGACGTCACCGATACCGTTTTCCGACAACGTGATCCGCGCAGTGTAGAAGCGCGCCGGGCCCTTCGCGGAACGGTCGTCGCTGATGATGTAGTACAGGTCGTCGGCCGCGTCATAGCTGATCCCTGACAGTCCACCGATCACCGTGCCGTCCAGCACGGCGCCGGAAGCCACCTGACGCTGACCGAGGTAGTCGAGGCCGGGCGTGGCCTGGGCCGGCCCGCACGCCGACAACACCAGAGCGCCGGCCAGCAGGATTGGACGCAGCATCAGGTGATGACGGCACCGACCAGGATGCCGACGGCGTAGGTGGCCGCGATCGCAACCGCCCCGAACACCAATTGCCGCAGCCCCGCGATGGCCACCGGTTTACGGGTGAACCTCGCCGCCACGCCACCGGCGATCAACAGACCCACCCCACCGCAGGCCAGACCGGCCCACAACGATTCGAAGCCGAGCAGATACGGGATGAGCGGGACGATCGCACCGATCGCGAACAACACGAAGGACGAGCCGCCTGCCACCCACGGCGACGGCTTCTCCGTCGGGTGCACGCCCAATTCCTGCACGAGGTGAAAGTTCAAGGCCCGATTCTGGTCGCGATGGATTTCCTCACTGGCCTTCGTCGCCGTCTCGGCCGTCATCCCCATCTCCTGGAGCATGGCCACCAGTTCGGCCTGCTCTGCCTCGGGATTCTTGCGGAACGACCGCTGCTCAACCTTGACCTCGGAATCGACCTGCTCGTTGGACGTCGTCACCGAGGTGTATTCACCCAGTGCCATCGAGAAAGCACCCGCCAACAGCCCGGCTACACCGCTGAGCACCACAGTCTGAGCCGACGCGCTGGCCCCGACACCTGCGATCAACGCGGTATTGCTGACCAGACCGTCCATCGCGCCGAAGGTCGCCGCGCGCAGCCACCCACCGGTGACATCGGCATGCCGGTGATAGCTCACATGCGGCAACCCGGTGGGAGACAGTGACTTACCGACCGAATCCGGCATGGCGTCAGTCTTTCGCGCCGAGGTCGAGCTTGTCCAGGAAGGCTTGCCTTCCCAACAGATACCGGGTCAACCGTCCTATTACCGCCGCCGCACGCGTTACCGTCGGATATGACCTCCACTGCCGAGCATCTGCGAAACACGCTGGACGGCCGTTGGCGCGACGTCAAGAACGCCATGCGGACCACGTTGTCGGACGAGATCTTCCGGCCGCACTACACCCCCAACACTGCGATCGCCCGGGCCAAGGTGACCGAGCAGCTCAAGATCATGGCGGCGGCCGGCGCAGCCGAGGACGGCTTCCGTAAAGAACACGGCGGCAACGGCGACGTGGGCGCGGCCATCACGCGCATCGAGATGCTGGCCATGAGCGACCTGTCGCTCATGGTGAAGGCCGGGGTCCAATGGGGCCTGTTCGGCGGCGCCATCGAGAATCTGGGCACCGAGCGCCACCACAAGGCTTACGTGCGCCGGCTCATCGACCTGGACCTGCTGGGCTGTTTCGCGATGACCGAGACCGGTCACGGCAGCGATGTGCAGGCACTGGAGACCACCGCCACCTACGATCCGACGACCGAGGAATTCGTCATTCACTCCCCCACCCCCACCGCGCGCAAGGACTACATCGGCGGGGCCGCCGAAACCGCCCGGGTGTCAACTGTTTTCGCACAATTGATCACCCCGGACGGTGAAGGGCACGGCGTGCACTGCTTCGTGGTGCCCATCCGTGACGACGAGGGCAATGACCTGCCCGGTGTGACGACCTCGGACTGCCACTACAAGGGCGGCCTGCCCGGCGTCGACAACGGACGCATCGTGTTCGACCATGTGCGCGTCCCGCGGGAGAACCTGCTCAACCGCTATGCCGACGTCGCCCCCGACGGCACCTACAGCTCACCGATCGAGAACCCTGGCCGGCGGTTCTTCACCATGCTGGGCACCCTGATCCGGGGCCGGGTCACCGTCGCCGGCAGCGCCTCGGCCGCAGCTCGCGTGGCACTGGACATCGCCACCCGATATGCGTTGGAACGCAGGCAGTTCGAAGCCCCGAAGAGCAACCAGGAAGTCCTCATCATGGACTACCTGGTGCATCAGCGCCGGCTGCTTCCGTTGATCGCCAAGTCCTACGCGCTGCAGTTCGCCCAGAACGAACTGGTGGCCAAGTGCCATGAGTTGCAGACCTCCGACGATCCCGATGCCGAGGAGCAGCGCGAACTGGAGGCCCGCGCGGCCGGACTGAAAGCCGCCAACACCTGGCATGCCAGCCGCGCCATCCAGGAAGCGCGCGAAGCCTGCGGCGGCGCAGGCTATCTCGCGGAGAACCGGTTGATCGCCCTGCGCGCCGACACCGACGTGTTCACCACTTTCGAGGGCGACAACCACGTGCTCACCCAACTGGTGGCCAAAGAGCTGCTCACCGCCTACGCCGACGACATCAAAGGCATGAGCCCGGTCGAATGGGTCCGGTTCGCGGCCAACTACGCCGGTGAGCGGGTGCTGAAACGCACTGCCGCCGAGACCATCATCCAAACCGTCCTCGACACCCGCCAGGACAACGAGGAGGAGGGCAGCCTGTTCAACCGCGGTACCCAGGTCAAGATGTTCGAGGACCGCGAGGAATACATGCTGGCCTCGGTGGCCCGGCGACTGCAGGGCAAGGCCAAGGAGATATCGGCCTTCGACGCGTTCAACGCCGTCCAGGACCACGTGCTGCATGCCGCGCAGGCGCACATCGACCGCGTCATCCTGGAAGCGTTCGTCGCCGGCATCGACGCCTGCGAGGACGACACCGCACGCGAACTCCTCGACGATGTCTGCGATCTGTACGCGCTGTCGGCGATCGAGCAGGACAAGGCCTGGTTCATCGAGCACCGTTTCCTGTCCACCGAACGTGCCAAGGCCGTGACGCGCGGGATCAACGAACGGTGTCGCTCACTGCGCCCGCATGTCGAAACCCTCGTCGACGGGTTCGGCATCCCCGAGCAGTTGCGCTACGCGGCAATGCTCGACCCCGCCGAGCTGGTCAACGGCTGAGGCGTCTCAGGGCTTCGGAATCGGGTCGACGGCAACCAGTTTGCCGTCGTCCCCGATCCGGAACCGCACGGTGGCGATTCCGGTGGGCGAGGTGGGTGAGTCGTGGCCCTGCTGCCACTGGTAGTTCACCACCACGCTGTCGTCGGCGTTGGTGACCACGTTGATGTAGGGCCGCGGCTCCGGGGTGGCCGGGCCGATGGGCGTCTGCCGGTCGAAGAACAGCAGCTGCCCGGCGCTGTTGGGCTCGGGGTTGGTCTGGCCCACCTGGACCCAGTACAGCCGGCAATTGGTGGTGTGTCCGGAGCCGATCTGCGTCCACTGCCTGCCCGCTTCGGGAGCCGGCAGTTTCGCGATCTGGTCGGTGACCGTGTCGGCGCTGGGGCCGTCGGTCGGTGCGCAGGTATCGGGTTTCGGAGGCGGTGCGGATGACGGTTTCCAGCCGCAACCAACCGCGAGGAGACCGACGAAGGCGACGATGGCGATCAGCCGTGAGTGCACCCCCCAAGGGTAGCCAATCAGACCGGCTCAGCGAGTGGGCTGACGGCGGCGCGTCGATAGGCCACACTGTTTGCGATCTCACTCGTGATCGTCGAAGTACCACCGCTCACAACCACTGACCCCAAGGAGACACTGATGGCATGGTTCCTCGCCATGGAAGGCCCCGCCAACAAGGCCGTGCTGTACCAACTGCAGGAATCAGTCAACGTCCAACAGATAGCCGAGGAGATGTCCAGCGCCGCCACCCTCGATCGCGCGGTGCCCGTCCCTGCCGTGCTGGCGAACAACCGGCAACAGGTGACGGTGTACGTGCGGCCGGCGGCCTGGGGCGTGTGGACGTTCTATCAACTGTCCGAAGAGGAGCGGAAAGCTCTCGCGTCGGCGGCCAATCCACTTGTGGAGGCGCTTACCCAGGCGGCCCGTCAGGCTCAGACCCGGCCCCAGTCGTAAGGCTGGGGTTTGGAGAACTTGCTCCCCCGATTGGACTCGAACCAATAACCGCCCGATTAACAGTCGGGAGCTCTGCCAATTGAGCTACAGGGGACTACCTTCCGCGGAAGCCGCGGCCGAGCGTTGACTCTAGCGCATGGACCGCCGCCGCCGCCAATGCGCTCCCAGACGGGCGCGTCGGGGCGTCGGTGAGGCAGGATGGAGCACACAAAGTTGTCGTCTGGGAGGAACGCTGTGATCCGCTACGCCGCCGTTATCGCCGTCGGCTACGTGCTGGGCGCCAAGGCCGGGCGACGCCGCTATGAGCAGATCGCCAGTACCTATCGCGCGGTGACCGCCAATCCGGCCACCAAAGCGGTTCTGGACGCCGGCCGGCGCAAGGTCGCCAAACGGGTGTCGCCGGATCCGCAGTTCCTCACGCTGACCCCCATAGACGCAGAAACGTCGGTGTTCTCCACGAAGGAGAGCACCGACGGTTCAGCGAAATCTCGCTGGTAGAGCTAGCCGATCCCCTGGTTGATCGACGTGCCCGGCAGCAGCGGGCCGGTCACCACGCCGTTTTGCCCGACGCCGACCCACGGCGTGCCGATGTTGGCAGGCGTTCCGTTCGAGTAGGACAGGCACTTGCCGTCCTCCTTGTTCCCGAACCAGGCCAGGCAGGCCGGCTGGGCCGAGACCTCGGGGCCGGGAGTGGACGTTGCGAGGAACGCCGGGGTAGCCGCGGCCGCCCCTGCGACCAGCGCAAATGCGCCGACCGCGGCGTATCGCCGCGTCTTGGAGCTGAACAGTGTCACCGGGTTTGCCTCTTTCGCGTGTAGGGGCCCGACTGCCGTCACCCTATCGCGATGCGGGCAATCACGCAGTCAGGTCGTCGCCGCTGGCCTGTTCGAGCAGGCTGCGCCGGTAGGACTCCATGGCCACCAGGTCACCGAACAGGGCGTGATATTCGTCTCCCTGTTCCACCGGCGACATGCGTTGCAGCTTGGACTTCACCTCGGCGATCTGCCGGCCCACCCAGACTTCCTGGAGGCGGGCCAGCACGCTGCTGATGTATCGCGGCAGGTGCTCGTCGTCCTCGACGTTGATGGCCTCGACGCCCAGTTCGTTGACCAGGCTGGCCGCCGCCGGCGACGTGGTCTGCTCGCGGACGGCCTCGATCCACTGGGCCCCGGATTTGCCCGACGCCATGCCGCCGGCCGCCTCGATCGCCCCACGCACCGCGGCGTACGCGGGGTGGGTGAAGCTCTCGACGGTCAACGAATCGAACACCGGCCCGGCGATCGCCGGATACTGCAGCGCGGCTTTGAGCGCCTCGCGCTGCGGCCACAGTGTCGGATCGCTCGGGTCGGGGCGGCCGACGGGTGCCGGTACCGGGGTCTGCCCGGGTCTCGCCTGTTGCCGCGCGGGCTGACGCCGCGAATCCTTGCGGCCCCCGCTGGCTTCCTCCCGCACCCGGCCGATCACCTGGGCGACGTTGTCCCAGCCGACCCAGCCGGCCAGCTGACGGGCGTACTCGTCGCGCAGCGTCTGATCCTTGATCCGGGCCGCGATCGGCACGCAGCGCCGCAGCGCGGCCACCCGGCCCTCGGCACTGTCGAGGTCATGCTCGGTCAGTGCGCTGCGAATCACGAACTCGAACAACGGAGTTCGCCGCGCCACCAGATCGCGCACCGCGCCGTCGCCGGAGCGCAGCCGAAGATCGCACGGATCCATCCCGTCGGGAGCCACCGCCACGAACGACTGACCGGACAGGTTCTGCTCGCCCTCGAACGCTTTCACCGCGGCAGCCTGGCCGGCGGCGTCACCGTCGAACACGTAGATCAACTCGCCGCGGAAGAAGTTGTCGTCCATCATCAGCCGGCGCAGCATCGACAGGTGCTGCTCGCCGAACGCGGTGCCGCACGACGCCACCGCGGTCGTCACCCCGGCCATGTGCATGGCCATCACGTCGGTGTAGCCCTCGACCACGACGGCCTGATGCCCCTTGGCGATGTCGCGCTTGGCACGGTCAAGCCCGAACAACACCTGCGACTTCTTGTAGAGCACGGTCTCGGGGGTGTTGACGTACTTCGCCTGGTTCTGGTCGTCGTCGAACAACCGGCGCGCGCCGAAGCCGATGGTCTCGCCCGAGGACACGCGGATCGGCCACAGCAGACGACGATGGAACCGGTCCATCGGCCCGCGCTTGCCCTCCCGGCTCAGTCCGGCCGCCTCCAGCTCCTTGAACTCGAAACCCTTGCGTAGCAAGTGCTTTGTCAACGTGTCCCACCCCGACGGCGCGAACCCACACCCGAACTGGGCAGCCGCGGCGGCGTCGAAGTTGCGCTCGGTCAGGTACTTGCGCGCCTCGGCGGCTTCGTCTGAGGTCAGCGCCTCGGCATAGAACTCCTGGGCCGCGGCGTTGGCGGCCAGCAACCGGCTTCGGCTGCCCCGGTCGCGCTGGACATTGGTGGTCGACGAGCCGGTATAGGTGACGGTGTAGCCGACCCGGTCGGCCAGTAACTCGACCGCCTCGACGAAGCTCACGTGCTCGATCTTCTGGACGAAGGCGTACACGTCGCCGCCCTCGCCACAGCCGAAGCAGTGGAAGTGACCATGGTTCGGCCGCACGTGGAACGACGGAGACTTCTCGTCGTGGAACGGGCACAGGCCCTTCATCGAGTCGGCGCCGGCCCGCCTCAGCTGGACGTAGTCGCCGACGACATCTTCGATTCGGACTTTTTCACGGATGGCCGCGATATCGCGATCTGAAATCCGGCCGGCCACCGGCCTAGTCTATGCGTGCGTGAAAGTCGCGCTGCACAGGTTTGCCTGAGGGAGGCGTCGGTGAGCTTTGGGGGATATGGCGGACCGTCGTCGGATCCATTCGGCGGGCAGCCGTTCGGTGGACAGCCGTTCGGTGGGCAGCCGTCAGGTGGGCAGCCGTCAGGTGGGTGGGCGGGGCCCCAGTCGGGGCCACCTAACTATCAGGTTCCGCCGCCACCGTCGGAGGAGACCAACCCGCTGGCGACGCTGTCGATCGTCTTCGCGTTCGTCTTCGCTCCCGCCGGGGCCGTGCTCGGCCATATTGCGCTTTCACAGATCAAGCGTCTTCATCAGAAGGGCCGCGACCGCGCAATCATCGGGCTGGTCCTGTCGTACTTCATGATCCTGATGCTTGTGATCGGACTGGTGGTGTGGGCCGCGCTGCCCTCGGACACGCCGACGCCGGCCATCGCCAACCCGCCGACCACCTCATCGTCGAGCAGCTCTCCCACCACGGGAGCCACGACCACCACCACTTCGCCACCCACGACCGCGAAACCCAACGTCGTGGCGATGCCGATCACCGGCGCCAACTTCACCGACGTCCTGCTCAACGGCGGCGCCTTGACCACACTGCTCAATCAGAAGTTCGAGGCAGCCGCCAAGGATCGCCAGGTCGGATCGCTCGACACGATGCCCAATGGTTTGGCCAACGAATCCGCAGCCTCACCTCACGAATGCGTTGGTGCCACCAGGGTGGCCCAACGCAGCGTCTTCCAAGGCACCGGCGTCCAGCATTTTGCCTCGGAGAACTGGTGGACCGCCGCTTCCGGACCGGTGATGAAGGTGGAAGAAGCTGTCGTCGTGTACGCCTCCCCCGCCGAGGCGCAAGCAGCGTTCACCGCATTCACCAACCAGTGGCAAGCATGCGAGGGCCGCACCATGACGGTGCTGGCCGGTCAGGCCTCCGACGGCAGCAACTACATCACGACCGCCAACAACGTGCGGGTCACCGATTCGGTTCTCTCCGCCGCACTGGCGTCCGACCGCTCCAGCGGCGGATGGGCCCGTGCCAGCGCACACGCGCTCGGGGTCAAGGGAAACTGCCTCGTCGACGTCGAGGTGGGTTTCTACGGCGTCGCTCCGGGGCAGGACCCGGCGTCGGGTATGAACAACTCAGGAATCGACGTCGCCAAGGCCATGATGGCCCGCATCGCCTGACCGCCGGCCGCGGCTGCCCCAGTAGGATCACGCGATGAGTTACGGGGGATTCGGCGGTCCACACGATCCGTTCGGACAACAGCCAATGGCTGTGCCACCGGTCATTTCGGCGCCCACGCCACCTCCGCCGCAAGCCGAGACCAACACGCTCGCGACTCTGTCGATCGTGTTCGCCTTCATCTTTGCCCCGGCCGGTGCGGTGCTCGGTCATCTGGCGCTCTCCGAGATCAAGAAGCGTCCGCAGAATGGCCGGAGCCGGGCCATCGTCGGTCTCACGCTGTCGTACGTCATCATCCTCGTCGCCGTCGTGGCACTCGTCGTGTGGCTGACCGTTCCCTCGTCGGGCTCGCCGTCACGGGCCGCGCTGCCGGCCGGACCGACCGACCAGCAGTCCGTCCAGCAGTTCCTGCTGACCAAACCCGAGGTCGACCGGGCGATGCAATCGGACTATCAGCTGATGAGCGCCCTGACGGACAGCAATGGTGGTCTGCGCCGGGCCAACGTCACCTCGGACGCACCGGAGTGCGCCGGCGTGCCCTTTGCCGCACAAAAATCGAGCTACGAATCCGCACAGGAGAAGGCTTTCGCCGGCTCGGTGTGGCGGTGGGGACCCAAGATGGGCCCCGCGATGTTCGTGATTCAGAACGTCATCGCGTTGCCCGATGTCGCGTCGGCTCAAACGTTGTTCGATGAGTTCTCCGAAATCTGGAAGCGCTGCGAGGGCAAGACAGTGAACGAGTCGGTGTCCGACCCGAAGCTGAACTCGACCCGCACCATCAACGAGGTGCGGGCCACCCCGGAGACACTGGTGGCGTTCATCGACAACGAAAACAATCTCGATCACACGGTCGACAGCTACAAGCGCGTGACACGTGCGATCGGTCTGCACCGCAACTATCTCGTCGACCTCGAAATCCGCGGCTGGCGCGACAAGGAAACTGAACAGACGGTTGACGACCGCACGACGGCCGTGTTGGACGCGAGCATCGACAAGATCGGCTGATCCAGCCGTCCGCTCAGCCCAACGGCCGGGGCGAGCGCGCCTCGTGCACGCGTTCCAAGCGGCTCTCGGTGTAGGACGCAATCTGATCGACCACCACGCGCAGCCGGGCACCATCGTCGGCCGCGAGGTCGAACTCGGGAGCGAACTGCGGGTCGAGACTCCCCGGGGCCTGTGCCCACAGCGCCAGGGCGACTTCGTGGACGAGGGTGCGTTGATCGGCCTGGATCTGCAGATGCCGGTGATCGGACATGATGAACTGCAGCGCAAGCATCTTGAGCAGCACCACCTCGGCACGCACCAGCGGCGGCACCGAAAGCTCGGCGTCGAACCGCCGCAGCGGCCCGGCGCCGGCGACTGCCCGGGTCTGGCTGATCGCCGCGTTGGCAAAGCGCCCGACGAGTTCACTGGTCAGGGTCTTCAACGCGACCGAGGAAGCCAGGGTTCCGTCGTAGCGCCCTACCGCGGCCACCACCGGCACCTGCGACAACCGCTCGGCGGCGGCCAACAGATCATCGTGGGTGACGCTGGGAAAGGACCTGGCGCCCAGATCCGCCAGCGAGGCGGCAGCGTCGTGATCGCCGAGCACCCGCAGGTCGATGCGCCCGGAGATCACCCCGTCCTCGACGTCGTGCACCGAATAGGCGACGTCGTCGGCCCAGTCCATCACCTGGGCCTCCAGGCACGGCCGTTCGGCAGGCGCACCGGCTCGCACCCAGGCCGCAGCCTCGGCGTCGTCGTCGTAGAAGCCGTACTTCTTCCGCGTGCCGAAGCTGGGCCACGGATACTTGGCCACCGCGTCCAGCGCGGCCCTGGTCAGGTTGAGCCCAGCCGAACGCCCATCGGCATCAAGAACTTTGGGCTCCAGCCGGGTGAGGATCCGGAAGTTCTGGGCGTTGCCCTCGAACCCGCCGAACGGTTTGGCGATCTCGTCGAGGGCCCGCTCGCCGTTGTGCCCGTACGGCGGATGCCCGATGTCGTGGGCCAGCCCGGCCAGATCCACCAGGTCGGGATCGCAGCCGAGGCCGATCGCCATGCCGCGCCCGATCTGAGCCACCTCGAGTGAATGGGTGAGCCGAGTGCGTGGGGTGTCACCATGCCGCGGGCCGACCACCTGGGTCTTGTCGGCGAGCCGCCGCAGCGCGGCGCTGTGCAACACGCGAGCCCGATCGCGAGCGAAGTCGGTTCGATGCTCGGTGTCGGTTCCGGGCAGCACAGCACCCTTGGGCGCCTCGACCACCAGACGTTGCCGGTCGAAGTCGTCATACCAGGACTGCGTATCCGCGTTCACCGACGCACAGTCTGCCAGGAAGCAACGCGGCAACCCCGCAGCGCATTAGATTGACGGTCATGCGTATCGCCCGTCTGCTGTCCATGCTGCTCGCGATCCTGATGACCGGACTCCTGGTCGCCCCCGGCGCCGCCGCCGAGCCGCCTCTGCGGCTGGCAACCCAACTCACCGACAACGCCGGGGTGTTGTCGGCCGCCCAGCGCGGCAACGTGCAGCGCGCGATCGACCGGCTCTACGACGACCGCCACATCAAGCTATGGGTGGTCTTCGTCGACGATTTCGCCCGGCAGAACCCGGTCGGCTGGGCGCAGAACACCATGCAGCTGAGCGATTTCGGTGACGACGACGCGCTACTGGCGGTCGCCACGGTGGACCGGGCGTTCGCGTTCCAGGTGCCCGACACCATCACCACTTCGGCACGCGCCGACGACATCCGGCGTAACAGCGTCACCCCGGCCCTGCGCCGAGACGACTGGGCGGGGGCAGCGATCGCCGCGGCCAACGGGCTGAACTCCGAACCCGAATCCCCCGCCACACCCGGCGTGTCGTGGCCCGGCATGCTGATCGCCCTCGGCGTGGTGTTGGTGCTGGCCGGGTTGCTGTGGTGGTGGTCGCGCCGCCGCCGGGCCAAGCGACGCCACGCCGAGTTCGAGGCCGCCAAGCGGGTCGATCCGACCGACGCCAACGCGTTGACCGCGGTGCCGCTGGAGGCGCTCGACGAGCTGTCCCGCTCGATCGTGGTCGACGTCGACAACGCGGTCCGCACCAGTGAGGCCGAGCTCGAACTGGCCGTCGAGGAATTCGGCGCCAATCGAACCGAACCGTTCAGCGCGGCCCTGGAAAATGCGAAAAAGGCTCTGGCCCAAGCCTTCAACGTGCGGCAGACCCTCGACGACGATGCACCCGAGACACCCCTGCAACAGCGTCAGCTGTTGACGCAGGTGGTGGTGTCGGCAGCCAGGGCGGACCGCGAGCTGGACACCCAGAGCCAGGCCTTCGAGCAGCTGCGGGATCTGGTGATCAACGCCCCGGCCCGACTCGACACCATGACCCAGCAGATGGTCGATCTCACCGCCCGCATCGACCCGGCCCGCCAGACCTTGGACAACCTGCACACCCAGTTCGATGCGACCGCCCTGAGTTCGGTGGCGGCCAACGTGGACACTGCCAAGGAGCGACTGGCGTTCGCCGATCGCAGCATCACCACAGCCCGCAGCCTGGTGTCTCGGCCTGCCACCGATCAGACCGCACTGGTGGACGCGGTGCGGTCGGCCGAGTCCGCGCTCGATCAGACCCGCACCCTGCTCGACGCC
Source organism: Mycobacterium sp. IDUB_17 (assembly GCF_055419465.1). Taxonomy (NCBI): domain Bacteria; kingdom Bacillati; phylum Actinomycetota; class Actinomycetes; order Mycobacteriales; family Mycobacteriaceae; genus Mycobacterium; species Mycobacterium sp. IDUB_17. The sequence goes on along the minus strand of NZ_JBVAXS010000005.1, from coordinate 526,529 downwards.
GTGGACAGCGCGTCCTCCGACATCAACCGGGCCCTGGCCGGCCTGCCCGCGGCGATCGCCGACATCACCAATGGCATCAGTCAAGCCACCGCTCTGCTCAACGAAGCGTCGACGCCTCAACAGGACGCCCTCACCAAAGCCCGTGACGCCGCCGCCAAGGCGGCCGACGAAGCCCGCTCGGCGGGCGACGCCGATCCGCTGGGCACATTCACCCGGTTGACCAAGGCCGATGCCGACCTGGATCAGTTACTGGCCAGCGTGCATGCACAGCAGGAGGCCACCGAGCGGCTCGCCCGGGCTCTCGAGCAGGCGCTGTTCACCGCCCAGTCGCGGATCAAGGCGGTGTCGGACTTCATCGAGACCCGTCGCGGCAGTATCGGTCCGGAGGCCCGCACCCGACTGGCCGAGGCGCAGCGGCAGCTTGAGGCCGCCGAGGCCAAGCGGGCCGAGAATCCGAATGAGGCGGTGGCGCACGCGAATGGGGCGTCGACGCTGGCCGCGCAGGCACAGGGCCTCGCCAACGATGACGTCCGCGCCGCGCAGCGGTCCTACACCTCGCAGTACGGCGGAGGTGGCGGGTCCGATATGGGTGCAGTGCTCGGCGGCATCCTCATCGGCAATGTCCTGCGCGGCGGCGGTGGCGGTTTCGGCGGCGGCTTCGGTGGAGGTTACGGCGGGGGCCGCAGCATGGGCCGTCCGACGTCCTACGGCGGCTCGTCGCATTCGTCGGGCCGCAGCTACGGCGGCGGTGGCGGCCGCTTCTAGTTCGACCCTGCTCGGCAGGAAGGCTCAGGCGGTAGCGCTCGCTAATCGACTCGGGTCCCGGTGAGAGTGACCTGCCCGGCCGGCACCGCGGTGCCGTCAGCGCGGCGGAATCCGATCCGGGTGAGTTCCCCGGTGCCCGTTTCGACGAACCGGTAACCGCTGCTGTGCGGCCGGGCGAGATGTTCGTGACCCCACTGGCCCATGGCCGCCAGAACGGGTACCAGGTCGTGTCCGGCATCGGTGAGAACATAGCGGCTACGGGTGCGATCGCCCGGCTCCCGGTAGTCGACGACATCGAGGATGCCGGCTGCCACCAATTCGGACAGCCGCGTGCTGAGCACGTCGGAAGCCACACCCAGATGTTCGCGGAACTCGGAGAACCGGGACCGGCCCAACAGCGCCTCGCGAATGATCAGGATGGACCACCGCTGCCCCAGCACCGACATCGTGCGGGCGATCGGGCAGGCGGCGTCGGACCACGGTTCTGCGCGCATCCTCACATCATAGCTGGATTGGGAATTCAAACTCAGGCTGCTGCGTTGGCAGACGTGACACCCGGAAGGCCATCGGAGTCGGCCGAGGTCACCGCTCGAATCAAAGGAGTTCGACATGGCAGTAACGGGAACACCGGTCGCGGGTGCAACAGTCGTCGTGACCGGCGGCCAGCGGGGATTGGGCAAGTCGATCGTGGATGAACTTCTGGCGCGCGGGGCCGCCAAGGTGTACTCCACCAGCCGGCGTCCCGACACCGCAGCCGACCCTCGCGTGGTGGTCATTCAAGCCGACGTCACCAAACCCGACGAAGTCGCCCGACTGGCCGAGGTCGCCGCCGACGCCACCATCGTCGTCAACAACGCCGGCGTGCTCGGCGGCCGGTCATTGGCGGCCGACGACCTCGACGAAATTCGGTCAGTACTGGAGACCAACTTCTTCGGCGCGCTACGGGTGACCAGAGCCTTCGCGCCGCGCTTGGCCGGGCGCAACAGCGCGATCGTCAACATCGCATCGGTGCTGTCGTGGCTCCCCGGCTACGGTGCCTACGGCGTCTCAAAAGCAGCCCTGTGGTCGGCGAACAACTCTCTGCGACTGGAACTTCGAGAGCAGGGCACTGATGTGATCGGCGTATATCTCGGCTACACCGATACCTCGATGACCGCCGATCTCGATGTCCCCAAGAACGATCCAGCCGACGTCGCCCGCCAGATCGTCGACGGGATCGTCTCCGGCACACCGGAAGTACTCGCCGACGAACTGACCCGCCAGGTGCACGCGCCCCTGTTCCAGGCCTCGTGACGCCACGATGACGCGGCACAGCGGCACCGTCGACCACCCCAACCGCCGGCTGCTGGTGGCGCTACCCGACAGCTATGAGCAGGCCCGTGAGCGTTACGAAACCCTGGTGCCCGCCTACGATGGCGCAGCATTCGCGGCCGCTTCGAACTGGGACGAGGTACTCGCCATCGCCAAAGTCCAGGCCCCACATGGGTTTCTGCGCTATTTCGGCTTCGACATCGCCCCGAGCATGGCCGGGTCCGGATCCAACGGGCGGGCCACCCAGTATCTGATGGGCAATCACACGATCGCCGAACGCATGTTCCGCCACGATCCCGGCGTCATGTTGCACGCGCCGTTGCGCACGCTGCTCTACGCCAGCCCGGACGGCACCGTGCTCGCCGTCGACCAACCCAGCCTGCTGTTCACCAGCTACGGCAACCCGGCGATCACCGCGGTCGGCGCCGAACTCGATGCCCTACTGGCGACGCTGATCGGCCTGCTCGACGGTGATGTACCCGCACCACTGCTGGGAGAACCCCAACCGTGACGACCATCGCCGCCGCGGTCGACGTCCGCCCCTGAACGGCGCGCGGGAAAACTACGCGCCCTTGAGCCGCACGGCCAGGTAGTCCGACACCTTGTCCAGGGCGATGCGCTCCTGAGTCATGGCGTCGCGCTCGCGGATGGTGACCGCGTTGTCCTCCAGCGTGTCGAAATCGACTGTCACGCAATACGGCGTGCCGATCTCGTCCTGACGGCGGTAGCGCCGGCCGATGGCACCGGCGTCGTCGAACTCGACGTTCCAGTTCTTGCGCAGCTCGGCGGCCAGGTCGCGGGCCTTGGGTGACAGGTCGGCATTGCGCGACAGCGGCAACACCGCAGCCTTGACCGGGGCCAGGCGCGGGTCGAGCTTGAGCACGGTGCGCTTGTCCACACCGCCCTTGGCATTGGGCGCCTCGTCCTCAGTGTAGGAGTCGACCAGAAACGCCATGAGCGACCGGGTCAGGCCGGCTGCGGGCTCGATCACGTACGGCACGTAGCGGGTGTCGGCACCCTGATCGTAGAAGGACAGATCGACACCGGAATGCTCTGCGTGCGTGGACAAGTCGAAGTTGGTCCGGTTGGCGATGCCTTCCAGCTCACCCCACGGGTTGCCGGCGAAACCGAACTTGTACTCGATATCGACCGTGCCATCGGAGTAGTGCGACAGCTTCTCCTTGGGATGGTCGTACAGACGCAGGTTATCCCGGTTGATGCCGAGGTCGACGTACCACTGCAGCCGGGTCTCGATCCAGTACTTGTGCCACTCGCCCGCGGTGGAGGGCTCGACGAAGAACTCCATCTCCATCTGCTCGAACTCGCGGGTACGGAAGATGAAGTTGCCCGGCGTGATCTCGTTGCGGAAGCTCTTGCCGATCTGGCCGATGCCGAACGGCGGCTTCTTACGCGAAGTGGTCACCACGTTGGCGAAGTTGACGAAGATGCCCTGCGCGGTCTCCGGGCGCAGGTAGTGCATGCCTTCCTCCGACTCGATCGGGCCGAGGTAGGTCTTGAGCATCATGTTGAAATCACGCGGCTCGGTCCACTGACCCTTGGTGCCGCAGTCGGGGCAGACGATCTCGTCCATCGACACCGAATCCGGGTCATCCAGACCCTTCTTCAGGGCGTAAGCCTCCTGCATGTGGTCCTGTCGATGCCGCTTGTGGCAGTTCAGGCACTCCACCAGCGGATCATTGAAGACGTCGACGTGACCGGAGGCCACCCACACCTGGCGGGGCAGGATGATCGCACTGTCCAGGCCGACGACGTCGTCGCGGCCGGTGACCATGGACTTCCACCACTGCCGCTTGATGTTCTCCTTGAGCTCGACACCGAGCGGCCCGTAATCCCATGCGGACTTGGTGCCGCCGTAGATCTCACCGGACTGGTAGACCAGGCCACGGCGTTTCGCCAGGTTCGCAACGGTATCGATGATGGATGCCACGGTGCATCAGCGTAGCGACCAGCCCGCCGCCAGCGATAATCCGCCGTGGTCACCGGGCCGGTTGACATGCAATATCGCGCATGTATTGTGACCCGTAATGGAAACGATTTCCAATATCAATGCGAATCAACACGACGACGCGCACGAGCACAGCGCAACGCCGGCGTCGGAATTGCCGTCGCGGGAGGTCCTCGACACCGCAGGCGAACTGCTGCGGGCGCTCGCCGCCCCGCTGCGGATCGCCATCGTCCTGCAGCTGCAACAGTCCCAACGGTGCGTGCACGAACTGGTCGACGCACTCGCCGTGCCGCAACCGCTGGTGAGCCAGCACCTGCGGATACTCAAGCAGGCCGGGGTGGTGGCCAGCGAGCGCGCGGGGCGTGAGGTGCTCTACCACCTCGTCGACCATCATCTGGCCCACATCGTCGCCGATGCTGTCGCGCACGCCAGTGAGGAACCGCGGTGACGGGCGCAGTCCGGTCCACCCGGCAGCGTGCAGCGATCGCCGACCTGCTCAACGAGACCGAAGGGTTCCGCTCAGCGCAGGAGCTGCACGACGAGCTGCGCCGGCGAGGTCAGGGCATCGGGCTGACCACGGTGTACCGCACCCTGCAGGCCATGGCCGCCACCGGCAGCGTCGATACGTTGCGCACCGACACCGGTGAATCGGTCTACCGGCGCTGCTCGGAGGACCATCACCACCATCTGGTGTGCCGGGCCTGCGGCGCGACCGTCGAGATCTCGGGCGGCCACGTCGAGGCATGGGCCGCCGATGTGGCCCGCGAGCACGGTTTTTCCGACGTCAGCCACACGATCGAGATCTTCGGGATGTGTCGCGGCTGCGGCGACGGAGTCAGCTGACTTGATTTCCGCGTATGAAGCGTGGTGGCGGTCCCAGTGCCGATTTTCCGCCATAGCGCTTCACACGTGGGGACGCTAAGCCCGATCGCGTGCCAGGGTCAGCACGGGGTCGCGGGTCAACGGGGCAAGCTCGATGTCACCGGGCGTGCGCAGGTCGATCCACGTCATCTCGGCGATCTCGGCCTGCGGCCGCGGTTCACCGTCGAGGCTGATCAGGTAGAGCCACGCATCGACGGTGTAGCCGGGTTCATTGGCGGCGGGTGCGGTGAAGTGGCCGAGTTCTTCGGCCGCCGAAACATCAAAACCGACCCCGAGCTCCTCACGAACCTCCCGGGACAGCGCCTCGATCGGCTGCTCCCCCGGCTCGATCTTGCCGCCCGGCTGCATGAACGCCGTCGTGCCCCGCTTGCGGACCACGAGTAGCCGGTTGTCCTCACCGAGCACCACTGCCGCGACGATGCGAATGACCGTCACGACATCAGGTCCCGACGCACGTCGGCGCCGGTGGCCAGAACCATGAGGATCAGCGTGCGCAGCGCGTCGTCGGTGAGACCGGCCGCCGGGAAGTTGTAGCGCAGCATCACGTCGGCGACCTTCTTGGCCGGCCGCTTGCGCGTAGCGCCCTTGGGCGTCGCACCGTTGGTGGGCGTCTCGACCAATTTCTCCACCAACACCACCGTGCCCAGCATGGTCTTGCTGGCATGCTCGGACACCCGTTCGCGAATCTTGTTGTTCAGCGGGAGATCCCAGGCCAACGGCTGGGTCAGCGAGACCATCTCCAGGTCCTCGGCGATGGCCACCACCCGCACCGAGGCAACCGAACCGTCGACCGTCACGGTCAGCGCGTCGTCGTCTTCCTCGACGACGGTCATCACCTCGCCGAGTGCCGAGGACAACCGCTGCAGCAGGCTCGGCATGTCAGGCCCTACCGAATCGACGGTTACGGTTCACGTACTCCTCGCACGCCGCCCACAGGTCACGCCGGTCGTAGTCGGGCCACAGCTTGTCCTGGAACACGAACTCGGCATACGCCGACTGCCACAGCAGGAAGTTGCTGGCCCGCTGCTCCCCCGAGGTCCGGATGAACAGGTCCACGTCGGGGATGTCCGGGCGGTGCAGGTGTTTGGCGAAGGCAGCCTCACTGATCCGGCCCGGATTGATCTTGCCCTCGGCAGCTTCTTCGGCCAGTGCCTGCGCGGCCTCGACGATCTCGGTGCGCCCGCCGTAGTTGACGCAGTAGTTGACCGTGATGACGTCGTTGCCGACCGTCATCTGTTCGGCGATGTCGAACTCCTTGATGACGCTGCGCCACATCTTGGGCCGCGATCCGACCCAGCGCATGTTCACGCCCATGGCGTTCAGGTTCTCCCGGCGGCGGCGCACCACCTCCCGGTTGAAGCCCATCAGGAACCGGACCTCCTCGGCGCTGCGCTTCCAGTTCTCGGTGGAGAACGCGTAGACGCTCAAGTGCTTGATGCCCAGTTCGATGGCACCGCAGGTGATGTCGATCAGCACCGCCTCGCCCATCTTGTGGCCCTCGGTGCGGCCCAGGCCGCGCTGGGTGGCCCACCGGCCGTTGCCGTCCATCACCACGGCGACGTGGTTGGGTACCTGATCGGCCGGGATCCGGGGCGCGACCGCCTTCGACGTGTGTTGGGGCGGACGCGCAAAGCGGCCGTTGGTGCCGGCCGGGATCTCCGGGAAGACGACGGGCCAGGACGACGTGTCCGGGAAGACCGGATAGTCCTCAGGCGCCGGGGGCAGCTGTGGGTAGGTGGTCTTGCCCTGCTGCTTGTCCCGCTTCAAAACCATGGGTCATATCCTGCCTGACCAGCGTCGCGCGCTGTTCAGCGACTGTCCGATCGATCCGGTACACCCGCTCGACCAGAGGCAATGTCCGCAGCTGACGCTCGAGGTGCCATTGCAGATGCGCCGCGATCAATCCGCTGGCCTGACTGCGATGGCCCGATGAGGAGGCCTCGGCATACTCCCAGTCGCCCTCGTGCAGCGCCGACATCAGCTCCAGCACGGGCTGCGGCGGAGTGCTGGATCCACTGGGCCGGCAGTGCACGCACACGCTGCCGCCGGCCGCGACGTGAAATGCCCGGTGCGGGCCCGGCGCGGCGCAGCGGGCGCACTCGGTCAGCGCCGGCGCCCAGCCGGCGATCGTCATCGCCCGCAACAGATAGGAATCCAGCACCAGTTCGCGGGCCCGGCGACCGTCGGCGATGGCCCGCAGCGCAGCCACCGTGAGCCGGTGCAGGTCGGGCATCGGTGCCCGTTCCTCCCCGGCCAGCCGCTCGGCGGTCTCCAACATTGCGCACGCACTTGTGTAGCGGCCGTAGTCACTGACGATGTCGGCGGCGAACGCGTCGATGGCCTGAACCTGGGTGACGATGTCGAGGTTGCGTCCCGGATGCAGCTGCACGTCGATGTGGGCAAACGGTTCCAGCCGCGCGCCGAACTTGCTGCGGGTACGCCGAACCCCCTTGGCCACCGCGCGCACCAAACCATGGTCGCGGGTGAGCAGGGTGACAATCCGGTCGGCCTCGCCGAGCTTGTGCTGGCGCAGCACCACCGCCCGGTCCCGGTACAGCCGCATCGTGACAGTGTCGCACCATGGCCGGACAGGTTCCGTTACGCACCGCCGATATCCTCGAAAGTGATGGCCAAATCCGCGACTTCCGACTCGACATCGCCTCCGTTCCCCACCCTGACCAACCAGCTCTACCAACTCGCCAGCGGCGCAGTCACTTCTGACGACCTGGTACGTCAGTCTCTGCATGCCATCACCGCGAGCCAGTCCACTCTCAACGCCTTCCGCGTGGTGCTCACCGAGCAAGCACTGGCCGGCGCCGCGAAAGCCGACGCGGCTCGCGCAGCCGGCAAACTACTCCCACTCCTGGGAATCCCGATCGCGGTCAAGGATGACGTCGACATCGCCGGGGTGCCCACCCGGTTCGGAATCGACGGCGACGTTCGTGTCGCCCCAGCCGATGCCGAGGTGGTGCGCCGCCTGAAGGCGGCCGGCGCGGTGATCGTCGGGAAGACCAACAGCTGCGAGCTCGGGCAGTGGCCGTTCACCGGCGGTCCGGGCTTCGGGCACACCCGCAACCCGTGGTCACGCAAGCACAGCCCGGGCGGATCCTCGGGCGGCAGCGCCGCGGCCGTGGCTGCGGGCCTGGTGGCCGCGGCCATCGGATCCGACGGCGCGGGCAGCGTCCGCATTCCCGCGGCGTGGACACACCTGGTCGGCATCAAGCCGCAGCGTGGACGCATCTCCACCTGGCCGCTGCCCGAGGCGTTCAACGGCATCACCGTCAACGGGGTGCTGGCCCGCACCGTCACCGATGCGGCCCTCGTGCTCGACGCGGCATCCGGCAACGCCGAGGGCGATCTGCACAAGCCGGCGCCGATTCAGGCCGCCGAGCATGTCAGCCGCGCCCCCGGACCGTTGCGGGTGGCCATGTCGACCAAGTTCCCGTTCTCCGGTTTCCCGGCCACGCTGCACCCCGAGATCCGCGACGCGCTGCAGAACATCGCCGATCAACTCGGGCAGTTGGGCCACACCGTGGTCGCCAAAGACCCCAACTACAGCCTGCGGATGTCGTGGGACTTTCTGGCCCGCTCGACCGCGGGCCTACTGGACTGGGCCGACCGGCTGGGCGACGTGCCCTTCGACGAGCGCACGCTGACCAACATGCGAATCGGCAGGCTGTTGTCACAGCACGTGCTGCGCAAGGCCCGCGCACACGAGGCAGCAGCCCAGCGCCGCATGTCCTGGATTTTCAATCTCGTCGACGTCATCATCGCGCCGACGACGGCCCAACCGCCGCCGCTCACACACGAATTCGACCGCCGAGGGTGGTCTGCCACCGAACGCAGCTCGATCGCCGCCTGCCCGGTGACCTGGCCGTGGAACCTGCTGGGCTGGCCGTCGATCAACGTGCCCGCGGGCTTCACCTCCGACGGGCTGCCGATCGGCATTCAGCTGATGGGGCCGGCCGACAGTGAGCCGCTGCTGATCTCGCTGGCGGCCGAACTCGAGGCGATCACCGGCTGGGCCGCCAAGCAGCCCGAGGTCTGGTGGAATGCCCCGTCCCGGACGGACGCGTCCCAGGCCGCGGAGGCGATCAACGCGCTCGACGGGTAGGCCGAGAACCGGGGTTCGACCTGGCAAAAGGCTGTCGAATCACTGTGAAAATTGCCGCAATTGACGCCTCATGCTCGTTGTTAGGCTCAAATCCACGGCACGGGGGCCGCAACGAGATTGTTCAATCTGTCGGGAGGGTCAACAAGCGTGCGCACCGAAGAATCCATGAGCGATACGCGGGCGTCTGAATGACAGGGTCAGAGGGGGATGAGGGAAGCAGGGCGCCCAGCAAAGGCCCCAGCAAGTTCGGTATAGCATCTGCCGCCTGGAGCACCTACGGTGACCTCAAGAAGCTTATGGAAGGCGACCCGCAGGGCGCCGTCGGATTGATCGGCGACGCTGGCAAATGGGCGCAGGCACTCTCGCCCGCAGCGACCGCCACACCGGTGATCAAATGCGGCATGTACACCCTCACGCTAATCAGCCTCACTATGGGCGAGGGAAGCCCGGACGGTGGCGACGACTTCAGCGATGGCGCCAAGTTGTTCCAGACCCACGGAAAAAGCCTCGAAGGTGCCTACCCCACCGAGACATGGTCCGGTTCGGCTTCTGACGCCTATATGTCCCAGAATTCGCACCAGATCCAGCGTGCGACGACCATGCTGGGAGCCGACAACGACATCGTTCGGATCTTGTCTACCCAGGCACAACAGGTGGACCGTGCCCGCAGGGAAGTCGACTGGGCGTCAAAAGGTTTGGCCGCGATGATTCCAGTCGCGCTGGCGTTGGAAGCCTCCGTGTTAGGAGCTCCGGAGTCGATAGCACTCCAGGTCGCTGCGGTGGCTACAGCTCTCACAGCCGCGGGTCTCACCGCAAACAATCTGCGCAACTATGCCAGCGACAATGCCGCCCAAATACGGGAAGCCACAGCCAAGTACCGCGAAGCGGGCGCGGTGAGCACGTCCGGGGCGGGTTCCCCTGCCTCACCGTCCGGCTCCGGCGACCCTGCGGGACCCACAAATCCAGGAAATACGTCCGGACCAGGCAACGCTGGTGGCCAGAGCGAACCCACAAGCACTGGGAGCTCAGGTAACCCGTCCGGCGGCGGGTCGGGCGCCGGCAGCAGCGGCGGGTCCGGCGGCGGCGGATCATCGATGCCGCAGATGCCCAGCACCATTGGCACGCCCAGCGGTGCCACGAATGCCGCTAGCGCTGGCGGCGGAATGGGCAGCCTGCCGTCGCTTCCTCAAATGGGCGGCGGTTCCGGTGGTGGCGGCGGCGGGGGGCTCGACAGTCTCGTGGGCGCGGCCGGCCAAATCGTCGAGACCATGATGCAGGCAGTGGAACAGCCCGATCAGCAAGACCCGAGCGCGCAGAATGGCGAGGCAGGTGCCGCCTCTGAACAGTCAGGCGCGGCGGCGGGTGGCGAATCGCAGGCCGGTCGCGCGCCGATCAATGCTTCGTTCGGCGCCGGCACTGCGAATCAGACTGCACCGCAACGCCACACGACCGAAGTGTAACCACGAAAGGATCAATTCATGTCCGACGAATTGAACGTTCTCACTTCGGATCTCCGAGATATGTCGACCACACATGACGCGGCTGCAGCCGGATTTTCCTCGGCGGGCGATACTACGTCGTTTGTGGAATGGAAAGTGCTGGCAACGCACGGCCCAATCTGCTGGTCGTCGCAACAAGCACTGTGCGACGCGAACGAAGCCCGCAAATCCGCCTCCGAGGCGATGATGAAAAAGTCCAACGAACTGGCAGAAAACCTGACCACCGCGGCCTCGCAGTACGACCAGACCGACACGCAAGAATCCGGCAAACTCGGCCGGACGATGCACTGCTGATCACATGACCGACCACACCTGGGACGATCACGATCCCGAAGACGAACAGTTCCCGAGCGACCTGGATGCGCTGGGTTTCGACGACGACCAACAAAGCCATGACCACCACGAAGACGACTGGTCGGGGCCTGACGCATTCACCACCGCCGAACAGCGCCCGAGCGGCCTTGATGCACTGGATTTCGGCGACAACCGGCACCTTCACCAGGAGCACGGCGACGTATGGTCCGGGCCTGACGCGTTTCCCGGCGACGAAACTCTCAGCGCCCCAACGGCTGATGGCTCCGCTCCGACCCTGACCGATTACGACGACTCGGACGATGAGTCGTCGGGGCCCGTAACCTTCGGAGTGACCAACCCGGCTGGGACGATCACCGCGCAGGCCACGATCTCGGGCGCGATCAACCGGATCGAGCTGTCCCCGTCGATAACCTCGATGACCGAATCGGACCTCGCACACGACATCATGGCCACTGCCAGGCTGGCGAACTTACAGGGCCGAGCAATTCAGCGCGCGATGGTGCAGAGCCTGCTCATGCATCAGGGGATAGATCAGGACGTCGCAGCGCAGTACATCGACGACATCAGCGATCTGCCTACTCCGGCACAGGCCGAGGCCGCCCAAGTCGAGGCAATGGCGGAGTATCTGCGAGGCGAACGCTGACCGTCAGCAGTTCGTCGGCCAGGTAGGATTTTGCACGCTATCGAATAGGCAAGGGGATGCCGCATGAGCTATCCGGATCCGTACCACCCCCAGCAGCAACCTCCGCCAGGGTCCTACCCGCCAGCGCAGCCTGGACCGTATGGATACGGTTATCCGCCCAACGTCGCACCCAACGGCGGCTACCCGCCCGCTGCACCTTACGCCGCCCAGCCACAGCCCCCGTATAACCCGCCGCCGCCCGTCCCCCCGCAGCCAGAGGCCAAGCGGGACAACGGCAACTCGCGGGGTTGGCGGATAATGGACGCGCTGCTGATTCTCGCCAGCGGCTCCGGGGAGCGGGGCCGTACCGCACGCGACCGTGTCAAGACCCAGCTGATAATCTTCGGCCTCGCTCTTGTCGGGTTCGCGATTCTGATGCTGGTTCTGGTGTTGATCGGCAAATAGCGGGTCACGGCATCGCGCACGAGACCTCCCGATCTACCCAACCGCTGGACTGCTACTCGAGTTAGAACCCCAGCCGCCCCAGCTGCTTGGGATCACGCTGCCAGTTCTTGGCGATCTTGACCCGCAGGTCGAGATAAACCTTTGTGCCGAGCAGCTTTTCGATCTGCGTGCGGGCGGCCGTGCCGACCTCGCGCAGCCTCGCACCGCCTTTGCCGATCACGATGCCCTTCTGGCTGTCACGCTCGACGTAGAGGATCGCATGCACGTCGATGAGATCGTCACGACCCTCCCTTTCCTCGACCTCCTCGATGACAACAGCCAGCGAGTGCGGCAACTCGTCGCGCACGCCCTCGAGGGCGGCCTCGCGGATGAGCTCGGCCATCAGGACTTCTTCTGGCTCGTCCGTCAGCTCACCGTCGGGGTAATAGGCAGGCCCCTGCGGCAGTTTCGAGACCAGGACATCGGTGAGCACATCGAGTTGTTCGCCCGCGGTGGCCGAGACGGGCACGATGTCGGCGTCGGGCCCCAGGAGCTCACTGACGGCCATCAGCTGTTCCGCGACCCGATCCTTCGGCACCTTGTCGATCTTGGTGACGACGGCAATCAACGTGGTCCTGGGCGCCACCGCGCGGATCTGCTGATAGATCCAGCGGTCACCGGGGCCGATGCGCTCATCGGCGGGGATGCACAGACCGATCACGTCCACCTCGGAATAGGTGTCCTTGACCAGGTCATTGAGCCGCTGCCCGAGCAGGGTGCGCGGCCGGTGCAGCCCGGGGGTATCGACCAGGATGATCTGGAAGTCCTCACGGTGCACGATGCCGCGGATGGTGTGCCGGGTGGTCTGCGGCCGGTTCGAGGTGATGGCGACCTTCTGGCCCACCAGCGCATTGGTCAGCGTCGACTTGCCGGTATTGGGCCGGCCGACGAAACACACGAAGCCGGAACGGAATTCACTCATCGCACTCCCCTTGTCACCGACACTGCGGTGAGATCACGATCTGTACCGGAAACGCGATCTGTGCGCAGTCTCGGCGGTGTCATAGCGGTGTTCCGGCCCGGTCGGTGACGATCACCGTGGCGTCGGCGGACAGTTCCCGGACCGCGACGACGCCGGCGTCGTCAGCCGCGCCGCCGACCAACACCGCGGCCTCCAGCCCGGTGGCACCGCTGGACACCGCGGCGGCCACCGCCGCCTGCAGTGCGGTGAGCTGCAGCGCCGCCAGGGTCACCGGCGCTCCGGCATAGGTACGGCCGTCCTGATCGCGCACCGCCGCACCCGAGGACGCCTCGGCTCGGCCCATCGCGCCTCGCGCCAACACCACGAGCTTGTTGTCTTCTGCGTCGAGCTCAGTCATCGGTACCTCGGGTCTCCTGTTTCTCAGATTCGGCTGGGCTCACCAGAACTGTGCCGATCCGCACCCGCCCACGATGGTCGGAGCCGCCCTCGGCCTGCAACCTCAGGCCGTCCCATGTCACTTCGGCGCCGGGCAGAGGTACGCGGCCCAATTCGAATGCCACGAGACCACCGACGGTGTCCACGTCGAGATTTTCGTCCGCCTCCATCTCGTAGAGCTCGCAGAGGTCTTCGATCGGCAGCCGCGCCGACACCCGGTACCGGCGATCGCCGAGGTCTTCGACCGGAACCACCTCACCGGCGTCGTACTCGTCGACGATCTCACCGACGATTTCCTCCAGCACGTCCTCGATCGTGACCAGGCCGGCGATCGCGCCGTATTCATCGACGAGCAGCGCCATGTGGTTACGGTCGCGCTGCATCTCGTTGAGCAGTTCGTCGAGCGGCTTGGAGTCAGGCACGAACACCGCCGGACGCATCACCTGCGCCACGTTGGTGTCGCGGCCGCCGTTGGTCGAGTAATAGGTCTGCTGGACAAGATCTTTCAGGTAGACCACGCCGACGACGTCGTCGACGTTCTCGCCGATCACCGGGATGCGGGAGTGTCCGCTGCGCACTGCCAACGAGGTGGCTTGGCCGGCCGACTTGTCCGATTCGATCCACACCATCTCGGTGCGCGGCACCATGACCTCACGGGCCGGGGTGTCCCCGAGTTCGAACACCGACTGGATCATCCGGCGTTCCTCGTCAGCCACCACCCCCCGCTGCTGGGCCAGGTCGACGACCTCGCGCAATTCGATCTCGGAGGCGAACGGACCGTTACGGAAGCCACGGCCGGGGGTCAGTGCGTTACCCATCAGCACCAGCAGCCGGCTGATCGGGGTGAGCAATACCGAGATCGCCTGCAGCGGCAAGGCCGACATCAACGCGATGGAATAGGCGTTCTGCCTGCCGACCGTGCGCGGGCCGACACCGATGACCACGAAGCTCGTCACCACCATGATCGCGGCCGAGGCCACCAGTCCCCAGCCCACACCGAGCAGCCCGTCCAGGAAGGACACCAGCAGGACGGTGGCACTGATCTCGCAGGTGATCCGCAGCAGCACAACAAGGTTGATGTAGCGGGGCCGTTCGGCAACAACCCGGCTGAGCCGGGCGGCGCCGGGACGTTCGTCGCGGACCAATTCCTCGATCCGCGCTATCGAGACAGTGGACAGGGCCGCGTCGATGGCCGCGAACAAGCCACCGAACCCGACCAGCACCACGGCGCCGAGCAGCGGAAGTAATTCGGTCACGGTTCGTCGAAGTATCGGGACTTGTCCAGCAGGCGCTGATCTTTCTGGCTCTGCCGGTCGGCGTGGTACGCCTCGACCTGATCAGCCACCCATTCCTCGAGGAGCTGACGCTGCAGCGCGAACATCTCTTTTTCCTCGTCCGGTTCGGCGTGGTCGTAGCCGAGCAGATGCAGCACCCCGTGGACGGTCAGCAGGGCCAGCTCCTGACCGAGCGAGTGCCCGGCCTTGGTGGCTTGCTGTTCGGCGAATTCCGGGCACAACACGATGTCGCCGAGCATGGACGGACCCGGCTCGGGAGAATCCGGCCGTCCCCCGGGCTCCAGCTCGTCCATCGGGAAACTCATCACGTCGGTGGGTCCCGGCAGGTCCATCCACCGCATGTGCAGATCGGCCATGGCGGCGCTGTCCACCAGCACCATCGACAGCTCAGCCGCCGGGTTCACGTCCATCTTCGCGATGACGAACCGGGCGACGCTGATCAGTTCCTCTTCGGAGACATCGATCCCCGACTCGTTGGATACCTCGACGCTCATGCGGTTCCCTCGCAGGCTCGGGTCCCGCATGCCGTCTGTTGATTTGCTCCGCAAGGGTCGCTCATCGGCGGGGCCGCCCGTTCGACGAACGGCGTTGGGCACGGTTGAGCAATACCGGCTCCTCATGTCGGGCGTAGGCGTCGACGATCTCGGACACCAGCCGGTGCCGTACCACGTCGGCACTGGTGAGCTCGGCGAAGTGGATGTCCTCGATCCCGTCGAGGATGCTGATCGCAGCCCGTAGGCCCGACCGCGCCCCACCCGGCAGGTCCACCTGCGTGATATCGCCGGTGACAACGATTTTCGAACCGAATCCCAGTCGGGTCAGGAACATCTTCATCTGCTCGGCGGTGGTGTTCTGCGCCTCGTCGAGGATGATGAACGCATCATTGAGGCTTCTCCCGCGCATGAATGCCAGCGGTGCCACCTCGATCACCCCGGCGGCCAACAGGTTCGGGATAGCGGCCGGATCCATCATGTCGTGCAGCGCGTCATAGAGCGGCCGCAGATACGGGTCGATCTTCTCGGTCAATGTGCCGGGCAGAAAGCCGAGGCGTTCACCGGCTTCCACCGCGGGCCGGGTCAGGATGATCCGGTTGACCTGCTTGGACTGCAGCGCGCTCACCGCCTTGGCCATCGCCAGGTACGTCTTGCCGGTACCGGCCGGGCCGATGCCGAACACGATCGTGTGCGCATCGATGGCGTCGACGTAGCGCTTCTGGTTGAGCGTCTTGGGCCGGATGGTCTTGCCACGGCGGCTCAGGATGTCGAGCGTCAGCACCTCGGCCGGCGACGCGTCCTCGGTACCCGTGAGGATGGCGACGCTGTGGCGGACCGCCTCGGGTGTCACCGCCTGCCCGCTGGAGGCGACGGCGATGAGCTCGGCGACGACGCGTTCGGCCAGCGCAACGTCAGCGGGCTCGCCGGTGAAGGTGATCTCGTTGCCGCGGGCGTGAATGTCGGCGGTAAGGAGTCTTTCGAGGGCCCGCAGATTCTCGTCGGCGGAGCCGAGCAGGCCCACGATGATGTCGGGCGGAACAGTGATGCTGCTGCGGACCGAGTCCGGTGAGGTGGCCGACGAGTCAGCGGTCGTGTCGCGGGGCGTCACGTGGTGTTTGTGCCTGCTTTCCGTGTTTCCGAACGGCCGGCTGCCGTCGTACTGCTGCCAGTTTACCGCTGGTCAACGACACACCCCAATGGTTAAGCAGGATGGTGGCGCGCCGCAGGTGAGGTGGGTCGCGCCGCCGGTCAGCCGGTGAATCCCGCCAGTTTCGCCGCGACCGCCGCACCGTCCGGCTCGCCGTACAGTTTGTCGGGAACCCAGTCGAAGAACGCCACCGACGGACAATCGCCGGCGGGCCCGTTCACCGTGCCCACATTTCCGATGTACTTGCCCGTCTGGGCTTCGCGGAGCTCGATGTCGTATTCGACGGCGTAGTGATCGATGGTGACGGGCTTGTCCCACGCAGTGGATTCACATTGTCCTGACTTCACCTCAGTGCCGGACTTGCGGGTCAGGCAGGCAACGACGTTTGTTTCAGACACGGCTTCACTGCGCTGGTCGGCCACCTGATACCACGAGCCGTCCTTCATCCCTTGGAAGAAGGACGCGAACTTGTACGGCTTTGCATAGGCCCCGGCGTTGCTCACTGAGCCGTCCTTGCACACGACGTCAAATTCGGTCGACCATTCGGCCGTGATCGCGTTCGCCGCACGCTGTTCGTCACTCACCCCACGTCCTTCACCTCTGTCGACCGATTTTGCGACGACAGCCAGGGCGCCGAGAAGCGCGATGACTGCCACGACGACTCCCCCGATGATGAGCCCCGGTTTCTTCGACGGAGGCCGGGGCGGCTGGCCGTACGGCGACCACTGCGGCGGCTGACCGTACGGCGGCGGCGCGCCCGCCTGGCCCTGCCACGGCTGCCCCTGAGGCGGTGGCCAATGCGGGGGCTGCTGCCCGTATGGCGATTGTCCGTAGGGCGGCGGGCCTTGCGGCGGAAAACTCACGAATGGAGCGTAATGCCTGGCCAAGGCCGCCGGCGGCGCTAAATCTCCCAGCGCGCCGTCAGCGCACCGATCGCCCCCAACGCCACGGCGGCTGCGGTCGACGTACGCAGCACGGTCGGGCCCAGGCGGACCGCCTTCGCGCCGGCCCCGGTCAGCGCGACGATCTCCTCATCGGCGATGCCGCCTTCCGGACCGACGATGAGCATCAGCGAATCCGCTTGGGCCAGAGGCAGTTCCGTGAGCGGCTCGGTGGCCGACTCGTGCAATGCCAGCACCACCGCTCCGCCGGCGACGGCGTCGGCGACGCGCTGGGTCAGCGCAGACGTCGAGACCACACCGTCGATCACCGGGATGTAGGGGCGCCGTGACTGGCGCGCCGCCGAGCGGGCCACCGCCTCCCAACGCCTCAGGCCCTTGTCCACCTTCGGGCCTTCCCAGCGGGCCACGCACCGAGTCGCCTGCCAGGCAACAAAGCCATCGGCACCGGCCTCGGTCGCCAGCTCCACGGCCAGCTCTGAGCGGTCGGATTTGGGTAGCGCCTGCACCACGGTGACCGGCGGGCGCGGGCCGGCGATGGCGACCCGCTTGGTCACCCGCGCCGACAACCGGCCCTTGGCGGTCTCTTCGACGACACAGCGCGCCAGCGTCCCGGCGCCGTCGCTCAAGTCGATCTGTTCGCCGACGCGGATGCGACGCACGTTGGCCGCGTGGAAGCCCTCGTCGCCGTCGACGACGGCCAGTTCCCCCGCGCCCGGCAGCGCGTCGACGTAGAAAAGCGCTGCGCTCACGGGCGTCAGCGGCCGGAGAACGTCTCGCGCAGCCGGCTGAACAGACCGCCAGAACTCGCCGAGGCCTGCGTCGAGCGCACCTCCGCGGCGTCGCGGCTGCGGTTCTCCTTCAGCTTGCGCAGTAGGTCGGTATCGGTGCTGTCGAGCCGCGACGGCACCACCACGTCGATGTGCGCGTGCAGGTCACCACGCACCCCGGAGCGCAGATGTGGCATGCCGTGGCCGCGCAATGTGGTCACCGAACCGGGCTGGGTGCCCGCGGCGATCGTCAGTTCGGTGGGGCCGTCGAGGATCGCGTCGACGGTGACCGTGGTGCCCAGCGCAGCGTCGACCATCGGCACCGAAATGGTGCAGTGCAGGTCATCACCGTCACGGACGAAGATCTCGTGCTGCTTCTCGTGGACCTCGACGTAAAGGTCGCCGGCGGGACCGCCGCCCGGTCCGACCTCGCCCTGGGCGGCCAGCCGGACGCGCATCCCGTCGCCCACACCGGCCGGGATCTTGACACTGATCTCGCGGCGGGCGCGCACCCGGCCGTCACCGCCGCACCGGTTGCACGGATCCGGGATGACCTCACCGATTCCGCCGCAGACCGGGCACGGACGGGTGGTCATCACCTGGCCCAGCAGCGAGCGCTGCACGGTCTGGATCTCACCGCGGCCGTCACAGGTGTCGCAGGTGACCGGCGTGGAATTGCCGTTGGTGCCCTTGCCGTGGCACAGGTCGCACAGCACCGCGGTATCCACACTCACCTGCTTGGTCACGCCGGTCGCGCACTCAGCCAGGTCCAGCCGCATCCGCAGCAAGGAATCGGCGCCGGGTCGCACCCGGCCGACCGGCCCGCGCGATGCGGTGCCGCCGCCGAAGAAGGCCTCGAAGACATCGCCCAGACCGCCGAACCCACTGAACCCGCCGGGCGCACCGCCCACCGACTCCATCGGGTCGCCACCCATGTCCACGATGCGGCGCTTCTCCGGATCCGACAGCACCTCATAGGCGACCTGGATCTCGGTGAACCGGGCCTGCGCTTCCTCGTCGGGGTTGACGTCGGGATGCAGCTCACGTGCCAGCCGCCGATAGGCACGTTTGATCTCCGAATCGCTCGCGCCTTTGCTCACTCCGAGCGAGCCGTAATAATCGCGTGCCACGCTGACCTTGCCTGACCTTTCTGTGCCGGACGTATCCCGGCTGTATTACCGAGTACCTAAGACTTCGCCGATGTACAGAGCAACTGCCGCAACATTGGCGATGGTCCCCGGGTAGTCCATTCGGGTGGGACCGACCACACCCATTCCGCCGTACACCTTGCCCGAACTGCCGTACGTCGTGCTCACCACCGACGTACCCAACATCTGTTCGGCCTCGGTCTCGTGACCGATCCGCACGGTTACCTTGCCCGCTTCCTGCTGGGCTGCCAACAACCGCAGCACCACCACCTGCTCCTCCAGCGCCTCCAGCACCGACCGCAGCGATCCGCCGAAATCAGCGGTGTTCCGGGTCAGGTTGGCGGTGCCGCCGAGTAGCAGCCGTTCCTCAGTGTGCTCAACGAGTGTCTCGACCAGGACAGTCGCCGACCGCCCGACCGCATCGGCCAGCGCACCGTGGCCGTTGAGATGTGAGGCCAGATCACTCACCGCGATCGAGGCGGCGGTGATCGGCTTGCCTTCGAGCGCCTGCCCCAACGTCTCGCGCAACTTCGACAGCTCATGCTCGTCGATGGCATCGCCGAGCTCCACGATGCGCTGATCCACCCGGCCCGAATCGGTGATGACCACCAGCAGCAACCGCGCCGGGGTCAGCGCCACCACCTCAAGGTGGCGGACGGACGAGGTGGACAGCGTCGGGTACTGCACGATCGCGACCTGTCGGGTCAGCTGGGCGAGCAGCCGCACCGCGCGCCGCAGCACGTCGTCCAGGTCGACCCCGGACTCCAGGAAGGACAGGATCGCGCGGCGCTCCGACGAGGACAACGGCTTGACGTTGTCGATCCGGTCGACGAACTCGCGGTAGCCCTTCTCTGTGGGCACCCGGCCCGAGCTGGTGTGCGGCTGGGCGATGTAACCCTCGGCCTCCAGCACCGCCATGTCATTGCGGACAGTGGCGCTGGACACGCCCAGGTTGTGACGCTCGACGAGGGTCTTGGAGCCGATGGGCTCCTTGGTGGCCACGAAGTCGGCGACGATGGCGCGCAACACCTCGAAACGACGTTCGTCGGCGCTCCCCACCTGTTCACCTACCCTTCGCAGCAGCGATGCGTTTATATTGCTCGGTTCATTTTACTGATCAGCAGCGGGTTTACCGATTCGCGGCGAGCGCCGGGGATCATTGCGCCGAGCGATACCGGCGCAGGCAATAACCCGCGAACGTATTAGCCTGGGCAACTATGCCGATGGCAAGACCGCGGAACACTGCGACGGACGCGGGCCGGCGATGATCTTCAAAGGCGTCCAGGAGGGCAAACCCTACCCGGAGCACGGTCTGTCCTACCGGGACTGGTCCCGCATTCCGCCGCGCCAGCTGCGCCTCGACGAGCTGGTCACCACCACCACGGTGCTCGCCCTGGACCGGCTGTTGTCCGAGGACTCGACGTTCTACGGCGACCTGTTCCCGCACGCGGTGAAGTGGCGCGGCGACATCTACCTCGAAGACGGTCTGCACCGGGCCGTGCGCGCGGCGCTGCGGAACCGCACCATCCTGCATGCCCGGGTGTTCGACATGGACGCGCTCGCGCCCAGCCCGGCGTAACCGCCGTCGCTCAGCTGTCCCTAGTTCGCCATTGCCTCACGCAGGCTGTTGGGCCGCAGATCGGTCCAATTCGCCTCGACGTAGCTCAGGCACTCGGCGCGGCCGGCCTCACCGAAGGCCACCCGCCAGCCGGCCGGCACATCCGCGAACGCCGGCCACAGGCTGTGCTGGTCCTCGCCATTGACCAGTACGTAGAACGTGCCGTTCTCGTCATCGAACGGATTGGAACTCATCGAGTCTCCTCATCGAGGGGTGGGCCAGGTCTGCACCCAGCACCCGGTCGGACAACAGGCCAAGACAGCTCAGGTTCGGGAAGCCCGGGCCCTGGGTGAGCCCGGCCAGCCCCGGAAGGAACAACTTGGGGAAGACGTCGGTCAGCGCCAGGTCGTGGCCGATGTGCTCCTGTAGCGCGTCACCGGTCAGCGGGCCGCCCAGACCCAGCTCGAGCAGATCCAGGGCGTCCTGGCTGAACAACGGGGCGAACCACAACGCATCGGCGCCCGATCCGTCGATCACCAGATCGAAGCCGTGCACGGTCTCGACCGCTTCACCCCCGGTGTTGGTGGACAGCGTCAACCGGATCCGCTCGTCGCGGGCCACCGCGTGGGCGACCCGGCCGCGGAGATGGCGGATCCGGTCGTCGGCCAGCAGCGCATCCTGAACGCGCGCCGAGAACACGCCACGATCGGTGCGGGCCAACGCATCCCGGCGTTCGGCCAGGGTGAGCCCGGTCCATCCGGTCGGATCGGAGAACAGGGTGTTCTCGAAGAATCCCTCGCCTCGGGTGAACAGGGTGACTGTCGGCGAGATCACCGTGATGGTCGAAACCCGGTGGCGGAACAGCTCGTTGAGCATCGACGCGGCGGTCTCACCACCGCCGATCACCGCCACCCGCTCGGCGGTGATGAGCTCGTGCTTGCCGGCCTGATGCCAGAACTGCGCGATCGACATCACCCGGGGGTTGCCCGGCAGCACCGAGCGTTCGGCCTGACCGGGCCCGGTGACCATCAGACCGTCGGCGCTGACGGTGTCCTCGGCGGTGTGCAGAACCCACCGGCGCGCATCTGCGTCGATTGAGATCTTTTCCACCTCACCGGAAACCACGTTCATCCCGATGCCATCGGCCACCCAGCCCAGATACTGGCTCCAGCGTTTGTGGGTCGGCGCGGGCCTGCCGCGGTCCACCCACTCGGCGAATCCACCGGTGGCGATCAGGTAGGCCT
Source organism: Mycobacterium sp. IDUB_17 (assembly GCF_055419465.1). Taxonomy (NCBI): domain Bacteria; kingdom Bacillati; phylum Actinomycetota; class Actinomycetes; order Mycobacteriales; family Mycobacteriaceae; genus Mycobacterium; species Mycobacterium sp. IDUB_17. The sequence goes on along the minus strand of NZ_JBVAXS010000005.1, from coordinate 504,639 downwards.
GCCAACTGTGCCGGGTCATGCGCTCGTCGAGCTCGGCGTTGCGCCGCGACACGAGGGACGATCGGTAAGGGAAGCCGACGTCCTTCTCGGGCCCGGTGCCGAGACGATGATTGCCGTCGGTCCAGCCGCCGACGGCCTGCCAGTTGGCGGCCACCCCGGCACGCTCGACGACGACGACGTCGGGAGCCGGCACACCCATCGCCCGCAACTCGGCGGCCTTGGCGGCCACCGAGATGGCCTTGGGTCCGGCACCGATTACGGCCAGCGTGGGGGCCGATGGGGCACTCATTGGGTCACCTCTCGCAACACCTCTCGCAATGCGTCCTGCCACATCGCCTGCAGGGTGGCGATGTCCTCGGCGGACAGAATGTCGGGCAGGGTCCGCCACTGGGTGCCGAGCACGGCTTCCCCGTCGCGGTCGATCACCGCGGCCATGATCGTCAGTTCATGACGCACAGCGACATTCGGTTCTGGCACCGGAGTCACACCCGTCTGCAACGACCGGTCCTGCAGCAGGGCGTGATCAGATGCATCCAGCTCGATCCGACCCAGGTAGTTGAGCAGCACCTGCGGATCCCGATGCGTTCCCAGCCGTTCGGCGGTGTCCTCGCGCAGGTACCGCAGCAGCCCGTAGTCGATCGCGTCGCCCGGGATCGCGGCCACCTGCGCAGCCACCCCGTGGGCGTCATCGGCGGTGAGCCGCAACGGGTAGATCATGCTGAGCAGCCCGGCGGTGTCACCGGTATCGACCTCGTCATGATCTGACACCACCGCATCCGACCGGCCGTGGGTCTCCAGCGCCAGCAACGGCGCCGGGGTCGGCCGGCCTCGGTGACGACGCCAATCGGTCAGGGCGCGCGCCGTTGCCGCGGCCAGCACTTCGGTCACCGGGACCGGTCCGCTCAACAGCCGGGCTGTCACCTCGGGCTCGGCGAAGGCCATCACGATGGTCACGTCGGCCATCCGGTCGATGGTGGAATCGATCCGGCGGGCGCCGATGTCAGGATCGTCGCCCTCGAACTGCTGCTCCCAGAAACCGCACGTATCGAGTTCGGCCGCCCGATCGGTGAGTAGACGGGACCACTGCCGTAATGAGGTGTGTTCTCGCACCGGCATCGGATCACGCCCGGAAGCCAATGCGTGCCAAGCATTTTCGAGTTCACCCACCAGGATCCGCCACGATGCCGGGTCCAGCGCCAGCACGTGGGCGGTCAGGATCAGCAGACCGCCGTCAGTCTGTGGGTGATGCAACCAAACCGCGTCGAGCATCGATCCGTTCTCGGGATCCATACGCTGCACCGAGAGCTCGGCCTGCTCGGCCACCGCGGCGTTGAGATCACCGTCGGCCGTGGCTTCCGACAGCACCTCGCGCGGTGTGTGCGCGACCAAGGCCAGCGCCTCGCGGTCCAGCCGGGTGCGCAGCACCTCGTGCCCGTCGATCACATTGCGCAACAGCGCTTCCAGCTGCGCGCGGGTGACGCCCGCGGGCAGCCGGAACACCTCGGTCTGCGCGAGCCGGCGAGGATCGCCGTACTGGTAGAGCCACCGCCCGTTGGGCAGCAACGGGATCGGGCCCGCCCCTTCGTCGGCCGCATTGTCACCGCGCTCGACGGCGACCGCGTCGGAGTCGATCGCGGCCCCGAGTTCGCGAACGGTCGCGCAATCCAGCATCAACCGGGCCCGCAGCGCCACGCCGCGGCGCCGCACGGCCTGCACGACCGACAGGGCCACGATGCTGTCCAACCCGAGATCGAGAAAGTCGGCGGTGACGTCGATACCCGATCCCTCGGGAGTTCCCAGGACTTCGGCCAGCACCTCGGCGAGCACCCGCTCGGTCTCGGTGGCCGGATGCTCGGAGCCCTCAGCAGAGCCGCCGGTGCCGACCGAAGCCAGCGCGGCATCGTCGACCTTGCCGTTGATGGTCAGCGGGATCTCGTCGACGACGACGATGTGGTGTGGCACGAGATGTCTTGGCAGGGTGGCGGTCAGCATCCGGCGCAACTCGGCGACGTGGGTATCGGTGACCACGTACGCGACCAGTCGCGGCCCGCTGCGGTGCTGACGTACCGCCACGTGGGCATGCCGCACCCCGGGATGGGTGTGCAGTGTCGCGGCCACCTCTCCTGGCTCCACGCGGAATCCGCGGATCTTGACCTGGTCGTCGCTGCGACCGAGAAACTCGATGGCACGCGATTGGGGGTTGCGGCGCACCACGTCACCGGTGCGGTACATACGCGCACCCGGCGTGAATGGATCGGCGACGAACCGGCCTGCCGTCTCCCCCGCCCGGCCGAGGTAGCCGCGCGTCAATTGGCCACCGGCCAAATACAGTTCGCCGTACACGCCGTCGGGAACCGGCCGCAGCCAGCCGTCGAGCACATAGGCCGCGGTCGAATCCGTGGGACGACCGATGCACGGTTGCTCGTGGTCGGCGATCGCCGCGACGACGGCTTCCACCGTGGTCTCGGTGGGGCCGTAGCAGTTGTGCGCGGACATCCAGGTGCGCTCGCACTCGGCCTGGATCCCCTGCCAGGTGGCGTTGTCGATGGCCTCCCCGCCGAGCGCGAGCACTGCCAACGGCACCCGGCTGAGCAGCCCGGCCGCGCGCAACGAGGCGAACATCGACGGGGTGGTGTCGATCATGTCGATCGCGAAGCGCCCGATGGTGTCCACCAGCGCCTCGGCGTCGCGCTGCACCTCGTCGGAGACGATGTGCACGGTGTGCCCGTCGAGCAGCGCCGCCAACGGCTGCCAGGCGGCATCGAAGGTGAACGACCAGGCGTGCGCCACCCGCAACGGGCGGCCGAGGCGCTTGGCCGCGGGCTGCAGCACATGGTGGGCGTGATCCGCGGCATAGGCGCGCAGCGCCTGATGGGTTCCGATGACTCCCTTGGGCTTTCCGGTGGTCCCGGACGTGAACACGATGTAGGCGGCCTGGCCGGGCCGAACCCGCGCGGGCCGGTAGTCGGCGTCCGGCTCGGAACCGGCGGATGCCAGGAACGCGTCGTCGACGATGAGCTGTGCGGGCCGGGCTGCGCCGATCTGGCGCAGGATCTCGGCAACCCGTTCCTCGGGCATGGCCGGATCCAGCGGCACGATCATCGCGCCCGCCTTGAGCACTGCGAGCATCGCCACCACGTAGTCGGGCCCCCGGCGCAACCGGATGGGGACCGGAGTCTCCGCGCGCACACCACGGCGGATCAGCTCGGCGGCCAGGCGATCGGCGGCATCGTCAAGCTCGCGATAGCTGAGTTCTCCCCCGTCCCAACTCAATGCCACCGAACCGAGCCGCTCCTCGGCGGTCTCACTGAACGCGATGTGAAAGCCCGTCTGGAACCGGTCATCGCCGGCAACGGTTGGCGCCCCGGCCGGCCGCGGATCGTCGTCGAGTGTGACGGCCACCTCGCGCAGCGGACGCTCCCAGCCGTCCAACAGCCGTTGGACGACGGCCAGCACCCGCAGTCCCAGGGCACGCGGATCGAGCAGTCCCAGTGCCCCGTCGAGGGTTTCGACGAGCACCGTGAGCCGGCCGTGGGTCGGATGTGCGGCGATGGTGACCGGGAAGTGCGACAGGCTCTCCAGCGCCGACGGCCGCAGCACCGCCCCGCCGAGATCGAACTCGTCGCTGCCGACCAGCCCGCCGGGCGGGAAGTTCTCGTAGACCAGCAGGGTGTCGTACAGCTCGCCGATGCCGCCGAGCGAACGCAACTCGGTATGGCTGAGGTAGCTGTGCTCACGCAGTTCGGCGGCTTCGCGCTGCAGGGCAAGGCACTGGCTGCCGACCGGCAGGCTGGGGTCGACCCGGACCCGCAGCGGCACCGTGTTGATGAACAGGCCGACCATCGACTCGACGCCCGCCAGCTCGTCCGGACGCCCCGACACCGTGACGCCGTACACCACATCGGTGCGGTCGGTGAAGACTGAAAGGATTGTCGCCCAGGCCATCTGGAACAGGGTGTTGACGGTGACGCCCCGACGCCGGGCTGCCTCGAAGATCGCGGCGGACTGCTGTTCGTCGAGCTTCACCTCGGTGCGCGCGGGCAGGCCCGGCTGGGTTTCCCGCCCGGACAGCACCGGAGACAGCAGGGTGGGCGCATCCATGCCGTACAGATGGGCCTGCCACCGTGCCCGGCTGGCCTGCTGATCGCGCCCGGCCAGCCAGCCGATGTAATCGCGATACGGGCGCACCGTGGACGGCAACGCGGTGACGTCGCCCTTGGCCCCGTAGAGCGCCAGGAGTTCGCCGACGAAGACCGGAAGCGACCAGCCGTCGATCGCGATGTGATGGGCAACGATCACCAGACGCCAATGCAGGCCCGGCTTTTCGATGAGCAGGAAACGGATCAGCGGCCCGCGTCCGAGGTCGAACCGCCGGGCGCGCTCGTCGGCCTCCAGCGTGACCGCCTGTGCTTCATCGGTCTGCACATGCCGCCAGGGCAATTCGATCGCGGACGGGACCACCGCCACCGGGCGGCTCAGATTTCCCTGGAAGAAGCTGGCCCGCAGGTTCGGATGACGCACCAGCATCGCCTCGGCGCAGGTCCTCAGGAGCTCGACGTCCAGTGCCCCGTCGACGTCGGCGGCCATCGCGATGACGTACGGATCGGCGCCGTCGTCTCCCTCGGTCAGCCCGGCCAGGGAATACAGCCCCTGCTGCAGCGGGCTGAGCGCCAGGACATCCTCGACGCCGGGCGGCGTTCCGGTTGTCGTCATGTCGAGATCCCCTGGTCCTGGCCCCATCCCGCGGTCAGCGCGGCCAGTTCGTCGGGCGAAAGGCCCGATGCGGACATCGGCTCATGGCGCACGTCGGCCGCTGCAGCGCCGTCGCCCGCCGCGTCGATCGCGGCAGCCAGGTCGGCCAGCCCGGGATGTTCGAACACCATGCGTGCTGTCATCGCCATGCCGGCATCGCGCGCCCGCGCCGCGAGCTGCACGGCCAGGATGCTGTCGCCGCCGAGGGTGAAGAAGTCGTCATACCGCCCCACGTCGGTGGCACCGAGAAGGTCCACCAGCATCGCCGCCAGCGCGTGCTCGGTCGGGGTGGCCGGCGGCTCGGACGGTGCTGAGGCGGTGACTCGCGGACGGGTCAGAGTGGCGGGTTCGATGTCGTCGACCACGGTGAGCACGGCACCGGCGAACTCCTCGGGCAGCGCGGTCCGTGCGTTGTCCAGGAAGGTGTCGGTGTCAGTCACTCCCGGCTCGAGCACCACGTAGCCGGCCAACGTGATGGCGCCACGGCCGTCCCAATGCCGGGTCGCCGCGACCGCCACGCCGTCGAGCGCTTCCAGCGCGGCCTGCAGGCGGGGCTCACCGGTGATGATCGGCTCAAGCCGGCCGTCGGTGGTCCAGCGGCCCCGGTCCCCGGTGCGGTACAGCTGTCCCTCGCCAAAAGGGTTGGGCGCGAAGCGCTGTGCGGCAATCCCGGCGGCAGCCCGGGCGGCCTCGTCCACCGCGCCCCCGGCGTAGTAGACGTCCCCGGTGACACCGATGGCCGCCGGTTGACGCCACTCGTCGAGCAGGTAGACGCGGTCCGCGCCCTCGGTCTGCGGCAGCCCGGCCGGCGGTACCGCCTTGCGGCTCCAGTCATCGACCAGCTGGTCGCGTTCGGCCGCGTCGAGAACCGCAATGTCGCGCACCGTCTGGTCGGCGTCGCCGGCAAAAGCTTCGACGATGCGGTGCAGCCAGCCCACGAGACGCCGCGCGGTGGCCGCCTCGTAGAGCTCGGTGCGGTAGATGACGGTGGCCCGATACCCGGCGCCGGCTTCGGCGAAGAAGTTGAGCGACAGGTCGGCGTGGGCCACATCGAAGGTGGGTTCCAGTGCCGTGAAACGGGTTTCACCGTCAGCACCGGAGTCGATGACCTGTTCGGCCGGCAGGTCCTCACGTACGTGCACCACGACTCCGAACAGCGGGTTGCGCGCCAGCGAACGCACCGGGCTCACCGCGTCGACGACCCGGTCGAACGGCAGGTCCTGATGCTTGTAGGCGGCCAGCGCCATGTCACGAGAGCGGCGCAGCACCTCGCGCAGGGTCGGGTTGCCGGACAGGTCGTTGCGCAGCACCACGATGTTGATGAAGAACCCGATCAGCGCGTCGAGTTCGGGCGCGGTGCGCCCGGCGACCGGGGTGCCCAGCGCGATGTCGCTGCCCTGACCGGACTTGTGCAGGGCGATGGCGACGGCTGCCTGCAACACCATGAACTCGGTGACTTCGAGTTCACGGCTGAGCGCGACGAGCTTGCCCCGCAGTGCCGCGTCGATGGTGAAGTCGAGTGCCTTGCCCTCACCGGTCGGCACCGGCGGCCTCGGAAAGTCCGGCTGCAGGCCGTTCTCGACGTCCGGCTCCCCCGACAGCCCCGCCAATTGCTTTGTCCAGTAGGCGCGTTGTTCCTCGACACGCTCCTCTGCGCCCGAGAGCACCTCGGCCTGCCAGGCCGCGAAGTCGGCGTACTGCACGGGCAGCGCCGCCCATTCGGGCGCCTGTCCGGCCCGGCGGGCGTGGTAGGCGGTCAGCAGGTCGGTGAACAGCACTGTGCCCGACCAGTGGTCGGCGGCGATGTGGTGCACGATCAGCGAGAGGACATGCGAATCGGGCGTGGACAGCATCGCGGCCCGGACCGGCCACTCGTTCTCCAGGTCGAAACAGTACCGCCGTTCGGCATCGAGTTCGCCCTGCACCCAATCCTCGCCCGTCCCGTCGGCACGACGCACCACGACCGGAGCGGCGGGATGGACGACCTGGTAAGGCACACCGTCGATCTCGCGATAGGTGGTGCGCAGGATCTCGTGGCGGGCGACCACATCGCTTACCGCGGTCGCCAGTGCCTCGACATCGCAGGGTCCGGTCAGTCGTGCGGCGAAGGGCACGTTGTTGACCGGGTTGGGTCCGTCGATGCGGAACTGGAACCACTGCCGGTGCTGGGCCGCCGACATCTGTGCCGGGCCGTCATGGGTGGTGGCCACGATGGCAGGTAGGCCGGCACCGACGCCCGAGGCGCGCAGTTCGTCGACCTTGGCCGCCAGGCCCGCCACCGTGGCGTTCTCGAACACATCAGCCACGCCGAGTTCGACACCGCAGCGGGCTCGAACGGCGGCAACCAGTTTGGTGGCCAGCAGCGAGTGGCCGCCCAGATCGAAGAACGAGTCGTCCGCGCCGACGCCGTCCCGCTCGAGCAACTCGCCGAACAGTGCGACGATCTCGTGCTCGGTTTCGGTCTCCGGCGCGCGGAATTCGGTGGCCGAGCGGATCTCCGGCTCCGGCAGGGCCCGGCGATCGATCTTGCCGTGCGCGGTGATCGGGATCTCGGCCAGCTCGACGAACGCCGCCGGAATCATGTACTCGGGCAGCGCGGCGGTCACCCTGGCCCGGATGCGGTCGATCTCGACCTGTTCGGCGTCGGCGGCCGGCGTGATGTAGGCGACCAGGCTCTTGCCCAGCGACGGCAGGTCGCTGACCACCACCACGGCCTGCCCCACCGACGGGTCGACGGAGATGGCCGCGGAGACCTCGCCCAGTTCGATTCGGAAGCCACGGATCTTGACCTGCTCGTCGGCCCGGCCGACGAATTCGATGTCACCGTCGGCGTTGCGCCGGGCCAGGTCACCCGACCGGTACATCCGTCCGCCGGGATTGAACGGATCGGCGACGAACCGTTCCGCGGTCAGGCGTGGACGATCGTGATAGCCGTGTGCGACATGCGTTCCGCCGATGTAGATCTCACCGATCACCCCGACCGGAACCGGCTGCAGTGCATCGTCGAGCAGGTGGATCGTGGTGTTGATCTTCGGTGTGCCGATCGGCACGATCCGTGCGCCCTGCTTGCCCTGGACCTTGTAACGGGTGCAGTTGAGCACCGTTTCGGTGGGGCCGTAGAAGTTGTGCAGCAGGGAGTCGAATGTGGCGAGGAACTTGTCGGCGATCTCCCCGGGCAGCGCCTCGCCACCGATCGGGACGCGCTGCAGCGTGCGCCACTCGTTGACACCGGGCAGGGAAAGGAACAGCCCGAGCAGTGACGGGACGAAGTGCATCGAGGTGATGCCTTCGTCGCGCAGCAGATCGGTGAGGTATCCGATGTCGCCCAGCCCGCCCGGCTTCGGGATCACCAGGCGCGCACCGGCGGCGAGCATGCCGAAGATCTCGCCGATCGACACGTCGAAGCTCTGCGAGGCGACCTGCAGCAGGCGTTCGTCCTCGGTGACCTGGTAGTCGCCGCCGAACCAGACGAAGTACTCCGCGATCGGCCGGTGCGGCACCGGCACGCCCTTGGGCAGGCCGGTGGATCCCGACGTGTAGATCAGATACGCGGTGTTGTCCGGGCGCAGCGGCCGGACCCGCTCGGCGTCGGTCGGATCAGTGGCCGGATGGTACTCCAGGCCGTCGACCGGCTCGCGCAGAACGATTTTCGGATCGGAGTCCTCGAGAATGTAGGTGAGCCGGTCCTCGGGATAGGTCGGGTCGACCGGCAGGTACACCGCACCGGCCTTGACGATGCCCAGCGCCGTGATGACCAGTTCGGGCGACTTCTCCAGGAGCACCGCCACCCGGTCCTCGGTACCGATGCCCTGCCCGATCAGCCAGTGCGCCAACCGGTTCGCCGACTCGTTGATCTCGCGATAGGTGTAGTGGCGGCCCTCGTAGACCACCGCGACGGCGTCGGGGGTACGGGCGGCCTGCTCGGTGACCAGCGCCGTCAACGTGGTGGCCGGCGTCGCGAACTGGTCACCGGTGGACACCGCGCGCACCCATTCGGCGTCCTCGGGGGTGAACAGGTCCAGCCGCGACAGTGGCCGGTCGGGCTCGGCGAGCGCGCTGTCCAGCAGCACGACGAAGTGCCGCAGCATCTGTGCGGCCAGCTCGGCATCCATCACCTCGGTGAGATGCTCGGCCTCCACCACCGCACCGGCTGCGTCGAGTTCGACCATGAAACCCAGTGGCAGCTGGGTGTGTTGGCCGCGCAGGTCGGCACGCTCGCTCGTCACGCCCTGCGGGGCGAAACCGCCACCGTCGGGCTCGCGGAACCCGAAGCTCACCCGGGTCATCCGCTCGGCGCCGTGGCGTCGGTCCGGGTTGAGCTCGGCCACCACGCGGTCGAGGTTGACCCGTTGATGCGTGAAGGCACCGATGGCGGTGTCCCGGGTGGACGCGACGAGATCCCGGAACCCCGCCGAGCCCTGCGGTCGCAGCCGCATCGCCACGGTGTTGCCGTAATAGCCGATGGTTTCGTCGGTGTCGCGGTTGAGCACCGGGGTGGCGATCAGGAAATCGTCGGTATGGGTGTAGCGGTGGATGAGTGCGCCGAAGGCCGCCAGCAGGACCATGTACGGCGTGGCACCGGTTTCGCGGGCGAGCGCCGATACGCGGGCAACCGTCTCGGCGGACAACCGCACCGCGCTGCGCTGGGACCGAAAACCGTTGGGAACCACCGACCCCGACGGACCGGGCAACTCCAGCGGCTCCGGTGGGTTCGCCAGCACCTCCCGCCAGTACGCCAGGTCCTCGCCGCCGTCCCCGGCGGCGGCCACCGTCACCCGCGGCGTCTCGGCAAGCTGCGCCCCGGAATAAGCCCGGGTCAAGTCTGTGAAGAAGACCCGCCACGATCCGTCATCCCAGGCGATGTGGTGAGCGACGAGCAGCATCACGTGTTCAGCGGGCCCGGTCTTGATCAGCGAGATCCGTAGCGGGGAGTCGCTGCTCAGATCGAAGGCCGTGCCGAACTCGCGCTGCGCCAGCACCTCTAGCCGCAGCATGCGGGCCCGCTCGGATTTGTCGGACAGATCGTGGACCGCCCAGCCCGGGGTCAGGTCACCGTGGACCGTCGCGGTGGGCTCGCCGTTCTCGTCGGCCCGATACGTGGTGCGCAGGATCGGGTGCCGACGTGCCACCGCATTCAGGGCATCGTGCAGCCCCTCGGCGTCGATCACCCCACTGAGCCGGTAGGACAGGCAGATGTTGAGCAGTACCCCGCTCGGGTCGAATCCCTGCACGAACCACATCCGGCGCTGCCCGTCCGTGAGCACGGTCGGATCGACCGGTGCGCCTTCGGAGCCCGAGACCGCCTGCCCGGGTTCGGTACCCGACGCCGCCAGGCCTCGTTCGGCAAGCCTGCGCCGCATCAGCTCCAGACGCGCGTCGGAAGTGCGGGGGGCTGCCGAGTCGGCACTAACCATGTCAGTCACGCGAAAATGCTTCCTTTTCAGGTCTTTCCAAATGCCCGATCAATTCGGCAGCGGTGGCGCCACCGAGGATGGTGGCCAGCGGCACTGATCGTCCGGTGGCCTTCTTGAGCTTCTTGCGCAGGTCGATTGCCAACAGTGAATCGACACCGAGATCCAGCAACGACATGTCGAAATCCAGTGCGGTGGTGTCGGCGAGCTTCAACACGGACCCCAGTGCGAGCCGCATCGCGCCCGTGGCATCAGCCGCACCGCTGTCCGCCGTCTCGGGGGTGTCCCCGGCGGCCGCAACGGACCGTTCTTCGGTGTCGCCGAGGAACGTCCGCAGCCGGTTGGCGTCGGCGGTGAACACCAGCGGATCGGCCGGGTAGTCGCGCAGCCCGGCCTCGACCGCAAGGTCGGCCGGCATGGCTCGCAGCCCGGACCGTTCGACCTTACCGACCTCAGCCGCGTCGATGATGCCGTCGCCGGGCCACAGTCCCCACCGCACCGCGGTGCAGTGCCGGCCCTCGGCCCGCAGCTGCCCGCCGAGCGCGTCCAGCAGCCGGTTGGCGGCCGAGTAGGCGGCGTGGCCGTATCCGCCCCATAGGCCGGATACCGAAGAGCACAACACGATCCGAGCGTCCGGGCGCAGCGGCCAGGCGGCCGCCAGGTTGGCCAGCCCGCTCACCTTGGCCGCGAAGGTATCCCGCACCGTCGCGCCGGTCAGCTCGCCGCCGGGGGCGACGTTGGCGGATGCGGCCGCGTGAATCACCAGCGATGCCGGGCCGATCGCCAGCTCGGCGATGGTTGCGGCGATCTGTGCCGGGTCGGTGAGATCGCATCGGGGCGCGACGATCTCGGTCCTCCCGGCCGCCAGTGCGGCGACCTGCTGATCTTCCAGCCCGCTGCGGCTGAGCAACACGATGCGCCGCGCCCCCTGCTCGGCCAGGTGACGGGCATAGTGCAGGCCCACCGCACCGGCTCCGCCGGTGACGACTACCTCGTCGAAGATCCCGGACTCCGAGGTCCAGGACCGGACGTCCGAGGTGTCGTCGCGCATCCCCCGCTGCCAGAGGGTTGGCCCGGAACCGGTGTCCCGCAGTGCGATATCGCTCGCGGTGCTGAGCATGGCGGTGATGGCGGCGGCGGAGGCCGCGCCGAGGGTTGTGGGCGGCAGGTCCAGGTGCCGGAACGTCTGGTCCGGATGTTCGTAGCCCAGGCTGCGGTGCATCGCGGCCAGGGCGGCGGCCTCGGGCCGCGGCGAGTCCTCGTCGGAGACCTGCTCGCCACCGACGGTGACCAGCCACACGTCGCGGGTCTCGGCGGCGATCGCCTCGACATAGCCGAGCAGGCCGTCATCGATGCGGCGGCTCAAGGTTTCTGCCGCAGTCACGGTGTCGGCTTCGTCTGACACCGGCGCCACCACGACCAGCAGGTCGGCGTCGGCAGGGGCGGCAGCGGTGGTTTCGGTGATCTCCTCGATCGCCCGGTTCAGTGCGGCCGCCGGTCCCTGCCCGGCCGCCAGGTCCAGCACCGCGACGCGGCGCGGCCCGGCCGGTGCGTTGAGCGGGGACACCTTCTCCCAGTACTCCACACCCACCGTCACGCCGGCGACCGCAGGCAGCGGTTGCGGTGTCGCCCAGAGATGTTCGGCCCGCATCGGCGCGAACGGGAAATCGCGAAGCGATGTGGCGCCGTGGTTCGGGAGGTCGTCCCAGCGGTAGCCGGTGTCGGCCATGGTCACCGAGACGATGTTGGCACTGAGCCGCTCGGTGATCGGTTCGTCGCGCCGGCCCGACCCGACCATCACCACCGGAGGGCCGGTGAGTTCGGCCGCGTCGTCGAGCAGATCCCCCATGGCGAACAGCAGCGCCGGATGTGCGGAGAGTTCCACGAAGATCCGGGCCCCGCGCCGGGCTGCCGTCTCGATGGCCCGGTCGAAGCGCACGGTGCTGCGAAGATTCGTGTACCAGTAGTCGGCGAAACCGGTACCGGCCTCGACCACGTCAGCGGTGGCCGAGCCGATGAACTGCACCGGCGACTCACTGAATTGAGCTGCGGGAAGCATCGATTCGAGCTCGGCGCGGGCCGCGTCGAGCGCGGTGGTGTGCGCCGGGAACCACATCTCGATTTCCTTGGCGAACGATCCGCGGCCGGCGACAGCGGCCACGGCAGCCGCCACCGCATCGGTTTCCCCCGACACCGCGACCGATGACCGTGAGTTCACCACCGACAGTTCGAGCCAGCCCGGTGTCTCGGCCACCACTTTCGACGCTTCGTCGGGGGTGATCCCGAGCACCGCGACCCGGTAGGGACCCGTCAACCGGTCGAGCACGGTCGCGCGGGCGACCACCACGGCCACCGCCTCCGGCAGGCTGATGCTGCCGGCCACGTAGGCCGCCCCGATCTCACCCAGACTGTGGCCCACGGTGATATCGGGCAGCACACCGCAGGAACGCCAGACCGCCGCCAGCGCCACACCGTGGACGAACTGGGCGCCCTGAATCTGCACCTGGGAAAAATCGTTGGTGACCGCACCCGAATCCGGCTCGGCCAGTAGGTAATCCAGCGGGGAGGCCGCGCCGGCAGCGTTGAACTCGGCCGCACACTCGTCTACCTCGGCCCGGTAGACCGGAAGCCGGTCATAGGCCTGCACACCCATCGAGGGCCACTGGCTGCCCTGGCCCGGGAACACGAACGCGATGCGCGCACTCGAACCCGCTGCCGCAGACCCGCCCTGCGCCCGGGTGACCAGCGGATGATCGGCGTCCTCGGCCAGTGCACGCAGACCCGCCGCGAGTTCGTCACGGTCGGCCGCCCGCACGGCAGCGCGGTGACGACGCAGACGCCGCGTGGACGCCACGGTGGCGGCGACGTCGGCGGCGCTCACCCCGGGACGCGCATCCAGATAGCGCAGGATGGCGGCGGCATCGGTGCCGATCAGGTCCTCGGCGTGCGCGCTGAGCAGGACAGGTATGCGCCCGTCGGGCAGGGCGTCGACTTCGGTCATGCTGCGGCCTCGGGAACCGAGATGATCGCGTGGGCGTTGGTGCCGCTCATCCCGAAGGCCGAGACCGCACCGATGCGCTGCCCGTCGACAGCCGGCCAATGGGTCAGCTTGGTGGCCAACCGCAAACCCTGTTTGTCCCAGTCGATCTCCCGGCTGACCTCGTCGACGTGCAAGGTGGCGGGGATGGACGCATGCCCGGCGGCCAGGATGACCTTGGCCAGGCCAAGCCCGCCCGCGGCGGCCTGCGAGTGACCGACGTTCGATTTCACCGACCCCAGCATGGCGCCGCCACCCGGGGCAGTCGCCCCGTATGTCTGTGCCAGCGAACGTAATTCGGTGCGGTCGCCGAGGCGGGTGCCCGTGCCGTGGCCTTCGATCATGCCGACGTCCTCCGGTCGCACTCCGGCCTGCTCGATCGCCTTGGCGAACAACCGCTGCTGGGCGCCGCCGCTGGGCGCGGTCAGACCGGTGGTCTTGCCGTCCTGGTTCACCGCGGTGGCGCGCACCTCGGCCAGGATGCGCCGACCGTTCCGTAGGGCCGCGGATCGGCGTTGCAGGACGAACATCGCCGCCCCCTCGGCCCACACTGTCCCGCTCGCGTGTGCGCTGTAGGGCCGGCAGTGCCCGTCGTCGGACAACGCGTGCTGTTTGGAGAACTCGACGAAGTACCCGGGTGTGCCCATCACGCAGACACCTCCGGTCAGCGCCATGTCGCAATCCCCCGCCCATACCGCGGCCACGGCGGTGTGAAACGCGGTCAACGCCGACGAACACGAGGTGTCGATGGTCAGCGCCGGGCCGCACAGATCCAGCGTGTAGGCGATCCGGCCGGAAATGACGCCCAGCGAGGTACCGGTGATCAGATGACCGCTGTGGTGGGAGAACTGCGACAGTGCCGGCCCGTACTCCAGGCCCGACGCACCGACGTAGCAGCCCACATCGTGCCCGGCCAGGTCGTCGGGGTTGATGCCGCTATTCTCCAGTGCGCGCCATGCGATGCGCAGTCCGACGCGTTGCTGCGGATCCATCGCCACCGCCTCACGCGGTGAGATGCCGAAGAACGCGGGATCGAACACCGCTGCGCTGGAAAGGAACCCGCCGAGGTCGTGAATCCGCTTGAATCCGTCACGGCGGGAGCCGTCGAACAGCTCGCGCACCGACCAGCCCCGATCGGTGGGAAAGCCGCCGAGCGCTTCACGTTGCTCGGTCAGCAGAGACCAGTAGCCGTCGGCGGTGTCGATCCCGCCGGGAGCCTCCAGCGCCATCCCCACGATCACCACCGGATCGACGGCGTCCAGCCCGGGAAGCTGGTGGCTAGAGCTCATTGACCAGCTCCGCCACATCCTCGAGTTGGGTGTTGAGATAGAAATGTCCGCCGTCGAACGTCGAGCACGTGAAGGCCCCGCCGGTGTGAGATTCCCAGCGCCGCAACATGTCCTCGCTGATGCGGTGGTCGCGGTCGCCACCAAGGGCATAGATGTCGGAGGCGATCGTCACGTCGGCCTCACACGAGTACCGGTTGAACGCCGCGTAGTCGGCCCGCACCGCCATCAGCAGCAGTTCGACGAAATCCTCGTCGGCGAGCAGCGCCTCATCGGTGCCGCCGAGATCGACCATCTCGGCGAGGATCTCGGACTCGGCCATCGGCAGTGCGGGCGCGGCCGCCACGGCCGACGGCGCCTCGCTGGCCGACACCCAGAGGGCGTCGATCGCCACACCGTTGCGTTCTGCGATCCGCGCGAATTCGAAGGCAACCACGGCGCCCATGCAGTGCCCGAACAGCCGGATCGATCCGATGCCGGCCCAATCAGCCGCGTCGAACAGATCTTTGGCGAGATCGCCCACCGTAGGTGCGGCCGGATGCGACAGCCGGTCGCCGCGTTGCGGGTATTGCATGACGTAGGCGTCGGATCCGGCCGCGGCCAGCGCCATCCCGAATCCGCGGTAGGCCACTGCCGCTCCGCCGGCGTGCGGGAAAATCAGTGTGGCTGTTGAACTTTGAGACCCTGGATAGCGCTTGACCCAGGGTTTGACAGTGATCTGGGTATCCGGCGGCGTCACGACGGCACAGCGGTGTCGAGAGCGGCCACCGCATCCCGATGCCGCACGGCGAGGGCGAAGCCATTCATCCCCCGCTCGAGGTTGCGGCGCGGCGCATCGTCGGCGACGACGATGCCTGCGCCCGCGGTCAGTGCCACCAGCACCATCAGGATCGGAGCCGCAGCACCGGCAGCCGCGAACGCGCCGATACGGTCATCGCCGCTGACGCCGAGCCGGCCGATGAGTTCCACGACCGCGTCGCGAGCGGCAGCGTGCGTCACCACCGCGTACCCGCTGTCATCGACCGATCCCAGGAATGCGGGATCGGCCGGCCCGGAGTGCACCGGGCTGACGTCACATGCCCGGGCGCCGATCCGCAGCGCCTCGGAGACGGTGAGCGCGGGCAGCCAGTTGGGCGGTCCGTCTCCCGTGAACAACGCCATGCGTACGCCCGTGTGGTCGAGGACGGGCTCGGCCGGCTCGGCGGTGTCGATCAGGACACAGACGCCGCCTGCCGCCAGGATTCCCAGCGTGGCGATCACGGTGTCCAGCCCGGTGGGCCCCACAACGGCGACCCGGTCTCCGACGCGCACCCCGGCCACCGCGAGCGCGCCGGATACCGACAGCGCCTGCTCACGCAGTTGCCCGTAGGTCCAGCGGGTTGTCGGTCCGGTCACCGCGATGTCGTCGGGCGCGACCTGCGCGTGCGCGAAGAACCCCTGGTGCAGCGGTTCGGCCGCCACTGCGTGCATGGTCTGCGTAGTCGTGCGACTCACGGCGTCCACAACGACCTCCTGACGATAAGCAAAGCCTGCCCTAACTGAAGTAACTCTAACCTTAGTTGCCGAACGCGGGTTCTGGGGCCGTGCGTTCCAACTCGGACGCCACATCGGCGCTGTCCATGCCCGCGACCTCGAGATACAGCTCGGAAACCAACTGCAGACGGTCCGATCCCGCCTCCCGGCCGGCCAGCAGCGCGGCCATCTCGGCGACCGTTCGGGCCGCGAAGACATCTGCGACCATGACGGTCGAGGTGTCCAGCCAGTCCCTGATCCGCGCCACCAGCTGGGTGCCCAGCACCGAGTCCCCGCCGAGCGCGAAGAAATCGTCGTCGGCACCGACGCCGGACTGCTTGAGAACGTCGCCGACGATCGCGCACAGGGCCGTTTCCAGCGGGTCCGACGGCGCCCGGTACCCCCTGGCCTCGGGGGCGCCGACCGCCGAGAGCATCCGGACTGCCGCCGTGCGGTCCGTCTTGCCCCGGGCGTAGGGAATCTCGTCGGCGACCAGAAGCACCTGCGGAACCATGTGTGCGGGTACCAGCTCGGCCAGTGCCGTCCGGATGACCTGAGCGACCGTCTCCGCATCCCTGCCGGCCTCATCCGCCCGCACCACCGCGCCGAGCAGATCGTGGCCGCCCTCGACCGGCACCAGCACCACTACCGCCGCATCCACACCGGGAACCCGGCACAAGGCGCCCTCGACCTCACCCAGCTCGATACGGAAGCCGCTGACCTTGATCCGGTGATCGGCCCGGCCGACGAATTCCAGTGTGCCGTCGGGCCAGGACCGCACCAGGTCCCCGGTGCGGTACCAGCGGCGCCCGTCGTACTCGACGAACCGTTCAGCGGTCAGGTCAGGACGGCCGCGGTATCCGCGGGCGATGCCGCGACCGCCGACCCACAGCTCACCCGGAACCCAGTCGGGGCAGTCCTGGCCCCGAGCGTCGACCACCCGGCAGCAGTTGTTGGTCAGCGGGACGCCGAACGGCACCGAGGTCCAGTGCGAGGGCAGCGCGTCGTCACCGGATCCGACTTCGAAGATCGTGTTGTGCGTCGCGGTCTCGGTGGCTCCGCCCAGCCCGGCGAAGCGCACCCGCGGCGACGCGGCGCGCAGTGCACGCACCAGGTCCGGACGCACCCAGTCCCCGCCGGTCGGTACCACCCGCAGCGACGACAGGGATTCACGCGCTCCGCCGGCAGCCACGAGCATCTCCAGCCAACCGGTCAGGAAGTGCAGGACGCTGACCTGGTGCTCGTCGATCAGCTTGACCCAGACGTCCGGATCGCGGCGGTGCTCCTCGTCAACGACCACCATCGAGCCACCCGAGCGGAAAGTCCCGTAGACGTCGATCACCGACAGGTCGCACTCCAGGTGGGACAACGCCAGACAGCGATCGGCCGGCCCGATCTCGAAATGGTCGTTGATGAACTCGATGGTGTTCATCGCCGCGTCGTGGGTGATCTCGACGCCCTTGGGCTCGCCGGTGGAGCCCGACGTGAACAACACGTACGCCAGATCTTCCGGCTTGACCTCGATCGGCTCGAAATGTGCCGGATCGCCGATGATCTCGGCGTCGGCAACGGTCAGGTGCGGCAGGTGGGGATGTTCCGACCCCGAACCACAGATCAGCGCGAAGTCGACTCCCCCGGTGTGCAGGATGCGTGCCGCCCGGTCGGCCGGCTGATCCACCCCGACCGGCAGATACGCGGCTCCGACCATCGAGACGGCCAGCAACGCGATGACCTGCTCGACGCTCTTCGGGCCCAGCACCGCGACCACCTCGCCCCGGCACACGCCGCGGGACTGCAGGGCGGCCGCCACGGCCAGCACCTTGTCCTCCAGCTCGCCGTAAGTGAGATTCCCGGCGCTGCTGAACACCGCGGGCGCCTCCGGGGTGGCGACCGCGTTGGCCAGGAAACCGGTGTGCAGCACATCGCCGCTGGGCGCCGAGGCCGTCGCGTTCAGCTCGGCCCGCACCCGCCGCTGCTGCTCCGAGGCCGCGGGTGCATCAGGGGCATCCCAGGCCGCGTCGTCGGTGGCCAGGCGGCGCAGTTCGGCCAGGTGGTAAGCGAACATCGCCTCGGCCACGCCGGGTCGGAACGCCTCGACCCGGACGTCCCAGTTGATCATCAGGCCTTCGGCGATGGGGGTGGCCTGAGCGTCGATGAGCACCTGGGGTCCCTGCGAGATGGTCCAGACCGGCGCGCCGAAGTGGTCGGTGACGTCGCCGGCGAACAGATCGCCCAGCCCGAGCGCACTGGTGTAGACGATGGTGGCCAGCGTCTGGCTGCCACGGTGCCGGCTCACGTCGCGCAGCACATCGAGACCGGACACCGAGGAATGCGCAGCGGTGGCGTGCAGCGTCTCCTGCACCACCCGGGCCCGGGCCGCGGCGGTATCGGCTCCGGTCAGGTCGATGTCGAGCAACAGCGATGAGGTGAAGTCACCGACGAGCTTGTCCACATCGGGGTGATACGGCTCCCTGCCGAACATCGGCAGGTTGAGCAGGAACCTGGACTGGGTCGACCAGTGCGCCAGCGCATTGGCGTATGACGCCCCGACCGCCATGGCCGGGGTGATGCCACGCCGGTGGGCCGCCGCGAACAATGCGTCGCGGGTCGGCACGTCGAGCGTCTCCCACAGCCGGATGCTGCGGTGCGGGTTGCCCTGATCGGACAGCGGAACCAGTGGCAGCACAGGCGGATCCGGCAGATCGGGCACGCGTTCGGCCCACCACTGCAGATCTTGCTCCGACGGCGGCGGCACCGAAGCCGTCAGCTGGGCCCGGTATTCGCGGTAGGTGTAGTCGAGATCCGGCAGATCGACGCCGCGGTACAACGCGGCCAGATCCGCCATGAAGTTGCGGTAGCTCACCGCGTCCGCGCACTGCATGTCCATGTCGACATGGAGACGGCTACGTCCACCGGGCAGCAGAGACAGGCTCAGCTGCAGCACCTCCTCGTGCAGCATCTGATGGGACTTGGATTTCCTGGTCAGCTCCAACTGCGCTTGTGCCGCAGCCTCATCCAGGTCACGTAGGTCGTACACGGTGACGGGCAGCGGGCGGTCACCGATCCGCTGGGTGCCGTCGGGCAGGATCTCGACCCGCAGCATCGGGTGGCGCGCAGCAAGTTTCGCCGCCGCCGTCTGCAGTCGCTGCGGATCGACACCGGCACCGTCGAATTCGACGTACAGGTGGGCACCGACTCCGCCGAGCTGCTGATCCTGGTTGCGGCCTATCCAGAAGGCGTGCTGGATGGGCGCCAGCGGGAAGGGTTCGCCGTCATCACCGGCGGCCCCACCGATTTCGGGACCGGGGTCCTGGGTCGGGGCGTCCGGGGAATGCTCGGCGACCAGGCCGATCCAGGCGGCGACGGTGGGATTGGCCGCCAGGGCGGCGAATCCGACATTGATGCCCTGCTTACGCCAGCGGCCCGACAGCGACATCATCCGGATCGAGTCGAGCCCGGATGCGATCAGGTCGGCGTCGGGATCGACATCGTCAGGGCTGACCCCCAGGAGTTCGGCGACCTCGTCGCGGACCGTCCGGGAACTCGTCGCCACCACGCTCACCATCCTCCAAACAATTAGTAAAGGCTGCCCTAACTTAGTGGAGGTTACCCTATATTCGATCTGCCGACACACTTACCCAAGGGGAGTCAGAACACCGATGACCACCGGTTTTGACCACGAACAGGCCGAGCTGGCAAACGGATTCGCACCGTTCCCAGAGGACCGCGCCAAGGTGTACCGCCAGGCCGGGTACTGGCAGGGCAAAGCGCTCGACAGCATCCTGCGCGAGGCCGCGCAGCGTTGGCCGGACAAGCCGGCCGTCGTCGACGCCACCGGTGGCCACACCTTCGCCGAGTTGGACGCACTCGCCGATCGCATCGGCGCGGCACTCGCCGCCCGGGGCATCGCCCCCGGCGACCGCGTCCTGGTACAGCTGCCGAACACGCGCGAATTCGCGGTCGCCGCTTTCGGCTTGCTTCGCGCAGGGGCGGTCCCGGTGTTGTGCCTGCCCGGTCACCGGTCGGCCGAGTTGGGGCACTTCGCCGAGGTCAGCGGAGCCGTCGCACTGGTGATCCCCGACATCATCGCCGGATTCGACCACCGCGAGCTGGCGGCTCAGCTCGTCGCCGAACACCCGCGGTTGCGTCACGTCCTCGTCGACGGCGACCCCGGCAGCTTCCAATCCTGGTCGGCCCTCAAAGATTTCGATGACTCGGGACCGCCGAACGTCACCGTCGACACCAGCGGTCCGGCCGTACTCCTGGTGTCCGGCGGAACGACCGGGCTGCCCAAGCTCATCCCCCGCACCCACGACGACTACCTCTACAACGCCGCGGCGTGCGCACAAGCCTGCGAAATGGTGCACGACGACGTGTATCTGGCGGTACTGCCCGCCGGGCACAACTTTCCGTTCGCCTGCCCCGGCCTGCTCGGCTCCATGACCGTCGGGGCAACGACCGTCTACACCGATGACCCCAGCCCCGAATCCGCCTTCGCTCTGATCAACAGCCACGGCGTCACGGTGACCGGACTCGTCAACGCCCTGGCCAAGCTGTGGACCCAGGCCTGCGACTGGGAACCGATACTGCCGACGTCACTGCGCGTGGTCCAGGTGGGCGGATCACGGATGTCCCCGGAGGAGGCCCGCTTCATCCGTCAGGGGCTGAGCCCGGGACTGCAGCAGATCTTCGGAATGGCCGAGGGAATGCTGAATTTCACCCGGCCCGGCGACCCGGTGGACGTGGTGGAGAACACCCAGGGCCGGCCGATGTCACCGCACGACGAGATGCGGGTGGTCGACGAGGACGGCCACGAGGTTGCGCCCGGGCAGGAAGGGGAGCTGCTGGTGCGCGGCCCCTACACGCTCAACGGTTATTACCGCGCCGAGGAGGCCAATTCCCGGTCCTTCAGCCCCGACGGGTTCTACCGCACCGGGGACCGGGTCCGGATCTTCACCGACGGGCCGCGCGCGGGCTACGTCGAGGTGACCGGCCGGATCAAGGACGTCATCCACCGTGGCGGCGAGACGGTGTCGGCCACCGACCTCGAGGACCACCTGCTGACTCACCCGGCGGTGTACGCGGCTGCCGCCGTGGCGCTTCCCGACGACTACCTCGGCGAAAAGATCTGCGCTGCGGTGGTTTTCAAGGGCGCACCGATCACCCTGGTCCAGCTCAACGAGTTCCTGGACCAACGCGGGGCATCGGTTCACGCCCGGCCCGACGTGCTGGTCCCGATGTCGACGCTGCCCACCACGGCGGTGGGCAAGGTCGACAAGAAGAAGCTCGTGACGTCGCTGCCCCTCGGCTGAAAATGTCTCGCGCCTGGCGCCGCCATGGACGACACTGCCCGACATGACCAGCGAGGTGGTATTCATCGGCGGGCGATCCGGGACCGGCAAGACCAGCACCAGCTTTGAGATGCACGCCCGGTTGAGCGTCGCGGGCGTCTCTCACTGTCTGATCGACGGCGACTTCCTCGACATGGCTTACCCCGCCCCGTGGGAACACAAGCTCGCCGAACAAAACCTCGCAGCGATGTGGGCAAATTACCGCGCACTGGGCTATCGCCGGTTGATCTACACCAATACCGCCTGCGTGCTACCAGACGTCGTCGAACACCTCACCACCGCGATGGGCGACAAACCCACCGTCCTCACCATCCTGCTCACCTGCACCGATACCACAGTTCGAAAACGTCTCAGCCAGCGCGAAATCGGCTCGACACTCGATCAACACCTCGCGTCCAGTTCCCACATGGACGACCGCCTGCGGGCCGGCGCCGCGGCCACAACACACCAGATCCCCACGGACGGTCGCACCGTCTCCGATATCGCCGCGGAAATCATCAGCCTGACAGGCTGGGCGCCCACCGCTACGCCTTGACCTCACAGCCCATCCCAGCCTCCAGCAGCTCGATGATCCTGGCCGTCACGGCGGCTGCGGTGGGATGCTCCCACAACAGGGTCGGCGGCAGCGACAGCCCGGTCTGCTTCTCCAGCTGGCGGCGCAGCCGCACCGTCATGATCGAGTCGACGCCCAATTCCACCAGTGGCAGGTCGACGTTCACGTCGGACTCCGCGAGCCCCAATTGACTTGCCACCGCGGTCAACACATGGGCCGCCACCTGATCGGGATCGAACTCCCCCGTGCTCGACGAGGGCGGCTCCGATGCGTCGTCGGGTTCTTCCTCGGGTGCGACATCCGCAAGGATCGGCACCGCGGCGGCCGCGGGAAGGATTGGTAGCACCACGACGTTGGCCGCATCCTCACGCATCGCCAGGTCGAGCGCGCCCATCGCGTCGTCGGCGCCGACGGTGCCCATGCCGAGTGCATCGAGTTGAGCCGCCACGAACTCCGATGCCGAGCCCATCCCCAGCCCACGCCACGCCGTCCAGGCGACGGCGGTGGTCCGGTCGCCCAGACTGCGCCGGTGCCGGGCCATTCCGTCCAGGAACGAGTTGGCGCAGCCATAGGCGCCCTGCCCCGGGAACCCGGCCAGGTAGCCACATGACGAGAACAGCACCATCCAGTCGAGCTGCTCGGGCGGGAACACCTCGTGCAGCACGAGTGTCCCCTGCACCTTCGGATGCATGGCGGCGGCGAACTCGTCGGATGTCGTGTTCATCAGCAGCGCACCGGCTTCTACGCCGGCGGCGTGGATGACACCGCGCACCGGCGGCAGCGGGCGCAACACGTCCCGCAGGGCGTCGGCCGATCCGGGCGCACCGACGTCGACCGCGGCGACGGTGACCGACACCCCACGATCCTCGAGTGCGGTCACCGCACGCACCGCCGCCGACTGCTCGCCGGCCGCCCAGACCGAACGGTCACCCAGGCCCGAGCGGGACAGAAGCACGAGACGGCGGGCACCGAGATCGGCCAAACGCTGAGCCATCCGCAGACCGAGCACGCCGGTGCCGCCGGTGATCAGATAGGTGCCTCCCGGTGCGCACCGCATCGGGCTCGCCTGCACCGTCGCGGCCGAAACCGAACCCGAAGCGGAGAGGCGGGCGGCCAACGCCAACCCGTCGCGAACCACCAGCACACCATGTCCGGCCAGCGACCCCAGCGCGTCGAGTGGCAGGCGTCCGTCGGCCACGTCGACGACACCGCCCCACAACTGCGGGTGCTCGGCCGCGGCGACCCGGCCCAGACCCCACAACGGTGCGTGGGTCACGTTGGCGCCCTCATGGACGCCGACGGTGAGCGCCCACAGCCGCGCCGACAGACCCAGGCGCTGCTGCAGGGCCAGCGTCCCGGTCACCAGGTCGACGGCAGCCCCGGGTGAGTCATCATCGCGCGGCAACACCAGCACGACCGGGGCGTCGCCGAGTTCGCTTGGTAATGAGCCGAATTCGATGCTCGACTCCAGTTCGGCGGGGTCTTCCACCGCCAGGTAGGGCACGGCGGCCGCGGTCAGGTCGTTGACCGCGGTTTCCAGCCGGTCGACATCTCCGCCGACCAGCACCACGCCACTGGGCGACCGCCCGCCGCGAGCCGACACCGGATGCCACGACACCTGGTGC
Organism: Mycobacterium sp. IDUB_17; assembly: GCF_055419465.1. NCBI lineage: Bacteria > Bacillati > Actinomycetota > Actinomycetes > Mycobacteriales > Mycobacteriaceae > Mycobacterium > Mycobacterium sp. IDUB_17. The sequence goes on along the minus strand of NZ_JBVAXS010000005.1, from coordinate 481,112 downwards.
ACGATCCGGCGGACGTCGGTCGCCGACGCAGCGCGCCCCGGATTCTCCAACTCCTCGAAGGCCATCCCACCGATCGACAACAGCACCGACCCGGACTCGTCGGTGATCGCCACGTCGGTGGTGGTGGTACCGGGCCTGCGCCGCACCGACAGCATCGCGGTCGCCGGCGGCGCGCCAAGTACGTGCACCCGTTCGATCCGGGCAGGCATCCGCAGCCGCGGCGGGCCGTCGAAGCTCGTCGAGGCGGCCGAGGTGGCCGCGTCCATCAGCGAGGCCCAGGTGCTGGGCTGCGCGCCGTCGGATCCGGAGCTCACCCGGGCCAGCAGTTCGCCTTCACCGCGGCGCAAATCCTTGATGTCCCAACCGAATCCCATGGCGGCAACCCCGAGTTCGGCCAGGGAGTCGATCACATGCCGCGCCGGCAGGGCCTCGGTGCAGCGCGCACGGGCCGCAGCCAGGTCGATGGCCGGTGCGCCACCGTCGTCCGCACCGTCATCGAGGGCGACCACCGCACTGCTGTGCGTCAGCCACCCGCCGCCCTGGTCCTCGGTGGCATCCGCCAACCGCGAGGCCAGGGTCAGCTCGCGGTCGGCCAGCACCACCTGAAGATCGCGGGCGCGGGCCGGGGCCACGGGCGTGCGCAGCCGGATGTCCGTCAGCCCGGCGCCACCACCGGCCGCCGCCAGGAAGGTATTCAGCAGTACTGCGGCAGGCACGATTTCGGTGCCCTGTACCGGGTGGTCGCCGGGGTAGGGCCGATTGTCGAAGTCCAGCCGGGTCTGCCACATCCGGGTGGCGACGGTTCCTGCCACGTCGGTGCGGCCACCCAGCAATGTGTGGCCGGTGGTGTCGTGCACCGCCCGCCCGCCGGGTGCGGCGGACGGCACCCGCCAGAAGTGCCGGTGTTGCCATTGGGTGACCGGGAGGTCGGCGGCCCACGGATCAGTCTCGGCGACACCATGTTCGACATCGGCGCCGTGGCAGTACAGCGAGGCGACCGCGGTCGTGACGGCCGTCGACTCGGGCGCGTCACGACGCAGCAGCGGGATGACGGCGTGGTCGTCGACGCCCAGGTGCAGCAGCGTCTCGACGATCGAGTGCGACACCACGGGATGGGCGGACACCTCAAGGAACAGCCGGTGTCCGTCCTCTGCCGCCGCCGTGACGGCCTCGGCGAACCGGACCTGCCCGCGCAGGTTGCGCACCCAGTAGTCGGCGTCCCTCGACGCAGTGGAGCGGGGATCGGGCAAAGCCGTGGTGTAGAGCGGGATCACCGCATCCCGGGCCGGATCGAGCCCGGCGACGTTCTCGGCCAGGGCGCCGGTCAGATCGTCCATCGCAGGACTGTGGAATGCCACGTCGGTATTCACCCGGCGCACCACGATGCCCTGCTCACCCCAGGACTGGCAGACCTCCTCGACGGCGTCGGTGAGACCCGAGATGACACAGGATTCCGCCGATGCGCTGATGGCCGCCACCACATCGGTGCGGCCGGTCAGCCGCTGCGCGGCCTCGGCGAACGGCAGACGCACCAAAGCCATGGCACCGCAACCCATCACGGATCGGAAGCCGCGGGCCCGGTAGCAGGCCACGGCGGCGCCCTGACGCAACTCGAACACCCCGGAGACCACGCAGGCCGCCACCTCGCCGACCGAGTGCCCGATCACCGCGGCCGGACGCACTCCCCGCTGCTCCAGTACCGCGGCCAGTCCGACCTGCATCGCGAAGGTGAGCGCCTGGATCCGGTCGGTGCCGCCGAGCTCTCCCGTGCTCAACGCCTCGCGCGCGGAGAACCCGAGCTCGCGCCCGAATACCTCGTCGACTTCGTCGATGACACGGGCGAAAGTTGGTTCGGCCGTGAGCAACTCACGGCCCATTCCGGCCCAGTGCGAACCGTGCCCGGAGAACACCCACACCGCGTCGGCGACCTGACCGCCCGGAAGTTCGCCGGTGACCACCCCGGCGCCGGAATCCCCGCGGGACAGTGCGTCGAGGCCGGCGATCAGTTCATGCCGATGTTCGGCGACGACCGCGGCCCGGACCGGTTCGTGCGTACGCCGGGTCCACAATGTGGCGGCCACCGGTGCCAGGTCCTGATGGCCTGCCCGCAGATGATCGGCCAGCGCTTCGGCCTGGCGCGCCAGCCGCTGCGGAGAGCGCGCCGAGATCGGGATGATCACCGGACCGGACGCGTGCCGCGTCATGTTCTGTTGTGCCGGAGCCTCTTCGAGCAGGACATGCGCAATGGTACCGCCGTAGCCGTAACTGCACACCGCGGCCCGGCGCGGGGTATCGGTGCGTGCCCAGGGTTCGACCTCGATGGGCACCCGAAGCCCGCTGTTGGCCCAGTCCACCGCGCCGGTGAGTTGCCGCAGCCCGGCGGTGGGCGGGATCGCCTCATGATGCAGGGCCAGGACCGTTTTGATCAGTCCCATCACGCCGGCGCCGCCCTCCAGGTGGCCGATGTTGGGTTTGACCGACCCGACGCGGCACCGGTCCGCCTCGACCCGCCCGACGCCGTACACCTCGGCAAGAGCCCCCACCTCGGTGGGATCGCCTGTGGGAGTGCCGGTTCCGTGTGCCTCGATATAGCCGACACCGGCCGGGTCGACGCCTGACATCGCGCAGGCGCGGCGGAACATGTCCGCCTGCGCGGCGCCGTTGGGCGACATGATGCCCACCGTGCGCCCGTCCTGAGCCGTGGCACCACCACGCACCACGGCCAGGATTCGGTCACCGTCGCGTTCGGCGTCCGCAAGTCGTTTGAGCACCACCACGCCGGCGCCCTCACCCCGCCCGTAACCGTCCGCGGCGGCATCGAAGGTCTTGCACCTGCCGTCGGGGGCCGTGGCCCCGGCCTCGTCGAGGACCCGGGTCAGGCCCGGGCCGATCAGCGCGCTGACCCCGCCGGCCAGGGCCAGCGACGTCTCGCCGGCACGCAGCATCTGGCAGGCCTGGTGCACCGCGACCAACGAGGCCGCGCATGCGGCGTCCAACGCCACGCTCGGACCACGGAGATCGAGCAGATGCGAGACCCGGTTGGCGATGCCGCACAGCGAGGTCCCGATGCCGGTCCACGCGTCGATCCCGGGCAGGTCTTCCATGATCAATTTGCCGTAGTCGTCGGAGTTGACGCCCATCAGCACCGCGGTGTCGCTGCCGGCCAGCGCCCTCGGCGACACCCCGGCGTGTTCGAGTGCCTCCCAGCTGACCTCGAGCGCCAGCCGCTGCTGGGGGTCCATCACCTCGGCCTCACGCGGTGATACTCCGAAGAACTCGGCGTCGAAGCCGGCCAGATCATCGAGGAAGGTGCCCAGTCGGGTGACCTCGCGCAGCACCGCGGCATTGCGCGGATCACGCCGCAGGTAAGGCTCCCAGCGTTCTTTGGGCACCTCGGTCACGTGGCTGCGCCCCTCGACCAGGAAGTTCCAGAACTCCGCCGGTGTCGCAACATTGCCCGCGACGCGGCAGCCGACGCCGATCACGGCGATCGGTTCCGGAGGCTTGCCGCCGGCGTAGCACCTGGGTGAATGCCGCCCGTCGTGTGTCACGCTCATCCTCAGCGAGCACCCCCGCGGGCAAACCAAGAGTGGCTAGCCTTGCCTAAGTTTTGGAGCGACATGCGCACCATGCTCGCATAACGATGCAAGGCATTGGGACGTCCGCGCGCCTCGCCGGTCCCGGGTGAGCAAGGTCACCCACGGTGCCGCCACACCCGCCCGATGGCTATCCGAGCAGAGTGCGCACCACTCCATCGGCGAGCAGCCTCCCGCGATCGGTGAGAATCAGCCGATCGCCGTGAACTGCCACCAACTCACCGGCGAGCACCTCGGGAACCCGGGAACGCTCATCCTCGGTGAGGTCGGCCAGTGCCAGGCCATGCCGCAACCTCAGCCGCAGCATCACGTCCTCCAGATGCCGGTCGGTCTCGTCGAGCTCCTCAGAATCGGCGATGGGCAATCGCTCATCGGTCAACGCTTGCGCATAAGCATTGGGATGCTTGACATTCCACCACCGGGTGGCACCCAGGAAGCCGTGCGCCCCCGGTCCGGCGCCCCACCACTCGCCACCGTCCCAATAGCCGAGGTTGTGCCGGCACTCCCCACCCTCGCGGCTCCAGTTGGACACCTCGTACCAGTGCAGACCGGCCGCCGCCAGCCGTGCGTCGAGCAGTTCATAGCGCTGCGCGAGCACGTCGTCGTCGGGGCGGGCGATCTCGCCCCGGCGCACCCGGCGGGCCAGCGCAGTGCCGTCCTCGACGATCAACGAGTACGCGGACACGTGGTCCACACCGGCACCCACCGCGACGTCGATCGACCGTCGCAGATCGTCGTCGGTCTCCCCCGGCGTGCCGTAGATCAGGTCGATGTTGACGTGCTCGAATCCCGCGGTCCTGGCCTCCAGCGCCGCCGCAGGCGCCCGGCCCGCGGAGTGCTTGCGGTCCAGCACCGCCAGTACTTGCGGCGCGGCCGACTGCATGCCCAGAGACACCCGGGTGAAGCCGGCCTCACGCAGCGTCGCGAACATTTCCGGGGATGTGGACTCCGGGTTGGCCTCGGTGGTCACCTCGGCGTCGACGGCCAGTTCGAAGTTGTCGCGGACCGCGCCCAGCACCGCGGCGAGGCCGGCACCACCGAGCAACGAGGGGGTGCCACCGCCCACGAACACCGTCTGCACCGGCACGGAACCGACCGTTGCTGCGGCCAACCGAAGCTCGACGCGCAACGCAGCCAGCCAGCCGGCCGGGGTTGCACCCCCGGGCGGGCCGGGCACGTCGGCAGAATCCAATTCGGCCGGCGTATAGGTGTTGAAGTCGCAGTATCCGCACCGAGTCGCGCAAAACGGCACGTGAATGTAGATGCCGAACGGCCGCTCCCGGTCCGACGAAGCCGGCGGTAGGTGGGCCGACTCGGCATGAACCGTCATCCCCCCAGTGTGACTCGGCGGCGGCGGACAGGACCACCCGGATTCCAGCTGGCGGGGTCGAGAAATGGATGACAGCACCAACGACACCGCCGGCGATCCGGGCCACCGTGGGTACCACGAAGTTCCATCGCCCACCCGAGGAGAGCCATGCACACCGGACAACGCCTGTGCCAGGAGCAGCGACGACTTTTGCTCACCCTGAGCGCAAATATGGCCCGGTTAGGGCAGGTGGCGACAATCGTGGCAGAATGTCGGGCGTGACTGCCGCCCACAACAGCTCCACCCGCATTGCGCTGGTGGCTCGTCGGCATGTCGATTTCAAGCGCGTATGTAGCTGTTGCTGTCTGCCTTGATCCCGCGTTGATTTCGGAACCCGCCCGCCCAAAACATTCAGCTGGCCGCCGGATCTGCGCCGCCGGACAGCCCACCCGGTGATCAGCGCATTCCAGCGGCCGGTTCCATAAGAGGAGCCAAAGCCATGACCGAGGTTCAAGCCACACCGCGCCCAGCGAAGACTCGTGATGAGGGCCAGTGGGCGCTGGGTAGCCGCGACCCACTGAACCCCAACGAGGTGTTCAAACAAGAGGACGACGCCCTCAACGTGCGGGCCCGCATCCTCGACGTCTACTCGAAGCAGGGCTTCGACAGCATCGACAAGACCGACCTGCGCGGCCGGATGCGCTGGATGGGCCTGTACACCCAGCGTGAGCAGGGCTACGACGGCACCTTCACCGGTGACGACAATGCCGACCTGCTGGAGGCTCCGTATTTCATGATGCGGGTGCGCTCCGACGGCGGCGCGCTGACAGCGAAATCGCTGCGCACCCTGGGCGAGATCTCGATCGAGTTCGCCCGCGACACCGCCGATATCACCGATCGGGAGAACATCCAGTACCACTGGATCCGCATCGAGGACGTTCCGGAGATCTGGCGCCGGCTGGAAGAGGTCGGACTGCAGACCACCGAGGCGTGCGGCGACTGCCCCCGCGTTGTCCTGGGTTCACCGCTGGCCGGTGAGTCCCTCGACGAGGTGCTCGACCCGTCTCCCGCGCTCGAGGAGATCGTCCGCCGCTACATCGGCAACCCGCTGCTGTCGAACCTGCCGCGCAAGTTCAAAACCGCGATCTCCGGCCTGCAGGATGTTGCGCACGAGATCAACGATGTGGCGTTCATCGGCGTCAACCACCCCGAGCACGGCCCCGGCCTGGATGTCTGGGTCGGCGGTGGCCTGTCGACCAACCCGATGCTGGCCCAGCGACTGGGCGTCTGGGTGCCGCTGGACGAGGTGCCCGACGTCTGGGAGGGCGTCACCTCGATCTTCCGTGACTACGGCTACCGCCGGCTGCGCAGCAAGGCCCGGCTGAAGTTCCTGGTCAAGGACTGGGGCGTAGAGAAGTTCAGGGAGGTTCTCGAGACCGAGTACCTCAAGCGCAAGCTGATCGATGGCCCTGCGCCCGAGCAGGTGCCCCACAACATCGACCACGTCGGCGTGCAGAAGCTCAAGAACGGCCTCAACGCCGTAGGTGTCGCACCGATCGCGGGCCGGGTGTCCGGCACCATCCTGACCAAGGTCGCCGATCTGGCCGAGGCCGCCGGCTCCGATCGGATCCGGTTGACCCCCTACCAGAAGCTGATCGTGCTCGACGTCCCCGACGACAAACTGGCCGAACTGCGCGCCGGCCTGGATGAGCTGGGGCTGTCCTCGACCCCGTCGCGCTGGCGGCAGAACGTGATGGCCTGCACCGGTATCGAGTACTGCAAGCTGTCCTTCGCCGAGACCCGGGTCCGGGCGCAGAGCCTGGTGCCCGATCTGGAGGAGCGCCTCGCCGACCTGAACTCGACGCTGGACGTGCCGGTGACCGTCAACCTCAACGGCTGCCCGAACTCGTGCGCCCGCATCCAGATCGCCGACATCGGCTTCAAGGGGCAGATGATCGACGACGGCAACGGACCCGAGGAAGGTTTCCAGGTGCATCTGGGCGGCAGCCTCGGCCTGGACAGCGGCTTCGGACGCAAGCTGCGCCAGCACAAGGTGTCGTCCAGCGAACTCGGCGACTACGTCGAGCGGCTCGTTCGCAACTTCGTGAAACAACGCGAGGACGGCGAGCGTTTCGCCCAGTGGGCCGTTCGTGCCGACGAGGCTGATTTGCGATGAGTGCAGAGGTGAGTGGGTTGACTGAGACCGAGCTGAAGGAACTGGCCGAGCAGGGCGCGGCCGAGCTGGCCGACGCCGGCGCCGAGGAGCTGTTGCGCTGGACCGACCAGCACTTCGGTGGCAACTACGTGGTGGCCTCGAACATGCAGGATGCGGTGCTGGTCGAGATGGCGGCCAAGGTGCGCCCGGGCGTCGACGTGCTGTTCCTGGACACCGGATACCACTTCGCCGAGACCATCGGCACGCGTGACGCCGTGGAGCAGGTGTACGGCGTGAACGTGGTCAACGTCCGCCCGGAGAACACGGTTGCCCAGCAGGATGACCTGCATGGCAAGGATCTGTTCGCCCGCGACGCCGCCTCGTGCTGCCGGATGCGCAAGGTCGAGCCGCTGGGCAAGGCACTGGCGGGCTACACCGCCTGGGTCACCGGTATCCGCCGCGTGGAGGCGCCGACCCGCGCCAACGCCCCGCTGATCAGCTGGGACAGTGCTTTCGGCCTGGTGAAGATCAACCCGATCGCGGCCTGGTCCGACGACGAGATGCAGGCCTACATCGAGGCCAACGACATCCTGGTCAATCCTCTGGTCCACGAGGGCTATCCGTCGATCGGATGCGCACCGTGCACGAGCAAGCCGGCGGAGGGCGCCGATCCGCGCAGCGGCCGGTGGGCCGGTCAGACCAAGACGGAGTGCGGGCTGCACGCCTCGTGAGGAAGCCGTGACACTCGTTCTCACCGCACACGGCAGCGCGGACCCGCGTTCGTCGGCGAACGCGCACGCCATCGGCGGACATCTGCGCCGCCTACTGCCGGACACCGAGGTACGGGTCGCGTTCTGCGAACAGAACGCGCCCAACCTCACCGAGGTGCTGCCCGATGTCGAACCGGGCGCCGTGGTGGTGCCACTGCTGCTGGGCAGCGCCTATCACGCCCGGGTCGACATTCCCGAGCTGATCGCCAACTCCGGCGCCGAGGTGACGCAGGCCGATGTGCTCGGCGACGACCCCCGGCTGCTGCAGGTGGTGCGGGAGCGGCTGACGTCGGTGGGTGTGTCCCGGTTCGACGCCGACCTCGGCGTGATCCTGGTCGGGGTGGGCTCGTCCCACCCGGCCGCCAATGCGCGTACCGCCGCCCTGGCCGGTGCGTTGGCCGAGGGCACCCGCTGGGCCGGTACCCAGGTGGCGTTCGCCACAGGGCAGACGCCGGCCCTGCCCGAGGCCGCCGATAGCTTGCGCCGACGCGGCGCCCGCCGCCTGGTGATCGCCCCCTGGTTCCTGGCGCACGGTCGCATCACGGACCGGGTTGCCGAATTCGCCTGCGCCGCAGGCATTCCGATGGCCGAACCACTCGGGCCGCACCGCTTGGTGGCGGCCACGGTGCTGGACCGTTACGAAGAGGCGCTGGCCGCACGCAGCACCGGCTTCGCCGCCTGACCCCGCCATTCTCAGCGCAGTCACGCCCCCGGACACCACCCCGGGGGCGTCTTTGTCGGCTTGACTCCTATACCCCAAGGGGTATATTCGAACTTGTTGGTATACCCCCCTAGGTATGCAGACCGCTCACCGAGGAGTCGAACAATGAAGTTCATCCAGTACTACCTGGACTGCCTGTCGCACGCGTCGTACCTGATCGGCGATGAGTCATCCGGGCGCGCCGTGGTCGTCGACCCGCAGCGCGACGTCTCTGAGTATGTCGCCGATGCCGAGAAGCTCGGCATGCAGATCACCCTCGTGATCGAGACCCACTTCCACGCCGACTTCCTGTCCGGCCACCTCGAGCTGGCCGAAGCCACCGGCGCCAAGATCGTGTACTCGTCAGTCGCCAAGCCGGAGTTCGATCACATGGGGGTCGAAGACGGCCAACGCATTTCACTGGGCGAGGTGGTCCTGGAATTCCGCCACACCCCGGGCCACACCCCCGAGTCGATGAGCATCGTGGTCTACGAGCACGCCGACGACGCAGTGCCCTACGGTGTCCTGACCGGCGACACCCTGTTCATCGGCGATGTCGGCCGGCCCGACCTGCTGGCCTCGATCGGATTCACCCGAGACGAGCTGGCAGACAAGCTCTACCACTCGTTGCACGAGAAGCTGTTGCCGCTGCCCGATGCCACCCGGGTCTTCCCGGCACACGGAGCGGGTTCGGCCTGTGGCAAGAACCTGTCCACCGAGCTGTCGTCCACCATGGGTGAGCAGAAGCAGACCAACTACGCGCTGCGCGCACCCGACAAGGAGTCCTTCGTCGAGTTGGTCACCGCCGGCCAGCCGCCCGCCCCGGGCTACTTCGTGTACGACGCGATCCTCAACCGCAAGGACCGCGCGCTGCTGGACGAGGAGGCCACGCCAGAGGCACTGGACTACGACCGGGCCACCGACGCCGTCGCAAACGGAGCCATGTTGATCGACGGCCGCAGCCCCGAGGACTTCGCGCTGGGCCATTTGCGCAACGCAATCAACATCGGACTCGCCGGGCGCTACGCCGAATTCGCCGGCTCGGTGGTCAAACCCGACGCCGACATCGTGCTGGTCACCGACCCGGGCGAAGAACGTGAAGGCAAAAACCGGCTGGCCCGCATCGGATTCGACCGTGTGCTGGGTTACATCGACAACCCGGAGCGGACGATGTTCGAGCACCAGGACGATGTGACGGTCGCCTCACGGTTGACCGCCACCGCCTTCGGCGAGCGCGCTGCCACGGTCGCGGATCTGCAGATCGTCGACGTGCGCAATCCCGGCGAGACCGAGGCGGGCATGATCCCGGGCGCGGTCAACATTCCGGTGGGCCAGCTGCCGGACCGGACCGGCGAATTGGATCCCGCCCGCCCGACCGTGGTCTACTGCGCCGGCGGCTACCGCTCATCGGTGGCGGCCAGCCTGCTGCGCCGGCGCGGTTTCGCCGATGTCAGCGACATCCTCGGTGGCTACGGCGCCTGGGCGGAAAGCACCCAAACCGCCTGAGCCAACATCCCGCCCAATCTGGATGCAGTACAACCCGTTTGAGAGATAGGAAGACAGAACAGGTATGTCCACCTCACGCAGGCATGAGGTCCTGATCGTCGGCGGCGGCACGGCCGGAATCACCGTGGCGGCCCGGTTGCTGCGCAAGCACTACACCGACGTGGCGATCATCGAGCCGTCCGACAAGCACTACTACCAGCCGTTGTGGACGCTGGTCGGCGGCGGCCAGGCCACGGCCGCCGAAACCGAGCGTGCCGAAGCCTCGGTCATGCCGCGGGGCGCCACCTGGATCAAGAGCGCGGTGACAGCCGTCGATCCGGACGCCAACACGGTCACGTGTACCGATGGTGCGACCTACTCCTACGACGTGCTGGTCGTATGCCCGGGCATCCAGCTCGACTGGGAGCGCACCGAGGGTCTGACCGACACGCTGGGCAAGGACGGTGTGTCGTCCAACTACCGCTTCGATCTCGCCCCGCGCACATGGGAATTCATCCGCAACACCCGGTCCGGCACCGCGGTGTTCACCATGCCGTCCGGGCCGATCAAGTGCGCCGGCGCACCTCAGAAGATCGCTTACCTGGCCTGCGACCACTGGCAGCGGCAGGGTGTGCTCGACAAGATCGACGTGCACCTGGTGGTCCCGACCCCGCGGATCTTCGGCATCCCCGCGATCGCCGACAACCTGGACAAGGTCATCGCCGACTACGGCATCACCCTGCACACCGGAAGCGAAGTGCGGTCCATCGATTCGGCGTCCCGCAAGGTCACGATGACCAGCGTGGCGGATGGCACGGACGCCGTCCTCCCCTACGACGTACTCCACGCGGTCCCGCATCAGTCGGCACCGGACTGGATCAAGACCAGCCCGCTGTCCACGAGCCATGTCGGCGGGGACGCCAACGGGTATGTCGACATCGACAAGCACACGATGCAGCACGTCCGCTACCCGAACGTGTTCGCACTCGGTGATGCGGGATCGTCGCCGAACTCGAAAACCGGTGCGGCCATTCGTAAGCAGGCGCCCGCTGTCGTGGAGAACATCGATGCGGTACTGCGCGGACGCCCGCTCACCGGGTCGTACGACGGCTACGCGTCCTGCCCGATCGTCACGTCCTCACGCGAGATGCTGCTCGCAGAGTTCGACTACGACTTCGCACTCAAACCCTCCTTCCCCCTACTCGATCCGGTCAAACCGCACCGGCCGTACTGGTTGCTGAAGAAGTACGGGCTGCCCGCCATGTACTGGAACCTGATGCTGAAAGGTCTTGCCTGATGTCCGCCTCGTCAATCCTCGATGCCGCCGAACTGAATGAACTCAGGCAGGCCGGTGCCGGCCCGCGGCTGATCGATGTCCGCACCCCCGGTGAGTTCGAAACCGCCCATATCCCGGGCGCCTACAACGTGCCGCTGGATCTGCTGCAGGAACACCGCGACGAGATCGCTCAGCATCTGGACGAGGACGTCGTGCTGATCTGTCGCTCGGGGCAGCGCGCGAGCACCGCCGGGCAGACCCTGCGGGACGCCGGCCTGCCGAATGTCTCGATCCTCGAGGGCGGCATGACCGCCTGGCAGGACAAGGGATTCGGGGTTCGCCGCGGCGCGCAGCGGTGGGATCTGGAACGTCAGGTCCGCCTGGTTGCGGGGTCGATCGTGCTCAGCAGCGTCCTGGGCAGCATTGCGGCACCCAAGCTGAAATGGGTCGCCGCTGCCATCGGGACCGGATTGACGACCGCGGCGCTGACGAACACCTGCGCGATGGGCATGATGCTGGCGAAGCTGCCGTACAACCGGGGTGTTTCCTGTGATGCCCAGAGCGTCGTGGAGCAGCTGATCGGTTCCAAACAAACACCTTCCGGCGCGTTGGCATGATCGCCGTCGCTGTCGCGCTGGCCGTCCTGGTCGGGGTGTCCCTCGGGCTCCTCGGCGGGGGCGGCTCGATCCTGACCGTTCCGCTGTTGGCATATGTGGCCGGCATGGAGGCCAAGCAGGCGATCGCCACCTCGCTGCTGGTCGTCGGGGTCACCAGCGCGGTCAGCACCCTGTCGCATGCGCGCGCCGGCCGCGTGCAGTGGCGTAGTGGCCTGATGTTCGGGGCGGCCGGCATGGTCGGCGCGTACCTGGGCGGGCTGCTGAGTTATGTCGTCGCCGGTTCGGTATTGCTGATCGCCTTCACGGTGGTCATGGCCGCCACCGGGATCGCAATGATCAAGGGCCGCAAGGCGTGCGCACCGACGACGCAGACGATGCCGGTCGCCAAGGTTCTGCTGATGGGGCTCGGGGTCGGGGTGGTGACCGGCGCCGTCGGGGCAGGCGGCGGATTCCTCGTGGTGCCCGCCCTTGCCCTGCTGGGCGGCCTGCCCATGCCCGTCGCGGTCGGAACCTCATTGCTGGTGATCACGATGAACTCGGCCGCAGGTCTGGCCGGACATCTGAGCACCGTGCCGATCGACTGGACGATCGCCGGCGCAATCACCGCCGCGGCGGTGCTGGGCAGCCTGCTGGGCACCCGCCTGACCACGCGCGTCGACCCCGACGCGGTACGCCGGGCCTTCGGCTGGTTCGTGTTGTTGATGGCGTCGCTGATCCTCGGCCAGGAAGTCCACCCCGTCGTCGGGCTCACCGCGGCCGGTCTGACCGTACTGGCCGGCCTCGGCAACCTGACCTGCGCCCGCCTCGGGTGGTGTCCGCTGCGATGGCTTTTCGGTCCACCCGCTACGACAACATGACCATACACACATACCCCCGTGGGTATGATGGTAGTCAACAAGCCCAACTTTGAAGGGGTACAACATGATCTGCGACGAGGAATCGATCTCCGCCATCCTCAACCGGCTGCGCCGTGCCCAGGGACAGCTCTCGGGCGTTATCGCGATGATCGAGCAGGGCCGCGACTGCAAGGACGTCGTCACCCAGCTCGCCGCGGTGTCCCGCGCATTGGACCGTGCCGGATTCAAGATCGTCGCAACCAGTCTGCGCGAATGCATCAACGGCAACAGCGACGAGACCATGGACGTCGCCGAGCTGGAGAAGTTGTTCCTGACCCTGGCCTGACCGGGTGGGCCTGACCGTCTCAGCTGACGGTCAGCGCCTCATCCTCGTCGTTGGCCTTCTCGGAGTCCGTCGATGGCTCTTCGCCACGCGCCGGAATCTGCACGCCCCCGGCGATCTGAGGAACGCGCGTCGCGCGCACATAGACCGTGTCGCCCTCCCGCAGCCCCAGCGCCTCGGCGTCACCGCGGGTGATCTGCGCGGTGAACGGGACATGGGTTGCGGCGCCGGTCAATTCGACCCGCACCTCGAATCCGAGCATCACGATCCGGTCGATGGTGGCCCGCAGCACCCCGGTGGCCTCGGCGGTGCCATCGCCTGCCGCGACGGCCAACTCCGGGTTACGGCCGACACGAATGTCGTGCGGACGCACCAGGATTCCGTTCAGCTCCGACACCGCACCCAGAAACGACATCACGAACGCGTTCGCGGGCTCGTCGTAGACCTCGGTCGGTGAGCCGACCTGCTCGATACGCCCTTTGTTGAGTACCGCGATCCGGTCCGCCACATCGAGCGCCTCGGCCTGGTCGTGGGTCACCAGCACCGTGGTGACGTGCACCTCGTCGTGCAGACGGCGCAGCCAGGTGCGCAGATCGTCACGAACCTTGGCGTCCAACGCCCCGAACGGCTCGTCGAGCAACAGCACCTGCGGATCCACTGCCAACGCCCGCGCGAGCGCCATGCGCTGACGCTGACCACCGGAGAGCTGGTTGGGGTAGCGGGTCTGGAAACCGGCCAGCCCCACCACTTCCAGGAGATTGTCGACCTTCTCCTTGACCTCAGCCTTGGGACGCTTCCGGATCTTGAGGCCGAATGCCACGTTGTCGCGGACGGTCAGATGTTTGAACGCCGCATAGTGCTGGAACACGAACCCGATCCCGCGGCGCTGCGGCGGCACCCCGGTGACGTCGTGCCCGTTGATGGTGATGGTGCCGCTGTCAGGCTGATCCAGGCCCGCGATGGCGCGCAGCAGCGTGGACTTGCCCGAACCACTCGGGCCCAGCAGCGCGGTCAACGAACCTGACGGCACTTCGAAGTCGATGTTGTCGAGCGCCGCAAATTCGCCGTAATGCTTGTTGGCGCCCCGAACCACGATCGCGTCGGTCATAGCTCTTGTCTCCTTCTCGGGCCTACTGCGCGGCCTTGGTTCGGCGTCGGTCGAGGATCACCTGGACAACCAGGACCACCACGGCAACCGCCATGAGCAAAGTCGAGATGGCGTACGCCCCGTACACCGATTCGGCGGTGCCGCGGTTGTAGCGGTCGGCCACCAGCAGGGTCAGCGTCTGGGAGGTGCCCGGCAAGTTCGAGGACACCATGATCACCGCACCGAACTCCCCCAGCGTGCGGGCGATGGTCAGCACGATCCCGTATGTCAGGCCCCACCGGATCGACGGCAGCGTGATCCGCCAGAACGTCTGCCACCAGGTCGACCCCAGCGTCGCGGCGGCTTCCTCCTGATCGGTGCCGATCTCGTGCAACACCGGTTCGACCTCACGGATCACGAACGGGACCGTGACGAAGATGCTGGCCAGCACGATGCCGGGGAAACCGAAGATGATCTTGAGCCCGAGGTTGTTCTCGACGAAGCCGAGCAGTCCCGCTGAACCCCACAGCAGGATCAGCGCGACACCCACGACCACCGGTGACACCGCGAACGGCAGGTCGATGACGGCCTGCAGGGCACTCTTGCCGCGAAACCGGTTGCGCGCCAACACCAGGGCCGTAGGAACGCCGAACAACACGTTCAGCGGCACCACGATTGCCACCACCAGTAGCGACAGTTGCAGCGCCGAGATGGCCGCGGGTGTGCCCACCGATGCGAAGAACGCTCCGACACCAGGGCTGAAGGTCCGCCACAGGATCAGCCCGACCGGGACCACCACCAGCACCGCCACATAAGCCAGGGCCAGAAAGCGCAGCAGGTAACGCACCGACGGTGAGAGCGTCATGCCGAAAGCTCCTGACGTTTGGCCGCACGCGAACCCACCGCGCGCAGCACGAACAGCACCACGAACGAGATCAGCAGCAGCACAATGGAGATCGCCGCGGCACCGGTGCGGTCGTCGTTTTCGATCAGGGTCCGGATCCACTGTGAGGACACCTCGGTCTCGCCCGGTACCGCACCACCGATCAGCACCACCGAGCCGAACTCGCCGATGGCCCGGGAGAACGCCAGGCCCGCACCCGACAGCAGAGACGGCAGCAATGCCGGCAGGATCACCTTCACGAAGATCACCCGGTTATTGGCGCCCAGCGAGGCGGCCGCCTCTTCGGTCTCCTGGTCGAGCTCGATCAGCACCGGCTGCACCGAGCGCACCACGAACGGCAACGTGACGAACAGCAACGCGACGCCCACACCCCATTTGGTGTGCTGCAGGTGCAGCCCGACCGGGCTGGCCGGGCCGTACAGCGCCAGCATCACCAGGCTCGCCACGATCGTCGGCAGGGCGAACGGCAGGTCGATCACCGAGTCGACCAACCGCTTACCGGGGAAGTCATCGCGAGTCAGCACCCAGGCCACCACCAGCCCGAAGAACAGGTTCACCACGGTGACGCCGGCCGAGATGGTCAGCGTCACCCGGAAAGATTCCATCGCCGCGTTGGACGTGACGGCCAGCCAGAAGGCGTTCCACCCGCCACCGGCCGCCTGCCACAGGATGGCCGCCAACGGCAGCAGCACGATGACGCTCAACCAGATCGAAGCTGCACCCACGCGCAGTGAGGTGCTGCCGTAGCGGCCGGGCCGCGCGCCGGGGGTGGAATCCCCCGGCGCGGGCACAGCCGAATCGGGCTGGGCTACAGAAGTCATCCAGTCGCCTGCTTGTAGATCTTGGTGATCGAGCCGTTTTCCTTGTCGAACAACGCCGGGTCGACCTCTTTCCATCCGCCGAGATCAGCGATGGTCCACAGCTTCTCCGGCGTCGGGAAGTCCTTGGCGAAGTCCGCCGCCACCGCGGGGTCGATCGGACGGAATCCGGCCTCGGCCCACAGCTTCTGCCCCTCGGGGGTGAGCAGGAAGTTCGCCAGCGCCTTGGCCTTGTCGGCGTGAGGACTGGTCTTGACGACGGCCACCGGGTTTTCGATCTTGAAGGTCTGAGGCGGATTGATGTGCTCCACATCCTTGCCCTGCCGCTCGACGTTGATCGCCTCGTTCTCGTAGCTGATCAGCACGTCGCCGGTGCCCTGCAGAAACACGTCGGTGGCCTCTCGGCCCGAACCCGGACGGGTCTTGACGTGCTCGGTCACCAGCTTGTTGACGAAGTCGAGACCGGCCGCGGAGTCCTTGCCTCCGTTGCTCTTTGCCGCGTACGGCGCCAGCAGGTTCCACTTGGCCGAACCCGAACTCAGCGGGCTCGGGGTGACCACCTCGAGCCCGGGCTGCAGCAGGTCATCCCAGTCCTTGATGCCCTTGGGGTTACCCTTGCGCACCACTAATGACACCACAGAACCGAACGGGACGCCCTTGGTGTTGCCTGCGCTCCAGTCGTCGGCCACCTTGTCGGCCTTGACCAACCGGGTGACGTCGGGCTCCACGGAGAAGTTGACGATGTCGGCCGGCTTGCCGTCGGCCACGGCCCGGGACTGGTCGCCCGAGGCGCCGTACGACGTCCGCACCGCGACGCCCTTGCCTTCTTCGGTGGCGGCGAATGCCGGGATGATCTTGCTCCAGCCCGGTTCGGGCACTGCGTAGGCGACGAGCGTCAGCGTGGTGTCGGCACCTGCGGCGCCCTGGTCACCGCCGGCGACATCGCTGGCACCGCCGCCGCAGCCGACGGCGAGCACGCCGGTGGTGGCGAGGACGGTGGCAGTTCGCCAGAGCCCCGCATGCGAGGAGGACCGTAGGAACCGGCTGAGGTTGGATCTGTAAACGGGCACTGATGACCTTTCTTGCGGACAGCGGACATTGCGAGGTCCGTCAGGCGGAAAGGCAATGGAGGCGAGGGAGGCAAGAGAGGAGCATCCGGGCACAGAGCCGCCACCGACACCAAACCGCGGACGGGTTGGAGTCAGCGACAACAGGCGACGTCAGCAACAGCGCGTGAACCCACGGCAATGAGAGCCAAGACATGGCTCTCAGTCTTGCCGGACGCTGAATGCATGGCGCGAAGAATAACAGAATTCCGGCGTCGCGCCCGTCGAGCGATGTGTCTCGCGGCTAGCGGGTCAGCAACCACATCACGATGACCAGGACGACCAGCAGAATCAAGATCAACGTGACACGTGAGCGCGGCATACCGTTCACTCGGACTCCACCTCGTCTGCCGGGGCGTGGCGCAGCCGGTGCAACCCCGTGATTCCCCAGCCCAGCGCGCCGTCGAGCACCACTGCGCTGCCATAAGCCAATGCCAACACCACCGGCATCACCACAGCGGTCTGTACGACGAACGGCAGCCCGGTCAGCCACAGTTCGACGCCGTCCCACCAGTTCAGGATTGCCGCCATGGGGCAAGCCTAGGCGATCACCTGATCGGCCCCGTCCCGCCCGTAACATTCGACACGCGTCGCTTGGGTAGACGACACCTGTATCCGCAGATGATGATGTTCGGATGGTCCTGCAACACACCGAGCCCACGGATGTCGTCGCGGCACTCGACAAGACATCTGACACTCCCAAGGCACCCGAGGCACCGCTGACGGTGACCGCCCCGGTGCCCTACACGTCGGCCGGGTCGCTGCGGAACCCGTTCCCGCCGATCGCCGACTACGGCTTCCTGTCCGACTGCGAGAACACCTGCCTGATCTCCTCGGCCGGCTCGGTGGAATGGCTGTGTGTCCCCCGGCCAGACTCCCCCAGCGTGTTCGGCGCCATCCTGGACCGCAGCGCGGGCCACTTCCGGCTCGGTCCCTACGGTGTGACCGTTCCCTCGGCGCGGCGCTACCTGCCGGGCAGCCTGATCCTGGAGACCACCTGGCAGACCCACACCGGCTGGCTGATCGTGCGCGACGCGCTGGTGATGGGCCCATGGCACGACATCGACTCCCGCTCACGCACGCATCGGCGCACCCCGATGGACTGGGACGCCGAGCACATCCTGCTGCGCACCGTGCGCTGTGTCAGCGGCACCGTCGAACTCGTGATGAATTGCGAACCCGCGTTCGACTACCACCGGGTCGGTGCGTCATGGGAGTACTCCGGCCCGGCCTACGGCGAAGCCATCGCGCGCGCCAGCCGCAACCCAGATTCACACCCCACGCTGCGGCTTACCTCCAATCTGCGGATCGGTATCGAGGGCCGTGAGGCCCGTGCCCGCACGCGGCTCACCGAGGGCGACAACGTGTTCGTCGCGCTGAGCTGGTCCAAGCACCCGGCCCCACAGACCTTCGACGAAGCCGCCGAGAAGATGTGGAAGACCAGTGAGTCGTGGCGGCAGTGGATCAACATCGGCGACTTCCCCGATCATCCGTGGCGGTCGTACCTGCAGCGCAGCGCGCTGACGCTCAAGGGCCTGACCTACTCGCCGACCGGAGCCCTGCTGGCCGCACCCACCACGTCACTGCCGGAAACCCCTCAGGGCGAACGTAACTGGGACTACCGCTACTCGTGGATTCGCGACTCCACATTCGCACTGTGGGGCCTGTACACGCTCGGACTGGACCGGGAAGCCGACGATTTCTTCTCGTTCATCGCCGATGTGTCCGGTGCCAACAACGGCGAACGCCACCCGCTGCAGGTGATGTACGGGGTCGGTGGCGAGCGCAGCCTCGTCGAAGAAGAACTGCACCACCTGTCGGGCTACGACAACGCCCGGCCGGTGCGGATCGGCAACGGTGCCTACAACCAGATGCAGCACGACATCTGGGGCACCATGCTCGATTCGGTGTACCTGCACGCCAAATCACGGGAGCAGATTCCCGAGGCGCTGTGGCCGGTGCTGAAGAACCAGGTCGAGGAAGCCATCAAGCACTGGAAGGAACCCGACCGCGGCATCTGGGAGGTGCGTGGCGAACCGCAGCACTTCACCTCCAGCAAGATCATGTGCTGGGTGGCGCTGGATCGCGGTTCGAAGCTGGCCGAGCTGCAGGGCGAGAAGAGCTACGCGCAGCAGTGGCGGGCGACCGCCGAGGAGATCAAGGCCGACATCCTGGCCCGCGGGGTGGATTCCCGCGGCGTGCTCACTCAGCGCTACGGCGATCCCGCGCTGGACGCGTCGCTGCTGCTGGCGGTGTTGACGCGGTTCCTGCCCTCGGACGACCCCCGGGTGCGGGCCACCGTGCTGGCGATCGCCGACGAGCTCACCGAGAACGGCCTGGTGCTGCGCTACCGGGTCGAGGAGACCGACGACGGCCTGTCCGGCGAAGAGGGCACCTTCACCATCTGTTCGTTCTGGCTGGTGTCCGCGCTGGTCGAGATCGGCGAGGTGAGCCGGGCCAAGCACCTGCTGGAGCGGTTGCTGTCGTTCGCCAGCCCGCTGCATCTGTACGCCGAGGAGATCGAGCCGCGCACCGGTCGCCACCTCGGCAACTTCCCGCAGGCGTTCACCCACCTGGCCCAGATCAACGCCGTGGTGCACGTCATCCGCGCCGAGGAGGAATCCGACAGTTCCGGGGTCTTCCAGCCCGCCAACGCGCCGATGTAGGCCGGAGGCCTACGTTCTACAGATGTGGGCGGCTAGCTGTCGTGACCTGACACGTTGTTGTCAGGCGCACGCATTCGCCATCCCGGCCCGGCATTCCGAATCCTGTTGGGCCACAGCTAGATGGGAGCCTGGCGGTGTAACCATCGTCGCTGCCCGCTAGTCACCAGGAGACGGCTCAGCTTACGGTCAGCGCGAGGAGTGCAATCGAAATCACAGCGGTTGTCGCAATTTTGGCAAGCCGCCAGCTGGAATGCCGTGCGACCCAGGGCAGATCCGGCAGGCGCCGAATCCTGCCGGCGGCCCCGAGCGCAAGGGTGGCCACGGCGCCGATCCAGATTGCTACGGGCAACTGACTCCAGTCGGCCTGGGCGCGCGCCAGCGCCAGGAGGGCGACGGCGGCGCTGCTCGTCGTAAGCACAGTCAACCGGTCATCGGTGCCGCGTCGGCTTCTCTGTTCGCGCGCGCGTTCGCGCCAGGCGGTGAGGGTGTATGCCGCGGGGATCGCCAGCAATGAGGCCGCTACGGCGAGGTTTACCACCACGGTGACGGTATCTGTCATGCCGCATCGACCAGGATGCGGATGGCGATCTCATCTACGCCGACGGCACTGTTCGCCAGGACGACCACCGCCGCGGCGTGCTCGCGGTCGAGGGCGAGCATGCTGGAGAACCCTGCTGTGCCGCCGTTGTGCCAAGTGAGGTCCACGTCGCCGACCCGGTGAGTGAACCATGCGCGGCCCACCCGGATGTCATGGCCCACCTCCCAGCGTGGGTCGAGCGCACTGAGGCCCGGTGCGCGGCGGTCGAGCAGGGCCTGTGCGTAACGCGCCATGTCCGCCGGTGTCGAGCGCACCCCGCCGGCGGGCGCGTACGCGTTCAGGGGCCACGCCTGCTCGGGTTGGCCTTTCGCGCTCCAACCGGTCGGCGCATCCGAGGACAACTCTGATGCGGAGAGTGGGGTGAAGGAGCGTGTCATCCCGAGCGGTTGGAACAGGTGGCGGTCGAGCATTGCCGGGTAGTTGGTCCCGGCGTGCTCGGCGAGCGCCTCGCCGAGCAGGGCTACGCCCAGGTTCGAATACGAAAAGGAGCCGCGCCCAGAGAGATTCGCTGAGCGCGCCTGGGTGAGCAGCGTCGCGGCGTCGGCTGTGTAGGGATTGCGGTGCCGCAGCACGGCAAGACTGGCGCCGGCCAGATCTCGCGGCCGGTTGGCGATCCGCGGCAGGCCCGACCGGTGGCTGGCAAGTTCCTCGAGCGTTACGTCGGCTACCGCACTGCCGCCCAGGTCGAGCAGGCTCCCCAGCGGGGTGTCGGGTGTCAGCTCACCCGCCTCCACGGCTTCTGCAAAGACCAGAGAGGTCATGGTCTTCGTGATCGATCCGATCTCGTAGACGGTGTTCGAATCGGCGCCGAAGTGTGCCTCTGTCAATGCACGGTCGCGGATGTACACGACGCTAACGCGGTCGCGCAGCCCGTGCAGGAGCGATGCAACCCGGGCGATGAGTTCGGGGTCGCCAGTGGCCGGACCGAGTGTGGGCGGGGTGGGACGGCTGACGATTCCCACCGCGAGGACGATCATCGCGCCGAGGGCGGCGGCACACGTGCGCGGCGGCAGTCTCATGCGATACCCCGCGCCGCGGAGAGGATCACGAGTAGCGGTACCACCCGATCTGCCGGCACCGTGTACCGACCTCGTGTGCTCTGGATCAGCCATCCAACGGCGACCAACGCGTTGAGGTGGTGGTAGACCTGTCCGGTCGTGCCGATCCCCTCCTGCCCGGTGAGATCGGCCACGGTCTCATGGCCTGCCCACACCAACTGGAGCAGCTTCAGTCGTACGGGGTTGCCTAGCGCATCGAACCGCTCTGCAAGAGACGTCCAGTCATTCTCCTCGAGGTCAGTGAGGGTGTGACCGAACTGCCACTGCAACGGCTGCCCGCCGCGTTCGATCCAGCCGGCATAGGTCACACCGCCGGGCGGGTCGAGTCGCGATTTGAGGTCCTCCAGCGCTGCGAGCGCACCCGGTCGGGTGCGCTCCTCCTCCCTGGCGGACCCGTCGGCGACGCGCTCCACAACGACGCGCTCCTCGATGACGGCGAGACGTTGCTCGATGCGTGCGAACCGTTCTTCGAAGCTCTCCACGCAAGTGACGGTAGTACATAATTACGTAATAGCGGATATCTGCTGGTAGGCGGCTCACCATGATGACGACGTGATCCGCTGCGCCGCGATGAGCGCACCGACTGGCCGGTGATGGGGTCGATCGCAGACAAATGCGGTACCTGGTGACGGGCCAGGATCCTGCCAACCGTTGAGGGATTGAGACCGAGTTCAGCGGCGAGCGAACAGATTGGTGCGCGCGTTAGCGTGAGACACGAGGACTTCCTACGGGTGAATGCCAGACACATCCACTCCGTCAGGAGGTCCTCCCACTTTCAAGCAGGCACGCCGTCAACAACCTCCCGGGTCACGACAGCTAGGCGCTACGGGTCAGCGGATCCGCCCAGGCGGCGTCGAACTGGACGTCGAACTCGACCTCCAGCTGGGCCGGGGTCACCAGGACCACCGGGGTGAGTCCGCTCGTACCGCCCTGGGCGACTCCGGTGATCACGCGGCCGCCGAAGCCGGCCGGGGTGGCCGGGACGCGCACGGTCACCGTGAGCTGACCGACGCCCGGGGGCACCCGCAGAAAGAACTCGTCACCGGGTTGCACCGCGCCGCTCAATTCCCGACCGGCGGGATCGACGACCGACCCGTGCGACACCGCGAGCGCCGCACTGTCGGTGGCCCGCAACCGGAACGGCCCGATCAGCCCGGCCTCGACCACCGCGTCGTCGGCCGACAATGCGGTAGGTGTCGTGGCGCGCCGGGCCGCCCGGGCCCCGGCAGTCAGGTAGTTGTACAGGTGCACGACGCGGTCGGAGTTGGCATACACGCCAGATCCGTTGAGCCAGAACCGAATATCGGTGAACCGAACCAGCGCGTCACGGTCAGCCAGGACGGCCAGCCGGTAGTACCGGTAGCCCTGGGGGCCACGGCCGGGCCGGGTCGAGGACACGGTGCTGCCGACCCCGAGGGTCCTGCGATGTGTGCCACGGCCCGCGGCGACATTGAGTCCCGAGGCCGCCACGTCCTCCCACCGCTCGCCGTCGTGCGACTTCTGCAGCACCAACGACACCGCGGCGGTCGATTCCAATTCGACCGTGTAGCCGCCCAACTGGGGGGCCCCGTCGAACTCGAACACGATGGCGTCGGCATCGGGGTAAGCCCTCGTCGGTTCGTTGCGCGGCCGGTTGTCCAGCGCCAGTCCGTTCGTGAACAACCAGATGGCCGCCTGAGTGGCCGCGATCGCCTCGTGTTCGGCCAGGTTGGCCGCTCCCAGCGGCACCCCGGCCGCCCGCACCCGGCGGCTCAGTTCAGCCGTGCCGAGGGTGGGAAACGAGTTGCGGACGATCCAGTCCACCTCGGCCTCATAGGACCGGGCGCGCAGGTTGGGCACAGCTGACCAGGTGGCGGCCTCATACCGCGACGGCCGGGTGGGCGCGATGCCGGCGAAGTCCAGCGAGTAGGCCTCGACATTTGGATTCAGCCTGATCAGGTCGGTGCGCGCCGAGGTTCCGTCGGTGAAAACCACGGTGTCCACGGTGTGCGAATAAGTGCCACCGCGGTAACGCGTCATCGGCGTCGGGTCGGTCCGGCGGGGACGGATCCGCGTGCGCACGGCGACGGGGCCGGACGCCGGGAGTTCGACTCGGGAATCAGCTACAGACAGGACAGACATGACGGGTTGACTTTCTTGAAGGCCGGATACGCGCACATCAACGCACCGCGAGAAAGCGGGCGGACGACGCAGAGGAGGGCGTCAGAAAATCAACAACAACAACGCACGTCGAGGCAGCGCACGATGGCGGCGCGCAGCGATTCGACCTGTTGCATGCGGCCCACCATACGGCAAGTGGGCAGCAATGCCCAGTTCACACATTGGTGACGAGTTTGAATCGTCCACGCGCTAAACACTGTCGTGGACACGTTTCGGCCGTATCGTTGCCGCCCACACCCACTTTGACCGGTTGGAGGTTGGACCCGTGACGTCCGCACAGAACGAATCACAGGCACTCGGCGATCTCGCCGCCCGTCAGCTGGCGAATGCGACCAAGACCGTTCCCCAGCTCTCCACCATCACCCCGCGGTTTCTGCTGCATCTGCTGAGCTGGGTGCCGGTCGAGGCGGGCATCTACCGGGTGAACCGGGTGGTCAACCCCGACCGGGTGGCGATCCACTCGGAGGAAGGCGCGGGTACCGAAGAGCCGCTGCCCGAGACCTACGTGGACTACGAGACCAGTCCGCGCGAGTACACGCTGCGCTCGATCTCGACGCTGCTCGACGTGCACACCCGGGTGTCCGACCTGTACTCCAGCCCGCACGACCAGGTGGCCCAGCAGCTGCGGCTGACCATCGAGACGATCAAGGAGCGCCAGGAGTTCGAGCTGGTCAACAACCCCGAGTACGGGTTGCTGTCGCAGGTGACGCCGGAGCAGACCATCCAGACCCTGCGCGGCACTCCCACCCCCGACGACCTGGATTCGCTGATCACGAAGGTGTGGAAGACCCCGGCGTTCTTCCTGACCAATCCACTGGGCGTGGCGGCATTCGGCCGCGAGGCCACCCGCCGCGGCGTGCCCCCGCCAGTCGTCAGCCTGTTCGGCGCCCAGTTCATCACCTGGCGCGGCATCCCGATCGTGCCCTCGGACAAGGTCCCCGTCGAGGACGGCAAAACCAAGTTCATCCTGGTGCGCACCGGTGAGGAGCGCCAGGGGGTGGTCGGCCTGTTCCAGCCGGGGCTGGTCGGTGAGCAGGCCCCCGGCCTGTCGGTGCGGTTCACCGGCATCAACCGGTCGGCGATCGCGTCCTACCTGGTGACCCTGTACTCGTCGCTGGCTGTGCTCACCGACGACGCGCTGGCGGTCCTCGAGGACGTCGGAGTGGACCACTTCCATGAGTACAAGTGAGTACAGATCGGTAGACGCCGAAGGTGACCTGCCGATCAGCGCGGCCGAGTTGACCGCGCTGGCGTCACAGCTGTTCGCGACGAGCTTCCGGCCGGGTCCAGACAGTCCACCTGCGACGAGTCAGGTCGCCCCGCGCGGGGTGGCGCCGGATACGACCTCGGCGTCATCAGCGGGCGCCGCTGCGGCCGGCTTGGCCCATCCGGCGACTCCGGCCGAATTCGTGTCGGTGCCGGAGGTCTTCGTACCGGCACCGAGTACGCCTGAGCCGGAAGGTATTCCGGGTGTGGTCCCGGTCGCGCCCCGAGGTAGTGCGGCCAGTCCTATCGCACCCATCGGCGGCCTGGAGGCGTTCGCGGTCCCCACGGGTCTGGTCCCGACGGTGCCCGGCGTGCTGGCAAGCGCTCCCCCGCCGGCACCGGTGGCACCCACTCCCTCCCCGTCGCTCCGCTCGCCCCGGGAACGCCGGTCGGCTCCGACCTGGCCGGGCGCGGTCCCCGCGGTGCCGGATCTGGGCTGGTCGGGATCGCCGGCACCATCGGCGGATGCGGGGAGCTACTACTTCCTGCAGGCTCCTGCAACCGATCCTGTTGCAGCCGAGCCGGTTCCGTTCGTGCGTGATGACCACGAGATCTTCGACGTCAACGCGATCCGCGCGGATTTCCCGATCCTGCGTGAGACCGTCAACGGCAAGCCGCTGATCTGGTTCGACAACGCGGCCACCACCCAGAAGCCCCAGTCGGTCATCGACCGGCTGTCGTACTTCTACGCGCACGAGAACTCCAACATCCACCGCGCTGCCCACGAACTGGCGGCCCGCGCCACCGATGCGTACGAAGATGCGCGCGAAGCGGTGCGCCGCTTCATCGGGGCGTCGAAGGCCGAGGAAATCATCTTCGTCCGCGGCACCACCGAGGCGATCAATCTGGTGGCCTACGCGTGGGGCGGCAAGCATCTGGGCCCGGGCGACGAAATCGTCATCACCCACCTCGAGCACCATGCCAATATCGTTCCGTGGCAGCTGATCTCACAGCAGACCGGCGCAGTGCTGAAGGTGGCGCCGGTGGACGACGCGGGCAACCTGCTGCTCAGTGAGTTCGAGGATCTGCTCGGGCCCCGCACGAAACTCGTTGCCGCCACCCAGGTGTCCAATGCGCTGGGCACGGTGACCCCGGTCAAGACCATCGTCGAACTCGGCCACCGCTACGGCGCCAGAGTGCTGATCGACGGGGCCCAGTCCATCCCGCACATCCCGATCGACGTGACCGAACTCGGGGCCGACTTCTTCGTGTTCTCCGGCCACAAGATCTACGGCCCCACCGGAATCGGCGCCCTGTACGGCCGCGAGGACGTGCTCGCCGAGACCCCGCCGTGGCAGGGCGGCGGCAACATGATCGCCGATGTCACCCTGGACCGGTCGCTGTACCAGGGCCCGCCGAACAAGTACGAGGCCGGCACCGGCAACATCGCCGACGCGGTCGGGCTCGGTGAGGCACTGCGCTACGTGGAGCGGGTCGGCATCGATCGCATCGCGGCCTACGAACACGCCTTGCTGGAGTACGCCACCCCGCGACTGGCTGCCATTCCGGGCGTGCGACTGGTCGGAACCGCCGACGAGAAGGCCAGCGTGTTGTCGTTCGTGCTGGCCGGGCATGAACCGCTGGAAGTCGGCAAGGCACTCAACGCCGAGGGCATTGCGGTGCGGGCCGGGCATCATTGCGCCCAGCCGATCCTGCGCCGTCTAGGTCTGGAAGCCACGGTGCGGCCGTCATTCGCGTTCTACAACACCTTCGAGGAGATCGACGTGTTCATCGATGCGGTGCGCCGGATCGCCGAGGGGAGCGCCTAGACCAGCTACTGGGCCGCCGCCCTGTTCGCCAGTTGTATGGCCATGGCGGCGGCCTGGTAACTGATGCCCACTCCGCACGCCCAAGTTTCGAATACGAGATTCGAGGCAACGGCGAGCGCGTGATCACATGGCCACTCGGGCTGCTCCTGGGCAGAGGAGAACTGGGTGAACAGCGACTCCTCGGCGACGACGTCAGCGATATCCCAACGCGTCTCCGCGATTCCGGTACCGATCGAGATGGTGCGCCCGCTACAGGATTGCCAGGTCTGCCTCGCCGAGTCGAAGAAACTGCGAGCCGCCTCACCCGACGGATACAGCACCACCGTCTGTTCCACAGACTGCCTGGATTGCGGCGTCGTCAGCACCTGATCACGCACGCCAGTCCAACCTGAACCCGCGTACACCGCCTCCTGTGCCCCGAAAACCGCTGCGCGACAATCCTCGTCAGACACCTCATTGACATTCACGTTCATCGTGTCGCTGGTGTCGCGGGATTCCATGGGTTCCAGTCCGGTCACACCGATGACCTCATCAGCTTCACCGGTCGGCATCAGGACATCCTCGAGTCCGGAATCGGTGAAGGTCTCGTCGACCACAGGGACAGAGTTCTGTGCTCTCACCGCGCTCCCGTCCGCCATCTGTGCGCATCCCGCCGTCAGCACAGACACGGTGGCCACTACCGACATCGCGGTTCGGCAGGACATATCACCATTGTGGCCGACCGACGACACTCGGCGGACACAATCACGGTGCGCCGATCTCTGGATCCGGCGGCGCCGCGCGAGCACCATCGGACCATGAGCTACAACCGCCTCCGTGCAGACGACACTTCACGCATCAAGATCGACGTGGCGATCGGTGTTCTGGTCGCTCTGCGCGGTTGCGCGCCCGATCAGGCCTTCGCCGAGCTGGTGCGGGTGGTGCAGCGCACCGGCATCGGAATCGGCAGCATCGCAAGGGCTTTGGTCGACCTCGCCGGCGGTAGTTCGGGGACCTCCGCCGAATACGCCGAGGCGTTCAACGCCTGGGGCGAGCTGCTCGCACAGGCGCGTCGGGTGCCCGTCAATGCCGCGCCGTAGCGGGCGACCGAGCGACCAGCCAGGCCTGGCCGTCACCCTCGGAGGCGGCCAGCGTCTCAAGACCGGCAAAGGCCGACTCCAGTTCGCCCGCAGCGGCGCGGAATCGACCCACCTCCGCGCCGACTTCGCTCAGAACACAGATGGCCAGCAGGCCGCCCGGTCGCAGACGGGCGGCCAATGCCGGGTAGAGCCCGGGATCGCGGAAGCGATGGCACAGCACCACGTCGACCGGAGGTCCGGCCGGCAGACCCTGGTCGAGATCCCCGACCTCGAAACGGCAGCGTTCCGCCACCCCATGGCGGACGGCCGACTGTCTCGCCTGGGCGATCGCCACGGCGGACACGTCGAGGCCCCACACGTGTAGCCCGCGCTGAGCCAGCCACACCGCGCCCCGGCCTGTTCCGCATGCGACGTCAAGTGCCGAACCTGCCACGGGAAACCGGTCAGCCTGGCCGCTGAACACCTGCGGCAGCGCCGGCTCCGCTTCCGGCTCCCTATCGGCATAGGCCGCGTCCCAGCGGATGCGGTCCTTCTCGCTCACGTGCGCCACCTTATGGGAGGGAATAGCGGAACACCCTCCGGGGTTAGCCCCTTCATGCGAGCCCTCGTCTATGACCCGCACGCTCCTGCCAATCTCCGGTTCGACGACGTCGCCGAACCTTCGGCCGCCGAATCGCAGGCCCTGATCGACGTGCACGCGATTGCGCTGAACTTCGGTGAGCTGCATTTCATCGACCAGATGCGCCGCCCGGGCGAGGTTCCCGGCTGGGACAGTGCGGGCGTCGTGGTGCGGGCCGCCGCCGACGGCTCCGGACCCCCGGTCGGTGCCCGGGTGGTCGGATTCAGCGGCGAGGCCGGCTGGGCCGAACGACGCGTCGTCGCGACCGACAATCTGGCCGAGCTGCCCGAGTTCGTCGAGTTCGAGGAGGCTGCCGCGCTGCCGGTTGCCGGGGTGACGGCACTGCAGGCACTGCGGGCCCTCGGCCCGGTGGTGGGACGACGGGTTCTCATCACGGGCGCCTCAGGCGGCGTCGGACGATTCGCCGTGCAGCTGGCCGCCCGGGCCGGCGCTCACGTGGTGGCCGCGGTCGGCAGCCCGGCCCGGGGTGAGGGGCTCGAGGAGCTCGGCGCGGCCGAAGTCGTGGTCGGCCTCGATGCGGTAACCGAACCGGTGTTCGGCGTGCTCGACAACGTCGGCGGGAGACTCTTGGCGCAGGCCTTCAGCCTGGTGTCCGACGGCGGCTCGGTGCAGTCCATCGGGATGGCCTCCAACGAGCCCACCACGATCAACTTCGAGCAGGAGCGCCGCATCGGCAACCGGAAACGGTTGGAGCCGTTCACCGTCCGCGCACCCTTCCAGGCCGATCTGCATTACCTACTGACCCTGTTGGCCGATGGTGAACTCGATCCGCAGATCGGCCTGCGGGACTCGTGGGAGAACACCGCCGACGCCGCCCTGGCGTTGTTGGGCCGCAAGGTCGCCGGCAAGGCGGTGCTACAGGTCGCCTGACCCCGGCGGGCTCAGTTGCCCTGCCCGCCGCGCCCCCGTGACACCAGGTCGGCCACCGGATCCTTGTCGTTGATGAACCAGTCACCGAGGATGCGCGCCTTGTAGACCACCGGATTGTGCGAAGCCAGCGTGCGGGCGTTGCGCCAATGCCGGTCCAGGCCAAGCTCTTCGGAGACGCCCGAGGCGCCGAGCGCATCGAACACCCGCGTGGTGGCCCGCAGCGCCGCGGCCACGATCACCAACTGCGCCTGGGTGACGGCCACCTCGGCGTCGACGAGCAACTGGCGGGCCTGGCCATCACTGCCCGCGAGCCGGCCGGCCACGATCCGATCCAGGCTGCGTGCGCTCTGCCCCAGTGCGGCCGTCGCGCCGAACGCCTCCGCCGACACCTCACCGATCACCTGCAGCAACTGCGGATCCGCGGCCGGCACCTCGGCCAGCCCCTGCGGGTAATTGCGCTGCCGGGCCGTCAACGCGGCCGAGCCGTCCCGCTGTGCCGCCCTGATGATTCCGGTCAGCACCGCGAGCATGGCGATCTGGTAGAAGTGCGCCTGGTAGGTGAAGCGTTCGGTCGCCGGGAACACGTTGCCGCGCTCGGCCCGGGCCCGCTCGTAGCGGGCCGAACCGCTGCCCGTCGTGCGCTGGCCGAACCCGCGCCAGTCGTCGATGAGAGTGACGCCGGGATCATCGGCACGCACCAGAGCCGTCCACAGCTCGCCGTCCTCACCGCGACCGAGAACATCGAGCCAGTCGGCGTAAAGACTGCCGGTCGCATAGTATTTCGAGCCGGAGACCAACCAGTGCCCGTCCCCCTCGGTCACCGTCGTAGCCAGATTGGCCAGGGTCAGATTGTTGGCTTCGGTCCAGCCACCGCCGACGAACTCGCCGGCCAGAAACCGCTTGATCCAGGTGGTGTTGTCCTCCGACGCCGGCGCATTGAGCCGGTCCTCGACGAAGGCCAGATGGTTGCGCCAGATGTGGGCGACGTTGGGATCGGCCTCCCCCAGGTCCGCCAGCAGCAGGAAGGTCTGCTCCAGCGACGCACCGAAACCGCCCTGCTCTGCCGGGATCCGCAAGGTGCCGAATCCGGCGTCACTCAGCCAGCGCACCTGCTCGTGCGGGAACACCCGGTCGGCCTCGCGCTGCCGATTCCCCTCGGCGATCTGCTCGAAGATCGGCCCGAACACCGAGCGCAATTCGGCGTCATAACCTGTGGGGCGCTTCAGATATGTGGTTTCGGTGGACATTTAAACGTTCTCCTCGGCGTCGATCCGGTACGCGTACTCGTCGCGGACAGTGCGATACCCCAACCGGGCATAGAGCAGATGGGCATTGCTGACATTGGCGATGTCGGTGCCCAACGAGGCATGGGTGAAACCCCGCCGCAGCGCCGCCAGCCAGAGCTTGCGCAGCAGCAGCTCCGCGGTTCCGGCCTTGCGGCGGTCCGCGCGCACACCGATGTAGTCGGTGTGGGCGCTGCGGATCTCGTCCGCACCGGTTCCCGAGGTGTAGGTGGAACCCAGCACATAGCCGACCACCACACCGCCGTCATCCACGGCGGCCAGGCTGAAATCCGGGGTGAATGCCCGGCTGGCCAGATGATGTTCCCAGCGCTGCGGGGTTTTCGACATGTTCCCGAAATGCTCGCGGAACGTGTCGAATTGCACCTGCCTGACCTGTTCGGTGAGACCTTCCGCCACGACCTCGGGCCACGACAGGATCGTGATCGACCCGATCCGGGCATCGGCCAGAGCGACGGCGTCCTCGTTACGCAATGACTTTCGGGTGCTGGCGAATTGGCGTTCCCGGTGGGCTCCGCGGGTAGCCAGCGCATCGATCGCCACGTCCTGATCGGCACCGATGAAAACCCGCAGGTATGCGCCGGGCACGGCCACCCGGCCGAACCGTTCGACACTGTCGCCGACGATCGACCGCACCGCCTCCGTCGGGGCATGGGGACCGAATACGAAGTTCCCCAACACCTCCGGTTCAGCGCCGTCCGGCCGGTGCAGGGCTGCGTATCCGGCCACCGCGCCGGCCTCATCGAGGAGAACGACGGCCGAGCCGGGGTACACACCGCCGAGTTGTTCTGCGATATCGCGGGAATCGGCGGCGAACTTGCGACCGCCGAGCCCCGGCGTGGTGGCCAGGAAGTCGGCGATCAGCGGATGGTGTCGTGGGGCTACCTCGGCGACGGTCCAACCGGTCACGTCCGACGCCGCAGTCAACGCGTCCTGGGTCAGCGTCACGGCGTCACACCCGCATCGAGCAGCCGCTGCTGTTCCTCATCCGAGATGCTCTGGATGGTGCCGATGCGCTTGGCCACCTCGGGTCGGGTCCGCTTGAGGTACCAGTACCAGGACAGTCCGGCCAGCAGGATGGCGCCGAACACGAAAGGCAGGATGTTGAACGGGAACTCAGGCACCGGGTAGAAGTTGCTGACGATCACGTACCCCAGGCCGATGGCGGCCGCGACCGCCACGGCGAGTCGCTGCGGCGTCAGGGCGCCGATCTTGCGCAGCCAGATCGGCGTGGCGATGACCACCAGCAGATAGCTCACCAGGAAGCCCCAGTTGGCCACGTAGCCGCCGTAGACGTCGAACACCAGCCGGCCCGCGGAGCTGAACGTGGCCGTGATCGAGAACGCGAGGGCAAGGATCCCGACGAACACCACACCGGCCCACGGCGTCTTGTAGGTCGGGTGCACCTTGGTGAACACCTGCGGCAGCGCGCCTTCGTGGGCGAAGGTGAACAGCGAGCGCGCGGCGGCGGTGGTGACCGCGGTGACGAACACGATAAACGCGATCGCGACAGCACCGCTGACGATCTGGTTCACCCACTCCACCCCGACACTGGTGGCCAGCTGCGGCAGCACCGCCTTGTCACCGTCGATCTCGCCGAAGTGCAGGATCTGGGGGTATGTCGCGAAGATGTACAGGGCGCCGATCAGGATCACCACACGCAGCAGGGATCTGGCGATGTTGCGGTGGGCGTCCTTGGCCTCGGCCCCGAGTGAGGCGACACTTTCAAAACCGGCATAGGAACCCACGGCGGTGACCGCCGCGATGAACGTGGCACTGGAGCCGAGGTGCTGGGGGTTCCACTGCTCCCAGTCGATGCGGAACCCGTAACCGATGTAGGAGGCCACGATGATCACCAGGATCGACGCGATGGCGAGCAACTCGAAGGCCAGTTCGTACTTCGCGGCCAGTGAAACTCCCCGGTACGGCAGGTACACCGCGACCCCGACCACCACGATCACCAGCAGCAGGCGGAACCAGACTGCCTGGGAGCCAAGGCCGATCGACTCCAGGAACGCATCGAGGTACAGCACGCCGCCGAGGGTTCCGGTGGTGGCGAAACCGATGTAACCGAACAGCAGGCTGAACCCGGCGGCGAAAGCGAAGCCAGGTCCCAGACCGTTACCCGTGTAGGTGCCCAGCGATCCGGAGGACACTGTGCGCTTGGCCTGGAAACTGATCGTGATGGCGACGAGCACCACGATGGACAGACCGATCACCGCCGCCCACGCCGCGCCCTTGCCCGCCGCCACGAATAGCGAGAACGGCACCACGGCCAGGGCCACGCTGGGTGCGGCGGCCGCCAGGCCCTGGGCGAACACCCCCCACGGGCCCAGCGCCCCTGATTCCAGCCCGGTCGATTCCGCCGAAATCAGGGTGCGGCCGGTAGCCGTCGTCTTCGGATCGTCTGTAGTAGTCACGGCAATGTCCCTTTCTGGACCGCGACGCCTCCCGTCCGGGAACCGGTACGGGTGGTTGATATGTCGGTATGTAGTGCCACACTGCCGCAATCAGATTCGCGCCGTCAGCTATGGAATCGGCGGGATTCTATTGCGAATGAACGGAATTCCTGCGAAATGCGGCGGCCGGGTGCCCGGCAGCCAGTAAACCGTCGTCGCCGCCGAACAGCTTCTGCCGCAACGTGGTCGGATCGGAAGCCTCGCGGGCGCGGCCACGCCGGCGCAGCTCCGGGATCAGGTACTCCGCCACGTCGGCGAAACTGCCGGGCGTGAGGTGATAGGCGATGTTGAACCCGTCCACCCCGGTCCGGTGCGCATACGCGTCCAGGGCATCGGCCACCGTGGTGGCCGACCCGACGAACAACTCGCCGCCGAACCCGCCGAGTCCCCCGACGTAGTCCCGCAACGTCAGGCGCTCACGGACGCCGGAATCGGTGACCGCGGCCAAGATCGACCGGCTGGCGTCGGTGTCGAACTGTCCGATCGGGCGGTCCACCCCATACGTCGACCAGTCCACACCGGACAGTGCCGACAAAAGCACCAGCCCGCCCTCCAGGTCGTGAAAGTCGGCGAGCTCGCGCGCCTTGGCCTGGGCCGCGGAATCGGTACTGTCCGTGACAATCTCGACCGAGGTGATGAACTTCAGCGATTGTGGGTCGCGGCCGTGCCCGACCGCCCGGCGCCGGATGTCCTCGATGTGGTTGCGCAGGACCTCGGGCCGCGGATCGCTGACGAACACCAGTTCTGCGTTGCGGGAGGCGAACTCCCGGCCGGCCGGCGACGTACCCGCCTGGAACAGCACCGGGGTGCGTTGCGGCGACGGTTCGACCAGGTGTGCCCCGGGCACGGTGAAGTACCGGCCGTGGTGGCCGATGCCATGGACCTTCGCCGGGTCGGTGTACACCCCGCGCTCGGCGTCGCGCAGCACCGCGCCCGGCTCCCACGAACCTTCCCAGAGCTTGTAGGTCACTTCCACGAATTCCTGTGCCATCGCGTAACGCTCATCGTGCGGGATCTGCCGGTCGCGGCCGATGATGTTGCGCGCCGCGCTGTCGAGTAGAGAGGTGACGATGTTCCAGCCGATCCGGCCGCCGGTGAGGTGGTCCAGGGTGCTGAACTTGCGGGCCAACAGGTACGGACTCTCGTAGGTGGTGGACACCGTGATGCCGAATCCCAGGCGCTGGGTCGCCGCGGCCATCGCCGATACCGCCAACAGCGGATCGGTCACCGGCGTCTGCACGGCCCGCGCGAGTGCGGCACTGGCGTCACCGCCGAACACGTCGAGTTGCCCGACCGCATCGGCGATGAACAGCACGTCGAATCCGCCGTCGTCGAGCAGCTTCGCCAGTTCCACCCAATACCGGACATCGGTGTAGTCGGCCGTGCGGTCCTGCGGGTGGCGCCACAGCCCGAAATTGCCGTGCGACACCGTCGACATGGTGAACGCCGACAGCACATACGGTTCGGTCATGACAGCTCCCGTCGCGGTATGTCCAGCCCCAGATGGGACCGCAGTGTGGTGCCGGCGTATTCGTGGCGGAACAGCCCGCGCTTGCGCAGCACCGGCACCACCTGCTCGACGAAAATCTCGTGCTGGCCGGGTAGCCCGGAATCCCGAAGCACGAACCCGTCGGCGGCACCGGTGGTGAACCACTGCTCGATCTCGTCGGCGATCTGCTCGGGCGTGCCCACGACCGCCGCACCCCAACCGTTGACCGTGCGGTACAGGAACTCTCGCACCGTCGGGTTTCCGTCGGTGGCCAGCAGCCGGTAGCCGGCCAACGCGGTCTGGTGGGTCTCGGTGTGCACCGGAAAGGCTGACTCCGGAACCGGACCGTCCAGGTCCGCACCGGTGACGTCCACGTCGACCTCGAGCAGCCAACCGGCTTGGTACTGCGGGCTGAAGTACTCGTACTCCTGCCGCTGCGCGTGCCGGGCTTCTTCCTCGGTGGAGCCGACGAGATACCGCAGCGACGGGGTGATCAGCGGCGGCCTCGCTCGTCCCGACCGCCGTGACTCCTCGTGGATCTGGGTGTAGAACTCCTGCGCCCGCGCCCGGTTGCCGTGACTGGTGAAGATCACCTCGGCGTGCCGGCCCGCGAAACCCCTTCCGGTTTCCGATGATCCGGCCTGGAAGATCACCGGCTGCCCCTGCGCCGACCGGGCCGCACCCAGCGGACCGGCCACGTCGAAGTAGCGCCCGTGGTGATCGGTCGGTTGAATTCTGGTGACGTCGTTGAATATCCCCGCAGCGCGGTCTTCGACGATGGTGTCCTCGCCCCAGCCGTCCCACAGCTTGCGCACCACCGCGAGCGCTTCCTCGGCAATCCGGTAGCGCTCGTCGTGGGCCACCACACCGCGGGCACTGAAGTTGTCGGCGGCGGCCTGCGCGAAGCTGGTCACCAGATTCCAGCCGGCCCGGCCACCGCTGAGGTGATCGAGTGAAAGCAACTGGCGGGCAAGGTGATACGGATGGGCCAGCGTGGCCGATCCGGTGACCACCAGCCCGATCCGGTCGGTCACCGAGGACAGCGCGGCCGTCGCGGTGAGCGGTTCGAAGTCTTCGGTGATCTTGTACGGCCACGTCGCCGGCGGGCCGTAGTTCAGGCCGTCGGCGAAGAACAGCGCGTCGAACGTGCCGGCCTCGGCGGTCTGCGCATAGCTGATCAGCCGCCGGCGTACCCCGCCGGTGCTGTTGTCGATATCGGGATGCCGCCACGGCCCGGTAGACCGGGTATTGCCGAAGGCCAGCAGATGCAGCTCTCTGGACACTGCGCCGACACTACGGTCGCGGTCGGCCCGCGCCGAGAGTTGCACTCAGCGCGAAGAAATCCGAGCCTACTTGCTGCGGACGTGGGCGACGATCTCCTCGACGACCTCGATTGCCTGCTGGTCTATGTCATCACCACAGACCCACGCCTCGACGACCACATTGGACGCCGCCGACAGCACGTGGTGGCATCCTCCGCTGGGACTGTCCTCGGGGGTCGACATCTGGCTTATCGAGGAATCCTCTGCAGTGACTTCGCTGACCGACCAGAGCTGGGGTATGTCCTCGGAGTCAAAGGTGACAATCGTTCCCGCACAGCTCTCCCAGATCGCCTGGGAGTGCTTCACGAATGCCTGGGCCTGTTCGGCCGAGGAATGGAGCACCACGACCTGTTCGATCCAATGCGGGTTGCCCTCGCCAGGCTCGCGCACGATCTGGTCGCGCACGGCCGTCCACCCGCTGTCCTGATAAACAAGCTCCTGAGCACCGAACGCGGCGGCAAGACAATCCCGATCCGATACCGCTTCCGAATTGTCGTTCAAGGTACTGGAATCGAAGCTCACCTGCAGATCCGACGACCCGACGATGTCGTTGAGGTCATCGACACCCAGCAGTAGGCCATCGAGGTCGGCTTCGATCAGCATCGGCTCCCACCTCGGCTCATCAGGGGCACGCGACGCCACACCGGCGACAGTGCTCACACAACCCGACAGCACGAGCGACAACGCCAACACCGCCGCCGCCACGACCCCGGTGGCGTACAGCCGGGCCCAGCCCGGGACGGTCATTTCTTTGGTTTGTCCGAGGCCGCGTCGGTGGACAGCGCCGCGACGAACGCCTCCTGAGGAACCTCCACGCGACCGATGGTCTTCATGCGCTTCTTGCCCTCTTTCTGCTTCTCCAGCAGCTTGCGCTTACGGGTGATGTCACCGCCGTAGCACTTGGACAACACGTCCTTGCGGATCGCCCGGATGTTCTCGCGGGCAATGATTTTCGATCCGATCGCAGCCTGGACCGGCACCTCGAACTGCTGGCGAGGGATGAGCTCTTTGAGCTTGGTGGTCATCTTGTTGCCGTAGGCGGACGCCGAATCCTTGTGCACGATGGCGCTGAACGCGTCCACCGCCTCGCCCTGCAGCAGGATGTCGACCTTGACCAGATCGGCCTCCTGCTCCCCGGCCTCCTCGTAATCGAGGCTGGCGTAGCCGCGGGTACGGGACTTCAGCGAGTCGAAGAAGTCGAAGATGATCTCGCCCAGCGGCATGGTGTAACGCAGCTCGACGCGCTCGGGCGACAGGTAGTCCATGCCGCCGAGCTCACCGCGACGCTGCTGACACAGCTCCATGATGGTGCCGATGAACTCGCTCGGCGCGATCACCGTGGTCTTCACCACCGGCTCAAAGACGCTGCGCACCTTGCCTTCTGGCCAATCCGACGGATTGGTGACGACCATCTCGGAGTTGTCGTCCTTGATCACCCGGTACACGACGTTGGGTGAGGTCGAGATCAGGTCCAGGTTGAACTCGCGTTCCAGGCGCTCCCGGGTGATCTCCATGTGCAACAGACCCAGGAAGCCGCAGCGGAACCCGAAGCCCAGCGCCACCGAGGTCTCGGGCTCGTAGGTCAGCGCGGCGTCGTTGAGCTGCAGCTTGTCCAGCGCCTCCCGCAACACCGGATAGTCCGAACCGTCCACCGGGTAGAGGCCCGAATACACCATCGGCCGGGGTTCGCGGTATCCGGTCAGCGCCTCGGTGGCACCGTTGCGGGCCGAGGTCACGGTGTCGCCGACCTTGGACTGGCGAACATCCTTCACACCGGTGATCAGGTAGCCGACCTCACCAACTCCCAGCCCGTCCGAGGCCTTCGGCTCCGGTGAGACGATGCCGACCTCGAGCAACTCGTGCGTCGCCCCGGTGGACATCATCTTGATCTTCTCGCGCGGGTTGAGCTTGCCGTCCACCACACGCACGTAGGTGACCACGCCGCGGTAGATGTCATAGACCGAGTCGAAGATCATCGCCCGCGCGGGCGCGTCGGCGTCACCGACCGGCGCCGGGATCAGTCGCACCACCTCATCGAGAAGCGCCTCCACGCCCTCGCCGGTCTTGCCGGAGACCCGCAGCACATCACTCGGTTCGCAGCCGATGATGTGCGCGATCTCGCCGGCGTAGCGCTCCGGGTCGGCGGCGGGCAGGTCGATCTTGTTCAACACCGGAATGATGGTCAGGTCCCGGTCCAGCGCCAGATACAGGTTCGCCAGCGTCTGCGCCTCGATGCCCTGGGCGGCGTCGACCAGCAGCACGGCGCCCTCACAGGCCTCCAGCGCGCGCGACACCTCGTAGGTGAAGTCGACGTGGCCCGGGGTGTCGATCAGGTGCAGCACGAAATCTTCGCCGTTGACCTGCCACGGCAGCCGCACGTTCTGGGCCTTGATGGTGATGCCGCGCTCGCGCTCGATGTCCATCCGATCGAGGTATTGAGCCCGCATATCGCGGTCGGCGACGACGCCGGTGATCCCCAGCATCCGGTCGGCCAACGTCGATTTGCCATGGTCGATGTGGGCGATGATGCAGAAGTTCCGGATCTGCGCCGGCGCAGTGAACGTCTTGTCGGCGAAGCTGCTGATGGGAATCTCCTGGTGAGCGTGGGTGTCCAGCACGTGCTGTGCTCCCTAAGGGTATCGAGCAACCACCGTCGCGACACAATCGCCAGGGGTCCGCTCGCATATGCTCGACACCATGGCGTCGCAGTGGAAGGCGTTCCAACAGGTTCTCAGGGGCGTAGTGGATGGCGCCGAGAACCTGGTGTTCAACGAGGCACCGAAGTTCGTGCGTCAGCTACAGACCACGGACAACGTGCCGCGGACCGTGCAGCAAGGCATCCAACAGGGCCTTCAGCAGGGCCTCAGGCTGGGTCTGGGCGTGCTTGCCGGTGCGGCCGCCCCGCCGCCGCAGGCGATCACCGCCGGCCGTCCGGTATCGAAGAACAGCGTGCCAACCGCACACCGGGCCCGCAAAGTCGTCTACGCCCCCGATCTTGACGGGCAGGCCGATCCCGGCGAGATCGTCTGGACCTGGGTGGTCTACGAGGACGATCCGACCCAGGGCAAGGACCGGCCGGTCCTGGTGGTGGGCCGCGATCAGCGCACCCTGCTCGGGCTGATGCTGTCCAGCCAGGACTACCACCGAGACGATCCGGACTGGATCGCCATTGGCACCGGCACCTGGGATTACGACGGCAGGCCGAGCTGGGTCCGGCTGGACCGGGTGCTCGACGTTCCAGAGGAAGGCATCCGCCGTGAGGGCGCGATCCTGGATCGCGGCCGGTTCGAAGCGGTCGCGCTACGGCTGCGCGCTCAGTACTCCTGGAGCTGACCACCCGTGCCGCGGGTCGGGCCGCCGCGTTCGAATCGCACGTACGGTCCGGCGTCGTCGACAGTGATCCGGCACCGTACTCCGTAGACGTCGGCCACCAGCTCCTCCGTCAGCACCTCGGCCGGGGTGCCGGTGGCCACCACGGTTCCCGCCGACAGCACGACCACGTGGTCGCAGAACATCGCCGCGAGGTTGAGATCGTGCAGGGCCACCACACAGGTGACGTCGAGCGCGCGGATCATCGCCAAGATCTCCAGTTGATGGGCGATGTCGAGATGGTTGGTCGGCTCGTCGAGCAGTAGCTCGCTGGGTTCCTGGGCCAGGGCCCGGGCGATCTGCACGCGCTGACGCTCCCCACCCGAGAGCGTGTGCCACAGCCGGTCGGCCATGCTGCGCAAGCCGGTGGCTGCCATCGCCGCGGTGACAGCTGCGGTGTCGTCGCGGCCGGCCCCGAACACCGGAGTATGCGGGATGCGTCCCAGCCTGACGATGTCGCGGACCGCGATGTCCAGATCGGTGTCGGCATGCTGCCCGACCATCGCCACCCGGCGTGCCACCGCGCGCCGCGACATCGTGTGCAGCTCACGACCGTCGAGCTCCACAGATCCGGAATCAGGCCGGTCGATCCCGGCCAACAGCCGCAGCAGTGAAGACTTGCCGGATCCGTTGGGGCCCAACAAACCGACAGTGCTGCCCGGAGCCGGGTCGACCGTGACACCGTCGAGTACGACCCGTCCCGAACGGGTCCAGCACACCTCTAAAGCCCGCAGGCTCATCGACGTATCCCCCTGCGCCGCAACAAGATCAACGCGAATGCAGGGACGCCGAGCAGTGCTGTGACCACCCCGGTGGGCAACTCCTGTGGAGCGAAGACGGTCCGGGCCAGGGTGTCCACCCACACCATGAAGATCGCGCCGAGGATCACCGCGGTCGGCAACAGGCGCCGATGGCCGGGCCCGACGACGAAACGCGCGGCGTGCGGCAGCACCAGCCCGACGAATCCGATCGCCCCGGCCGCACTGACCAGGGCCGCCGTCACCAACGCGGTCATGACCAGCAACACGACGCGTGCCCGGGCCACCGCGACGCCCAGCGTCGCGGCCGCATCCTGACCGAAGGCGAAGGCGTCGAGGGTACGCGCATAGGCCAAACACACCGCCAGCCCGACGCCTACGACGACCGCGCAGGTGAGGACATCCGACCAGGACACCCCGGCCAGCGACCCCAACAGCCAGAACAGCACTCCCCTGGTCTGTTCGGCGTCGGCCGACGACAACACGATGAAGGACGTCAGTGCCGAGAACAGCTGGGTTCCGGCCACTCCGGCCAAGACCACCCGGTCGGTCCCGCCGCCGGCCGCGTAGGCGAGCAGCAGCACCACGGCGAACGACAGCACCGCACCGGCGAAGGCGCCGCCGGACAAGGTCAGCGTGCCCGCGCCGACGCCGAGCACCGCGACCAGCACCGCGCCTGTAGAGGCACCCGACGAGACTCCCAGCACGAACGGGTCGGCCAGCGGATTGCGCAGCAGCGACTGCAGTATCGCCCCGCACAGCGCCAGCCCGGCTCCACAGATGGCCGCCAGGACGACTCTCGGCAGGCGCAGTTGCCAGACGATGCTCTCCTGCAGTCGGGTCGCCCCCGAGGGCCCCGCGCCGAGACGGTCGCCGACGATGCGGTAGACGTCACCCACCGACAACGCGGCGGGTCCGATGGTGATGGCCACCGCGGCCGAGAACACCAGAAGGACAAGGCCGGCGGCCCATAATCCGCCGAGCCATCCGGTACGCAGACTCACCGCGGTGAGCCGAAACCGAGTTCGGCCAGGCCCTTCGCCACCTTCTCGACGCCGTCCACGGTGCGGATCGACGGGTTGAGATCAGCCCCATTCACCACGATGTAGCGGCGGTGCCGCACGGCGGTCAGGCCCCGGGTGAGCGGATTCGATTCCAGGAATTCGACTTTGGTCTCCAGCGCGTCACCGTCGATCGTGCGGCGGCTCAGGTCACCCAGCACCAGCACATCCGGATCACGGTCGGCCACACTCTCCCAACTCACCTGCGGCCATTCATCTGTGGTGTCGGCGAACACGTTGCGTGCCCCGACGGTCCCGGCGATCACCCCGGGGGATCCGCAGCAGCCGGCGAAGTAGGGGGCACGAACATCGGAGAACCAGAAGGCCATGTCGACTCCGGAGGCAGCCCCACCGGCCGTGTCCATCCGTCGGCTCAACTCCGCGATGAGCCGATCGCCGCGTTCGACGACACCGAATATCGTCGCCAGGTCCCGGATTTCGGTGTAGACGGCATCCATGCTGAACGGGGTGCTGCGCGCGCCGTCGCCGTTGACCGAGGTCTTGCCCTCGCAGTCACTCGGTGCCAGATAGGTCGGTATGCCCAGCTGTGCGAACTGGTCGCGGTCGGCGACACCACCGGGTCCCAGGGTTCCGCCGAAAGACGCCGACACGAAATCGGGTTCGGTGTCGAGAACCGTCTCCAGCGACGGCTTGTTCACCGCCAGGCGCGGCACCCGGGCATTCTCGGCCTCGAGGCCGGGCCGGACCGGGTCCGTCCACGTCGCGGTGCCGACCATGCGGTCCGCCAAGCCCAGCGAGAGCAGAATCTCGGTGGAGCCCTGGTTCAACGACACCGCCCGCTGCGGCGGTGCATCGATCACCACCTGCCTGCCGCAATTCTGCACCGTCACCGGATATCCGGGCGCCGCCCCGGGAGGCGCTGCCGGGTCGGCAGCCTGGCCGCAGGCGGCCATCAGCAGCACGCCCATCATTCCGGCCATCAGCCGGACCCGTCCCGTCACCGGGCCAGCCCGAACGCCCTGAAACCGGCAGCCAGCTTCTCCAGGGCATCGATCTCGCGGATTCCGGGGTCGAGTTCGGATCCGGACAGCACGACATAGCGTTTGTCGCGCACCGCGGTCATGTTCCTGGTCACTGGATTCGATTCCAGGAACTTCACTTTCGCATCCAGAGCGTCCCCGTCGACGCGCCTTCGATTGAGGTCGGCCAGCACCAGCACGTCGGGATCGCGGTCGGCCAGGGCCTCCCAGCTGACCTCCGGCCAGTCCTCGCGGGTGTCGGCGAAGACATTGGTGACGCCGAGTTCGGTGGCGTACAACCCGGGCGCCGAGCAGCAGCCGGCCAGATAGGGCGTCCGTAGCCCCGAGAACCAGAATGCGACGCTGGTATCCGGCTCCGTGATCGACGGTGTGTCGTCCAGCCGCCGGGTGAGCCGGTCGATCAGGTCGCGGCCGCGCTCCTGCACATCGAAGATCTGGGCCAGCTCACCGATCTCCCGGAACAGGGTGTCGAGGGCCAGCGGTTCGATGCGGGTGACGGTCTCACCGTCGACTTTCGCCCCGGTACACACCGACGGCGATTGATACGTCGGGATGCCCAGCTGGGCAAACTTTGACCGGTCGGC
The DNA here is from genome assembly GCF_055419465.1 of Mycobacterium sp. IDUB_17. NCBI lineage: Bacteria > Bacillati > Actinomycetota > Actinomycetes > Mycobacteriales > Mycobacteriaceae > Mycobacterium > Mycobacterium sp. IDUB_17. The sequence continues at coordinate 438,660 of NZ_JBVAXS010000005.1, read as the reverse complement.
AACCACCGCGGAGGTAAAGGTGTGAGCGCTGGCCGAGGTCACCAGGTCCGGCTCGACATCGAGCACCGTCTCCAGCCCCGGGTCGTTGTCCGCCAACCGGGGCACGGTGGCATTGTCGGCCGCGAGCTCGGGCAGCACCGGATCAAACCAGGTCGACGTGCCGACCATCCGATCAGCCAGACCGAGCGCCAGCAGTATCTCGGTCGAGGACTGGTAGAGCGACACCGCACGCTGCGGCGGCCCATCGAAAGTGACTGTCACACCGCAGTTCTCGATCGTGAGCGGATAGCTGGTCGGGCCCGCGGTGGCCTCGGCGGCGGGGTTGTCGGCGCCGGACTCTCGATGCCCGCAAGCCACCGTGAGCGACAACGTCACAGACACGAGGGACAACAGTGCGGTGAGCACACGCACGAACAAGACTCCCTTTGATCCAGGGCCCGGTCGCGGAGCCGTCAACGGTCATTCCCGGCCACAGGTAGTCGGACTCGAGGCGCTGCCTCATACCGTTGCGCGTCAGTTCCGGCTTTTCACCGGATTCCCCTGTTGGTCGGCCTTCGCACTGTAACAGCCACGACGTTTCGGCGATTGCCCGCGCGCATCTGGCTAGCGCGGCGCCCGCCACATCGGCGTCATGGTGGGTCCGCCGTCGGGCAGCACGATCTCCCCGGTGACCTCGAACCCGAAACGCATGTAGTACGGGACGTTGTCGGGGTTGCTCGACTCCAGGTAGGCGGGTGCATGCTCGGCGTCCACCCGGTCGAGGCGCGATTGCATCAGGGCGTGCCCGAACCCGCCGCCGCGCACCGCGGGGTCACTGCCGATCACCGCCAGATACCAGTGCGGCTCCTCCGGGTGCTGCTTCTTCATCAGCTCGACGACCTGCTGTCCACGCCGCATGGTGCTGCCGAAGGCCAGCACCATCGTGGGCAGCATGCGCAGTTCTTCGCTCGGCGTCTGTTTCCAGCGGCCCGGGCCGTCCCACAACGCTGCCGCGCCGATCTCGCCGTCCTGGACGGCCACCTCGGCACTACTGCCGGAGAGGAAATGATGGCGGGTGATGGCCGCGAACAGCCGGGGCAGGGCCTTGGCGCGGCGGGCGTCGTCAGCCAGGATCCATGCCATCACCGGGTCATCGTGGAAGGCCCGGCCCAGCACCGCGGCGAGCCGCTTCACGTCAGACTTGTTCGGGGGACGGACATCGACGGCAGCCACCAACCCACGATCGCACACGCCTCAGACCGTTTCGCGACAGAGATCGTCGTCCCGGCGCGATCAACGGCTCTGGGTGATGTAGGCCTGCAGCTGTTCCTGCTCGGCCTCGAGTTCTTCCATCCGGGTCTTGACGATGTCGCCGATGCTGACGATGCCGGCCAGCCGGCCACCGTCGAGCACCGGGATGTGGCGCACGCGGTTCTCGGTCATCAGCGCACTCAGGTGATCCACGGTGTCGCGTGGCGTGCAGGTCGCCACCACCGTGGTCATGATCTCCGACACCGGCTGCGCCAACAGGCTGCTGCCCCGCTCGTGCAGCTTGCGCACCACATCACGCTCCGAGACGATCCCGGCCAGCCCACCCGGACCGATGACCACCATGGCACCGATGTTGAGCTCGGTCAGCCCGGCCAGCAGTTCGGTCACCGTTGTCTCCGGCGAAATCGTCACCACCGCCGTGCCCTTGTTTTTCAGCACGTCCGCGATTCGCATCGGCAGCCTCCGATCGTGATCCACCTCACATAAGGCTAGGTCGGTGACGGTCAGTAAGAAAGAAGCCACGCCTGTTTGTGCCGGGACGAGTAGGAATGAGCACATGATCGAGGTCACGCTGCTCGGCACCGGTAGCCCGATTCCTGATCCGGAGCGGGCCGGACCGTCCACCTTGGCGCGCGCGGGTGACCAGATGTTTTTGATCGACTGCGGCCGCGGGGTGCTGCAGCGTCTGGCCGCCATCGGCTCGGGCGCCAACCAGCTCAGCGCGCTATTGCTGACCCACCTGCACAGCGATCACATCGCCGACCTGGGCGACGTGATCATCACCCGCTGGGTCAGCACGTTCACCCCGGAGGCAGCGCCCCTGCCGATCATCGGCCCGCCGGGAACCGCCGAGGTGGTCGATGCGACGCTGCGCGCATTCGGACACGACATCGGCTATCGCATCGCCCACCACGCCGACCTCACCGGTCCACCGCGGGTGGAGGTCCACGAATACACCGACGCGGTGGTGTGGGACCACGGCGGTGTGCAGATCCGGGTCGCCCCTACCGATCACCGGCCGGTGACACCGACCATCGCGTTTCGGATCGAACACGGCGGGGCCTCGGTGGTGGCGGCCGGTGACACCGTGCCGTGTCCCAGCCTGGATGCGCTGGCTGCCGGCGCAGGAGGCTTGGTGCACACAGTGATCCGCAAGGACCTGATCGAATTGCTTCCGCAACAACGGATCCGCGACATCTGCGACTATCACTCCTCGGTGCAGGAGGCGGCGGCGACCGCCACCCGCGCCGGCGTCGGGATCCTGATCCTCACCCACTATGTTCCCGGGATCGCCGCGGGCACCGAGGACGACTGGCGCGCGCTGGCCGCATCGGTGTTCGACCGCCAGATCGAACTGGGCGACGACCTGCACCGGGTCGAAGTTCATCCCGGGGTGTGTACCCGCTCGCGCAGCTGATCGGCCGCCCTGGCAGCGACGTCGAGATCCGCACCGGCCCAGGGACGTCCGCGGGTGATCAGCACGACGTGCTGCAGGCCGAGTTCGGTGAGCGCCCGGCACCGCTGCACCAGCTGTGCCACCGTTTCACCGGGTTCGAGCCCGGTAGTGACGGTGCGGTGCACCGCGTCGGCTGGTCGCCCGATGTCGGCGCAGTGCCGGTCCAGTACCTCGAGCTGACGACGGATGGCTCGGCCACCGTCGGGAACGTCGAACAGGTTGCAGGCGTCGCCGTACTGCGCGACGAGCCGCAGTGTGCGGCGCTCACCGGTGCCGCCGATCAACACCGGAGGGTGTGGCAGCGTGACGGGACGTGGACTGCCGACCGGCTGTTGCAGTGCCAAATGTTCTCCCCGGAAGGCCGATTCGTCACCGCGCCACATGTGCTGGGCCAGTTGCAGCAGCTCGGTCATCCGCTCGAACCGCTCTGTGACACCCGGCAGGAACAATCCCATCGCGGTAGCTTCGGCCGCGTTGTAGCCCGCACCGAGGCCCAGCCAGGCACGGCCATTGGAGAGGACGTCGAGCGTCGTCACGGCCTTGATCAACAACGCCGGCGCGCGGAAGGTCGCCGCTGTCACCATGGTGCCCAACCGGATCCGGCTCGTCGCCGCGGCGAGGAACCCCAGCGCGGTATACGCCTCCAACATCGGTTCGTCGATGGGACTGGCGGGGTCGGCTTGCAGCAGATGATCGGCCACCCACAGCGTGTCGACAGCGGTGCCGTCGAGAAAGCTCGCGATGGAGGCCAACCGCGCGTGAATCGGGTCCGGCCACGAGTAGTTGGTGACGCTCACGCTCAGTTTCACGACCGGCTCCGCGCGGCCCGACGCGCCGGCAGGAGTGCGCCGACGACGATGAGCCAGATGAGACCCGTGAACCGCGCGATCGGCAGGATCACCGCGGATTCCGGCCAGATCAACACCAACGTGGCCAGTTCGGCCAATGCGGCGATCGCCAAGCCGGTCCAGGCCACCGGCCGCGGCAGCAGCCCGAGGATGAGGCCGGGCACCGCGATCCCGGCGAGCAGCAAGCCGAGCGCGACGATGTGCCCGACACCGCCGGTGAGGAACACCAGGTAGTACAGCGCACGGATCAGACCGTCGTCGACGACCACCTCGGCCCGAGACATGGTCCAGCAGATCAGTCCGGACAACGCGAGGGCGCCGGCTGCCAGAATGCCGCCGGCCAGCGCGATGGTGGCCCCGGGCGCCGTCACGCCCAGTTGCCGCAAGCGGGTGCTGACCGTCGCGGCGTAGATCGCCAGCGGCACCGAGGCGGCGAACGTGCCGACCGCACTGGCCTGCACCGCGGCGTGGTTGTCGTGGATGTATCGAACGACCTCGGCCGCCGGGCCGTAGGGCAACGGCATCACCCCGCCGAGTGCAACACCGACGGCGAGTCCGGCCAGCAGCAGCGTCAGGGATACGGCCGCGACCGGGGCCAAGGGCGGTCCGCCCTGCCGTCCGGTCGGCCGGTCGGTGCGAATTCGATCTCCCGTTGAATCGTTCATGACTTGAACGATATGCCCGGTCGGCATCGAACTCAACCCTCTGAATATTTTCATTTTTGAACGATTTCGCCGTGATACGGTTTGACCGTGGAGAACGGACGGCCCGACACCGTGGCATTTCTGTTGGCACAGCTCGGCCACCGGGCCGCGACGCAGTTCGCCGAACAGATGGCGACGATCGAGCTCACCCCGCCGCATGCCGGAATACTGCGCGCCATCGGAGCGCAACCCGGGCTCAGCCAGCAGTCCCTGAGCACCCAGTTGAGCCTGCTACCCAGTCGCGTCGTCAGTTATGTCGACGATCTGGAGGACCGCGGCTACGTCGAGCGCCGCCGCAACCCCGACGATCGCCGCCTCCACGCGTTGTTCCTCAGCACCGCGGGCAAGAAGGCGCTTCGCCGCATCGGGGAGCTGGCGCGGCGGCACGATGAACAGCTGACCGCCGGGCTCGACGCGGGACAGCGCGACGAGCTGCACGCCCTGCTACAGATTCTCGCCGATCAGCAGGGGCTGACACCGCACGTGCACCCCGGCTTCCGCAACCTGGGCCGCACGGGCAGCGGCCGCGTCAAGCCAGGCGGGTGACCTCCACGACCACGTCGAGATCCGTCGACCCTTCACCCGAATAGATTCCCTTGAGCGGGGCCACATCCGAGTAGTCCCGGCCCACACCGACGCTGATGTACTGCTCGGTGATCTCGCTGTCGTTGGTCGGGTCATAGTGCCACCACCCGCCGGTCCAGGCTTGAATCCAGGCGTGGCTCTGCCCGTCGATCGTGTCCCCCACCACCGCCTCGCGCGAAGGATGCAGGTAACCCGAGACGTACCGGGCCGGAATTCCCATGGACCGCAACATGATCAGCGAAAGATGGGCGAAGTCCTGACACACCCCTTTGCCCTCGCGCAGAGCATCCAGGCCCGAGGAGTGGACCCCGGTGGTCCCCGAGACATAGTCGAGCTCGCTGCGCACCCACTGCGCCACGGCCGTCACCGCCTCGAACGGGTCATGTTCCTTGGCGATCCGCTGCCCCACGCGCGCGATGCGCCTGCTGCGCGGGGTGTAGTGCGTCGGGCTGAGCACCTCGTCGAACCGGTCGATCACCGCCTCCGAACGCAGATCATCCCAGCTCACCAGCTCCTCGGGTTTCTCGGCGACCTCGGTCTCGACCACCGAGGACCCCGACACCTCCAGCTCGGTGTGCGGGGCGTGCAGATCGAATGCCGTCACCGCCGTGCCCCAGTAGTCGACATACCGATAGGACCGCGTGGCCGGGATGGTCTCGACCCGGTTCAGGATCACGTTCTGGCGCGAGTCCGAACGCGGCGTCAGCCGTGCCTCGTTGAAGGACGCGGTCACCGCCGACTTGTAGGCGTATCCCGTGGAGTGCACCACCCGTAGCCGCCACATCTAGACCTCACCCTCCTCGATGACAACCGCATCCCGGTGCCCGGCATCGGTCCAGGCCACCCACGGCGCGGAGTGGAAGTACTGCAGCGCCAACGCTTCTCCGACGTCCCGGCAGGTCTTCTGCAGCCCGGCCAGCCGGGCGTCCAGGGATTCCAGCACCGCGCCCGGCTGCAGGAACTCCAGCTCGCTGCGAGCCCGGCCCAATAGCCGTTGCGCCTCGGCGGTGGCCCCGAGCCGGCTGTGCGGCCGGTTGAGCAGCTCGTCGAGACTGTGTTCGGCCAACCGCAGCGAATAGAAGATCGACCGCGGGAACAGCCGGTCCAGCAGCATGAACTCGACCACCCGGCCGGCCTCGAGCACGCCGCGGTAGGTACGCAGGTACGTGTCGTGGGCCCCGGCCGAGCGCAACAACGTGACCCAGGCCGGCGACGACCCGCTGTCCCCGACCCGCGACAGCAACAACCGCACGGTCATGTCGACCCGTTCGATCGCGCGGCCCAACACCATGAAGCGGTAACCGTCGTCGCGGCTCAACGTCGAATCGGCCAGCCCGGCGAACATCGCCGCGCGCCCCTCGACATACGACAGGAACTCATGGGGGCCCAGACGTTTGGCCGCACGCTCCCGCTCGGCCAGCGCGTTGTAGGTGGTGTTGAGACACTCCCAGATCTCCGTCGACGTGACTTCGCGGGCGCCGCGGGCGTTCTCGCGCGCAGCCGATATCGAGTCGACGATCGAATTGCCGCCGCTGCCACGGCTGAACGCCACGATGTCGGTCAATGACCACACGTCCAGGCGCCGCGTGGGCGGTTCGATACCGAGCACCCGCAGCAGCGTCCGCGACGCGACATCCGGGTCGATGCTGGAGTCCTCCAACAACTGATGGACCGTGACGTCGAGGATCCGTGCGGTGTCGTCGGCCCGTTCCACATAACGTCCGATCCAGTACAGCGACTCGGCATTTCGCGCCAGCATCTAATCCCACCCCCTACTGCTGTTGTTGCGACGACGAACCATCAGGCGCGCCATTGGCTTTTGGCCCCTTGGCGGATTTGGGCAGCGACCGCACCACCTCGGCCGCGGCCAGCTCGCGATCCGCCGCCGATGTCCGCGACGCCAGCACCCAGGTGTCCTTCGATCCGCCGCCCTGGCTGGAGTTCACCACCAGGGACCCTTCCGGCAGCGCCACCCGGGTCAGCCCGCCGGGCAACACCCAGACGTCGTTGCCGTCGTTGACCGCGAACGGCCGCAGGTCCACGTGCCGCGGCGCCAGCTTGTTGTCGATCTGGGTGGGGACCGTGGACAGCTGCATCACCGGCTGGGCGATCCAACCGCGCGGGTCGGCACGGATCTTCTTGGCGGTCGCCGCCAACTCCTTCTCCGAGGCGTCCGGGCCGAACACGATGCCGTAGCCGCCCGAGCCCTCGACCGGTTTGATGACGAGCTCGTCGATGCGGTCGAGCACTTCCTCGCGTTCGGTGTCCAGCCAACAGCGGTAGGTGTCGACGTTGGCCAGGATCGGCTTCTCGCCCAGGTAGTACTCGATGATGGTCGGCACGTAGGTATAGACGAGTTTGTCGTCACCGACCCCGTTCCCCACCGCACTGGAGATCACCACGTTGCCCGCGCGGGCGGCGTTGAGCAGCCCGGCCACCCCGAGGACCGAGTCCGGGCGGAACTGCATCGGGTCCAGGAATGTGTCGTCGATGCGGCGGTAGATCACGTCGACCTGGCGCTCGCCTTCGGTGGTGCGCATGTAGACGGCGTTGTCGCGGCAGAACAGATCGCGGCCCTCGACCAGTTCGACGCCCATCTGCCGGGCCAGCAGCGAGTGTTCGAAGTAGGCGGAGTTGTAGACGCCCGGTGTGAGCACCACGACGGTGGGGTCGGCGACGTTGGTGGGCGCGGCGTTGCGCAGCGCCCGCAGCAGGTGCGAGGAGTAGTCGCCGACGGCACGCACCCGATGGGTGGCGAACAGGTTCGGGAAGACGCGCGCCATGGTGCGCCGGTTCTCCATCACGTAGGACACCCCCGACGGCGATCGCAGGTTGTCCTCGAGCACCCGGAAGTCGCCCTTGTCGTCGCGGATCAGGTCGATACCCGCGACGTGGATGCGCACGCCATTCGGCGGGACGATGCCGGCGGCCTCACGGTGGAAGTGCTCGCACGAGGTGACCAGTCGGCGGGGTATGACGCCGTCGCGCAGGATCTCCTGTTCTCCGTAGATGTCGTCCAGATACATCTCGAGTGCCTTGACCCGCTGGGTGATGCCACGTTCCAGCCGGGACCATTCCGCCGCCGAGATCACCCGCGGCACCAGGTCCAGCGGGAACGGCCGTTCCTGGCCGGACAGCGAGAACGTGATGCCCTGATCGATGAACGCCCGGCCCAGCGCGTCCGACCGCGACCGCAGCTCCGACGCGTCCGACGGAGCAAGCTCGGCAAAGATGCCCTTGTACGGGCCGCGGACGTTGCCGGCGGCGTCGAACATCTCGTCGTATGCCTCCGAGTAACGGCCCAGCTGGTTGTAGCCGTCGAAGATGCCCTGATGTTTGACGCGTCGCGCCGACCCGGCACGTTGGCCGGCCCGCCTCGACCCGTTCGACTCGGCCCCTTGCGTACGGACAGTTCTCAGGCTCACCCTCATCATGCTGCCGCACCTGGCCGGGTTTCGCCGGGTCAATGATCGAGCCCGTTTCAGCAGGCCAAAGGGCGGATGAGGTGGTATTGGAGTCGAAAAACGGCGCATCGGCGCCTGACGTTTCGGCTGCACCGCTTTGGGAGTTCAGACGTCTCGCTGGTACCCTGAACAGTCGCTGCCCGCAGTGCGGGTGTGCGCACCCAGACTTCGGTAACCCCAGCTAGAGAATTACGAAGGAATTTTTACGTGGCCAACATCAAGTCGCAGGAAAAGCGCATCCTCACCAACGAGCGTCGTCGGCTGCGTAACCAGTCCGTGAAGTCGTCGCTGCGTACGGCTGTGCGCAGCTTCCGCGAGGCCGTCGAGGCGGGCGAGAAGGACAAGGCCGCCGAGTTGCTGGCGACCACCAGCCGCAAGCTCGACAAGGCCGCCAGCAAGGGCGTCATCCACGCCAACCAGGCCGCCAACAAGAAGTCGGCTCTGGCCCTGGCGCTGAACAAGCTCTGATCCCCCGGTTCCACCCGAAGTAGTTTCCCGGTTCACCGGGTGGCGAGTTCCGCCACCCGGCGTACCGCTGTCTCAAGGGCGTAGTCGGCATCTGCCGCTGCGCCCTTTACGTCTGCATTGAGGGTGGCGACCACCCGCATGGCCTCGGCCACCGAGTCGCGCGACCATCGGCGCGCCTGCTTCTGCGCCTTCTGCACCCGCCACGGCGGCATCCCCAGTTCACCGGCAAGCCGGTACGGATCCCCCGACAGCGGCCCCACCCGCGCGATCGTGTGCACCGCCTCGGCCAGCGCGTCGGCCAACACCACGTGCGGCTCACCGGCCAGCATCGCCCACCGCAACGCCTCGGCGGCCCCCGCGACATCTCCGGTGACCGCCTTGTCGGCGATGTCGAAGCCCTTCACCTCGGCCTTGCCGCTGTGATAGCGACGCACCGCGACCGCGTCGACCTGGCCGGCGGTGTCGGCCACCAACTGTGAGCACACCGCGGCGAGCTCCCGGATGTTCGATCCGACCGCGTCGAGCACCGCGGTGACCGTGTCATCGGAGACCTTGACCCGCAGTGCGCGGAACTCGGCACGCACGAAATCCGCGCGCTCGGCGGGCTTGGTGATCTTCGCGCACGGATGCACTTGTGCACCAATCTTTTTCAGCTGATCAGCCAGCGCCTTGGCCCGCCCGCCACCGGAGTGGATGACCAGCAGCACCGTGCCGGGCGGCAGATCGGCTGCGGCCGAGGCGATCAGGGCCACGGCATCCTTACCCGCCTCGGCGGCCGCCTCCAGCACCACCAGACGCTCCTCGGCGAACAACGACGGGCTCAGCAGCTCGGCGAGCTCGCTGGTGCTGACCTCGCCGGCCCGCATTCGGTCCACCGGGACGTCGTCAGATCCCGCCTGCTGGCGCAGCGCCCGCAGCACCGCCCCTACCGCTCGTTCGACCAGCAGTTCCTCATCGCCGAGAACCAGGTGCAGACCGTCGATCTGTTGAGTCACACCGATGATCGTGTCACGCCGACCCGACAGCTCCTACCACCTGGCCCGCCAGCGTCCAGGCCAGCAGGCCGAACACCAACACGGCCAGCCCGCGGCGTACCAAGGGCAGCCGCCACAGCACCGTCAATGCCACACCGCCGAGGGCCACCGACACCACACCGGCCAGGCCCGAGGGCGACGGCAGCGCGGCCGCCGGCCACGCCGACGCCCACCGCGCCACCGACAGCAGCCACCACAGCTCGGGCCCGGTGAACCGGATCAGCAGCTGCGCACCGCCCGGCCAGATGTCCGCACACACCGCGGCCGCCGTGCCGAGAATCGTGATCGGCGGAATCACCCCGGCCACCGCGAGGTTGGCGCCCACCGCCACCAGGCTGACGGTTCCCGAGATCCCGGCCACCAGCGGGGCCGTGACCAATTGGGCCACCACCGCGACGCTGACCGCCGCCGCCACCGGGCGCGGCCAACCCCGGTCCTGCAGCCGGCGCGACCACACCGGAGCCAGGACGACGATGCCCGCCGTGGCGCACACCGACAGCGCAAACCCGACGTCGACCGCAAGTTCGGGGGCGGCGATCATCAACGCGATCACGCTGGCTGCCAGTGCAGGCACCGCTTGCCGCCGCCGGTGGGTCAACACCGCGAGCAGCGTCACCGCGCCCATCACCGCGGCCCGCAACACACTGGCCGAGGGCTGCACGACGATGACGAAGCCGACCAGACCGGCCCCGGCCAGGACCGCTGCCACCCTCGGCCCGACCAGTGCGGCGCTCAGCAACAGCGCGCCGCACACGATCGTCACGTTGGCCCCCGACACCGCGGTCAGATGTGTGAGACCCGCTGTGCGGAACTGCGCGGTGGTCGTACCGGTGACCGCCGAGGTGTCCCCGAGCACCAGCGCAGGCAGCATGGCGGCCTGGTCGGCGGGCAGCACCGCACGTGCCGCCTCCGCGAAGCGCGAACGCGTCTGCGCCGCAACACGTTGCACGGCTGAAGCCTCCCCCAGCGACAGCTGACCCGATGCCGCCAGCACCGCCACACTCAGATCCTTGCGGTCCTGGCGTCTCACAGTGGCCCGGAACCGCACCGGAATCCCCGGGCCGGCCTGACCGAACGACGATGGGGCGAACACCAGGACCCGACCCGACATCGGGACCTGGTCAACCTCACGCAGCGCGGCGCGGAACATCAGCCGACCCCCTTTGATCACCCGCGGGGTCTCCCCGGGAACCACCTCGACCGTCACGGCCGCGCCGTAGAGCCGGCCGATCGGGTGATGCTCGACCTGATGCACACGTAGTCCGACCGCCATGGCGAACCCGGCCGCCACGGCCGCGACAGCCACAACCGCGGCCGCGATCGGCTGAGCGGCCGCCGGGTCATGCCTGCCGCCCCATCGCGCGGCCAGCCAGGTCAACCCCACCGCGCCGAGGCCCACCACGACCGCGGCACCGGGGTGCCAGACGATTCCGGCCGCCGAGACCGACCACGCGGTCAGGGCGGCCGGGACGATCCGCAGATCCAGGGACTGCCCCTCGGCCCACACATCGCCGACCGGGCCGTCACTGCCGGAACCATCCCTGCTCTGACCATTACGCCCGGACCAGCCCACGCAGTTTCTCCAGCCGCGCCGGCCCGATCCCGTCGACGTCGCCGAGCTGATCGACACTGTCGAACCGGCCGTGCGCAGCCCGCCAGGCCACGATCGCCTCGGCGGTCACCGGGCCGACGCCGGGCAGCGCGTCAAGGTCCTCCACGGTGGCGGTGTTGAGGTCCACGGGCCCCGACGGCGCGCCGGACGCAGGAGCGGGGGCACCACGCGAAGGGGACACCGGAGCCTCACCCGCGACCGAGCTGCCCATGGTCGCCGGTTGACCAGGTGGCGCGTCGATGCCGACCACGATCTGTTCACCGTCACCGACCCGGCGGGCCATGTTCAACCCGATCAGGTCGGCTCCGTCGAGCGGCCCGCCGGCGGCCTCCAGCGCGTCGGCGATCCTCGCCCCGGACTGCAGGGTCACCAGGCCCGGTTTGTGCACCAGGCCGACCACGCTGACCACCACCGGCCCTCCGGGGGCGTTGCCCGGCGGTGTCGGGGCAGCTGACGAAACCATCTGTACCGGTGGAAGATTCGCCGAGGCGACCGGTGGTGGCCGCTGGCGGATCAGGGCGAAGACAGTGATCAGGATCGCCAGTACCCCGACGCCGGCCAGCGCCAGCGCCCCGGCGCGGCCGGGATCGGCGCGCACCCCGGCCAACCACCCGGGCCCGTCCCCCGGGGACGTATCGGGCAGCCATCTCGACAGCGCACTCTCAGACGCGGTGTCCCGGTCTGACCTGTCCTCGCCCCCGGCGTCGCGATCATCCCCGTCGTCCGGTCGGCCGCCACGCAGGCGACGGAGCCGCTCCACCGCCAAATCGGTACCCATGCCCGCGACGGTAGGTGCCGTTCACGACGGTTCCAGGCTTCCGAACCTTCGGCACCGGCCGGCTGTGGATGAATCTCGCGCTGTGAATTATCTACCCGCTGCACCGTTGGGGGACGGAGGCGGCGTGGCCCGCTCCAGGAAGCGCAGCAGTTCCACCGGGAACGGCAGCACCACAGTGGAGTTCTTCTCCGCGGCCACTTCGACGACCGTTTCCAGCAGCCGCAGTTGCAGGGCCGCCGGCTCAGCCGCCATCACATCGGCAGCCGCGGCGAGCTTTTCTGACGCCTGAAGTTCGCCGTCCGCGGTGATGACGCGGGCCCGCCGTTCCCGCTCGGCCTCGGCCTGACGCGCGATCGACCGCTTCATCGAATCCGGCAGTACGACATCTTTGATCTCGACCCGGTCGATGTGTATCCCCCAGCCCACCGCAGGGTTGTCGATGAGCAGTTCCAGGCCTTGATTGAGCCGCTCCCGGTTGGACAGGAGGTCGTCCAGATTGCTCTTGCCGATGATCGACCGCAGCGAAGTCTGGGCCACCTGGCCGATCGCCGACATGTAGTCCTGGACGTCGACCACGGCCCGCACCGGGTCGATCACCTTGAAGTAGATGACCGCGTCGACACGCACGGTGACGTTGTCGCGGGTGATGCCATCCTGGGCAGGGATCGGCATCGTGATGATCTGCATGTTGACCTTCTGCAACCGGTCGGCGACCGGAATCAGCATCGTCAGACCGGGTTGCCTGACGTTGTCCCGGACCCGGCCCAACCGGAACACGACGCCCCGCTCGTACTGTCTGACCACGCGGATGTTGCTCACGCCGAGCCAGAACAGGGCGATGGCGCCGACACCCATTGACGCGACCACGTAGAGCATGTCCATGATCCGACCTCGATTCATGGCTTCGCCGGGGCGAGCGTGCCCCGTACTTCGATTGTGCGACGGCGGTCCGCCTCCCGCCAGAACGACGACCGGGCGGTGTGCCTACCGGTGGTGAACAAGTCCCCGATAGTGTCTAGAGTCCAGCGCAGGGCTCAGCGAGGGAGGCGATCATGACCGCAGCGGGTAAGCCGATTCGGGTCATCCAATGGACCACCGGCAACATCGGACGACGCTCGCTGCACGCGATCATCGGCCGCGACGACATGGAACTGGTCGGCGTGTACGCGTACGGCGCCAAAAAGGTCGGAGTCGACGCCGCGGAACTCGCCGGCTGGCCGGAACCCACCGGCATCAAAGCCACCAACGACATCGACGAACTGATCGCGCTCAAGCCCGATGCCTGTTGCTACAACCCCATCTGGCCCAGCGTCGACGAACTCGTCGCGCTGCTGGAAGCGGGGGTGAACGTGTGTTCCACCGCGGCCTGGATCACCGGCGGCAAGCAGACCCCCGAGGACCTGGCACGCATCCAGAAGGCGTGTGAGGCAGGTAATTCCACGATCTTCGGCAGCGGCGCACACCCCGGCCTGACCAACATGATGGGCATGGTGCTGTCCAGCGCATGCGAGAGCGTCGACGAAATCCGTATCACCGAATCGGTCGACTGCGGGGTGTACGAATCGGCCGGAACCATGGCTGCGATGGGTTTCGGCCAGGACCCCGCCACCCCGGGGCTGGCTGAGAACGTCCGCCTGGAAAGTGAAGTGTTCGCCGAGTCGGCGGCGATGATGGCCGACGCCATCGGCGCCAAGCTGGACCGGATCACCTTCGACGTGGAGTTCACCGCCGCCACCGACGACAGCGATCTCGGTTTCATGCAGATCCCCAAAGGCACGGTGGCCAGCGTGTACGGCTACCACCGCGGCTGGGTGGGCGACAAGAACGTCGTCAGCGTCGGGTTCAACTGGATCATGGGAAATCACGTCACCCCACCGAAGCCGGTGGCGCACGGTCACGTGATCCAGGTGTTCGGCGTCCCCAACATGCGCACCGTCGTTTACTGCCTGCCGTCGAAGGACTGGAGCGAAGTCAGCCTCAACGGGCTGGGCATGATCTACACCGCGCTGCCGGTCACCAATGCGGTGCCCGCGGTCGTTGCCGCCGCACCTGGGATCGTCACGCTCAAGGACCTGCCGCCGATCACCGGCCGCTTCGCCGGCTAGAACGCGCGCCCATGGTTTTCAGGGGCGCAGCCGCTGCGCGAGCCGTGGCATACCCCGCACAGAGTCGGGCCGTTCCGTTGCCCGTCCTCCACGGCAATCCGGGCACCGACCGCGCCGCCGGCACCGAAAGTCATTGTGGTGCAGCGCCGATGGCGCACCGAACGAAAGCGTCGAGGATCGCGGTCCAGCCATCGGGCGAGTCCAGTGCTGACCGGATTTCCGCGGCACGGTCTCCGTAGCGGTCGAGGTTCCGGTGTGTCAGATCGAGTCGGGTGCGCCCCGGTTCCAGCTCGCTGAAGGTCACTTCGACCTCGGTTTCGAAGTCGGGATCGAACTTCCAGTCCGCGTTTATCTGCCACAGCAGCACCAGACGACTCGGCGGCTCCCACACCGCGACCCGACCCCAGTCACATTCGCTGCCGTCCTCGCCGAGCTCGAAACAGCGGCCACCCACCCGCGGCTCGATCACCATGTCTTCTCGTGGCACGGTCGCGATGGAATGCTCACGCGGCCAGTACTCGCCCATGCGGGTGGCAAACAGTTCGAATGTTCGCTGGCGACTCAACGGCACGGTCACCGACCGCACTACCTGTGACTCAGCAGCTGATTGGGTGTCCATCAGTTCTCCTCCCGGCTCTTCTCGGCCTCGGCCTCGGCCAGCAGTGCGAAATTGTCGAGCGTGGTTTCCCAGAACCGGTCCAGGTAATTGCGCACCACCGCTAATCCGCCCGGGTCTATTCGGTATAGCCGCCGGGCGCCCACGACAGACTCCAACACCAGCTCGGCATCCTTGAGTACCCGCAGATGCTGGGAGACAGCAGGTCGGGAGACCGGTAGCTGGTCGGCAAGCACCCCAACCGCCATCGGCCCCTCGAGGAGGATCTCGAGAATGGACCGACGGGTGTGGTCCCCGAGCGCATCGAGCACCGAGGCAGCAGATGCCATATCGGTAAGTGTAGACTTACCGATATTCACGGTCAACGGTAGTTTGGACTACCGGTTCACTCGGGCTCGTCGACCGATACGCACGCACCGACCGCGCCACCACCCACATGAACGGCCAGCACCGCGCCCATGTCGGTCACCGACAGCGACCGCAGGTGCGGCAGGCGGCCGGTGAGCGCCTCGGCGATCTCCTCGGCCCCGTCCGGGTTGTCGACATGGTGGACCACGACGCTCACAGCGCGGTCGCCCGCCGCGTCGACGATCTGATCGACAAGTGCCGCATGTGCTTTCGAAATCGTCCGGATACGTTGCGAGAGCACCAACCGGCCATCGACATCCAGGCGCAGCAGCGGTTTGAGCGACAGCGCGGTGCCCAGCCACGATGCCGCCGCACCGATCCGGCCACTGCGCCGCAGGTTGTCGAGACGGTGCACGACGATGAACGCCTGCCCTCGCGGTACCGCGGCACGAGCCGCGGCCTCGACAGCGTCGAGTGTTCCTCCGCCACGGGCTGATTCGGCGGCGGCCAGAGCGACGAAGCCCACCCCCATTGCTGCCGCTCGGGAGTTCACCACCCGGACGGCCTGCCCGATCTCGCGGGCCACAGCCGCAGCCGTGCTGTAGGTGCTCGAGAGCGCGGCCGAAATATGCACTGCGACAACACCATCACCGCCGCTGTCGGCCAGCGCCTGCCGATAGGTGTCGGCGAGGTCGGCCGGCGAGGCCCCCGACGTGGTGACCCGCGCCCGCTCATAGATGCCCGACGGCATCGGATCAAGACCTTCGCGCCAGTCATTGCCGTCGTCGAGGATGTGCAACGGCACCTGCCGGATTCCCCACTGCTCACACAACTCAGGTCGCAACCGCGACGTCGAGTCGGTCACTACCATGACCGCCATCGTCAGTCGGTGGAATCCAGTTGTGGCACACCAGCAGCGGCCAGCCCCTTGAGCATCAACTCGGCCACCGCCCGGTGAGCTTCGAAATTCCAGTGGATGCCGTCGGGATTGCCCCGCCCGCTGAGGACCTCGTCCGCCACGGCGGCCTTGAGATCCACCAACGGCACGTCATGCTCCTGGGCCCAGGCCGAGATCGCCTTGACCGTGGGCTCACGCCCGTGATGGGCCTTGCCGTAGGTGTCGGCGATGTGCACAGAGGGCAGCGAGGCCACCACCGGAATACCCGGCCGGTTGAAATCGATGGCGTTGCGAGTCATCTCCAGGTACTCGACCGTCACATGCGGTGGCAGCGCCGCGCGGGCGACAGGCGACAACCGCGGTTGGATCCAGCCGTAGCCGTCCCGTGCCCAGCGCCGCAGCCACGCCGGCCGCACATACCGGATCAACTCACGCAGCGCCGTCGGCAGCGGCGAGGGCAGCGAATCCATTCCGCTGGTGGCGAATACCACCGCGCCGGCACGCGGCAAGGCCGCCCACGCCCGCGGATCCTGGGTCGAAGCCCACCAGACGTCACGGGTGGTCCAGCCGATGCGACCGATGAGCTCGACGTCCCAGCCCAACTGCTCGGCAACGATGTTGGGCCAGATCCGCGGATCGTCGGACGGTAGACCGCCGGTCGGGCCGAAATACGAAAGAGAATCACAGAACACGAGCAGTGTCGGGCGGCCGTTACGCGAGGACGCTGACGGCTCGTGATCAGAGGACATCGTTGGCCACCTGTGCCGAGGCATTCCAGACATCCAGCCGCCAGCGGATCGCATCCATATCCGACTCGTCGGCGGTGTCTCCCGAATGTCCGGACAGCTGAACCCAACTGGCGTTCCCCATGCCGCCGAGCACCGGCCAGTTGTCCACCGGCAGACCGAGAAGGCCCGCGGTCAGCGCCGCGATCAACCCGCCGTGAGCGACCAGCACGACGGGGCGGTCTGAACCATCCAGACCCCATTCCGGCTGTCCGGCAACAAGTTCGGCTACCACCGGAACACTGCGGTCGGCCACGTCGACCCGGCTTTCACCACCGTGCGGTGCCCACCGCGCATCCTCGCGCCAGGCTTCGCGAGCGCCCGGTGCCATCGTGTCGACTTCCTGGTGGGTCAGGCCCTGCCAATCCCCCAGGTGCGTCTCACGCAACCGCTTGTCCACCTGTACCGGGATCCCGGCACGATCACCGAGGGTCACCGCGGTATCGAGGGCGCGCTTGAGGTCCGAGGACACGATCAACAGCGGCTGACGCTTGGCGAGCACCTCGGCAGCCGCGGCGGCCTGGTCGCGGCCGAGATCGGACAGCTCGGTGTCGAGCTGACCCTGCATCCGGCTGCCCGCGTTGTACTCGGTCTGGCCGTGGCGCAACAGCACCAACCGACGGACCTTCATCGCGCCCTCATTCCGCCAACTCCGGGTCCGCCGGCCCACCAAGTTCGACCGGAACCGTCGGGCAGTCCCGCCACAGCCGTTCGAGGGCGTAGAACTCCCGCTCGTCCTGGTGCTGGATGTGCACCACGATGTCGACGTAGTCGAGCAGCGTCCAGCGCCCCTCGCGGGTGCCCTCGCGGCGCGCGGGCTTGTACCCGGCCAGCCGCATCTTGTCCTCGACCTCGTCGACGATCGCGTTGACCTGGCGTTCGTTGGAGGCTGACGCGATGACGAAGCAGTCGGTGATCACCAACTGGCCCGACACGTCGATCACCACCACATCGTCGGCCAACTTGGCCGAGGCAGCCTGGGCGGCCACCGTCGCCATTGCGACGGCCTCGTCGGTCGCGCTCATCGAACCGGCTCCATGATGTGTTCACCCTTCCCGTCTGCGGAGTACAACCCGCGTTTGGTCACGTACTGGACCACGCCGTCGGGCACCAGGTACCAGATCGGCCGGCCTTCGGAGGCGCGCTTACGGCAGTCGCTGGAGGAGATCGCCAGTGCAGGCACCTCGACCAACGTCAACGCTTCCGGTGGCAGCTCACGCAGCGCCGCCTCGATATGGTCACCGTCGAGCTCGTAGCCCGGCCGGCTGACACCGACGAACCTGGCCATGGAGAAGAGGTCTTCCCAGTTCTGCCAGGACAGGATCGATGCCAGGGCATCGGCTCCGGTGATGAAGTACAGGTCGGTGTCGGCATTCAGATCACGCAGGTCACGCAGGGTGTCCTTGGTGTAGGTCGCCCCGCCCCGATCGATGTCGACCCGGCTGACCGAGAATCGCGGGTTGGACGCGGTCGCGATCACCGTCATCAGATACCGGTCCTCGGCGGCGCTGACCCGCCGGTCGTGTTTCTGCCACGGCTGACCGGTCGGGACGAACACCACCTCGTCGAGCTCGAACAGGTCCGCGACCTCACTCGCCGCGACCAGGTGCCCGTTGTGGACGGGATCGAATGTCCCGCCCATCACGCCCAGCCTGCGCCGTCTTGCCACAAAGAGGCAGCTTACGGGAGCGCTGACGTCGGCCGGCACCCGCGCGAACCCAGCCGGCACAGGGGCGATGCGATGCGCGGGCTCAGACCGGCAGCAACCCGTCGATCACCGCGGCCAGCTGCTTGGCCGAGCGGCACTCGTGCATCGGGATCGTTTCGAGGTATTTCGGCACCGCGGAATCCCCGCTGCCCCACAGGTGCTTGGGCTCCGGGTTGAGCCAGTGCGCGTGACGGCTGGCCGACACCATGTGTGCCAGCAGCGCCGTCTCGGGGTTGCGGTAGTTGTTCCGACCATCGCCCAACACCAGCAGCGAGCTGCGCGGCGACAGCACGTTGGGGTACTTGTCCAGGAATGATACGAAGGCGTGGCCGTAGTCCGAGTGCCCGTCGCGGGTGTAGACGCCCGCCTCACGGGTGATGCGCTGCACCGCCACCGCCAGATCGGCCTCCGGCCCGAACATGTCGGTGACCTCGTCGGTGGTGTCGATGAAGGCGAAGACGCGCACCCGGGAGAACTGCTGGCGCAGCGCCGAGACCAGCATCAGGGTGAAGTGGCTGAACCCGGCCACCGACCCGGATACATCGCAGAGCACCACGAGCTCGGGACGGGCCGGATGCGGTTTCTTGAGCACCACGTCGATCGGCACACCGCCGGTGGACATCGACTTGCGCAGCGTCTTGCGCAGGTCGATCTCGCCGGACCGGGAGCGGCGGCGCCGGGCCGCCAGCCGGGTCGCCAACGTGCGGGCCAGCGGCTGCACGGTCTTGCGCATCTGACGGAGCTGCTCACCGGAGGCGCGCAGGAACTCGACGTTCTCGGCCAGCTGCGGCACCCCGTACATCTGCACGTGGTCGCGGCCCAACTGCTCGGCGGTGCGGCGCTTGGTCTCGGACTCGACCATCTTGCGCAGCTGGGAGATGCGCTGCGCGGCCAGGGCCTTGGCGATCTCCTCCTGGGTCGGCGTGGGCTCGTCGCCGTAGGGGGCGAGCAGCCCGGCCAGCAGCCGACCCTCGAGATCGTCGAGGCTCATGGCCTTGAGCGCCTGATACGACGAGTACGACGGGCCACGGCTGGAGTTGTAGCGGCCGTAGGCCTCGACGATCCTGGCGATCATCGCCGCCATCCGGTCGTCGAGGTTGGCCAGGTCCTCGTTGTCGGCCAGCATCTTCACCAACGCGTCGCGCATCGCCTCGATGTCCTCGGGCGGCAGCTGCAGCCGATCCTCACCACCTGTGTCGCCCTCGTCCTCGTCCTCGAGCACGGTGCGTGCGCCCAGCGCAGCCGGGAAGAACAGGTCGAACATCGCGTCGTAGGTCTCGCGGTGGTCGGGGCGCCGCAGCACCGCGCACGCAATGCCCTCGCGCAGCGCTTCACGATTGCCCAACCCGAGCACGGTGATCACCCGACCGGCATCCACGGTTTCCGACGGGCCGACCGAGATTCCTTGCCCGCGAAGGGCTTCGACGAACTCGACGAGGTGCCCGGGCAGGCCGTGCGGGGCCAGCGGCTGGGGCGGTCGAACCCGGCGCGGGGTCATCAGTTGAGCCTGAGCTCGCCGGCAGCCTTGACCTGGTCGGACTGGTGTTTGAGCACCACACCGAGGGTGGCGGCGATCATCTCGTCGTCGATGGTGTCCAGGCCCAGGGCCAGCACCGTGCGGCCCCAGTCGATGGTCTCGGCGACCGACGGCACCTTCTTGAGCTGCATACCGCGCATCACGCCGATGATCTTCACCAGCTCTCCTGCGATGTGCTCGGGTAGTTCGGGCACCCGGGACAGCAGGATGCGGCGCTCCAGGTCCGGATCCGGGAAGTCGATGTGCAGGAACAGGCAGCGACGCTTGAGCGCCTCGGAGAGCTCACGGGTGGCATTCGAGGTGAGCAGCACGAACGGCGGCCGCTCCGCGGTGATCGTGCCGAGTTCGGGGACGGTCACCGCGAAATCGGAGAGCACCTCCAGCAGCAGGCCCTCGATCTCGATGTCAGCCTTGTCCGTCTCGTCGATCAGCAGCACGGTCGGGTCGGTGCGCTTGATCGCGGTGAGCAGCGGGCGGGTCAGCAGGAACTCCTCGCTGAACACGTCCATCTTGGTCTGGTCCCAGTCGCCGCCGTTCGCGGTCTGGCCGGCCTGGATCCGCAGGATCTGCTTGGCGTGGTTCCACTCGTAGAGGGCGCGAGCCTCGTCGACGCCCTCGTAGCACTGCAGGCGGACCAGTTCGGAGCCGGTGGTCGCTGCCACCGCGCGGGCCAGCTCAGTCTTGCCGACCCCCGCGGGCCCCTCCACGAGCAGCGGCTTACCCAGCCGGTCGGCGAGGAAAACCGCTGTGGCGGTAGCGGTATCGGGCAGGTATCCGGTCTCCGCCAGGCGCCGCGCGACATCGTCGATGTCGGCGAACAACGGAGCGGGGCGAGCGGGCACGCTCATGTGGTCTCCTGGTCTCTGTCTGGTCGGCGCCTAGGCCGGGCGGGTCTGACCGTCTCCCCACACGATCCATTTGGTCGAGGTCAGTTCGGGCAGGCCCATGGGTCCGCGGGCATGCAGCTTCTGGGTGGAGATGCCGATCTCTGCGCCGAAACCGAACTGCTCTCCGTCGGTGAACGCGGTGGACGCGTTGACCATCACCGCGGCCGCGTCCACCTGTTCGGTGAAGCGTTGGGCCGCAGCAAGATCCGTTGTCACGATGGCCTCGGTGTGACCCGTGCCGTACTCGTTGATGTGGGCGATCGCGGCGTCGAGCCCGTCGACCACCGCGACGGCGATGTCCATCGAGAGGAACTCGGTGTGCAACTCTTCGTCGGTGGGGTCGGCGTGCACGGTCACCCCGGCCTCGCGCAGCGCGGCGGTCAGCCGGGGCAGCGCGCTCGCCTTCAGCGCCTCGTCCACGAGCAGGGTCTCGGCGGCATTACAGACGCTGGGA
The DNA here is from genome assembly GCF_055419465.1 of Mycobacterium sp. IDUB_17. NCBI lineage: Bacteria > Bacillati > Actinomycetota > Actinomycetes > Mycobacteriales > Mycobacteriaceae > Mycobacterium > Mycobacterium sp. IDUB_17. The sequence goes on along the minus strand of NZ_JBVAXS010000005.1, from coordinate 417,122 downwards.
CGCCGGGTCTTGGAGTTCAGCAGGATCTTCTCGGCCACGTCGATGTCGGCCGAGGAATGAACGTAGACATGGCAATTGCCGACACCGGTCTCGATGGTGGGCACCTGGGCGTCGCGCACCACGGCCTCGATCAGGCCGGCTCCCCCACGCGGGATAACCACATCGACCAGACCGCGGGCCTGGATCAGGTGGGTGACACTGGCGCGGTCATGGCTGGGCAGCAGTTGCACGGCGTCCAGCGGCAGGCCCTCCGCTGCCAGCGCAGAACGCAGCGCCGTCACGAGTGCCTCATTGGAACGGACCGCAGACGAACTGCCGCGCAGCAGAGCGGCATTGCCCGATTTCAGGGTGAGCCCGAAGGCATCGACCGTGACGTTGGGCCGGCCCTCGTAGACCATACCGACGACGCCGAGCGGTACCCGCTGCTGACGCAGTTGCAGGCCATTGGGCAGGGTGCGGCCGCGCAACACCTCGCCGACCGGATCGGGCAGCCCGGCGACCTGGCGCAGACCGGCGGAGATGCCGTCGACCCGCTGCGGGTTGAGCGCCAGGCGGTCCAGGATCGACTCAGGGGTCCCGGCCTCACGCGCGGCCTCGACATCGGCGGCGTTGGCGGCGAGGATCTCGTGAACATGGGCGAGCACGCTGTCGGCGGCGGCATGCAGCGCGCGGTTCTTGGTCTCGGCGCTCAGGGTGCCCAGGACGCGGGCGGCGACTCGCGCCCGACGCGCCGCCTCGTGCACCTGATCGCGCAGGTCGGCGTGCGGCACCGCAGTCGTCGGTGACTCTGTCTGAACGCTCATCTAGCCAGCGTATCGGAGGAGTTGACGTCCTTCGACAGGTGTCAGCCGCCACTGACGGCCCGGCCCGGTTAGCCTTTTTATCTATGGCCGCAGCGCGGGTTTGCGTCGTCGGGAGTATCAACGCCGATCTCACGTTCACCGTCGGTGCGCTGCCGCGCCCAGGACAGACGGTGCTCGCGTCGTCGCTGTCGTCGGCGCCCGGCGGCAAGGGCGGCAACCAGGCGGTGGCCGCCGCGCGGGCCGGCGCCGACGTCGAGCTGGTGGCCGCGGTGGGTGACGACCCAGCCGCCGCGATCCTGCGCCGTCATCTCCAGGCAAACGGAGTCGGCGCCGATGCCGTGGCGTGTGTGCCCGGCCCGAGCGGGTCGGCCGCGATCCTCGTCGACGCTGTCGGGGAGAACTGCATCGTGGTGGCGCCGGGCGCCAACTCGCGGCTCGAGGTGGATTCCGCGGCGGCCCGCTCGGCCATCGTCTGGAGCGAGGTCACCTTGATCCAGTTGGAGATCCCGGTGACGACGGCGATCGCCGCGGCCAAGCTGGCCCGGGCAGCCGGGGCGGTGGTGATGCTCAACGCATCGCCGGGAGGGACGCCGGCCCATCATCTGCTGGCGTTGTCGGAACTGGTCGACGTGGTGGTGGTGAACGAGACCGAGGCGTCCGACTGGCACTGGCCGGTGCGGCATCTGGTGATCACCCGGGGCGCACGTGGAGCCAGCTATCTGGGCGACGACGAACGCTTCGACGTGCCGTCCCCGTCGGTGCGGGCGCTGGACACCGCCGGGGCCGGTGACGTGTTCGCCGGGGTGCTGGCCGCGGGGTGGACCGCCGGCCACGAGCAGGCCCTGCGCCGCGCATGTGCGGCCGGAGCACTGGCCACCTTGGTGCGCGGGGCCGGCAACTGCGCGCCGTCGGCCGCTGACATCGATGCCGTCCTGACGCACTGATACGAGCAACTGAAGGCGATACCGTTGGCGTTATAGTCGCCAGCATGACTCAGGGACTGACCCCACGACCGCCCGAAGGCGACTGGCTGGGCACGCCGTATCTGAAGTTCGAGCGGCAGGGCCCGTTCGGCGTGGTCACCCTGGATCGCCCCGAGGCCCGCAATGCGATGACCCCGGCGATGTACTTCGGCATCCGGTACGCGGTCACCCACGTCGAGGCGGACCCGGATCTGGCCGGACTGCTGATCACCGGTACCGGGGACGTGTTCGCCCCCGGCGGTGACCTCGGCGGCGGCAACGGCGTCGATGACTGGATGAGCTTCGGCGCGGCCCTCTCGATGGACGTCACCCCGTTCGAAACCCTGCGCCAATCGGTCAAGCCGGTGGTGAGTGCGGTCAACGGGCTGTGTCAGGGCGGTGGGCTGCAGATCGCGATCTGCAGCGACATGGCCGTGGTCAGCGACCGCGCCACGTTCCGGGTGCCGGAGTTGTACCGCGGCATCGCCGACACGTATTACAGCCAGATGCTGGCCCGTCTGATCGGCCCGGTCCGCACCCGCGACCTGATGTTCACCGGGCGCACCCTGACCGCGCAGGAGGCGGTCGACTGGGGCATGGTTGCCAGGGTCGCGCCGCACGACGAATTACTCTCTGCCGCAACCGAAGTGCTCACCCAATGCTGCCGGACCGCACCCCGGGCCCGCGGAGTGGTCAAGTCCAGCCTGGACAGCTACATGGGCCTCTACGACCGGATCGGCATGAAAGCCAGCTACAGCGGCGACGAGGCGATGGAGGGATTCCAGGCGTTCAAGGCGCGTCGCTCACCCGAATGGGTGCATCCGGACCTGCGTGGTGAGGGCCGGCTCTAGACGCTCACCACCTCCTGAGCGGCGTCGGCCGCGGGCTGCACGTTGGCGCCGGGCCCGGCGGTCGGCAGGGACACCTGAACATTGGAAATGTTGATCGCGCCGAACTGGGTGAAGTTGAGGAACGACGTCGCCGAGGTGGTGATCTGCACCGTGGCGGTGTGGCCGGGTTCCAGCGTGTAGGCCACCGCCTCCATCGGAATGGTGACGGTGTGCTCCTTGCCGTCGAGGGTGACCGGAATCGGTGTGACGATATTGCCGATCACCTGTCCGGTCTGGTCATCGACGATCTGGGCGTAGACGTGGCGGCTCGTGCCGATCCCGGAGTAGGTCATCGTCAGTTGGGGCGCGCCGACGACCTGAGTCGGGGTGTCCGACGGCGCGGTCACCTTGATGTTCACCGCGTTGGCGGCCTTGGTGCCGTCACCGAGCCCGAACGGGATCCCTGCGGCGCCCGGTCCGGAACCGCCGAGGATCGGCACGATTCCGAGTACGCCGCCGCTGCCCGACGCAGTGACCGGAGTCCCGGTGAAATTCGGGTCGGTCGGCAGGAGGTCGGACGTGTAGTGGTCGCCGTTCTGATCGATCCACTGGAACTTGGGCAGGCCATCGTCGACGGCTTCGCCCTTGTGCTTGACGTAGGTGTCCAGCCAGGCCATCGTCGCGGTCTCGACCATCTCGGTGCTGTCACCGGCCGGAGTTTCGCAGTTGCCGTGGCCGCCGCAGAACCAGACCATCTTCACCGGCACGCCGTTGGCGTCCAGGATCTGCGCATTGTCCATCGCCTGCTGCAGCGGGAACAGCACGTCGACCGTGCCCTGGATGATCAGTGTCGGCGCGGTGATCTTGTTGACCAGCACGGTCGGTCCGCTACTGGCCAGCAGGGCTTGCTGCTCGGGGGTCAGAATGCCGAGCAGTCCGCCGGTCAGGATCCCGCCATACAGCTGTGAATTGATGTTCGCTCCCGATGTCACCAACGACAGCAACAGCAGCCCGGCGTACGACGTCTTGAACGCCTCGTTGGGGTAGAGCGAACTGTTCAGCGAATTCCACGCGATCGTCGGGACGATTGCGTCGATCCGGTTGTCGGTACCGGCGGCCACCCACTGAATGCCGCCGCCGTACGAAGGGCCCACCATGCCCATCCGCGGATCATTCACATCGTCGAGCTGCGTGCTCGACTGCTTCGCGACGTAGTCGATCATGGCGGACACATCACGGCCCTCATAGAACGGGCTGTCCAGCTGAAGGATTCCACCCGAGTCGTGCTCGCCGCGCGAATCCCAGGTGACGACGTTGTAGCCGGCGTTACGGAACGTGCCGACACCGGTGGCGCCGCCGGAGTACGGGTTGGTGTCACCCGCGCTGGACAGACCCGCGCCGCTGAAGATGGTCGGCGCCTTGTCCCCTTCCTGGAGGCCCGACGCCGGGAAGTAGTTCATGCTGATCTGTGCGCCGTCGAAGGACGTCACCTTGACCGTGTAGGCCACCGGGGTGCCCGCCGGTGCCAGCTCACCGACGTCGACGTTGACGTCCACCACCTCGGACTTGCCGATGAGCGGCGCCAACACGTCGTTCACGATCGGTATCTGATGCACGATCACCAGCACCTGCGGCACGAACGAGCCCACGATCGGGATCTGTTGCAGCGCAGCGTCAAACGCCGTGGTCTCGGCGACCAGGACGGTGAACTTCTCCTTGCCGCCGCTGTCGACGACCGTCGCGTAGGGCAGGAACGTGAAGGTGCCGTTGGCCGAACTGAGCCGCACCTTGCCGCCTCCACTCGGATCACCGATCACGGTGTAGGTGAGCGGCAGTCCGCTGGAACTGGTGGCCCCCGTGGTGCCGTGGATGATGCCGTCGGTGATACCGACCGACGGAGCCGCGGTGATCCCGCCGGTGGCACCCACGGTGGGCGACACGGCGGCGGTGGAGAACTCCCGACGCGCGGCGGCCAGCAGAACCCACTCGGCGGGCGAATCCGTCCTGGGCGCGGTAGGCGAGTTTCCGGCCAGTGTCCTGGCGATGTCATTGACCACGGTCTCGATCAGGCCCCGCACGGGAGCCGCCGCGGCAGGCGCCTGTTGTCCGGCCTTCACCGTCGCGATGAGGGCCGGTTTCGTTGCGGGCTCATCACCGACGGTGGTTTCGACGGCCTCGATCGTGGGCTCTTCATCGACCGCACCCGGCTCCGGGGTCTGAGCGTGATCGCCCAGCGGCCGGGGCAGTTTCGGCTTGGCCGAAGCCAGGCCCCGCAACGTCTCGGCAGGCTTGGTGACCTTGAGTTTCTCGGCCGCCCCGGCGGCGGGGTCTGAGTCGCTGCCATGACGGGTCAGGCCGGCCTCGACCTTCGCCTGGACCTCCGACAGCCGGTCGTTGATCGATTGCACGACGTCGGACTTCGGCGTCGTCGAACTCACGCGGTGACGGCCGGATTCACCGAGCGTGGCCGCGCGGTCCTTGATCGCCGCGCGTACCGCCGCCTGCCGCAACGAGCGGGCACTCTGCCGGTCCTTGGTTGGGCCCTTCTTGGCCGCCGGCGCGGAGGGGGACTCAGCCGACGTGTCACTGGAACCGGGCGACGCCGAGGCCACCGGGGCGCCCAGGACGACAGCCGACCCGACCCCGAGTGCGATTGCCAATCCACCTACCCGACCGACGTACTTCGCAGCACCCAACGCAACCTCCTCGACCCGGTATCCGGCACCGTCGGACTGTGACCCGACGCACATTAGCGCGGCGATGCGGGCCAGAAGGTTAGCTTGTCAATTTTTTGCGTCGTCAATTGAGCGAACCGGCCATTTCGGCCGTCGAGACCTACTGTTCGGGAACGCTCCGCTCGATCTCGTCGAGCCAGATCCGCGCCGACATGTCCGACGGCGCCCGCCAGTCGCCACGCGGCGACAGGGAACCGCCGTGCGACACCTTGGGGCCGTTCGGCAGCGCGGAACGTTTGAACTGGGAGAACGAGTAGAACCGCTTCGCGAACACCTGCAGCCAGTGCCGGATCTCCTTGAGCGAGTACGCCGGGCGCTTGTCCTCGGGGAACCCGGCAGGCCAGTCACCGTGGGCCGCGTCATGCCATGCATGCCAGGCCAGGAACGCCACCTTCGACGGGCGGAATCCGTAACGCAGCACCTGGAACAACGAAAAATCCTGCAGCGCATAGGGACCGACCTTGGCCTCGCTGCTCTGGATCTCCTCATCCTCGCCGGTGGGTACCAGCTCCGGGGTGATCTCGGTGTCCAGCACCGATTGCAGGACCTCGTTCACCTCAACGCCGAACTGGTCCGAGGAGATCACCCACCGGATCAGATGCTGGATCAGGGTTTTCGGCACCCCGCCGTTGACGTTGTAGTGCGACATCTGGTCGCCGACCCCGTACGTCGACCAGCCCAGCGCCAGCTCGGAAAGGTCACCGGTACCGAGCACGATGCCGCCACGCTGATTGGCCAGCCGGAACAGATAGTCCGTGCGCAGACCGGCCTGGACGTTCTCGAAGGTGACGTCGTATACCTTCTCACCGCGGCCGAACGGGTGGTCCATCTCGGTGAGCATCAGCTCGGCGGTTTTCTTGATGTCGATCTCGGCGAACGTCACGCCCAGCGCCCGACTCAACCGGATCGCGTTGTTCTTGGTGTGCTCACCGGTGGCGAAGCCGGGCATCGTGAACGCGAGAATGTCGCTGCGCGGACGGTTTTCCCGGTCCATCGCCCGGGCCGCCACGATCAGGGCATGGGTGGAATCCAGGCCGCCGGACACCCCGATCACCACCTTGGGGTAGCTCAGGGCCCGCAGTCGCTGTTCCAGACCGGAGACCTGGATGTTGTACGCCTCGTAGCAATCCTGTTGCAGCCGTGCGGGATCCGCAGGCACGAACGGGAACCGCTCGATCTCGCGCCGCAGTCCGATGTCACCCGTCGGCGGGTCGAGCTGAAACTCGATGCGACGGAACGAATCCACTTGGGCGCCGTGATGCCTGGCGTTGTCATCGAATGTGCCCATCCGCAGCCGCTCAGAACGCAGCAACTCCAGGTCCACGTCGGCCACCGAGCGTCGTTCACCGCGCGGAAAGCGCTCGCTCTCGGAGAGCAGCAGCCCGTTCTCCCAGATCATCGTCTGGCCATCCCAGGCCAGGTCGGTGGTCGACTCCCCTTCGCCGGCAGCGGCGTACACGTAGGCGGCCAGGCAGCGTGACGAGGCCGAACGGGCCAGCAGCGCACGGTCTTCGGCGCGGCCGACGGTGATCGGGCTGCCCGAGAGGTTGGCCAGCACCGTCGCACCGGCCAGCGCTGCCTGCGCACTTGGCGGCACCGGCACGAACATGTCCTCACAGATCTCGACGTGCAGGACCAGTCCGGGAAGGTCGGAGGCCACGAACACCAGGTCCGGCCCGAACGGCACCTGGGCACCGGCCACCTGGATGGTGCCGCTCACGCCGGCGCCGGTTGCCATCTGCCTGCGCTCGTAGAACTCCCGGTAGGTCGGCAGGTAGGACTTGGGTACCACGCCGAGCACCGCGCCGCGGTGGATCACCACCGCCGTGTTGTAGATCCGGTGCCGGTGCCGCAGCGGTGCGCCGACCACCAGCACCGGTGTCAACACCACCGAGGCTGCGACGATTTCGATGAGCGCCTGTTCCACCGACTCCAGCAGGGCATCCTGCATCAGGATGTCGTCGATCGAGTAGCCCGACAAGGTCAGCTCCGGGAACACTGCGACGGCCACGCCGTCGTCGTGGCAGGCCTGTGCCAACCGGAGCACCGATTCTGCGTTCGCCGGCGGATCCGCCAGCGCCGTGTGATGGGTGCAGGCGGCGACCCGCGCGAATCCGTGGTGGTAGGCGCTGTAGAAATCCATCCCGCCCATTGTGACCCGAAAAGTGTCGATATCGGGCCACTGGGTACCAATTGACGCACGAGCGATACCGCCCCGGTGGTTGCGGGCATGCTCGACACCCACCTCCCGACGGGCGGCCTATCCTGGCGAGGGTGGATGCCCCCGAGCTCGTCGCCCTACTTCAGGGACGCCGCCTCGCGGTGTTGACCGGGGCCGGGATGTCGACCGATTCCGGCATCCCCGACTACCGCGGCCCCGATTCCCCACCGAGCAATCCGATGACTATCCGGCAGTTCACCTCCGATCCGGCATTCCGGCAGCGGTACTGGGCCCGCAATCACGTCGGCTGGTGCCACATGGACGAAACCATGCCCAACGCCGGGCACCGTGCCCTGGCCGCGCTGGAGTTCGCCGGTGTGGTGAACGGACTAATCACCCAGAACGTGGACCTGCTGCACAGCAAGGCCGGCAGCCGGTCGGTGGTCAACCTGCACGGCACCTACGCGCAGGTGGTCTGTCTGGATTGCGGCGCGACCATGGGCCGCGACGAGTTGGCCGCGCTGCTGGAGGCGGCCAATCCCGGCTTCCGCGAACGCGCCGAGTCGGTGGGCGGCATCGCGGTGGCACCCGACGCCGATGCCGTGGTCGCCGAAACGGATTCGTTCACCGTCGTGGACTGCCCGGTGTGCGGGGGCATGCTCAAACCCGACATCGTCTACTTCGGCGAGAGCGTTCCCAAAGACCGTGTCGAACAGGCTTATTCGATGGTTGAGGACGCCGAGGCGCTGTTGGTCGCAGGGTCCTCGCTGACCGTGTACTCCGGCTACCGATTCGTCCGGCACGCCGCCGCCCACAACATCCCCGTGGGGATCATCAACCGCGGCCCCACCCGCGGCGACGAGCAGGCCACGGTCAAGGTCGAAGCGGGATGTTCGGAGATGTTGACCCTGTTGGCCGGCGAGCTCAGGAGAACGTGCACGGCATCGACCGGATAGCGTGTACGAAGTTGCCCGCCAGGTAGGCGGGCTCTCCCGCGGCGATATCGGGCAGCTGGTGCAACAGCTCACCGAAGATCGCCCGCAACTGCGTCCGGGCGACATGCGCACCCAGGCAGAAATGACGGCCGCCGCCACCGAATCCCAGGTGCGGGTTGGGCTTTCGGCTCAGGTCGAACACCTCGGGCCGGTCGAACACCTCGGCGTCCCAGTTGCCGGAGGCGTAGAACATCACCACCTTCTCCCCCGCCGCGATCTGCTGCCCACCGAGTTCGACGTCGACGGCGGCGGTACGGCGGAACGTCATCACCGGCGTCGCCCATCGGACGAACTCCTCGACCGCACCGCCGATGCGGTCGTCGAAATCCGCCATGAGCCAGGCCCGCTGCTCGGGGTGGTCGGTCAGCGCCTTGAGCGCGTGGCTGGTGGTCTGGCGCGTGGTGTCATTGCCCGCCACCGCCAGCAGGACGAAGAACGCCGCTACCTCGGCATCGGTGAGCCGGTCTCCGTCGACCTCGGCGTGCACCAGCGCGCTGATCAGATCATTGCCCGGGTTTTCCCGGCGTTGCGCCGCAAGCGCATTCGCCACCTGATGTAGGTACATCTGGTTCTGCAGCAGCACCTCCAGCGGGTTGCGCCCGGCCAGGTAGACCGGGTCCGCCCAGGACACCAGCGCGTCGGCGGCATGTGCCACCCGCTGCCGTTCGGACTCGGGGATCCCGACCATGTCCGACAGCGTTCTGATGGGCAGTTCCTTGGCGCACTGGTCGACGAAGTCCACCCCGCTGCCGACTTCCTTGAGCTCGGCCACGATCTCGCGTGCGTTCTCCTTTATCGAGTCTTCGATGCGGGCCACCTGCCGGGGCGTGAACGCGGCGTGGACCAGTTTGCGGATCAGCGTGTGCCGCGGCGCGTCCATCGCCAGGAACGACTGTGACGCCTCGAGTAGCTCTTCCGGAACGGATTCGAACAGCACCCCCTTGCCCGACAGGAATGTCTCGCTGTCTCGGCTGACCACCACGATGTCGGCGTGCCGCGTCACCGCCCAGAACCCGCGATCGTCGGGATCCTTCATGAGGGCGTCCTCGACGGGCGGATGCCAGCTGACCGGGCGTGAGGTGCGCAGTTCGGCGAACGTGACCTCACGATCGGCGGCCGTGGTGGCCCAGAACTTCCGCGACGACAGGTCGATCGGGTCGTAGGGGCGTGCGGCGGAAGGCCACGAGGGGGCTGATGTGATGGGCGACACAGTCATGCCGGTGACAATAGGTCTAGACAGTCTGTCTAGTCAAGGTGTGACGAATGGCGATACGCTGAGGGCATGCCATCGGTAACGCGAAAACCGCAGGCCAACCGAGAGGAACGGCGCGAGCGGATCGAACGCCAACTGCTCGATGCCACCGACCGGCTGATGGCCGACGGCACCAGCTTCACCGAGCTCAGCGTTGACAAACTGGCCACCGAGGCCGGGATCTCCCGGGCCAGCTTCTACATCTACTTCGAGGACAAGGGCCACCTGCTGCGCCGGCTGGCCACCCAGGTGTTCGGCGATCTGACCCAAGCCGCCCAACAATGGTGGAGCGTCGCCGGACGCCGCGACCCCGCCGACGCCCACACCGCCATGTCGGGCATCGTCGCCAGCTATCGGACCCACCAACCGGTGCTGATCGCGCTCACCGAGATGTCGAGCTATGACCCACTCGTCGCACAGACTTACCGTGAGCTGCTGGCCGGAATCTCCGATCAGCTCACCAAGGTGATCGAGGACGGGCAGTCCGACGGGTCGATCCGGCCGCAACTGCCTGCCGCCGCCACCGCGAGCACGCTGACCTGGATGGTGGAGCGGACCTGTCATCAGAATCTGCCGTCGCAGCCGCCGTCCTACGACGCCGAGCTGGCGAACACGATCACCCAGATCGTCTGGGGCGCCCTGTATCTGGAGTCCCCCAAGCTGTGATTTGTGGAGTTTTTGCCGCACTCGGCGCGGCCAGGACTCCACAAATCGCTAGGTGGCGACCAGATCGTCGGCGTGCACCGCGGGCCGGCGCAGCTCGGCCGGCAGATCCGGCGTCGAGCGGCCGATGATCGCGGCCAGCTCCGACGCCTCGTAGGCCACCACGCCACGCGCGACCGTCTGCCCGTCAAGCCCCCGCAGATCCACCACGTCACCACCGTGGAAACGTCCCGTGACCTCGGTGATCCCGGCCGGCAGCAGCGAGCGGCGCTGTTTGACGACCGCACGCACCGCACCGTCGTCGAGGGTCAACGCCCCATGGGACTCCGCGGCATGGCGAACCCAGAACCGCCGAGCCGACATCCGCTCGGGCCGTGGCGCGAACACGGTGCCGACCGAGGCATCACTCAGTGCCGCACCGGCATCCGCCGCGGCGGCCAGCAGCACCGGCACCCCGGCATCGGCGGCCAACAGCGCCGACGAAAGCTTCGAGGCCATGCCGCCGGTGCCCAGATGGCTACCCCCGCCAGCCGCCACCCCGTCGAGATCCCCCTGTGCCGCGACCTCAGGAATGAAGCGCGCGTTACCTTTTCGGGGATCAGAGTCATACAGGCCGTCGATGTCGGACAGCAGGATCAGCGCGTCGGCGCCGACCAGCTGAGCCACCAGCGCCGACAGGCGGTCGTTGTCACCGAACCTGATCTCGTTGGTGGCCACGGTGTCGTTCTCGTTGACGATCGCCACCGCGTGCAGGGCGCGCAACCGGTCCAGGGTGCGCTGCGCGTTGTTGTGTTGCACCCGCATCGCGATGTCGTGCGCGGTCAGCAGCACCTGCCCCACCGTGCGGTTGTAGACGGCGAACGCCGAACTCCAGGCATTGACCAGCGCCACCTGCCCGACGCTGGCGGCCGCCTGCTTGGTGGCCAGATCCGTTGGGCGCTTGGACAGTCCGAGCGGCTCGATTCCCGCGGCGATGGCACCGGAGGACACGATCACCAGATCGGAACCGGCTTTCATCCGGCCTTCGATGGCCTCGACCAGGACCGCGAGCCGGCGGGCGTCGAACACCCCGGACGGAGTGGTCAGCGCGGTGGTACCGATCTTGACGACGACGCTGCGTGCGGTCCGAATCGCCTCGCGATGTGCGGAGGGCGCCGAGCCTGCGCTCGTCACTCGTCTTCACTCCCGGGATGGCGCCGTTCACGCCGCGCCGCCTTGCGTTCGGCCGCACCCACCCGGTCGGTCTGCTCGAGCCGGATGTCGGTGCCTCGACCGGTCAGCGGCATGTCCACGCCGGCTGGGGTCTGAGGCTCCCAGTCGAAGGTCATATCGCCGATGGTCACGGCGCAACCGGGCTTGGCGCCCTTTTTCCACAACGCGTCCTCGACGCCCAACCGGGCCAGCCGGTCACCGAGGTAACCGACGGCCTCGTCATTGTCGAAGTTGGTCTGCGCGATCCAGCGCTCGGGACGGGTACCGCGCACGATGAACCCGCCGTCTCCATCGGTCTCGACGGTGAAGCCGCTCTCGTCGACAGCGATCGGCCGGATCACCGGACGCCTCGGCACCACCTCAGGCTGCGCGTCACGGTAGGCCTTCACCATCTCCCACAACGCAAAGATCAACGGGCGCAAACCATCACGGCTGACCGTCGAGATCTCGTACACCGGCCAGCCGAACTGCGACTTCACTTCTTCACGCACGAAGTCGGCCAACTCCCGGGCATCGGGAACGTCGATCTTGTTGAGCACCACCGCACGTGGCCGCGACGCCAGGTCGCCCAGGGTGGAATCGCCTTGCAGAGTCGGGGTGTAGGCCGCGAGTTCGGCCTCCAGCGCCTCGATGTCGGAGATCGGGTCACGCCCGGGTTCCATGGTGGCGCAGTCCACGACGTGCACGAGCACCGCGCAGCGCTCAAGGTGCCGAAGGAATTCCAGGCCCAGACCCCGGCCCTCGGACGCGCCGGGAATCAGGCCGGGAACGTCGGCGACGGTGAAGGTGTTCTCACCGGCGGACACCACGCCCAGGTTGGGCACCAGCGTGGTGAACGGATAGTCGGCGATCTTGGGCTTGGCCGCCGAGATGGTCGACACCAGAGACGATTTACCCGCCGATGGGAAACCGATCAGGCCGACATCGGCGACGGTCTTGAGTTCGAGCGTGAGGTCTCGGGTCTGGCCCTTCTCGCCGAGCAGGGCGAAACCGGGAGCCCTGCGGGCCCGGGAAGCGAGTGCGGCATTGCCGAGCCCACCCCGACCACCTTGCGCGGCTTCGAACCGGGTGCCGACACCGACCATGTCGGCCAGCATCCGGCCGTTCTCATCGAGCACCACCGTGCCGTCCGGAACGTGCACGATCAGATCGTCGCCGGCGGCACCGTCACGATTGCTGCCCGCACCCTGCTTGCCCGAAGGTGCGACGACATGGGGATGGAAGTGGAAGTCCAGCAGGGTGTGAACCTGTGGATCCACGACGAGCACGATGCTGCCGCCGCGACCACCGTTGCCGCCGTCGGGACCGCCGAGGGGTTTGAATTTCTCGCGATGCACCGACGCGCAGCCGTGGCCGCCGTTTCCTGCACTCGCATGGATGACGACGCGGTCAACGAACCGGGGCATCAGACATCCTCTCCGTCGAATGTGAAGCTATTGCGATAGTCCTATCGAGAACTCGCAGCTGCTTCACATTCGCGGAGAATCCTCGGAGTCTCAGGCCTCCGGGCGCGGCACGGGAACGATGTTCACGTGCTTGCGGCCGCGCTTGGAACCGAACTCCACGGAGCCGGGTGCCAGCGCGAACAGCGTGTCATCGCCGCCACGACCGACGTTCACGCCGGGGTGGAAGTGGGTGCCGCGCTGGCGGACGAGGATCTCGCCTGCCTTGACGACCTGACCGCCGAACCGCTTCACGCCGAGCCGCTGTGCTGCGGATTCACGACCGTTGCGCGAGCTGGAAGCGCCCTTTTTGTGTGCCATTAGTACGCTCCCTCGCTACTTGATACCGGTGACCTTGAGCACGGTCAGCTGCTGACGGTGCCCCTGGCGCTTGTGGTAGCCGGTCTTGTTCTTGAACTTGTGAATGCGGATCTTGGGACCCTTGGTGTGCTCAAGCACCTCGCCGGTCACGGCGACCTTGGCCAGGTCATCAGCCTTGCTGGTGACCTTGGCGCCGTCGACCACCAGGGCGACGGGCAGCGATACCGACGCGCCGGGCTCGGTCTCGAGCTTCTCAACCTTCACCACGTCACCGACGGCAACCTTGTACTGCTTGCCGCCGGTCTTGACGATTGCGTATGTCGCCATCGTGTCCTCTGCTCTGCTGCTCTCTGCGGGCGCGCGCTACCGGTCGGTGCGTGCGCGGGTCTTGGGTGGCGGGATGCCCCGCCGTCACCGGCCTGCGACTACTACAGGCACCGGAGACAACTGGTCAAGGGTACTTGACCAGCGGGTAGAGGGTCAAACCGCCCTCTACTCTGGGCTGGGCGGCCCCGCGGGCCTGGCTGCGGCACGTCGACGGGTACGGCCGCGACTAGGCGGCGCCTCGACGACCACGGGCTCCGGGGCCTGGTAGACGTCCTCTTCGGACTCGTCTGAGTCCTCGGAGTCGCCGTACTCGTCCGACTCGTCGTCCGAGTCGGCCTCATCAGACTCGTCATCCTCATCCGAGTCGTCGTCGATGTCGTCATCCAGATCGTCATCGTCGTCATCATCGAGGTCGTCATCGTCGTCGAGGTCGATCTCGTCCTCGTCTTCGTCCCCATCCGAACCATCGTCGGATTCATCGGACTCGTCGACGTCCTGCGCGTCGAACTCACCGTCGGTGGAACCGGTGGACACCTCCGCGAGCTCGAGCGTGGCCTGATCGTCAGCCTCGCCCTCGGGGACCTCGTCGGCGACGTGCTCCTCGAAGTCCTCGTGGCCGTCATGGCCTTCGTGGTCTTCGTCGGGGCGCCCGTTGGCCGCAGCCATTGCCCTGAACATCGGGTGTTCGCCGGCCGGATGGTCGGGCACCTTGACGACTGGCAACTCTTCGGGCTCGGGACGGGCATTGCCCCTCTTGCCCCGCTTGCTGCGACGCCCGCCGCCGGTGGATTCGGTCTTGCGGCCGGCATTCGACGACGAGGCCGTGTCGACCGGGTCGCCGTGCAGCACGATGCCGCGGCCGGCGCAGTGCGTGCAGGTGGTCGAGAACGCCTCGACCAGACCGGTTCCCAACCGCTTTCGGGTCAGCTGCACGAGGCCCAGTGAGGTCACCTCGGACACCTGGTGGCGGGTGCGGTCCCGGCCCAGCGCCTCGGTCAGCCTGCGCAGCACCAGATCCCGGTTCGACTCGAGCACCATGTCGATGAAGTCGATGACCACGATGCCGCCGATGTCGCGCAACCGCAGTTGCCGCACGATCTCCTCGGCAGCTTCCAGGTTGTTGCGGGTGACGGTCTGTTCGAGGTTGCCGCCGGCACCGGTGAACTTGCCGGTGTTGACGTCGACGACCGTCATCGCCTCGGTGCGGTCGATGACCAGGGTTCCGCCCGAGGGCAGCCACACCTTGCGGTCCAACGCCTTGGCCAGCTGCTCGTCGATGCGGTGTACAGCGAACACGTCGGGAGCATCAGCGCCGCCCGCGGGTTCGTACTTGGTGAGCCGGCCCACGAGATCGGGGGCGACGGTGTTCACGTAGGAGTTGATCGTGGCCCAGGCCTCGTCACCGGAGACGATCAGACCCGAGAAGTCCTCATTGAACAGGTCCCGGATGACCTTGACCAGCACGTCGGGCTCTTCGTAGAGCGCAACGGCCGCGCCGGCCTTCTTCCCGGTGACCTCGGTGGCCTTGGCGTCGATCTCGGTCCAGCGCTGCTGCAGCCGCTCGACGTCGGAACGGATGTCCTCTTCCTTGACGCCCTCCGAGGCGGTGCGGATGATCACACCCGCATCGGCAGGCACGACCTCTTTGAGGATTTCCTTGAGCCGCTGGCGTTCGGTGTCGGGCAGCTTGCGGCTGATCCCGGTCGACGACGCGCCCGGTACATAGACCAGGTAGCGGCCGGCCAGCGACACCTGCGTGGTGAGTCGAGCACCCTTGTGCCCCACCGGGTCCTTGCTGACCTGGACCACCACATAGTCGCCCGGCTTGAGCGCCTGCTCGATCTTGCGGTTCGACCCACCGAGCCCGGCGGCCTCCCAGTTCACCTCACCGGCGTAGAGCACACCGTTGCGGCCGCGGCCGATGTCGACGAACGCGGCTTCCATCGAGGGCAGCACGTTCTGCACGATGCCCAGGTAGATATTGCCGACCAACGATGCTGAAGCAGCCGAAGTTACGAAGTGCTCGACGACGACGCCGTCCTCCAGAACGGCGATCTGGGTGTAGCGGGCGCCCTCGTGCGGCGGCTCGGTGCGGACCTTGTCGCGCACGATCATGGTGCGCTCGACAGCCTCGCGGCGGGCCAGGAACTCTGCCTCGCTCAGGATCGGCGGGCGACGGCGACCCGCGTCCCGACCGTCGCGGCGGCGCTGACGCTTCGCCTCCAAGCGAGTCGATCCGCTGATCCCCTGGATCTCCGAATCATCGCTGCTCTTGCCGGCCCGCTCGGCCCGCGGGGCGCGCTCGTGCACGACGGTGTTGGGCGGGTCATCCGGGGAGCCCGCATCATCGTTGTCACCCGAGCCGGACTTGCGCCGGCGACGGCGCCGCCGCCGACGGTTGGCGCCGTCGCCGCCCGCGGTGTCCTCGTCGTTGCCCTCGTCCGACTCGTCGGAGTCATCATCGGAATCCTGGTCGGATTCGCTCTGGTCATCGACGGTGTCGGTGTCGGAATCGGGACCCGAGTCGGGCCCGTTGTCGTCACTCTGCTCACCGCGACCACGACCACGTCCACGGCGGCCCCTGCGGCGCCGGCGCGCGGCGGGACGATCCGCCTGCTCGTCGTCGCTGTCGGAATCGGCATCGATGGTGTCGTCATCGTCGCCGTCGTCTTCGTCTTCGTCGTCATCCTCATCGACGTGCACTGGCACGAAGCTGACGGGCTGCGGCGCCACGAACAGCGGCAGGTAATCGGCACGCTCGGTGTGCGCCTCCCGCACCGAGGGAATGTTCGCCGTCTCCAGGATCAACCGGGACTCGGGTTCGTCGCCGACCAGGACGGCCTCGGCGTCGGCCTGCGGGGCATCGACCGCAACGGGTTCAGATTCAGCCGGAGCAGCCTGCGGAGCCTCGGCCGAACTCTCGACCGGAGCCGCGACGGACTCGGCCTCGGTGACGGCCTCGACCTGTTCTGCCGGCACAACCTCTGCCTGCGCAACAGGAGCAGCGTCGGTCGACCCTGCGGCCAGTGCGTCACGGACCCGCTCTGCGTCGACCTTGTCGATCGTGGAATGCGCACTGCGCCGACGCCCGTCGAACTCCGCCAGGGCATCGAGCACGCGCCTGCTGGTGGTGCCGAGTACCCGCGCCAGGGAGTGGACTCTCAGCCGCTCGGGCAGTCCCTCCTGTTGCGGAGTCTGGGTTGATAGGTCGTCATTCTGGGCATCTTCGGCCACGAATTCTCCTCAAGCCCCCGGGCGCGTCGTATCGACGCGGCCACGCGAGGGCTTCCGCTATTGGCCCGGGACACTTTCCCCGGACTTGTTGTGGTCTCGCTCCGGGCGGTTCGCTACCGAACCCACCCGGTGCCTGGCTGAATGATGGCTGGACGGCCCGCGCCGCACCGGATTGCGGTGGTCGCGCTCGTCGAAGTCTTCATTCGGGTGTTCAGCCCCGGTTGAGGCTGGCTACCCGCAACCAGTATCCCACATCACTGACGCGGTACTGACCAGACTGCGAGAAGGTTTATCGACCGGAGGCTTCGCCAGGGAACCACAGGGCGATCTCGCGGGCCGCCGACTCCGGCGAATCCGACCCGTGCACGAGGTTGTCCTGGGTCACAAGCGCCAGGTCACCACGGATGGTGCCGGGCACAGCCTTCTCCACCGGGTCGGTGCCGCCGGCGATCTGACGGAACGCCGCGATGGCGCGCGGTCCCTCCACGATGGCCGCGACAACAGGTCCGGAGGTGATGAACTCCAGCAGCGAATCGAAGAACGGCTTGCCGTCATGCTCGGCGTAGTGCTGCTTGGCCAGCTCAACGCTGACGTTCTTCAGTTCCAGCGCCGCCAGGGTCAGGCCCTTGCGCTCGATCCGGCCGAGGATCTCCCCGACCAGGTGGCGCTGCACGCCGTCGGGCTTGATCAGGACAAGGGTCTGCTCAGTCACGGCTGAGAGCGTACCGGTCGGTAACAGCGCCCCGCCATCGCGGGGCCCCGACCGAGCCCGCACTGTGGCCCAGCTATCACCGCGCTATTCGCTGGGCGGTTGCTGGCCAGGCAGGAGGCCACGATCCTGCCTGCGTTTGACCTCACCCCGCAGATACACGATCAGCAGCCAGACCACGGCGAAGATCACGCCGATGAAGCCGATTGCCCCATGAATGAGCGCACCGGCGATCACCACCAGCTGGATGCCCAGGTTCGCCCAGATGGCCCAGGGCCTGCCCTGGATCCCCGACATCAGGATCAGCACGATGGCCAGCCCGACCACGAATCCGCCCGAGGTCCAGGTCAGCCCGGCGCCGCTGACACCCACCACCGGCAGGGCCAGCAATACGACGATGGCTTCGAGGATCAGCGTCCCCGCCATCACCCCGCGGAAACTCTTCCACGGGTCCGGGGGTGCCGGCTTGTCACCTGGCGTCTGATCATCAGGGGTCTGATTGCTCACTGTGGGTCCCGTCCGAACAGGGTCCGGGCCTCGCCGGCGGTCACCACCGAACCGGTGATCACCATGCCGGACCCGGACAGTCCTTCGTCGGCCCCGGACTCCTCGACCAGGGCGGTGGCGGTCTCGATGGCATCCGGCAGCGTCACGGCGGTGATCACGCGATCCTGCCCGAAACGCTCTTCGGCCAGCGATGCCAGCGACTCGACGTCCATCGCCCGCGGTGAACCGTTATGGGTGACCACGATCTGATCGAACACGGGCTCCAGGGCGGTCAGGATGCCGCCGGCGTCCTTGTCCCCCATCACCGACACCACTCCGACCAGGTAGCGGAAGTCGAACTCCTGCTGCAGGGTCTGCGCCAGCGCCGCGGCTCCGGCCGGATTATGTGCTGCATCAATGAAAACCGTTGGTGCACTTCGCATACGCTCCATGCGGCCCGGGCTGCTCACTGCCGCGAAGCCGGCCCGGATCGCGTCGACATCGAGCTGCCGGTCCGCTCCCGCACCGAAGAACGCCTCGACCGCGGCCAGGGCGAGAACGGCGTTGTGGGCCTGATGTTCACCGTGCAGCGGCAGGAAGATTTCGGGGTACACGCCGCTCAGGCCCTGCAGCTCCAGCACCTGGCCGCCGATGGCGACCTGCCTGCTGAGCACCGCGAACTCGGAGTCCTCGCGGGCCACCGCCGCGTCGGCGCGCACCGCCTCCGCCAGCAGGACCTCCATGGCCTCGGGAGCCTGCTTCCCGATGACCGCAACGGTGTCGGTTTGCACCAGGTCCTCGGGCTGCCGGGTGATGATGCCCGCCTTCTCCCCCGCGATCTCGGCGATCGTGTCACCGAGATAGTCGGTGTGGTCGATGCCGACCGGGGTGATCACCGCGACCGGGGCGTTGACGACGTTGGTGGCGTCCCAGCGTCCACCCATCCCCACCTCGATTACCGCGACGTCGATGGGCACGTCGGCGAAGGCTGCGAAGGCCATCGCGGTGAGGACCTCGAACTTGCTCATCTTCGGCCCACCGGCAGCCTCGGACTGCCGGTCCACCAGTTCCACGAACGGTTCGATCTCGGTATACGTATTCACGTATTGCGCTGGCGTGACGGGCTTTCCGTCAATCGAGATGCGCTCCACCGCGGACTGCAGATGCGGGCTGGTGGTGCGTCCCGTCCGCCGGTGCAGGGCGATCAGCAACGCGTCGATGATGCGCGCCACCGACGTCTTGCCGTTGGTCCCCGCGACATGGATGGACGGGTAGGCCCGCTGCGGTGAGCCCAACAGCTCCAGTAGGGCGGAGATCCGCGCCGTGCTGGGGTCCAGCTTGGTCTCGGGCCATCGCTGATCGAGCAGGTGCTCGACCTGCAGCAGTGCGGCGATCTCGTCCGGGGAGGGAATCGGGTTGTTCACCTGGATTCTCGGCTCTTCGCGCAAGCGCTCATCACAGCGCTGCCAGGCGTGCGGTGATGCGCTCGACCTCTTCGCCGGCCAACTGCTGACGACCGCGGATCTTGTCGACGACGTTCTCGGGCGCCTTGGCCAGGAAAGCCTCGTTGCCGAGCTTGGCCGTCGTGGTGGCCAGCTCCTTTTGCGCCGCGGCCAGATCCTTCTCCAGCCGGCGCCGCTCGGCCGCGACATCGACGGTGCCCGAGGTGTCCACCTCGACGAGGACCGTCGCCTGCGTCAGACGCACCTCGACCGAGGCCGACGGGGTGAACCCGTCACCGGCGTCCGTCAGCCAGGCCAGCGCGGTAACCGCGGGCAGCTGTTCGGTCAGACCGGCCTCGGTGACCGCGGACAACCGGGCCGGAACCCGCTGCCGGTCGGCCAGGCCCTGGTCGCTGCGGAAGCGGCGCACCTCGGTGATCAGCTTCTGCATGTCGGCAATGTGTTGTGCCGCAATCTGATCCAGCGCGATGCCGGATGCCTGCGGCCAATGCGCGATGACGATCGACTCGCCGTTGGTCAGCGCCTTCCACAGCGTCTCGGTGACGAACGGCATCACCGGATGCAGCAACTTGAGCAGAGCGTCGAGGACGAAGGCCAGCACTCCCGTGGTGTGAGCCACACCCTCGCCGAGCTGAACCTTGGCCAATTCCACGTACCAGTCGCAGAACTCGTCCCAGGCGAAGTGGTACAGCGATTCGCAGGCCCGGCTGAACTCATAGCTGTCGAGTGCCGCATCCACTTCGGCGCGAACCTCTTCGAGGCGGCCGAGGATCCAGCGGTCGGCGTCGGTGAGTTCGGCCGCGGCGGGCAGCGGGGCGGGGGCCGCACCGTTCATCAGCGCGAAGCGGGTCGCGTTGAACAGCTTGGTGGCGAAGTTACGCGAGGCCCTGGCGTGGTCCTCACCGATGGACAGGTCACCGCCGGGGCTGGCGCCGCGCGCCAACGTAAATCGCAGCGCGTCGGCACCGAACTTCTCCACCCAGTCCAACGGATCGATGCCGTTGCCGCGCGACTTGCTCATCTTTCGGCCGAACTCGTCGCGGATCAGGCCGTGCAGGAAGACGTTTTTGAAGGGAACCTGCGGACCGCGGGCGCCGTCGAACGTGATCGCCGGATCGTCGCCGACGAAGGTACCGAACATCATCATCCGCGCCACCCAGAAGAACAGGATGTCGTAGCCGGTGACCAGGACCGAGGTCGGATAGAACTTCGCCAGGTCCGGAGTGTGGTCGGGCCAGCCCATGGTGGAGAACGGCCACAGTGCCGAGGAGAACCAGGTGTCGAGGACGTCGGAGTCCTGCTCCCAACCGGCCGGCGGGGTCTCGTCGGGACCGACGCACACCGTCTCGCCGCCCGGACCGTGCCAGATCGGGATCCGGTGGCCCCACCACAGCTGCCGGGAAATGCACCAGTCGTGCATGTTGTCCACCCAGTCGAACCACCGCGGCTCCAGGCTCGGCGGGTGAATCACGGTGTCGCCGTTGCGCACCGCATCACCGGCGGCCTTGGCCAGGCCGTCCACCTTGACCCACCACTGTAGGGACAGGCGCGGCTCGATGGGCTCGCCACTGCGCTCGGAGTGCCCGACGCTGTGCAGGTAGGGCCGCTTCTCGGCGACGATCCGGCCCTGCTCGGCCAGCGCCTCCCGCACCTTGACCCGGGCCTCGAACCGGTCCATGCCGTCGAATTGCGTTCCGGTTTCGGCGATCCGACCCTTGGTGTCCATGATCGTGGGCATCGGAAGCTGATGACGCAGCCCGATCTCGAAGTCGTTCGGGTCGTGCGCGGGCGTGACTTTGACTGCGCCGGTACCGAATTCGGGGTCGACGTGAGTGTCGGCGACGATGATCATCTCGTGCTCGACGAACGGGTGCGGCAGCGTTGTGCCGACCAGGTGGCGGTATCGCTCGTCGTCGGGATGCACCGCGATCGCGGTGTCACCCAGCATGGTCTCCACCCGGGTGGTGGCCACGATGATGTGGGGCTCGTCGTCCTTCATCGAGCCGTAGCGGAACGAGACCAGCTCGCCTTCGACGTCCTCGTATTTGACCTCGAGGTCGCTGATCGCGGTCTCCAGCACCGGTGACCAGTTGACCAGCCGCTCGGCCTGGTAGATCAGGCCCGCATCGAAGAGTCGCTTGAAGATGGTGCGCACCGCCCGCGACAGGCCCTCGTCCATGGTGAAGCGGTCGCGGCTCCAGTCCACGCCGTCACCGAGGCGGCGCATCTGCCCGCCGATGGTGCCGCCGGATTCGCGCTTCCAGTCCCACACCTTCTCGACGAACAGCTCGCGACCGAAGTCTTCCTTGGTCTTGCCGTCGACGGCGAGCTGCTTTTCCACCACGGTCTGGGTGGCGATGCCGGCGTGGTCCATACCGGGCAGCCACAGCACCTCATAGCCCTGCATGCGCTTGCGGCGGGTGAGGGCGTCCATCAGGGTGTGGTCGAGCGCGTGGCCCATGTGCAGGCTGCCGGTCACGTTGGGCGGGGGCAGCACGATCGAGTACGGCGGCTTTTCGCTGGCCGGATCGGCGGTGAAGTATCCGGCATCCACCCAGCCCTGGTACAGGTCGGCTTCTACCGCAGCGGGATCCCAGGATTTGGGGAGGGCATCGGCGCGATTGTCAGGGGTGGGGGTCACCGAGCCATTCTAAGAAGGACGTGCCCGAATACGCGAAAGCCCCCGATGCCCGGTGCGTTCGCTGGGCGTCGGAGGCTTTCGAGCAGGGGTATGCGGGGAGCTACTTCTTGCCGCCGAGCAGGCCGCCGAGGATCTCGCCGATGGCATTGCCCTGGCTGCCACCGCCGCCGAGCACGCTGCCCAGAATGCTGCCCAGCGGGTTGTTGGCGGCAGCACCGCCACCTGCCGCGCCGCCGAGGATGCTGCCGAGGATGTCCCCGAGCCCGCCGCCTCCGGAAGCCTGAGCCTGGGCCTCGCCCGCGGGTGCGGCGTTCTTCTGGGCGAACTGCTTGCCGATGTAGGCCAGCACGATCGGCGCCAGGATCGGCAGCAGCTTCTTGACCAGATCACCGCCACCGGCGCCCGTCCCCGCCAACGCCGAGGCGACCTGATTGCTGTCGTTGCCGCCGAAGATCTTCGCGACGTACTGGTTGCCCTCGCTCGGGTCGACCTGGTCGACGCTCACGCCACCGTCGAGCAGGCCGCTGGCGCCCTGCGCCGCGACCGCGGACTCGAGGTCACTCGAATCGATGTTGTCCGCTTGTACGTTCTCCGCCACACCGCCGACCAGGGCCGGAACCAGGGTCTTGATGGCGGCGTTCACCTCGCCTTCATCTGCGCCGAGCTTGCTTGCGATATCCGCCACCGGGATCTGCGCGAACAGATCATCGAGACCGGCCATTTTCATCCCACCTTCGTTGCTGGCGTACTGGAAGTCCTCGGCATCGACACTAGTCGAATCTGATCTTGTCCCACAGGTGTTCGACGCACGCCGATCGACTCATGCCACGCCGGCTCAGCTCAGGGCGGTGGTTTCCAGCGACACCCCGGCAGCTGGTAGCCGGGTGAGCAGTACATCCCCCATCGCGGCCACCGGTGTCAGCACGCCGCGTCGTTCCGACAGCGCGTCACGGTCGGTTGCCAGCGCGAGCCCGCACTCGCCGAGCAATACCGCGGTCGACTTGTATCCGGGATCGCCTTGCTGGGCCATGCTTGTCACGTACCGCGCGCCTGTTGTCGTGGTGGTGTACGTCTCGACGCGGTAGTGCCCCCGCTCGCGGGCTCGCTCGCTGGGGCCGGTTCCCGGCTTTGGGGCCAACTTCGCTACCAGGCCGCCGGGCAGCCGGTTGAAATAGCGGCCGCCGACACCGAGCGTGAAGGCGTTGACTCCGGTCACCGCGGCTGCCGCCAACGGCGCCGCGGGCGAGCGGCCCAGGCTCATCTGCTCGGCGTACTCGAAGCGCCGTCCATAGGCGTAGTTCAGTAATGCGTTGCTGCGCCGCACGATTCGAGTGTTCGGCGCGGCCATGGCAAACGCGCCGGTCCAGAGGCCGGCCAGCTCGGGAGCGATCTCACCGCCGCGGCGCCACCGCACGTCGGGCTGAGCGCCGAGTTCGGGCTCGGCCCCGCGGTCGGGGCTGAGCGTGTACGGATCGTTCATCAGTGCTCGTGCCTCTGGATCCGAGGACAGCGTGTCCAGCAGTTCCAGCATCGAGGCGACGGTGCCGCCAGACACGCCACCGGCGAAACTGCGCACCACCAGGTTGGTGTCACCGAGTTCCCCGGCGCCGTCTGCGAGCGCCCGCTGGTACAGCGCGTACACCGTGAGATCGGATGGCACCGAATCGAATCCGCACGAATGTACGATCCGCGCACCGGTGTCGACCGCCTGCTTGTGGTGCAGGTCGATGCTGTCCCGGATGAATGTCGTCTCACCCGTGAGGTCGGCGTAGTCGGTGCCTGCCGCGGCACACGCCGCGACCAACGGCATGCCGTAGCGGGCGTAGGGACCCACCGTCGTCACCACCACCTGGGTGCGTGCGGCCATCGCATCGAGAGAGGTCGGGGCGGTGGCGTCAGCGGTCACCAGCGGCCACGACTGCGCGCCGGGCGCCAGACCGTCACGAATGGCCCGCAAGCGCTCCTCGGAACGACCGGCCAGGGCGATCCGGGCCGATCCCCCGGCCCTGGCCAAGTACTCGGCAGTCAGTTTTCCGGCGAATCCCGTCGCGCCGTACAGCACCAGATCGAACTCACGCTGCGTCACGATCTCGACGCTACCCGAGCAGTTCGGGCAACTGCACCGGTTCGCCTCGCAGGTGATCTCCCAGGAATGCCGTGACCACCTGGTACCAGATCTTGGCGTGCTGCGGCGACAGCACCCAGTGGTTCTCCGTCGGGTAGTACAGGAACCGGTGCGGGCTTTCGCCGTTCGCGTCGGCGGGCAGCCCCGAATCGCTGAGTAGCTCGTACCACAGCCGCAGCGCCTCGCCGATCGGTACGCGATAGTCCTTGTCGCCGTGGATGACCAACATCGGGGTGGCGATGTCGGCGACGAACCGGTGTGGTGAATTGCGCTGGGCCATCTCGGGCGTCATCTCCCGGGCCCACCAGTACGCACCGTCGGTGGTGGGGCCGAACTGGTCCAGCGCCCACAGGCTGGCATGCGTGACGATGGCGCCGAACCGATCGGTGTGCCCGGCGATCCAATTGGCCATGTAGCCGCCGAACGACCCGCCCATCGCAGCGGTGCGCGAGGCATCGACGCGTGGATGCGCGCATGCGGCATCTGTCGCCGCCATCAGGTCGGTGTACGGATCGCCGCCCCAGGCGCCCCAACCGCGTGCGATGAAGTCCTGGCCGTAGCCGGTGGACAGCCCCGGGTCCGGCATCAACACGGCATACCCGCGGGCCGTGAGCAGCCACGGGTTCCACCGCCAGTGCCAGCTGTTCCAGCTGCCCAACGGGCCGCCGTGAATCCACAGCACGAGCGGGGCCGGCTCGTCACCTTCGGGCAGGGTGAGCCAGGACCGGATCGGCGTGCCGTCGGCGGCGGTCGCCGTCACCTCTGTCACCGTGCCGGGCAGTTCGGGTGCCTCGAGGCACGGCAGCGCGGTGACGGTGCCGTCCCGGTCGATCCGGACCGGATGCGGCGGCGCGGCATACGAGCTGCGCAACGCATAGATCACCCCGCCGGGCACGGGACACACATCGGTGTAGGTGAAGTCATCGTCGGTCAGCTGGGTGACCGCACCGGATACGGGGTCGACGGAGAAGATCGGGCCACGGCCGCCGTCGTCGGCCGTCACGATCAGCGCCGACGAATCCGGTGCCCAGGCCACCGAGGACGGCCAGCGGTCCCAGTCGCCGGTCAACTCCACGGGATCCTCACCGAACTGCATGCAGCACAACGTGATCCGCGGCGGCGCGGCGGGAGTGGAATGGGTTTCCCTGGTGAAGGCCACCGCGCTGCCGTCCGGAGCGATCGCGGGGCGTTCCAGGTCCGCGCCGGGTTCCTGGACGATGGTGGTGCGTTCGCCGGTGACCCGGTCGATGCGCACCAAGACCACCCGCAGGGCGGTGCCCGGGCCCGGCTCCTGCCAGGACGTCACCACGAATCCGCCGTCGGCGCTGAGATCGAAGGTCGTCTCGCGCAGCGCCGCGCCCGGGTCGGCGGTCAGGTCCTGTTGTCCGTCGGCGTCGAAGAGGTGGGGTTGGTCCGGGCCGAGGTCGTGATCCCAGTGCCGGACCGGGTAGCCGGTGTGCAGGATCGCCGACACCTTGGTGTCCTTGCGCGCGTCGCGCTTGGCCTTGTCGTCGTCGACTCCGGCCGACGACGGCAACAGGGGTGCGGACACCACGGTGGCGTCGGCTGCCCGGGCGCTTGCCGCGCCCGCGACACCACCGGGCATCGTCAGCACCTCGTATGCCTCACCGCCGGTCGCGGGAAGGCGCCACAGTGCCGCCGGCGGTTTGTCCTCGCCGTCCCCGGGGCGCACCGCGAGGAACAACACGTCGCCCCCAGCGGTGAACACCGGCGCGGACTCCCCCTTGACCCCATGGGTCAGCCGGCGCGCAGGTTGGGCTCCGGTGGGATCCAATTCCCATATGGCGCTGAGGAATTCGGTTTTCTTCTCGTTGAGAGTGCTGACCGTCGTGACCAGCCGCGAGCCGTCGGGCGAAACCGCGAGACCAGATACCCGGGGCAAGGCGAGGTAGTCGTCGAGATCGTCAAACACCGTCATGGCTCCCCACCGTAACGGCGCAGCCCGTACCGGAGTCCGGTACGGGCCGCTTGTTCTGCTCATCCCAGTCTGGTTCAGGACACCTTGATGACCTGGCCGGTGACGTCGGTGCGTACCTGCTTGCTGCTGCGCTCACCCTTGACGTTGATGAAGATGACGACGTTCGCGTCGAACGGGATGTTGCGCTTGATGCTCACCGTCTGGACCTCACCATCCTTGATCTCGCTTGCCGCCACCGCGCCGTCGATCGCCGTGGCGATCGCGCTCGTGGGCACGTCGGTGATGGCGAACAGATTCTGCTGCAGCGCCTCGGTGTCCTCGTCGTAGTCGATCGGCCGAGACGGCCCGACCGTACCGGAGGTGTAGCTCCACTGATTGAGTTCGGTCGGGGCATTCGGGTCGATGGCCTCGACGCTGAGCACACCCGGCGCGATGCTGACCTCGACGACCTGCATCGGGTTCGCACCGACCTTGTCCGCGATCGCCGCATACGCGTTGTCGATGCCCTCGGCGGTGAACAGGTTGCCCGACACCGCTTCGGTGATCTTCTCCGTGCCCGAGGTGACCACCTTCTCGGCCGCACCGGCGGCCGCATCCCTGATCTCGGTGACCTTCGAGCAACCGCTCAATGCGGACACGGCAAAGACCGCTGCGCCCAGCGCGATACCGAAGCGGTTGAGTTTCATGGGACCTCTCATTCATTCCATCCGGGCACCTTCGGCACCGGGAACCTGTGCAAAGACTGTGCAGACGCTGGAAGGCTACCGATCCCAACTCCGATCACGGCGAGCCACCTCACCTGGCCCCGGCTAGATTCGAGCGATGGCACAGTCCGTCCTCGTCATCGGCGCGGGTATCACCGGCCTGGCTACCGCAGTCGCATTGCAGCAGCAAGGGTTCGACGTCCGCGTGGCCGAGGCACGCCGGGACGTCACCCCCGGTGCGGGAATCAGCCTCTGGCCCAACGCGTTGGCCGCACTCGATGAGATCGGGCTCGGCGATCAGGTGCGCGATGCGGGCGGCCGGGTGACCACGGGAGCGCTGCGTCGGTCCGGCGGAGCCTGGTTGCGCCGGCCGGCGGCGCAACGGTTCACCCGGGCGCTGGGCGAACCGCTGGTGGTGATCAGACGCGCAGCCCTGACCGAGATCCTCGCCGGCGCGCTGGCTCCGGGCACGGTCCATTACGAGCTCACCGCCGACACGATCGACATCGGCGGCTCGGACGTGCGGGTCACGTTCACCGACGGCACGGTCCGCGAGGCGGCCGGTCTGGTCGGCGCCGACGGTGTCGACTCCGTGGTGGCCCGACATCTGAATGGGCCTCTGCCCCGTCGCTACACCGGCTACACCGCGTGGCGCGCGGTGGCCGCCTGCCCGCTCGATCCCGATCTGTCAGGCGAAACACTGGGCGCCGGCTCACAGGTCGGGCACGTGCCGCTCGGCGACGACCACACGTATTGGTTCGCCACCCAGCGCGTACCACGCGGACAGACCACACCCGATGGGGAGTTGGCCCACCTGAAACGGCACTTCTCATCATGGTCGGAGCCGATCCCGACGCTACTGGCCACGACCGATGCCGATCAGGTGCTCCGAAACGACCTCTACGACCGCGCCCCCGCCCGCACCTGGGCCCGCGGTCCCGTAGTGATCGCCGGGGACGCCGCCCATCCGATGCGCCCACATCTGGGCCAGGGCGGCTGCCAGGGACTCGAAGACGCGGCCATCCTGTCCGCCCTCGCGGCCAGAGGCCCGGATCTGGGGCGCGCGTTCTCCCGGTTCGCGGCCCTGCGCCGCAAGAGGGTCATGACGATCGTGCGGGAGGCACAGTTGGTCGGCCGGGTGGTGAACCTACGTCCGCCGGCACTCGGTGCCGCGGCCACCCGGGCTTCCGTACTGGTGCCCGAGTACGTGTTGACCCGGCACCTGGCCTCGATCGCCGGGCGCGGGGCTTTCACCCCGGTGCGCTGAGCTCAGTGCGGCACGCCGAAGGCTCCCAGCGGGTCCAGGAAGGTCGTGCAGATCCGGCGTAGGTCGAAAATGCCCAGCACCGCGCCGGGACGTACGGCCTGGCAACCGGTCGGTGCACCGGGCGCCGCCCAACCTGCCGGCATCCCACCTCGGACGCCGCACTTGGGCCAGGCCCCGATCCCCTGGGTGGCCAGGACGTTCTCGGCCACCCGTATCTGCTCCTCACGGGAGGCCGAGGCGGGCGATCCGATGCCGCCGTGCGAGGCCCAGGTGGTGGGCTTGAACTGAAGACCGCCGTACTGGCCGTTGCCGGTATCGGTGGACCAGTTGCCACCCGATTCGCAGTCCGCGATCGCATCCCAGTTCACCGTGTCCGCACCGGCGGTCGCCGTGACGGCGAACGTGGGTGCCAGCATGAGGCCCGCCGACGTCGCAGCAAGCCAGAAAGCCCTGGTTAACGCCATTCGTATGGTCATCTCACGGCCCTTCCCCGACCTTTGACACCAAGGACCACTGCAGATGCCGATCACGTTCATGCAACTGTGCGGTCACTAATGGGTTCGTGTGACCAACGTCACCCGTTACAGGGGAGGCTGAAGTTTTTTCGGAGGTTGTCGGGGCGGGAGTAACCGGAGGGCCTTCTGATGAAACAGAAGCGGTGCCGGGCAGAGGCCCGGCACCGCTTCGTATCAAGTTGTCAATCGCTCACATGGTGAGCAGCCCGGTACTAGCCGCGCTTGCCGCACACCGGCCAGGCACCGATGCCCTGGCTGCGCAGCACGTTCTCGGCAACCCGGATCTGCTCCGAGCGCGAGGCCTGATGCGGCGAACCCGAGCCGCCGTTGGCGCGCCAGGTGCCCATGTTGAACTGCAGGCCACCGTAGTACCCGTTACCGGTGTTGATCGCCCAGTTGCCACCCGACTCGCAGGCTGCGACGGCGTCCCAGTTAACGCTGTCCGCATTGGCGGTACCGGCACCCAGTGCCACGGGAGCCACAGCCAGTGCTCCAGCAATGATGCCCAGCCCAAACGTCTTGCGGATGTTCTTCACTTGATTCCTCTCGCCAAGCGCGCACCATCAACACCCGCAGAGGCGGGTGCGGAAGCCTGAATCCAGGCTGGAGGGGTTGGTTCGCGCCGTCTCGGTCAGGCACGAAAGGGAGGGCCACAGTGCCCGGCCCGGGATCAGACCCAGGCCCCCGCGTCGGGCGTAATCGCCACCGCGGCCCCACTCACACGCAGGTTCTTGGTGTTGAAATTATTTGCTCCGTGTCGGAGACGCTTTGGACCGTACAAAGGTCTCGAAGAGAAGTCATCCCGATGTAGAAGCGATCGCGGAAAGATCACGGACAGATAACGAGACACTGAACGAATCGTTTGTGCAGGTCAACGCCGGGCTACCACCGTTACCGTTTCGTGATCGGCATAAACGGAACGTGAGCGAGATCACGCATTTTTTGTGAGCTGGCCCACTTGATTTGGGTACAGCAACACCGTCACCAATGGTCGGCGATGACAAAAAGCGCTGGTAGATGCCATCGGCGAGTGTCATCAGCACCGCAGCGCGCGAATCCGTTCGCTACAGTTCCCCGCCGCCCCGAAACCAGAACATGCTCCAAATACACTGGAATACAACGACTATCGCGCATGTCAGGCGCTGCAACCAGGCTGGGCCGCAGTGGGTCCAACGCCTACGATGTCGACGCGGCGGAGTCCAAAATGACTCCGCCACAACCAATCTCACCAGGCCGCCGAGAAGCGTCAGACCGCCCAGCCAACCCGGCTCCGTCTCAGGTAGTCCATAGGTTTCGGCAAAGCATGCGGTCAGGGGAATTTCGTCGGGAATTCAGCACGGCCGGGCGCACGCATCAGCGAATAGCGCGCAGCATTTCGACATCCGATGCGAGACCGAATCATCCTGGACACCAGTGGATTTCGCGCGCCAGTCGGGCTCCTCCATCGCTGACGGTTCCCCAATTCACCCCGCTTCCAGGGCCTTGAATAGGGGGAAATAATCGATCAATTATCTCGAAACGAGAAATTTGGCTCAGTTCGCGCGTTAATTCACAATTTGCTGTGCCCGAGATGACCGAATAGGCCGGCGCTCAAGGCAGGTCGGCCGCGGTGTTGATGTTGGTCAGTGCGCGCTGCGGCGCCACCACGATCCGTTGCGTGTCGACAGACTCGGCCAGCGACCGCATGCTGCGCCGGCCGTCGCGCACCAGGGCGGCAATCCGTTCAGTGAGCGAGCTGCGGTAGATCCCCGCCAGATAGTGGTCCCTACCGTCCCACGGCAGCACGATATCGGCAGGTAACCGCTCTGCGGAGGCCGCCAGGGTGTCGATCAGATCCGCCGACAGATACGGCATGTCCACCGCGCACACGAAGGCGCGGTCGAGGCCGGCCTCCGCGACGGCACGCAGCCCGCGACCCGTCGCCACCAGCGGCCCGACACCAAGCACCTCGTCGCGCAGTATCTCGGCGCTCAGTGCGGGTAGCGGCTGACCGGGCGCGGCGATGACGAAAACCGGTGAGCAGCGCGTGCTCACCGCGGCGACCACATGCTCGACCATCGTCGAGCCTTCGAACGGCAGCGTCGCCTTGTCACGCCCCATACGACGCGAAGCCCCGCCCGCCAGAACTACCGCGGCGAGCGGGGCTGTACTCAGGTTGCTTCTGTGAGCAGGGTCAGTGCGATTAGCGCAACTAGTCGACGGTCCACGTGTCTTTGCCACGCAGCAAGGATTGCAGAGCTGCGGTGTCGTGGGGCTTGGATTCGATGGCCGTGTTGACCTGCTGACGCGCGGCGTCGTCGTAGGTGGGTCGGCTGACCTTGCGGAAGATACCCATCACCATGTGATCGAGGTTCTGCTCGCTCAACCGCGACAGCGCGAATGCGTAGGCAGGGTCATCGATCTCGGCGTTGTGCACCACGATGTCGTCGGCCGCGACGTCTGCGGTCTTGGCGACCTCCAGGCCGTACCCGGACTTGACCACGCAGTACTCGCCATCGACACCGAACTTGATCGGCTCCCCGTGGCTGACGTTGATCAGCCGCTCCTCGGCGCCTTCCTTGCGGAGCGCGTCGAACGATCCGTCGTTGAAGATCGGGCAGTCCTGCATGATCTCCACCAGTGCGGCACCGCGGTGCTCGGCTGCGCCGCGCAGCACCTCGGACAGACCCTTGCGGTCGGAGTCCAGCGCACGGCCGACGAACGTGGCCTCGGCACCCAGCGCCAGCGACACCGGGTTGAACGGGTAGTCCAGTGAGCCCATCGGGGTCGACTTGGTGACCTTGCCGACCTCGGAGGTGGGCGAGTACTGACCCTTCGTCAGGCCGTAGATCCGGTTGTTGAACAGCAGGATCGTGATGTTGATGTTGCGGCGCAGCGCGTGGATCAGGTGGTTGCCACCGATCGACAGCGAGTCACCGTCACCGGTGACGACCCACACCGACAGGTCCGGACGGGCCAGCGCGAGTCCGGTGGCGATGGTCGGGGCGCGACCGTGGATCGAGTGGAAGCCGTAGGTCTCCAGGTAGTAGGGGAACCGGCTGGAGCAGCCGATGCCGCTGATGAACGCGATGTTCTCGCGCTTGAGACCCAACTCCGGCAGGAAGTTGCGGATGGTGTTGAGGATGACGTAGTCACCGCAACCCGGGCACCAGCGGACCTCCTGGTCACTGGTGAAGTCCTTGCCCTTCTGCGGCTGGTCGGTGGTGGGGACCAGGGCGTTCTTGGTCAGAGGAGTCAGGCCCAGGTCTTGATGGTCTGTGCCGATCAGATCAGTCATGCGTTCGCTCCCACACCGCTCGCGTCAGATGCTTCAACCTCGATGGTGGCCGCCGCCAACCGGGCGAATTTGGCCTTGTCGTTTTCCTTCTCACCGAGCGTGCCGTCAAGGGCCGCGTCGATGATGCCCTCCACCTCGTCGGCGAGGAAGGCCATGCCCTCCACCTTGGTCACCGACTGAACGTCGACCAGGTACATGCCGCGCAGCAGCAGCGCCAACTGTCCGAGGTTCATCTCCGGTACCACCACCTTCGGGTAGCGGCGCAGCACCTCCCCGAGGTTGGCCGGGAAGGGGTTGAGGTGGCGCAGATGGGCCTGGGCGACCTTGATGCCCTTGCGCCGGGCCCGCCGGCAAGCCTCACCGATCGGTCCGTAGCTGCTACCCCAACCCAGCATCAGCAGTTCGGCATCGCCGTTGGGGTCGTCGACCTCCAGATCGGGCACCTTGATACCGCCGATCTTCTCCTGGCGCAGCCGCACCATGAGGTCGTGGTTCTTGGGCTCGTAGGAGATGTTGCCCGAACCGTTGGCGGCCTCAAGGCCACCGATCCGGTGCTCCAGGCCCGGCGTGCCGGGCACCGCGAACTGGCGGGCCAGGGTCTCGGGATCGCGCGCGTAGGGAGCGAACGGCTCGCCGGACTTGGCGAACTTGTGCTCGATCGGCGGGTAGGTGCTGATGTCCGGGATCTGCCAGGGCTCAGAGCCGTTCGCGACCGCACCGTCGGACAGGATGATGACCGGGGTGTGGTAATCGACCGCGATGCGCGAGGCCTCCACGGCGATGTCGAAGCAGTCCGACGGCGACTTCGGCGCCAGGATCGCGACCGGTGACTCGCCGTTGCGGCCGAACAGCGCCTGCAACAGGTCGGCCTGCTCGGTCTTGGTCGGCAGACCAGTCGACGGGCCGCCACGCTGCACGTCGATGATGAGCAGCGGCAACTCGGTCATCACCGCCAGGCCGATGGCCTCGGACTTGAGCGAGACACCGGGACCGGAGGTGCTGGTGACGCCCAGCGCGCCGCCGTAGGAGGCGCCGATAGCCGCGCCGATACCGGCGATCTCGTCCTCGGCCTGGAAGGTCAGGACGTTAAAGTTCTTGTGCTTGGACAGCTCGTGGAGGATGTCCGACGCCGGGGTGATCGGGTAGGTACCCAGCACCACCTGGATCTGGGCCAGATGTCCGGCGGCCACGATGCCGTAGGCCAGCGCGGTGTTACCCGAGATCTGACGGTATTCACCCGACTTCAGCTTGGCCGGCGACACCTCGTAGGTGGTGGCGAATGCCTCGGTGGTCTCGCCGTAGTTCCAGCCGGCCTTGAGCGCCAGGACGTTGGCCTCGGCCACGTCGGGCTTGCGGGAGAACTTCTCCCGGATGAACGCCTCGCTGTGCTCGAGCTCGCGGCCGTACATCCACGAGAGCAGACCGAGGGCGAACATGTTCTTGGCGCGCTGGCCGTCCTTCTTGGTGGCACCGATCGCCTCGACGGCGCCCAGGGTCAGCGTCGTCATCGCGACGGACGTCACCACGTAGTCGGACAACGTGTCATCCTCTAGCGGATTGTTGTCGTATCCGACCTTGGCGAGGTTGCGCTTGGTGAACTCATCGGAGTTGGCGATGATCAGACCGCCGCGGGGCAGATCCGAGACGTTGGCCTTGAGCGCTGCCGGGTTCATCGCCACGAGCACGTCGGGACGGTCACCGGCGGTGAGGATGTCGTAGTCGGCGATCTGGATCTGGAACGACGAGACCCCGGGCAGGGTGCCCTGTGGCGCGCGGATCTCGGCGGGATAGTTCGGCTGGGTAGCCAGGTCGTTGCCGAACAGCGCAGCTTCAGAAGTGAAGCGGTCGCCGGTCAACTGCATACCGTCGCCGGAGTCGCCGGCGAAGCGGATGACTACCTTCTCGAGCTTCTGCCGCGGCGCGGCGCCATTGCCGTTGCCGTTCTCACCCACGGCTACCGCCTTTCACACGTACTTTGACCACGTCTTTCCGGGCCGCTGCCATGTGACGCGCTGCCGGATCGAACGTCCACCGAATTTTGATGTCACTACCAGTACCGATTATTGCACTGCTCTTAGGCTGCACTTCACCGCGCCGTCCCTCGACACGCGGGTGGGTTCTCGATGAAGGTGCTGTTCGTGGGCGTGAAGAAGCCCCTTTTGAGACAAAACTGTGGTTTTCGTCACGTTTAGGAGAACGTCATTCTCTAAGGAAAATGCTACCGGCCGGTAGCTCTCTGCTAGCACCGGCAAGCGCGTACTTGACACTTGTCGAGTTTAGGCCCCGACGTGCGCTTACGCCCGGTCGGGTGTCCCGGCGTGAACCCGCTTGTCCAATTCCCTGGCTACCAGTTCGCTGGCCGATTCCGCGGCGCGGTGCGGATCGCGGCCTGCCGCACGGTGCGCGACATAGCAGGCGGTGAACATGTCCCCCGCCCCGGTGGTCTGGACATCCAGAACCCGCCAGGCGGCCGGCACGCGCTCCACCGCACCCTCGATATATATGTCGCACCCCTCTGAGCCGTAGGTCACCAGGATCTCCGCGACGCCGAGTCGCTCCGCCGTCGACGCGTCGAACGCGCCGTCGGCCACGATCACTGCCTCGTCCTCGGCAAGCTTGAGGATGTCGACATCGGCCAGCAGGTCCGCGGGAAAGTGACGATCCTCGACCAGCGGCCCCAAGCGGTCGGCGCGCACCAGCCCCTGCCCGTCGTAGGCGACCCGGTGACCTCGTGCCGACAGCGCGGCCAGCGTGCCGGCCGGGAAATCGGTGCGCAGCAACGGGGCCAGGTGCACCCACGTCGTCGCCGGATCAGCAGCTTCGACGTCCGCGGCGGTCCACACCGGGCCGATCGCCTGCACCCCCATGTGCCGGTGATCAGTGTCGTCGTAGTCGAGGCTGAACGAACTCGTCACGTCCGAGGGCAGGATCTGCACCAGCGACCCGAACCGCGCGCGCAGCCCGTCGAACAGGGCGTGATCGCGTTCGGCGCCCATCGCGATGATCCGACCGGGCCCGCCCGCCGCCTGCAGCGCCACTCCGGCGAACGACGCGCATCCCCCCGGGCTCGGCGGCGCCCCGTTGATGATGTCGATCGCGAGGTTGCCGAGCACGGTTACCCCAGGGACTAGCTCTCGTGGCATGGATGAAGTCTCCCGGTCTGGGCGATCGCCGCGCGCCCCGACCCCGCCCGATCCCGCACCCGTCATCTAAATGTGATGCATGTCACACATCGATATGTGGAATGCCACGGCCCGGATCCGCCTTCAAATCACATAGATAGTCAATGTTGTGACGAAGGGTTTTGCGAAATGCGTGTGGATTCGAGAACGAGACTTCTCCTCTGTACCGCCGGCTCGGCAGCCGCGGCAATCATGGCGGTACTGGGGCTCCAAACGAACCAGATCGACAACACACTCGACATGTCCGTGCCCGCGGCCGAACCCACCATGCACTTCGGCGAGACCGTGACCCAATCCGCACCGCCATCACAGCCCGATACTCCTGCTGCCACACCGCCGGTCAAGGCCACGCCGGCCCCCACCGCCGAGCCCGGATAAACCGAAGTGCTCACGCCGGCAGGTTGTACGGCGTGATCACCTGAATGGGTACGGGGCGGACCGGCTCCCCCGGCAATGCACCGTGCTGCTGCAGGATCAACCGCATGGCGAGTCGCGCGTCGGCCCGCAGGTCGTTGTGCAGCACCACCGAGATCCTGCCTTCCCGCAGCAATCTGCGGTTGTCGGCATCGAGATCGTGGGCGACGAAGACCCGACACTGTCGTCCGAGTTTCTCGAACGCCGCGACCGTGGCCGCGTTGCCGCCGCCTGGCGAATAGACCGCCTCCACCGACGGGTGACGCTCCAGCGCGTCGAGCACCAGCCGTTCGTTGGTCGCGTCGATGCCGTCGCTGTCGGTGACCTCGACGACCACACGGCCCGAGCCGCGCAGCCTCGACCGGAATCCGACCTCGCGCTCGCCCTCACCACGAAACACCGTGCGGCTCAGGGTGATCAATACCGCCGAGGGGGTGGGGCCCAACCATTGCTCGATCAGGTAGGCCGCGGTCGCACCGGCTCCGTGGTTGTCGATACCGACGTACGCACTGCGGGCGCTGGCGGGAATGTCGGTCGTGTAGGTCACCACCGGAACCCCGGCGGCGACGAGGTGGTCCACAGCCTCGGCCACCTCGGGTTCGTCGGCCGCCTTGAGCACCACCCCGTGGCTGCCGCGAATGCCCGCCAAGGTGTCGACCATCTGAGCGGTCGACCCGGATTCCCAGAGGTGGAAGCGGGCCCGCAACATGGCCGGCGCGAACGTGGGCAACTCGGCCTCGACAGCCGCCCGGAACGCGTCGGAGAACCGCCGGGGGGTCTGCATGACCACGTCGATCAGATAGCGACGCCCGTTGAGCCGCAACTGTGCCCGTTGCTTGTCCAGGTCGGCGATCGCTTGGCGCACCTCGGCTCGGGTGTTCTCACGCACACCCGGGCGGTCGTTGAGCACCCGGTCCACCGTGGCCTCACTCAAGCCACACTGCTGAGCGATCTCACGGACCTTGTATCGGTGCGCCACCTGCGACCTCCCGCGCCTGCTGATGGTTTTTTGATGGCTTTTTGCCGTTGATTGTGCCACAAGACACAGCAAGACTAGCTGCCATGACCACGACATTGCGGACATCGCGCACCGGGCACCGGGCCTGGATCGAGGAGGCGGACTGCTCACTCGACGACTTCCGCGCCCGGGTGTCCCGCACCACCGACCCCGCCGACTACCCGCTGGCCGCTGATATCCGGCACAACGTCCCGGTGTACTCGGCCGCGACCATCGCCGACGCCGACCGCCGTGGGCTGCAGGCCGAGTTGATCAGCGTGTTGGCCGACGGCCCGGGCGTCGTGGTGTTCGAGGGTGCCTTCGATGAGGACGTCGTCGACCGGGCCGGCGCCGCGTTCGCCGCGCTGATCCAAGCCCAACGCGCCGAAGGCGCCGCCGCAGGCGACCATTTCGGCAAGGCCGGCGCCAACGACCGCATCTGGAACGCCGCCCAGAAGCTGGCCCTGCACTCCCCCGACGTGTACGCCCACTACTACGCCAACGACGCGCTCGCACTCGTCTCACAGGCCTGGCTGGGCCCGCGCTACCAGGTCACCTCCCAGGTCAACGTCGTCAATCCCGGTGGCGCCGCGCAAGTTCCGCACCGCGACTACCATCTCGGTTTCGTCACCCTGGACCAGCTGGCCGACTACCCCGCACACCTGCACCGGCTGTCGCCGGCGATGACGCTGCAGGGCGCGGTCGCGCACTGTGACATGC
This sequence comes from Mycobacterium sp. IDUB_17, assembly GCF_055419465.1. NCBI lineage: Bacteria > Bacillati > Actinomycetota > Actinomycetes > Mycobacteriales > Mycobacteriaceae > Mycobacterium > Mycobacterium sp. IDUB_17. Next base: position 379,746 of record NZ_JBVAXS010000005.1, on the reverse strand, counting down.
CGCCGGCCAGTGGGCCGACCATGCTGTTGCCCTACTCGCAGACGTTCGAGGCCGGGTACATCGCGTTCTACCGGCCGGAGTTCATCGAGTTCTTCGCCACTCACCAGGTTCAGGTGCCGCTGGCCAAGGGTGACGCGGTCTTCTTCAATCCGGCGCTCTATCACGGCGCGGGCACCAACACCTCGACCGATATCCGGCGGATGGCCAACCTGCTGCAGATCTCCTCGCCGTTCGGACGCGCGATGGAAGCACTCGACCGCACCTCCATGGTTCGCGCCGTGTACCCCGCCCTCCTGGCGATGAAGGCCGCGGGCCGCTCCGAGCGAGAGCTGGCCAACGCCGTCAACGCCACCGCCGAGGGTTACGCGTTCCCGACGAATCTCGACCGGGACCAACCCATCGGCAGCCTGGCCCCGCCCAGCCAGGTCGACACCGTGCTGGCCGCACTGGCCGGCGACCTGACCCCCGAACAACTCGACACCATCCTCGATCAGCAGCAAGAACGGAGAACCCCATGACCACACTCGGCGTTATCGGACTGGGCCGCATCGGCGCGTTCCACACCGAAACACTTTCCGCCCTCGATGGTTTGGACGGGCTGGTGATCACCGACGAGCGCACTGACGTAGCCGCCGCGGTGGCCGCCAAGCACGGCGCCAAGGCCGTCGACACCGTCGAGGAACTGTTGTCCTCGGGCGTGGACGGAGTGGTGGTGGCCGCCGCCACACCGGCGCACGCCGAGCTGACATTGGCCGCCGTCGAGCGCGGCATCCCGACCTTCTGCGAAAAGCCGATCGCCTCCACCGCCGTGGAGAGCGCGCGGGTGGCCGAGACCATCGCGCGATCCGGTGTGCCCGTGCAGGTCGGATACCAGCGCCGCTTCGATGCCGCCTTCGCCGCGGCCAAGCGTGCGGTCGACGACGGGTCGCTGGGCATCCTGCACACGGTGCGCAGCACCACGATGGACCCGGCTCCCCCGCCGCTGGACTACATCAAGGGCTCCGGCGGAATCTTCCGTGACTGCGCCGTACACGATTTCGACATCATTCGCTGGATCACCGGCCAGAACGCGGTCGAGGTGTACGCCACCGGATCCGTTCAGGGCGACCCCCTGTTCGCCGAGTACGGCGACGTCGACACCGCCGCGGTGATCGTGCGGTTCGACGGGGGCGCACTGGGCGTCGTGTCGAATGCCCGCTACAACGCCCGCGGATACGACTGCCGCCTTGAGGTGCACGGGTTCAACGACAGTGTGGCCGCCGGCTGGGACCAGGGTGTGCCGATCCGAAATGTGGATCCGGCCAACACATTCCCGGCCGGTCCCGCGCACAATTTCTTCATGGACCGCTTCACCGAAGCGTTCCGCACGGAGCTGGCCGGCTTCGTGGAAGTAGCCAAGGGCGCACCGGTCGCCGGCGCCACCGTGGCCGACGCCGTCGAGGTGGCCTGGCTGGCCGAGGCCGCCACCGAGTCCCTGCGCCGGGGCGCCCCGGTGCGCATCGAGGAGGTTCGCAACGCATGAGCGCCACCATCAAAATCGCCGGAGCGCCGATCTCGTGGGGCGTGTGCGAGGTTCCCGGCTGGGGTCATCAACTCGATCCCGAACGCGTGCTCACCGAGATGCGCGACACCGGCCTGACCGCCACCGAACTGGGCCCGGAGGGCTTCCTGCCCGCCGACACCGCCGAACTTCAATCCGTGCTGACCCGGCACGGGCTGGCCTGCGTGGGCGGGTTCGTCCCGGTGGTGCTGCACAACGCCGATCACGATCCCGCCGATGACCTTGCCGGACCGCTGGATTCGCTGGTGGCGGCCGGCGCCGGGGTCGTGGTGCTGGCCGCGGCCACCGGATCCGACGGCTACGACTCCCGGCCAGTGCTCGACGATGACCAGTGGGCGATACTGCTGTCCAACCTGGACCGGCTGGCCGCGATCGTCGCCGCGCGCGGCCTGCTCGCGGTGCTGCATCCGCATGTGGGAACCATGGTCGAAACCCGCGACGACGTCGACCGGGTGCTGGCCGGCTCGGCGATCCCACTGTGTCTGGACACCGGGCACCTGTTGATCGGCGGCACCGATCCGCTCGAGCTGGCCAAGGCCGTGCCGAACCGGATCAAGCACACCCACCTGAAGGACGTGGATGCCGTCCTCGCCGCGAAGGTGCAGTCCGGTGAGATCAGCTACACCGATGCCGTAAGGGCCGGGATGTACACGCCCTTGGGCACTGGCGATGTTGACATCGCGGGCATCGTCTCGGTATTGCGGGACAACGGTTTCGACGGATGGTTCGTGATGGAGCAGGACACCATCCTGGATGGCGCACCGGCCGGTGATGGTCCGGTCGCCGACGTGCGCACCAGCGTGGCGTACCTGAAGTCTGTGACCTCGTGACCGGATTGCGCATCGGTGTTCTGGGCGCTTCCCGGATCGCCGAGAAGGCCATCGTCGGACCGGCGTACGAACTCGGCCATCGCTTGGTGGCCGTGGCCGCCCGTGATCCGCAGCGCGCGGCGGCTTTTGCCGAGAAGTACGGCGTGGAACGCGCCGTGGACTCTTACACCGACGTGATCGACGATGCCGAAGTGGACGTCGTCTACAACCCCCTGGCCAACGGATTGCATGCACCGTGGAATCTGGCGGCGATCGCGGCGGGGAAGCCTGTGCTCAGCGAGAAACCTTTCGCGCGCAACAGATCCGAGGCTGCCACGGTTGCCCGGGCCGCCGAAACCGCAGGGGTCACGGTCCTGGAGGGGTTTCATTACTTCTTCCACCCGGTGACACAGCGGGCCTTCAGACTGGCCGCCAGCGGCGAGATCGGCCGACTCACCCGGGTCGAGGTGCGGATGGCGATGCCCGCCCCGGACGACGATGACCCCCGCTGGTCACTGGAACTGGCCGGCGGCGCCCTGATGGACCTCGGCTGCTACGGCATGCACGTCCTGCGGTCGCTGGGCCGTCTGGACGTCGACGGGCTTCGCGGTGCACCGTCCATCCTCGCTGCCCGCGCCGAGCAACGCTCGGCCGATGTCGATGCGACGTGCGATGTGGAGGTGGACTACCCGGGTGGCGCGACCGGGTTGAGCACCAATTCGATGGTGGCACCAGAGTATTCGTTCACCATCAGAATCGTCGGCAGTGAGGGTGAGGTGCTGGTTCACGACTTCATCCGGCCCAACGACGACGACCGGGTCACTGTGCGGACGGCCGCCGGTGAACGCGTCGAGCGACTCGGCACCCGGGCCAGCTACACGTATCAGCTGGAGGCGTTCACCGACCACGTGCAGAACGGCGCGGCACTGCCATTCGGGCTCACCGATGCGGTGACCAACATGGCCTATGTCGACGCCGCGTACCAGGCCGCGGGACTACCGACGCGTTAGTGCCGCGGCGCCGACCGCATTGGTTTTGTCAGACCTGGAACGTTCTAGTGAATCAGGAGTCCTCATGTCGGATCAGCTGATCTGCGGCCACATCGGCACCGGTGCACCGGTCTCGCTCGCGGATGCGGTGCGGTCATGACCTTCGAACTGGCAGTGTGTGCCGAGATGGTGTTCACGGACCTCGACATCATCGAGCGGGCCCGATGCATCTCCGATCTGGGCTTCTCGGTGGAGATCTGGAGTTTTCACGATAAGGACCTCGGTGCACTGGCCGCCACCGGAGCCCGGTTCTCGTCGATGACCGGATACCTGCATGGCGACCTCTACGCTCCCGACGGTGCCCGCGAGGTGGTGCGTACCGCACAGGAGGCCATCAAAGCGGCTGAGATCCTTGGTGTTCCGCGGCTGGTCGTGCATCCCGGCGAGCTGGTCGACGGCCAGGCAGCCCGCCCGCAGTACCGGGCCACCGGCGAGATGTGGTTCTCGGCGATGCGGGGTCTGGAGGCTCTGGGCGAACTCGGCGCCGAGGCCGGCGTCACGTTCTGCCTGGAGAACCTCAACACCATCGTCGACCATCCCGGGGTGCCGCTGGCCCGCGCCAAGGACACCCTGGCACTGATCGAGGCAGTGGGGCATCCCAACGTGAAGATGATGCTCGACCTCTACCACGCCCAGATCGGTGAAGGGAACCTGGTCGAGCTGGTGCGCCGAGCCGGATCGGCGATCGGTGAGATCCAGGTCGCCGATGTTCCCGGCCGCTGCGAGCCCGGCACCGGCGAGATCCACTATCCGGCGGTGGCAAAGGCATTGCGGGACAGCGGCTACACCGGACCGATCGGTATGGAGGCGTACGCCGCCGGCGACAGTGTGGCCGCGCTGGAGGCCTTCCGCGCCGCATTTTCCTGACGCCCCCTCACCAGCTCACCAGCACCGCGAGCGCGCGTGTCGGTTTTGGCGATGCGCCGCATTCCCGGGTGCGCCGTGCGCACAATTGCGGCATGTCCGAGGCATCCTTTCCACACGGCAACTGGGGGCGTGACGACGTCTCATCGTTGTTCAAGCCGGTGTTCGCGTTCGCCGCATCCTCATTCGGCTCCAAGGTGATCCGCGCGATGGTGCCACTCGACAGGCGGGTGGTCGACCGCACCAAGGGCCGCTTCTCGTTGTTCGGTCCGCTGTCGATGCCCGAACTGCTGTTGACAGCGAAGGGCCGAAGATCAGGCCTGCCGCGCACCTCCGTGCTCAGCTATGTGCACGAAGGTGACCGCCTACTGGTGATGGGCAGCAACTTCGGCCAGCAGCACCATCCCTCGTGGTCGACCAATCTCGTCGCCGAACCGCAGGCTTCGATATCGATGGCAGGCCAGGACATCCCGGTCGTCGCGGCCGTGCTCTCCGGCGTCGAGCGCGACGCCGCTCTGCAGCGGTTTCTGGCCTACCCGATGTACCGGGCCTACCGGACGCGCACCAACCGGGACATGCGGGTGTTCGCACTGACCCGTAGATAGCGCAGTGCCCCGCCGGCCGGACAGCCGACGGGGCACTGCTGCACTGATCAGCGGCGGAGTTCGTGGCTGAGCGCCTCCAGCTCGTTACCGCCGGCCATCTCCTGGGTGAGATGTTCCAGCGTGATCTCGTCGTAGGTGCAGTCCAACTTCTGCCGCCCGCGGTTCAGCAGCACGAAATGGTCACCGACCATGTGCGCGTGGTGCGGGTTGTGGGTGATGAAGATGACCCCGAACCCCTGTTCCTTGGCGGCCGTGATGTAGCGCAGCACCATGCCGGACTGCTTGACGCCGAGCGCCGCCGTCGGCTCATCGAGGATCAGCACGCGGGCGCCGAAGAAGATCGCCCGCGCGATCGCCACACACTGGCGCTGACCACCCGACAGCGAGCCGATCGGCGCGTCGACATCGGGCAGGTCGATACCCATCTTGTTCAGCTCGGAAATGGTGGTCGCGCGCATCGCGGAAATGTCCAGCGACGGCAGGATGCCCTTCTTGCGCAACTCGTTGCCGAGAAAGAAGTTGCGCCACACCGGCATCAGCGAGACCACCGCGAGGTCCTGGTACACGGTCGCGATTCCGGCCTTGAGCGAATCCTTGGGTGAGTTGAACACCGTCGGCGTGCCGTCAATCAGCAACTCACCCTCGGTGGGCTTGTGCAGGCCGGCGATGATCTTGATCAAGGTGGACTTGCCTGCACCGTTGTCACCCAGCACGCCGGTCACCTCGCCGGCACCCACCCGAAGGTTGATGTCCTTGAGCGCGATGATGTTTCCGTAGCTCTTGCCGACGTGTTTGAGTTCGACCAGCGGCACCGCGCCGCCCGACGGTGTCTCCGCGATCGGGGCTTCAGCAGTTGTGCTCATCTACTTACCTTTTCGCTGCGTAGTTACGGACGACGTTGTTGGCGATCACCGCGAACAGCAGCATCCCGCCGAGGAAGAACTTGAACCAGTCGGGGTTCCACCCGGCATAGACGATGCCCTGGTTGGTCATGCCGAAGATGAAGGCACCGATCAGCGTGCCGACCGCGGTGCCGTAGCCGCCGGTGAGCAGGCAGCCGCCGACGACCGCGGCGATGATGTAGAAGAACTCGTTGCCGATGCCCTGACCGGACTGCACGGTGTTGAACGCGAACAACAGGTGCATGCCGACGAACCAGGCGCAGAAGCTCACCACCATGAAGAGGCCGATCTTCACCTTCGTGACCGGCACACCGACCGCACGGGCGCTGTCCTGGTTGCCTCCGACGGCGAAGATCCAGTTGCCGATCTTGGTCTTGAACAGCACGTAGGTGGCGATGAGGACGAACAGGATCCACCACAACACGGTGACGCGAACCGACACCCCGAAAATGCTGAACGACGAGGCGAATACGGCTCGGCCGGAATCGAATCCCTCCATATCCGACACGCTCGGGGTCGCGACCTGGCCGGACAGCAGCTTGGTCACCGCCAGGTTGATGCCGGCGAGCATGAAGAAGGTGCTCAGCGTGATCAGGAACGACGGGATCTTGGTCTTCATCACCATGTAGCCGTTGAAGAAGCCGATCGCCAGGGCCATCACCAGCGCCAGGACCGCGCCCGTCCACAGATTCAGATGCAGGTTGTACGACAACATCGATGCCGCCAAAGAAGCGGTGGTGACTGCGACACCCGACGACAGATCGAACTCACCGCCGATCATCAGCACGCCCACCCCGACAGCCATGATGCCGATCGTCGAACTGGCATAGAGCACCGTGGCCAGGGCCTCCGGCGTCCGGAACGGCGGAGCCACGATCAGGAACAGCACGAAGATGCCGATCGCACCGATCGCCGCACCCATCTCGGGGCGGATCAGTAAGCGCTGCAGCTTGTTCTGTTCCTTGACCCGCTCGTCCCGGACGACTTTGTGCGTTTCGAGATTGAGGTCTGCCTGGGTACTCATGTCTAGCGCGTTCCGTTCTTCGCGTACTCGGCGATCGCATCGATGTTCGTCTTGTCGATGAACGACGGACCGGTCAGCGTCGGCTGATTGCCGCCGATGACGTTGCCGTTGTTGAGGTAGAGCCACAGTGAGTCGACGGCGAGGTAACCCTGCAGGAACGGTTGCTGATCGACGGCCCATTGGACGTCGCCGTTCTTGATCGCGTCGACGAGTGCGGCGTTCGTGTCGAACGTGCCCACCTTGGCAGAGCTACCGGAATTGCGTACGGACTGCACGGCGGTCGGCGCGAACGGCGCACCGAGCGTCACCACGTAGTCGATCGACCGGTCCTGCTGCAGCTTGGCGGTGATGGTCGACTCGACCGACGGCATGTCCTTGCCGTTGACGTTGAGCGTCTCGGTCGCGGGGAAGGTGTTCTTGACGCCGGCGCAGCGGGCCTCGAGGTCGACGTGGCCTTGTTCCTGGATGACGCACAGAACCTTCTTGGCGCCTTCCTCGGTGAGCCGCCGGCCGGCCTCCTGTCCCGCGATGTATCCGTCCTGACCGAAGTACTCCTTGACACCGACCTTCTGCCAGGAATCGAGACCGGCGTTGAACGCGACCGTGGGAATGCCCTTGCCCGTGGCATTTTCGATGGCGGCCTTCATGGCGTCCGGCTTGGCCAGCGTTACCGCGATGCCCTGCACGCCGCTGTCCACGGCGGTCTGTACCAGGTTGGCCTGATTGGGCGCCTCCGGGTCCGAGGAGTACCGCAGTTCGATGTTGTCTTTCTTGGCAGCGGTCTCGGCGCCCTTGCGCACCAGATCCCAGAAGGAGTCACCCGGCACCTCGTGGGTGATCATCGCGATGGTGGCCCGCGGGGTGTCGACGGTTCCGGCGCCCATTCCGCCACCATTGCTCTGCGGCTTTCCGCCGGTGCTGGAGCACGCGCCGGCGCCCATTACCAGCACACCCGCCGCAGCTACCGCCGCGAGCCGACTGAACCTCATTGCTTCTCCTTGCCATCGACGTCACCGCGGTGCTTGTACGTCTGGTGACAAGCGACACGGCCTCGCAGTCGATGTAATACCGCTCACATCCGAATGTCAAGACTTTGTTCGGACATTAGGACTGCATATCAAACGTCCGGCAGCATCGCGGCGACACCCATACGACGGGACAAGTGCCACGGCAAGCCACCGAAACCTGCAGGGAGAAAATACTTTTGGGAGCGCTAACGATCCACGAGGGTGGTATCGAAGTAATACCGCGACGCGCGGTAGGCATGGCTCCCGTACTCGACTACGCGTCCGGAATCGTCGAACGCCGTCCGCTCCATCACCAGCAGCGGGGCCTTCGGCTTCTCGTCGAGCAGTTTGGCCTCATCTCGCTCGGCAGCCCTGGCGCCGATGCGCTGCTGGGCCAACCGAATGTGCACCCCGCGGGCGCGCAACGACTGATACAGGCCGATACGCTCGAGGTCATCGCGATCCGGTGCGATCGCCGCAGGAAGATAGTTCGTCATCAACGCCAACGGCTGACCGCCGGACGTACGCAGCCGGCGCATCATCACCACCTCACTGCCCGCTTCCAGGTTGAGCCGTTCGGCAATCTCGCCGGACGCCGGACCCAGCGCGTACTCCAGAACTCTGGTGCCCGGCTCCTGACCGGCCCGTGCAAGATCGTCGAACAGACTGGTGAGCTTGACGGGGCGATGGACCGGGGTCTGCACCACCTGAGTGCCCACACCGCGTTTGCGGACCAGCAGCCCCTTGTCGACCAGTTCCTGAATCGCACGGCGCGTTGTCGGCCGAGACAGACTGAGCCGGCTCGCCAGCGCCAACTCGTTCTCGAAACGGTCCCCCGGCTTGAGTTGCCCGTCCAGGATTGCCTTTTCGAAGACCTGCGCCACCTGGAAATACAGCGGAACCGGACTCGAACGATCGAGCTCCACGGACAACGTCGGGGTCACGCGCACTCCAATCCTCGTGTCCTCCGCGCGCAGTTCGCCGGGAGTGATTGTTCAGAATACCTGCTTATGACTGAAAGTAAGAATGTCCGAACAAAGTCTTGACAGCACATGGTGACGGGGAGCACAGTCGACACCGACACCAGGCGCGCTCGTCGTCGCCGGAACGCACATACGCACATCGCACTCGGGAGTCAGTCGTGACCGATAACGCCAGCCAGCCATTCGACGTCATCGCTATCGGACGTAGCGGCGTCGACGTGTACCCGCTGCAGGTCGGGGTGGGGCTTGACCAGGTGGAATCGTTCGGAAAATTCCTCGGCGGCAGCGCCGCCAACGTGGCCGTCGCCGCGGCGCGCCTGGGCAATCGCACCGCGCTGATCTCCGGGGCCGGCGACGACCCCTTCGGCCGGTTCGTCCGCGACGAGCTCGCCCGGCTCGGTGTCGACAACCGCTTTGTCCGCACCCACGGCGAGTATCCGACTCCCGTGACATTCTGCGAGATATTCCCACCCGACGATTTCCCGCTGTACTTCTACCGCAAGCCGTCAGCGCCGGATCTGCAGATCAGTCCTGCCGAACTGGACCTGGACGCCATCCGCGCCGCGCGCCTGTACTGGTCGACGGTGACGGGCCTGTCCGAGGAGCCCAGCCGCAGTGCGCATTTTGCTGCGTGGGGGGCCCGCTCGGGAGCCCCTTTGACGGTTCTCGATCTCGACTACCGGCCGATGTTCTGGGAAACCCCGGCAGCGGCCACCGAACAGGTGCAACGCGCCCTGCAGCATGTCACCGTCGCCGTGGGCAACCGTGAGGAATGCGAGATCGCCGTCGGCGAGTCCAACCCGCACAAGGCCGCCGACGCCCTGCTCGAGCTCGGAGTCGAGTTGGCGATCGTCAAACAGGGTCCACGCGGCGTGCTGGGCAAGACCAAGCACAGCTCGGTCACCGTTCCGCCCAACGAGGTTGACGTGGTCAACGGGCTCGGTGCCGGAGATGCCTTCGGCGGCAGCCTGATTCACGGCCTGCTGCACGACTGGCCGTTGGAGAAGACCCTGCGCTACGCCAATGCGGCGGGAGCCATCGTCGCAGGCCGTCTCGAATGCTCGACCGCCATGCCGACCGCCGCCGAGGTCTCCGATCTCGCCGAACAGACCGCTGTGGAGGCTGCAAATGTCTAGCGCACTTGGCTCGAACTCCGCGATGTGCAAAACCTATGCGGAGATCACCGAACTGCGGGCCGGCGAACCCGCAGCGGTCGCGACGGCCTGGCGCAACCGGACCACCCGTCCGACGGTGCGCGGAGACGGCAAGCTGATGATCGTCGCCGCCGACCATCCCGCCCGCGGCGCGCTGGCCGTCGGATCACGGCCGACCGCGATGAACAATCGCATCGATCTGCTGGACCGGCTGCGCACGGCACTCGCCGATCCAGGGGTGGACGGGGTGCTGGCGACCGCCGACATCCTCGACGACCTTGTCCTGCTCGGCGCACTGGACGACAAGGTGGTGTTCTCGTCGTTCAACCGGGGCGGGCTGGCCGGCTCGTCGTTCGAGCTCGACGACCGGATGACCGGCGCCACCGCGGCTTCGACCGCGGCCGCGCGGATGAACGGCGGGAAGATGCTGTGCCGCATCGATCTTGGCGATCCGGGTACGGTGTCCACCCTCGCCGCGTGCGCGCGGGCCGTCGATGAACTCGCCGCCAACGGGCTGATCGCCATGCTGGAGCCGTTCCTGTCCACCCGCGTCGACGGCAAGGTCCGCAACGACCTGTCCCCCGATGCCGTGATCAAGTCTGTGCACATCAGCCAGGGACTGGGCTCGACGTCGGCCTACACCTGGATGAAGCTGCCCGTCGTCGCTGAGATGGACCGGGTGATGGAGTCCACCACGATGCCGACGTTGCTGCTCGGCGGTGATCCGACCGATCCCGACGAGGCGTTCGCGTCGTGGGCGAAGGCGCTGGCATTGCCATCGGTGCGGGGCCTGATCGTGGGCCGCACTCTGTTGTACCCCGGCGATGACGATGTGGCCTCGGCCGTCGCGACCGCCGTGAAGTTGGTGAGGTGACAGTGAACAGCAAGTGGTACATCCCCGCGCACAGTGCCAAGGCGCCCTACACCGTTGACATCACCCCGGAATCCGCAGGCTGGGCGGAGTCGTCGCTGCAGGTGGTCGAGCTCGGTACGTCCGGCTCTGTGACCCGGCAGACCGGCGAGACGGAGGTGATGATCCTGCCGCTGGCCGGCGGCGGGACTGTCGAAGCCGGCGACGAGACCTTCGAATTGTCGCCGCGCGCATCGGTGTTCGACGGTCCGGCCGACATGGTCTACCTCGGAATCAACCAGGAATACACGCTGACGGGCCACGGCCGTATCGCAATCTGCGGCGCACGCGCAAACCGGAGCTTTCCCAACCGCCGCGTCGCCGCCGCCGATGTCGCCGTCGAACTGCGCGGGGCCGGCAACTGCAGCCGGCAGGTGCACAACTTCGGCACCGCGACGGCCTTCGAGGCCGACTCGCTGATCGCCTGCGAGGTCATCACCCCGGGCGGCAACTGGTCGAGCTACCCCGCGCACAAGCATGACGAGAACACCGAGGTGGAGACCCAGCTGGAGGAGATCTACTACTTCGAGATCGATGACAGCCCCGCTGGGACACCGGGATTCGGCTACCACCGGGTCTACGGCACCCCACAGCGTCCGATCGAGGTGCTCGAGGAGGTGCGCAGCGGTGATGCGGTGCTGGTGCCGCACGGCTACCACGGCCCATCCATCGCCGCTCCGGGACACCACATGTACTACCTCAACGTGATGGCGGGCTCAGGGCCGAACCGAGCCTGGCTGATCTGCGACGACCCGAACCACACCTGGCTGCGCGACAGCTGGGAACACCAGGCCGTCGATCCGCGACTGCCCCTGCACCAGAGCCGAGGAGCCTGACCGATGGTTTCCACCGCACCGAAGTCGACCGAGAAGCTCGTCGACACCGAGTCCACTGTGCGACTCACGGTGGCACAGGCCACCATTCGGTTCCTGGCCAACCAGTACGTCGAGCGTGACGGCGAGCGCCACAAGTTCTTCGCCGGCTGCTTCGGCATCTTCGGCCACGGCAACGTGGCGGGTCTGGGTCAGGCCTTGCTGCAGGACGAGGTTGAGGCTTCGAACGCCCCAGAAGGGCACAGGGAACCCGGGCTCAAATACGTCCTGGGCCGCAACGAACAGGCCATGGTGCACAGCGCGGTGGCCTACGCACGGCAGAAGGATCGGCTGCAAGCGTGGGCGGTCACCACCAGCGTCGGCCCCGGCGCCACCAACATGCTCACGGGCGCCGCGCTGGCCACCATCAACCGGCTGCCGGTGCTGCTGCTGCCCGCCGACACGTTCGCCACCCGGGTCAGTTCACCCGTATTGCAGGAGCTGGAACTGCCGTCCTCCGGCGACGTCACCGTCAACGACGCGTTCAAGCCGCTGTCCCGCTACTTCGATCGGGTCTGGCGGCCCGAACAACTGCCCGCGGCACTGCTGGGGGCCATGCGGGTGCTCACCGACCCGGTTGAGACCGGTGCGGCGACAGTCGCGATCCCGCAGGACGTCCAGGCCGAGGCCCACGACTGGCCGGAATCGCTGTTCGCCGAGCGCACCTGGCATGTGGCCCGGCCGTTGCCCGAACGGTCGGTGATCGCGCGCGCGGCCGAGATCATCGCGTCGGCCCGCAAGCCACTGATCATCGCGGGGGGCGGGGTGCACTACTCCGGTGCCGAAGGAGCTTTGGCCGCATTGGCGTCTGGTACCGGTATCCCGGTCGCCGAGAGCCAGGCCGGCAAAGGTTCGCTGCGGTTCGACCATCCGCAGGCGGTCGGGGCGATCGGTTCCACCGGCACCACGGCCGCGAACGCGCTGGCGTCGGAGGCCGACGTCGTCATCGGGATCGGTACCCGGTACAGCGATTTCACCAGCGCCTCACGGACCGCGTTCAACAACCCCGACGTCCGGTTCGTCAACATCAACGTGGCGTCACTGGATTCGGTGAAGCAGGGTGGCGTCAGCGTGGTCGCCGACGCGCGTGAGGCACTCGAGGCACTGAGCGCCGCGTTGGTCGACTACGCCGTCAGCGACGAATACCGCTCCCGAACAGCCGAACTCGCCAAGGAGTGGGACGACACGGTGTCGGCGGTGTACGCCATATCGGACGATTGCGCCGCGCTGAACCAGAACCAGGTGATCGGCCTGGTCAATACCCGGTCCGAGCCGCGTGATGTGGTGGTCTGCGCAGCCGGGTCGATGCCCGGCGACCTGCACAAGCTGTGGCGCACCCGGGACCGCAAGGGCTACCACGTCGAATACGGATACTCCTGCATGGGATACGAGATCGCCGGCGGTATCGGCGTGAAGATGGCCGACCCGGACCGTGACGTGTTCATCATGGTGGGCGACGGCTCCTACTTGATGATGGCAACCGAACTGGTCACCGCCGTCCAGGAGGGCATCAAGGTGATCCCGGTGCTGGTGCAGAATCACGGATTCGCCTCCATCGGCGGGCTTTCGGAGTCAGTCGGCTCGCAGCGGTTCGGCACCGCTTACCGGTACCGCAGCGCCGATGGCCGCCTCGATGGTGCGAAGCTACCGGTGGATCTGGCCGCCAACGCGGCCAGCCTGGGCGCCGACGTCATCAAGGTCAGCAATGCCGCAGAATTCACCGACGCGGTCAAGGTCGCCAAAGCTGCCGAGAACACCACCGTCATCCATGTGGAAACTGACCCGCTGGTGTTCGCCCCGGACAGTCAGTCCTGGTGGGATGTTCCGGTATCGGAGGTCTCCACGCTGGAGTCCACCCAGAGCGCCTACGAGAGATACGCGGACTGGAAGAAAGTCCAACGCCCCCTGATCAATCCGTCCGACCGCTGAAAGAGATCCATGAGCACCATTCTCGTTGGTTCCGCGCCCGACTCCTGGGGCGTCTGGTTCCCGGATGACCCGCGGCAGACTCCGTACACCCGGTTCCTCGACGAAGTGGCCGCATCGGGTTACCAATGGATCGAACTGGGCCCCTACGGCTACCTGCCGACCGACCCCGAACAGCTGCTGGACGAACTCGGGTCCCGAAACCTGAAACTGTCCGCCGGGACCGTGTTCGAGCATCTGCACCAGTCCGAGGCTCCTGGGGACGACTCATGGAACTCAGTCTGGAAGCAGGTCGAGGATGTCGCGAAACTCACTGCGGCCGTGGGCGGTAAGCACGTTGTCGTCATCCCGGAGATGTGGCGCGACCCCGCCACCGGGGCGGTGCTGGAGGACCGCACTCTCACACCCGAGCAGTGGCGCAAGAAGACTCAGAGCATGAATGAGCTGGGCAAGGCGATGTTCGAGAAGTACGGGGTGCGTGCCCAGTACCATCCCCACGCCGACAGCCACGTCGACACCGAGGAGAACGTCTACCGATTCCTGGACGGCACCGACGGTGAGTTCGTCAACCTCTGCCTGGATACCGGGCATATCTCCTACTGCGGTGGGGACAACATCGCCATCATCGAGCGCGCGCCGGACCGCATCGGCTACCTGCACCTCAAGCAGGTCGACCCGGAGGTGCGGGCCAAGGTCGAGGCCGAGGACCTGCCGTTCGGCGAGGCAGTCAAGCTCGGCGCGATGACAGAACCTCCGCGCGGAATCCCGGATATGCCACCGCTTCTCGCTGCGATCGAGAAGCTCGGCATCGATGTGTTCGCGATCGTCGAGCAGGATATGTACCCCTGCGAGGTCGATGCTCCCCTGCCCATCGCCCAGCGCACCCAGAAGTACCTGGGGTCCTGCGGTGTCCCGTCCGTTCGTTTCAGCTAGGAGCAGCATGCCCAATTCAACAGCGACGGACGACCTTCGCGTCGCCGTCCTCGGCGTCGGCATCATGGGCGCCGACCACGTCGCACGCCTGACAAGCCGGATCTCCGGCGCCCGCGTCGTCGTGGTGAACGATTTCCTCACCGAGAAGGCCGAGGCGATCGCCGCAGGCATCCCGGGCTGCCGGGCCGTTACCGATCCGCTCGACGCCATCGCCGACCCGGAGGTCGATGCCGTCGTACTCGCCACGCCTGGGCCGACCCACGACAAGCAACTGTTGGCCTGTCTGGAGCACGGTAAGCCGGTGCTGTGCGAGAAGCCGCTGACCACCGATGTCGAGTCGTCCCTTGAGGTGGTCAAACGCGAGGCCGAGCTCGGAAAGCGGCTCATCCAGGTCGGTTTCATGCGCCGCTTCGACGAGGAGTACATGCAGCTGAAGGCCCTGCTGGATGCCGGTGAGTTCGGCCGCGCGCTGGTGCTGCACTGCGTGCACCGCAACCCGGCCGTCCCGCCGAGCTTCGACAGCTCCATGATCGTCAAGGATTCCCTGGTCCATGAGGTCGATGTGACCCGATTCCTGTTCGGCGAGGAGATCGCCTCGATCCAGATCGTGAAGCCGGCGGTCAATCCCGGTGCCCCCGAGGGCATCCAGGACCCACAGATCGCCATCATGCGCACCGTGTCCGGCAAGCACGTCGACGTTGAATTGTTCGTCACCACCGGGGTGGCCTATGAGGTGCGCACCGAACTGGTCGGCGAAAAGGGTTCGGCCTTCATCGGACTCGATGTCGGGCTGATCCGCAAAGGTGCACCAGGCACCTGGGGAGGCACCATCGCCCCAGGTTTCCGGGAGCGCTTCGGCCGGGCCTACGACATCGAGTTCCAGCGGTGGGTCGACGCAGTTCAGCGCGGCACCACGACCGGGGATTTCACCGATGGCCCCACCGCGTGGGACGGCTACGCCGCGGCCGCAGTGTGTGCGGCGGGTGTCGAGGCACTGCAGACCGGCCTGCCGGTGGAGGTGAAGATGGTGTCCCGCGAGTCGATCCCGGGAGCGTGAGCGTGAAGATCGCGCTGGATCCGACGCCGTTCCACCACGACCATGGTCTGCTCGAATTTCCGCGCCTGGTAGCCGAACTCGGCTACGAGTATCTGCAGCTCACCCCGCACCGGGACTTCATCCCGTTCTTCAACCATCCTCGCGCCGACGATGATCTGGTGTCCAGGTTCCGCAAGGCCTGTGCCGACGCCGGCGTCGGGATCGCCTCGGTGCTGCCGGTATTGCGTTGGTCCGGACCGGACGAGGACGCACGGGAAGCCGCGGTGCGCAACTGGAAACGCGTCATCCAGATCACCGTCGACCTCGGCGTCAACGTCATCAACACCGAATTCTCGGGTCGCCCAGAGAAAGCCGAGGAATCCTGGGTCCACGGTCGTCGATGGCGTGGCTGGTCAAGAGTCGCTATGTTGCGTGTTTTGCTTCGGCCATCCCCAGTTCTTACGCGCATTCGCGAGCCTCAATTGAACCAGCTCTTCGCAGACGCGCGGGGCGTTCGCCGGGTCGGCGAACAGCTGCTCTATAGGAGCCAAGTTCCCCGTGAGCCATGCCGCCAACTCGACGGCTGAGCCTTGAGTGCTGTCATCCCCGCCCTCAAGGTATTGACGCAGCAGCGAAAGCCAGAAGTGATTGTCCTCGTTCGCGTACCGGAGCGGGGTGACAGTAATCTCAATCAGCCCACGATCGTTCGTGATATCCCAGCGCAACGATTCACCCGATAGAGTGATCGACGCATCGATGTCGGCGATACCGCGAGAACTTGAATCCGTGAACCGATACGCAGGGTTCAAATAAAGCACCTGCAGATAGCGGACGACAAATTCAAGAAGTGCTCTCACAATTAACCTCCAGCCTTCGGGGGTTTGAGCGACCGACCGTGGCTCGCAATCTCGTATCCATGCGCCTGTAGAATGGCGTTGACCCGCGACTCGATCTGATCAGGTGGTACGCCCTGCTGCCGCAAGAGGTTCCGAGCCTGGGTCTTGAACTGTTCGACCTGCTGCGGGCTGATCTGAGGCGCCGTGGTGGGCTTCGGTTCTGCCCCTGCGGTCGCAGGATCGTTGACGCCCAGCAGGTCTCCCAATTCGCCCCCGACGTCACCGGTAGTAGCGGGCTTGCCCTCAGGTTTCTTCGCCGCGTCCTCGACCGACTTAGGCACGGCGAACGGACCGATCTGACCAGGCGCCTGCGCGGGAACCTCAGGCTTTTTCTCGCCCGGCTGGTCCTTCCCCTCGACGTCGTGCTTGACCTTGTTGTCGACGAATTACACCCGGCCAGACGACCTGTCCGGCCCTCGCCTTCGCCGTCGAACCGGATCTCCTCCAGTTCGGCGGCTTTGTCCTTCAATCGTTGACCGACGAACGGTTCGGCCTGAGCAAGCCGCTCGGCATACCAGCGAATGTCCTCAGAGTGCTCCTTAGCAGCCTTGTTCCGCTCAACGACCGTATTGATGTCGTGACGGCCGTTCTCGGCAACCTCGGCGGCCTCACGCAGAACACTGGCCTGGCGGCCAACCACCACGACATCCCCAGTCACCCTATCCAGCGCGGCGTCCTTCGCCTCACCCTCCCAGGTGGTGCCACCCGGTGAGGCAATGTTCTGCCGGTGCTGATCGAACGCGTCCTCAGATCGGGTCGCCGCCAGCCTCCACGCCGTCGCCGCGGCGTCCAGGTAGGAGGTATCCCAGTGCTCGATCTCTGAACGGGTCAGCCCTGCCCCGTCACCGGGGGTCGCTGGGCTCACACGGTCACCGTGATGGCATCTCCACCGTCGAAGTCGGTGCTTTCATAACGGGCACTACTGACCGAAAGGTCGCCGACCTGACCGCTCATCCGCGCCGACTGGCGACCCTGCACCGCGGTGAGGGCCGCGTTGACCGCAGCCACTCCTGCCGCGCTGGAGTGCGAGGATGACGGCCCATCGAGCCCAGCGCCGTTCAGCGTCGTCACAGCGCCTTCGCTACTGGCGATGGCCACTCTCAACCCGCTCGCGTCGACGTTCAGTTCGTTTGCCATGCCAATCCCCCCACTGGCCAACACACTGGTAGTGAGGCTACCTCAGGCATTGCCGCACACCCCCGAGTAGCACTCACGATCACAGCGTTCCGACCACGCCTCACCCACAGAACGCCCTGAGAAATGGATCGCCAGACTGAGCTACCGGGAATAGCAGGTCGATTAAGCAATCGTCAGTGACATGGCCCTGGCCTGCGGCCCCGACAACCGCCTCGTGCACACAGACGGCGGCTACACCACCACCATCAACGGCCGCGGCGAAGTCGAATGGCACCCACCCCCAGACCTCGACCACGGCCAACACCGCATCAACTACCACCACCGCCCCGAACTCCTCCTGACCCCACCCGACCAAGAACCCGAACCCGAACCGGAACGGGAGCTGGAACCGGTGCCGGAGTGGAACTTGAAGTACGACCCGCAATGGGACCTGTACTGGGACAACGACTTCGACCAACCCACACCCAACACACCCAATGTCGAACACCTCTGGAACCCCGAACCATCCGCCCCAGAACCCCTCGACCCCGGACTTCCACCCGGCTGGACACTGCTCAACAACAACCACGCCCTCAGCGGCAAAGCAGTCCGCGGTCCCTGACGCTCTACGCAAGCCCGGGGCTTGCGGGCCCCGTCGCGTCCCAGCCGTCGATGCGGCTGCCGAGGTCGAGATCGGCAGCCACCTCGACGAGCGCGGCGGCCACGATCGACGCGGGCTCACGGTCGAGCACCACCAGGCCGATCGCCGGGCGCGGACCGTGCTGCACCATCGGCCGCGCAGCAAAGCCCGGAGGCACACCGAGCAGTGGCAGCCATGCAGTGGATGCGATGGTCGCGCGCGGCGAATTCGTCAGGTGCGCATACAGCGCGTCGACCGAATCCGCCTCCACCACTGGGCGGTAGCGCACCCCTTCGGCGGCCATGTTGGCATCGAGGATGCGCCGGTTGCGCATCGTGGTGGTCAGCAAGCAGAGTTCCAGTCCGGCCGCATCCGACCACGCGATCTCCGGTTGACACATCAGTGCATCATCGGCCGGAGCCACCAGGACATAGCGCTCCCGGTACATCTCCACCGACCTGGTTCCGGGCGGGGCTTCGTCATCGAGATAGGTCAACCCGGCGTCGATCTCGAAGTCGGCCAGCCGGCGCGCGATCTCTCGCGATGACAGCGCCTCGAAGCGCACCGACGCCGCCGGATTGCGGCGCAGGAACTCGGTGGTGATGAACGGGCCGGTGGGCACCGCCGTCGGGATCGCCCCGATCCGGGCCGTGACGGTCAACCGCCCGCGCATGCGGTCGATATCGGCGAGCATCTCATCGCGCTCCGCGACGATCCGCTGGGCCCACGTCACGACCCGCTGCCCCTCTTCGGTGAATCCTTCGAACCGATGTCCCCGCTGCACGATGACGATGCCCAATTCGCGCTCCAAGCGGCGGATCCCCACCGACAGCGTCGGCTGACTCACGTGGCACCGCGCGGCCGCCCTGCCGAAGTGCCGCTCGGACGCGAGCGCCAGCAGGTAGTCGAGTTGCTGTAGCAGCACATCGCTCGCCATGGATCCCGCATTCGTCGCAGTTCGATAGAAATCATCTATCACTGCATGTGAAATATCGAATGTCGACGCCCGCCAAGCGGCGTGTCTCGTGATTTTCGGGTATTAGATTGAATTTCATGACTCGCGCCCAGGACATCGATGCCGACTACGACGAGTACAAAATCATCAGCACGGGCGCCAAAGACGAGGCCGCAGGTGTCAAGGCGGTCCTGGTCAGCATGCAGCGCGGACTCGAGCAGATGGGCCCGCTGCGCACCGCCGCCGCATTGACCAGGCTCAACCAGCGGCACGGCTTCGACTGCCCGGGTTGCGCGTGGCCCGAGGAGCACGGTGGCCGCAAGCTGGCCGAGTTCTGCGAGAACGGCGCCAAGGCTGTCGCGGAGGAAGCCACCAAACGCGTCGTGACACCGGATTTCTTCGCCCGCCACAGCGTCGCCGAACTCGAGGCCAAGCCCGAGTACTGGCTGTCTCAGCAGGGCCGGCTGACCCAGCCGATGGTGCTCACACCCGGCGAGGAGCACTACCGGCCTATCGAATGGGATGACGCGTACCGCCTCATCGCCGTACACCTCAATGCGCTGGACTCCCCCGACGAGGCACTGTTCTACACCTCCGGGCGCACCAGCAACGAGGCGGCGTTCCTCTATCAGCTGATGGTCCGCAGCTTCGGCACCAACAACCTGCCGGACTGCTCGAACATGTGCCACGAATCCTCGGGCACCGCGCTGACCGAATCGATCGGCATCGGCAAGGGCTCCGTCACCGTCGAGGACGTCACCGAGGCCGACCTGATCCTGATCGCCGGGCAGAATCCGGGCACCAACCACCCGCGCATGTTGTCGGTGCTGGAGAAGGCAAAAGCCAACGGCGCCAAGATCGTTGCGATCAACCCCCTGCCCGAGGCCGGGCTCATCCGGTTCAAGGATCCGCAGAAGGTGCACGGTGTTGTCGGGCACGGCGTGCCGATCGCCGACGAGTTCGTCCAGATCCGGCTCGGTGGGGACATGGCACTGTTCGCCGGCCTGGGCCGGTTGCTGCTGGAGGCGGAGGACGCCGCCCCGGGCACGGTGTTGGACCGGGAGTTCATCGAGGCCCATTGCGCGGGCTTCGACGACTATGCCCGCCAGACGCGGGCGGTCGACCTGGCCACTGTGACCGAGGCCAGCGGTATCGACGAGACCCAGCTGCGCCGCGTCGCCGACATGCTGATCGCCTCGCAGCGCACGGTGATCTGCTGGGCGATGGGCCTGACCCAACACCGCCACGCGGTGGCGACGATCGGCGAGGCGACCAACCTGCTGTTCATGCGCGGCATGATCGGCAAGCCGGGTGCGGGCGTGTGCCCGGTGCGCGGGCATTCCAACGTCCAGGGCGATCGGACCATGGGCATCTGGGAGAAGATGCCCGAGAAGTTCCTGGATGCGCTCGACAACAGGTTCGGCATCGCCAGCCCGCGCAAGCACGGCTACGACACCGTCGATGCGATCCGCGCCATGCGCGATGGCCGTGCCAAGGTCTTCATCGGGATGGGAGGCAACTTCGTCTCCGCCACCCCAGACACCGAGGTCACCGAGGCCGGTTTGCGCAGTTGCGCTCTGACCGTTCAGATTTCGACGAAGCTGAACCGCAGTCACCTGGTTCACGGTCGCACCGCGCTCATCCTGCCTACCCTCGGACGCACCGACAAAGATTTCCAGGCCGGCGCAAAACAGATGGTGTCCGTTGAGGATTCGATGTCGATGGTGCACCTGTCCCGCGGCGGCCTGACGCCGCCGAGCGAGCACTTACGCAGTGAGGTCGCGATCGTCTGTCAGCTGGCTCGCGCACTACTGGGCCCTGGCCATCCGGTGCCGTGGGAGCAGTTCAACGCCGACTATGACCGCATCCGCGACGCCATCGCCGACGTGGTACCCGGCTGCGAGAACTACAACACCAAGGTGCGTCAGCCCGACGGGTTCCAGCTGCCTCATCCACCCCGCGATTCCCGCGAATTCCGCACCACCACAGGTAAGGCCAACTTCTCGGTGTATCCGCTGGAATGGGTGGAGGTACCGCAAGGACGCCTGGTGCTGCAGACGCTGCGCAGCCACGACCAGTACAACACCACCATCTACGGCCTGGACGACCGCTACCGCGGCGTGAAGGGTGGCCGCCGCGTGGTGTTCGTCAACCCCGCAGACATCGAAGCCATGGGCTTGGCCGACGGAGACCGCGTGGACCTCGTGTCGGAATTCGACGGGCAGGAGCGCCGCGCGAAGGACTTCCTGATCGTCGCCTACTCCACCCCGAGAGGCAACGCCGCGGCGTACTACCCGGAAACCAATCCGCTGGTGCCGCTTGATCACACGGCCAAGAAATCGAACACGCCGGTGTCGAAGGCCGTCGTAATCCGGTTGGAGGGGGCCTAGTGGGCCGGGTCACCGCCCGCCGACGCGCCCACCACCTGACCGGCGCCACGGCCGAGGCCCGCCCGGAAACGCTGGTGGTCGAGGAGCCGCTGGAGATCCGCGTCGACGGCACGCCCATCACTGTCACGATGCGCACCCCGGGCGCCGATGTCGAGCTGGCCCAAGGGTTTCTGCTGACCGAGGGCTTGATCGCGCAGCGTGAGGACCTGGTGTCGGTGCGTTACTGCCGGGGTGCCAACGAGGACGGAATCAACACCTACAACGTGTTGGACGCCACCTTGGCCCCTGACGTGCCCAAGCCCGATGTTGACGTGACCCGCAACTTCTACACCACTTCGTCGTGCGGGGTGTGCGGCAAGGCCTCATTGGAGGCGGTGCGGTTGAGCAGCAAGCACTGTCCCGGCGATGACCCGTCGACGGTTCCCGCCACGCTGCTCTCGGCGATGCCCCGGCAACTTCGGGCTGCGCAGAAGGTCTTCGCCAGCACCGGCGGCCTGCACGCCGCAGCGCTGTTCACCGTCGACGGTGACATGCTCGTCGTCCGTGAGGACATCGGCAGGCACAACGCCGTCGACAAGGTGATCGGCTGGGCGCTGGAGCACAACCGGATTCCGTTGAGCGCCACGGTCCTTCTGGTCAGCGGCCGGGCCTCGTTCGAGCTCACCCAGAAGGCCGTGATGGCGGGCATCCCGATCCTGGCCGCGGTGTCCGCGCCGTCCTCGCTGGCCGTCGATCTGGCCGGCCAATCCGGCCTGACCCTGGTGGCCTTCCTGCGGGGCGATTCGATGAACGTCTACACCCGCCCTGACCGCGTGCAGCAGTGATGGCAAAGAAATTCCGGTTCGCGCAGCGGCTGTTGCGTTCGGTGACGCCGGTCTAGCGGCTTACCGACCGAACCCCGGCGAAAATGCACTCAGGGTCGTGATCCGGCTGGGATCACGACCCTGAGTGCAATGTGGGCGTATCGGACTATGCGGTCTTGTCGCGACGCTCAGAGCGCGACGGCTTGCGCGGCACGATGGTCGGCAGCACGTTGTCCTGCACGGTCTCCTTGGTGACGACCACCTTGGCGACGTCGTCGCGGCTGGGGATGTCGTACATCACCGGCAGCAGGACTTCCTCCATGATGGCGCGCAGGCCGCGGGCACCGGTGCCGCGGTGGATGGCCTGATCGGCGATCGCCTCCAGCGCCTCTTCGGTGAACTCCAACTCCACGCCGTCCATCTCGAACAGCCGGACATACTGCTTCACCAGAGCGTTCTTCGGCTCGGAGAGGATCTTGACCAAGGACTCCTTGTCCAGGTTGGTCACCGAGGCCACGACCGGCAGGCGGCCGATGAACTCGGGGATCAGACCGAACTTGATCAGGTCCTCGGGCATCACCTCGGCGAAGTGGTCCTGGGTGTCGATCTCGGCCTTGGACCGCACCTCGGCACCGAAGCCCAGACCGCGCTTGCCGACCCGGTCGGAGACGATCTTCTCCAGGCCCGCGAACGCACCCGCCACGATGAACAGCACGTTGGTGGTGTCGATCTGGATGAATTCCTGGTGCGGATGCTTACGGCCACCCTGCGGTGGAACCGAGGCCTGCGTGCCTTCCAGGATCTTCAGCAGGGCCTGCTGCACACCCTCGCCGGAGACGTCGCGGGTGATCGACGGGTTCTCGCTCTTGCGGGCGATCTTGTCGACCTCGTCGATGTAGATGATGCCGGTCTCGGCGCGCTTGACGTCGTAGTCGGCGGCCTGAATCAGCTTGAGCAGAATGTTCTCGACGTCCTCGCCCACGTACCCGGCCTCGGTCAGCGCGGTCGCATCGGCGATGGCGAACGGCACGTTGAGCATCTTGGCCAGCGTCTGGGCCAGGTAGGTCTTACCGCAGCCGGTGGGGCCCAGCATGAGGATGTTGGACTTGGTGAGCTCGACCGGCTCGGAGCGCGAATCGCGGGACTTCTCCTGGGCCTGGATGCGCTTGTAGTGGTTGTAGACAGCCACGGCCAGCGTGCGCTTCGCGGTGTCCTGACCGATGACGTAGCCCTCGAGGAAGTCACGGATCTCCGCGGGTTTGGGCAGCTCGTCGAGCTTGACGTCGTCAGCGTCGGCGAGTTCCTCCTCGATGATCTCGTTGCACAGATCGATGCACTCGTCGCAGATGTACACGCCCGGACCGGCAATGAGCTTTTTGACCTGCTTTTGACTCTTGCCGCAGAACGAGCACTTCAGCAGGTCACCGCCGTCTCCAATGCGCGCCATGTGGGGGGGTCCTACTTCCTGTTTGCAGTCGGTCGTTACGCCAGTTGCTGGGTCACCTCGGGCGTAAACCCGACGCTACCCGTTCGTTCCGTCGCGGTGCGACCGATAAGGCCGAATCGCTCCGGTGGTATTTGTTCACGTGCAGGAGAACATATCTCTCCTTGCGGCCCGTCACCCGTCGGCACGCTGACTGTGTCCTTGGCGTGTCGTTGTGGAGCGGGGACGAGTAGTCGAACGACCTGGTCCTTGTGCGGCATTCGCCGTGGTCGAGGGTACCGGCACCACCCCGACGCCTACGGAAGCGCAGGTCAGCGGATCTTTCAGACTCCCCCACGACGACGCACGCCCCGCACCGGAGGTAACCGGGCAGGGCGTGTGTCATCAGGCTGGGGGTTGCCGCTGTACTACTAGGCCTGAGCGGACAGCTTGCGGTACTCCAGGACCGTGTCGATGATCCCGTAGTCCTTGGCATCGGCCGCGGTGAGGATCTTGTCGCGGTCGGTGTCCTTGCGGATGACCTCGGGATCCTTACCGGTGTGGCGGGCGAGCGTGCTCTCCATCAGGGTGCGCATCCGCTCGATCTCGGCGGCCTGGATCTCCAGGTCCGAGAACTGCCCCTGGATCACTCCGGACAGCGACGGCTGGTGGATCAGCACCCGGGCGTTGGGCAGCGCCAGGCGCTTGCCGGGGGTACCGGCGGCCAGCAGCACCGCGGCGGCCGAGGCGGCCTGCCCGAGGCACACCGTCTGGATGTCGGCACGCACGTACTGCATGGTGTCGTAGATCGCCATCAGCGAGGTGAACGAGCCACCGGGCGAGTTGATGTACATGGTGATGTCGCGGTCGGGATCCAGCGACTCCAGCACGAGCAGCTGGGCCATGATGTCGTTGGCCGACGCGTCGTCCACCTGCACGCCGAGGAAGATGATGCGTTCCTCGAACAGCTTGTTGTACGGGTTGGATTCCTTGACGCCGAAGCTCGAGTGCTCGATGAACGACGGCAGGATGTAGCGAGCCTGCGGCTGAAGGCGGGGATCAGTGTGGTCGGTCATTTGTCCAGTCCTGCTCCCGGTCCGGTGCCGTTGATGTTGGCGCTGGTGATGATGTGGTCGACGAACCCGTATTCCAGAGCTTCCGGCGCGGTGAACCAGCGGTCGCGGTCGGAGTCGGCCTCGATCTGCTCGACGGACTTGCCGGTGAACTCTGCGTTCAGCCGGAACATTTCCTTCTTGATGACGTGGAACTGCTCAGCCTGGATGGCGATGTCCGCGGCACTGCCGGTGACACCACCGAGCGGCTGGTGCATCAGCACCCGGGCGTGCGGCAGGGCGTGACGCTTGCCCTTGGTGCCCGCAGCGAGCAGGAACTCACCCATCGAGGCGGCCATGCCCATCGCGTAGGTGGCGATGTCACACGGCGCCAGGACCATCGTGTCGTAGATGGCCATGCCGGCGCTGATCGAGCCGCCGGGCGAGTTGATGTAGAGGTGGATGTCCTTGGTCGGATCCTCCGCCGACAGCAACAGGATCTGCGCGCACAGCTTGTTGGCGATGTCGTCGTCCACTTGGGAACCCAGGAAGATGATCCGCTCGGCAAGCAAGCGCTCATAGACGGAGTCGACGAGGCTGAACCCGCTCCCGTTCGAACGCATGTCAGTCACGACTGGATACCTGCTTTCTCTTACGCATTGGTACTGACGACACTAACGAAACTGGGGCGCCACGCACTCCCGTACGGGGCTGCGTTCGCTCACAGCGTCACTCGGCGGCGTCAGCGTCCTTGTCGTCGGCCTCGTCAGCAGCCTCGTCGTCGGCGCCCTCGACCTGCGCAGCCTCGGCCGGACCGAAGAACTCCGTGGTGTCGATCACGGTGCCGTCGGTATCGGTCACGGTGGCGGCGTGCACCACAGCGGCGATGGTCAGTCCACGGCGCACGTCGGCGAACATGGCCGGCAGCTGGTTGTTCTGCTGCAGGATCTGGATCAGCTGCTGGGGCTCGATGCCGTACTGACGCGACATCAGCACGAGACGCTCGGTGAGGTCGTTCTGACCGACCTGAATGTCGAGCTTGTCGGCGACGGCATCCATCAGCAGCTGGGTCTTGACGGCCTTTTCGGCGTTCGACTTGTTGTCGGCGTCGAATTCCTCACGGCTGCTGCCCTGTTCGGTCAGCTGCTCGGCGAACTTGTCCTCGTCGTGGTCGAGGCCGTGGATCGCATTGTGCAGGGAGTCGTCGATCTGGGCCTGAACGACCTTCTCCGGCAACGGAACCTCGGTCTGCTCCAGCAGGACCTCGATGGCCTTGTCGCGGATCTGCTCGGCCTGCTGCACGCTCTTGACCCGGCGCACCTGGTCGGTGAGGCTCTCCTTGAGCTCATCGATGGTGTCGAATTCGCTTGCCAGCTGGGCGAAGTCGTCGTCGGCCTCAGGCAGCTCGCGCTCCTTGACCGACTTCACGGTCACAGTCACGTCGGCGTCCTGGCCGGCGTATTCGCCGGCCGCCAGCTTGGTGGTGAAGACCTTGGACTCGCCGACCTTCAGGCCGGTGATCGCCTCGTCGAGGCCCTCGATCAGCTGACCGGAACCGACCTCGTGCGACAGGCCCTCGGTCGCGGCCTCGGGCACCTCGGTGCCGTCGACGGTGGCCGACAGGTCGATGGAGACGAAGTCGCCTTCCTGGGCGCCGCGCTCGACGCCGGTCAGGGTGCCGAAACGGGCCCGCAGCGACTGCAGCTCGGCGTCGACCGCCTCATCGTCGACCTCGATCGGATCGACAGTGATCTTGAGCGAGTCGAACTCGGGCAGGGTGATCTCGGGACGCACGTCGACCTCGGCGGTGAACGCCAGTTCCTGGCCGTCCTCCAGCTTGGTCACCTCGATCTCGGGCTGACCCAGCGGCTTGACGTCGGAAGCCGTGACGGCCTCGCTGTAGCGGCTCGGCAGCGCGTCGTTGACGACCTGCTCCAGCACCGCGCCGCGGCCGACGCGGGCCTCCAGCAACTTGCGCGGGGCCTTGCCCGGGCGGAAGCCGGGCAGGCGGACCTGCTGGGCCAGCGCCTTGAACGCGCGATCGAAATCAGGCTCAAGCTCGGTGAAGGGCACCTCCACATTGATGCGCACCCGGGTGGGGCTCAACTGCTCGACTGTGCTCTTCACTCTTCCTGCTCCTAGATAGTCCTGGTCGTACTGGCGGGTGAGTCGGGGTGACAGGATTTGAACCTGCGGCCTTCCGCTCCCAAAGCGGATGCGCTACCAAGCTGCGCTACACCCCGTGGTGGTGGTCGATCCGCTGCGGCAAAACCCGCGAACGGACCACGCGAGATACTACGTGCTGACGGCACGGAGCATTCAATTGGCTTTGATCGGGGGCACACCGGTACAGTGCTGATGCTGCACATGCGGGCGTAGCTCAATGGTAGAGCCCTAGTCTTCCAAACTAGCTACGCGGGTTCGATTCCCGTCGCCCGCTCCACAAGGACCGCCCTGATGGGGCGGTTTTTTGTTTGTCGGGCCGGTAGTTACCCCTCCGACGCCGTACCCCGGCTGTACCCCGTCCGGTCACACCGCCAAGTTCGCCGTGCCGCCGATGCGGCGTTTGATCAAGGAATCACAAGCGTGTCACTCGCACGTGTGATACTTGAACCGGGAGGTTCGCACATGGTCCCTGAGAGGCTCGCGTGGGCTGGCGGCGTCGTCATGTCCTGCATCGGCATCTACTTGTCTTTCGTGCCACTCGCGGGTCAACTGGGCCGCTGGATGGTCGTTGCGCTGGCAGGACTGGTAATCCTCGCGGCCATCCTGATGTTCCCATGGCGGCGGAGGCCGGACGGATCAGCCGCTCGCCTGGTAAGCGGCCTACAGCTATCGGGAAGCAACAACCGAGTGCAGATTGCGGGCGACCACGCTAATCAGGTGATGGGCAATCCCCGAATTCGAGGAGGCATCGGGGATCGCAACGGTGAGTGACATCCAGCGGGCGAGGGACAACGCCCTGCAACAGCAGTACAAGGCAGCAGTCCAGAATTTCTACGAGACGCACAACCATCAAATAGATGGCCAGGATGCCAAAGACTACCTACTAGAGCTGTTCCGAGAGAATTTTCCGGCACTGCACGCCGAGGCGATGGAAGCGGCGACTGCGTGCGCCGAAGATTTGGCCGTCGAAATCGTCGTGGAGATAGCCCAGAATAATCCCTCCCTCCTATCAAATCTTCGAAAGCCCCGGCTTCAGGCTGCGTTTGTATCGGCGCAGAAAAGTTATGCGGAGACTGGCGATCCCGACACCAAGACAGGTGATGTCAGTCTGGGTCGAGTCCTAGCAAAGCTCGTCAGTCAACTCGCCGCCGAGGAGACCGACGGGTTCGGCGAAATTGTGTTGCGCCAAGCTATTGAGATTGCGCCCAAACTCACTCGTCGCCAGATGAATTTCCTCAGTGTCACCGTTCTTTTTTCAAGTCTCCAGTGGCCGCCACTTTCAAGTGTGCAGGAAGTTGCAGCCATGCTCCATAACGCCTTCAACCCCTACTATCAGCAGATTCCCGCCAATTATCTTGAATATAGCTATATGACCGCTTCCGGGGTAGGGACGCTCTTATTCGGCAAGAGCCCGTACCAAGAAATTCTTGACAAGAACGCGGGAGCGACGCGAAAGTGGTTCGCAACCAACGACCTACCCCCAGAAACATCACCGGAATCACTTGCTGCAATCATCGAGCCCGATCCGGACTCCAATGAACGGTGGCGACTGCACGAAGACGTCGGCGCATTACTCAACGAAACGTTGAAAGGTCTCACATTCAAAACAAAGCAGGACGTTCGTAAATTCGTCGCTGCTCAATACCTTTCAATCGACGAATTAAAAGCAGCCTTCGCCGAAGAGATACCCAATCTCGCCGAATTTCTCGGCCACCTCGAATCGACGAAAGCACTCGGGTTTATCCCCAATGCAGTCGGCTATCTGCTTGCCAAAGAAGAGTTGTCCCTGCGCTTTCCTGGAACGCCATTCGTCGAGAGCCTCGCAGCAGATCTCAAGAAAAACTTCGCAAGCGAATGACATTTTCCCGTGGGCCGTGGCGGCTGCCATCGCATCCAGGCCACCCACCGCCTCGGCGTGGCGTCGGAGTTGAACAGGTGCGCGTAAACCGCCAGCGTGGTGGCGACCTTGGCGTGTCCCATGAACCCAGGCGATCTCTAACGGTGGCGGCCCCGACGCGATGCACAGGGACGCGTAGGTACGCCCGCAGTGCGGTCGTGCGAATTGTGAGCGAACCCCGCGCCGAATGCTCTTGGTCTTGGGCGGCATCGCAACCAGCTTCCCACCGACCGATGCCACCAACTGCAGCCCCCTTGCGCAGCACCCCCGAGGTTGAACCGTTGTGTTCGGGTTCAGAGCCGGCTTCGACAGGAACACATCACTCCACGCAGACCCACATGCGTGGCAGCTCGCAAGCTGCTCCACTCGTTATCGACTGGCTCGAAGTTGTCCGTCGCGTGCATAGGGTAATTTCCGGCCGGGAACTGCTCGGCTGCGACTCCACGCCGGCGAAAATAGACCTTCCATCGACGCGAGCGTCCAAACAGGTTGTGTAGCAGTAGATTAGAGCGCTTGCAGCGCCTGTCTGCACCGGGCTGCACGGTCCGGTGCGCGACAGAACCCCGACGCATCAATGGGATTTCCGCTATGTGCATGTGCAATCAGGGTCGCCAGAGACGCGCAGTCAGGCCGGTTATCCCACGTCGAAGATTAGAGAAGTTCGCACGATAGCCCCTGAGAGATCCTGAGCGGAGCTGTGGTCACATCGGCGAGCATGCGGCAAACAGATGTGCCAACTGCCAGTGGCACAATTGACCGCGTGGATCCCCAGCGGAAGATCGCGATTATCCAGAAGCAGGTCGACGCCGTCACCGACACTGGCGAGATCGCGAATGTCGATTTATGGCAGCACCAAAATGAGATCGCCCTACGCACTACGCTGGGGACGGACAACCCCACATACCAAAAGCTCCTGAAGGTACCGTTCACAGCGAGAGTCGCCGTCGTCGGCGGGTCAGGACTTCGGCCGGTCGATGCCGCACGCCAAAAAGGAATCCGCAGCTCTGTAGCCCTACTGGAGGCCGCGATCAGCGAGATCCTGCTGTGCAGCGAACACAGCCAGGCGAGCGAATCTTCATCACTCGCAGCAAGTTCAACCGCGCCGCCGACTACCGAAGCGACCGTGACTGCAAATAAGATCGAAATTGTCATTCACGATGACATCTACGATCATATCGAGCAGTACCTCGGGATCGGAAATTACTATCATGCCGTTGAAGAATCTTACAAAGTTGTACGCGAGAAGCTGAGAGAGTTAACAGGAAAGGAAAGGGCAACTGAAGTCTTCAACGATAATGCCCAAAGCGACAAGTTTTATGGCAGGCTGTTTGGCAAGCCTAAGCCCGACGATGAAGCGCAGAGAGACTTTTTCAAAGGTATTGGCTACCTACACCTAGGTGTTCAATTCCTTCGAAACGAGAAGGTGCACACGCCAGCACGTCCTCTTGACCGTAATCTTGCCGTGCACTATATCGCCCTCGCGAGCCTCGCATACGACCTGATTTCTCAGTATGTAAGCGACGAGACAATTCAGGAGATCGAACGATTTGTAGATTCCAAGCGTCGCAGCTACCCAACCGCCACGTCTTTCTATAACGATTTCAAAGACGGACACTGGTTGGAAGGTCTTACACCGCCAAACACTTTGAAACTGCGGTCCGTTCGAAAAGTGCTGAAGTCCAAGTGGCTCAACGAATTGGATTTCACATACAATTACGACCATAGCAACATCATGGCCATGCGCCTCGAATTGATAGCCGAGGACCTCACCCCACTCGAGGTAGAGGGATTGCTGGATCAACCCACCGAAAACACGTACGGAAATACTCAAGAGGCCGGGATGATACTGGAAATCATGCTGTTCATGAAGAAGCGATATCCAGATCGTGTAACACAGAATATCCATGCCTGGATCTCAGATAAGCTGCAGATTGACTCCTGAACAGGGCGGTTGACCTTCCACTAGTAGTCGCTCCAACCCTTCGCTGCTTGGCGTCCTGCCGCCCATGTCCGCCGGAGATGACGCAAACGGCACTCGGAATCGAGACACACACGACGCCGCGGTAGCGCTGGAATCGACCCGTAGGGTGCATTTTGTTTGTAGCCCATGGGCCAAACATCTTCCCGCTAGAGGTATTTCGAATGGCGGCGTTGCCGCACGAGTCAAAACCTGTTCGAGTAATGTTCCGGCGTCGGTTTGTCATTGCTCCAGCAGCCACCGTGCAGAACGCCCCTACCAGCACGAATGCGCAAAGTGATCTCTTCCAAACTAGCGACGCGGGTTCGATTCCCGTCGCCCGCTCCACAAGGACCGCCCTGATGGGGCGGTTTTTTGTTTGTCGGGCCCCGATCACTGCGTCGGACCCGATGGTGGATCGATGGGTATCAGCGATATCGGCAGCCAGTGGGTTCCCGGTCCCTCACCTGGGCATCCGACTCCCCCGATGACCAGGGTGCGCTCCCCGAAGTAGCTGCCGTCAGGGTTCGGGATCCAGTAGTCCGAGCGCTGGGCCTGCACGGCGCTGCCGGGGTCGTTGCGATCGCAGAAGTAGGGATACTCACCGCTCGTTTCCCAGCGGTCGTTGTTCCATCTGTACTCGTAGGCCACCGGTGCGCCCGGGTTGCGGGCGTGGTCGTCCGTATTGTCCATGCGCGCAAGACATCCGTTCGCGTCGCACTTGGTGGTGAATTCGGCAGACACCGTTATCGGATTCATCGGTGTCGGCATTCCGTTGAACGTCTGCTTCGAGAAGTCGATGAACAGGTTGTAGTGCCCGTACAGCGGCGGTGGTTCGGCTCGATCCGCATGAGTGACCGGAGCCACGATCAATACGGCGCTTGCCGCGAGGGCTACTCCCAGCATGGTTTTCATAGCGTTAGTCGTCCTCGTCATCATCGCGGTGCGCCGCCTCGATCACCTCGGGCGGCACCGGCTTTTGGAGCCAGGCACGAATGCGCAATAGCCCACCGGCGACGACGCCAACGGCGAATATCGCGACGAGTACCCACAGCACGGTGGTCATGGCCCCGAATTATCCCGCCCCACCGCGCGCTGCGGCCGATTACCCACGAGTAGGCCACTGCCGGGTATCGCGCACATCTCAATACTGGCCGACTCCCGAAAATCGGAGGAAAGTGATGTGTATCACACCGCTTGCAAGAAGTCGGTTCGCACGAAAGGCAACGAGATGATCGGAGCAATTATCACCGCAGTCGTCGTCGGTGCGATTATCGGCGCACTCGCGCGACTCATCATGCCCGGTCGGCAGAATGTCAGCACACTCATGACGGTCGTGCTCGGCATTGCCGGAGCCCTTATCGGGTCCTGGCTCACCGCTGTCGTCGGATACACCAACTCGAACGGCGGATTCGCAATCGTCCCGTTCGTGGTCGGTGTCGTGGTCGCGATTGTGTTGATCGCCATCTACACGGCCCTGTCAGGCCGACGCGGCACGCCCGTCGGGCACTGAGCAGGACAGCCGCCGGCTCCGCCGATCCCCTGTCCTCATGATCGGCGGAGCCCATTATTGGCGCCGTCACCGATTGAACATGCTCCTGGCGCCACGACCAAGGCATTGCGGAATGTATGCACATCGTGGCGCTCAATTATCGCGGTGATTTATTTCGTTTCCGTCTGGAATACCAGCAAATCCCATGCCCAAATTGGCGCGCCTGCCCGGCAAATACGTTCATCAACAACGTCCGGATTTCGCGATACGTGGATCGCGTGAGTCGACCGGGTATGCCCCGAATTGGCCGGGCTGCTTAGATCTTGTTGGCTGAGTATGGCTTTCGAGCGACGGGGGTGCGAATGATCAGTGTCCGCGCCCTGGCCCACCGGGAACGCCGGGAATTCGCCGATCTGCTCGACGGCCTGGCTCCGCACGAATGGCAGGCACCGAGCTTGTGTGCGGGCTGGAATGTCCGCGACGTCGTCGCCCACACGGTCGCCTATCTGGACCAGACCCGGCTGCGGCTCACTGGAGCGATGCTGGCAGCGCGGGGGCAGGTGGACCGGATCAACGAGTCGGCGCTGGTCCACCATGCCGCGCTGGAGCCCGACGAACTGCGCATCCTGATGCGGGCCGGCACCGATCCGTCGGGTGCGGGCGCGCTCTACGGCTGCCGGGTGGCCCTGATCGAATGCCTGATCCACCAGCAGGACATCCGGCGCCCGCTCGGGCAGTCACGCAGCATTCCGGCCGACGCACTGCTTGCCTCCCTGGCGTTTGCGCGGATCAGCCCGGTGATCGGCGGAGGCCGCCGCACCCGGGGGCTGCGATTGATCGCCGACGATCTCGGCTGGTCGGCCGGCCGCGGGCCTGAGATTCGTGGACCAGGCGAGGCGCTGTTGCTGGCGATGACGGGACGCGTTCAGGCGGTCGCCGACCAGCTGCGAGGTCCGGGCCTGGCCCACCTGCGCAGACCATGAAACATCCGGTCTCGATCCGGCGTCGAATCGGCGCAGGCCCGACGCCAACCTCGTAACGATCCGACTGCGCCCATCGATTCAGTTAACGGGCCGCCCCTAGCATCGGGCAGTGACGTGTATCGGCATTCTGCCGAGTTATCGCCCACATCCGTTGCCACCGCTGGAGGACCGTTGAGAAGTCAGCCGATCGATGCGATCGACGGCTTCTGCACGTCCGAATTCTCCCGGGTGCGCGATGCCTTCGCGGACAACTTCGCCCACCACAAAGAGGTCGGCGCTGCCGTCGCGGTCTGGGTCGAAGGCGACCTGGTGGTCAACCTGTGGGGCGGATCGGCCGACGCGGCAGGCACCAGGCCATGGCAGCAGGACACCCTGGCCAGTGTGTATTCCGGATCCAAGGGGCTGCTGAGCACCTGCATCCATCTGTTGGCCGACCGCGGCGAGATCGACCTGGATGCGCCGGTGGCCCGCTATTGGCCCGAGTTCGGCCAGGCCGGAAAGCAGGACATCACCATCGCCATGGTGCTGGGCCACCGCTCCGGCGTGATCGGCCCGCGCGAACCGATGAGCTGGCAGCAGGTGACCGACTGGGACGCGGTGTGCGCCCGGATCGCCGCCGCGACGCCGTGGTGGCCCCCAGGCACCGCGCAGGGCTACCACGTGGTGACCTTCGGCTTCATCCTCGGCGAAGTCGTGCGCCGGGTCACGGGCCGCACCCTGGGCCAGTACCTACGCACCGAGATCGCCGAACCGCTGGGCGCCGACATCCACATCGGCCTGCCTGCCTGGCACCATCACCGGTGCGCGGAGATGGTGAACAAGCCGTCGGTGCGCAGTCTGCTGGCCGACAACCTGGTCAACGAACCGCCGGCCTCCCTCGACGACCATCCGATGGCCGGCTGGGCGGTGTCGATGGACTTCGTGCCGGATGACGAACTGGGCGTGCAAGCCCTGGACACCTGGCGCTCGGCCGAGTTCCCGAGCACCAACGCGCACGTCACCGCGCTCGGCATGGCGACCTTCTACAACGCACTGGCCCAGGAGAAACTGCTGACCCGCGACCACATGGAGCGCTGCCGGGTCTCCCAGGGCGGATTCGACGCCGACATGGTGCTGGGCGCGCGAGTCGCCGATCACGGCTGGGGTCTGGGCTACATGCTCAACCAGCGCGGCGTGGCCGGGCCGAACACGGGCATCTTCGGGCACGGTGGATCGGGTGGTTCGTTCGCCTTCGTCGACCTGGAGCACCGGATCGGCTACGCGTACGTGATGAACTACTTCGACGCCACCAAGTGCAATGCCGACCCGCGCACGGTCGCGCTGTCCAACGAGGTGTACTCCGCTCTCGGCGTAATTTGAGTTCTCTTCGAGGACCCGGAAACGCCGATTTCCGTCGGTACGCTGGACGCCATGAACAGCGTTTTGCTGGTACTCATCGTTCTTGTCATCGCCGCGATCGCGTTCGCTGTCTACAGCTCGTCGCAGGCCAACGGCCGTCGCTCCGCGGAGTCACTGGCCGATGCCAAGGCTGACGCCCGCCGGCTGATCGAGCGTCTCGGCGGGCAGGTGCTCAACCTGACCGGCTCCGACGACGCCTCCAAGCAGGCGCTGGCCGACGCCTCCGAGCGGTACACCGCCGCGTCCTCACAGATCGATCAGGCCACCACCGCCAAGCAGGCCGTGCTGGCCAAGGAGAGCGCGATCGAGGGGCTCTACTACGTGCGCGCGGCCCGTACCACGATGGGCATGGACCCGGGTCCCGAGTTGGAGTCGTTGACCGGACAACGTGCGGCGGGCGCGGTGACCGAGGACCGCCGAATCAACTTCGAGGGCCGCGAGATCGAGGCCTCCCCGACTCCGTCGCAGCGCACCCCGAACTACTACCCCGGCGGCCGGGTGGCCGGACGCCCGGTGCCCGCCGGCTGGTACTCCGAACCGTGGTGGAAGCCGGCCCTGGTGGCCGGCGCCTGGGGCCTGGGTTCGGTGCTGCTGTTCGACGCGATGTTCTCCGGTATGCACGGAGTCAACTACGGCGCACAGGGATTCGAAAGCGGTTACGGTGACGGCTATTCCGACGGTTTCGCCGCGGGCCAGGACACCGGGGGCGACGCCGGGGCGTTGGATGGCGGTGACGCCGGCGGTGGCGACTGGGGCGGAACGGACGCCAGCGGCTGGGACGGCGGCGGATTCGACGGTGGCGGCTTCGGCGACTTCGGCGGTGATTTCGGGGGCTTCTGACCCCGCCCAGCAGACTCCTGACTTCCCGAGTGCCTAGTCGACCGGGTGGCTGTTGAGCCAGTCGAGCACCTGCTGGGCATGCGTGTCCGTCGGGAATATCGGATAGAACACGTGCTCGATCCGACCGTCCCGAACCACCAGGGTGAGACGCGTGTAGAGACGCGGGTGCCCGGCGGCCGCGAACGTGGGCAAGTTCAGCGCGTCCGCCAGGACGAACGCCTCATCCGAAAGCATCCCGAACGGCAAGTCCAGCCGCCGAACAACTTCCGCCTGATAGTCGGCGTCCTGGCTGGACAATCCCCACACCTGCTGCGCGCCGGCAGCGCGCAGTTCCGCATAGTGATCGCGGAATCCGCACGCCTCTGGTGTACATCCGCGCGCGCCGGGAATCGCGTCCCAGCCCTCGGGGAGGTCAACTCCCGGACGACCGGTGAGCGGGTACAGGTAGACGATCGTGCGTCCCGCGGGCAGGCTCTCGAGCCCGATGTCCTCACCGCCACTGCCGGCCAAGGTGATGTCGGGAATCGGCCGGCCCACCAAATGGTCTGCGGCCCCGTCGTCAACGGGTGCGGGCAGGTCGGCGGGAAGAGACGTGAACTCGGTCAACGGTCGGTGCTCCTCATCGAATGCTCGACACGCGGCCTCGGTCAGCCGCGCCGTGAGGACTTGGCGCTTACGCGTCAACGACGCGATGGTCTCATCGAGTACCGCGATGCTGTCCCGGTATGCCGCAAGCGATTCGGGACACTCGTCACTGTGCTCGTGACCGTGGCGAAGGCAGTCGACGAATGGGCCGGCCTTCGACGGGGAGATACCGATCGCGGCGAGTGCGCGGATCTCTTCCACGATCTGCACATGCTCATCGGAGTAGTTCCGGTATCCGTTGCCCAGGCGTGCCGGAGTCAGCAGGCCGAGGTGTTCGTAGTAACGCACGGCCTTGGTCGACGTGCCCGTCCGGCGGGCCAGTTCAGAAATCTGCATGTCAAGTCCTCGCCCAGACTGTAAACATTGCCACCTAGGGCAAGGTCAAGCCGAAACCCGACACAAATCTAGAGGCGGCTCTCCAGACGCGCCGACACACCGGCCTCCTGTAGGTCCAGACGCTCCAGCATGGCTCGCACCGCCTCGTCCTCGATGCGACCTTCGTCACGCTCGGTGATGAGCGCACCGCGTTGCGCGGCAAGCACATCGCGGTAGAGGCCCGAGAACACCGCGGCCCGTTTGGTGAGCGCCTCGGGATCGGGCATTTCGTCCGCGTCCTGTGAATGCCGGGCGATGACCGCGCGGATCTCGGTCACCACACGGGGATCCAGACCTTCTGGAGGATCCACCTCGAACGCGTCGAGCACCTCGTCGGCCGCATCGTGCACCACGCGCTCGGCCTTGAGTTCTTCTTCCCGGTCGGCGGCGTGATCGTCGCAGAACCGGGACAGGTTCAGCCGGCGGATCAACAGGGGCAGTGTCCAACCCTGGATCAGCAACGTGCCAACACTCACCGCGAACGCGATGGCCTGGATGGTGGCGCGCTCCGGGAAGGGTTCGCCCGCAGCTGTGGTGACCGGGATCGCGGCGGCCGCGGCCAATGTCACCACGCCCCGCATCCCGGTCCAGGACACGACGACGTTCTCTCGCCAGCTCAGTGAGCGGCGGTCGATGATCCGGCGCCACCGCGCCTCAGGCTTTCGCTCACGCCGGCCGAGGGCACCGCGGGCGCCGTCGGGCACCGGCACGCTGAACTTGCTCTCCACGTGCCGTGACAGCTTGTTCCGGCCGAACATCAAGAACACCGACAGCGGGCGGATCACCAGCACGATCAGCAACACGATCACCGAGGCGACGGCGACGACGGTCAGCGACTCGTGGGCTTCGTTGAGGTCCTGCAGCACGAACCGCAGATGCAACCCGATGTAGGCGAATACGAACGCCTCGAGCAGAACGTCCACCGAATTCCAGACGTAGCGCTCCTGCAGTCGGGTCTGGTACCCCGCACCCATCGCACCGTTGCCGACCACGAAGCCGGCGACCACCACCGCCAGCACACCGGAGGCGTGCAGTTCCTCGGCGGTGATGAAGGCCGCGAACGGAACCACCAGGCCCTGCACCGTTTCCAGGCCAGGGTTGTCCAGGTGCTTTCGAATCCACAGCGTCACGTAGCCCAGCAGTGCCCCGACCACCGGGCCGACCGTGGCGCTGTATCCGAACAGCAGGAAGGGGTTCTCGATGAAGGTGTGGCTGCCCGCCACCTGGGCCACCGCGATGGAGAACAGGGTCAGCGCCGCCGCGTCGTTGATCAAACTCTCGCCGGTGAGGATCGCCATCACCC
Source organism: Mycobacterium sp. IDUB_17 (assembly GCF_055419465.1). Classification (NCBI taxonomy): domain Bacteria; kingdom Bacillati; phylum Actinomycetota; class Actinomycetes; order Mycobacteriales; family Mycobacteriaceae; genus Mycobacterium; species Mycobacterium sp. IDUB_17. Next base: position 341,780 of record NZ_JBVAXS010000005.1, on the reverse strand, counting down.
GTTTTGGCAGGCCGAGCTTGCGGCCCACCGCGACGGCCGTGACGGCGTCCGGCGGCGCGACGATCGCGCCGAGCACGAGGGCCAGCCCGAAGGTCAGCGGCACCAGCACCAGCCAGGACGACACCGCGGCCACCGTGAAAGCCGTCACCACGACCAGCCCGACACCAAGGCCGAGGATCGGGCGGATGTTGCGGAAGAACGTCGGGAAGGAGAAGTCCAGGGCTGCCGAGTACAGCAGCGGCGGCAGCACCACCGTCAGCAGAATGTGCGAATCCAGCTCGGGGGGTTCGAACCCCGGAAGGAACGACACCGCGCTGCCGATCACCACGATGATCAGGGCGGGTTCCATCCCACGGCGGTGCGCGATTGCTGTGACGAGGATGGCTCCGACGACGACGAGGATCAATTCCACCCGGGAATTGTCCCGTGCCCGCGCCGGCGCCGCGCGCTCACACCTGGCAGTCGGAGCACCAGAAGAGGTTGCGGCCCTCCAGTTCTGCGGTGCGCACTCCTGCGCCGCACACCCGGCAGGCCTCCCCCGCCCGGCGATACACGTAGGTGCGGGGCCGGCCCGGACCGTAGGACGGGGCACCGTGATCGTGCTCGGGCCGGACGACGACGATCTTGCCCCGACGCACGCCGACCTTCATCAGTTCGACGAGATCGGTCCACATGTCGCTGAATTCGGCCTGGCCCATCTGGGTGCCCGGCCGGTACGGATCGATGTGATGACGGAACAGCAGCTCACTGCGGTACACGTTGCCGACGCCGGCGATCACCGACTGGTCCATCAACAACGCACCGATTGACCTGCGCGACTTACTGATTCGTGCCCAGGCCAGGGCGGGATCGGCGTCCTTGCGCAGCGGGTCGGGACCGAGCCGCGCCACCACGTCGGCGATCTCGGGCTCCGCGATCACCTCGCACACGGTGGGGCCACGCAGGTCGGTGCCGTACTCGGCGCCCACGATCCGCATCCGCACCTGGCCGACCGGCAGCCCCAGCGGGACGAGAGCCTCGGTGAACGTGCCGTACAGGCCGAGGTGGATGTGCACGACCCGGCCACCGTCGTAGTGGTGGAACAGGTGCTTGCCCCAGGCGTCGGCCTGTTTGAACACCTGGCCGTTGACCGCGGCGGCACCATCGGCGAATCGGCCCTGCGGGCTGGACACCATCACCGGTGCCCGGCCGAACCGCTTCTGGTGCAGCCGGGCCAGCCGGTGCAGGGTGTGCCCTTCGGGCATGGGTCAGGCGGGCGCGCCGGGAACCGGCGGGGCCACGTGGTCCTTCTCGTACTCGGCCAGGATGTCGATGCGGCGCTGATGGCGCTCGGCTTCCGACCACGGCGTCGACAGGAACGCGTCGACGATGGCCAGCGCCTCCTCCTCGGTGTGCATGCGACCGCCCAGGCCCATCAGCTGCGCGTTGTTGTGCTCGCGGGCCAGCTTGGCAGTCTCGACGCTCCAGGCCAGGGCACAGCGGGCGCCGGGCACCTTGTTCGCGGCGATCTGCTCGCCGTTGCCCGAGCCGCCGAGCACGATACCCAGGCTGCCGGGATCGGCGACTGTCCTGACTGCCGCGTCGATGCAGAACGCCGGGTAGTCGTCATCGGCGTCGTAGCTGTAGGCACCGCAGTCGATCGGCTCGTGGCCGGTCTTCTTGAGGTGCTCGATGATGGTCTGCTTGAACTCGAATCCGGCGTGGTCGGCACCGATGTAAACGCGCATGTCGGTAACCCTAACTGGTCAGTAACGCCGCTTGGCCATAGCGCAGGATGACGGTATGGAGATGAGCGGTTGGCTCCGTCGGCGGCGAGACGCGGCACCCTCGACGATCGATGTCGATCAGATCTACCCATACCTGGTTCCCGAGGACTATCCCGACGCGCTGTCGACCGGCGCGCAGTCTCAGCGCCGGATCGGTCACGGGCTCTCGGTGGCTCTGGTGACACCGACGGGCCCGGCTGATGCGCAGATCCTCGGCGCGGTGGGAGCCGCCGGCCTGGCCGGCGCCGGGATCGACCTGGCCACGGCCTACGGCCACGCCGATCGGGCGCTGTCCGCCGCCTTGTCGGCGGGCCAGATCGCGCTGGAGTTCTTCGATCGGGGGCCGTCCGGAGCACCGACCGTTGTCGCGAGCGGAAGTTGGCTGGCAGCAACCACACTGGTGGCTCCCGGGCTCTACGAGCGCATGACCCGGTTTCTCGGCGAGGACATCGTGGCTGCGGTGCCACACCGCGAGCTGCTCTTTCTGTTCGGTGCGGACGCCACCGGGGCGATGGCCGAGATTGTGGCGACCGAACATCGCGGCGCCCGGAAACCGTTGACGACGGGGTTCTTCACCCTCGACCCCGCCGGCCCGACGCCCAGGTCGTAGCACGTCAGCCGATGGTGATGGCGTCCAGGCGTTCCTTGATGAAGGCCGACGACGTCACGGGCTCCAGGCCGCCGATCTTGCCGATGGGGGGTTCCAGCGGCGCGACCAGCGCATCGTGGTTGGCCTCGTAGAAGTAGATCAGCGAGACCAGGTCCTCTTCCGGGGCGTGCGCCTGCGGCGGCAGGACGCGGTGCCGGCCCGAGGGCCAACGGCGGCCACTCCAGTACTCCAGCAGGTCACCGATGTTCACGGTGAGCGATCCCGGCTCCCACGGCGCGTCCTCCCAGCCCTCCTGCTCGGAGTAGACCTGCAGTCCGCCCGCGCCCGGCTCGCGGTCGAGGATGGTCACCGTGCCGAAGTCGGTGTGCGGGCCGATCCGGAACTGGCCCGGCTCTGGCTCCCCCACCACGCTGACCGGCGGATAGTGGTTGATGTTCATGGTCCAGGTCGGCCGATCCGCCAGGGCGACAAAGGGGTTGGCCGCCAGCCCGAGGGCGTGGGCGAACAAGGCCAGCAGGTCGTCGGAGACCTTCCGCATCGCGGCGGTGTACTCGTCGACCAGCGTCTGCAGCGCAGGCACCTCGGCCGGCCACACGTTGGGTGCGAACCAGATCCGGTCCACCTCAGGGTCACCGGTCGCGGTCTCGGCGCCCAGGCTGAAGCTCTCCTTCAGATCGGGCGGGGTCTCGGTGCCCTCGGCGTAGCCGTTGGCCTCGGCGCCCGGCCCGATCCAGCCGTGCCCGCCGACCGGTACCGAGTAGCCCTGCTTGACGTCGTCGGGTAGCGCGAAGAACTCGCGGCTGGCCGCGCGGACCTTGGCCGCCAGGGCGGTGTCCACACCGTGGCCGGTGACGACGATGAAGCCGGCGCGCTGCAGCCCGGCGTCGACCTCGGCGGCGACCGCGTCGGCCGCTGCCCCGCCGGCGTACCACCGGGACATGTCAATCGTTGCTATCGCGCTCATTCGCCGATGTCCTCCGCCCACAGGTCCGGCCGCTCGGCGATGAAGTCCTCCATCATCGCCACGCAGCGTTCATCGTCGAGCAGGGTAACCGCCACCCCGTGCTCGGCCAGCCAGTCATGGCCACCGGTGAAGGTCCGGCTTTCACCGATCACCACCGCGCCGATGTTGAACTGGCGGACCAGGCCGCTGCAGTACCAGCACGGCGAGAGCGTCGTCACCATGATCGTGGACCGGTAGCCGCGCTGGCGCCCGGCGGCCCGGAAGGCGTCCGTCTCGGCGTGGATCGACGGGTCGTCGTTCTGCACGCGACGGTTGTGGCCGGCGCCCAGCAGCGTCCCGTCCGAGCTGAACAAGGCGGCACCGATCGGAATACCGCCTTCGGCCAATCCTTTTCGTGCTTCCTCGACAGCGACGTCGAGCATCTGCTCCGGGGTCATGCCGGCACCATCCGTTCCGCGGTGAGTTTGGACCGGCACAACACTAGATAGCACGCACCGGCGATGAGAAACCCGACGAAGAACGTGATGTCACCCAACTGCGGAACAGCCCGCACGACAAATCCGTGGAAGTGCTCCTGGTTGCAGAACAACGCCACCGACGCGACCAGACCGATCAGGAACGACAACAGGCCGGGCCAGTTCGTGTAGGACCGGTCGTAGAGGAGATGCGCGACGGTTTGGTCCCCGCGCAGGTACTGGTCGGCGAACACCACCCCGAGCCACGGGCCGATCCAGTACGCGATGATCAACAGGAACGCCTCGTAGCTTGCGGCAGCGTCGGCCAGCGCCCACCAGGCGATGAGAAATCCGACGATGCCGAAGAACGCGGTCGCCAAGGCCCGGGCGATGTGATGCGGGAGCTTGATCCCGATGGTCACGAAAGCCATTGCACCCGAATAGATGTTGATCGCGTTGGCGGCCACGGCCCCGATCGCGATCGCCAGCAGGGTCAGGCTCGCCAGCCACGGGGCCAACTCCGAGGTGAACGCCGTGGTCGGATTGTCCGAGACCGCGGGGCCGATGGTCACCGACGCCGCGCCCACCGCCTGCAGCAGCATGCACGACACGAACAGTCCTGCGGCAGCGAAGAATCCGGTACGCGGGCCGGCCTCGGACCGGGGCAGGTACCGCGTGTAGTCGGCGGCATACGGAGCCCACCCGGCGACATAGCCGAATGCGGTGCCCACGGTCAGCAGGAAGCCACCCGTGCCACCGACACCACCGGTGACCGCGGGCGCGCCCAGATCCGCCTTGCTCAGGATCACCACCGAGGTGATCGCGAAAATGACCGCGAGCACCGGGAATGCCCACCGTTCGAAGGCCTGCACCAGGTTGTGCCCGAAGATCGCCAGCGCCGTCTGCACCACGACGACGAGCACCAGCGCCAGCACCGGCGCGATGCCGATCAGGGTGGAGAGTGCGAACGCACCGCTGACGCTGTTGGTGGCGAACCACCCGATGCCCGCGGTCACCGTCATCAGCAGTGAGGGCACGGCATTGCCCTTGAAGCCGAACGCCAGCCGGCCCAGCACCATCTGCGGGACGCCGTGCAAGGGCCCACGCTTGGACAGGAAGTAATGCGCCAGCGCCCCCAGGCCGGTGCCGATCGCCAGGCCGGCCACCGCCTGCCAGAACGTCATGCCGTAGACGGAGACCGCCAGCACGCCCAGGAAGATCGTGGCGAATTCGAGGTTCGGCGAGGTCCATGTCCAGAACAACTGGCTGGGCTTGCCGTGCCGATCGGCCTCGGCGATGTGCTCGTTACCGCCCGGCTCGACAGCTGCGATCCGGTCGCGGTAGGAACCGTCGGTACTGGGCTCAGCCGCTGTCATGCGTACACCGTGGCGTGAACGGTGGCCCAACGCAAGCTGAACGCGGAGATTGGTTGGCGTTCAGTCGGGCTCGGCGACGGAAAGCAACTCGCGGGCGCTGACGACGATGTGGTCATGGAGCGCTGAGCGGCGCACCTCCGGCCCGCCGGTCTTGATCGCGTGCAGTAGAGCGCGGTGCTCTTCGGGGATCGCGAACGGGCTGTCGTGGCGCCTGGCGAGCCGGTGGATCTGCATCCGGATGCGCGGTTGCACACTGGCCCACAGTTGCATCGCGTGTTCAGAGTGAGCGCTTTTGACGACCGTCTCGTGAAACAGCACATCGAGTTCGTTGAGCAGATCCAGGTCGTCGACCGCCGCGGCATCGTCCATGAGCGCCACGAGCCGTTGCAGCTCGGCCAGCACGGCCGGATCGACGCTTGCCTTCTCCACGGCGAACTGCTCGATCGACAACCGCACCGGAAGCAACACCCCCAGCAGTTCGTCGGCGCTCACTGTCGCCACGAATGCCCCGCGGTTGGGGATGTGATGCACCAAGCCTTCGCTTTCCAGCTGTCGCAGGGCTTCGCGCACGGGACCGGGGCTGGTGCTCAGGTGCGCGGCCAGCACATCTTGCTTGAGCTGCGCACCGGGTGCCAGGCCGCCTTTCACGATCTGCTCGCGCAGCCAGTCCGCGATCTGATGCCGTCGCGACGCGGGCAACGGGGCGACTGCGGCCAGTGGTTCCAGCGCCTCCGTCAATGGTCGTTCTCCTTTACAAAGGTCGCCAAGGTTGCCCCGTGGCGTCAATCCTATGCAGCCGCCTGCGCCCATTCGGGCACAGACATTGCCGCCTTCCACTGTTGCGCAGATTACAGATTATAGATAATCTCTGATTTATCCAAACGAGGCGCCGCGGTTACGGACCTCGACCCGAAAAAATCTTCTGAACAAAGGACATTCATGCGTAGAGCCCTCCGCGCCGTGTTCGTTGCCCTTGCCGCCACCACCGCGCTGGTGCTAGCCGGCTGTACGTCGTCGGGTCAGACCGGCACCGCCCAGAGCAGCGTCCTGACCAAGGTGCTGACCTCCAAGAAGATCACCATCGGAGTCTTCGCGGATGCCCCTCCGTATGGCGTGATGAACGGCGCCGGCGAGTACGAAGGCTTCGACATCGACAAGGCCAGAGCACTCGCCGACTCACTCGGCGCCGGCGTGGAATTCGTCAGCGCCACCAATGCCAGCCGAATTCCCATGCTGGAGACCGGAAAAGCCGACGTCATCATCGCCGCGCTGACCAACCTCGACGAGCGGGCCCAGGTGGTCGCGCTCACCCGGCCGTATGCGTCAGAGGGACAGCTGGTCGTGGTGCCCGCGGACAGTCCGATTCGGCGCTATGACGACCTTGCCGGCCGCACCGTGGCCTCGACCCGCGGAAGTGTGCCCGCCTCCATCTTGGAAGCCGAGTTCCCGCAGGCCAAGCCCAGCCTGTTCGAAGCCGTTGCCGACTCCATCCAAGCCCTGCGCAGCGGAAAGGTGGACGCACTGATGGAGAGCACGGCGGTGGTCGCCGGTGTACGCGCCAGCCAGGGTGATGCGGTACGGGTGCTCGATGCGCCCCCACTGGCGCCATCGTTCGTGTCCTTCGGCATCAAGATGGGCGACCAGGTCTGGCTCAACTACCTGAACAACTTCATCATGAACTACAACATCAGCAAGGCCGCCGATGAGTCCTACAACAAGTGGCTCGGCATGGACGTCCCCGCGCTCATCAAGTAACTCGCTGCATCCCAACATTTCTCAGGACAACACATGCAGCTCTACTACGGGGACCTGATCCCCTATCTCGTTCCCCTACTCAAAGGCCTCGCGGTCAGCATCGGGGTGAGCCTGGTCGCAGCGGTAGTCGGCGGCGCATTCGGAATCCTGCTCTACTCCGGGCGCACGTCCAAGGTGAGCATCTGGCGCGTCGCGTCATCGACCTACATCGAGGTCATCCGCAACACTCCATTGCTGTTGCAGCTCTACCTCGTCTACTTCGCACTGCCGCAGGCCGGTGTCAACCTCGACCCGGTCGCCGCGGGCATCCTCGCGCTCAGTATCAACAACGCCGCGTACATGGCCGAGATCTTCCGCGCTGGCTTTCAGTCCGTGCCGGCCGGCCTGCGCGAAGCGGGCGCGGCACTCGGGCTCAGTCCGCGCGACACCTTCTGGCGGGTGCTGTTCCCACCGGCGATGCGAAATGTCCTGCCGGCCATGACCAATCAGACCATTCTGTTGTTCCTCGCCTCGTCGATCACGTCGGTCGTATCCCTGCCCGACCTGATGCACGTGATGATGGGAATCACCTCGACCACGTTCCGCACCATCGAGGCGTTCACCGTCGGCGGCCTGCTCTACTTCGCGGTCGCGTTCCTCATCGCGAGCCTGTCGCGAATCGTCGAAACCTGGTTCATCAAGTGGAAGGTGGCGTGATGTTCGAAGGACTCGGCACCCAACATCTCTCGTTGATCTGGCACGGGGCCCTCGTGACTCTCCAGATATGCACGTTGTCAGTGCTTTTCGGCGGCGTACTCGGAATCGTCATCGGCCTGATGTCCACCGGGACAATCCGCGCCCTGCGGTGGGTGGCCGCTCTCTACGTCGCGTTGATCCGCGGCATCCCGGTGTTGCTGATCATCTTCTTCGTCTACTTCGGTATACCGCTGTTGGCCCCGGGCAGCAGCCTCTCGGAGTACTGGGCCGGGGTGATCGCGCTGTCGGTGTTCGCGTCGGCCTACATCGGCGAGCTCGTGCGCGGCAGCATCCAGGCCGTCCCCCGCGGACAGTTCGAGGCCGCCGACGCACTCGGGCTGTCCTACGCCCATCGCATGCGCTGGGTCATCCTGCCGCAGGCCGCGCGGGTGATCGTGCCACCCGGTGTCGGTTTCCTGGTGGTGCTGATCAAAGACAGCTCGCTGGTCGCAGTCATCGGTCTCATCGAACTGACCCGCGCGGGCAATGTGGTCAGCTCGCTGACGGCCGATCCGATCACCACCTACCTCATCGTCGGTGCCGGCTACTTCGTCATCTGCTACGCGCTTTCGTCGCTGGGCCGCCGATACGAACAACGGCTCGGCGTTCACGTCAAGGCACCCGATGTCGGCGACACCCTCACTCTCACTACAGGAGCGAACAAATGATCAAGGTCGACGGACTACGGCTGAGCTTCGGTGACACCGAAGTGCTGCACGGCGTTTCGTGCCGGGTGGCCGAGCGTGAAGTGGTGTGCATCATCGGCGCGTCGGGCTCGGGCAAGAGCACGCTGCTGCGCTGCATGAACGGTTTGGAACGGCCGTCGCACGGCACGATCGTGATCAACGAACACACGCTAGGGCCCCAGGAGAAGACCGCCGACCTTGCCGTGGTACGCCGCGACGTCGGCATGGTGTTCCAGCATTTCAACCTCTTTCCGCACATGACCGTCATCGAGAACATTGTGCTGGCGCCGCGGCGGGTACTGGGTCGCACCAGGATCGAGGCCGAGGAACGGGCCCGCACTCTACTGGGGCGAGTTGGTCTGGCAGACAAGGCCGACGTCTATCCCGATTCGCTGTCGGGCGGCCAGAAACAACGCGTGGCCATCGCCCGTGCGCTGGCCATGGATCCAAAGATCATGCTGTTCGACGAGCCCACGTCAGCGCTGGACCCCGAGATCGTCGGCGAGGTGCTGGCGGTGATGAAAGACCTCGCCGCCGAGGGCATGACGATGGTCGTGGTGACCCACGAGATGGGCTTTGCCCGCGAGGTCTCCGACCGGGTGATCTACATGGACAAGGGCACCATCGTCGAAACCGCCAGCCCGACATCGATGTTCACCTGCCCGCAGGAGACCCGCACGCGGGAGTTCCTGAGCAAGGTGCTCTGAGATGCCGGTACTGGACTACTTGCTGACGGGCGCAGAAGTCGTCGACGGTACCGGGACGCCCGCGCGACGAGCCGATGTCGGTCTGCGCGGGAACCGCATCGCATTCGTCGGGTTGTCGCCCGACGTCCGAGCGGTCACCACCCTCGACTGCACCGGCATGACCATCACCCCCGGGCTGATCGATCCGCACAGCCACAGCGACTGGTCAGTGCTGGGCAATCCCGACGCGTTCAGCACGATCCACCAGGGCGTCACCACCGAGGTGGTCGGCAACTGTGGCCTCACCTATGCCCCGATCGGAGAGGACGATGTCGACACGACCGCAAGTGCCCTGCGCGCCATGGGCTACGACGGTCCGGTCGACTGGCGCAGCTTCGGTGAGCTCGTGCAGCGAGTGCACTCGGGTCCGACAGCGCAGAACCTCATGTGGTTCGTGGGGCACACTGCGATTCGCTGCGCCGCGCGGTCATCCACCGACCAACTGCGCGCGCAGATACGCCTGCTCGAGGAGGCGATGGAGGCCGGCGCGATCGGCTTCTCCAGCGGACTGGAGTACGGCTCAGGACGCTTCGCGGCCACCGAGGAACTCGTGACGCTCGCCCAGGCGGCAGGCCGGCGTGACGGCATGTATGCCAGCCACATCCGAAACCGCGACGCCGATCTCGACAGCGCCGTGGACGAGTTCTTCGCCGTCGTCGACGGAGGGCAGGTGCGGGCTCAACTTTCGCACCTGAACGTGCGTCATGACACCGGCGCCGAATCCGGCGCCTGGGAGCGCGCGGCCGAGCGCGTTGTCACCGAACGACAGCGTGGAACCGATGTGTTGGCCGACATGACCCCCTACCCCCACGGTATCGGCATGGCCACCGGGTTACTCCCCGCCTGGTTGGCAGAACGTCCCGGCGTCGAGGCCGCCGAGCTGCTCAAGGACCGGGAAGTTCGCGAGCAAGTGCGCCGGGACAGCGACCGCTACTGGCGGTTCGTCCACCGCGGCCAGTGGCACCGCGTGCGGCTCGGAGTCAGCCCGACCCACCCCGACTGGGAAGGACTGCCCTTCACCGAGATCGCCGAGCAGCACGGCGCCGACGAGTGGGAGTGCCTGTTCGACATCCTCACCGCGGCAGGCGCCGACATGGGCAGTGTGCAGCTGATCGGTGAATTGTTCACGGCGGGCCACCTCGACGAGGCAATCGCGCACGACCACTTCCTGCTCGGGGTCGACGCCTTCACCACCTGCCGACACGGCGCCCTCGACGGCCGCACCCGCAATCCGCTGTTCTACCACGGACATACGCATTACCTGGCTCACCACGTGCGGATGGGAACCCTGTCGCTGGAGACGGCCATCCACAAGATGACCGGCATGGTCGCCGAACACTTCGGCATGCGCGACCGGGGTGAACTGCGCGAGGGAGCTTTCGCCGATGTCGTCGCGTTCGACCCCGCGATCATCGGCCGCACCGACACCTGGACGCTGCCGCGCCGATATGCCGACGCGGCGCGACATGTCTGGGTGAACGGCGTGCCCGTCGTCACCGACGCCACCCACACGGGCCGCAGGCCCGGACTCATGCTCACCCGCCGGCCGTGACCACACGACCGCATCATCCCGAGGAGCTCCGAAACACATGAAAATCACCGACATTCAGACGTGCGGGCTGCGCGGCGCCACCCCGGAGGGGGGCTGGTCCAACGAGCTGCGGCCCGACGACGTCGTGCACACCCTGGTCGCCGTCCACACCGACAGCGGCCAGGTCGGCATCGGCAGCGCCTTCACGACCGAAGGTTTGGTCGCCGCCGCCGTGGATGTGCTTGCGCCGCAACTGATCGGTCAGAGCGCAATCGAGGCCGAACGGCTGACGGAGACGCTGCACCAGAGTGCGTTCTGGATGGGCCGCGGCGGCTCCCTCACCCACGCCACCAGCGCCATCGACATCGCGCTGTGGGATCTGGCCGGCCAGGCGCTCGGTCAACCGGTAGGGCGGCTGCTCGGTGGCCGCTACCGGGAGCGGGTGAGGCCCTACGCCTCAGTGCTCATGGACGAGGCGCCGGTTATGACCGAAAACCTTGCTGAATTGGTGGATCAGGGATTCACGGCGTTCAAGATCGGCTGGTGGAAATTCGGCCGCGTGGACAGCAAGACCGACGAGCGTACCGTGGCCGCGGCCCGCGAAGCCGTCGGCGACCACGTGCTGGCCGTCGACGCCGGTGGTTCTGAGGCGTTCTTCCCTGGTGGGCTGTCGTGGGCCAAGCGCACGGCCGACATGCTGGCCGAGTACGGCATTGCTTGGTTCGAAGAGGCGTTGGCCCCCGACGATGTCAACGGTTTCGTCGAGTTGAGGCGCCATTCCAAGGTGCCCATCAGCGGCGGCGAGGTGCTGACCCGTCGCCAGACGTTCCTGCCATTCCTCGATGCCGGGGCATTCGACATCGTCCAGCCCGACAGCACCAAGGGTGGTGGTTTGAGCGAGTCACGCCGTATCGGGTGGGCCGCCCAGGACCGCGGGGTGCGGCTGATCCCGCACGGTTGGAACACCGCGATCGGGTTGGCCGCCGATCTGCATCTGGCGTCGGCCCTGGCGGCGACCGACCTCGTCGAATACAAGACCGGATCGGCCTATATCGACGAACTCGTCAGCGGCGGATGGGATCTCGACAGCGACGGCATGCTCGCGGTGCCGGACGGGCCCGGGCTCGGCGTCACCCTGGACCGAACCGCACTGGAGCGCTACGGCACCCGCCCGACGTTCGCCGACGCCCGATGAACGCGGTGTTCGAGCACCGCGTGATCCCGCTGGCGACCGTACGGGATCCGGGTCACATCGACGCGATCGGCGACGGGCTAGTCGACGGCGGTCTGCCGGTGGTCGAGGTGGCGTTGCGCGGCGAGCACGGCCTCGCCGCGATTCGCCGGCTCGCCGCCCGCGGCGATCTTCTGGTCGGCGCGGGCACCGTCCGCTCGAGCGCGCAAGCCCGCGATGCTATCGAGGCGGGCGCGCGATTCGTGGTCTCCCCCGGGCTGGACGCGGAGGTGGTGCGATGCGTCGAGCAAGCCGGCCTGGCAGTCATCCCGGGTGTGCTGACGCCAACCGAGGTGGGCGCCGCGGCCCGCCTCGGCCTGCACCGGGTCAAATTGTTTCCGGCCGCCGCCGTCGACACGTCTGCCCTGTTGTCGGCCTACGCGGCGGTGTTCCCGGAAATGATGTTCATGCCGTCAGCCGGTGTCACCACCGTGACCATGCCTGAATTCCTCACTCAGCAGACAGTTTTCGCCGTCAGCGGCAGCTGGATCACCGCCCGGGCCGGCGCCGGTGCCGATGCCGTCGCTGACGCGGCCCGCGCAGCCGTCGCGGTTGCGGCACAGGCGCCGCGATGAGCCCGACCTTCGACGTCGTCACCGTCGGCGAAAGCCTCGGCCTGCTTACGGCGCCGCAGTCCGGGCGCCTGCACCACAACCCGACGCTGCAGCTGAGATTCGGCGGTGCCGAGAGCAATGTGGCCATCGGGGTCGCCCGGCTCGGCGGCGCGGCGGCCTGGATCGGCCGGCTCGGCGCGGATAGCCTCGGCGAATTGATTCTGCGTGAACTACGGGCCGAAGGTGTTCATCCGTACCCGGTGCTCGATCACGACGCCGCGACGGCGCTCATGCTCAAAGAACGTCCGCACCCCGGGACCGCCCGTGTCAGTTATTACCGCCGCGGGCAAGCCGGCAGCCGGCTGCGACCGGCCGATGTCCCGATCGCTGTGGTCACTGACACGAGAATCCTTCATGTCACCGGCATTTCGGCCGGATTGGGTGAATCCGCCCGGACCGCGGCACATGCGGCGGTGGACGCAGCGACATCGGCCGGAGTGACGGTCTCGTTCGATGTCAACCATCGCAGCGCCCTGTGGAGTGACCGGCAGACGGCAGCGACGGCCTATCTCGAACTTGCCCGGCGGGCCCACATCGTGTTCGCCGGGGAAGACGAGGCGGAGCTGCTCACCGGAGCCGATTCCCCGCAGCGGCAACTCGACGCTCTCCTGGACCTTGGCATCGGTTGCGCGGTGGTCAAGCGCGGCGCCGACGGGGCGATGGTCGCCACGGCCGAGGGCCGGTTGTCGGCTCCGGCCGTCGCGGTCCCGGTTATCGACACCGTGGGTGCCGGGGACGCCTTCGTCGCCGGCTGGCTGGCCGACCTCGCCCGCGGTGCGACGTTGCGCCAGTGCCTCGACACCGCGCTGGCGTGCGGTGCGTTCGCGTGCACCGGCGAAGGTGACTGGGAGTTGGCTCCAAGCCGCGACGACCTGCGGTGGCTGCGTCGCGGCCCGGTCGATCCGGTTTCGCGCTAGTCGAACTCGGGCGCCTCCGTGCGGGAGCGCTTCAGCTCCCAGAAATGCGGGTACGACGCGAACGTCACCGACGCGTCCCAGAGCTTGCCGGCCCCTTCACCGCGCGGGATCTTCGAGAGCACCGGGCCGAAGAATGCGACACCGTTGACGTGGATGGTCGGGGTTCCGACGTCCTCACCGACGGCATCCATGCCGGCATGGTGGCTCTTGCGCAGCTCCTCGTCGTACTTGTCGGTGGTGGCGGCCTCGGCCAGTTCGGCGGGCAGACCGACCTCGTCGAGTGCCTGCGCGATGACCTGGTCGAGGTCCTTGTTGTTCTGGTTGTGAATCCGGAAGCCCATCGCGGTGTAGAGCGGGGCGAGGATCTCCGGGCCCTTGAGTTGCTCGGCGGCGATGGCGACCCGGACCGGGCCCCACGCCTTCTTCATCAGTTCCTGATAGTTCTCGGGCAGGTCGCGGCCCTCGTTGAGGACGGCGAGGCTCATGACGTGGAACTGCACGTCGATGTCACGGACCTTCTCGACTTCGAGGATCCAGCGCGAGGTGATCCAGCACCACGGGCACAGCGGGTCGAACCAGAAACCGGCGGTGTCTTTTTGGTCTGCGGCCTTCTGATCCTTGGGGGCCATCTATGCGTCCTCTCGATGTGGTTCAGGGCACAACTGCAATCTGCACAACTCTGCACCCGCATTGAGATGTTCCCGATCCGAGTAACTATCCGGGGAGCAATTGCGACAACCTTGGTGACTGGCATGTCCGACATGCATGCTGAAGTCACGGCAGCAGCACAGGAAACGCATAGTGGGCGAACCTTTATGGAAACGTGTTGTTCCTGTGACCCTGGTAAACCACTGTTGCCCAAGTGAGCAGAGCGAAGTAAGGGTTCTGCGTGATAGCTGAGGAGCTCAATATGGCCGCTCGTGCCTTCCTGGCGACAGTCGGTGCCGTCGCCGCCGCCCTCGCGTTTGCGGCCCCTGCGCAAGCCGATCCGGTCCCGGCCCCGTCCGATCCGACCGACAATTCGTTCCTGAACGCCCTGAACAACGCCGGGGTGGGCTACGGCGACCCCAACACCGCTGTCCAGATGGGCCAGGACGTGTGCCCGATGCTGGTCGAGCCGGGCAAGGACTTCGCATCGGTGGCCTCCCAGATGCGCGGCGACGGCGGCATGTCCCCACAGATGGCGTCGTTCTTCACCGGAATCGCCATCCAGATGTACTGCCCGCAGATGATGTCGTCGATCGGCGACGGTTCGATCCTGAACAACCTGGGCGCGCTGAACGGACTCGCCGGGATCGCCGGCTTCCCCCAGTAGCCCGGGTCCCGCAGAGGTCCAGCCACTAGGTTGGACGGGTGGCACTTCCCAATCTCACTCGCGAACAGGCCATCGAGCGCGCCGCTCTGGTCACCGTCGACAACTACCGCGTCGTCCTCGACCTCACCGACGGCAACGGCAAACCGGGCGAACGCACCTTCCGGTCCACTACGACTGTGACGTTCGACGCACTCGCCGGCGCCGACACCTTCATCGACCTGGCGGCCGAAACCGTCCGCAGTGCGACGCTGAACGGCATCGCACTGGACGTGTCCGGTTACGACGAATCCACGGGCATCGCGCTGCCCGGCCTGGCCGAGCACAACACCCTGGTGGTCGATGCCGACTGCCTGTACTCCAACACCGGCGAGGGCCTGCACCGCTTCGTCGACCCGGTCGACGACGAGGTCTACCTCTACTCGCAGTTCGAGACCGCCGACGCCAAGCGGATGCTCGCCTGCTTCGATCAGCCCGACCTGAAGGCCACGTTCGACGTGCAGGTCACCGCGCCCTCGCATTGGCAGGTGATCTCCAACGGCGCCACCACCAGCGCCGAGCCCGACGGGTCCGGGACCGTGCACACCTTCGCCACCACTCCGAAGATGAGCACCTACCTGGCGGCGTTGATCGCCGGACCGTACGCGGTGTGGCGCGACTCCTACTCCGACTCCCACGGCGAGATCCCGCTGGGCATCTTCTGCCGGGCCTCGCTGGCCGAGTTCATGGACGCCGACCGGCTTTTCACCGAGACCAAGCAGGGTTTCGGCTTCTACCACAAGAACTTCGGCACGCCGTACGCCTTCGGCAAGTACGACCAGCTGTTCGTGCCCGAGTTCAACGCAGGCGCCATGGAGAACGCCGGCGCGGTGACCTTCCTCGAGGATTATGTCTTCCGGTCCAAGGTGACCCGGGCCTCCTACGAGCGTCGCGCCGAGACCGTGCTGCACGAGATGGCGCACATGTGGTTCGGCGATCTGGTCACCATGCAGTGGTGGGATGACCTGTGGCTCAACGAGTCCTTCGCGACGTTCGCGTCGGTGCTGTGCCAGGCCGAGGCCACCGAATACGTCACGGCGTGGACCACTTTCGCCAATGTGGAGAAGTCCTGGGCCTACCGGCAGGATCAGCTGCCCTCGACCCATCCGGTCGCCGCCGACATCCCGGACCTGGCCGCCGTCGAGGTCAACTTCGACGGCATCACCTACGCCAAGGGCGCCTCGGTGCTCAAGCAGCTGGTGGCCTACGTCGGGCTCGAAGAGTTCCTCTCCGGGCTGCGTGACTACTTCCGCGACCACGCCTTCGCGAACGCCACGTTCGGCGATCTGCTGGGTGCGCTGGAGAAGTCCTCGGGACGCGACCTGTCCGGCTGGGGCCAGCAATGGCTCAAGACAACGGGTTTGAACACGTTGCGGGCCGACTTCGATGTGGACGGCTCAGGTGCGTTCACCCGGTTCGCGATCGCCCAGTCGGGTGCGGCCCCGGGAGCCGGCGAGACCCGGGTGCACCGGCTCGCCGTCGGCATTTACGACGACGACGGCTCGGGCAAGCTTGTGCGCGTGCACCGCGAGGAGCTCGACGTCGAAGGCCCGATCACGGAAGTTCCTGCCCTGGTCGGTGTTTCGCGCGGGAAGCTGATCCTGGTCAACGACGACGATCTGACCTACTGCTCGCTGCGGCTCGACCCGGCCTCGCTGTCGACCGTGCTGTCACGGATCGCCGACATCGCCGATCCGCTCCCCCGGACGCTGGCCTGGTCGGCAGCCTGGGAGATGACCCGCGAGGCCGAGATGAAGGCTCGCGACTTCGTCGCCCTGGTGATGAGCGGAGTGCCCGCCGAGACCGAGGTCGGTGTCGCGCAGCGGCTGCTGATGCAGGCGCAGACCGCCCTGAGCTCTTACGCCGATCCCGCCTGGGCCACCGAAATCGGCTGGCCGGCGTTCGGGGATGCACTGCTCGATCTGGCGCGAGAGTCCGCGCCGGGTTCCGATCACCAACTCGCGTTCGTGAACGCGCTGTGCACCTCGGTGCTGTCGCCGAACCATGTCGCCGTGCTGTCGACCCTGCTCGACAACGAACCAGCCGCGGTGAACATGACCGGCCTGGTGATCGACACCGATCTGCGCTGGCGGATCGTCACCGCGCTGGCCCGCACCGGCGACGTCGACGCCGACGGACCCGAGGCGCCGTTCATCGATGCCGAGGCCGAGAACGACCCGACCGCGGCCGGCAAGCGTCAGGCCGCGGCGGCCTCGGCCGCCCGCCCGCAGGACGTGGTGAAGTCCGCGGCGTGGGAGCAGGTCATCGAGGACGACACGCTCGCCAACATCACCACCCGCGCGATCGTCGGCGGATTCGTGCAGCCCGGTCAGTCCGAGTTCCTCGCACCGTTCACGACGCGATACTTCGCGGCGATCTCCGGGGTGTGGGAGCGGCGGTCCAGCGAGGTCGCCCAGACCGTGGTGATCGGGCTGTACCCGTCGTGGGACATCAGCCAGAACGGCCTGGACGCTGCGGACGCGTTCCTGTCCGATCCCGAGGTGCCGCCCGCGCTGCGCCGGCTGGTGATCGAGGGCCGGGCCGGAGTGGAACGTTCCCTGCGCGCTCGCGCCTTCGACGTGAGCTAGTTCCCACTTGCACCGCGAGCGGGCGTGTCTGCTGCCTGACACGTCCGCTCGCGGTCATACGCTGTGCCGATGGCGGTCAGTCGAACCCGCGCGGCACGGGCTGCCCGCAAACGTAAGCGTCGGATGGACCTCGTGGTCCACGACTTGACCGACGAGCAGTGGGAGGCCATCAAGGCAGCGTGGGGCGGGTGCGCCTACTGCCACAGCCCCACGGGTCCGTTCCAGAAGGACTGTGTGATGGCGATTTCACGGGGCGGGCGCTACACCGTGGACAACGTGGTGCCGGCGTGCGCGTCGTGCAACGCCAGCAAGTGCAACTTCGAGGTCAGCACCTGGATGCGGCGCAAACGGCTCGATGAGCGTGCGTTCTTGACGCGATTTGTGGAGATCCGCACTGAGCTGGTGGGTTAACCGACCCCACAAATGCAGCGAGCGTGCGTGATTGTCGACAGACAACCACGCACGCTCACGGTGCCAGGTACGAAAAATCAGGCGGGAGAAACGCCGGCCGACAGCACGCGCACGGCGCTGATCAGACCGTCGATCAAGTTGCCTTCCTTGAATGAGGCGGCAGCTGCCGAGACGCCCAGCGGGGCGGCCTCTTCGATGCCACGGCCCTTGACGTCGGCGCCGTAGACCACCTCGATGGCGTGCTGGTCGGGTGAGACCGCGAGCAGCACCGCGTTGTTGGGGGTGGGCACCTTGGCCAGGATCTCGCGTGCCGTGGCGGCGGTGTCCGCGCCGAGGTCACCGATGTAGACGGCGAACCGGGCCTTGGCAGCGCGGGAGCCGTACTTCAGCGCGTCGTCGAGGACGACGAGGTCCATCGTCGGGAAGGGGTAGTGCACCGACAGCTCACCGGGCTCGGTGACCCCGGAGATCCGGCCGCTGTAGGTCAGGGCGTAGCCGTACGGCAGGTCGACGTCCTTCGTCGCGGTCGCAATTTCACCACTTGCCACTTGCGCCGCCTCCGATCGTCACACCGTGTGAATCATGCCCGCCGTGTCCGTGATCCTGCGGCTCCTCGGCGGCCCACAGAATGGGCTCGTGGGTCCACGGATCGGACATCTTGTAGGTAGCCGGATGCGGTCCCTTTTGGGGCAGGTAGATCAACGCAAGGACCACGAACAACACCAGCGGAACCCCTCCGAGGAGGGAATGGGTAAGTGCTGTGCTCACGCGCAAACCGTATCAGCCGCAATGCGACGATGCGCCGAGAGTGCCCAGCAAGTCGGGCATCAGGCCGCGCCCTCGCCCAGATAGCGCACCCAGGCCGGGTCGAGCTCCTTGATCGTCGACAACAGCCTCCAGTGCTGCCCCTTCGGCGGCATCGGCACGCACCGCAGTGACCAGCCGAGTTCGGCCAGCAGACGGTCGGCCTTGCGGTGGTTGCACGGCGCGCACGCCGCCACACAGTTCTCCCACGAGTGCTCGCCACCGCGGCTACGCGGGATCACATGGTCGACGGTGTCGGCCCGGCCGCCGCAGTACGCGCAGCGGAATCGGTCACGGTGCATGAGCGCCGCCCGGGTCATCGGGATGCGGGCCCGGTAGGGCACCCGCACGAAGGTGCGCAGCCGGATCACCGAGGGCACCACGATGGTCCGGGTGGCCGAGTGGATGACCGGCCCCGACGGGTCGTCGTGCACGACGTCGGCCTTGCCACACATCACCATGATCACCGCGCGCCGCAGTGGCAGCGCGGTCAGCGGTTCGTAGGTGGAGTTGAGCAGCAGCACCCGGCGACGCCCCCACAGGGAGGCGTCAGGGTTGGTCGTCGGCAGTGCCTCGACGCTGTGCAGGGGGCGATTTGGCACATGGGGTCCCGATGGGCCGGGAATGTGGCCGGTCCGTCGCATATGGCTTTTTTTGCTGTGCGCCATGGAGCCTCCGAGGAGACAGTCCACCATGGATCCTGCGGATACGCACGAAAATTCTTTGTGTGTTCGCAGGTCAGTCCAATGAACACCAGGTGACCACGGTGCCGTGACCGGCGCCGACGTGCCGTCAGGCCACAATGGACCACAATGAACGACGTGACGCAGGTGCAGCGATCTTTCTACGACGAAGTCGGTGGGCACGAGACTTTCGCGACGATCGTGTCGCGGTTCTACCAACTGGTGCGCGAGGACGAGATCCTGCTGCCGTTGTATCCCGAGGACGACATCGACGGCGCCGAAGAGCGGCTGCGGATGTTCCTCGAGCAGTACTGGGGCGGGCCGCGGACCTACTCCGATCAGCGCGGCCACCCCCGGCTGCGGATGCGGCACGCCCCGTTCCGGATCGGGTACCTCGAGCGGGACGCCTGGTTGCGCTGCATGCACACCGCGGTGGCCTCGATCGACTCGGCGACGCTGGACGAGCCGCACCGGCGCGCGTTGCTGGACTATCTGAACATGGCCGCAGATTCGATGGTGAACTCGGCGTTCTGACATGCGCCGGTGGTGGGTAGACGCGGTTTTCTACCAGGTCTATCCCCGCTCATTCGCCGACAGCAATGGCGATGGGGTCGGTGACCTCGACGGGGTGAGCGCCGGGCTGGACTATCTGGCGGCGCTCGGCGTCGACGCCCTGTGGCTCAACCCGGTGATGGTGTCGCCGATGGCCGACCACGGCTATGACGTCGCCGACCCGCGCGACGTCGACCCGCTGTTCGGCGGTATCGACGCCCTGGACCGTTTGCTCGACGCCGCTCATGCCCGCGGGATCCGGGTCACCATGGACCTGGTGCCCAACCACACCAGTTCGGCGCACCCGTGGTTCGTCCAGGCTCTGGCCGATCCGCGCCGTCGCGACCGCTACATCTTCCGGGACGGCCGCGGCCCACACGGTGACGCGCCGCCCAACAACTGGGTGTCGGTGTTCGGCGGCCCGGCATGGACCCGCGTCACCGAACCCGACGGCGCACCGGGCCAGTGGTATCTGCACCTGTTCGACCCCGCCCAGCCCGACCTGAACTGGAACCACCCCGCGGTGTTCGAGGATCTGGAGAAGACGCTGCGGTTCTGGCTCGACCGCGGGGTCGACGGGTTCCGTATCGATGTGGCCCATGGCATGGCCAAGCCACCCGAGCTGCCCGACATGGCGGTCACCGACACCGCGCTGCTCCGAAACAGTGACGACGACCCGCGGTTCGACAACGACAGCGTGCACGACATCCACCGCTTCATCCGCACGGTGCTCGACGACTATCCCGACGCCGTGGCGGTCGGCGAGGTCTGGGTGCACGGCAACGAGCGCTTCGCCAAGTACCTGCGCCCCGACGAGCTGCACCTGGGCTTCAATTTCCGTCTGGTGCAAGCCGATTTCGACGCCCGCGAAGTCCACGACGCGATCGACAACGCGATCACCGCGGCCGACCTCGCCGGGGCGACACCGACGTGGACGCTGTCCAACCACGACGTGGAACGTGAGGTCACCCGCTACGGCGGCGGTGCCCGAGGGTTGGCGCGGGCACGGGCGATGGCCCTGGTGATGCTGGCACTGCCGGGTGCGGTGTTCGTCTACAACGGCGAGGAACTCGGGCTGCCCAATGTCGATCTGCCCGACGAGGTGCTCCAGGATCCGGTGTGGGAGCGCTCGGGTCACACCGAACGCGGACGTGACGGGTGCCGGGTCCCGATGCCGTGGTCGGGCGATGCCCCACCGTTCGGGTTTTCGTCGGACTCCGATACCTGGTTGCCGATGCCCGCCGAGTGGGCACCGTTGACGGTGCAGCGTCAGCAGGCCGATCCGTCGTCGACGCTGCAGTTCTA
Organism: Mycobacterium sp. IDUB_17; assembly: GCF_055419465.1. NCBI lineage: Bacteria > Bacillati > Actinomycetota > Actinomycetes > Mycobacteriales > Mycobacteriaceae > Mycobacterium > Mycobacterium sp. IDUB_17. The sequence goes on along the minus strand of NZ_JBVAXS010000005.1, from coordinate 320,700 downwards.
CCGGCGGGCCATCCAATTACGCTCCAGCCGTGACGAATTCACCGGCGACCGGATCGAGCTGAACAGCGCAGGCGACGTTCTGACGCTGCGGCGCGAAAGTGGCCTGGTGTGTGTCCTCAACACGGGTGCCGAGCCGGTGCCGTTGCCGCCCGGCGAGGTGCTGCTGAGCAGTGGTGAGCCGGCGGATGATCTGCTGCCCGCCGACACCGCCGCCTGGCTGATCTGAAGGTGGGCCGTCAGCGCTGCGCCCTCAGGGCATCGTCCAAGGTCGTCATCAGCTGGGCCACCCGGCTTTTGCCGGTCGGCGCGGGCGGATAGCGACGGAGAACGTCGATCAACACCGGTGAGGCACGCTGCCGAACTCGCTGCAGCACCATGTCGGCCGCCGCGGGATCACCGTCGCCATTGATCTCGGCGATGCGGGCCGCGCTCGCCGCGGCCCGTAGGATGTGGCCGACCTGATGGGCTTTCGCGATCGGATGCAGGTAGGCCGCTGAGGCGGCGTCACCGGCCGCCTGCGCCGCCAGACGTGCGGCTTCGGTGCCGGCACCCTTCGCTGCCCGGTGGGCGTCCAGCGAGGCGACCCGCTGCGCCTGGGATCTGGGCGCACCGTCGACGAACCGCCACGCGGCGGTGATGGCGGCTCGCGGCCGACGGTCATCGGGATGGACACCCTCGAATACGCCGAGGACCTCTTCCGCCGTCTCCGTCACGTATCGAGCGACGACCCGCAGCTCGTCCATGGTCAGCTCGAAGTCACCAGATGACACGTTGCGCCCGCTGGTCAACCCAGGATCAGTGCGGCGCTGCCGCGGCGGCGGTACACCGAGCCGAATCGGGCGTCGATGCGCAACCAAGACGGGTGTGCGCGGACCCGCACGATCTCCTGCTCGCTGACCTCGTTGCCCGTCTGCGGCAGAAATCCCATGGCCGTCAACGCGAAGACGCAGCGCATCGGGATGCCGATGCGGTATTCGCCCGCGCTGACCGCGATGACCTCCTGGTCGAGCAGCGAGGCCGGCGGCCCGTGGGCACTGCCGTGCTCGCGGGCCAGCGCACCGCCCTGCTGGGCCAGGTCGAGCATCACCCGGGCGGGGATGTCATCGAGGTGGACGAATCCGTCCTCGGGCGGCAAGCCACCGCGCCAGGCGGAGTCCATCGGGAAGCCTGGGTCGACGTATCCGTCTGCGGCAGTGGACAATCCGGCCACCAGCGCGTCGGCGCCCGCGGACAGGTCCGACGGACGCACCCGCCCGGCCACGACCCGGCTGGCCAGCACCTCCAACCCGGTCGCCACCCAGGCCACGGCTGTGCCGCCACTCCCCTGCCCGGCGGTCCGCTCCCGCAGCCGCACCACCGCGGCACCGTCCAGCCGCAAAGCACGGTCGAGGAACGTCGCGAAGTCGTCGCGGTCCCGCGGATCGTCGATCCACAGCCCGCGCTCGGTGGCGGTCATCGCAGATGGCTCTCCAGGTAGCCGCGCTGCTCGGCCGTCAGACGTTCCAGTCGTTGCTCGGCGATGTGTACCGCGGCCAGTTGGGTCTCGCCGATCACCGACGGCTTGGAGTCCGGGGCGGCATTCAGCGAGCGCACCTCGTAGCCGATGGTGAAGTCGACGGCCCGCACCCGCTTGGACCACATGGTCACCTGCAGCGGTGAGTCCACGAGCCGGAGCTGCCCCTTGTAGACGATTTTGACCTCGGCGATCAGCAGGCCGATCGTCTCGATCGTGGCGCCGAACGGCTCACGCAGAAAAGGTATCCGGGCCTCTTCGAGAAGAGTCACCATGGTGGCGTGATTGATGTGCTGGTACATGTCGATGTCCGACCAGCGCACGTGCACCGGCGTTGTAAAGCTCACGCAGTTGTTCCCGTTCCACTCGTTCGTGTCATGCTGCGGATCTGCCGCGCCGCCACCGACAGCGTTGCCAGATCCTGCTCACCATCTTGGTATATCTCGGTCAGCGTGCGACGGGCGCGGGTCACCCGGGAGCTGTTGGTCAGCTCCCACTCGGCGATCTTCTCCTCGCCGGTCTCGTCGGGTTCGCCGACCGCGAGCACGTCGAAGCACAGGGCCCGAAGTGAACCGTAGATGTCGTCGCGAATCGCCAACCGCGCCAAGGAATGCCACCGGTCGTCGCGGCCCAGCCGGGACACCGCGGTGAGCAGGCCATCGGCTCCGAGGCGATCCATCAGCGCGAAGTAGGTGTCGGCCACCTCGGCGGGCTCGCGATCCACGATGTCGGAGATGTCGATCACGTCGAGCAGGCTGTACTGGTACAGCCCGGTCGCCACCGCATACGCCAGTTCGTCGGAAACCCCTTGCGCGGAGAACTCCCCGGCCTCTTTCTCGACGATGGCCTTGTCGTCACCACGTAGCCATTGCGGCATGTGTGGGCGCAGGGCGGACACCTTCGCGGCGAACCGGTTGATCTCGGCACCGACCGCCAGCGGCTGCGGACGGTAGTTGAGCAGCCAGCGCCCGGCCCGGTCGACCAGCCGGCGCAGATCCAGCGTCATCCGGTCGGTGACGGACACCGGGACCCCGTCATCACCGGCAGCCCGGATCTCGCGCCACACCTTGCCGATCCCGAAGATGGCGTCGGTGGCTACGTAGCTGCGCAGCGCGTCGACGGGGCCGACGCCGACATCCTCGGTGATGCGGTACGCGTAGCTGATCCCGCTGGTGTCGACGAGATCGTTGACCAGCATGGTGGTGGCGATCTCCCGGCGCAGTTGGTGCGACCGGATCTCGCTGGTGAACGGCTCCCGCAGCTTCTTCGGGAAGTACCGCGGCAGCCGGGAGGCGAACACCTCCTGATCGGGCAGGTCGCTGGCCAGCACATCGTCTTTGAGATTGAGCTTGACGTGGGCCATCAGGGTGGCCAATTCCGGTGAGGTCAAACCGATTCCGGCGTCAACGCGGCGCCGGATCTCCTTCTCCGAGGGCAACGCCTCCAGCTCGCGGTTCAGCCCACGGTTGGCCACGAACTCCTTGATCATCCGGGCGTGGACCGAGAGCATGCTCGCGGCGTTGGCCCGGCTGGTCCCCATCAGGTCGTTCTGGTCCTTGTTGTCGGTCAGCACCAGGGCACCGACCTCGTCGGTCATCGACAACAGCAACTCGGTGCGTTCCTCGGGACTGACCTTGCCGGCGGTGACCAGCGAGTCGATCAGGATCTTGATGTTGACCTCGTGGTCGGAACAGTCCACGCCCGCGGAGTTGTCCAGTGCATCGGTGTTGATCCGGCCGCCGGCCAGGTCGAATTCGATGCGCCCCAGGGACGTCACGCCGAGGTTGCCGCCCTCGCCGATAACCTTGGCCCGCACTTCGTTTCCGCACACCCGGATCTGGTCGTTGGCGCGATCACCGACATCGGCCTCGGTCTCGGCCTTGACGTAGGTGCCGATACCGCCGTTCCACAGCAGGTCCACCGGTGCCTTGAGAATGGCCTTCATCAGGGCGGGCGGCGTGAGTTCCTCTATGTCGCCCTCGATCCCGAGTGCGGCGCGCGCCTGGGGGCTGATCGGGATGGACTTCTGCTGACGGCTGAAAACACCGCCGCCCTCGCTGATCAGCTTGGCGTCGTAGTCCTCCCAGCTGGACCGCGGCAGCTCGAACAGGCGCTTGCGTTCCACCCACGACACCGCCGCGTCGGGATTGGGATCGACGAAGATGTGCCGGTGGTCGAAGGCGGCGATGAGCCTGATGTGCTTCGACAGCAGCATGCCGTTGCCGAACACGTCACCGCTCATGTCGCCGACGCCGACAACGGTGAAGTCCTGGCTCTGGGTGTCCACCCCCATCTCCCGGAAGTGGCGCTTCACCGACTCCCACGCGCCCTTGGCGGTGATGCCCATGGCCTTGTGGTCGTAGCCGATGGAACCGCCCGAGGCGAACGCGTCGCCCAGCCAGAACCCGTAGGACTTCGCGACCTCGTTGGCGATGTCGGAGAACGTGGCCGTGCCCTTGTCGGCCGCCACCACCAGATAGGCGTCCTCTCCGTCGCGCCGCACCACGTCCGGTGGGGTGACGACGGCACCGGTTCCCTTGTCGACGTTGTCGGTCACGTCGAGCAGTCCGGAGATGAAAAGTTGGTAGCACGCAACGCCTTCGGCGCGCGTCGCCTCACGGTCGACGGCGGCGTCGCCGGTCGGCTCGGGCGGCCGTTTCACCACGAACCCGCCCTTGGCCCCGACCGGAACGATGACCGCGTTCTTCACCGCCTGAGCCTTGACGAGGCCGAGGATCTCGGTGCGGAAGTCCTCACGGCGGTCCGACCAGCGCAGCCCGCCGCGGGCCACGAACCCGAACCGCAGGTGCACGCCTTCCACCCGGGGTGAGTACACGAAGATCTCGAACTTGGGCCGCGGCAACGGCAACTCGTTGATCAGGCCGGGGTTCAGCTTCATCGCCACCACACCGCGTTGCCGCGCCGAATTCGGCTGCTGCACAAAGTAGTTGGTCCGCAGCGTGGCCTGGATCAGGGTGGCGAAGGCCCGCAGCACCCGGTCGGTGTCCAGGCTGACCAGGGCGTCGATGTCGGCGGCCACGGCAGCGGCCGCACCCTGGGCGTCCCGGGTACCCGCGGTGTCCTCGGTCGGGTCGAAGAGTGCCTCGAACAGTTGCACCAATGACCGGGTGGTGTGTGGGTTCTCGTTGACCACAGACTCGATGTGCGACTGGCTGTACGGGAAACCCGCCTGACGCAGGTACTTCGCGTAGGCGCGCAGGATCACCACCTGCTGCCAGGTCAGGTCGGCGCGCAGCACCAGTTCGTTGAACCGGTCCACCTCGACCCAGCCGTGCCAGATCGCGGTCACGGCGTCGGCGAACCGCTGGGCGGTGGCCTCCCGCGATGCCGCATCGGGCGCCTTGGGGATGCTGCGCTGCCTGGCCACCTTGAACTGATAGATCCACACCGGCAGGCCGTCGGCCCGGCGCACGGTGTAGGGACGCTCTTCGAGCACCACCACACCCATCGACTGCAGCATCGGCAGCAGTTCGCTCAGTGAGGCCGACTGTCCCCCGAGGTACCAGGTGAGCTGGGCCAGCCCGTCGTCCCCACCCTCGTCGAACACCAGCTTGACCGAATTGTCCTGCAGCCCTTCGATGATCGCGATATCTGCGATGGCATCCGCCGGGGCGACGGCTTGTTTGTAGTCTTCCGGGAACGCCGTCGCGTAGTGCTCGACGGCGGCCGGGCTGAGCGCCGCGTGCGCGGCGGCGCTGGTCATGCGGTCACCCCAGTTGCGGGTGGCCTCGGTCAGCAGGTTCTGGATCCGGCTCTCGTTCTCGGCCGAGGTGTCCACGGTGTGCGAGGCCGTGCCGTCGGGCAGCCGGACCGTGAAATGCACCACCGCCCACGGTGATTCGCTGACCCTGGCGGAGTAGTCGATGCTCTCCCCGCCGAGCTCGCGTACGAGGATGTCCTGCATCTCCAGCCGCACCGCGGTGGTGTAGCGGTCACGTGGCAGGTACACCAGGCAGGACACGAAGTGCGCCAGTTGGTCTGCGCGCAGGAACAGCAGGGTGCGGCGCCGTGACCCCAGGTCCACCACGGTCAGCGCCATGTCCAGCAGCTGCTTCGAGCTCAGCGCGAACAGTTCGGGGCGCGGGATGGTCTGGAAGATGTCGCGCAGCAGCTGCCCGGGATGGCTGGGGTCGCGGCGCGCCATGGCCAGCGCCTCCTCGACCCGCCGCGAGATCAACGGGATCTCCAGCACGTTGGCGTTCATCGCAGCCACCGTGAACAGGCCGACGAAGCGATGCTCGACGACCCGCTCGCCGCTCTCGCGTACGACGACGATGTACGGGTAGGCGCCGTAGCGCACATAGCTCGGCATCGTGGCCTGCGCCAGCACCATCAGGTCGTCAGGAGCGGTCAGCGGCGGGAGTACGTCGTCGCGCAGCTTGAGCACGCCGAGCCGGCTGGCGGGATCGACCGAGGCCTGCCCGTCGCTGATCGCGCACTGCTGATAACCGAGCAGCACGAAATGTCCGTCGGACAACCAACGCAGCAGAGCGGCGACATCCCTGCGGTCGGTGTTGGGAAACCGGCCCTCCACATCGGTGGCCACGTCGTTGGCCAGGGCGTGCAGCGCGGCGCCCATGGCCGCGGCGTCCAACCCGATCTGGCGCGCCTCGGCCAGGACGCCGGGCACCAGTGCGACCACCTCGGTCAGTGCCGGGCCGTCGGCCGCCCCGTTGACCGGAACGAGGATCCAGCATTCGTCGACGCCGTCGACCCCGGTGGCCTCGGCGGCGGGCTGGAAGTCCAGCAGCACCCCGTTGGCGTCGCGGCGCACCCGGAAGACCGGGTTCATGATGGCCGGGTAGGCGATGCCGTGGCGGTGCAGCAGCACCGTCACGGAATCCACGAGCATCGCCGCCTGCTCGGTGACGATCTGCAGGGCAGGGCCGGAGTCACTGTCCCCCGGATACACCATGACCTTGGTTTCGCCCGGCGCCCGTTGGCCGCCCAACGCGTAGTGGGCGGCCAGCGTGGCATCGGAGACCAGTCGCTCGGCCACGGCGACCTGAGGACCGGTGGCCGCGACCCCAGGCGCATCGGCCTGCGGAGCCCGATAGGTGGACAGGAAAGCCACCGCGAGCCGGTGGATCACCTCAGGCGGTGCCTGTGAGCGATCCCGGTCGCTAATTCCCTGTCCCCGAAGAGCTCCCGGCTCGGCCGTCATACGGATCACTCCCTACTCACGCCCATACACCGGCATTGGTGCATAGCTGCGACATTAGTAGCGTCACTGAGCCCGCTGCGCCGTTTATCCCGTCACGGCTCAGTCGCGGGTCAGTCTCCGGTGGGTCACCCGGTGCGGGCGTGCCGCCTCGGCACCGAGACGTTGGATCTTGTTCTCCTCGTAGGCACCGAAGTTGCCCTCGAACCAGAACCACTTGGCCTCGTTGGCGTCGTCGCCCTCCCACGCGAGGATGTGCGTGCAGGTGCGGTCCAGGAACCACCGGTCGTGGCTGATCACCACGGCGCAGCCGGGGAACTGCTCGAGCGCGTTCTCCAGCGACGACAGCGTCTCGACGTCGAGGTCGTTGGTCGGCTCGTCGAGCAGGATCAGGTTGCCGCCCTCTTTGAGGGTCAGTGCCAGGTTCAGCCGGTTGCGCTCACCACCGGACAGCACACCCGCCGGCTTCTGCTGATCCGGTCCCTTGAAACCGAACGCCGACACGTAGGCGCGCGACGGGATCTCGTTCTGGCCGACCTCGATGTAGTCCAGTCCATCGGAGACGACCTGCCAGACGTTCTTCTTCGGGTCGATGCCGGCGCGGCTCTGGTCGACATAGCTCAGCTTGACCGTCTCGCCGACCTTGACCTCACCACTGTCGGGCTGCTCGAGCCCGACGATGGTCTTGAACAGCGTGGTCTTGCCGACACCGTTGGGACCGATGACGCCGACGATGCCGTTGCGCGGCAGCGTGAAGGACAGGTCCTTGATCAGGGTGCGGCCCTCGAAGCCCTTGTCCAGGTGCTCGACCTCGACCACGACACTGCCCAGTCGCGGCGGGGTCGGAATCTGGATCTCTTCGAAGTCGAGCTTCCTCGTCTTCTCGGCTTCGGCGACCATCTCCTCGTACCGGCCGAGCCGGGCCTTGTTCTTGGCCTGACGGGCCTTGGCGCCCGAGCGGACCCAGGCCAGCTCGTCCTTGAGCCGCTTCTGCAGCTTCTGGTCCTTCTTGCCCTGGACCTCGAGGCGCTCGGCCTTCTTCTCCAGGTACGTCGAGTAGTTGCCCTCGTACGGGTAGGCCCGGCCGCGGTCGAGTTCGAGGATCCACTCGGCGACGTTGTCGAGGAAGTACCGGTCGTGGGTGACCGCCAGGATGGCGCCCTTGTAGCTGGCCAGGTGCTGCTCGAGCCACAGCACGCTCTCGGCGTCGAGGTGGTTGGTCGGCTCGTCGAGCAGCAGCAGGTCCGGCTTGCTCAGCAGCAGCTTGCACAGTGCGACACGGCGGCGCTCACCACCGGAGAGGTGGGTGACCGGCTCGTCCGGCGGCGGGCAGCGCAGCGCGTCCATGGCCTGCTCGAGCTGGGAGTCGATGTCCCAGGCGTCGGCCGCGTCCAGTTCCTCCTGCAGATGGCCCATCTCTTCCATGAGCTCATCGGTGTAGTCGGTGGCCATCAGCTCGGCGACCTCGTTGTACCGGTTGAGCTTGGCCTTGATGGCCACGCCGGCCTCGACGTTCTCGCGGACCGTCTTGGTTTCGTCGAGCTGCGGTTCCTGCATCAGGATGCCGACGCTGGCGCCGGGTGCGAGCAGCGCGTCGCCGTTGTTGGCATGGTCGATGCCGGCCATGATCTTCAGCACACTCGACTTACCAGCCCCGTTGGGACCGACGACGCCGATCTTCGCGCCGGGCAGGAAGTTCAGGCTGACGTCGTCAAGGATGACCTTGTCGCCGTGCGCCTTGCGAACCTTGCGCATCGTGTAGATGAATTCGGCCATGCCGTGATGTGCCTTTCTGAAGCTTCTCGGGAACGTCGGATGGGCGCTTGCGCGGAGGGTCGCGTCAAGCCCAACTCACTCGCGCCCATCCTAGGCGTGACCGAAACCGGCTAGGCCGACAGTGGCAGGTCATCCTCGTCGGGCTCGGTTTCGGCGGTGGCGTCCGCCGCCTCGTCGGTCACGCCGCCGGGCTCGGGTTCCGGGCCGGCTGACGGCTTCGGTAAGGGTGCCACCTTGGCCGTGCAACGCGACAGATCCGGACCGACGGCGGTGGCCCGCACCTCCACCGACGACCGGCGCACGCCCTCCTTGTCGTCGTATTCGCTGGTGTAGAGGTGCCCGACCACCACGACGGCATCGCCGCGTCCCAGCGAGGCACTCACGCCCGTGGCCAGATTTCCCCAGCAGTTGACGGTCACATACAACGAGTTGCCGTGCTCCCACCTGCCCTCGGGGGTGCGCCGTCGCGAGTTGCTGGCCACCCGGAACTTGTACAACTCCTGATCACCGAACCGCAGCCGGACCGGGTTGGTGACGATGTTGCCGACGATGTTGAACGGGGTCTCGAACATTTTTCTGGTTCCTTTCGCTTCACTCTGGCTCCGGCGGCCGGTGCGGAAGCGTCGACCGCCTTACGCAGCCATTGACCGTCGGCGGTCCGACGCCGGAACCCGCGGCGGACCCGATGCACCCGTAGGCTGGGGATGAAACTCAGGCTGGGGATAACTCCGGTATCAGCCGGAAGGATGGTCGCGCCGGGCCATCTCGGCGAGCATGGCGTTGTAGGCCGCCAGATCGGCGCCGTCATCGCGGTCGGCAGCCCGGTCCAGCCGCTTGGCGGTGCGCTGATCGCTGCGCCGCCACTGGATGAGCAGTGCCAGCATCACGATGACCAGCGGGACTTCTCCGGCCGCCCAGGCGATGGCGCCGCCGAGGTGCTGGTCGCCGAGCAGGTCGGTGTGCCACGGCAATTGCAATGACCGGTAGAAGCTCGCGCCGAGCACGGTCTGCATGCCCATCATCACCACACCGAAGAACGCGTGCAGTGGCAGCGAGGAGAACACCATCCCGATCTTGACCAGATGCGGGACGGGTCTCGGGGTCGGGTCCACCCCGATGACCACCCAGTAGAACAGGTAGCCCGAGAGCAGGAAGTGGACGTTCATCAGGATGTGTGCGGCGTGGTTGCTCACCGCGACGTCGAAGATGCCGCCGAAGTACAGGCCATAGAAGCCGGCGACGAACATGACGGTCGCGACGATCGGATGGGTCAGGAACTGCGACACCTTCGAATGCAATGCCGCCAGCAGCCATTCCCTGGGGCCCGGTGGCGCACCGCGTCCCGCGGTGGGCAGCGCCCGCAGGGCCAGGGTCACCGGGGCACCCAGCACCAAGAGCACCGGAACCAGCATGGACAGCAGCATGTGAGCGATCATGTGCATGCTGAACATCGCCGGCATGTAGCGACCCATCCCCGACGAGGTCGTGAACAGCAGGACCGCGCAACCCAGCAGCCAGGCGAATGTGCGGCCGACCGGCCAGGCATCGCCGCGGCGGCGCAGCCGGTACACGGCGGCCAGGTACATCGCCGCACCGACGATCGCGGCGGTCCCGAACAGCAGATCGAAACGCCAGTCGAACAACACCCGAGCGACCGTCGGAGGCCCGGCGAAGTCGTATCCGATCGCGACCTCGGTGGCGCTGGGGATCCTCGGCTCGGGCGGCGGCGGGGTGCGTCCCAGCCCGACGGCGATACCGAACGTCACGCCGAACAGCGCCGCCTCCGTCAGCGCCAGCCGGATCAACGGTCTGCGCGCACCGGGGTCGGCGGCCAGGGCGGTCAGGCTGACCTGGCGCTGCCGCCAGCCCAGCACGCCGAGCAGGCTGAGTGCGACGAGCTTGGCCACCAGCAACCAGCCGTAGTTGGTGCGCACCAGATCGGGCAGCTGGATCCGTACCAACGCGTTGAGCACACCGCTGATCGCCATGGCGATGAAGCACCACAGCGCCAGCGCCGAGAAGCGGCGTGCCGCCAGCACGGTGTTCGGGCCGTCAGCCCCGACCCCGGTGCCGGCCCGGATCGCGTGCGCCAGCAATGCGAGCAACCCGCCGGCCCACAACGCGGCAGCCACCAGGTGGATGAACAGGCTGTTGGTGGCCAGATCGTGGGCGCCGCCGGCCGAGGAGTGTCCGGTCAGAACCAGCGGCATCAACGTCAGCAGTGACCCGGCCAGCAGCACCGGCGTCCACCCCCACCGCAGCACCGGGAGGCTCGCGATGGTGACGGCCGCGGCCAGGATCGCCGTCCAGCGCCAAGCGACGGCGACATCGACCAAGCTGGCCGCCGACCACACGTCGACCGGCCCGAGATGATCGAGCAACGGCTGCCCGGACACATCGGAGATCGTCAGTGGCACCAGCAGCGCCGCGCACACCGTCCACACGCCCGAGGCGGCCGAGCCGAGCCGCAGCGCCCGGTAACCGGCGACATCGAGTACGCCGTTGGTCTGGGGTGCCGCCAGGAACGCCGCGAACAGGAAAGACCCGACCGCGATGACGGCGGCGATCTCGCCGGCGGCCCGCACGAACGGCAGTCCATAGGTGGTGACCGGGCCGGGATCGGGCAGACCCGTGGCGGTCAGCGCGTCGGCCAGCGACAGCGCGCCGATGCCCGCGGCCACTGCCCCGGCCAGCAGCCCCACGCCGACCAGCACAGGCCACACCACGCTGTTGCGCACGCTGGACGCGGCCACCTGGCCGGCAGAAGTCATGGTGCAAGGGTATGGCGTGGGCTCCACCACACCCCCGGCCGCCGGACAAATCCGTGTCGGCAGCCCGGCCGTCTCCTAGCCCTGTAGGAATCGCTGGGCGCGACGCTGCTGCTCCCGGACGTAGAACTGCTCACGCGCGATCTCGTCGACCTTGTCCATGTCGGCGACGATCCCGCGCAGTTCGTCGCGGAAGGCGTTGCGGCGCGCCTGCAGATCGGGGCCGTCGACCAGCAGGTTCTGATCGGCCGCCACCTGACGCGCGGTGGCGAACAGCAACGCCGAAACCGACTCGTTGCTGCCTACCCGGCCCTGAGCGACATACTGGCGCCCCACACCCAGCGCCCGCTTGGTCAGGTCCCGCTCCCCGATCTCCGCCGGTGCATCGCGCAGCACATCGGCGACGATCGCGTAGGCCTCGAAGAACGGGCGCAGCATGGCGCCCACCAACAGCGGTCGCTTGCCGCGCAACATCTGATAGATCTCGTCGCCCCCGGCCGCGACCTTCTCTTCCCAGTTCTCGTACCAAGACATCTCTTCGGCGACGTTATCGCGGAAGGAGGCCGAATCGGCGAAATAGAAATCGAACTTGAGCAGATCGCGCAGCCGCATCACCTGGTCCCAGAACGCCTGCAGCGGGTCGCCGGCATGAGCGGCATGGGCCAGGGCCAGCTCGACGATCGAGGTCTCCTGGAACGCGTGGATCAGCGAGTTGCGGTAGAACGCCGCCTCCAGTTCGTCCTCGGGTGCGATCCGCCACACCGGTTCGCGGCCGCTGTCCACCATCGTCACGGGGTGTCCCCCGGAGAGGGCATCGACGGCCGAGCGCACCCCCTCGGCGGTACGCAGGCGCAGTGCGCTGTTGGTCACCGGAGTGTTCTTGCGTTCCAGGTAATCCAGTGAGTCCTGCAGCGTGTGGTGTAACTGATCGAGGGTCAGCGCGATCCCCCGGGCGCCCAACAGCAGCGCCGAGACCAGGTTGGTCGCGCTGACCGGGGTGACCCGCAGAATCCGCCAGGCCACCTCGAACGCCATCTTCTGCATCGCCAGGCGTTTGGCCGCCTCATCGTGGGCCATGTCGCCGCCCGGCTCACCGAGATGCTCACGCATCGAAACCGCTTCGGGGAAGCGGACATAGATCTTGCCGTAATTGCGTTCGCCCTGTGCCTTGATGAAGTTGTACAGCCAGCTCAGACCCTCGGGCGTCTTCTCGCCACCGCGGGCGTACGCGGCGTACTCGGCCGTCTCGTGCAGCTGGTCGAAACTGATGGACACCGGCTGCAGCAGGATGTCCTCACTGCGGCCGTCGAGGTATGCATTGGCGACATAGGCGAGCAGTCCGAGCTTGGGCGGCAACATCTTTCCGGTCCGCGACCGGGTGCCTTCGATGGACCAGTTCAGGTTGAACCGCTTCTCCACGATGTAGCCGACATATTGCCGCAGCACATACTTGTACAGCGGGTCATCGAGTTTGCGGCGCAGGAAGATGACTCCGGAATGCCGGAACAGCGGCCCCATCAGGCCGAACGACAGGTTGATCCCGGCGAACGTGTAGACCGGCGGAAGCCGGTTCTCCTGCATGGCTACCGGGACGATGACCCCGTCGAGATACGAACGGTGGGAGAACAGCAGCACCGCCGGATGTTGTTCCAGAGCATGGCGCATCGACTCGATCTCGGAGCGGTCATAGTCGATCCGCGGATCGAATCCACGGCTGAAGATGGCCCGGCCCAAAGTCGGGATCAGGTCCACCGAGAACCGGCTCCATCCGGTGGAGAGCTCGTCGAGCATCTCACCGGCCTTCTCCACCGTCGCCCCGGGAATCTGCTCCAGGCCTTGACGGAAGCGTGCCGAGTCGAGCATCTCCGGCTTGACCAGCCGCGGCGACTTGTACTCCGGGCCCAGTAGACGAAGCTCCACCCGCTCGATCGCCAGTACCGCCCGACGAAGGACGAATCGTGCGAATTCCCTGGGGTTTTCCGCGACAGTGGTCTCACTCCACTGCTTACGCAGCTCCGACACCTTGGCCGGTTCACCGGCGACGACCCGTGCGCGCGTCGGGTTCTTACGCAGGATGCGCCGCTGCAGGATCTCCGGCGGTCGGTAGGTGTCGCGGCCCGAGATCAACCCGACCACTTTCAATCGGGTGGGTAATCCGGCAGGCACCCAGAACACCCGGACCGGAACCACCAGCCGGTCCTCGTCCGATTCCAACTCCTCGACCAACCGGGCGACCGCTCCGGGCGTGGGTTCGTCGGTGGCGGGCAACTGCAGTACCTCGACCGTGGAATCGGGGTGTTCGCGTCGCTGCGTTTTGAGCCACTCGTTGAGCAGCTCGAGTTCGGCCGGTGACGACACCGACGCGAGCACGAGCGCATCGCCAGTGGGGCTGAAGCTGGGGAACTCATCGAGCCCCGCAGTCACGGCCGGCCCTTGGGGGTCGACTGCGATGACGCGTTATCCGGTTCGGGCCCAGACTTTTTCGCCGGCGCCTTCTTCGCCGGTGCTTTCTTGGCCGCCCGGCGCGGAGCGGCCTTCTTCGCGGGTGTGCGGGTGTAGATGTCGAAAGTGGGCAGTTCGTCCTGCGGCCAGGAGCCGAGGGTGTCGAGGTAGATCTGGCGGATCTCGGCGATGCGGTCGGCCAGGTTGTCGACCGTCCAGTCCTCTACCGATATCGGCGGGTACACCGCGACGTCCACCTTGCCGGGGTTGAACGTGCTGGAATCGCGGGCCGCGATCACCTCGGCGTTTCGGATCACGATCGGCACGATCGGAACGCCCGCGGCCATGGCGATGCGGAACGGGCCCTTCTTGAACTCGCCGACCTCGGTGGTGTCCAGGCGGGTGCCCTCGGGCGCGATCAGGATCGACAAACCTTTGCGGGCAAGCTCTTCCACCCTGTGCAGGCTTTCGACGGCCTTCTCCGGATCGTCACGGTCGATGAACGCCGCGTCCATGACCTTGCCCAGTGGACCCATCAACGGGTTGCGCTCGAGCTCCTTTTTCCCGACGCCGGTGAAGTCCACCCCGACCAGCCGGCCCGCGATCATCGGGTCGGCCTGATTGCGGTGATTGAAGATGAACACCGCAGGGCGCTGCGCGGTCAGGTTCTCCTCGCCGAGGACGTTGAGTTCGATGCCGGTGGTCAGCATCAGCAACTTGCTCCAGTTCGAGGTGAAGAAATTGACCCCGGTGCGCTTGTTGCGCGTGAGCAATCCGAGTCCGATCGCCCCGGCGGCGACGGTCGGAATGGTGGCCAGGCTGGCGAGCGTGCGCAGTTGCGCGACCGGGCTGCTGCCACTGCGGCTGCTGAACTTCAGTACGGGCCAGCCGCGTTTGGCGGCGACGGCGGCCAGCTTGCCGGCCGGATTCGTCGGCCGCGGATTGCCCACCAGGTACATCAGGGCGACGTCCTCGTCACCGTCGGCGTAGAAGTAACTCTTGGTCAGGTCCACCCCGTTGGCCGCCGAGAAGTTCTGCACCGCACGGGCTTTGCCGGGCCCCCAGATGACCGGTCTCATCACTTCCCCGGTGATCAGGCCGTCCTCGTCGGTCTCGAACTTGTTGCACAGCACGTTGTCGATGCCGAGAAAGCGTGCCACCGGCTCCACCTGAACCGTCAGCGCCGAGGAGCTCAGCACCACGGTGTGGCCACGGGCCATGTGGGCGCGCACCATGGCGCGCATCTCCGGGTACATGCGGCCCTTCACGTGCTGGACGAACAGCCGCTCGCCCAGCTCGTCGAGATCGCTGAGCGAGTTGCCGCGCAGCATCCGGGCGCCCTTGCCGATCAGGTCCTCGAACTCGGAACGCCCCAGCTGGTGGTTGAGCCCGGCCTGCACCATCCCGATGAACTCGCCGACGCCCATCTGGCCGCGGCGCAACCGGTCCCGGGTCATGATCACCCCGGTGAACCCGGCCACGAGTGTTCCGTCCAGGTCGAAGAACGCGCCGATCTCCGGGCCCTCCGGGCTCCCCTCGATCTCCGCCAGGGTGCCGGGCAGCCGCATCTGGTTGGTTCCGCGGGGCCCTGAATCGTTCGAAGTCACTGTGCAGCACTCCCGTTCGTCGCCGACGTGTCGCTGCTGAAGGAGGCCGGCTCCGCTCGGCCGTCGCCGCCGAGCGCCAGCACCTCGTCGAAGCCGGCCAGCAGGCACTGGGCGAACAGCTTCTCGTCGGTGATGGCAGCCCGGTCGTAGCGCGCGGTGACGGTGATGTGTCCCGATCTCGAGATCAACACCACCATCATCGCCACCCCGGGCAGAGGGCCTATTCCGTAGTGGCGCATGATCTTTGCCCCGGCGATGAAGGTGTCCCCCGGATACACCGGGACGTTGCTGGCTTGCACGTCGGAGTTCACCACCGACCCGGCCACCGTCTCCAGCACGGCATCGGGCAACAGGCTCAGCACGGGCGCGATCGCGCCGACCACGTCGATGGCACGCTCCTCACGCTTGCTCATCATCTGCGACCGGACGGCTTTGATCCGGGTCTCCGGGTCGACGATTCCCACAGGCGCGGCGAGGTTGACCCCGGCGAAGCGGTTGCCGCCGGCCGGATCATCCTCGGAACGCAGGTTGACCGGCACCGCCATCGGCAACGTCTCGATCGATATGCCCTTGGCGTCGTGGTAGAGGCGCAGTGCGCCGCACAGCCCGGCCAGGTAGGCGTCATTGATCGAACCGCCGGCGGCCTTGGCCGCCCGGTGCAGGTCGGAAAACGGAATGTCGATCGCTTCCGAGCGCGACGACAGGCTCCGGCGGCGCAGCAGCGGCGAGTGGTGCGCAGCCGGCCCCATCACCCGGGCACCGGACATCGCGTAGTCGACCGCGCCGCTGACCGCGGAGACCGGGTCGCGCACCACCTTGGTCACCGTGCGGGCCGCCTGCCCGAGCACACCGAGCACACCGCCCGCGATCGATCCGGGGAGTCGGTTGATGCCCTCACGCATCAGGTCGTTGGGCGAGAGGTCCTGTGGGATGGGCAGCGGCGCCTCAGCGGTCGGTTCGGGATCGCGTTCGAGGTCGTAGATGTTGGCGAACATCTCGACCATGCCGACGCCGTCGGACACCGCGTGGCTCAGGTGCAGGATGGTTGCCGCGCGCCCGTCGGCCAGCCCTTCGACCAGGGTGGCGTTCCACAGCGGACGGGTGATGTCCATCGGGGACTGCAAGGCGACCTCGGCCAGATCGAACACGTCGCGCAACGTGCCCGGCGCCGGAACCCGCACCCGCCGCACGTGATAGTCGAGGTTGAAGTCAGGGTCGACGACCCAGCGCGGAGCGGCCGTGGGCAGCGTGGGCATGACGACCTTCTGGCGCAGCCGCAGAACCTTGCGCGACGCGTGGTCCAGACGGGCCCGGAATCGTTCCCAATCCGGTGTGGTGTCGAGGATCTCGACGCCCAGGATCCCGGACCGGGTGCGCGGGTTTGCCTCTCCCCGATGCAACAGCTGATCGACTGCGCTCAGCTCTTCAGGCAGTCCGGCCGCATCCAACTCCGGCACGTCGCTCATAGCGTGGTCCCTCTCCCCTCCCCTGGCCACCAAGTGCAGCGTCCACGCTAGTCCGCGACCGGCCCCGCGGGTCGGCTTTGCCGGTGACACGGTTTGCGTGGTGTTGAGCACAGGCGCGATAGACTCTGCGGGCGTTGGCCTCCGTAGCTCAGTGGATAGAGCAGCCGCCTTCTAAGCGGCTGGTCGCAGGTTCGATCCCTGCCGGGGGCGCTGTTTGTTTGTATTACCTCGGGTGATGCTTGACACGGCGCGAAGCCGAAACTCCATCGGCGGAAGATTGACGTACGTTAATGTCCTGTTTGTCCTGGTAAGCGACAGTTCGGAGACGACATGGGCACCTATCGGACGATTGTTGTCGGGACCGACGGGTCCGACTCGTCGTTACGTGCGGTCGACCGCGCCGCCTTGGTCGCCGCGCAGGAGAACGCGAAGCTGATCGTCGCGAGTGCTCATCCACCCGTGGCCGAAAAGGGCGGCTGGTCGCGACCGCCGTCGCCCGATCATGTGGTCGATACCCGTGCGGAGGAC
Organism: Mycobacterium sp. IDUB_17; assembly: GCF_055419465.1. Taxonomy (NCBI): domain Bacteria; kingdom Bacillati; phylum Actinomycetota; class Actinomycetes; order Mycobacteriales; family Mycobacteriaceae; genus Mycobacterium; species Mycobacterium sp. IDUB_17. The sequence goes on along the minus strand of NZ_JBVAXS010000005.1, from coordinate 303,418 downwards.
AGCCTCAAGAGCGAGGGCTACAGGATGCACGGCGCCGCCCCGGTCTACGAGATCCTCCAGGTGGCGCGCGACCGGGCCAAGGCCGCCGGCGCCTCGGATGTCGTCGAGCGGGCGGTCGAAGGCGCTCCGGTCGACGCCCTGGTGAAACTCGCCAAAGAGGTCGATGCGGATCTGATCGTCGTCGGCGACATCGGGCTGGACTCCGTCGCCGGCCGCCTGCTGGGTTCGGTGCCTGCCACCATCGCCCGCCGCGTCAAGATCGACATCCTCATCGTCCACACCGCGGACTGAGACGCTCGCGGTCTAGACCGACACCCAGATCAGCCTGTCGTCGTCGGAGACGACCGTGCCGGCGGCCGGGGCCGCGAAATGCGTTCCGAACAACAGTGCCTGCTCGTCGACGATGCCCTGCAGCAGCCGGGTGCGGGTCACCGCGGCCGCGGCCGGATCGTCATCGGGTAGGGCCTGGACCTCGGGGTGGGTGATCTGGATCGGATGGTGGATCACGTCCCCGCTGATGATCGCCACTTCCCCGTCGGACTCGATTCGTATCGCGGTATGTCCCGACGTGTGACCGGGCGTGGCCATGAGCCGAATCTCGTCGGTGATCGCGTGGTCCATCTCGGTCAGCCGCAGAACATCGTGTGCGACAAGAGGTTCGACGGTCTCGGGAGCGGCGCGGTTCGGCGCCGAGGACTGCCGCCATGACGTGTACTCGTCGGCGGTGAGCAGGTACGTCGCGTTGGGGTAGGTGGGGACCCAGGCACCGTCGCGCTGGGAGGTGTTGCGCCCGGCATGGTCGAGGTGAAGGTGGGTGCAGACCACTGTGGTCACGTCGTCGGGCGTGAATCCGGCCGCGGCCAACGACTGTCGGTACTGGTCGGGGTCCATGGGGATCTGATAGGGCAGGTCGTGACCTTCCCCGAAGCAGCAGTCCACGACCACGAGCTCGTCACCGGATTCGATGAGGAACGACTGGATGGCCACCAGCAGATTGCCCGCGTCATCGACGTAGTGCGGCTGAAGCCACCTCGGGAGCTCGGGCGGAAGCCCGCGAAACAGCCGGTCAGGCCGGGTCGGCACGACAGTCTCGAGGACGGAGTGAATCGTCAACGCGCCGATCGTCCACTTCTGCATGGCTCACCGTATGAGACAAATCATTTGGATACAAGGCTCGGCACGACCCCCTCAATGGCGGAGCATCTGGCACACTCGATGCGTGGCGCAGCCAAACGTCCGGTTCCAGCGACTTGCCGAACAGGTCGCCGACCAGTTGCGGCGCCGGATCCTGACCGGCGAACTGCCCGACGGCACGATCCTGCCCAAGGAAGACGAACTTCTCGTCGAATACCCGATCAGCAAACCGTCCCTGCGCGAGGCGATGCGCATCCTCGAGGCCGAGGGGCTGTTGACGGTCCGGCGCGGCAAGCTCGGCGGCGCGGTGGTCCACCGACCCGATGCAGCAAACCTTGCCTACACCATGGGGCTGGTACTGGGCGCCGGACAGGTCGGACTCGCCGACGTGGGCACCGCACTCCTGCAGGTCGAGCCGGCGTGTGCCGCGCTCTGCGCCCAGCGGCCGGACCGGAAGCGCACTGTTGTACCCATTCTCCGTGAATTGCACGAAGAATCGGTCAGATCGGTTTCCGATCTGCTGCAGGCCACCTCGGCGAGTCGCCGGTATCACGAGGCGCTGGTGCGCCACTGCGGCAACGAGACGATGATCATCCTGGCGGGCGCGCTGGAGGCGCTGTGGTCAGCCCACGAGCAAAACTGGTCGGCTCAGGTGACTGATCACTCGACCGTGCCCGTCGAGGAGCGCCGGGCCGTTCTGGAAGACCACCGCCAGGTGATCGACGCGATCGACATGGGTGATGCACAGCGAGCCCGCGATCTGGCCGCGGCCCATCTGGTCAACGCCCAGCAGTACCCCGGCGTCGACGGGGTCGTCGACCCGACGATGGTGCGTGCGTGGGCGCAGTCCGGTCCCCGACGACCGTGATCCACGAGCGACAACAGTGTGACCGTTGACACAGGTGCTTATTTTCATATGATTTGGTGATGAAGGTCGGCGACGCCGCAGTTGACGCTGCAGAAGCGGCCCACTACCGGTCGGCCGGATGGTGGTCGGACCGCACGATCTCGCAGACCGTGCGGGAACACGCCCTCACCCATCCCGACAAGCCGGCCTATATCGACTACCCCGGAACCACGTTCACCTGGAACGAACTCGACTGCGCCGCATCGCTACTCGCCGCCCAGTTGGCGGGGCTGGGTGTCCGACCAGGCGATCGCGTCGCGGTGTGGCACGGCGACACCGCGGCCATCCATGTGCTGTTCGTGGCCATCGAGCGCTGCGGCGCCGTGGTGGTGGGGATCGGTGCCCGCGCCGGAACGCGCGAGGCCACTCAGATCCTGCGGACCACCGATCCGCGCCTGCTGATCAGCGACGCGGCGCGGCACGCGGCGGCACAAACCACAGTTGCGGGACTCACGCCCGAGATCAGCGCGCTGGTGTTGGACGGTTTGTCCCTCGACACTGACACCCCATCGCGGCCACCGGCCGCGGGTGTCGGAGCCGACGACGTGTTCCTGATCAACTCGACCTCGGGAACCACGGGCCTACCCAAATGTGTTGTGCACACGCAGAACCGTTGGCATTACTTTCATCAGCAGGCAGTCGCCAACGGGGCGCTGAGTTCCGATGACGTCTTCCTGCCCGTCATCCCGGCCCCGTTCGGATTCGGCATCTGGACCGCCCACACCACCCCGATCCACCTCGGTGTCACCACGATCCTGCTCGAGCGGTTCGACGCGGCGGCCGCGTGCGAGGCGATCGCCCGCCACCGCGTCAGCGTGTTGTGCTGTGTCAGTACCCAATTGATGATGATCATGGCCGACCGGGCATCGCGCGAGAACGACCTGAGCTCGCTGCGCGTGGTCTTCACCGGCGGCGAGGCGTTGCCGTATCAGCGGGCCGCCGACTTCGAGGAACTCACCGGCGCCACCATCCTGCAGTTCTACGGCTCCAACGAAACCGGCTTGCTGAGCGGAACGACGCTGCAGGATTCCAGGGAACGCAGGCTGCGCACCGCCGGAAGGCTGGTGCCGGAGATGGCGGTGCGCCTGTTCGACGGCGATGACGACGTGACCTCAACGGGCCGTGGGCAACCGGCCTGCCGCGGACCGGCCACCAGCCTGGGCTACCTCGGCGGTGTAGACCACGACAAGCTCTACACACCTGACGGTTGGATGCGGATGGGCGACGTGTGCGAGGTCGACGCCGACGGCTACCTGTCCGTCACCGGCCGCACCTCGGACTTCATCGTGCGCGGGGGCAAAAACATCAGTGCCGGAGAGGTCGAGGATGCGGTGACGACACATCCCGGGGTGGCCGTCGCGGCCGCGGTGGCGATGCCCGACCCGGTCTTCGGCGAAAAGGTCTGCATCTACGTAGAACCGGTGGCCCACGCCAACAGCCAAACGATCGATCTGCCCGGGCTCGTCGAGCACCTGCTGGCCCAGGGCATGTCGAAGGAACTTCTTCCCGAGCGGCTCATCGTCCTCGATGAGCTGCCCCGGTCTTCGGGCGGGAAGATCGCGAAAGGGCAACTCCGCGAAGATATCCGGACGCGGTTGGGAGACGGCTATGAACGTCGGTGAGATGCGTCAGGGCGGGCTGAAGGTGTGGTCACCGTCGGTCACCCCGCCGATCGGTGTCGATCTGTCCGAGGAACAGTCGCTGGCCGTGGCGTTCCGGCACCTGGCGGCCATCGGATTCGCCGAGAACATGGCCGGCCACATCACCTGGCAGCCGGAAGGCCGCACCGAGATGCTGGTCAATCCGTGGGGCCTGTGGTGGCAGGAACTCACCGCATCCGACATCTGTGTGGTCGACGAGAACGCCACGGTGGTACGCGGCCGCTGGGATGTCACCCCGGCCATCCACATCCACACCGAACTGCACCGCATGCGCGACGATGCCCGCGTCGTCATCCACAACCACCCCTACTACGTGAGCCTCATCGCGGCGTTGGGAAAGTTGCCGGATCTGGTGCATCAGACCGGATCGCTGTTCCTCGACGACATGTGCTTCGTCGAAACCTATGACGGCGAGGTCGATTCGGCGCCACGCGCCCGCGAGCTCGCCGAACGGATCGGCACGGCCAATCTCACCATCCTGGCCAACCACGGCGTCATCACCACCGGAGGCACCGTGGCCGAGGCCGTGTACCGGGCCGCGTCGATCGACCGGGTGTGCAAACTGGCCTACCAGGTGATGCTCACCGGCCGGGAGCCGACCGCGATGAACCGCTCCGACATGTACGGCATGAAGGCCTCGCTCATCGAGCGGGCCGCCGACGTGTACTGGGCCGGGGCCGCCCGGATGACCATCAAGGCCGACCCCGACGTCCTGACCTAGAAGGAGACTGGCCCATGAAGTCCATCGACGAACTCGCCGGCAATCTCGACTTCACCACCGCGCACAAGGGCGCCGAACGCACGGTCACGTTTCTGCCCGAACCGCAGCGGGCCGAACGTCTCTACACCGTGATCTCGGTCGACGATCACATCGTCGAGCCACCGGACACGTTCACCGGCCGGGTGCCTCGCAAGTTCGCTGACCGTGCCCCGAAGGTCGTCGACACCGAGAACGGCGGGCAGACCTGGATGTACGACGGGCAATCGCTGCCCAACGTCGGCTTCAACGCCGTGGTCGGCCGCCCGGTCTCCGAATACGGTTTCGAGCCGGCGCGATTCGACGAAATGCGCCGCGGCGCCTGGGACATTCACGAACGCGTCAAGGACATGGATCTCAACGGTGTGTACGCGTCGCTCAACTTCCCGTCGTTCCTCCCCGGATTCGCCGGCCAGCGGCTCCAACAGGTGACCAGAGATCGGGAGCTCGCGATGGCCTCGGTGCGGGCCTGGAACGACTGGCACCTCGAAGCGTGGGCCGGCGCCTACCCTGGCCGGATCATCCCGTGCCAGCTGCCGTGGCTGCTGGACCCCGAGGTCGGCGCCCAGATGATCTACGAGAACGCCGAACGCGGTTTCCACGCCGTGACATTCAGCGAGAACCCCGCCATGCTCGGGCTGCCGACCATCCACTCCGGTTACTGGGAGCCGATGATGGCGGCGTGTGCCGAGACGGGCACCGTGGTCAACCTGCACATCGGATCCTCGGGCTCGGCGCCGTCCACCACCGACGACGCCCCGCCGGACGTTCAGGGTGTGCTGTTCTTCGCCTACGCCATCACCGCGGCGGTCGACTGGCTGTACTCCGGCCTGCCCAGCCGGTACCCGGACCTCAAGATCTGTCTGTCCGAAGGCGGAATCGGCTGGGTGGCAGGCCTACTGGATCGACTGGACCACATGCTGAGCTACCACCAGATGTACGGAACCTGGAAGGCTATGGGCGAGAGCCTCTCCCCCGCCGAGGTGTTCACCAGGAACTTCTGGTTCTGCGCGGTCGAGGACCAGTCCTCGTTCGTGCAGCACGAACGGATCGGCACCGGCAACATCCTGCTCGAAGCCGACTACCCGCACTGCGACTCGACGTGGCCGCACACCCAGCACACCATTCACGAACAGATCCAGGGCCTGCCCTCCGAGGTGATCCGGAAGATCACCTGGGAGAACGCATCTCAGCTCTACCAGCATCCGGTACCCCTCGCGGTGCAGAACGATCCGAACGCCTACTGATCGATGACCGCACCGCTGCGCATCGCCGTCCTCGACGACTACCAGGGAATCGCCGACACCGTCGACTGGTCACCGATCCCCCGCCCCGCCCAGATCATGGCACTACGCGAGCACATCGCGCCGGGTACGGCCCTGGTCGAGTCGCTGGCCGGCTGCGAGGTCGTCGTCGCGATGCGGGAACGCACCCCGATCGACGCTGCGCTGCTCGGCCAACTGCCCGATCTGAAGCTCCTCGTGACAACGGGACCGTTCAACGCCGCGATCGACGTGGCCGCCGCGCACCGCCTCGGCATCACCGTGTCGGGCACCGGCGGAGCGATCACCCCGACGGTCGAACACACCTGGGCACTGATCCTGGGGCTGCAGCGACACCTCGTCCTCGAGGATCAGCGCATCCGTAACGGGCTGTGGCAGAGCACCATCGGCAGCGACCTGCATGGAGCGACCCTGGGGCTGGTCGGGGTGGGCCGGATCGGCAGCCGGGTCGCCACGATCGGCAAGGCGTTCGGCATGAACGTGATCGCGTGGAGCCCCAACCTCACTGACGAGCGTGCGGCCAAGGCCGGCGTCGTCCGGGTCGAGCGGGAGGCATTGTTCGCCGACGCCGATGTCGTATCGCTGCACATGGTGCTCGCCGAGAGCACACGTGGCCTGATCGGCGCCGCCGAGCTGGCCGCGATGAAACCTTCGGCGATCCTGGTGAACACCTCGCGCGGTGGCCTCATCGACGAGGATGCGCTCGTGCAAGCCCTGCGCGGCAAGCAGATTCGTGGCGCAGCGCTGGATGTCTATCGACAGGAGCCTCTTCCCCCGGGGCATCCGTTGGCCACCCTGCCCAACACCTTGCTGACCCCGCACCTCGGCTACGTCACCGAGGGCGTGATGACGATCTTCTACCGCGACATCGTCGAGGACATCGCGGCCTACTGCACGGGATCCCCGCTGCGTCTGCTCACCGCGTAGGTCACTAAAAAATTCCAGTTCGCAAACAACTGTGAGGTATCTCAATATCCCTTAATGGAACGTTGAGCATCCACTAAAGGCCTGTTACGTTCAGCCGATCAAAACGCGGTCGGATGGGGCTTCCGTCGGCATGCGCCGAACCGGAGAGGTGGATTTTGCCGTGGCTACGCTATTTCGGCTCGCCAAACGCTTCTGGATTCCCATGGTGCTGGTGGCTGCCCTTGCCGTCAGCGGGTTGGCAATGAACCGGATGCACGGGATCTTCGGCACTCACATCAACACCGACCCGGGACAGTCCGCCGGCGACGACATCGTGGAGTTCAACCCGAAGCGCGTCGTCTACGAGATCGACGGGCCGAGTGGCACCAGCGGGCACGTCAGCTTTCTGGATGCCGACGCCCAACCCCACACCGAGAGTTTCAGCTCGCTGCCGTGGCGGCACGAGGTTGTCACCACCCTGCCGACGGTGTTCGCCAATGTGGTTGCCCAAGGAGATAGCGAAGTGATCAGCTGCCGGATCGTCGTCAACGGCGAAGTCCGAGACGAGCAGACCGTGAACCAGCACGACGCCCAGGCCTTCTGCTTGGACAAGGCCGCCTGATGGGTAACCACCGAGGAGCCGAAGGCGGATCGCGCATCAGCACGGTCGCCGCTACCCCTGAACACAAGGGCATCGCCCGCGTCATCCGCGTCGCCGCGATCCCGATCATCCTGGCGTGGGTCGTGCTCGTCGTCGTCCTGAACGCGCTCGTCCCCCAACTCGAGGTCGTCGGGCACGAGCACGCCGTCTCACTGTCACCCCAGGACGCACCGGCACTGGTGGCGATGAAGAAGATCGGCGAGCGCTTCGATCAATTCGACTCCGACACGATCGCCATGGTCGTGCTCGAGGGCGACCAGCCGCTGGGTACCGAGGCTCATCACTACTACGACGAACTGGTCCGCACGCTGCAGGCCGATACCAAACACGTTCAGCACGTTCAGAATTACTGGGGCGACCTGATCACCGCGGCGGGATCCCAGAGCACCGACGGCAAGGCCGCCTACGTTCAGGTCAACCTCGCAGGCAACCAGGGCGAGACGCTGGCCAACGAATCGGTCGGCGCGGTCCGCAAGATCATCGAGGAATCGAATCCGCCCGCAGGCGTGAAAGCCTATGTCACCGGCCAAGGTCCGCTCACCACGGACATGAACGAAGCCGGCGACAAGAGCATGATCAAGATCACCTTCGTCACGATCGCCGTGATCGCGGTGATGCTGATCGTCGTCTACCGGTCGATCGCCACGATGTTGTTGATGCTCATCGTGGTGCTGCTGGAGATGTCGGCGGCCCGCGGAGTCGTGGCGGCCATCGGCCACGCCGGCCTGCTCGGCCTGTCGACGTTCTCGGTGAGCCTGCTGACCTCGTTGGCCATCGCGGCCGGAACCGATTACGCGATCTTCCTCGTCGGCCGATATCAGGAAGCGCGACAGAAAGGTCAGGAACGAGAGGACGCCTATTACACCGCATTCCACGGTGTCGGGCATGTCATCCTCGGCTCCGGCCTCACGGTCGCCGGCGCCATGCTGTGCCTTCACTTCACCCGGTTGAACTACTTCAGCTCCATGGGTATCCCGAGCGCCATCGGCATGTCCGTGGTGGTGCTGGCCTCGCTCACACTTGCGCCGGCAATGCTGGCTGTGGGCAGTCGGTTCGGCTTGCTCGACGCCAAGCGCGAGATCCGCTCTCGCGGTTGGCGCAGGCTCGGCACCTCGGTGGTGCGCTGGCCCGTTCCGATCCTGGCGGCGGCCATCGCGGTGGCACTAGTCGGACTCCTGGCTCTGCCCGGCTACAAGACCTCCTACAACGAGCGGCTCTACATCCCCAAGGATCTGCCGTCCAACGTCGGATACGCAGCTGCCGAGCGACATTTCACCGCCGCGCGGATGAACCCCGACCTCCTGCTGGTGGATGCGGGCCGCGACCTGCGCAACCCTGCCGACATGATCGTGCTGGACAAGATCGCCCGCGAGCTGATCCGCGTACCCGGTGTCGCGCGCGTGCAGAGCATCACCCGTCCACTGGGCCGCCCCATCGCGCACAGCTCCGTGCCGTTCCAGGTGAGCATGCAATCGGTGTCGATGACCGAGAACCTGCAGTTCCTGCGGGAACGCATGGGCGACATGAATACGCTCACCGACGATCTCGGCCGGATGATCACGATCATGGAGAACATGCTGGGCCTGATGAACCGGATGACCGGCATCACCCACGAACTGACCGCCAGCATGAACGACATGCAGGCGAGTACCAACGAAATGCGGGATCACATGGCTGATTTCGACGATTTCATGCGGCCGATGCGGAACTATCTGTACTGGGAACCGCACTGCTACGACATCCCGATGTGCCAATCCATGCGCTCGTTGTTCGACGGGCTCGACGGCATCGACACCATGACCGAAACCCTCTCGGATTCGGTGAAGAACATGAACGAGATGGATCAGCTGATGCCGCAGTTGGTGGCGCAACTGCCACCGATGATCGCCATCTCGAAGTCCATGCAGGGCACGATGAAAACGATGTTCAGCACGTTCAACGGGCTCGTCGACCAGATCGCCAAGATGACCGACACGGCGTCGGTGATGGGGCAGGCGTTCGACGACGCCCGCAACGACGACTCGTTCTATCTGCCACCCGAGGCGTTCGACAACCCGGACTTCAAGCGCGGGTTGGCGCTGATGGTGTCGCCGGACGGTCAGGCCGCGCAGTTCATCATCACCCACGACGTGGATCCGGCTACCTCCGAGGGTATTTCGCATGTCGACCCGATCTTGAAGACGGCCCGGGAGGCGATCAAGACGACGCCGCTGGCCGACGCCAAGATCTATCTCGGCGGCACCGCGGCCACCTACAAGGACATCCAGGTGGGCGCCCAGTGGGATCTGCTGATCTCAGCCTGCGGCGCGATCACGTTGATCTTCATCGTGATGCTGTTGATCACCCGCGCCCTGATCGCGTCGTTCGTCATCGTCGGCACCGTGATCCTGTCCCTGGCCGCATCGTTCGGCCTGTCGGTCCTGGTGTGGCAGTACCTGCTCGGGATCGATCTGCACTGGATGACATTGGCGTTCTCGGTCATCATCCTGCTGGCGGTCGGATCGGACTACAACCTGCTGGTGGTCTCGCGGATGAAGGAAGAGATCGGCGCGGGCATCAACACGGGCATCATCCGGGCCATGGGCGCCACCGGCGGCGTGGTCACCGCGGCCGGCCTGGTGTTCGCATTCACGATGGCGTCGATGGCCACGAGCGATCTGATTGCGATCGGGCAGGGCGGCACGACCATCGGCCTGGGTCTGTTGTTCGACACCCTCGTCGTTCGCTCGCTGATGACACCGACGATTGCCGCGATCCTCGGCCGCTGGTTCTGGTGGCCGCTGCCCGTGCGCCAGCGTCCAGCGCGTTTCCTCTCTGATCGGACAACACCGATACCGGTGGCGAGAATGTCGTGACCCGCGTCGATACCATCGACGCATGAGCACAGGCGAGCTCTCGGCCACCCAGTCGCGCACCCGTGGTGCGATCATCGAGGCCGCCGCCGCAGTCCTAGCTGACGACCGGACCGCGACGTTGCCCGATATCGCGAAGGCGGCCGGGGTCGGCCGCACCACGGTGCACCGTTACTTTCCCGACCGGGAATGCCTGATCAACGCCACAATTATCGACTCGGTGCAGGTCCTGACCAACGCCGTGGCCGCTGCCGCGCCTGAGGACGGCTGCGCGATCGAGGCGATGCGGCGCGTCATCAACGCCATGATCTCGGTCGGTAACCGGCTCCTGTTTCTCTTCGACGACCCCACCGTTATTCGCGGCCTGCCACCCGAGGCGGTGCCCGACAACAGCTATCTCACCAGTCTGATCGAACGCGGCCAGGCCGAAGGTGTGTTCGATCCGGAATCGAGCACACAATGGCTCGAACACGCGCTCTACGGTCTGGTCATGTGGGCCTGCCAGGACTCCAAGAACGGCCTCATGCCGCAGCACGCGGCCGCCCCCGCCGTCATCCGCACCTTCGAGCGCGGGGTGCGTACCCGCGATTGAGGTACGCACTCACCGTGCTCAAGCGGGCTCAGCGACGCCAGAACAGATGATGAGTGACCGCGCCGCCGGGGCTGGGTACCACGTCGTGGTGAAAACGGTCGTTCAACTCATCTGGTGATCCCCAGAGCCGAGTCCCGCTGCCCAACTCGACCGGCGACACCGCCACATGCAGGGTGTCGACCAGGTCGGCGTCCAGGAACTCCCGGATGGTGCTCGCTCCCCCGCCCAACCGCACATCCTTGCCCTGCGCCGCGGCCCGGGCCTGCTCCAGCGCGGTCGCCGGATCGGCGTCGATGAAGTGGAACGTGGTGTCGGACAAAGTGAACGACGGACGCTCATGGTGGGTAAGAACGAAGACTGGGGTGTGGAACGGCGGCTCGTCGCCCCACCAGCCCTGCCAGTCGTGATCTTCCCAGGCGCCACGGTAGGGACTGAACTTGTTACGGCCCATGATCTCCGCGCCGATGTTGTTGTGGAAATCCCGGGTGAGGTAGTCATCGAGGCCCCGACTGCCGCCGGGCTCGGTGCGGTTGGGCCAACTTGCCGTGGCGCCGGCCCAGGCGAACATCGTCCCGGGGTCGGCGTGGCCGAACGGGCGCTCGAAGCTCTGGTTCTCTCCGGCGCCGAATCCGTCGCCGGAGACGTTGAAGTTCTGGACTTTGAGCAGCTGGGCCACGTGTTCTCTCCCGATCGGTCACCAATGGATGCTGTTTGGACTCGGGACGAGGGTAAAACTCATCGCGCGGACCTGACGGCTACCGCGCCGACTCCAGTTGGCGACGGACCTCGAGTCGCCGGAGTTTCCCTGACGATGTGCGTGGCAGCGATCCCGGCGACATGAGCACGACGTCGGCAGGCGTGACACCGCACACCGACACGACCCGCCGGATCACGGCGCTGCGAGTGGTGTCCTGCTCGGTCCCGATGAACTCCGCTGCCACCAGCAGTCGCGATTGCGCGGCGCCAGATGCCGTACCGACCGCGACGACGGCCCCCTCTCGGACGCCGTCCACCTCGCCGACAACCTGCTCGATCTCGGTGGGGAAGATGTTGCGTCCGGCGATCGTGATGATCTCTTTCGAGCGCCCGCAGATCACCAGCGCGTCGTCGACCAGGTAGCCGATGTCGCCCGTCGGGAACCACGTGCCGTTGCTGCCCGCGTCGACGGGTGCATCCCCCAGGTACGACGTCATCATCGACGAGCCGCGGATCTCGACTTCGCCGGCCGTACCGGATTCGTCATGCGCAGAAGGGACGATGCGAATCTCCATGCCCGGCACCGGACGACCCAGCAAGGCGTAGCGGCGGGCGGTGTCCGCAGCGTCCGGGATGTCGATGCGCAGGCCTTCCCCGGGTGCGGGGATCGTCACCGCGCACGTCGACTCGGCCATCCCGTAGGCGGGCGCAATCGCTGCAGCATCGAAACCGAACCTGCTCATTCCGACGGCGAACCGATCGACACCGGCACAGTCGACGGGCTCTCCCCCGTTGATCGCGATCCGCAGCGCGCCCAGATCGACATCGGATACGCGATTGGCGAATCGTCCGAGCACCGAGTAGCCGAAATTCGGCCCGGCGGTGAGGGTGGCGCCGGATTCGGAGAGCCAATCGGCCCACCGCAGTGGCGCGGCCGAGAACGCGCCCGTCGGCGCCAGCCACAATGACCCGCCCGACATCGTCGATGTCAACACCATCGCCAGGCCCATGTCGTGGTAGATCGGCAACCACGAACACCCGACATCGTTGTGGCCCAGGGACAATCGCCGGGTGACCGCCAGAATGTTGTTCAGCACGGCCTCCGGTGCCAGCACCGCGGTGCGCGGAGTACCGGTGGATCCGGCCGTTCCCTGCAGGATGGCCACGTCAGCATGGTCGGGGTACTGCAGGTTCCCGGACGTGGATGTGCGTGCCGCATCGGCGATGTCACGCACCGCCAGCGAAGACCCCGCATCCCGGAGCAGCTGCAGGGTGGCGCCGTAGCTGAACACCGTGGTCACGCCGATGCTACTGAATCGGGACAACGTCGCGTGCGCCCACTCCGACGGTTCGGCGCCGCGCTGGGGACGCGGAAGGATAGACACCCCGGCACCCGCCAGCCATGAACCCTGAATGGCGGCAATCAATTCCACCGTCGGTTCGCCCACCAGTCCTACCGCACCGGGTTGGTCCCGGCCCAGCAGGTAGGCCGCAATACTCTCGGCGATTCCGTGCACCTCGGGCCACGGACGCCGCTGCCAGGTATCGGTCTCGCGATCCAGGACCACCAGGTCGTGCGGTGAGCCGACCATTGCCTCCCGCAGGGCTCCTGCGAGCGGGTTCATGCTGCGCTCCTGCGGTCGATCACCGACTGCAGATCGCCGACGGTCCGGCAGGTGATGAGGTCTTCCTCGCTGAGCTGCACACCGAACTTCTCCTCGATGGTCACCAGGCCCACCGCGAACGACACCGAGTCCATCCCGAGGTCATCGACGAGACGTGTACTGGCACTGAGTGATTTACATGGGAGTTCGAGATCGTCACGCAGGACGGAGACCAGCCCGTCGGTCACAACGGGCGATGTCGATGAATTGGTATCGGTCATATGTGAGTATCCGGCTGGTCGATGAGACCAAGCCTCACCTTTCGTTTACGGTACGGATCAATTGATTTGGAACCGACTGTCGGGCAGCCGGATTGAACAGTCTGGTGTCAAGCCATCCATTTCCGGGCAGTGTCCCGGTCGAGTTGGTAGAGCGCCATCCTGCGGTTGGACATCTCGTGCTCGCCGAGGAACCGGCACCCGGCGAACTCACACAACCCCCGAACCGTTGCGTTGCGGTGATCCGGGTCGAACATGATCCGATCACAGTCGGGATCGGCGGCCAGGACGCTTGCGACGATTTTGGGCAGCAGCATCGGGCCGAGCCCCCGGTTTACCAATTCCTCGTCGGCAATCGCGCCGTGCAGCCCCAGATCGTGCGGCTCACTGTCGTACCGATCGGCGATGGAATCTTTGGCGGCACGGTAGATTTCGAGGTAGCCACGGTCCACCCCACGGATGCTCAGGATGAGCGGTAGTGAATAGTCGCCCTCGACCTGCGCTTTCAGATGATTGCGCCAGCGCTCGATCGGCCAGTCATATTCCCAGGCCTCGGCCAGGTGCGGCCGATTCATCCACTCGGCGATCAGGGTCGCGTCGTCGTCGGTGGCGACCCGAATCGCGCTCGGCCGCAACAGTTGCGGAACTGGAGGAGCCGGGGTGCGCCGTACAGCGTCGGAAACGTTCTTGAGTTCTCGAGGAAGCACGGGGCAGTCCGGCGGATATCCAGCGGGCCGCATCGGAGATTCGGCCGTGGAGCCGCGCTGCGTTCGAGAATGCACATCACCAGTTGCGCTGTGCTGCAGCACTTCATCACACGTCAAATGCCCATCCCCCTGTCTCCGGCGCTGATCGGGGGCGCCACATACGTGTGCGCGCCACGCCCAGACCCGCAGCCTCCTTAGACCAGCGAGGTGAGACTAACCAAAACTTCTCCGGCGGTGGGGCGTCCCTTTGAGCGCGTGCGCCGGCCCTCGATCGGGCTGGCAGTCACCGTCAATTTTTCGAAGCGAACTTTAAACATGCTGAACAACAGGCTTTTCCAGATAATCAGCAACGGTGACGCACTGGCCGGCCAGGCGCCGGCCCTCGACCTTGGCACCGAGAGCCGCCATGCTGCTGGTGGACGCTGCCGGCGAACGCCACGGCGGAGAACATCGGCAGGTTGTGGTCGACTTTCTCCACCAGCACAGCATCTCAGCCAATTCCAGGCTGTGCGGTCAGCCCCAGATCGCCTGCAACATTGCGATGGTGTCCAACGTCTCGACGACATCATGAACTCGGATGACATCGACACCCGCCGACCACGCGGGCGCGACAACGGCCAGCGATCCCGCCAGGCGTCCGTCCACTGCGCGTCCAGTGACGTTGCCGACGAAAGATTTTCGGCTCACCCCGAGCAGCACCGGAAACCCGTGACTGCAGAGCTCCGGAAGCCGGCGCAGCAATTCGAGGTTGTGCCGAGGCGATTTGCCGAATCCGATGCCTGGATCGATCCACACCGGAGCGGCGCCGCCGGCAGCAGCCGTCTGCGCGACGCCGGTGACGGAACATGTCACCTCGCCGACCACATCCTCGTACTCCGGGAATCCGCTCGCGAGGACGGGAACTGTGTGGGCGTGCATGCTCACGTACCCGACACCGAGCCGACCCGCAACGTCGTAGAGCTTGCCCGAGACGTCATTGATGATGCCGGCACCGGCCAGTACCGCCTCTTCGGCCAGCTCTCGATTGCGCGTGTCCACGGACACCGTGCCCAGCTGGGCAAGTGCAGCGACGACCGGAAGCACGCGGTCGCGCTCTTCGTCGATCGACACTGGTGTGGCCCCCGGGCGAGTGGATTCCCCACCCACGTCCACCGCCCACGCCCCGGCTTCGAACATCCTTCGCCCCGCCGCGATCGCCAATGCGGTGACATCGAATCTGCTGTCGACCCAGAAGGAGTCGGGAGTGGCGTTCAGGACCCCCATCACTTTCATCTTTCCGGGTTTGGACCGTGCGTTCATCGCGGTCCGATCAGGACGCCTGTTTCGGTGACCAGTACGCCAGCATCTCGACGAATGCCTCGAACGCCGGCCGGGAGGCGCCATAGGGCGCTTCGAAATGCAGGCTCAGCGGAAACCCCAGGTCGGCCACCCCGTCGATCACCCTCTTGTAGAGATCAACCAATTGCCGCCGTTTCACGGCGGGCTCACCAGCGGCCAGGGATCTGACGAATGCCTGCTCCTGTGCAACAACGTCATTGCCGGGGTCCTGGATCAGCCAATCGATGAGGCCGACCCTGTTCTCCATCTTCGGCACGAAACCGAACGACAGCAGAACCTCTGGCCTGTGGTCGCTCTCCAGGGCGAACTGCTGCAGAAACCCGACCACCGCATCCGAGTACAGCAGCTGCGTCATGGCGAACGTGGCGCCCTTGTCGCATTTGAAGGTGAAGCGACTCTGCTCGGCATCGCGGGTCGGGATCAGGATCACCCCGCGGTTCTCGACGAGACCGTCGAATTTGGACAACGCGTCAGCCGGTGCGACGCCGTCACCTTCGCCGTCGCTCATCGTGCGCGGTACACCGACGAAGATCACGCCGTCGAAACCCGCCGCGCTCAAATCGGTCAGCCGATCGCGCAGCACCGCTTCTTCGGAGAACGACGTGACCTGCGTGCACAGGCCACGCACGCCCGGAAGCTCGGTTCGGATGGCCCGCCAGTAGTCGAGGACGTCCATCTTGGGCTTCATCTCTATGGGGCGGTCACCATCCTCGGCGATCATCGCCGGGATCATGACGTGGCCGAGCCGTCCTGCTACACCGCATTCCGTGGCCAGCCGCGCCACCTTCTGCGCTTCCTCCACCGCGTAACCTGCTCCGCGATCGACATTGGGCGGCACCAACTCAAGCGCGACGGTGTTCAGGGACACGAATACCTCCAATTGCGGCTGCAGATTCTCTGGCCGCACAGGGCCGAATTGGTCAGCGCACTAACTGACGACGACGAGGAGGTCATTGCCCTCCACCTGAGCAGTCCGCGCGACCGCGATCCTGGTGACGGTTCCAGATGCGGGCGCGGTGATGGCCGCCTCCATCTTCATCGCCTCGATCGTCGCGATCGACTGGCCGGCTTCGACGACCTGGCCCTCAACAACGTTGACTGAAACCACACCAGCGAAGGGAGCACCGACATGGGCGACATTGGTCCGGTCGGCCTTCTCGGCAACCGGGACCTCGCCGGCGATGCTGCGGTCGCGCACCACGATCGGCCTCAGTTGCCCGTTGAGGATGCACATCACGGTGCGCATGCCGCGCTCGTCGGCTTCGGAGATCGCCTCGAGCCCGATCAACAATTCGACCCCGGGATCCAGTTTGACCCGGTGTTCTTCGCCGTGGCGCAGACCGTAGAAGAACTGATTGGCGCTCAATCGTGAGGTGTCACCGTACTCGTCGCGATGAGCTTCGAACTCCGCGGTGGGCCCGGGGAACAACAACCGGTTGAGCGCCGCCTGCCGCTTGGGCCCCGGTGCGGCCAACAAGGTTTCATCCTCAGCGGACAAATCTGGTACAGGTTTGGCCGGGCCCCGACCATCGAGCGCCTTGGTGCGCAGAGGCTCCGGCCACCCGCCCGGAGGGTCTCCGAGTTCACCACGCAGAAAGCCGATCGCGCTGTCCGGAATGTCGTAGCGAGCCGGGTCCGCGGCGAATTCCTCGGCACCCACACCCGCTCCGACGAAGGCCAGTGCGAGGTCGCCCACCACTTTGCTCGACGGCGTGACCTTCACCAACCGACCCAACATCCGGTCAGCGGCAGCGTAATTCGCCTCAATGTCTTCGAACCGGTCACCCAGTCCCAATGCGATGGCCTGCTGGCGCAGATTGCTCAGCTGGCCGCCGGGGATCTGATGGGTGTAGACGCGCCCCGTCGGGAACGAAGGACCCGACGCCGCAACATCAAAGGGCGCGTAGACGCGGCGCAATGCCTCCCAGTACGGCTCAAGGTCGCAGACCGCATCCAGCGACACACCGGTGTCGAATCGGCTGTGTGCGGCAGCGGCCACGATTGATGACAGCGAAGGCTGACTTGTGGTGCCGGCCAACGGCGCTGCGGCACCGTCGACGGCATCGGCTCCGGCATTCCACGCCGCGACATAGGTGGCCAGTTGGCCGCCGGGAGTGTCGTGGGTATGCACGTGGACTGGAAGGTCGAACCGTGACTTCAGGGCAGACACCAACGTCGCGGCGGCCGGCGCCCGCAGCAGCCCGGCCATGTCCTTGATCGCCAGCACGTGGGCTCCGGCGTCGACGATCTGCTCGGCCAAGCGCAGGTAATAGTCCAGGGTGTAAAGGTTCTCGCCCGGGTCGGAGAGGTCACCGGTGTACGACATCGCGACTTCAGCGACAGTCGTGCCGGTACGCCGGACCGCGTCGATGGCCGGACGCATCGAATCCACATTGTTGAGCGCGTCGAAGATCCGGAAGATATCAACACCAGTCGCCGTGGCTTCCTCCACGAACGCACGCGTCACCGTCTCCGGATAGGGCGTGTAGCCCACCGTGTTCCGGCCCCGCAACAACATCTGCAGACAGATGTTGGGCAACGCTTCGCGCAACGCCGCCAACCGCTCCCACGGATCCTGCTTGAGGAATCGTAGTGAGACGTCGTAGGTCGCGCCGCCCCAGCATTCGACGGACAGCAACTGCGGCATCATCCGCGCGATGTAGGGGGCGACACGTAGCAGTCCGCTCGTGCGCACCCGGGTAGCCAACAGCGATTGATGTGCATCGCGAAAGGTGGTGTCGGTGACGCCGACAGCGTCGGTGTCGTGTAGCCAGGCGGCGAAGCCTTCCGGCCCCAACTCCGTCAGGCGCTGCTTGGACCCAGGGGGTGCAGGCACGCTCAGATCACAGGCGGGCAGCTTGTCGCGTGGATAGACCGCAGACGGCCGCGGGCCGTGCGGCTGATTGACCGTCACATCGGCCAGGTAGTTCAGGATGCGGGTGCCACGATCGGCACTACCGCGCGCGGTGAGCAGCTGCGGTCGTTGTTCGATGTACGACGTCGTCACCCGGCCGGCGACGAAGTCGGGATCGTCCAGAACCGCTGCCAGGAAAGGAATGTTGGTGGCCACTCCGCGAATCCGGAACTCCGCCACGGCGCGTCGCGCCCGGGCCACAGCCGTCGGGAAATCGCGGCCGCGGCAGGTCAGCTTCACCAGCATCGAATCGAAATATGCGCCCACCTCGGCGCCGAGATTGGTGCCGCCATCGAGGCGGACGCCGGCACCACCCGGTGACCGATACCCGGTGATGCGACCGGTGTCGGGGCGAAACCCGTTGGCCGGGTCCTCGGTCGTGATCCTGCACTGCAGGGCAGCACCCCGGATACGTAGGGCGTCCTGGGCGAGTCCGAGATCGGACAGGGATTCCCCGGCGGCGATCCGCAACTGGCTCGATACCAGGTCGACATCGGTGACCTCTTCGGTCACCGTGTGCTCCACCTGGATCCTGGGGTTCATTTCGATGAACACGTGATCGCCGCGTTCGTCGAGCAGGAACTCCACCGTGCCCGCGCAGGTGTAGCCGATCTGGCGGGCAAAGGCCACCGCATCCGCGCAAATACGTTCCCGCAGAATCGGATCGAGATTCGGTGCCGGCGCCAGCTCGATCACCTTCTGATGGCGCCGCTGCAAGCTGCAGTCGCGTTCGAAAAGATGAATGACGTTGCCCTGGGTGTCCGCCAGAATCTGCACCTCGATGTGGCGCGGGTTGATCACCGCCTGCTCAAGGAACACCGTGGGATCGCCGAACGCGGACTGTGCTTCTCGACTGGCGGCCTCGATCGCTTCCCGCAGGTCGGCCGAGTCTTTGACGCGACGCATCCCGCGGCCTCCGCCGCCGGCAACAGCTTTCACGAACACCGGGAAGCTCATCGATTCCGCTGCGGCCAGCAGTTCTGCGACCGAACTCGACGGAGCCGACGATGCCAGCACAGGCAGGCCCGCCTTGCGCGCCTCGGCAATGGCTCTGGCCTTGTTCCCGGTCAGCTCCAGCACATCAGCCGACGGCCCCACAAAGGTGATCCCCGCCTGCGCGCATGCCCTGGCCAGTTCCGGATTCTCCGAAAGGAACCCGTAGCCCGGATAGACCGCATCGGCGCCTGCGTGCCGGGCCACCCGGATGATCTCGTCCACCGACAGATAGGCACGGACCGGATGGCCCTTGGCACCTATCTGATACGACTCATCGGCCTTCAGCCGATGCTGAGAGTTACGGTCCTCGTGCGGATAGACGGCAACCGTCGAGAGCCCGAGTTCATACGCCGCGCGGAATGCACGGATGGCGATCTCTCCCCGGTTGGCGACCAGAACCTTGTCGACCACTGTTTCCTTTCAACGCTTCCGCGTGCTACGCCAAGGCCCGTTGCGGATGCCCGCTGTAATCACTGAGCGGCCGGATCAGAGAGTTCGACGCGGCCTGCTCCATGATGTGTGCGGTCCAGCCGGTGATCCGGCTCATCACGAAGATCGGTGTGAAGCAAGGGATGTCGAATCCCATCAGGTAATAGGCGGGGCCGGTCGGAAAGTCCAGGTTCGGCTTGATCTTTGTAGCCGCGAACATCGCGCTCTCCAGCACGTTGTAGATGTCCAGCCAGCGCTGTCCGTCACGAACCTCGGACACACTGGCCAGCGCGGCCTTCATGGTGGGCACGCGGGAGTCACCGTTTTTGTAGACCCGGTGACCGAAGCCCATCACCTTGTCCTTGCGCGACAGCTTGCCGTGCAACCATTCCGGGGCGCGGCCGGCCGACCCGATCTCGAGCATGTCGTGCATGACGACTTCGTTGGCGCCGCCGTGCAAGGAGCCCTTCAGGGCCCCGATGGCGGCGGTGACGGCGCTGTAGATATCGGACTGGGTCGAGGTGACAACCCGCGCCGCGAACGTCGACGCGTTGAAGCTGTGCTCGGCGTAGAGCACCATCGACTGCTCGAAAGCTTTGACGATCACCGGGTCCGGTACTTCGCCGAAGCACATGTTGAGGAAGTTCTCCGAATAGCCCATGTGGCTGTGGGGCGCGATCGGTTCCAGCCCGCGCCGCCGACGCATATCGGCAGCGACGATGGTCGGCAGCACCGCGAACATCCGCAGCGACTTGGCGAAGTTGGCTGAGGGGCTGCTGTCGTCTTCCTCAGGGTCCTCGGCGCCCAGGTAGCTGATCGCGGTACGCACCACATCCATCGGATGGCAGTTGTCCGGCAGCTTGGCCAGCAGCGACTGCATCGACCGGTCGATCCGACGCGAGGCCCGCTCGCGCTGGGTGAACAGGGCCAGCTCCTGATCAGTCGGCAGCTCACCGTGCCACAGGAGGCAGGCGACCTGCTCGAAGCTGCAGTGTGCGGCCAGGTCCTGCACGGGGTAACCGCGATAGGTCAGCGTGTTGGTCTCGGGCACCACCTTGGAGATGGCGGTGGTGTCGACCACCACCCCGGCCAGGCCTTTGTGGATACTCGGTTTGGCTGTGTCGTTCTCGGTAACGGTCATGGCGTCGCCCCTTGCAGCGAGAAATTGAAGATGTCCGAGTCGAACTGGTTGTAGTCGTTGTAACGCAGGAGTTCGTAGAGCCGGCTTCGGTGTTGCATCTGATCGAGAAGGCCGGATTGCGTACCTGCCGAGGACATTTCGTGCAGACCGACCTCAACGGCATGCATGGCCAGGCGCAGGGTGGTGACCGGGTAGATCACCACGTTGTAGCCGATCTCAGACAACTGTCGGGTCGTCAGCAGTTCGGACTTTCCGAATTCGGTCATGTTGGCCAGCAATGGGACGTCCACCGCCTCCCGGAACTGTTCGAAATCCGCAGGGGTGTGTAGTGCCTCGGTGAAGATGAGATCCGCGCCGGCGTCGGCGTAGGCCTTGGCCCGGTCGATGGCCGCGGAGATCCCCTCGATCCCCGCGGCATCGGTACGGGCACAGATGACGAATTCGGGATCCCGGCGCGCCGAGACGGCGGCCCGCAGCCGCTTGACCATCTCGGCCGTCTCGACCACCGCCTTGCCGTCGAGATGTCCGCACCGCTTGGGATTCACCTGGTCCTCCAGGTGAAGTCCGGCCAGGCCGGCATCTTCGAGCACCGTCACAGTACGGGCTGCGCTCATCGGTTCACCGAACCCGGTATCGGCATCAATGAACGTCGGAAGATCTGTGGCCGAGGCGATCTGGGCACCGCGCCCCGCGACCTCGGTCAACGTGGTCAACCCGATGTCCGGCAGACCCAGGTCCGCGGACAGGACCGCGCCTGAGACGTAGACGCCGTCGAAGCCGATCTCGGCAACGAGCTTGGCCACGAGCGGGGAGAACGCGCCCGGGAAGCGCAGGAGCCGGCCGGACTCCAACCCGCGGCGGAACTTTCGCCGCTTCTCTGATGCCGGGATCTCGGAGCCGAGTAACCCGCTCACTTGAAGATCCCCGAGGGGACCGTCGGCGCCTTGTCCAGCACCCGCGGATCGACCCGGACGTTGAGTGCCCCGAGCCCACCGGACTTGGTTGCCGAAACGTTCTCGACCGCACTCAGGAACCGTTGCTGCTCTTCGGCTTCGACGACACCGTCGGCCAGCTCGGCGAACTTGGCGACATACTGCTCACGCCCGAACGGGCGCGCCCCCAGCGGGTGAGCATCGGCCACCGCGAGTTCGTCGACGATCGTCTCACCGCTCTTGAGGGTGACGACGGCCTTGGCGCCGAACGCCTTCTCCGCCGGGTCGTTCGAGTGGTAGCGCCGGGTCCATTCCGGATCCTCGACTGTGGAGATCTTGCGCCACAACTCGATGGTGTCGGGCCGGTGTGCCCGCTCCGGCGCATAGGACCGCTCGTGGTGCCAGGTGCCGTCCTGCAACGCGACCGCGAAGATGTACATCACCGAGTGGTCCAGCGTTTCACGGGACGCATCGGGATCGAATTTCTGCGGATCGTTGGACCCGGTACCGATCACGACGTGGGTGTGGTTGCTGGTGTGCAGCACGATCGTGGCGATCTGGTCGAGGTCGCCGATGCGCTCGCGCATCCGCCGGGCCAGGTCGATCGGCGCCTGGCTCTGGTACTCCGCCGAGTGTTCCTTGGTGTAGGTGTCCAGGATGGCGCGTTTGGGTTCGCCCGGTCCGGGCAGCGGCACCTGGTAGGTGTGCTCGGGGCCGGCGAGCAGCCAGGCAATCACACCGTCCTCGCCCTCCCAGATCGGGGCGGGAGAGCCCTCGCCGCGCATCGCCCGGTCGACGGCCTCGATGGCCACCTTTCCCGCCCACGCCGGCGCGTAGGCCTTCCAGCTGGAGATCAGCCCCTTGCGCGACTGGCGGGTGGCGGTGGTCAGGTGCAACGCCTGACCGATTGCGGCATAGATGGTTTCGGGATCCAGGCGCAGCATGGTGCCCAGACCGGCGGCGACCGACGGCCCGAGGTGGGCGACATGATCGATCTTGTGTCGGTGCAGGCAGATTCCCTTGACCAGGTCGACCTGCACCTCGTAGGCGGTGGCGATGCCGCGGATGAGGTCAGCGCCGTTCACGCCGAGCTGCTGGGCCACAGCGACGAGCGCGGGGATGTTGTCACCCGGGTGGGAGTATTCGGCGGCCAGGAACGTGTCGTGGAAGTCCAGTTCGCGGACTGCGACGCCGTTGGCCCAGGCTGCCCATTCGGGCGAAACCGTGCCGTCGACGCCGAACACGGTGGCACCCCGCGGTGTCTTGTGCGCGAGCGCCTGGGCACGGGCCACCGTCACCGGCCGGCGGATCACCGACGCTGCCGACACCGCGGCGTTGTCGATAATCCGGTTGATCACCATCGCCTCGGTCTCGGGCGGTACGGCTACCGGGTCGGCGGCGATCGTGGCGATCTTCCAGGCCAAGTGTTCGCTGCGCGGGAAGTCCTCGGCGCTGCGCCGGGTTCTGACGTCATGTTCAAGCATGTTCCGCACGGTACGCAGCGGCGATCACCAGGGAAACCACCTGTAAATGCGTATTTTTGTGTCCTTTGGTAAGCAAATTTGCGAATGTTGCGAACGCGGATGGGCGTAACCTCGGCAGCGGTGGCGAGAACATTCGCGGGTGCCCGCCTGAGGCGGCTACGAGATGAGAGAGGCCTCACGCAGGTCGCGCTGGCGCGTGCGCTGGGACTGTCGACGAGCTACGTCAACCAACTCGAGAACGACCAGCGGCCGATCACCGTCCCGGTGTTGTTGGCACTGTCCGATCGCTTCGACCTGCCGACCCAGTACTTCGCCCCCGATGCCGACGCGCGACTGGTGTCGGATCTCCGCGAAGTCCTGGCCGACGGTGCCACCACCGCTCAGATCGAAGAGCTTGTCGCCCGCATGCCGGAGGTCGGCCAGACCCTCGTGAGCATGCATCGCCGTCTGCACGATGCCACCGCGGAGCTTGAGGCCGTGCACGGTCGGGCCAACCTGGATGCGCAGGCCGGCGCGCAACAACCCATGCCGTTCGAAGAGGTCCGCGACTTCTTCTACGACCGCCGCAATTACGTCGACGCGCTCGACCGCGCCGCCGAGGACCTCTTCGCCCGCCACCGTCTACAGATCGGCGGGCTCGACCGGCAACTGGCCGAGCTGCTGTCCTCGGAGTACGGCATCTCGGTGATCGTGGACGACGGAGATGTGCTGGGCCCCAGCATGAAACGCCGGTACCTGCCCGAGGCCGGCACGCTGTACGTCGCGCGGTGGTTGTTACCCGGCCAGCGCGCATTTCAGCTCGCCACCCAGATCGCCTTGCTGATGCACTCCGAACTGATCAGCACCATCGTCACCACCGACGACCAATTGAGCTCAGAGGCAAGGGATGTGGCGCGCATCGGGCTCGCGAACTACTTCGCCGGCGCCCTCCTGCTCCCCTACCGGATGTTCCTGTCCGCCGCCGAGAACCTGCGGTACGACATCGATCAGCTGGCCCGTCGCTTCGAGGTCGGATTCGAGACCATCTGTCATCGACTGTCTACCCTGCAGCGCCCGGATGCGCGCGGAGTACCGTTCATCTTCGTCCGCACCGACAGTGCGGGGAACATCTCGAAACGTCAGTCCGCCACGGCGTTTCACTTCTCCCGGGTAGGCGGGAACTGCCCGCTGTGGGTGGTGCACCATGCGTTCTCCCGCCCTGGCGAGTTCCTCACCCAGGTGGCGCAGATGCCCGACGGCCGCAGCTACTTCTGGATCGCGAAGACATCCACCTCGACCCCCAGCCGGTACCTGGGGACGCCCAAGAGTTTCGCCATCGGGCTCGGCTGCGATGTCGGCCACGCCGACAAGCTGGTTTATTCGGTCGGCATCGATCTGGGCGATCCCGAAGCCACGGTGCCCATCGGCGCGGGTTGCCGGATCTGCGACCGGCCGACCTGCCCGCAACGCGCTTTCCCGTATGTCGGCAGGCCGGTCCACGTCGACCCGGAGACCAGCAGCAACCTGCCCTACTCACCGACAGTTTGAGCGGCATTTCCGAAGGTTGCGGCCGCAGAGCCGAGCAGGTGTGCAATCGCCGAGGTCAATGCGGGACAATGGCCCGGTGGACTGCGTGGTAGCACGAGAGGCGCTTTCGGCGCGCCTCGACGGGGAGCGTGAGCCGGTCCCCTCTGCGCGCGTCGACGAACATCTGCGCGATTGCCGTGACTGCGCCGCCTGGTACGACAAGGCGGGAACCCTGGCCCTGCAGCTGCGCGATCTGGCCAACGCCGGGTTGATGGGCGCGGTGAACGGACGCCCCGACCGCAGGAAAGGCACGCTGGGTGGCTTCGGGCACTGGCTGAACCGGCAGCTGCTGACCGTCGCAATCGTCGTCATCGGGGTTGCCCAGGTGGTTTTGGCGGTCGCCCAGGCCGTCGGAATGAATTTCGGAATGGTTGCCGCACATCACGGATCGGCCAGCGGAGCTCATCTGCTGAACGAGTCCACTGCGTGGTCGGCGGCGCTCGGAATCGCGACCGTGGCAATGGCTTTCCGCCATCGCATCGCCCCGGGTCTGGCCTGCGTGCTGGTGATCTACTGCGGATTCCTCGCCTATTACGTGGTGTCGGATGCGATTGCCGGCCAGGTGACACCGGTCCGGATCCTGAGCCATCTGCCGGTGGCTGTGGCTGCGGTCCTTTCTGTCTTGGCGTCGCGCGCAACTCGCCCGCAGGACCCGTCTCCCCGGGCACACGGCGAGGATGACGAATCGGGCCCGGCCACGCCCACCCGTCGTCATCTCCGCGCAGCCGACGACCCCGCCGCCTGAACTGCTACAACATGACGCCGAACATGATCGCCATGCCGGCAGCCATCATCGCCCGGCACAACGTGCCGAAATGCGAGAACGGCGACGTTTCGGACTGCTGACGCGCCGCAAAGTAGCGGTACAGCCAGACAGCGGCGGCGATCACGAAACCGATCGTCAACAGCCAGTTGATCGCCGGGATCCAGAGCGGCTGCACCGACATGGGTTCCATGGCCATCGCCGTGCCGCCGGCATGGTGTCCCGTCGTGTGCATCGCATGCATGTCGTGGCCACCCTCGGCCATCGTTTCGGTAGGGCGCGCAAGCACATTGCCGTTCATGGCGGCATACATCCAGGCCATCGCCAGCATCATCGCGGCGTGATAGCCGTCGTCCAGGCGGCTTTGGGTCGTGCCGGCGCGCAGGATGCCTGCCACGAACCAGACGGCGGCGGCCAAGAAGAAGAACATAGGGGCCACTGTCGGCAGCTCCGCACCGCGCGGCCAGGCCATCACCAACATCGCGACGGCCATTGTCAGGTGGAACACCTGGCTCACCGCATCGGTCAGACGGCCACGAGAGCGCACCAAGGCGTAGGTGCACTCGGCAGCACTCAGGGCAAACAACATCGTCACAACCCACCGGAGCGCAAGATCGGCGATCATTCCAAGTCCTGTCTTCGAGCGTCGGCCATCCTCCGTTGGTCGCAGGCGGCGGCACCAAAGTTCCCACACCATCAGTACTACGACACGTTGTCGTAGACTCACATGGCCGCGACGTTTCGTTGGTTTCCGCGGCGGAAGGCCGGTTCGACTATGTCGCGTGTGCAGATGCCCGGTGGGGCCAGCGTGCGGTGGGGACGCTCGACGCTGTTCGGCACCGTCGTGGGTTGCGCCGTGGTGCTGGTCATGTGTTCGTTGCAGCTGGGCGCACAACGGCTGGCTGCCGCGGGGATCGCTGACCCGGGAACGTTCACCAGCGCCGCCCGACTGCTCGGACACTGGGCCGCCACCTTGGCCGGTGCCGTCTGCGCCGGAGCGCTTGTCTGGATTGTGACGACCGCAACACCGCGTGACGACGGGCGAATCGACGCGGGATCCTTTCCAGCGCATCTGCTGGTCGAACGCGCCGCGATCGTCTGGGCCGGCTGCGCCACCGCGATGGTGGTCGTCTCTGCGTCCGCTGACGCGGGATTCCCCGTCGACCGGCTCGTCGCCGGTCCCGGCCTGGGTAGCGCCATCGCGGCGTCAGAGGTCGCGCGGGGGTGGTGCGCGGCGGCGATCTGCGCGCTGGTGTTGGCCGTCGGCATACGATTCACCCTCCGCTGGATCGGACACTGCGTGGCGCTGCTGCCTGCCCTGATCGGGGTGATCGCAGTACCTGTCACCGGCAACGCCGGGCAGGGTCCGGACCATGACATCGCCACGAGCGCGGTGATCGTCTTCGCCGTGGCGATCGCGGTGTGGGCCGGAACCAAGATCGCCGCCGCCGGATTACGCGACGTCGTGGTTCGACGCCGGGTCCAGGTGCTGCAGCTGGCGTGCGGGGCGGTCACCATCGTCTACGGCGCCCTCCTGGCCACACTGATGTTGGGCGGGTTGCCGATCCTGGGGTCGACCTACGGGCTGGCCGTGCTCGTCGCCGGGGTGCTGCTGATGCTGGTGTGGGTGGGCGACGGCGCACTTCTGCTGACGCGCCGCACCCCGTCGCGACTGGCGAACACCGTGTCCGCGGCCGCGATGATCGTCGTCACCGCCGCGGTGGCGCTCGCCGCGAACAGTGTGCCGCCCCGGTTCACGGTGCACGAGTTCTCAACGTGGGACGTCTTTTTGGGCTACCAACTCGATGCACCCCCGAGTCCGGTCAGCTTGATCACCGTATGGCGGTTCGATCCGCTGATCGGTACGGCAGCCATCGTGCTCGCACTGGGCTATCTCGTCGCCGCGGCGCGTCTGCGGCGACGCGGTGACCACTGGCCGGTCGGACGCACCATCGCCTGGACCCTGGGTTGCGCGGCCTTGCTGATCACCACGAGTTCCGGCGTACGTGCCTACGGATCGGCGATGTTCAGCGTGCACATGGGTGAACACATGGCGCTGAACATGTTCGTCCCGGTGCTTCTGGTCCTCGGTGCACCCGTCACGCTCGCCCTACGTGTGCTGCCCAGCGCGTCGAAAGGTGCGGCACCTGGGCCTCGCGAGTGGCTGGTGTGGTTCGTGCATGCACCTGTGACGCGATTCCTGTCGCACCCGGTGACGGCGTTCGTCTTGTTCGTCGGGTCGCTCTACCTCGTCTACTTCACGCCCCTGTTCGACACCTTGATCCGGTATCACTGGGGCCACGAGTTCATGACGGTGCACTTCCTGCTGACCGGCTACCTGTATTACTGGGGAATCATCGGCATCGACCCCGGGCCGCGGCGACTCCCCTTCCTGGGGCGGCTCGGGCTGCTGTTCGCCGTGATGCCGTTCCATGCCTTCTTCGGCATCGCCACGATGACGATGACCTCATCCCTCGGGGAGAGTTTCTACCGATCCGTCAATCTGCCCTGGCTGCAGAGCATCTCGGATGACCAACACCTGGGCGGCGCCATCGCGTGGGGATCGAGCGAGGTACCCGTGATCATCGTGGTGGTCGCCCTGGTCGCCCAGTGGGCACGCCAGGACCGCCGAGCCGGAGCCCGCGAGGACCGCCACAGCGACCGCGGGTACGACGACGAACTCGACGCCTACAACGCGATGCTTCACGAGCTTTCTCGCACCCGGCGCTGAGTTGCACCCGGTCGTACCGATCCGGCCCGGACAGCAGCCGGTTCCTAAGTCATTCGGCGGTGTCGGAACCGCAGGTGCAGTTGCTCCCGCAGGTGCAGTTTTCGCACGTACAGTTCGGGTTGTCGCACTTCGTCGATCCGGCTGTTTCATTGCTGGTCATGCATGTGAGATTACGCCCAGTGCCTGCTGATCAGGCCGCAACGGAACTAATCTCGTCGTGCCACCGACCAATGGGTAGGGCCATCGAGATACACATTGGCTGACCGTCCCTGGATCCCAGATGTCACCGATCGGCAGAACTACGAGATGTAGAGGATGTGTCGCGCATGCATGAGTCACAACACGTGCCCGTGCCCGGAGACATGGCTGCGGCGGTCGAGACCGAATTGAGGGCGATCGAACGGCGGGTGTTCGAGGATGTGTGGATCAGCCCGGCGCGCGCCCGTGTCCTGGCGGCCACGGCAACGACGCTGGCGGCGATGGCCGTGGCATTGCGAGCGAGCGGCGAAGCTGCTTCTGCGGGTACTCGTGGTGGGCAGTGGATATCACTGGTGGCACTGGCCCTGTTCGCCCTGGCGGCATCGATGTCGGCATTCGCGTTGGCGCGTCGTCGATTTCGATGGTGCTGCATGGCGACCTGCGTGTCAGCGCTGGCCACCGTTGACGGCGCCGGGGCGTTCTGGTGGCATCACACCGCACACACCGCCTCCTGGCTTCCGGCGGCACTCGGCACCGTGACCGCCGCAGCGCTGACCGCAACATGGCTGGGCGTCTGCTTGGCCCCGCTGAATTCGTCTCAGCCGGATATGCGCGCCGGCGCCGGCGATTGAGAATCGCTGAAGGTATTCGGTTGGACCGTGCCGTAGTTGCGCAACCGCAGGCTGTTCGACACGACCAGGAATGACGACACCGCCATCGCCCCACCTGCGATCAACGGGTTGAGCAGGCCTGCCGCGGCGATCGGAATCGCCGCGACGTTATAGCCGAAGGCCCAGATCATGTTGACCCGGATGGTCCGCATGGTCGCGCGGGCCAGGCCCAGGGCCTGCGGGACCGAATCGAGGTTGTCACGGACCAGGATGATGTCGGCCGCGCCGATGGCGACGTCGGTCCCCCGGCCGATGGCAAGGCCCAGGTCGGCACAGGCCAAAGCGGGACCATCGTTGATCCCGTCGCCGACCATGGCCACCACCCGGCCCTGATCTCGCAGTTTCTCGATCGCGCCGACCTTGTCCTCGGGCAGTACCTCGGCGACCACATCATCGATGCCCACGGCCGCCCCGATCGCGGCGGCCGTCGCGGCATTGTCACCGGTCAAGAGCATGGTTTTCATGCCCTCCGCGTGGAGGCGTGCGATGGCACCGGCCGCCGACTCCTTGACGGCGTCGGCGATGCAGATGGCGCCGCAGACGGTATCGCCGTGCGCGACGAATACGACTGTCTGGCCCTGCGACTCGCCCGTCTTGCGCGCAGCCGCAAGGTTGGCAGGTACCACCCGATCGCGGGTTACCCAGGCGGGACGTCCGACGACCACGGCCATGCCGTCCACCGAGCCGGCCACACCGTGGCCCGCGAACGACTGGAAGTCCTCGACCGGGGCGACGTCGCGACCCGCGCGGGCAGTGACGATCGCGTGTGCCATGGGATGTTCGGATGCCGACTCGACTGCTGCCGCATGTCCGAGGACCTCGTCCTCGGTCCACCCCTCGGCCACCGCGACGGTGATGACCTGAGGTTGTCCGGTGGTCAGGGTGCCGGTTTTGTCGAACACGACGGTGTCGACCGCGCGGATCGCTTCCAGGGCGCGATGGCCTTTGAGGAAGATGCCCAGCTGGGCGCCGCGCCCCGAGGCCACCATCATCGCGGTCGGGGTCGCCAGTCCCAGCGCGCACGGGCAGGCGATCACCAGGACCGCCAGGGCAGCTGATACCGCTCGGTTGACATCGCCGTCGACCAACAGCCAACCGATGGCGGTGGCCGCGGCGATCACGAGCACACACGGCACGAACACCGCGGCGATGCGGTCGGCCAACCTCTGCGCGTCGGCCTTCTGGGCCTGTGCCTGCTCGACCAGGCGGACCATCCCGGCGAACCGGGTGTCCGGTCCCACCGCGGCGGCCTCGACGATCAAGCGGCCGTCGAGGACGACGGTGCCGCCCACGACACTCGAACCTTCTTGTGTCTGTACCGGTTTCGACTCTCCGGTCATCGCGCTGACGTCCACTGCGGCCGCCCCGCTCACCACAAGACCATCGGCCGCGATGGCCTCACCGGGACGAACGACGAAACGCTGGCCTTCCTTGAGCTCGTCCGCGGGCAGCACGAGCTCGCTGCCGTCGGCGAGCAGCACCGTCACCGACTTGGCACCGAGCGCGGCAAGTGCCCGCAGGGCTCCTCCGGCGCGCGAGCGGGCCCGCGCCTCGAAGTAACGGCCCGCGAGCACGAAAACCGTTACGCCCGCGGCAACCTCGAGGTAAATGGCATCGCTTCCCAGCAGCGCCTGCCAGACGCCCGCAGCATGGTAGGTCTGGTGGTCGAAGAAGATCGTGTACATGGACCACACGGTGGCGGCGGTGACGCCGATGGAGATCAAGGTCTCCATGGTTGAGG
Organism: Mycobacterium sp. IDUB_17; assembly: GCF_055419465.1. Taxonomy (NCBI): domain Bacteria; kingdom Bacillati; phylum Actinomycetota; class Actinomycetes; order Mycobacteriales; family Mycobacteriaceae; genus Mycobacterium; species Mycobacterium sp. IDUB_17. The sequence goes on along the minus strand of NZ_JBVAXS010000005.1, from coordinate 272,476 downwards.
TTCCGTGCCGGGCATTGCGAAGCGCACTGCGATGGAACGGCCATGCGGCCCACGTGACGATCGGTGCCGCCAACGCGGTGAGCACCCACTGCCACCCGGCGAACCGGGTGTCGGGCACCACGGCAAACATCACCGACAGATCGGCGAGCGGGATGAACAAAACGGCAGCGATCGCCAGGCGCCGGAGCAGGCTGCGGGCATGGTCGGCATCGGGGTCGACGTCGGTCGTGGAGCGTTCGGTGCGGGGGGCGGCCTGGTATCCGGCCCGCTCGATCACCGCGCACAACTGCTCGACGCCGACGTCCGGGGTGGCTTCCACGGTGGCGACGCGTGTGGCGAAGTTCACTGACGCGCGTACCCCGTCGACCTTGTTGAGTTTGTTCTCCACGCGGGCAGCGCAGGCCCCACACGACATTCCTGTGACGTCGAGCGCAATGCGCTGGGTCGCCTCACTGTCGGGGACGGTTGCTGTTGTCACCACTACTCCCAATTGCTCACTCACCACCTCGGTGGCATACGTCACCGAATATGTAGTCGCTCCGGCCCGATGCGGAGTTCCCGGGCGACATCGAATAATGTCGAGGGCTGTGACTACCGAACGCGGCGAGGACCACGTTACGCGGCTGGCCTTCGCCGCCGGCCGCGGTGATTCCGCGGCGCTCGAGCAATTCATCAGGGCCACCCAGACCGACGTCTGGCGAACCGTCGCCTACCTCGGCGATGCCGGATCGGCCGACGACCTGACGCAAGAGACCTTCATCCGCGCCATCACCGCGCTCCCCCGATTCAGCGGCCGGTCGTCTGCCCGTACCTGGCTGCTGTCGATCGCTCGGCGCGTGGTGGTCGACCAGATTCGGCACAAGCAAAGCCGGCCACGCACCCAGCACGGAGTGGACGTCGAGCAGGTCCTCGACAGCTACCGCCCGGTCGGTGGGTTCGAGAAGATGGTGGAGATCCGCCTCTTGCTGGACGGCCTGGACCCCGACCGGCGGCACGCTCTGCTGCTGACCCAGGTCCTCGGCTTGTCCTATGCGGAAGCCGCCGAGGTGTGCGGTTGCCCGGTCGGCACCATCCGTTCACGGGTGGCACGCGCACGCGAAGATCTCATTGCAGCGGCCGAACGGGACGATCTGACCGGCTAGGGCAGGCGACACCGGCGACGGTGTTCTCGCCATCGCACCGCCACGTCGGCAGCTCCCGGCAGATATTCAGCCGCCCATGTGCCCGACGGTCACCCAGCGGATGGCCCTGGCCACCACCGAGGAGCGTTTCTCCGGCGGCCCGTCAGGCGCGGACACCGCGTCGCCGTCGGCGCCGGCGGTGCGCTCTTCGGCGTGGTAACCGGCCTGCTCAACGGCGTCACAGAGGTCGGCGACACTGATGTCACGCCGGGCGTCGATCGTCGCGATCTTTGTGGAGATGGCGACCGAGGCCTGCACTCCGTCGATCTTGTTCAGCTTGTTCTCGACCCGGCGCGAGCACGCTCCGCAGGACATTCCGGTCACGTCGAGTCGGATCCGTCTGGTATCTGATGTCTCGGTATGTTGTGCGGCTACGTCAGTCACTGCCATTCCTCACTGTCTCGTGGCGTCTGGTTGATTGGTCGTCGGACCACCGCGTTGAGTTCCCGAACATCCCTGGGCGAGCAGTGCCTGTAACGACGGCGGTGTCGCCACGAGCTCACCGACGGTGCGGGTTCTCAGCGGGAGAGCCGGGTACTCGGCCAGGTACTCCGCATAGGAACGTCCAGCGAGCCTCAATCCCAGGCTGATCCATGCGTCGATCACCGACCAACGCCGTGGATTGGCCTTCGCCCAAGCACTTTCATCGAGCCGGCGCTTCCATTCATGAACGTCGACCTCTTCGGCGGCCACAGCACCGAGCACCTCCCGGTACGCCATTGCCTGCCCGCGCATCACGTCGACCCCGCAGCCCAGCTCGTCGGATGCGCCGAACCCCGGCAACCTGCGCAGAATGGCCCTCGCCGCTGCGTGTCCGGTCGTCACTTCCTCGGTCAATTCCACTGCAGGACAGGCCTGTAGCGCGTGACAGGCATCGACGATCGAAACCAGGATGTCGGCGGACCCCCGTACCTGTTCGGGTGTGCCGAGGACCCGGGGCAGGCGCACGATCGTGAAGTCGAGCTCCCCGCCGGCCCCCGCCACTGACAATTCCGCGAGCGCCTTGGCTGCGGCATACGGGTACGGAGCCTGACGCGGGTCGACAACTTGTGGCGCCGTGACAGCCGAATTGACGACATACGTCGACAGGTGCACAAATCTGGCGCCGGTAGCCGTGCACGCCTCGGTCATGTTCGCCACCGATTCCACGTTGGCCGAACGGAGTTCGCGGTACGGAACCACCACGTTCGTGTTGCCGATGCAGTTGACCAGGGTTCGCGTTCCGGTCTCGCGGATCAGCGTCTCCAGCTCCGCCGAACCGGAGCCGGGACTGAGGTGTTCGATGCGTACGCCCGGCGCGCTGCGAAGCTCTGCCCAGATCCCGTGGCCGGGTGGGACCGACCTCATGGCCAGAACCACATCAGGGCGGTGTTCGCCCGACCGCGCCAGGTCCACAATCGCCTCGGCGAATCCGGTCCCCAGAATTCCTGACGCGCCCACCACCAGGATCGGCTCGGTGCCGTGGTGGGGTGATGATCGCCGTGGGTTGGACACCCCGCGGGGGTGGCGCGTCGCCAGGGCGGCGAAGTCACGTTCGATCTCGGCAGCGGTGTCGCCGTCCATCCAGCTGTCGCTCGTCGACACGTCGTCGACCAGGTTCGCCGCGGTATCGGCACCGATCAGATCAAGAATCGAAACCTGCCTGCCGAGATACCTGCGCGTATCGGGCAGGATTCGGACGAGATCCAACGACCCGATGCCCTCACTCAGCAGCGACGTGTCGGGGGTGATCAACCTGTCGAGGTGTGCGCTCCACATTCCGGCGAGTCCGGCCGCCCGGTCAGCGGAGTCCGTGTCGGCTTGCCGGCGTTGTCCGGCAGCGACTGAAGTGTGCAGCCTTGCGGTGTCGGTCTTCCCGTTGGGTTTTCGGGGAATGCGCGCGACGCCCGAAACGACGAACGAAGACACCCGCGAATCCACGAGGACGCTCCTGATCCGCGCGGCCGCAGCAGGGTCCTCGCCGCCGTGGCGGGTCCGCCGGGTCTCGAACCACACCGAAAGACCGCCGTTGCGAAGTTCCACGGCGACATCGACGACCGCCGGGTCCGCCGCGACGCGCCTGGTGATCCCGGCGGTGTCGACCCGCTTGCCCGAGATCTTGACGACCGCGTCTTTGCGCCCCGCGAACATCGGGAAGCCGGCGCCATCGACAGTTACCCGGTCGCCAGTCGCATAGGCGCGTCGCCGTGCGCCGCAGGTGGTGGCCACCGACCCGAAATCGGCACTGTCCAAACCCAGATAGCCATCGGTCACCATCTCCCCCACCACCACGACTTCGCCGAATGCGACCACTACCGAGTTCGCGACGACAGGTGGCCCCAGTCGCGAACGCGCACCGTGCTCGACCACTCGGCCGCCGTCAACGATCGGCAGGTAGGTCACCACAACCGTGGTCTCTGTCGGGCCATAACTCGACACCAGCGAGATGTTCTCGGCGCCGGCGGTATTGATCCACTTGTCGACAGCGCCCGGCAGGATGGGCTCACCGCCGATGACGACCTGCCGCAGATGAGAACGGCCGATGCCGGAGATCGTGTCGACGTCCTCACACCACAGATGCCACAGGGCGGTGGGCAGATCCACGATTGTCGCCCCGCATGCCAGCAGGTCTCTGGTGAGCGCCTGCAGATCACCGGCTTTCATCGCGGCCGAACGGATGAGTGCCGCCCCGCTCAACGCGGCACCGAAGACCTCTTCAACGCTGATATCGGATGTCAGCGGTGCACATTGGAGGATGGTGTCGTCCGGTCCCCAACCGTAGGCCCGTGTCACCCCGGCGCAGAACGTCGCGAGCGAACCATGGCTGACATGCACGAGTTTGGGCTCACCGGTCGATCCGGAGGTGGGCATGACATAGGCGGTCCTGGTGGCGAGCCGCGGGTCGTTCACTATCTGTTCGACGCGAGCGTCTACCAGGCGACGACGCTCGTCACCGCGGAATCGGGAGACATTCACCGACTCGACGTCGACGGCATGCACGGAGATGCCGTTGCCGTGTTCGCTGATGGCTTCGGCCCGCGGTACCACCTCATCGCTGCTCTCGCACACGCTGTAACCGCAGCCGGCCAGGTGACATGCGATCATGAGGTCGATCACCGTGTCGGTATCGTCGTCGGTGAAAACCATCACATCGCCTGGCCCGGCACCGATCTGGAGCAGCCAGGCGATCCACGGATCGACATGGTCGCGCTGTCGCCGACATTCACCGACCGATTCGCGGCGAGCGAGGAACCACGCGGGGATCGCCGGCTCCTCAGGTTCATGCTCGTGCGAACCCGAACGCAGCCGCCCGTCGCCGTCGACCCCGCGCCACTCACCGACGGCGGCCGCGATGGGGAGATCCCACATCGTTGTCATGGATTTCAGTGCGGACGCCACCCGGGCTGCCACGTCACCGGCCTTCTGCCGCGGCAGATCAGCTCTGTTCCAGACGTTGACGGTGAGCCTGCGTCGTTGCTCGTCGAGCACGCCCGCCACAGTGATGCCCTCGATCGGGCCGATGTCCGACGTCTCCGGTGCGTCGGCCAGGAACGGCGCCAGCGCGGGCGCACAGGGCTCCCGCAGAAAATTGAGCGTCAGCGCCTCCACGGAGGTTGTCCGATTGATCGCCAGATACATTCGGCGGTAGTGCTCTTCACGCAACCAGCGGTGCCGGCCAGCCTTGACATAGCCCCGATCCACGGTGCGCACTACGTCTGCCACCGATGCATGGGGCGGGAACCGAACCGGCTGCGCGATCGAGTTGACCAGGCACGTCGCGACACCGAGATCAGGATCACCGAAGCGGTTGTCCACCGCGTGTACCAGAAGGCCATCGGTGGCTTGACGAACACTCGCGTCCACGGTCGTCGCCGCCGCCGCGACAAGCACGTTGAGCGGGACATTCTCGCGGTCGGCCAAGGCGAGGACTTCGTCGTAGTCCGCTCCCCCGATCACGACGGACTCCGTGAGAATTCCCTTGGCCGCGGATGCGGGAACATCGTCGGCGGTGTGCCCATACGCGCCCCGCCCGGCGGCCGCACTGAGCTCACGCTGCACGACAGTGGTGAGCCGCTGCAGCGATTCGTCGATACGGCTCGCCTCCCGGCCGTGTGCGGCAGCGACGTCGGCCAGACCGTCACGGACACAGGCGGTATGGGCCGTGCCACCGGTCGCGAGGGCATGTCCCAGGTCAGCCTCGATGATTCCGATCGCGCCGCCGTCGAGCAAGATGTGGTGCGCACGGGCAGCGAGGCCACGCACCAGGCCGTTGCCGTCGACGTACACGGTGTAGCGCGCCAATGGCTTTGCGAGAATGCCCGATCCCCACTCGTGTGCCAGTCCGTCCTCGCCGGTCACGGCCCCTTCGTCAGCGCTGCCGCACACGCGCACAACGTCATCGATGTCGAGTCGGGGCACGAGCTCCGGGTATCCGCCGGACTCGGACTGCGCCTCCAATACGCACAAATGAACGGGGTTGGCGAGAATCGTCCGCGCCAACGCGGCCAGGAATTCCGCCGACGGCATCGGCTGGAACCGGTAGCGCCTACCGATCAGATACAGATGGGGATCAGCGTCCTGCACCACTCCGTTGTAGATGTTCTGCTGTGAGCGGCTCAACGGAATACGTTGCGCATACGCGCTTTCAGACAGATTCACCCAGCTTCTCCAACTCCCGGACCCAGCCCGCGATCGACAGGTTATCCGCCAGTCGCCGCGGTACGTCTGATTCCCGATCGATGCCGAGGTGCTTCATCAACAGCACGAATCGAACCGAGTCCAGCCCGAGATCCCTCAGGTCTGTGGCATCACCGTCGACGAGATCTGTTTCGTCGACGTAGAGCACCTCCGAGAGCGCAGCGAGAATATCGCGTCGCAGCGTCTCAGCCACCGGCAACCACACCCAGTGCCGCACGCACGATCTTGCCGGACTGGGTTCGTGGAATCTCTTGCACGAACCTGATTGTCGACGGTCTGGCCATCGGCTCGGACTCCTTCCGGAAGCGCGCCGCAATGGCGTGTTTGAGCTTCCTGGCGCCTGATTCATCCAGATTTGCCGATGCGACCACCGCCAGACCCACCAGCGCACCGAACTCCTCGTCGGGGATTTCGTAACAGGCTGCCTGGCTGACGCCGGCAACACCTTCGGCGATGCGGTCCACCTCATCGGGCGCGATGTTGACGCCTCCGGAGATGATCATCTCCGATGACCTTCCCCTGATATAGAAGAAGCCGTCATCGTGCCGGTCCAGGACATCGCCGGTGTTCACCCACCCGTCGACCAGAGTTTCGGCGGTCCGCTCGGGATTTTCCCAGTACCCCAGCATGTTCGCCGGAGACTTGATCCACAGGGTGCCTGAGGCAGCAGAATCAGCACCCGAACGTGTGGGCGGTCCGCTGCCGTCGCCATCCAGGTGCACGTCCACGCCGGGATAGGGCCGGCCTACGGCACCGGCTTCGATTCTGGCGATCGACCCGTCATCGGTGGGAAGACACAGTGCGGTACAACCGGTTTCGCTGAGACCGTAGACCTGTGCGGTACGAACACCGGCCGCCTCCACAAAGCTGACGTCGGAAGCGATGGCGCGGGAACCGCCATATCCGACCATCCGTAGTGACGGCGGGACCGGTGCGCCGGTGGACCGCAGCTCGGACACCAGTCGGGTCAACAGGGTGGGAACCAGGCAGGTCGTCGCAACATCGTTCGTGGCGAGAAGCTCCCCGATGGACATCCCGTTCTCACCGCCGGTGATACACAGCCCGCCGTGCATCAGGCAGTTGAGGATCCACCACAGTCCGCCGATGTGCGTCGCGGGCAACGGTGAGTACGTGGTTTCGCCGACGATCCAGTCAACCCACGTCAATGCCTCCCGCTGCAGGATGTCGGCGACGGAATAGAAGGTTCGATTCGCCAGCAGTACGGCCTTCGGCGTGCCCGTCGTACCACTGGTGAAGATCATCGCCAGCGGATGGTCGGCTCCCCCGACGGGTGCCTCATCTGAACCCGGATCTCCGACGCACTCGGTTGCGCCGGCGGAGATGTCGACGGCGAAGGCAGGCACCGACCGGAGCGATCCGAGCTCGGCGGTCCGCAGCCGGCATCCCGGTGTGATGAGAACCGCACCGGGGGTGGCGATCTCGCCGAACCGGTCGATGGTCGCCGGGGGCAGGCCGCCGTCCACCATGACAGCGATCGCACCGACCTTCGCGCACGCCAATACCGACAGGTAAGTCTCGGGACCGTTGTCGGATACGACGAACACACGAGTGCCCCGCGAGACCGATCGAGACCCGAGATCGGTTGCAAGCCTGTCTACTTCGGCCATGAGGTCGCGGTAGCGCAACACGCTGGTTCCGTCGCAGCGACGTAACGCGATCGCCTCGGGCTGCTGTCGTGCCCTCTCGCCGATGCGTGCCAGAACCGTGGATGGTGGGTATGTCATAGCTGTGTCAAGCCGCTTTCGTACCGATGTCAGGGGATGTTGAGCGCCGCCAGCTCGACTTCGCCGGACGCGGACCCGCCGTCCTCATCCCAGAACTCGACCGTGCACGGAATCTTGAGATAACGAATCGTTCGATCGACGACCTCGAAGTCCTTGCACAGCAGGCGCGCCGAGAATTTGTGAGATTTGATCGGGCGCCTGAAACGTGACGCCGTGGTCTTGATCAGCATGCTGGGGAGCTGGTAGTTGAAGTAGTCCTCCATCGACCAGCCCCGGAATTCGGGTATCTGCTCGTTGAGGATGGCCGGGGCGAAGGCGCTGTAGGCGAGCTGGTTGAAGCACAGCACCCATTCCGCAGCGTTGAAGTGCCCGGTGTCGCGAATGTACGCGGGCTCTTTGATGCTGAAGTTCCCAACCGCGAGCACGGAGGTCTCGGTGGCTTCGTACTCCGCGTCGAGTAGATAGCGACACCCTTTGTAGGAATAGGGTTCCAGCACCTTGACCAGAAGATCTTCCGGGATCGGCGCCATGTCGGAGGTGTCGTACCCACCAGTCGTCATCGATAGTGTCTCGGCGGTGCTCATGCTCATACCCCATATCCCGGTGTCTTGAGGCCGTCCAACATGGTCAGCCGATGAGTCGTCAAAGTGCCTGGTGTGGTGCCGTGTTTCGCCCGGTGCATCAGAACCCGGTTGTCCCACAACACAACATCGCCGACCTCATAGTGTTGGGTGTGGATGAACGGCGATGTGAAATCCGCGTCGAGTTGCCCGGTGGCCGTCATGAGTTCCTGCAGAACGGCGGGCTCCAGGACGTGTCCGTGCTCATCCTCGATCTTCGTGGTGCCCGATGCGCAGATGTAGAGGATCTCCTGCCCGGTCTTCGGGTGCCTGATCACCGTCGGCCATTTGATCGGCGGCGTGGTCTTGGATATCTCGTCCCAGACTTCGCCGATCGGCTTGTAGACGTCATGCGGGCGAATCTTGATGTGGCGCCGGGGATCATGGGTCGCGAATGTTCCGCGAACCGGGTCCCGCACGGTGTCCGGCACGGATTCCCACACCTTGTTGAGATCGATGAAGTAGGTCCCCCGATCCTCACCGGGGACGGCCAGCGGAAGCACCATGGAGAATGCGAAGGGCTCGGGCATGAACATGTAGTCGATGTGCCAGAACGCACCGGTCCTGGGTACGCCGTGGCCCTGCTCGGTCGAGGAGACGAAGATCTCCGGGTGGTCCTTGTGGTGATAGATCGGCTCGTAGTACGTGACGATGTCGCCGACGATGCGCCCCAGTTCGAGGAACTCTTCAGGAGTCGGATGAAGGTCTTTCAGAATGACCAGCTTGTTCTGATAGACGATCTCACGGATCTCTTCCCTCGTGATGCCGTCGAGATTCTTGGGGTCGATTCCCGTGACTTGCGCCCCGAGCCCCGCCCCTTTCACGTTCAGCGTCAACTCTTCTCCTCGTTCAGCTCTGCGCTGCGCCGGTGGTGCGGCGCTATCGGATAGGTCGCGTCAAACCGATTGAAAGTTCCCGCTATTCGCGATCCGGACTGCCAACCCACGTCGCGGGAAGCATCGGGACCGACTCTCCGGCACTGTCGAATGACCGCTGGACCATCCCGGCGGCGGGGGTACTCGTGGCCACCGGCGCGACACCGGCGAAGCCGAGGGTGCCTGCACCCGTCCCGCTGGACGTGGGTGGTACGGGCCGGCCGAGGACCGGGTCTTCGGCCGCGGCCTCCGCAGTGTCGGTGGCGGCCAGAAACTCGTGGCGATAACTCCGGGCCCGGTCTCGTTTCCGGCTGGTCTGTTTTCGACGGCTGCGGTCGATGGCGGCTGCTCGCGCCGCGGCTACGGCGGTCAGGATATCTGCCATGCTGTCAGGGGATTCGGTGCCGGATTTCGGCCCCGATGCCACGGCGGGCGGATCCAGACCGGGGACGGCATAGGTCACGATCGGTGATGCCGCCGAGCCGCTCGCACTGGTTGTGGTGGGCCCGCTGGGACCGGAACTACTGGTCTGCGGAACCGCGCTGGAGACTCCGGACGGGGTCAATGCCAGGCCCGCGTGGGCGCTCGGCGCAGCGCGGTGGCCGGCGGCGACCTCGACGGGAGCCGGTAACACGCTCGCCGGCGGCGCCTTGTTCTGCAGGAGCGCCAGCGCACCCAGCGCGCTCAATGCGCTGAGTGCGGGCGCGAAGAACGGCAGCAGCAGAAGCGAATACGAGGCGTAGTACGGATACCAGAGCATGTCGTACAGCACCAGCGCGATCGCCGCGAGTATGGCGGCCTCGGCCGGGTTGAACCCCAGTTTCCCGAAGAGCTGCTGAAACGTCTCAAGCAGTTTTTCGGGATTGCCCGCACCCGCGATGAGGTCGGAGATCAGTCGCCAGATGTCGTTCAGCGGCTGGTTGTCCGACGCTGAACCGGACGTACGCTGCTGCTCACTCCGTGCCTCACCACCCGGCGCGAGGATCGAAGGGGCCAGCCGCGGTGGTGGAACAGCAGAATAGGCGCTCGCCGCAACCGCCTCATAGGTCATCATCACCTCGGCCGCCTGCAGCCACATCCGCACGTAATCGGCTTCGTTGAGGGCAATCGGAATGGTGTTGACGCCGAAGAAGTTGGTGGCCGACAGCACGCCGTGGGCGACGTGGTTGGCAGCGAGTTCCGCCGGCGTTGGCATGATCGCCAGGGCGCTGCTGTAGGCAGCTGCAACCATCTCGTGCTGTGTACCGGTGATGGCACTGTCGGCTGAGGCCTGTTCCAGCCACGCCAGGTAGGGGCCATGAGCAGCCACATACTGCGCCGCGCTGGGACCTTCCCAGCTACCGGCTTGCACCTCGGCCAGGATCTGCGTCAGTTCGGCTGCTACCGCGCTGTATTGAGCGCTCAGCGCATGCCACTGCCCGGCTGCGGCGAGAAGTGATCCGGGACCGGGGCCCGTGCTCAACAACGCGGAATGCACCTCTGGGGGCACCGCCAGCCAATGTGGGCCAGTCACGTCATCACCTCCTTGCACAAGCGTCGACCGGCAGCGCGAACCTGCACGAGTTCGCCTTGTCCTTCACTAGTCGGTGACGGGAACCAGAAAGTTCCCGCGGTGTGTGGCAGTGACCTGTGAACCAGGGCAACGACTCTCGACGGCGCTGCGCACGTGCACGCGCTCAGGGGCCGACGGGTACGGTCGTGCCATGCCAGTGATCGACGCGCGTCATCTGACCGCGGTATCGGAAACCGCGCTACTGACTCTGCACCAGAGGGCGACGGAGGCCGCCCGGCCTGACGGCGTCATCGAGGACCCGATGGCGATCACACTGCGTGACGGCCTCGGCTACGACTATCACCATTTCGGCCGGACCCACCAGGCCACCGCCCTGCGCGCCCTGGCGTTCGACGTCGCTTCGCGGCGATACCTGCAGACGCACCGCCGCGCCAGTGTGGTCGCCCTGGCCGAGGGGCTGCAGACCAGCTTCTGGCGTCTCGACAACGGTGAAATGACCTGGCTTTCGGTGGACTTGGAGCCGATCGTGCGGCTGCGTCAGCAACTACTCCCGGCTTCGGACCGGCTCCGGTACCTGGCGCAGTCGGCACTCGACCATTCCTGGATGGATCAGGTGGACGCAACCAACGGCGTGCTCATCACCGCCGAGGGATTGTTCCAATACCTGGAGCATGACGCGGTATTCGATCTCATCGCAGCCTGTGCCGCCCGATTTCCCGGAGGACAGCTGATCTTCGACAGCGTCCCGCGGTTTCTGAGCTGGTACTCGCAACGACGTGGCATCAGGCTCAGCAAGCAGTACACCGCGCCACCGATGCCGTTCTCATTCACTGCAGACCGGTACGACGAGTTACGCTCCATCCCAGGCGTTCTCGCTGTGTACGAGCTCGATATGCCGGCGGGCCGGGGCAAGGTCCTGTCCCGTGCCGCGGGCCTCGTCTACCGGTCCAGGCGGCTCGAGCGCTTCCGGGCACCGACCAATGTCGTCGAGTTCGGTTAGCCGAACGAGCGTGGGTCTCGTGCACGGGAATCGACGCGATTGCGTGCACAAGACCCACGGTCGGCCAGACAAGCGACGCTATCCTGCACGCACTTTCGCTGCAGCGCGGACCATATGCCTGAGCGACTCGGTCACCTCATCGGTGGTTCGCGTCTTCAGGCCGCAGTCGGGGTTGACCCAGAGCCGTTCGGCGGGAACCGATTCGAGTGCCTCGCGCAGTGCCGTCGTGATCTCCTCCACGCCAGGCACCCTCGGCGAATGGATGTCATAGACACCCGGGCCGACGCTGTTGGAGAATCCGGCGGCATTGAGATCTCCGAGAACCTCCATGTGCGAACGGGCCGCCTCGATCGACGTGACATCCGCATCCAGGTCCGCGATCGCCCCGATCACCTCACCGAACTCCGAATAGCAGAGGTGGGTGTGGATCTGCGTGGAGTCGGCGACGCCTGAGGTGGACAGCCGGAACGCATCGACCGCCCACCGCAGGTAGGCGTTCTTGTCCTTCGAACGCAGCGGCAACAGCTCGCGGAGTGCCGGCTCATCGACCTGGATGATCGCGATACCCGCCGACTGCAGGTCGACCGTCTCATCCCGGATCGCCAGGGCCACTTGAAATGCCGTGTCCGCCAACGGCTGATCGTCGCGGACGAACGACCAGGCCAGGATGGTGACCGGCCCGGTGAGCATGCCCTTGACCGGCTTGTCCGTGAGTGACTGGGCATAGCTGATCCACTCGACCGTCATCGGCTCCGGCCGGACCACGTCCCCGTAGAGGATCGGCGGCCGCACGCACCGGCTGCCGTAGGACTGCACCCAGCCGTTCTGGGTCGCGAAGAACCCGTCGAGTTGTTCGGCGAAGTACTGCACCATGTCATTGCGTTCGGGCTCTCCGTGCACGAGCACGTCCAGCCCCAGCTGTTCCTGCAACGCGATGACGTCGGCGATCTCGGCCTTCATCCGTCGCTGGTATTCCGCGGCGTCGATATTGCCGGACCGGAGGTCGGCGCGAGCGATACGAATGGCCGTTGTCTGCGGGTAGGACCCGATCGTGGTGGTGGGCAGGGCGGGCAGCTTCAGCCGGTCCTGTTGGGCGGTGCGACGCCGATCGGCCTGCCCACGCTCGGCGCCGGAGGCCACGATCGCCGAGATCCGCGCCCGGACCTGGCCGTTGTTCAGCCGTGGATCGGATGTGCGGGAGGCAATGGTGGCGTTGGATTCCGTGATCTCGGCCGAGATCGCGTCGCGCCCCTGCCTGAGACCTCGCGCCAAGACCGCGACCTCATCGACCTTCTCAGCCCCGAAGGCCAGCCAACTACGCAGTACCGCATCGATATCCGCTTCAGCGTCGAGCGCGTACGGGACATGCAGCGTCGAGCAGGACGTCGACACTGCCACCGCTCCCGCGTTCCCCAGGAGCGCGCCCAGTGAGTCCAGGGCCCGTTCCAGGTCGGTGCGCCAAATGTTGCGGCCGTCGACCACACCGGCCACCAGGAGCTTGTCCTTCAGCTCGGGCACGGCGGCCAGAGCGGCAGCAGAACCGGCCACCAGATCGATGCCGATGGCCTCGACCGCGGTCCGGGCCAGGGCCGGGAGCGCATCCGTCAGCTCGCCGAAGTAGGTCGCGACGAAAATCGCGGGCCGCTTGGTCAGCGCGCCCAGCCGGCCGTAGGCACGGGTGGCCAGTTCGGCGGCGTTGTCGACCATGTCGGTCACCAACACCGGCTCGTCGATCTGGACCCACTCGACATCCCGATCTGCCAACACGCCCAGCAGTTCGGCGTACACCTCGACGAGCTCGTCGAGCCGCGAGGCCGGCGCGCCCGCTCCGTCGACGGCCTTGGACAAAGACAGGAACGTGACGGGCCCGATGATCACCGGCCGGGCCGGAACCCCCTGTGCGCGCGCCTCTTCCAGCTCACCCAGCACCTTGGCCGCGTTCAGGGAGAAGGTCGTGTCCGGGCGCAGTTCCGGAACCAGGTAGTGGTAGTTGGTGTCGAACCACTTGGTCATCTCCAGGGGCGCGATTTCGTCGTTCCCGCGGGCGGCGGCGAAGTAGCGGTCGAGATCATCGGCGATCCCACTGACCCGCGTCGGCAGCGCACCGACCAGAACTGCGGTATCGAGCATCTGGTCGTAGTAGGAGAAGGTGTTGATCGGGACCGAATCGAGTCCGGCCGCGACGAGCGACGCCCAGGTGTCGCGTCGCAAGGTGGCGGCCACTGATTCGAGTTCTGTTCGGTCGATACGACCCGACCAGTACTTCTCGACGGCGCGCTTGAGCTCGCGGTTGGGCCCGATTCGAGGTGACCCGAGGATGGTGGCGGTGAAAGGTGCTGCGGTTGTGCTCATGACGACGTCCTTCAACATGCGGGGATGGCCACCGCCAGGAGACATCGAACCGAACGCAGCCACCCACCACGAGTGAACCGCTTTCGGCCACTGCCCATTCCGCGAGGCGATGAACCACCGGACGCGGCGCGCCCGGTACGGCTGGCAGGTCTTCGGACTCACAGGCACGCACGGAATCCGTGCACCTACTGGCCGTCGCTTCCCAGCCGCAGATTCCTGCGGGCCAGTGCTGATGACGGCGGTCGTTCCTGCATACCGCTGCGGGACAGTCCCGGATTCTCACCGGGTTCCCTCTCACGTCGCATCTCAATCAGCATGCGACGCTCGATGTCGGCACCGCAAACCTCCGGTGCCGACAAACCAGCTGCGCGGCTCAGACTACCCCCGCACGGTGGCGGGTACCGATCAGCGCGGCATCGCGGCTTTGATCTTGTCCACCACATCGGCTGCCTGAGTTACCGACGAACCCGCCGGCTTACACGCCTGGATATCCATGACGAGATTGGCGGCCACGGCGAGCGCACGCTGGCAATCCCGGGTCTGATCCCCGTTGACGCGGGTGAAGGGCAGCGTGAGCTCGGAATCGGTCTTTGTCAGATCGCCACTCGTCCACTTGGGCAGGCGCTCACCATTGAGGGTGATGTTCACGTGGTGGTTGGTGCACTTGGACCAACGGTCCGCCGATTGGTTCAAGAAGTCGGTGGCATCCTGCGCGGACGGGAAGATGACGACCGACTGCACCAGCAGGTTGTCCCAGTCATCGTTGTCCGGCGCGCGCAGCAGCACCTGGCGCATGGCGGTCCAGCGATCCCCGTAGATGGCCGCCTCATCGACCTGCCAAGCACCGAGGCAGTTCAGATTGGGCAGCAGATTGCGATGATCGCCCATCTCGGTGACAGGCGGGTGTGCCGTCATCCCCTCGGTCCCCATCAGGGTGTTGACCTCGTCGGTACTGAGCAGCAGTCCCTCGAGCGCCGACTTGGGCACGTCTTTCGGCGGCCCCTGGGCTTTGTCACCATTGCCGGCACAACTGGTCGCCAACAGCACGAGCATGAGCAGCGAGATCGCAAGCCGGATCACGGTAATCCTTTACTGACGGCACGGTTCACCGCGCGGTGGGGGACGGATTCTCAGAGGTGACGCGAACCGGGGCGCTGCGCGATTACCCAATCAGGACAACGAGTTTGTGTTTGCCGTCACGCGTGGGTGCCGGCGGCGGCGCAGGCCATCTGGGCGTTGTTGGCGTCGGTGTTGAGCTGGGTGGCCGTGTCATTGAGTGACTGACCGCCGGTACGCAGCCCCATCTTCAGGAGCAGCTTGGTGGCGCCGAAGGACCATGACCGCATCGGGTTGGCGATCTCGGGCGAGAGTCCGGGAGTGCCGGCGGCGTTCATCGCCGACGCGGCGGCCTCACGCAGCGCGGTCCGGCCACTGGTGTTGGTGGTGCTGATCGTCGGGTCGCCGTAGTCGGGGCGCTCCACACCTTCAATGGAATCCGCGAAATCACCGTAGAACGTCGACGCGGAGTCAAGCGCACTCGCGAACGTGGAGCAGGCAGCAACCGCCGGCACGCCGGGATCATCCGTGCTGGCGACCGGCACGGGCACCGGACCCGCAGCCGGCACTCCGGCTGTCACCGGGGGCAACTCCGGCACGGCAGGCGCTGCCGGCCCCGGAGCACCTGACTCGTCGCCCGGCTCGGCAACTGCCATGGGCATGGCAGCGAAGCCGATGCCGACCGCAATGAGCAGCGATGCAAACCCTCGCTCGTACACCTGAGACGACCTCAACGATTCCTCCGTCAATCGGTAGCAATTCGGCGCTGCGCGCCACAGTTCACGTCCGCGCCCCCTCGACGCATCGGCCGTACCCCCCCCGGATGCCCCTCACGGTCGGGGTTGCACATGTCCAAAAAGTGAACAGACGGCCAACCGACCACCTCCAAGGGTCGTCCATTGCGTGCCGGCAGTCGCTGCTGTTTCCTCATATATGTAATGCGCTGCGGCGCATGCCCTTTCCCAGCAACTTCACAGGTTCCGGGAATCCAGCTGGACGGGAATGCGGCGGCAGTTGTTGGGGCGTTGTTCACCGAATCGAAACGCAACCGGTTAATGATTCGTCGCGACAGATTCCTTGGGCCCGTTGGGTTCAGACGACCATGGCGTGTCGCTGAACGGCAGGGCCCAAAACCACGAGAGGCGCAAGTTCACGCATGTTGAGTCGTTTTGCCCCCCTGGCTGCAGTCTGCATGTTGGCCCCTGTAGCGATTGCGCCCCTTGCATCCGCGGATCCCCCGCCCCCGCCGGACCCCGCAGCGCCCGTCGCGGCCGCCGCGCCGGCCGGCCCGCCGCCGGACACCGGCGCCGTGCCGTCCTCACCCCCAGGAGTCCTGGACACCCCCGACGGCTGGCACGTGAGCGTGGCCGGCTCCAACGAGACCCTGCTGCCGGTCGCACCACTGACCACCGCGGTGTCCTCACGCGAATACCTCGTCGGCGGCACCTTCACCGGCAAGGTCTCCGGCGGCGGCAAGACCAAGCTCACCGGCGGCACGCTGGAAGCCGGCGCCCAGATCGGTTGCGGCATCATCACCGATGAGACCGAAATCAACCCCGGCGTCAGCTTCACCCCCGGCATCAGGATTCCGTTCACCGGCTCCGCAGGCGATGTCAACGGCGGTACCGGTATCAGCTTGCAGGGCAAGGTCTATCTCAAGCCGGGCACCGTCACCATCGTCCCGATCGACAAGAAGTCGTTCAAGGGCACCGGAACCCGCGTGACCATCACCGGTGTGCGGATCAAGTTCGATCAGTGCGCGGGCCAATCGTTCATTCGCACCTACGCGACCCTGACCAGCTCCACCGACAACACCGACGACGTCATCACCTACCTCGGCGTCACCAAAGCCGTCTGAGCGCGGCCCGGAAACGACACCGACCATGATCCGCTCTGATCACAACGCCGACCCCTCGGATTCGAAACCCATGAGAGGCACAAGTTCCCGCATGATGAATCGCTTCGCCACCTTGGCCGCCGTTTGCCTCTTGGCCCCGGTTGCGTTGGCGCCCCTGGCGTCGGCCGACCCGCCACCGCCGCCGCCGGCAGACCCCGCCGCACAACCTGTTGATGCCGGGCCGCCGCCCGACAACGGACTGGTCGCCTCCGCCGAACCAGGTGTCGTCACCACCCCCGACGGCTGGAAGCTCACCGTTTCCGCCAAAGACGAGAGCCAGCTGCCGGTCGCACCACTGACCACCGCCGCCTCCTCACGCGAATACCTCGTCGCCGGCACCTTCACCGGCACCGTCACCGGCGGCGGGTCCACCTCGCTGACCGGCGGCACACTCGACACCGGCTACCAGATCGGCTGCGGTATCGAACTCGGCCAGGTCCGCCTCATCGGGTCGATCGGTCTGAGCACCTCGGGCTCCACCCTGGCCGGCATCATCCCGACCGGCGTGAGCATGCCGATGTCGGGGACGCTGGAGATCCACCCCAAGCCCGGCACCGTCACCAACGTCTCGGTGAACAAGAAGTCGTTCAAGGCCGCCCCGGTGCGCGTCACCCTCAAAGACGTTCACATCAAGGTCGACGGCTGCGTCGGTCAGTCCTTCCTGCGCTCCTACGCCACCCTGACCAGCTCCACCACCGACACCGATGATGTGGTGGCTTACTACGGCGTCACCAAGTCGGTCTGACAGGCTGATGTGAAAGCGAAACACGAAGGCATGAGCGAGAACCCGGACAGCACATTGCCGACCAGGAACGTGGTGGCCAATCTCGCCGCGGCCGGGCTGTTCGCAGTCGGCGTGGCGGTTGCCTGCTCGGCAACCGCCGCAGCCGACCCGGCACCGCCGGAGGTCCCAGGTGCTCCCGCGGTCGCCGCCCCAGCGCCCGCTGTGGAGCCGCCTCCCCCACCAGGACCCGAGGTACCCCTGATGGGCGCACCACTCGGGCCGAACGGGTTGTCGGTTCTGGGGCAGACCGGAACCGATACGGGACCTGGCAGGTTGGGCGTCCCGAACGGGGTCGACATGAGTCCCGGTGCGCTCCTCGGGCAGTACTCGGTGCCGTCCGCGCCGGGCGCCCCACCACCGACCGAGGCACCCAACCTCAGGGCGTTCAACAACGGAAACTTCTTCCCGCAGAACGAGAAACCTTCGGCACCCGGTCAGGGCACCGTGGTCGGGGTCGCGCCAGGTCAGGAGAACGCGGATATCTCCGGGCTCGACTGGATGCGGAACATGCGCGACATGTACCGCAACGGGAACCTGCGTGGCGCGATGCTGGGCCAGCTGCCCAAAGAGCAACTCGGTGAACCACTTCCGGGGACCGCTCCCCCGCCGGGAACGAATATTCCGCAGGGTCTCGGTGAGAATCTCCCGGATCCGGCAGCACCGCCGCCGGCACCGGGAGTCCCGGTACCGCCCGCGGGTCCCGCTCCCGCTCCGCCTGCTCCCTAGCTCTACAGATCGACATTCGGGCAGCGTCCGGCACTTCCCCGGACGCTGCCCGAACTATTTGTACCCGCCGAACCTTCTGCGCCCTGCCGGCCCGCTAGCCGGACAGAACGCGCCGAGAGCGTCAGCCAGACACTGTTTGGTAAGTTCCTGTTAACTTTCTGTACATCAGGAATACACTTACGGGCAGCGGTCGGGGCTACCGGTCAGAGCGACAGCATGAGATCCGACCGCCGGGAGGTCGAGATGCTGATGCGAACACGGAATTCGACAATCACCGGGCTGGCCGTGATGATCCCGGCCCTTGCGATCGGGGGCGCGCCGTTGGCGGCGGCGGAACCGACTGCAGGCAGCGGCCAGCGGGCTGACGAGACCATCTCAGCCCTGAACGCCGAGGGCTACAACGTGGCTATCAACTGGGTCGGCGGTACCAGCACACTGTCGCTGTCGCTGTGCCGGGTCAATTCGATCCACAACCCCAACCGTGGGTCGCCGGCCCTGCCCAAGTCAGAAGTGACGGTCTACGTCGACGTGCAGTGCCCCGACGAGGGCTCGAATTCCTGATCTCCCACGGACCCATCCGGCGGAATAGACTGGCAAAGTCGGTCCGACCGCTGGGAGGATCATCATGCCGCGGGAGTCGAGTCGCGCGAAGATACTCGCATCCTTCGGTGTGCTGTGTGCGGTGATCTTCCTGGCCCCACCTGCCGGAGCAGACCCGACCGCCGGCACCAGATCGGCGGCCGACACGATCAACGATCTCACCGCCAAGGGCTACAACGTCCAGATCAATTGGGTCAGCGGGGTCAGTAGCGAACCGCTCACACGCTGCAGGGCGACGGCCGTTCACAATCCCGATCGGTCGCCCGGCACCGACCCGGCGAATACCACTGTCTACGTGGATGTGTCGTGCCCCAACGAACCCGACGACGGCGTCTGGGGCGGAATCGGGATCGGTTTCGGTTGACCTTCGGTTCGAGCGATCGGGTCGGCTTGCATCAGAACGCTGCCCCATTGGGCACCGACGTGGTGGCGTAGGGATTCGACATCGTCGTGGTCGGCGGCGCGGTGGTCTCCACCGGGACTTCCGGCGGTGGCGCACTTGGCGTTCCGATGCCTTCGCTGGTGCTCACCGGTGACCGCGTGCTGGTGGTGGCTGTCGCCGACCGCGACGGCATCGACTTCGTCGGCGTCACCGGTGTGAGCCGCTCGGGTTGGGTAGGCAGCACTGAGTGGTGCGACGTCGTCAGGATCGCGAACACCAGCACACCGATGGCCACCAGGCCGCCCACACCGGCAACGACGATCGCCGCGGTGGTCTCGTACCAAGGAGTGGCCGGCGGGCTTTCTACTGAACCGACCCAGCGCTCCTGATCAACTTCCGGCATGCGGCCCTGAGGTCCGAGCCGCGCCGTTGAACGGAAAACCCGACAGCGACAACGCAATCAACCAGACCACGCCCGCCAACACGGCGATGTCCGCCACGTTGAACACCGGCATCGGGCCGACCGCCAGGAAATCAACCACATGCCCGCGCAGCGGGCCGGGAGCGCGGAACAGCCGGTCGACGAGGTTGCCCGTGGCGCCGCCGAGGATCGTCCCGAGGCCGAGAGCCCACCACGGCGAGCGCACATGGGCACCGATCCAGGCGATCGCACCGGCCACGGACAGAACGACGAGGGTCAGCATCACGGTACGGTCCGCGGCCATCGACAAGGCCGCACCAGAGTTACGGGTGAGTTCGCATACCAGCCAGTTGCCGAGCAATGGGACGGTGCGGCCGGGCTGGAGCATGCCCACGGCAAGCGTCTTGGTACCCACGTCGATCAGAAACACCGACCCGGCAGCCAACAACAGCAGACGACGCCGCGTCGGCTGCACCGACCCGGCTCCCGGGGCGCCAGAAAAACCGGCGATGTCGGCCGTCACCGGATCATTGTCCGCTCGCGGGGGCCGGACCGCCGGGCACCGCGACTGACGTTTCGATGAACTTTTGTGGTCACCCACGCCTGAGCGCGCGGACGGCACGGAGGGCTAGGGTGACCTCGTGCCGGATTCCGTGTTGGTCAGCGTCGACGATCACATCGCAGTCATCACCGTCAACGACCCCGATCGCCGCAATGCGGTGACCTTCGAGATGTCGGCGGCCCTGCGCGCCGCGGTCGAGGCCGCCGAGGCCAACCCCGACGTACACGCCGTGATCGTCACCGGTGCAGGCAAGGCGTTCTGCGCCGGTGCCGACCTCACCGCGCTGGGCGAGGCCACCGAAGACGGACTGCGCAAGATCTACGACGGCTTCCTGGCGGTCGCCAATTGCACGCTCCCCACCATCGCCGCGGTCAACGGCGCCGCCGTCGGCGCAGGCCTCAACCTGGCGCTGGCCGCCGACGTTCGGATCGCCGGCCCGAGCGCGCTGTTCGATCCGCGGTTCCAGAAGCTGGGTATCCATCCCGGCGGCGGCGCCACCTGGATGCTGCAGCGAGGCGTCGGCCCGCAGGTGGCCCGAGCGGCGCTGTTGTTCGGCATGCGCTTCGACGCCGAGTCCGCGGTACGCCACGGGTTGGCGCTGTCGATCGCCGAGGATCCGGTGGGCGCTGCACGTATGCTCGCCGCCGGACCCGCAAGCGCCCCACGTGACGTGGTGATCGCCACCAAGGCCTCGATGCGGGCCACCGCCAATCCGGGGACAGTCGACATCGACCAGCACGGGACCGCCGTCGACATCGAACTCGGTCCACAGGCGCGCTCCATCGAATCCCCGGAATTCGCAGAGCGTTTGGCCGCGGCCAAGCGCAAATAGCCGCTTCGACTCTCCGCTACAGTTCGATCAGCGCCAATTCGGGCGCCTCGATCAGTGAACGCAGGTCACGCAGGAACGCGGCGGCCTGGGCACCGTCGACGACGCGATGGTCGAAGGCACAGGTCAACGACATCGTGGGGTGAGCCACCACGGCCCCGTCAACCACGACCGGCCGCGGTTTCATCGATCCCATCCCGAGAATCGCGGCCTCCGGATAGTTGATCACCGGCACGCCGTCGTCCAGGCCGAGTGCTCCGAAGTTCGACACCGTGAACGTCGACCCGCTCAGCTCGGCCGGGCTGAGCGTTCCGGCTCTCGCCTGCTCGACCAGCCGGGCCACCGCTGCGGCCAACTCTCGCGTCGTCATCGATTGCGCGTCCCGGATCACCGGGACCAGCAGTCCGCGGGGCGCGGCCACTCCGAAACCCAGGTGTACGGCCGGATGCCGGTGAATCTGTGGCCCTTCGGCGGTTTCGAGCCAGGTGGAGTTCAGCATCGGATGCCGCCTCAGCGCCAGAACCAGTAGCCTTAGCGTCAGCACGAACGGTGTGGCGGGGACTTCGGCATCCGCGACCTTGATGCGGTCCCGCAGCTGTGACAACGCAGTACAGTCCACGTCCACCCGGGCGTGCGCATCGGGTATCTCTTTACGTGACAACGACATCCGCCGTGCCATCGCGGCCTGCACGCCACCGACGTCGATGATGTCCGCACTGCCCGCTGCGGCCAGGACGTCGTCGCGCGTGACGATCCCCTCGGGCCCGGATCCCGGCGCCACCTTCTGGAGGTCGACGTGCAGGTCCGCCGCCAGTTTGCGCACCGGAGGTTTGGCCCGCGCCCGCGGGCTCTCCGAACTCGGCGCCCGCCTACTGACATCCATGGTGTCGTCGGTGCCATACCCGACCAGCACCGACTTACGGGGTGTCGCACCATTTTTCACGGACCCGATTGGTGCTTCGGCCAGCTCATCGGTGTCTATCCGGGCCAACAGTGACCCAACGGTCAAGGTATCCCCCGCCTTGCCACCGAGCTCGAGCACCTGCCCGGCGAACGGGCTGGGTATCTCCACCTCGGCCTTGTTGGTCTCGACCGTGCACAACGTCTGATTGAGCTCGACGGTGTCGCCCACCGCAACGCTCCAGCTGGTGATCGTGGCGTCCTGCAACCCCTCACCGAGATCGGGGACCAGGAACTCCCGGTTCACGGCTGCACCATCGCGCGCTCGACGCAGTCGAGCAGGCGGTCGACGCCGGGCAGCCACACCTTCTCCAGCCGGGCCGGCGGATAGGGCGTGTCAAAACCGGTGGCACGCAAGACCGGTGCCTCAAGATCGTAGAAGCACTCCTCGGAGATCCGGGCAGCCAGTTCGGCCCCGAAGCCGAGGGTACGGGGCCCCTCATGCATGACGACGGCTCGGCCGGTTCGCCGCACCGACGCCGCAACCGTGTCGAAGTCGAGGGGGTTCAGTGAGCGCAGATCGACAATCTCGAGGCTCCAGCCCTGCTCTGCGGCCAGCTCCGCGGCGTTGAGCGCAGTGGCCACCAATCCGCCGTAGGTGATGACGGTGACGTCGGTTCCGTTGCGCCGCACCATCGCCCGGCCGATGGGTGGAGCGGGCGCGCTGGTGTCGACGAGTTCGCGTGCCCAGTAACGTCGCTTGGGCTCCAGGAAGATCACCGGGTCGGCGCTGCTGATCGAATACCGCAGCAGCCAGTACGCGTCCGACGGCGTGGACGGTACGACCACCTTGAGACCCGCCGTGTGCAACCAGTACGACTCGGTGGACTCCGAATGGTGTTCAACCGCACCGATGCCGCCGAACGACGGAATCCGCACCGTCACCCCCAGGTTGATGTCGCCGTGGGTGCGCATCCGGTATTTGGCCAGATGACTGGCGATCTGATCGAAGGCCGGATAGCTGAACCCGTCGAACTGGATCTCCGGTACCGGGGTGAACCCGCGGATCGCCAGGCCGACTGCCACACCGATGATCGCCGATTCGGCCAGCGGAGTGTCGAAACACCTTTCGGCGCCGAAGGTCTCGGACAGTCCCTCGGTGACTCGGAAGACCCCACCGAGGGTAGCGACATCCTCGCCGAACACCAGCACACGGTCGTCGGCGTCCATCGCGTCGCGCAGCGCTTGGTTGATGGCCGCCACCATGGTCAGTTCGGCGGGCCGCGCCGTCGACGCCGGCGGTGCCGGCATTCTGACCGGAGCCAGCATCGGCTCCCACGGCTCCGGCGAATCACCCTGAGCGGCAGGACGATCGATGATCTGGGTCATGAGTCTTACGCCTCCTTCGCCAGTTCGGCCAACAGCGCATCGCGTTGGCGTGCCAGATCCGGGGTGATCTCGGCGTATACGGTGTCGAACAGTTCGGCAGGATCGGGGTCGGCCGCCCCGACGAGAGAGTCGCGCAATTCTGCGCACAGCCGCCGCGAGCGTGTGGCCACGCGCTGCTCGAGTCGTTCGTCGAGCACGCCGGCGTTCTGCAGATAGGTGCGGTACCGCGCGATCGGGTCGCGGGCAAGCCACTCGTCGACCTCGTCGGCCGACCGATAGCGGGTCGGATCGTCGGAGGTGGTGTGCGGACCCATCCGGTAGGTGACGGCCTCGATGAGCGTGGGGCCTGCGCCCGCACGGGCGCGTTCGGCGGCCTCGGCCATCACCGCATAGCAGGCCAGCACATCGTTGCCGTCGACGCGGATACCCGGCATGCCGTAGCCGATGGCCCGGTGTGCGATCGACGGCCCGGCCTGCTGCTTGCTCACCGGCACCGAGATCGCCCACTGGTTGTTCTGCACGAAGAACACGCACGGCGCGCGGAACACCGACGCCAGGTTGAGCGCCTCGTGCACATCGCCCTCACTGGTGGCGCCGTCGCCGAGGAACGCGACCGTCACCGAGTCCTCGCCGAGACGCTGCGCGGCCATCGCAGCGCCGACCGCATGCAGTCCGTGGGTGCCGATCGGAATCGCGATCGGGGCGACGCAGCGGCTGGTGAACTCGCGACCGCCGTGCCATTGCCCCCGCCAGGTCGCACCCATCTGGCCCGGGGTGATCCCGCGCAGCAGGAACGCCCCGATCTCCCGGTACTGCGGAAATAGCCAGTCGGTCTTGCGGAGGCAGGCGGTCGCCCCGATCTGGGCGGCCTCCTGGCCGCGGCAGGACGCATACAGCGCCAGCTCACCCTGGCGCTGCAGGTTGACGAATTCGACGTCCAGGTCACGAGTCACGACCATCGATTCGTAGAGCCAGGCCAGTGTCTCGTGGGGCAGATCGCGGCTGTAGCGCGTTTCGCTGGTGGGCGACCCTTCTGCGTCGACCAGACGCACCGGATCCAGATCGACACTCAGTGCCGGATAGCGCTCAGCCATACCGCCTCCTTCTCGGGTGACGGCATGTCGCGCCGCCAGTCCATGAGGTGCTCAGGGCAGCGGCGGTACGGGCAAAACCCCTGGTGAGAGGCCTCCGGCTAGATGCCTGGGTGTGGCGCTAGCTGGACGATCCGCTCGGCCCGTCGCAGCACTGGGGCATATCGCCATTATGCGCCCGAATCGAATCCGGCCACGCGCATCACGGGTAACGGATTGGAGGCGTGTCGGACAAGGACCGGCCGGTGATCAGCTCCGCGGTGCCAGCGCGACGATCCGCTCGGCACGCCGCAGAACCGGAGCGTCGACCATCAGGCCGTCGTGCTGGAAGACACCACGTTCGCCTGCCACCCGATCGAGCACTGCTCGCGCCCAGGCGATCTGCTCATCGGTCGGGGCATAGGCGGACCGGATGACGGCGACCTGCGTGGGGTGGATCGCCACCTTGGCGTCGAATCCGACGGCGACGGCGTCGTCGGACTCCGCCCGCAGGCCGTCGAGATCCTTGATGTCGAGGTACACCGAATCCAGTGCCAGCTTCCCGTAGGCCTTGGCGGCCAGCAGAGTCTGCGACCGCACGTGCTGGGCGACGTCGCGGTACGTGCCGTCAGGCCAGCGGTTGGCGGTGCCACCGGTGACCGCGAACAGATCCTCCGCCCCCCACATCACCGCGAAGGCGTTGTCGGGCTGCACCAGCTCCACCACGTTCAGCGCGGCCAACGGTGTCTCGATCAGCACCACGACGTCCAACGGCGCCAGGGCGCGCACCTGATCGGCATGCTCGGTCTTGGCCAGCATCACGGTGGTGTAGTCGGTGGCCGCGACCGCCTTCAGGTCGAGTTCGTGGTCGGCGGTGCTGGTCGGGTTGACCCGCACCACGGTGCGCGCCGGATCCAGCGGGGTGTCGATCAACGCCTGACGCGCGGCCGGTCGGTCCTTGGCCGCGCACCCGTCTTCGAGGTCGAGGATCACCACATCGGCTGCGGCCGCGGCCTTTTCGAACCGCTCGGGACGGTCGGCCGGGCAGAACAGCCAACCCGGGCCCGGTGCCTGGACCGTCATCAGGAATCTCCCTCCGGGCGCATGCGCACCATGGTCTTGCGCGACGCCGTCGCCACGATGTCACCGTGCTGGTTGCGGCCCGTGTGCGCGAACGTCACGATGCCCTCCCCCGGCCGGCTCTTGGACGCCCGCTTCTCGGTGATCTCGGTTTCGGCGTAGAGCGTGTCACCGTGGAAAAGTGGCTTCGGGAAAGCGATCTCGGAGAACCCGAGGTTGCCGACGATGGTGCCCTGGGTCAGCTGGGCCACCGACAGCCCGACGAGCGTCGACAACGTGAACATCGAGTTGACCAACCGGGCGTTGAACGGCGGCAGGGCGTCGGAGAACGCGGCATCCAGGTGCAGTGCCTGGGTGTTCATGGTGAGCGTGGTGAACAGGACGTTGTCGGCCTCGGTGATCGTGCGACCGGGACGGTGCAGGTAACGCACACCGATCTCGAACTCCTCGAACCACAGCCCGCGCTGCTCGATTACTTTCTTGGCTTCGCTCACAAGCCCGCCTCCCGCGCGATCAGCATCAGCTGCACTTCGGTTGTCCCCTCGCCGATTTCGAGGATCTTGCTGTCCCGGTAATGCCGCGCCACCGGGTATTCGTTCATGAATCCGTAGCCGCCGAAGATCTGGGTGGCGTCGCGGGAGTTGTCCATCGCGGCCTCGCTGGACACCAGCTTGGCCACCGAGGCGGCCTTCTTGAACGGCTTGCCGGACAGCATCAGCGCGGCCGCGTCGTAGTACGCCGCGCGGGCCGCGTGGGCTCGGGCCTCCATCCGGGCGATCTTGAAGGCGATGGCCTGGTACGTGCCGATGGCTGCGCCGAAAGCCTGACGTTCCTTGGCGTACTTCACACATTCATCCACGCAGCCCTGCGCGACACCGACCGACAGCGCCGCGATGGCGATGCGGCCCTCATCCAGGATGCGCAGGAAGTTGGCGTAGCCGCGGCCACGGTCGCCGAGCAGGTTCTCGGCCGGCACCCGGACGTCGTCGAAGCTCAACGGGTGGGTGTCCGAGGCGTTCCAGCCCACCTTGTTGTAGGCGGGTTCGGCGGTGAATCCCTCGATGGGCACCGGCACCAGGATCGAGGAGATCTCCTTCTTGCCGCCCTCACGCTCCCCGGTCACCGCGGTCACGGTGACCAGCTTGGTGATGTCGGTGCCGGAGTTGGTGATGAACTGCTTGGAGCCGTTGATAATCCAGTGGCCGTCGTCCATCTTGGCGGTGGTCTTGGTGGCGCCGGCGTCGCTGCCACCGCCCGCCTCGGTCAGGCCGAACGCACCCAGTGCCTTGCCACTGGACAGTAGCGGCAGCCACTCCTGCTTCTGCGCGTCGTTGCCGAAGCGGTAGACCGGCATGGCGCCCAGCGAGACTCCGGCCTCCAGCGTGATGGCCACGCTCTGGTCGACCTTGCCGAGTTCCTCCAGGGCCAGGCACAGTGCGAAGTAATCGCCGCCCATGCCGCCGTACTCCTCGGGGAACGGCAGACCGAACAGGCCCATGTCGGCCATGCCGTCCACGACCTCGTAGGGGAACGAATGTTCCTCATCGTGCTTGGCGGCCACGGGGGCGACCACGCTCTGGGCGAAGTCGCGGACGGTCTTGGCCAGTTCCGCGTAGTGATCCGGCAGCGTGCCGGTCGACAGAAAGTCGCTCATTGCTCGTTCTCCTGTGTGTGAGCGGTGATTCGGGCCAGTGGCTGACCCACCTTGACCTGGTCGCCGACGGCGACGAGTAGTTCGGCCACACCGTCGATCGGTGCGGTCAGGGCGTGCTCCATCTTCATCGCCTCCACGGTGACCACCGTGGTGCCGGCCGTCACCTCAGCGCCGTTCGTAACACCCACGGCCACAACCGACCCCGGCATGGGGCTGACGAGTTCGGCGTCGCCGCTGTGCTCGTCATCGGGCCGCACCGGCGCCTCACGTACTTCCTCGACGACGTAGCTGCGTCCACCGCCCGAAAGCCAGAGCTGACCGACGCCTCCGCTCAGCTGCGTGGCGACCAGATACTCGGTACGCATGCCATCGAGGGTGACGGTGAACTGGTCGCCAGCGAAAGCGGCACTCAGAGTGTGGGTTTCGCCGTTCTCGACCGACGCGGTGGCCCGGCTCGGGACACCGGTGAGGTACACGTGGTCCGTGCGCTCGGCGGCCCGCAGCCGGAATGCGGCCGGGGCACGCTCCCCCACCCGCCAGCCGGTCGGCCGGGCCCACAGCTCGTCGCCGGCCTGCACCCAGTTGCTGATCCACTGGTAGGCCGCCGCCGCGATCAGCTCTGCATCGCCGAGGGCCTGGGGCGCGAAATCGGGTGCGCGACGGTCCAGCAGGCCGGTGTCCAACCGGCCCGCGGCCACATCGGGATCCGCCAGCAGGAAGCGCAGGAACTCTGTGTTGGTGGTCAGGCCCAGCACCGCGGTATCGGCCAGCGCCCGGTCCAGCTTGTGCAACGCCGCGGTCCGGTCGGCGCCGTGGGCGATGACCTTCGAGAGCATCGGGTCGTAGTCACTGCCGACCACGGTGCCTGCGGCCAGGCCGGAATCCACCCGCACGCCCGGCCCACTGGGCTCCCGCAGCCCGAGCACCGGGCCGCCGGTGGGCAGGAAGCTGTTGGCCGGGTCCTCGGCGTAGACCCGCGCTTCTACGGCATGGCCGGTCATCACGATGTCGTCCTGGCCGATCGCGAGCTTGTCGCCTGCGGCGATCCGGACCTGCTGCTCCACCAGGTCAACTCCGGTGACCATCTCGGTGACCGGATGTTCGACCTGCAACCGGGTGTTCATCTCCATGAAGAAGAACTCGTCGGGCGCATCGGCGGACACGATGAATTCCACGGTGCCTGCACCCGTGTAATCGACACTACGCGCGGTATCGCAGGCGGCCTGCCCGATGCGCGCCCGGGTGGCCGGGTCCAGCAGCGGTGACGGCGCCTCCTCGATGACCTTCTGGTGCCGGCGCTGCAAGCTGCATTCGCGCTCGCCGAGGTGAATCACGTTGCCATGGCCGTCGGCCAGTACCTGCACCTCGATGTGCCGGGGCCGCAACACAAATCGTTCGAGGAACAGGGTGTCGTCGCCGAAGGCGGCGGCGGCCTCGCGGCGGGCGCTGGTCAACGCGGCAGGAAGATCGGCAGCCTGTTCGACCACCCGCATGCCCTTGCCGCCACCACCTGCCGACGGCTTGACCAGGACGGGGAAGCCGACCTCGGGCGCCCCCGCGATCAGATCCTCATCGGTCAGGCCGGGACGCGATATACCCGGCACGACGGGGACACCGAACGCCGACACCGCGGCCTTGGCCGCGATCTTGTCCCCCATCGTGGCGATCGCCGAAGCCGGCGGTCCGATGAAAGCGATGCCCGCGGCCTGCAGTGCGGCGGCGAACTCGGCGTTCTCGGAGAGGAATCCGTAGCCGGGGTGTACCGCCTGCGCACCGGTGCGCTGCGCAGCCGCGACCACGGCGTCGATGTTCAGGTAACTCTGGCGCGCCGCGGCAGGGCCGATATGGACAGCCACGTCAGCCTCGAGGACGTGGCGCGCCGCCGCGTCGGCGTCGCTGAAGACCGCCACCGATCGGATGCCCATGGTCCGCAGGGTGCGGATGACCCGCACCGCGATTTCGCCGCGATTGGCGACGAGGACTGTGTCAAACAATGAACTTGAGGTCATCATCACATCCGGAATACGCCGTAGGAGACCGGCTCCAGCGGAGCCTGGCCGACAACCGAAAGGGCAAGTCCGAGCACGGTTCTGGTGTCCGCCGGGTCGATCACCCCGTCATCCCAGAGCCGGGCGGTCGAGTAGTACGGATTGCCCTGGTGCTCGTACTGGGCCCGGATCGGCGCCTTGAACTGTTCTTCCTCCTCGGCGCTCATCTCGCCGCGCACGGTGGCCAGAACCGAAGCGGCCTGCTCGCCGCCCATCACCGAGATGCGCGCGTTGGGCCACATCCACAGGAACCGGGGCGAATAGGCGCGCCCGCACATCGAGTAGTTGCCCGCGCCGTAGGAGCCGCCGATCACCACGGTCAGCTTCGGCACCCGGGCACAGGCCACCGCGGTGACCATCTTGGCACCGTGCTTGGCGATGCCCGACGCCTCGTAGTCGCGGCCGACCATGAACCCGGAGATGTTCTGCAGGAACAACAACGGCGTCTTGCGCTTGTCGCACAGCTCGATGAAATGCGCTCCCTTGAGCGCGGATTCGCCGAACAGCACACCGTTGTTGGCGACGATGCCGACCGGGTGGCCGTGGATGCGGGCGAACCCGGTGACCAGGGTGGTGCCGTACTCGGCCTTGAATTCGTTGAACTCGCCGCCGTCGACGATGCGCGTGATCACCTCGTGCACGTCGTAGGGCACGCGGGCGTCGACCGGAACCACGTCGTAGAGCTCGGTCTGGTCGGCGACGGCGTCCACGGTGGGCGCCACCGCCCACGGCGGCGCTTCGGCCGGCCCCAGGGT
The DNA here is from genome assembly GCF_055419465.1 of Mycobacterium sp. IDUB_17. Lineage (NCBI taxonomy): Bacteria > Bacillati > Actinomycetota > Actinomycetes > Mycobacteriales > Mycobacteriaceae > Mycobacterium > Mycobacterium sp. IDUB_17. The sequence continues at coordinate 242,360 of NZ_JBVAXS010000005.1, read as the reverse complement.
GGCGACGATGTTGCGCACGATCCGCAGAGCGTCACGGTCGTCGTGGGCCAGGTGGTCGGTGACGCCCGAGGTCTTGGAGTGCAGGTCCCCGCCGCCGAGGTCCTCGGCGGTGACGATCTCACCGGTGGCCGCCTTCACCAGCGGCGGACCGCCGAGGAAGATCGTGCCCTGATTGCGCACGATGACGGCCTCGTCGCTCATCGCAGGCACATACGCCCCGCCCGCGGTGCACGAGCCGAGCACGGCGGCGATCTGCGCGATGCCCTGTGCGCTCATGGTGGCCTGGTTGTAGAAGATGCGACCGAAGTGCTCGCGGTCTGGGAACACCTCGTCCTGGCGTGGCAGGAACGCACCGCCCGAGTCGACCAGGTAGATGCACGGCAGCTTGTTCTGTAGGGCGATCTCCTGCGCGCGCAGGTGCTTCTTGACCGTGACCGGGTAGTACGTGCCGCCCTTGACGGTGGCGTCGTTGGCGACGATCAGGCATTCCCGGCCGGAGACCCGGCCGATGCCGGCGATCATTCCGGCGCCCGGACATTCGTCGTCGTACATCCCGTCGGCCGCCAGCGCGGCGATCTCCAGGAACGGGCTGCCCGGGTCCAGCAGGCCGTCGACGCGGTCGCGGGGCAGCAATTTGCCCCGGTCGACGTGACGTTGACGGGCCCGCTCGGGGCCGCCGAGGGCGGCGGTGGCGAGCTTGGCGCGCAGCTGGTCGACCAGCGCCAGATGCTCGTCGCGGTGCGATGACAAGGCAGCTCCCATTTCGGTTAATGACAACTAACTCGTGATAGGTTAGTTTTCATTAACTGAGTTGTCTACCCTCCCGGAGGCGCCATGCCCGACAGCGCCGTCACTCGTCGCAGTAAGGCCAAATCCGATCGCCGTAGCCAGCTGATCGCTGCCGCCGAGCGGCTGGTGGCCGAACGCGGCTATCTCGCGGTGCGCCTGGAGGACATCGGCTCGGCGGTCGGAATCAGCGGACCTGCCATCTACCGGCATTTCCCCAACAAGGAAGCCCTGCTGGTCGAACTGCTCGTCGGGATCAGTACCCGCCTGCTTGCCGGGGCACAGGAAGTCACCGCGCGGACCGACGACCCCGCAGAGTCGCTGGACGCCCTGGTGGACTTCCACCTCGACTTCGTCTTCGGTGAATCCGACCTGATCCGCATCCAGGACCGCGACCTGGCCCACCTTCCCGATACGGCCAGACGACAGGTGCGCCGCGCCCAGCGTCAGTATGTGGAGATCTGGGTGACGGTCCTGACGCGGCTCGACCCGGACCTGACCGAGGACGATGCCCGGGTGATGGCCCATGCCGCGTTCGGCCTGCTGAACTCCACCCCGTACAGCGTGAGACCCGCTGCACCCAAGACACATTCACGCGCGGTACTGCGCCGGATGACACTGGCGGCGCTCACCGCAAGCGGCTAGACGCCGAACGCCTTGGCCAACCAACGGGTCGCGGCATCGACCAGCACGGCACGGTTCTCCCGCTTGGCGATCTCGTGCCCGTCGTCCTCGAAGATGAGGAGTTCGGCGGTACGCCCCAGCACAGTGAGCGCGTCATACATCTGACGCGACTCGTCAGGCGGCACGTTGGTGTCGTTGCCGCCGTGCACCAGCAACAGTGGCGCGATCACCTGATCTGCCTTCGGCAGCGGCGAAAGCCGTTCCAGCAGATCATGATCCGCAACCGGATGGCCGTATTCGGGATAGGACGCCGCCGCGATCCACGGCTCGGTGGTGCGATAGAAGGTGTTCAGGTCGCTCATCCCGCAGATGCTGATGCCCGCGGCGAACAACTCTGGATGAAAAGCCAATGCCGCCTGGGTCAGATAGCCGCCGTACGACCATCCGGTACAGGCCAGCCGGTCGGCCGGCGCGATCCCCAGGTCGAGCAGATACCGGGCGCAATCGGCGACGTCGTCGATCGCGGCGAACCGCAACTCCTTGTCGTCGGCGTGCACGAATGCCCGGCCGAATCCGCCCGAGCCGCGCACATTCGGCGTCAGCACCGCGATACCGGCATCGAGCAGCGCCGGGAAGATCTCGTTGTATTCGGGCCGCGCCTGCCCCTCCGGGCCGCCGTGCAGAAACATCGCCGCGCCCACCACCTCGCCGTGCGGCCGGTACAACCACCCGGTGAGCTCCAACCCGTCGCGCGCGGTTATCCGCTCCAGCGTCGGCGCCGAGGTCAACGGTCCGCTGCTCGGCTCCCGGTCGATCCGCTCCCATTCCAGTGAACGTGGATCGACGAGTTCGACCGTGCGCGGCAGCGACGGCCCCTGCACCGTCACCGCCACCATCGAGCCGCCCGCGCTGATACTCAGCTCACCGGCAACCGGACCGGGCAGCGGAATCGGTGCCGACAGCGTCTCGTCGGCATACTCCAGGATCTGCAGCTCGGAGCGGCCGTCGATGTTCCACAACAACGCGACCGTGGACAGATCGTCACTGACCACGAACTCGTCGAGCTCATAGCCGGCCCGCTCCGCGACGACGTGATACGTCACCCCCTCGGCGGTGACGGTGACCTCCAGCAGACGCGCATGCGCGGCGCCGTTGTCACTGCGGATCAGTGCCCGCACGAATCCCTCGGTGCTGTTGGGCCCGTACGTGCCGGCCGGGTGGTACAGCGTGGTCTCGCCGTCGATACCACTGCGGAGCCGGCGCGGGGTGTGATCGTCGAGGATCACACCGAAATCGGTGACCGAGCCGGGATCCGATGGCAGCAGCGCAATTTCGGTGAGCCCCCACAACATGATGAGCTCCTGGTATCCGCGCGGGCCGACCCGCACCAGCGAGGCGCCCGCCCACGCGTCCACGAGCCGACCGCCCGAGCGCCGGTCGAGCACGAGGGTGTCCCCGGTGGCCGGATCGATCAGGCACGAACTGCCGACGCCGTCCTCCCCGGTGAGGATCGCCGCGACCTGGGTGCCGTCCCAGCTGATGAGTTCCGCGGTGCCTTCGGCGTCGGCCGGCCAGTAGTCGATCCTGCGCGCGTCACGGTCGTCGGGATCGGTGGTCACCACCCAGATCTGGCTGCGGGTCCCGCCTTCGGGGGCCACCTGGCAGGCCAGCCAGTGGCCGTCGGCGGAATGGATGACCTTCGTCACGGGCCCGACCACGGGCAGCTCGACGTCGCGTGACGAGCTGGCCCGCCAGCCGCGCAGGAACCGCTGCACCGCGCGCGGGTAGCCGCCGTCGTCGACCAAGTGGGCAAAAGCCGTCGCATCCGGTGACAACGACGCGCCGTAGTTCACCCGCACGTGCCGATCTGCGGCCACCTCGCGTCCTCCCGTCAGTTCTGCGGTCCACTCCAGCATGTCCCCGCAACTCGCTCGCCGCGACCTCGGCCGCAGCGGACTGAGCATCCGCACAGGTACCCTCGCAGCCATGAGGTGGGCATGACCGATTCACCACGCCGCGACGGATCCGAGCCGACCCAATCGTTCGGTAGCGGCTACCCCGTGGACTATCCCGATCCGGCGTACTCGAACCAGCCGCCGTATCAGGGCTCGTACCCGGCTGTACCCAATCCGGCGCCACCGGCTGGATCCTCGGCGCCGAATCCCACCCAACAGCTGCCGTCCTACCCTCCCTACGGATACGACGCAGGCGCAACCGGCCAATACGGGGCCGGTTCCCCACCGCCGGGCACCCCTGCCCCGCCGGAGCCCGACAACCACGAACCCCGGCTCTGGCTGTGGATCCTGGCGGCGGTCGCGATCCTGGTGGTCCTGGGCCTCGTCATCGCGCTGGTGATCGCCAACGGGTCAAGCCAGGAGACCGTGGTCGCACCGCAGCCGATCACCCCGCAACCAAGCTTCAGCGTGTCGCCGACGGCGCCCACCACGACCTCGCGCGCTCCGCGCACGATCCCGGCGCCCACCACCGCGCCGCCCACGGCGACCACCCCTGGTGGGCCCACCGAGAGCGTCACCTACGAGGTCACCGGCGAGGGCCGGGCCATCAACATCACCTACCTGGACACCGGCAACATGCTCCAGACCGAGTTCAACGTCCCGCTGCCGTGGAGCAAGCAGGTCGAGCTCGCCGCACCCGCGACCGAAACCGCCAGTGTGAGCGTCGTGAACTTCGGCCCTGACGTCGCCTGCTCCGTGACCGTCAACGGTGTGCAAACCCAGCACCGCACCGGCTCGGGAATCACGATCTGCGTCGGCACTCCCTGAACCGTGAGCCGACGGAGTCGGTAAGTCTCCGTGGGCTCACGGTGTCGGTACGGCGGGACCGGGCTGCCGTGCGGGCACCCGCACGGCCAGCATGCCCGCCAGTCCCACGACCAACACCAGGACCAGACCGCCCATCCCGGCGCGGTCGGCGCCGAAGAAGTCGATGAAGGTGAAGAACAGCCACGGGGCCAGGAACGAGGCCGCGCGTCCGACGGTCGTGTAGAGCCCGAACGCCACGCCTTCCTTGCCGTCCGCGGTGATCCGCAGCATCAAGGTGCGCGCCGAGGACAGCGTCGGCCCGATGAACAGGCACAGCAGCAGGCCACACACCCAGAAGGCCACCGGTCCTGACAGCATGAGCAGGGACAGCGCCACCACGATCAGGCAGACCAGAGATCCGACGATGACGGGCTTGGAGCCCACCCGATCATCGAGCAGGCCACCGCTGACAGCCCCGACTGCCGCGATCACGCAGGCACTGATCCCGAACAACAACACGTCCGCCTGCGAGATGCCATAGACGTTGACACCCAGCACCGCTCCGAACGCGAAGACCCCGGCCAACCCGTCGCGGAACACCGCGCTCGCCACCAGGTAGTAGACGACATTGCGGTCGCGCTGCCATTCACTGCGGATCTCGGCCCACAACTTGCGGTAGGCACCGAAGAAGCCGATGCGTTCGACCGGGACTGCGTCGGTCACCCGCGGCACCACGATGAAGATCGGCAGCGCGAACAACACGAACCAGACCGCGGTGAGCAGCATCACCGCCCGCACGTTCTGCCCGTCTGCGGCCGGAATGCCCAGCAGGCCACGGGTGTCCCCGTCACCGGCGATGAACCCGACGTAGGCCAGCAGCAACAGCACGACGCTGCCGGCATAGCCCAACGCCAGGCCCAGCCCGGAGGTCCGGCCGGACGTCTCGGGAGTGGACAGCTGTCGCAGCATGGCGTTGTAGGGCACGGTGGCCAGCTCGTTGCAGGCTGCGGTGCAGGCCAGCAGGATGAGGCCGGGCATCAGGTAGCGGTGATCGTCACGGATCAGGCTCATCGCCGCCGTCAACATCACGGCCGCACCGGTCATCACGGCCAGCACCCCGCGCCGCCGCTGCGGCGCGTCGACCCAGATACCCGTCACGGGGGCCAGCAGGGCCACCATGAGACCGGCGACCGTCATGGCCCGGCCCAGCCAGCTGGCCGGCGTGGTGTCCCCGGGGAGATCCGCGCCGACGCTGCCGGTCAGGTACACCGAGAACACGAAGGTGACGACGATGGCGTTGAGGCCCGTCGCGCCGCAGTCCCACAATGCCCACGCGAGCACCCTCGCTCGCCCTGGGTTCGTCATGCCCGCCACCTTATGGCCTCCCGCTCCTCTTAGGATTGGCCGCATGCCAGTACCCGCACCCAGTCCGGATGCCCGTGCCGTGGTCACCGGCGCCTCGCAGAACATCGGCGAAGCGTTGGCCACCGAACTCGCCGCCCGCGGCCACAACCTCATCATCACCGCGCGACGGGAGGACGTGCTGACGTCACTGGCGCAACGTCTCACCGAGCGCTACGGCGTGATCGTCGAGGTGCGTGCCGTCGACCTCGTCGACCCCACGGCCCGAGGCGTCCTGTGCGACGAACTGGCCCAGCGCGAAATCTCGATCCTGTGCGCCAATGCGGGCACCGCGACCTTCGGCCCGGTCGTCGACCTCGATCCGGCCGGCGAGAAGGCGCAGGTGCAGCTGAACGTGCTCGGCGTGCACGATCTGGTCTTGGCAGTGTTGCCCGGAATGGTCAAGCGCGGCTCCGGCGGCATCCTGACCTCCGGATCGGCGGCAGGCAACTCACCGATCCCCAACAACGCCACCTACGCGGCGTCCAAGGCGTTCGCCAACACGTTCAGCGAGTCGCTGCGCGGCGAGCTCAAGGGCGCGGGCGTGCACGTCACCGTGCTGGCGCCGGGCCCGGTCCGCACCGAGCTGCCCGACGCGTCCGAGCAGTCCCTGGTCGAACGACTGATCCCCGACTTCCTGTGGATCTCAACCGAATACACCGCCAAGCTCTCATTGGACGGCCTCGACAAGAACAAGATGCGCGTGGTTCCCGGCGTCACGTCCAAGGCCATGTCGATGGCCAGCGGCTACGCGCCGCGCGGCATCGTCACGCCGATCGTCGGCGCTGTCTACAAGAAGCTCGGCGGCGGCTAGTTTTCTTGCGCTTCTCGGCTTCTCAACTTCTCGCCTTCTCGCGCTTCTCGGCGCCGTTTTCTACGCCAGGGCTGCTGATCCTCACGGACCACGACCCTGACGTGGAAAGCGGTGCTGCGCTCAGCTGCGCATGATTCGCCGCTCAGCGGCGGCGGCCGGTCCCGAAGATGCTGCGGGTGATCTCGCGGCCGATGACGGTGCCCGCCGAACGCATGGCGCTCTTGAACGCCGAACTCTTGATCACCTGCTCGAGCATCCCCGGCTCTTGGGGCTGTGCGGGGGCGGGCATCGCCTCGATCTCACCTGAGGCCTCGACCCCGGCGAAGCCGCCCGGATCCTCGGCCGACGGCGGCGGGGCCAGTTTGGCGGCCAGCCGCTCGTACGCCGAATCACGGTCCACGGTCTGGCCATAGGTGGCCTGCAGCGGGCTGGCCTTGGCGGCCGCTGTGATCGCGTCTGTGCCAATCGTGTCCATCAACGACCGCGGCGCCCGCATCCGAGTCCAGGCCACCGGCGTCGGCGCACCCTTCTCCGAGAGCACGGTGACGACCGCCTCGCCGATACCCAACGACGTCAGTGCGTTCTCCAGGTCGTAGACATCGGTCTTGGGGTAGGTGCGCACCGTCTTCGACAGGGCCTTCTGGTCATCAGGGGTGAAGGCGCGCAACGCATGCTGCACCCGGGCGCCCAGCTGGGACAGCACGTTGTTGGGGATGTCGGTGGGCAGCTGGGTGCAGAAAAACACGCCGACGCCCTTGGAGCGGATCAGCTTGACCGTCTGCTCCACCTGATCGAGGAAAGCCTTGGAGGCGTCGTTGAACAGCAGATGCGCCTCGTCGAAGAAGAACACCAACTTGGGTTTGTCGACATCGCCGATCTCGGGCAACGTGGTGAACAGGTCGGCCAGCACCCACATCAGGAAGGTGGAGAACATCACCGGCCGCGCCGCCTGGGCGCCCAATTCCAGCAGCGTGATGATGCCGCGGCCCTGGGCATCGGTCCTCAGCAGATCCTTGGGTTCCAGCTCCGGCTCCCCGAAGAAGGTGTCGGCACCCTCGGCCTCGAGGTTGACCAGCGCGCGCAGGATGACCCCCGCGGTGGTCGGCGACACCGCGCCGAGCGCTTTGAGCTCGGGTTTACCCTCGTCGCTGGTGAGGTACTGGATTACCGAACGCAGATCCTTGATATCCAGCAGCGGCAGACCCTTCTGGTCGGCCCAGTGGAAGATCAACCCCAGGGTGGACTCCTGAGTAGCGTTGAGCCCCAATACCTTTGACAGCAAGATCGGGCCGAAGCTGGTGATGGTGGCCCGGACCGGAACCCCGATGCCCTCGGTGCCCAGCGACAGGAACTCCACCGGGAACGCCGTCGGCGTCCAGCTGTCACCGGTGTCCTTGGCGCGCTGATCGGTCTTGTCGTTGGCGGTTCCGGGGCGGGCCAGGCCGGACAAGTCGCCCTTGACGTCGGCCATCAGCACCGGAACGCCGGCCGCCGAGAGCTGCTCGGCGATCACCTGCAACGTCTTGGTCTTACCGGTACCGGTGGCACCCGCGATCAACCCGTGCCGGTTGACCGTGGCCAACGGGATGCGGACCTGCGCGGCCGGGTCGACGGCGCCGTCGACGACTACCGTTCCCAATTCCAATGCCTGGCCTTCGACTGCGTAACCCGCAGCGATCTGCTGCGCGGGGGTAGCTGTCGATTCGGTGGTCATGCCGCGGTCCTCCCAGTTTGCGCGAACGAGCCAATCGGGGTCTGACACTACTTGCCGGGCGGCGCGCGTGGTGGGTGTGGCAACCCCTCGCCCGGTATGGGAATACTGTGGATCTTCGTGCGAGACGAACTGGTATGGATCGATTGTGAGATGACCGGCCTGGACCTCAAGTCCGATCGGCTGATCGAGATCGCGGTTCTGGTCACCGATGCAGACCTGAACATCCTCGGTGACGGCCTGGACGTGGTCATTCACACCGACGACGAGGCGCTGTCTTCCATGGTCGACGTGGTCAAACAGATGCACACTCGGTCCGGGCTGATCGAAGAAGTCCGGCGGTCGACCGTCGATGTGGCCACCGCCGAAGAGATGGTGCTCGATTACATCCGCGGCCACGTCAAGACGGCCAAGGCCGCTCCCCTGGCCGGCAACTCCATCGCCACCGACCGCGGCTTCATCGCCCGCGACATGGCCAAACTCGACGATTACCTGCACTACCGCATGATCGACGTCAGCTCGATCAAGGAACTGTGCCGCCGCTGGTACCCCCGGATCTACTTCGGCCAGCCCGAAAAAGGCCTCGCCCACCGCGCCCTGGCCGATATCCACGAGTCGATCCGCGAACTCAAGTACTACCGCTCGACCGCGTTCGTCGCCCAGCCCGGGCCGTCTACCAGCGATATTGCTGCGATCGCGGCCGAGCTCGGCCCGCCGAAGGACGACGCGCCAGAAACCGATTCGGCGCTACAGCACCCGAGCAGTTAGTATCTACGAGCCGCATATGCCGAAAGGCTGACCGGCGATGGTGGCTGTAGTTCAGTTGGTAGAGCACCAGGTTGTGATCCTGGCTGTCGCGGGTTCGAGTCCCGTCAGCCACCCCGATATCGGGAACGCCGTCTGCGCAAGCAGGCGGCGTTTCTGTTTCATTGCCGGCGTTCATTGCCCGCGCCACTCAGCTCGGACGTGGAACCCACTCCCACGGATGCAGAAACAGCCAGGCACCAAATCCCAGCGTCGTCACGACGAACACCAGCACCGGTAGCCGGCTGACCAGCTTGCGCCGCAATGCGGCCACGACCGCCACGATCATCAATGTCGCCTGCAACCAGACCGTCGCGGTCAACGGCCAGCCGTCATCGAAGATCCAGGCCGCCGGGCAGTAGAGCAGCAGGGCGAAGAACGCCACGTACAGCGCCACGACGGCTGCGACGACAGTCAATCCACCGATCAGCAGAATGTTGGCCGCGAGTTGCAGACGCGGGGCATCGGACCTTGTGAGGCGCAACAGCCAGCCCACAAGTGCGCATGACATCGCCGTCAGAAAAAGCCAGTCCCATTGCACGCACCGAGTGTTGCAGCTATCAGCGGGACCAGACGACAAGCATGACTCGTCTCACCGCCTACGGCGCGCACTCAATCCTTCGCGTCTGGATCCCAGGTCGACGGCAACATCGGCGCGCTCGGACCGTCCCCGAACCCCCCATCGCCCAACGTCGTCAACCCCGTCGTCGTCGTTTCTGCCTTGTCGAGCACACCGGAAAAGCCCATCGGCCCCGCACCGCGATCCGACACCGTCTGCGCCGCCCCCGGGGAGGCGCTCTCCTGCGGATCGGCCTGGAGGTCCATGTACTCGTTGCCATGGCCTCGGTCCCGCATCCCGGCTCGTCGACGCCGACGGGCCCGCGCCTCTCGGGCTGATTCCCCGGCAACGGCCGCAGCGATATCGGGTTCGGAGGCTTTCTTCTTGGCGATGGCCGAGGAATTGGCTCGTGCCGCGGCGGGGACGCCGACACCGGGCGCGCCGATCAGGTACGGCGGGAAGAACCCCGGCCCACCGCCCGGGGCGGCGGATGGCGCCGGCGCGGAGGTGGCGGTTGTGGTTGCCGACGCCCCGGCCGAGGGGGCCGCCGGAGCGGAGGGCGTAGTCGGAACCGGCGAGCTGCTCGGAACCGACGATGTTCCGCCGGCCGCCGGCCAGGACCCCGGTTCTGCGCCGTGCGGAATCTCGGCGACACCGGATACGGGCGGCTGGATTGCGGCCAAGCCTGCGATGGCCCACCCCAGGTTCGCGGTCACGATGCTCAGAGCCGGCTGAATCAGCGCCGGGGACAGCTGGACAACCACCTGCAACAGCTGCGCCGCGTGGAAAGCCATGTCGGCCAACACCATGGGCAGGTTGGTCAACAGCGCAGCGGGGTCATTCAGCAGATTGTCGATCAGCAAGTGAATGTTCTCGATCTGCTCCTGGCCGACTTCCAGCCACCATCGCGGGTCGAGCGGGCTCAGGTCTCCGTGGCCGTGGTCATCGTCGTGGTCATGGTCATGGTCATGGTCATGGTCATGGTCGTCGTCGTCGTGGTCATGCTCGCCGTGCAGGATCCTTGGCGCCGCCGGGGTAGACGGGGTGGATGCCACCGCGGCCTCAGAGACGCCTTGATAGACGGTCATCGTGGTGGCAGCGAGGATCCACATCCGCACGTAGTCAGCCTCGTTCAAGGCGATCGGAATGGTGTTGATACCAAAGAAATTGGTGGACAACAGGACTGCGTTCCTTGCATGGTTGGCGGCCAACTCGACCAGAGTGGGCATCCCCGCCAATGCACTGGCATAGGCCGCGGCTGCGGCTTCATGCCGGGCAGCGACCGCAGCGCTGTCGGCGTCGGCCTGGTACAGCCACGCCAGATACGGAAGATGAGCTGCCACATACCGTTCCGCGCTCGGACCTTGCCACGCACCAGCGTGTACCCCGCCGAGCACCGTGGCGAGTTCTTCTGCGATCGCGGCATATTCGACGCTCAACGATGACCACGCGCCGGCGGCGGCCAACAGCGCTCCCGGGCCGGGGCCGCTGCTCAACAACGCGGAATGCACCTCCGGCGGCGAGGCCATCCATACCGCGGCCATGAGAACCCTCCTTGTAGACCGTCTACTCGAAGCGTCCAAGTTATTGAATATGATTGTCATTATCAATGAATCTCTTGAAACTCATAGAAACGCCGGCCGGAAGCAGCTTCGGGGTCTGCAAGATCGCCCCAGCAGCGCGCCGAGAAGGAGCAGTGACAGTTATTGCCGCCCAGGGCATCTGGTGACGTTTGGCAACCAAGAACCGCGCTCACAGGCGGATGCAGAGTCATGCAGAGAGGAACTCCGACGTGTCAGCCACGCTCAAAGACATAAGCCGACAACAGCGGTCACCTACGGTCCACCGCCAACAGCAGGCAGTAAAAAATGCGCCTGGCCGGATACGGGCCCATCCGCTACGGCGGACGGGAAATGATCGAGCCGGGCCACCCCGGCCGACCGCTACTTCGTCGCGTCGACCGCGCCGGCCTTCTTCTTGATCCGCGGCGCCAGCTGCACGACCTCGGGCACCACGGTCGGATTCTCGTACGCGGTGGTCACCAGCGACACCAGGGTGTTGGCGACGTCGCGCAGGGCCGACATCCGGGCGGGCAGAGCACCTTGGGCCACCCACGTCGTGACCAACTGGTCCAGCAGGTCGCGGTCGGCGCCGCGAAGGATCTCGGTGTCATCGGTGGGGCCGACCCCGACCCGGATCAGCGACAGCTCGGGATGCTCGATGCGCCAGGAGTGCAGGATCTCGTCGAGGGCGGCCTTGCTGGCGCTGTACGCCGCCACACCGGCCCGCGGGCGGCCCACGTCGTAGCTGGACGCCACCAGGACCACACCGTTCTCGGCCAGTCGGGGTGCCGCAGCACGCAGCACGTTGTTGGCGCCGACGGTGTTGACGCTGAATGCGTGCAACCAGGTGGCGACGTCGGTGTCCTCGATGTAGGCGAACGGGATCACCGTGCTGGTGAACACCACAGCGTCCAGGCCGCCCAGGGCGTCCGCCGCGTCGTTGACCACTCGGCTGATCGCCGCGGAGTCCTCGACGTCGAGTTCGAAGGCGTGCCCGCCGGTCGCCTCCGCCAGGGAATTCAGCAGGTCGATGCGCCGTGCCGCCACCGCGACCTTGGCACCGCGTTCGGTGGCACTGACCGCAACAGCGTGGCCGATGCCCGACGAGGCACCGACGACGAGGAGACGCAGCCCGGCTGCATCGGCTCGTTGACCGCTCATTCTGGATCAACCTCCATGGTTCATCTCGAGGTGTTAGGCCACCCTTCGCTCGTCGGACATTACCGGGTGCGATGAGTTCCGGACGCGCGGTGGGTCCACTTAAGAGAACGAGATTCTCCGAACAGCAATCAGGAGCCCTTCATGACGACAGGAAAACCTCCGATAGTCGACCAGCACGCCTGGCGCACCGCGCTCGACGACCTACGTCGTCGCGAGAAGGCCGCCACCCGGGAACTGGACGCGATCGCCGCGGCACGACGACGGCTGCCGATGGTGGCGCTACCGGACTACACGCTCATGGGCGCGGACGGCCCGGTGCGGCTGGCCGACATATTCGACGGTCGCACCCAGTTGATCACCTACCACCACATGTGGACCGACGGCGCCGAATGGCAGTGCGGCGGCTGCACGGGGTTCACGTCGCAGTTCACCCGACTCGACTTCCTGAACAACTACGACGCCCGATTCGTCATCGTCACCAACGGACCGATCGACGACGCACTGGCCTACCGCGACAAGGTCGGTAACCGGATGGACTGGTACTCGGCGTCGGAGAGCTCGTTCGGTACCGACGTCGACGCCGCGCCGGGCGGCGGATTCGCGGTCAACGTGTTCCTGCGTGACGGCGACACCGTGTACCGCACCTGGCACACCAACGGCCGCGGCACCGAACAGCTCAGCCACTCCTTCGCGCTGATCGACCTGCTGCCGTACGGCCGGCAGGAGGAATGGCTCGATTCCCCAGAAGGGTGGCCATCGCAACCCACATACTCGGGCTGGCTGGACAGCCCGGATGTCGCCCGCCTGTACGGAAAGGACTCTCGATGACCGCATCAACCGACCAGGAACGCTACGTCGTCAACCGGACCATCTCCGCGTCCCCGGCCCAGGTGTTCGCCGTGCTGTCCGACCCGGCCCGGCATTGCGACACCGAACCCGGCGACTGGGTGCGCGACGCGATCGACCCCAAGCCGATCACCGGGACCGGCCAGATGTTCGCGATCAACATGTTCCTGCCGGCCGCCGGGGGCCATTACGTCATGCACAACCTGGTGACCGCGTTCGACAAGGACCGGACCATCGCCTGGCTGCCCGGCCAGCTCGACGAGGCCGGCCACCATGCACCGGGCGGCTGGAGCTGGCGCTACGACCTGGCCCCCAACGGCGACCGGACCGACGTCACCATCACCTACGACTGGACCGACACCCCGCAGAGCTTCCGCGACCAGATCGGCGGGATGCCGCCGTTCGACAGCGACTTCCTCACCGAATCGCTTGCGGCACTGGACCGCGCTGTGAAGTAGTCAGGCGGGCACCCGGTCCAGGAACCCGAGCACGGTCTGTATCCGTCCTTCGGGGTCGGTGGACAGCACGTCGAAGCCGACCACCAACGGCTCGGCATCGCGCGGACCGAGACCCCACTGAAAACGCGCCTGCTGGTGGTGGGCGTCCGGTCCGCTGACGAGTGTGAACACATAGCCCGGGAACTGGGCCTGGACGGACTCGATGGCGCCGGAGATACCGTCGTGCCCGCTCACCTCAGCCAGCGGATCGGTGTAGGTGACGCTCGGCGCCCAATGCTGTTCCAGCAGCGCCCGCCGCTCGACGGTATCGGTGGCATTCCAGGTGCGCAGGTATGCGGTGACGGTGTCGTCGATCTCGGCCATATCGCCTCTTTCACGGTAATCAACTGGGACTCAGTCAGATTCACCGATTGGAGACGCGTTGTCGATTACCGCGCAGGTAATCGGGCGGTGCCGAGAATCAGGTGCTGGCGTTGCCGGTGCGCCACTGGTCCCAGGGAATGTTCCAGTCCCCCAGGCCCTCGGTGCCCGGCAACACCGAGCCCACGGTGTTGGTCACCTCGACGATGTCGCCGCGTTTGGTGTTCTCGTAGAACCAGCGGGCATTGGCGGTGCTGACATTGAGGCAGCCGTGGCTGACATTGCTGTAGCCCTGGCTGCCCACCGACCACGGGGCCCCGTGGACGTAGATACCGCTGTAGGACATCTGAGTCGCGAAGTCGACCTCGGTGCGATAACCGTTGGGCGAGTTGACCGGTACCCCGTAGGTCGACGAATCCATGACCATATGGTCGAAGCGATCACCGATGATGTAGACGCCGTTGTTGGTCGGAGAGCTGTTCTTGCCCATCGAAATCGGCATGGCCTTGATGACCTCGCCATTGCGCCGGATGGTCAGCGTCTTCGTGCTGTCATCGGCGGACGCGATCACCTCGTCGCCCACCGTGAAGTGGGTGGTGACGTTGCCCTGGCCGAACAACCCGTCGCCCAACGCGACGCCATAGGTGTTGACAGACACGTCCACCGAGGTGCCGGGCTTCCAGTATTTGGCCGGACGCCAACGCACTTCGCGGTTGTTGAGCCAATAGAAGGCGCCTTCGACCCGTGGAGTGGTCTTGACCGTGATGGCCCGTTGAGCCGCCACCCGGTCGGTGATGTTCTCGTCGAAGCGGACGGCGATGGGCTGCCCCACCCCGACCACTTCCCCGTCGTTGGGCAGGACGTAGGGCATCGTCAGGTTCGCCGGCGAGTGCGTCTCGAATCGCAGCCGGCGGTTGGCGACACCACCCAGCCCCAGCGACTGCGCATTGAGGGTGTACTGCTCGTTGTAGTCCAGCCGGTCGGTGGTCGACCACGTCAGCCCGTCGGCACTGAACTTCCCTGCGACGCTGACACCGTCTTCGTTGGTCATGGTGACACCGCCGAGCACACCGTTCTCGGCGCTCACCGTGACCGGCGCATCGACAGTCACCCCGACCGCGCCGTCGGTCACCGAGGCATTGACCCTGGGCACCAGCAGATCGCCGTAAGGAGTGCCCTTGTCGGTGATCACCGGCTGCGGCCCCTGCGGATCTTCGCCCCCGCATGCCGTCAGGCCCAGCATCATCGCCGGCACCATGGCAACCACCGCTCGCCGGAACACACCCCGATACGGACGGGTCACCGTCTGGGCCTGCGCCATGTTCGTCCTACCCCTCGCACGGTCGACGGCAAATTCTTGGCAATAGTCTAAGGGTCCCGCGGAACCCTGGCTCACCGGAACCACGTCCCAGGCCCGCCACCAGCGGATTTCACTGTTGAGCGAAACTCCTGTTAGTCTCTCTCACGCGCGCCGTTAGCTCAGTTGGTAGAGCAGCTGACTCTTAATCAGCGGGTCCGGGGTTCGAAACCCTGACGGCGCACCAACCAAAAACCCTGCCTCGGCAGGGTTTTTGCGTTTCAGGGGTTGAGAGTTACTGCGGCGGTACATCTATTGTCTGGCTCGATACCGATCGGCGAGCCTGTCGCCGATGCTGGGTTCAGCCTCTTCCAACAACATCTCCACCGCACCTGCCAGATGCGCGGCGGCATAGCCGCTATCCCGGTGCTGCTCGGTTTTGAAGCGGTCGAGTTCCCGGCGTAGATCGCCGAGGGTTTCATCGCTCACATGCGCCATATGGGTACCTCCAGTCGGTGTGACCACGGCCCACATCCCCACCGAGAGGTTCGACATGAGCCATCGGGTGTTGTCAGCGAATCCCGACGATGAGTCCGTCGGGATCAGCTGCACCGGCGAAGGCACATGCAGCAATCCTGGCAAACGGAAAATAAGTTAGCTGCAACGCAATACCCCCTTGTCAAACGTTCGGTCCGCGTTGCGGCCGAGATGAAGACCCAGGCCCGACTCCCCTATCCTGACCCGAAGTCGACCTTAGCTGGACACCTATGCACTGGCAACCGGTTCCACGAGAAAGAGCCGTTCCCGCCCTGCGATGCAGCGGATTTCAGCTACCGCGGCAGATCAGCGCCGAGTTGCGCGGAACCCCTCGGGCTACCAGACGAGCCCACGTTTGCCAATCGTTTTCTCCACCAAATCACGGCAGAGGAGCCAATGCCGCGCCACACGACGTCACACGACGCCACAGCCACAGCAAACTTTCGGCGAATCCGCCGACATCAGCGGATGCGTCGGCGGCCGACCCTACGACTGCCGCCCAAACCTCCGAATTACTTTGCGGTGAGCGACCCTGGCGACGCGGAAAACCACTCCGCTGACGCCTGCCGACAATGTGCTGATAACTGCGTCGCAACATGACCGGCCGCCGGGCAAGTCAGATGTTGACGTCGCCGTAAGTTACTGTCTAGTATTCAATACCAGCGCTTTCGCTGGTCAGACGCAAGAAGCCGTGTTAATCTCAAGTTAGCTGATTCGTTGTGGTTCGGTACCCCGTGGCGGTTGCGCCAAGATAAGAGGTGTTAGCTGATGGCTACCGATGGTGGCGTCGACCCCACAGCTGCATCAACCTCGGCATTTGTTGCTGCGAATCAGCCCGTCATGGTGTATAGCTGCAATCGGCTCGGACGCGTCGCCAATCCCCCGAGTTTCTCGTTGGCGGACTGGCTCCTGTTCCGCCGCCGCTGAGCGGCACAAATAGGCCTGAGCCGCTGAGCGGCGTATCAAACCACAGAGCCGCTGAGGCGGCGTATCAAAACGTCGCCCAGCGGCCCGTGTATCACGTCAGGGCGCACAGCGCGCGCCCCGCAAATCAGCTCAGCGCCGCTTGATCCGTCTAACGACCACGAACACCACCAGCACGCCCGCACCGGCCAAAGACGCAGTCACGGCTGGCTTCTTGATGAAGCCGATCACCGCCGACTTGAAATCGTCGGCCAGACGCTGGGGGTTGGCCCGCTCGGCCAGGGAGTCGACCGTCACCGCCAGTTGATCGCGAGCCTGATCGATGTCCCGCTTGATGCTCTCCGGGTCCCGGTTCGCCACTGTTTGCTCCTCCAAGCCGCTCCACGTCGTGCTGCCCTGCCGCACTACCCTAGATCAGCCGGCGCCGTGACAACGGAACCGGTCGACAAGAAGGGATACACGCATGCCGCCAACCCCGCGCCTCGAGGTGGGAGACACCGCCCCGGCTTTCAGCCTGCCCGACGCCGACGGCAACGTCGTCAAGCTCTCCGACTACAAGGGCCGCAAGGTCATCGTGTACTTCTACCCCGCCGCCTCGACGCCCGGCTGCACCAAGCAGGCGTGCGATTTCCGCGACAGCCTCGCCGAACTCAGCGGCGCCGGACTCGACGTCGTCGGCATCTCCCCCGACAAGCCGGAGAAACTCGCCAAGTTCCGCGACAAGGAAGAGCTGACCTTCCCGTTGCTGTCCGATCCGGGTCGTGAGGTGCTGACGGCCTGGGGTGCATTCGGCGAAAAGACCATGTACGGCAAGACCGTTCAGGGCGTCATCCGCTCGACGTTCGTCGTCGACGAAAAGGGCAAGATCGCCGTCGCGCAGTACAACGTGCGTGCCACCGGTCATGTCGCCAAGTTGCGCCGCGATCTGTCCATCTGATCCGCGAGGCCGCCAGGATGGACGACATGGACACTGAGGCTGGCCCGCCGCGGCGCTCGGTGTGCTCGGCGGACTCTCGATGCTGGTCGGAGTCGTTCTCGGCATCCCCGCCGTGGCATCCGGGTCGGGCGGTACCGGACTACTGACGCTGATCTTCGCGACTTACCTGATCTACGGCATTCTGCTGTTGATCGGGGCGGTTCAACTGCTCCGCCGTAAGATCCCCGGTCTGTACATCCTGGCCGGGGTTTCGTCGGTGATGGCGTTACAAACGCTGGCAGTGCTGGTCCTTGTCCCCGGCACTGCCGGGGATTTCCTGGCCCGCTTCATCCTCGCCGCGCTGACCGCAGTGCTGTCGCTCCTGCCGAGCACTTTCCATTGGTGCCGGCACGTGCCCTACGGCGTCTGAATCACCGACGGCTTAACGGCCCAGCGCTTCGAGCAACAGCGCCTCGGCCGTCGCCGCTTTCTCCAGCACGCCCAGGTGCAGGCTTTCGTTCACGCTGTGCGCCTGGGTGCCGGGGTCCTCGACGCCGGTCACCAGAATCGTCGCGGCCGGGAATGCTTCGGCGAATTCGGCGATGAACGGGATCGATCCGCCCATGCCCATGTCCACCGGATCGGTTCCCCAGGCGGTGCGGAACGCCGAACGGGCCGCGTCATACACCGACCCCGAGGCCTCGATCGCGTACGGCTGGCCGACGTCGCCGGGCGTGACGGTGACCTGAGCGCCCCACGGGACATGGGCTTCGAGGTGACGGGTCAACGCCTCCAGATGTGAGTGGGCGTCGCCGCCGGGCGCGACCCGCATGCTGATCTTGGCGCGGGCGCGTGGAATCAGGGTGTTCGACGACTTGTCGATGGATGTGGTGTCGATGCCGATGACGGTGATGGCGGGCTTCGCCCACATGCGTTGCACCACTGAGCCGGAACCGATTTCGGACACCCCGTCCAACAGGCCGGACTCCTGGCGGACCCAGTGCGCACCGCGGTCCACGTCGGCCGCGGTCGCTTGGTGCAAGCCGGAGACCGCGACATTGCCGTCGTCGTCGTGCAGGCTGGCCAGCAGTCGCACCAGCACGCTCAACGCGTCGGGCACGACGCCGCCCCACAGGCCCGAATGCAGGCCGTGATCCAGGGTGGCCACCTCGACCACGCAGTCGGCCAGACCACGCAGCGTCACGGTCAACGCCGGGATCTCGGTGCTCCAGTTGTCGGAGTCGGCGATGATGATGACGTCGGCGGCCAAAGCGTCTTTGTGCGCAGCCAGCAATGCCCCCAGTGACGGCGAACCGGACTCCTCCTCGCCTTCGACGAACACCGTGACGCCTACCGGAGGCTTTCCGTCGAAGGCCCTTACCGCGGCCAGATGTGTTGCGATACCAGCTTTGTCGTCGGCGGTGCCGCGACCGTAGAGCCGGCCGTTACGTTCGGTGGGCTCGAACGGTGCGGAGTCCCACTGGGCCGGATCCCCTTCGGGCTGCACGTCATGATGGGCGTACAGCAAGACCGTGGGCGCTCCCGCCGGTGCCGGGTAGTGCGCGATGACCGCAGGTGCACCGCCTTCGCTGACGATGCGAACGTCGGGAAAGCCCGCTTCCGACAACAGCTTTGCGACCGCCTCGGCACTGCGGTGCACTTCGTCACGCCGGGCCGGGTCGGCCCACACCGATTGGATGCGGACCAGGTCCTCCAGGTCGGACCGAACCGACGGCAACACCTGCTGCACCCGCTGCACGACATCAGCCATGCTGACGACACTAGACCGTCACCACCCCCGCGCGAGCAGACGCTCCGGTACCCGAAATCGGGGCGATCCGGGTACCTAGGCGTCTGTTCGCGGAGGAAGGGTCAGAGCTCCTCGATGATGGCCACCGCGGCGGCGGTATCGGCCTCATGGGTGAGCGAGACGTGAATGGTCACCGTCTCAAGGTGCTTGGCGATCTCACCGGACAGCCGCACCTTGGGCCGGCCCCACATGTCGGTGACCACCTCGATATCGCGGTGGATCCCCTCCGGCAGGGCCGGCCGCTTGGAGAACCGTGAACTCGACCAGGCCTTGATCACAGCTTCCTTGGCCGCCCACCGGGCCGCCAGGTGCCGGGCCGCCGACGAACTCTTGTCCGCGGCGTCCCGGCGCTCACCTGGCGTGAACGTCTCGGCGAATACGGTTCCCGGCCGGTCTACCTGCTCGGCGAACTCAGGTATGGAAACCAGATCGATGCCTACTCCCACAATCGCCATGGAAGCGAACCTAGCTCACCTCTCCGTGCACGCACTCACCGCACATAGAGATCGTCGTCACCGAGTCGAGCGTCGGCATTCAGCAACATCGCTGCTTCCTGACGCTTCTCCGGCACGTCGTGGTCGAACCGGCGATCGGCGGGCTTCTCGTACATCGGACGCCCACCGGCGATCGCCCCGGCCAACCGACGCTGACCGGCGAGCGTGCGCTGCTCGGCCCGCTTGCGGTAGTCGTCGCGCTCGGCCGGATCCAACGCTGCGATGAACGCCTCCGGGTGCACCAGGGCAACCAGGCCCGACACGTGACCGAACCCGAGGCTGGTGACCAGACCGGCCTTGAGCGGGAACTTGCCGCGCAGGTCGAGGGTTTCGCGCACCCAGACGAAGTGGCCGGAGGTGGCCAGCTCGTCGTCGACGCAGTCCAGGCTGCGGTTCGGCGGGATGACGCCGTCGCGCAGGATCTGGCACAGACCCATCATCTGGAACACCGCCGCGCCGCCCTTGGCGTGCCCGGTCAGCGTCTTCTGGCTGACGATGAACAGCGGAGCACCCTGTGAGCGACCCATCGAGTCGGCCAGCCGCTCGTGCAGCTCGGTCTCGTTGGGATCGTTGGCCAGCGTCGAGGTGTCGTGCTTGGAGATCACCGCGATGTCGTCGGCGCCGACGCCCAGCTTGGCCAGCGAGCGGGCCAGCTGCGAATCCTTGCCGCCACGCCCGGCGCCCAGGGCACCCAGGCCCGGAGCCGGGATCGAGGTGTGCACACCGTCGGCGAAGCTCTGCGCGTAACCGACGACGGCCAGCACCGGCAGGCCCATCTTGACGGCGAGATCACCGCGGGCCAGCAGGATGGTGCCACCGCCCTGGGCTTCCAGGAAGCCGAGACGACGACGGTCGTTGGCGCGAGAGAACTTCGAGTCGCTGATGCCCTTGGCCCGCATCATCTCGGTGTCGGCGGTGGCCGCCATGTCACCGAAGCCGATGATGGCTTCCAGGGTCAGATCGTCGAAGCCGCCGGCCACCACCAGGTCGGCCTTGCCGAGACGGATCTTGTCGACCCCCTCCTCGACCGAGACCGCCGCGGTGGCGCACGCGCCGACCGGGTGGACCATCGCGCCGTAGCCGCCGACGTAGGACTGCATGACGTGTGCCGCAACGACGTTCGGCAGCACCTCCTGCAGGATGTCGTTCGGCTTGGACTTACCCAGCAGGTTGCCGTGGTACATGGTCTGCATCGAGGTCATGCCGCCCATGCCGGTGCCCTGGGTGGAGGCCACCAGGCTCGGGTGCACCCAACGCATCAGCTCGGTCGGGGTGAAACCCGAGGACAGGAACGCGTCCACTGTCGCCACGATGTTCCACAGCGCCACCCGGTCGATCGAGCTGGCCATGTCCGGGGTGATGCCCCACACCGTCGGGTCGAACCCGGTGGGGATCTGGGCACCGACCGTGCGCGACAGCTTGGTCTTGCGCGGAACCCGAATCTCGGTGCCCGCCTTGCGGATCACCTGCCAGTCACCGGAATCCGGCACCGGCAAGGCCACAGTGTGCTCGGGGTCGAAGGACACGAACGCCCGGGCGTCGGCCTCGCTGGACACCACGAAGCTGAAGTCCTTGTCCAGGAACACACTGACCAGCAGCGGCGAGGCGTGATCGGGATCGATCGCACCGTCGTCGACGAACTCGCGGATGCCGCAGCGCTCCACCACGGCGTCGTGGTAGCGCTCCACGATCTCCGATTCGGGAACCAGCTCACCGGTCTGGGTGTCGTACCAGCCGGCCTTGGGATCGTCTTCCCACTTGACCAGACCGGTCGTCCAGGCCAGTTCCAGCACGCCGGCCGCCGACAGCTCGCCGGAGACCTCCATCTCGAAGCGGGTGCGCGACGAGCCGTACGGCCCGAGTTCGGCACCGCCGACGATGACCACCAGGTCGGCCGGGTCGACGTCGAGATCGGCCCACTCCGGCGCGGGGGCCGGGTTGTGTCCACGCGGCGGGGACGGCAGTGCGGCGATCGCGCCTTCGTCCTCGTCGTCCTCGGATCCGCCTGCGGCACTGGACATGTCTTCACGGGCCTTGGCAGCCAGCTCGGCCATGTCGATCTTGATGTCGCCCAGTCCGCCGGTCAGATCCGCCTTGACCGGGGCGTTGGCCGCGGCCACCTTCGCGTCCACCGTGCACAGGTTCAGC
The DNA here is from genome assembly GCF_055419465.1 of Mycobacterium sp. IDUB_17. Classification (NCBI taxonomy): domain Bacteria; kingdom Bacillati; phylum Actinomycetota; class Actinomycetes; order Mycobacteriales; family Mycobacteriaceae; genus Mycobacterium; species Mycobacterium sp. IDUB_17. The sequence continues at coordinate 220,386 of NZ_JBVAXS010000005.1, read as the reverse complement.
AGCATGGCTGCCATCTCGGCGGTGGTGTAGGTGGTGACGCCGGCCTCCTCGACCGCGCTGACGATGGCATCGTTGTGCCCCATCAGCCCGGTGCCCTTGGTCCAGCCGATCAGCGCGTGCGCCAGGCTGACCCGGTCAGCCCACGAAGCTTCGGCGCTCCAGCGGTTCACCAACGCGTCGAGCGCGGACTTGGATTCGCCGTAAGCGCCGTCGCCGCCGAACATGCCGCGGTTGGGCGAGCCCGGCAGCACCACGTGCAGCCGTGAGGCGATGTCGCGCTCGGCACCGATCGTCGACAGCCCGCCGATGAGCCGCTGCACGGCCCACAACAGCACCTTCATCTCCATCTCGGAGCGTGAACCCGCCTCCGACAGATCCCCGGCCACGCGCGGTGCGGCGAACGGGAACAGCAGCGTCGGGGTCTGCGCATCCTTGAGGTGGATCGATTGCGGCCCAAGGCTTTCGATCTGCTCGCTACCGACCCACTCGACCAGCTTGTCGATGTCGGCGTAGGACGCCATGTTGGCCGGGACCACCCACAGGGTGGCACCGAAGCGGGCGTTCTCGCGGTAGAGCTCCTTGTAGAACGCCAACCGGTCGTCGTCCAGACGCGAGGTGGTGGCGATGACCGTGGCGCCGCCGTCGAGCAGCTGCCCGGCGACCGACGAGGCGATCGAGCCCTTCGACGCACCGGTCACCACGGCGACCTCATCGCTGTAGCGGCCCTTGCCCGGGTTCTCCGCGCCGGCCGCGATGCGACCGAACAGCGAGGCGTGGATGGTACGGCCGGCGGCCAGCGCCTTGCCCTGCCACCAATTCGCCTGCGTGGCAACGACATGTCCGGCACCCTCGAAGCGCTCCGACAGGCGCGGCCACTCGGCGTCGATCTCGCCCTCGTCAGCCAGCCACAGCTTGACCAGGTCCTCACGGGCGCTGGCCCAGCGGTCGTCGAACACGACAGCCTTCTTGGCGTCGAACGCCGGAGCCACCAATCGCGGCCAGTCCGAACCGAGTTCGGTGGTGACCAGGTCGATCAGCTCGGCGTCGGTGGCAGCCTCGGGGGCACCGACCGGAGCGTCCAGGCCGAGCTGGCCCAGCACCAGGCGGGCGGCCGAGGCCAGCACGCCGTCGGGACCCGTGACCTTCTCGGCGAACTCGTTCAGCGCGGCCGAATCCACCACACCGCCGCCACCGGCACCGCCGGCCGAGGGCAGGCTCACCGGCACGCCCTGGCGGGCGCCCACCGCGACGACCGCGGCGTCGATGACCTTGTCGACGTCGGCGGCAGTCGCCAGCGCGCCCGGGTGCAGAGCACCCAGATCGCCGCCGCGAACGCTGCTGCCCTCACGGGTGCCCAGCGCCACCTCGACGGTGACGTGCTTGGCCCAGCCCGGACCCAGCTCCCAGGTCTTGGTGACGCGCTCGGCGATGTAGGCCGGGCGCTTGCCCGACGGGCCGAACACGGTGCGCAGCTGATCGTTGATGGCGTCCGAGAGCACCGGGCCGAACGGCTTGTAGGTGCGGGCCAGCTTGCTGACCTGTCCCTTGAGCGCGCCCAGGTCCGCCTCGGCGGCACCGTCGATGGCACCCAGGTTCAGCTCGGAGCCCAGGTCCACCAGCAGCTGATTGCGGCGCGAGGACGCACCGTCGGTGATGGACTCGATCGAGTCCAGCCCCTCGATCTGGTCGATGCGCATCTTGGCGCTCAGCGCGATCAGACCCACGGTGGCGTCGGCCGCGTCGAACGTGATGTCGTCGGGCCGTGGGCCACCGGACGGAGCAGCCGGGGCGGCTGCCGGGGCCGGGGCGGCCTCAGCAGCAGGAGCGGCCTCGGAAGCCGCCGCCGGGGCCGCTTCTTCGACCTCAGGCTCCGGTTCCGGGTCGGTGTCGCTGGCGAACAGCACCGCGGCATCGCGCTCGGCGTTGAGCACCTCGACGGTGCTGTGGGCGTACTCGGGCAGCTTCAGCGTGTTGGTGGCCAGTCCGGCGACCGTCGGCGCGTTCTTCACGCCGATCTCGACGAACCGCTCGACGCCGAGGCCTCCCGCAGCTTCTTCGATGAACAGCAGGTCCTGGGTTTCGATCCAGCGCACCGGGCTGGCGAACTGCCAGGCGAGCAGCTCGATGACGACCTTGCGCATCAACTCGCTGGGCTTCTCGTTACGCCAGGTGTCGTAGTCCGCGAGGATCTCGTCGAGCGGCTCTGCCGGCACCAGGTCGCGGATCTCCTGGATGAAATCGCGGTCCAGCGTGAACGGGCGGGGCACCAGGTTCGGGACGTAGCGCCCGACCACCAATTCCGGATCGCGGTCGCGCGGCAGGACGCGTTCCAGGCTGCGCCGGAAGTCGTCCACGCCCACCCGCAGCACGCTGGAGTGGAACGGCACGTCGATGCCGGGCACCAGGATGAAGGACCGCTTGCCGCCGCTGATCTCACGGCGCCGCTCGACCTCTTCCTCCAGCGCTTCCAGGCCCCGCACGGTTCCGGCGATCGCGTACTGCGAACCGCGGAGGTTGAAGTTCACGATCTGCAGGAATTCACCTGTGCGCTCGCCGATCTCGGCGACGAAGCTCTCGACATCCTCGTCGGCGAGGTCGATCTGCGACGGCCGGATCGCAGCCAGCCGGTAGTTGGACCGGCCCCGCTCATCCCGCGGCACGATGTCGTGCATCTTGGAGCCACGGTGGAACACCGCCTCCAGCAGACCTTCGAGCTCGATGACGCCGGACACGCAGGCCAGCGCGGTGTACTCGCCGACGGAGTGACCGCAGGCGATCGCGCCCTCGACGAACGCGCCCTGCTCACGCATCTCGGCGACCTGGGCCGCAGCCGTCGTGGCCATCGCGACCTGGGTGAACTGGGTCAGGTACAGCACACCTTCGGGGTGCTCGTAGTGCACACCGGAGGCGATCAGCGACGTCGGGTTGTCGCGGACCACGTGCAGCACCGAGAAGCCCAGCGTGTCACGGGTGAACTTGTCGGCCTTGTCCCACACCTTGCGGGCGGCCTTGGACCGGGCCCGGACCTCCATGCCCATGCCCTTGGACTGAATGCCCTGGCCGGGGAACGCATAGACGGTCTTGGGCGCCGCGAGCCGCGCGGTCGCGGCCATCACCAGCTCCGAGCCGATGCGGGCCTGAACCTCGACAACCTCTGCGCCGACGTCGATTCCGACCCGGTCGACGCGGAAGTCGACCTCGTCGCCCGGCTTGACCATGCCCAGGAAGCGGGCGGTCCAGCCGACCAGGTTGGCCGGCGGGATCGGCTTGCCGTCGGTGGCGGTGACGACGTGCTGCGCCGCGGCCGACAGCCACATGCCGTGCACGATCGGCGATTCCAGACCAGCGAGCAGCGCGGCTGCCCGGTCGGTGTGGATGGGGTTGTGGTCACCGGACACCACGGCGAACGGCCGCATGTCCACGGGTGCACCGACCGTGACGTCGCGCCGGCGACGACGCGGGGTGTCGGTGGCGTTGCCCGAGATCGCACCGCCGGCCCGGACCGGGTCGGTCAGCTCGGCCTCGCCGGTACGGCCGCGGATGGCGAACCGCTCCTCCAGCTTGGCCAGCTCGGTGCCGTCGGAGCTGCGCACGGTCACCGAAACCGGCACAACTCGGCCGACCTCGGTGTCGTAGGCGGCCGAAGCCGTTGCGGTGACGGCCAATTCGGCGGGCTCGGCAGGCAGCGCAGCCAGCAGGTGCGCGGCGTGGTCAAGGTGCACCAGGCTCAGCAGACCTTCGACGACCGGGAATCCGGAGTCGGTGACAGCCGACCCGATCGCGGCGAACACCGCGGGCCAGCAACGGCCGACCAGGGCATCCGGGACGACGGTGAGCGTCGGCGCCAGCGGCGCACCGAAGGTGGCGGTGACGCCGGTGTGATCGGCGACCTGCTCGGGGTTCCAGGCGACGGTGACCTTGGCGGTCCCGTCGACGACGGGAGGCAGCGCGTCCGGTCCGTCGACGCCCGCGGCGATGGCGAGCACGGAACGCATCGCGGTCGCGGCGTCGGCGACCTCGACGACGGGTGCGCCACCGCTGCGGATGGCCTCGGTCAGGGTGAACCGGATGTCGATCCAGGTTCCCGACAGCGGCACCGACAGCACCACGTGCTGATCATCGGCGACCTCAAGGCGGGCTCCGGTGGAAGCATTTGTGGCGGAACGGTTCTCGCGGACCTGCCACTCGGCAGCCGGGGCGATCCGGTGCACCGGGTTGACCGAGGTGCGACCGGCCCACAACACGTCGGGGGCGTCGAGCAGCACGGCCAGCGGACCGGTCACATCGCCGCGGCCCTGACGGCGCGACAGCACGGCCTGCGGCTGGGCGCCGGCGGCCAGCGCCTCGTCGACGGCGGCCTGCTCGAAGCGGTCCAGCAATTCACCGACGGGCTCGTCGACCCGGGTGATGCCGGCCACCGCGGCGGTGCCGGGGATGACGCACACCTGATCGGCGTCGTAGCGCGCATCGTGGGCCTGCCACAGCGAGTCGCTGCGCCACCACCGGCGCACGTCCTTGTCGATCACCGGGACGAAGTTGACCGGCTTGCCCAGCGTCTTGCACAGCTCGACGAAGAACGGCACATCGGCCGGGTGAAGCTGCACCGAAGCGGCGTCCGGGTAGGCCGAGACCAGCGCGGCCAGCGCGGCCTTCGGGTCCTCCAGCAGCGCCCGGCCGTCGCCGTCGGCATCGAACAGCGTCTCGATCGAACCGAAATCCTGTGCGTGCAAACGTGCTTCGGCGCGCTTGAGCATCTGCTCGAAGCGGTCGCGCCAGGTGATGTCCAGCCACGGCGAGTCGTCACGCTTGGTGTCGGCGGTGCTGTTGCCCTCGCCGATGGACAGCTCGATGTAGCGGCGCAGCCACTGCAGGTAGGTCATGTCGGCGACATCACCGAAGTACGGCTTGGCGGTGTCGGCCATCGCGGCGATGATCTCGTCGCGGCGCGCGGCCACGGCGTCGGCGTCACCGGCCACCTCGTCGAGCAGCCGGCCGCAGCGCGACGCGGTGTTGTCGATCTCGTGGATGTCGGCGCCGAGCTGGCTGCGGCCGGAGGCCATGCCGCCCGAGGCCTTGCCCGCGCCGACCCATGCCTCGGTGCCCTTGGTGTCCACCAGCAGCTGCTTGACCTGCGGGCTGGTGGTGGCCTCAAGGGCGGCCATGGCGGCGGTGCCGACCAGGATGCCGTCGATCGGCATCAGCGGGTAGCCGTGGGTGGCCGACCAGCGGCCGGACAGGTATTCCGCGGACCGCTCGGGGGTGCCGATGCCACCGCCGACGCAGATGGTGATGTTGGACCGGCTGCGCAGCTCGGAGTAGGTGGCCAGCAGCAGGTCGTCGAGGTCCTCCCACGAGTGGTGGCCACCGGCGCGGCCGCCCTCGATGTGCACGATCACCGGCTTGGTGGGCACCTCGGCCGCGATCCGGATGACCGAGCGGATCTGCTCGACGGTGCCCGGCTTGAACACCACGTGGCTGATGCCGAGGTCATTGAGTTCGCCGATCAGGTCGACGGCCTCTTCCAGGTCCGGGATGCCGGCACTGACCACGACACCGTCGATCGGCGCACCGGACTGGCGGGCGCGCTGCACCAGCCGCTTGCCGCCGACCTGCAGCTTCCACAGGTACGGATCGAGGAACAAGGTGTTGAACTGGATGGCCCGGCCGGGCTCCAGCAGCTCGCCCAATTCGGCGATGCGATCGTTGAAGATCGGCTCGGTGACCTGCCCGCCGCCGGCGAGCTCGGCCCAGTGGCCGGCGTTTGCTGCGGCCGCGACGATCTTGGCGTCCACTGTGGTGGGCGTCATACCGGCCAGCAGGATCGGCGAGCGTCCGGTGAGCCGGGTGAATTTGGTCGAAAGCTTGACCGATCCGTCGGGCAGGCTCACCACGGTCGGGGCGTAGCTCGACCACGGCCGGGCCACCTCGGGCACCGCACCGATGGTGAACAGATTGCGCTGGCCACCGCGGGTCGCGGCGGGCACGATCCCGATGCCGAGCCCGCGGACCACCGGGGCGGTCAGGCGGGTCAGGATGTCGCCGGGGCCGAGGTCCAGAATCCAGCGGGCGCCGGCCTCGTGCAGTTCGGTGATCTCGTCGACCCAGTCCACCTGGCTGACGAGGATGGCTTCGGCCATCTCGCGGGCGAGCTTGACGTCGATTCCGACGGCCTCGGCCCAACGGGCGACGATCTCGACGCCGTCGGCCAGACGCGGGGTGTGGAAACCGACTTCGACCTGCACCGGGTCGAAGACCGGAGCGAAGACCGCGCCGCCGCGGACTTTGCTCTTGCGCTCGGCCTCTTCCTTCTCAGCGATCTGGTTGCAGTAGAGCTCGAACCGCGACAGCTGCTCAGGTGTGCCGGTGATCACAACGGAGCGCCGACCGTTGCGGATGGACAGCACCGGGGGCAGCACGGTGCGGACGTCCTGGCTGAACTCTTCGAGCAGTTCGTAGATGCGCTCGGGCTCGGCATTGGTGACCGACACCATCGGCGGACGGTCACCCAGCACGGTGATCCCGCGGCGACGGGCCACCAGGGTGCCTGCCGCGCCGATCAGCTGCGCCAGCGCCAGCAGCTGCACATCCCTGGCGCCCTTGGCGGCCAGGGCCTCGACGGCCAGCACGCCCTGGGAATGCCCGGCGACGGCCACCGGCGGGGTGGCGGCCAGGTCCATGCCCTGACGGGCCAGTGCGCGCACCGCGGCGATCTGGGTGAGCAGGACACCGGGCACCGACACGGCAGCAGAGGTCAGCTGCTTGTCGGACGGCACCGGCTCCTCGGCGGCCAGCGCGCGAACCCACTGCAGCGGCTCGAACCCGATAGGCCGCACCACGACGAGTTCGGCGGCCACCGGCTCGAGCAGCAACTCGGCCTCGCCGGCCAGGGTCGCCAGTTCGGCCTCGATACCGGCCGAGGACACCAATTCCTCAAGAGTCTCCAGCCAGGCGCTGCCCTGGCCGCCAAAGGCGACGGCGTAGGGCTCTCCGGCGCTCAGCCGGTCGACGAGGGCGTGCGTGGAGTCAGCCTGCCGACCGTCGGATCCTGAGTCGTCGTTGCGACCGGCGGACACCCGGTCGTGTTCGTAGATCGTCACTGGCGCTATCTCCTCGGTGCTGCTGTGGTTCTGCGGTGAATGGTGTCGCGTGTGGCTGTCGCGGTGCGGTGCTCGGTGTCTGTCTGCATGTCTGGGGCGGTGTGGGCTGCCCGGGCGACAGGCCAACGGCGATTCAGCGTCGAATCAGGCTGGAATGCCGGCCGCCGGAGCTCTCCGGACGGTGTCACTCACATTCCCGCCGCACTAAGAGTGTCATAAGAGGGGGTAGGCGTTTTCCGCCCAGATTGGTTACTGGCGAGTTCTACGCATGGGTAACCGCCGGTAACGTAACGCAGCACAGACTGGCGGCCAAAGCCATTCGGGACAAACGTCCTGCTGGCAGGTGGTTACGGTCGAGTAGCCATAACTGTGCAGATCAAGGCAGTATTGTTATCGAATCGTTACCTAAATTTTCCGTTGCATCCGAGGCTCCCGAGCAGCCGCGATCCAGCAGACAATCGGGCCGATTCTGTCCAGCGAATCTCGCGCATCCGAGCAAAAAGTTTGCTGAAATATCTTACTCGTCGGTAACTATTTCAGTCCCACTGACCAAATCGCGGCTTGAGGATGTGGTTGATGTCCACGCCGATCCCGCCGACGTTGCGCTTGTCGATCTCGACCTGATGCAGGTGTGCGGCAGAGTGGGCGACCCGGCCCGGCGAGCCCCAGTTGTGCTGCCAGAAGTACGAGCCCAGCCCGTCCTGCAGAGCCCATTCGATCGTCTTGGAGTTGGCGTACACGCCGACCCGCTGGTGCCCCAGCACGGCCTCCCAGCCGCGTAGATACGGCGCTACCTGCTGCTTGTACTGCTCATAGCTCGGATCATCGTCGATCGACGCGTAGATCGGCGCCCCCACCGATCCGCCCGCAGAGGAGTGCAACTGCCAGCCGCGCTTGGCGTGCTGAATCCCGGCGTTCTGCCCGCCCAGCCAGTCGGCGGTGTGCTCCTTGCCGTACTGATAGCAGGACACGATCTTGAGGCCGTTCTGGTACAGATCCCGGGTTTCGGGCAACTGAATCGGCTTACCGAGCATCCACGCACCGCCGGGCCTGCGGTCGGAGACGTAGCGAATTGCCCCGATGGCTCCTGACGTGCGGATATCGGCAGCAGGGATGACGCCGGCGGCGTAATCGAGCAGGACACCCAGCGGCGCAGCGCCGGCCGGAGGGGCGGTCACTCCGGCGCCGACGGACGCCAGGCCGGTACCCAGCCCGATCAGCGCGGGTGCAGCCGCCGCGTATTTGAGCAGGTCGCGTCGGGATATCGACACGTGCCTCAGATTACGACAAGTTCCTCAATATTCACTTCGACGCCACCGACCACAGGTACATCAAGGTTCACACCTGCCCCGATCGGGTCTGAACAGGCCTTATTCAGCGGTTGCCAAACGGGTCCGCAGGGCCCGCTCCAATCCAACCGAGACCACGGCCTGGGCCAGCTCCCGCAAGTCGGTATCGGACGAGACGCCCCGGCATGCGGCGAGCGCCGCGACAGCCGACTCGGCCACCTGATCGATCGCGGCATCGGTCGACTTGGCGAGGTGGGCAATGATCCGGATGGAGCGCCGCTGGTCCTCGGCGCCGGTGACCAGCGCGGCCAATGCCGGGTCGACCACCTCCGCGGGGGCCTCGACGCGCTCTGGGCCCTCCAGGCCCTCCACGATGTCCAGCAATCCGAACTCCACGAGCGTGCGGACATCCTCGTCGGCCGGATCCACGTTCAGTGTCAGTGTTTTCGGCCGGCACCAGTCCGAGGCCTGGATTCCCAGAGCACCGGGCAGATCCTTGCCGCCACGCAAGCCCGCGAAGAACTCGGCGATGTGCGCCGAGTTGAAACCTTTGGCCAGTAGCTGGCTGATCGCCGTCAACTGAGCCAGGTGCCGCTCGCCGTAGTACGCCGAGCGCCCGACGCGCCGCGGCGAATCCAGCAGTCCGCGCTCACGATAAGCGCGGATATTGCGAGCGCTGACGCCGGAAATACGCGCCAGGTCTTCCAGACGATACTCAACCAAGCCGACGTCCTCCGCGTCGGATTGAACAGCGATTCATGCCGACACCCTACTCCCCGATTAATACTGCGAGCGAATTCACGGCTGAGCGACCCCGCCGCCCTCCATGTACATAAGCAGCCCGGTTATCTGCACATATGCCGCACCACCTGTTCCCAGTTACACGTGAGAGTGCATTTTCAGCCAACTCTATGAATCGCGGCAGAGCGGGCCTCGAGACGAAATTCACAGCCGCGACAATCAACTCCGGTCGCTTGGCCACCCATGAGTGCGAGAGCATGTATGCCTGCCCCGAGAAACACATTTGACGAAAGGTGCCCGCGTGCGTCCCTGGATCGTTTGGGCCACCGGACTACTCGCGTACATCATCGCCGTGCTCGACCGCACGACCCTCGGCGTCTCCGGCCTGCAGGCCGCCGACAGATTTGCCGCGAGCCCTGGCGTGCTGTCCACGTTCGTCGTGCTGCAGGTGATCGTCTATGCCGCGGCCCAGGTACCAGCCGGACTGCTGCTGGACCGGTTCGGCTCCCGTGTGCTCATCGTCTGTGGGGCCGCGCTGATGACCGCCGGCCAACTCGTGCTCGCACTCAGCGAGTCGCTACCCGCGGCGATCGGTGCGCGGGCCATCGTCGGCCTGGGCGACGCATTGACCTTCATCTCGGTACTTCGCTTGGTGCCGTACTGGTTCGAGCCGGCGCGCGTTCCGTTGGTGGCACAGCTGACCGGGATCTGCGGTCAGCTCGGTCAGGTCCTGTCTGCGGTCCCGTTCCTCGCGATCCTCACCGGGTCGGGGTGGACACCGGCATACCTGTCGGTCGCAGCGTTCGGAATCGTGGTGATCGTGTTGGCGCTGGCCCTGATCCGCAACACTCCGCACGGCACGGCGCTCACGTCCGAGCCGATCTCCCTGCACGCCAGCCTGTCCCGTATCAAGACCGTCTGGCTGCGACCCGGCACCAGGCTCGGATTCTTCACCCATATGGGCACCCAGTTCTCGGTCACGGTGTTCGCGCTGATGTGGGGAGTGCCCTACCTGACGGTGGCGCAGGGACTTTCGGAGACCGCAGCAGGCTCGCTACTGACTGTCTCAGTGGTGGCCGCGATCTCGGCCGGGATCATGATCGGCGTATTCACGGGCCGGCATCCGCACCGCAGATCACGTCTGGTGCTCTGGATCATCGCCAGTAACGCCCTGGTGTGGACCGTGGTGCTGGCCTTGCCCGGCCCGGCGCCGGTGTGGTTGTTGGTGGTGCTCATCGTCGTCATCTCGGTGGGCGGTCCCGGTTCGATGGTCGGATTCGACTTCGCCCGCACCTTCAATCCGAGCCACACGCTCGGGACCGCCCAGGGCATGGTGAACATGGGTGGCTTCCTGGCGGCACTGCTGGTGATGCAGGCGATGGGCCTGATCCTGTCCGGCGCCGACAGCTACTCTTTCGCATCGTTCCGGCTGGCCTGGTCAGTGCAGTACGCGGTCTGGATTCTGGCCACGATCGGAATCCTGATCACCCGCCACAAGACGCGCCGCCTGCTGGCGGCCGAGCAGGAACGAATGTTGTTGGAAAGCTTCGAGACTCACCCTGGCCGGTGAGCGTCCAGGCGCCGACCGACGATCTCGGCGGCGTGCCGGTGCCCGACCGCCTCGAACCCGACGACCACCACCAGCGGTGCCGCGGTAACGACCAACAGACACGCCGCCATCGACGTCCCGTTTGCGGCCAGCGCCACCGCGGCCACGAGCACCCCTGCGGCCAGCGCCAGCAACAGCGCGTGCAGCAGGTCGAAATCCCCCACAAGAAGTGAGTAGATGACGAACATCGCCGCCAGGTAGACGCCAACCGGAATCGCCACTGCCAGCACGGTACCGACCGAACTCAGCTTCGATTGACCGTCGACGTAGTACGCCGCCACGTGCAAGCCGGCGCCGGTGGCCACGATCGCCGCGTACACCGCCAGGTGCAGATATCCGTACCAGAACGAGAGTGAGCGCTGGGCGTGCAGCAATGCGCCGGCCGGAACCAGGAAGTACACCCACCACATCCCGAAGGTCAGCCCGATTCCGGAAGCGACGAGCAGGATGGCGTCGGTGGACCAGCCGTGCTCCCCCACCGCCGCGGTCAGGGACGCCACCGTACCGACCACTCCTTCACCCAACGCGATGATCGCCAGCAGCCCGTAGCGCTCGGCGACGTGATGGGCGTGCCACGGGGTGCCACCCATCCACCGCTCGGCCAGGATCGGTCCGCTGATCTCGACGACCATCAGCATCAGGGCGGTGACGAAGAAGACCGTCAGCGAGGTCTGTACGAAGATCTGCACCACCCACCCGATCTGCGCGACGACGACCGCACACGCATAGGTCAGGCACGCGGACCGGCGTGGCGGATCCTGCGCAGCGGCCCGTAACCACTGCCCCACCATCGCGATTCGCATCACCACATAGCCCGCCACCATCACCACGTTGTCGACGTGCCCGCCGTGTTCGATGGAGGTGAACACCGGCGGTATGCCCAGCGCCAGGATGATGACGCCGACCATCTGGAGCATCGTCATCACCCGGTAGATCCAGTCGTCGGTGTCGTAGGCGGAGGCGAACCAGGTGAAGTTCATCCACGCCCACCAGATCGCGAACGCGGCGAACCCAAAACCCGCCAACCCGGCCGACACGTGCCCCTCGGCCATCAGATGCGCGAATTGTGCGGCGGCCACCCCGAAGGCGATTACAAATGTCAGGTCGAACAGCAATTCCAGCGGAGTCGCCACCCGGTGCTGCTCGTGCGGATCGCGTCCGGCCATCCGGCTCAGCCGGTGGGTTTGAACCGGACTAGGCCTGACTTCGTTCACCCTGGTATGCCCCTTCTTCGCCACGTGTCACCGCAATTCCATCGCATCTGGACGCCGGAGCGAGGATTCGCGGCGGCGTGGTCGCAGAAACTCGCCGAAAAAACTCGAAATACGAGTAGTGCACTACTGATGTCAGAGCCGCGGCCACGCTCGAGGATGATGTTGTGTCCAAGCAATTCACGCTGAACGTCCTCGGCGAGTTCGCCGTCTACCGCGACATGGAGCCGGTGGTCTTGCCGCCGTCCTGTCGCCGGTTGGTGGCGTTGGCCGCTGTGAAGCGCCGCGAGCTGCACCGCAGCTGGGTATGCGACCTGCTGTGGCCGGGCAGCCCGCCACACAAGGCGGTGTCCTCGTTGCGATCCGCGCTGTGGCGATTGCGACCGTTGGGCGCAGACGCCCTGCTCGTGGTGCGGCACCAGTACGTCAGCCTGGCCCCCGAGGTGAAGGTTGACTGGCACGAAGCGCTCGCATTGCACGAGGCAATGGCGGTGATCGACGGACGACCGGCACCTTCGGTCACCCATCCCGCCCTGCACCGGCTGGTCCGAAGCCGCGACCTGCTCGAAGGTTGGCCCGACTCCTGGTGTGCCGCTGAGCGCGATCGTTACCAGGCCATCAAGCGGTCTGTCCTGGACACGCCCGACGGCGCCGCACCGAGGCAGGTAACGCACTACGTGGTCCCAGGCTCACCGCACCGTCCCGGGTTGCACGTGAGCCGCCAACACAACGGCAACGCGGGGTGCCGGCCATGAGTGCGCTATTGCTGGGCCTCGCTGTCTTCAGCGCAGTGATCACCGCGCTGGCGGTGCACGAACTACAGACGTGGCTGGAGCGATGGGCGTACGAGCGTCACGCTCAGGACTGACGCCCCCTCGCTGGTAGCGCCGTTACACCGGGTCGAACGACGAGATCAACCAGTTGCCGTTGATCTTGCTCATCCCGACTTTGACGGCGCTGGCCGTGAAACTCCCGTTGGGGTTCTCGGCGCTCGTCGTGGCCTGGTTCACGAACACCAGCACCACCGCTGAATCGGGGTGGATCTCCGAGACGGCCGAACGCACGACCGCCGCAGTGGTCTTGACCGACTTCTGCTTGGCGGCGGGGGCGACGATCTCCTGCGTGAACTGGGTGTAGTACGAGAGAAAATCTCCGGTCAGATGTGACTTTGCGGCCGTGAAATCGCGGTCGAGACTGTCCGGCGCGTAGGTCAGGAGCGCCGTCGTGCCTTCGCTGGCCGCCTTGAGCACAGTCGCCGACGCTGCCGGACCGGTCTGCTGGTCAACGCGGAACTGCGCGAAGTACAGCCATCCGGCCAGGGCGGCCGACGCGATCAGCGCCACCACAAGTGCCAGCGGGAACCACAGCATCTTCAGCCGCTGCCGCCAACCTCCCGGTGGCTCAGAAGCAGCCGTGTCGCTGTCGTCGGCCGCATCGGTCTCGGCCTGCTCCTCGGCGCCCTCTTCGATCTCGACTGCCGTCTCGGTGTCGGCTTTCTCGGTCTCTTTGATGTCCTGGTCCAGGGTCACGGCACGAACTCGACTTTCGACAGCTTGATCTGGTCACCTTCGCGGACCATGTTGACGGCCACTCGCCACGGCCGCGGTTGCTTGTTGGCCCCGGTGGTGTTGGTCACCTTGGTGTTCACTGCGACCAGCACAACGGCGTTGTTGTCGCTCATGGTGTCCACCGCGGCGCCCGTCACGTTCGCCTCGGTCACCACCTTTGCGTCCTGGGCCAGCTTGACGAAGTCCTTCGACTGCGCCTCGAAGTCCTCCCGGAACTCGCCCGTCGAGTTGTCGAGGATGTTCTTGACGGCATCTTGAGCGTGGTTGAAGTCCAGCGACATGAGGGTGACGACGGTCTGGCGGGCGGCAGCGGTGTACTCGGCCGCCAACTGCTGGCGATGCTCGGCTTGGCGGTTGTGCCAGATCATCCAGCCGCTGAATCCGAGCAGTCCAGCGATGACGATGAGCGTCAGGCAGGTCGCGAGCACCTTCCAGAACAGACCCGAAACCCGCACCCGCGGGAGTCGGCGGGCCGACGTGCCCTCGGCGGCCTCTGGCTCTGCCTTTTCAAGCGGTTCGGCCTCAACGGCCCCTGCCTCTGCGTCGACGCCGGCGGTGTCGGTGATCTCAGGGGTATCGGACTCGCCGGCATCGGGGACGTCGGCAGGCTCGGTTGTCGGCACTTCGTCAACCGGACCGTCGGCCACGGTCGCGTCCGCGGCGTCCTTGTCGGCGTCGGCCTGGTTACGCAGCCGAATGGCGCGGGCCCTGGCCCGCGCGGCGGCCGCAACGGCCTCGGCCTCTGCGGCCTCCGCTTCGGCCTGTTCAGCCAGTTTCAGTGCGTCGCTCGGTGACGCGTCATCTTCGCTAGTATCGATTACCGGCGACGAAGGCTTGCGGGACGGCATGCCGACCTCCTGTCCGTTCAGCAGCCTGCTTAACGAGAATTACGTTATCAGTTTGCGGTAGTGACCCGAGAGTACATCATCGACAGCAGGCGCATAAATGCGCATTTACCTGCGGAAATGATGTTTACGCACTGTGTGCTCACTTAGCCCGGACTCGCCGTTACCCGCGCCTCAAGCTCATTCTTCATCACCTTGCCGGTGGCATTGAGTGGTAGTTCGTCGAGAAACTCGACATACCGGGGCACCTTGTAGCCAGCCATGCGCTCGCGGCTCCAGGCGATCAATTCCTCCGCAGCGATCGCCGCGCCGGGCTCGTCCCGCAGCACCACGAACGCCTTGCCGACCTGCCCCATCCGCTCGTCGGCGACGCCGATGACGGCAACCTGGGCAATCGCCGGATGCTCGAGCAGGAATCCCTCGATCTCGGCCGGGTAGGCGTTGAAGCCTCCGACGATGAACATGTCTTTCTTACGGCCGACGATCCGCAGCCGTCCGGACTCGGTGAACTCGCCGAGATCTCCGGTGTGCAGCCAGCCGTCGGGATCGATCGCCTCGGCAGTGGCCGCCGGATCGTCCAGGTAGCCCTGCATCACGTTGTAGCCGCGCACCAGCACCTCGGTGTCGTCAGCGATGCGCACGTCCATCCCCTCGCACGGCAGCCCGGCGGTGGTGGCCACATCCTCGGCCGAATCACCCGGACGTGACAGCGTGACGTTGCCCGCCTCGGTGAGGCCGTAGCCGGTCATCAACGTCTGGAACGGCAGCTCTTCGCGGATACGACGCACCAGTTCCACCGGGATGTCAGCGGCACCGGTCACCCCTGCCCGCAGCGTCGCCAGCCGGTCACGGTCCGCTACGGCCAGCAGCGAGTGGTAGAGCGTGGGCGGGCCCGGCAGCATCGTGATGCGTTCGCGCTCAATCAGTTCCACTACGTTGTCGACGTCGAACACCGCCACCGGCAGCATCGTCGCACCGCGCAGGAAGGACGCCACCAACCCGGCCTTCAACCCGAAGGTGTGGAAGTACGGGTTGATCATCAGATAGCGATCGCCCTCGCGCAGATCCGCCAGGGTGGCCCACTCCTCGTAGGCCCGCAGCGTCTGGCGATGGTTCATCATCGCGCCCTTGGGCCTACCGGTGGTGCCCGAGGTGAAGATGACATCGGCGATGTCGGTGGGCTCCACATCGCGCGTGTACGGGCTTCCACTACTCAGGAAGTCGGACTTCAGATCGATGGTCGGAACATCGAGATCAGTCTCTGAGAAAGTGAAATCCTGTCCGAGGAAACCTTTTTGGACCAATACCGCCTTGGCACCGCTGCGCGCCACCACGTCGGCGGCCTCTTCGGCCTTGAACCGGGTGTTGACCGGAACCAGCACGCCGCCGGCGACCATGATCCCGAACGCGGCGATGATCCACTCGGCGGAGTTGGGGGCCCAGACCGCGACCCGGTCCCCCTTGGCGATGCCGAACTCGACGAACGCACCCGAGGCCTTCCGGATGCGCTCGACCAGTTCGGTGAAGGACAGACGCAGCGGACCGTCGGCCCCGGCCGGATTGTCGCCATAGTCGACGACCGCGTCCGTGTCGCCGAAACGGTCCGCTGCACTCAAGACCATCGCGGGGATGGTCTGCCACTGATTGATGTGTCGGCCCCTTAGAGCGTGACCAGGCGGCCCAAATTGCCGCCCATGATCTTGGCCTGATCCTCGACGGCCAGGTGCTCGAGCGCGGTCACGTAGTGGGTCGGCTCGGCCAGGCCCTCCGGGTGCGGCCAGTCGGAGCCGTAGAGCACCTGGTCCACGCCGATCAGGTTGATCAGGTCGTCGATGCCCTCTTCGTAGAACGGGCTGACGTAGATGCGGTTCTTGATCTCCTCGATGGGGTTGCCCAAGAAGGCCTCCGGGGCCTTCTTGTAGACCTCGGCCATCGAATCCAGCAGCGGGAACATCCATTTCGACCCGGCCTCGACGATGCCCACCTTGAGCTTCGGGAAGCGGAACAGGGCACCGTGGATCACCCAGGAGGCCACCGCATCCTGGATCGGGCGCCACTCGTTGAGGATCGACATGGCATTGGTCTGGAACGGCAGCATCTCCTGCACCGTGCCGTCCCATTCCGAGGTGTAGCGCGAGTAGCCGCTGTCCGAGGAGTGCATGCCGACGAACACGTCGTACTCGACGCAGCGCTCCCAGAAGGGGTCGAACTCGGGCAGCGCGAACGAACGCGGGCCACGGAAGCCGGGCACCGGGGCCGGGCGGATCAGGATGGCGCGGGCGCCTCGCTTGACTGCCCACTCCAGCTCTTCGATCGCCTTCTCGACGATCGGCAGGGTGATGACCGGGGTGGTGAAGATGCGGTTCTGGTAGTTGAAGCCCCAGACCTCGTCCAGCCACTGGTTGAGCGAGTGGACGATGACGTGGATGGCGACCGGATTGTCGCGCAAGCGCTCCTCGATGAGGCTGGCCAGCGTCGGGAACATCAGGCTGCGGTCGACGCCGAGTTCGTTCATCAGCTCCAGACGCGGCTCCGGCTCGAAGAACGCCGGGATGGACCGCATCGGCTCACCGAACAGCTCGCGCTTGCTCTTGCCGTCCGGGTTGCCGAACTTGAAGTACTCCTCCCAGGCACCCGGCTTGGCGACATGCGAGAACGTGGGGTTCGGGATGTAGTTGCTGATGTGGCCGTCAATAGCGATCTTGGTGCGGCCGTTGACCTCGACGTACTGGACGATGTCCTTGTACTCCTTGGGGAGGTACTTGGTCATCGCCTCCGGCGGCTCGTAGAGGTGGTTGTCCGCGTCGAACAGCGGAAACGGAATGTCGACCCTATGCGACAGTTGTCCCATGGAAAACTCCTTTGCAATTCGAGAGAATCATATTCTCACTTGATAACTGCCGCAATGCCCAGCTCGGCCCGAGGGCTGCTCACCGGGCGATTGCAGCAATCTCCTGACGGATGACGAACTTCTGAACCTTGCCGCTGGCCGTGCGGGGAAAATCCTCGGCCTGATGTAGCTCTTCCGGCCATTTCTGCCGGGCCATCCCACAGGACTCGAAATGCGCCCGCACCTGATCGAGGGTGGGCATCCTGCCGCCGTCGCGCACCCGAAGGACCGCGGCCACCCTCTCGCCCAGCCGCGCGTCCGGTGCGGCCACCACGATCGCCTCGATCACATCGGGCAGGCCCAGCAGCACCTCCTCCACCTCGAGCGCGCTGATGTTCTCGCCGCCCCGGATGATGAGGTCGGTGGTGCGGTCGGTGATGGTCAGGTACCCGTCCTCGTCGAGCACTCCGATGTCACCCGTGCGATACCAGCCGTCGGAGTCGAAATGCTTTGCAGTGAGGGCATCGTCGGTATAGCCGAGGCACAGATCCGGTCCACGGCTGAAGATTTCGCCGTCCGACCCGAGCCGGATCTCCACACCGGGACGCACATTGCCATCGGTGTAGAGGCGCTTGGCCTCCGGCGCCCCTGCGCCGGATCCGGTTATCGACGGATGTTCGGTGCTGCCATAGGAACGGAAGACGAACAGGCCCAGATCGGCCAGTCGCCGGGTGACGGCCGCGGGCACCGTCGAGCCGCCCAGGCCGACAGTGGTGAACCGGGCCAGATGGCGTTCGTTGAACTGCGGATGGTCCATCAGGCTGGTGACGAAATACGGTGGCCCGCCGCCGATCGACAATCCGTCCCGCTCGATCAACTCCAGCACCTTGCCCGGATCCCAGACGTCGCACAGATCGATCGGGGCACCCTCCAGCACCGGGATCAGGAACGCGCCGAGCATGCCGATGAAATGCCCGACGGGCGTGGCGGTGAGCTGACGACCCCGGTCCGGTGGATAGTTCTCCAGCAACTGGCGGGTTTCGAAGCCCAGCGTCTGATGGCTGTGGATAACGCCTTTGGGCTCGCGGGTGGTTCCGGAGGTGAAGGCGATCAGGGCCGGGGCCGCGGGATCCGCGGTCAGGGTGCCGTTCATCGGCTCGTCGGCCAGCAAGTCAGTGTACGCGTGAACATGCTGCTCGCGCGAGCGCTCGTCGGACAGGCCGACCAGGCCGACGATCGGGACATCGGCACACAGATCGGGCTCGAACTTCATCCGGCCGAACTGCTCGGTGGTGATGAACACCTTCGGTTTCGCCGTGGCCATGATGTGGCCGAGTTCCTTGCGTCCGTAGAAGTGCACGATCGGCACGGTCACGGCACCGAGGAATGCCGAGGCCCAGAATGCGACCGCGGCCTCCATCCAGTTCGGCAGTTGTAGGGCCACGACGTCACCGGGTCCGACTCCGCGATCGCGAAGCCCGGCGGCCAGGCGCCGGGCGGAGCGCTCGACCTCGCCGAAGGTGCCCTCGTACGGACGGGTCGCGGAGTGCACGTAGAACCCGGCATCGGGGCTGGCGGCCAAACCGTCGGCCAGCATCTGCCCCAGGGTTTCCGGCCGCCACCAGCCTTCTTCGACGTACCGTTTGGTCAGCTCAACGGGGATGTCGCGCACAACGGTGATGCTATTCTCATCAAACGAGAATGCCAATCCCGGAACTGGAGAACGTTTGATGGTCGACCTCGAAATCGACGGCGAACTGGCGGTCATCACGATCGACCGACCGCAGGCACGCAATGCCATCTCGCTGGACACCATGGATGCGCTGAACAAGGCGCTCGACGGAGCAGCCGGCGCGTCCGCCCTGGTGATCACCGGCGGCGGCGACCGCGCCTTCGTCTCCGGGGGCGACCTCAAGGAACTGGCAGCACTGCGCACCGAACTCGAGGCTTCCGAGATGGCCTGGCGGATGCGCACGATCTGCGACCGCATCGCCGGTTTCGACGGGCCGGTCATCGCGGCGCTCAACGGCCACGCCCTGGGCGGTGGGGCCGAGGTCGCCGTCGCGGCAGACATCCGAATCGCCGCCGATGACATCAAGATCGGCTTCAACCAGGTGGCCCTGGCGATCATGCCCGCCTGGGGCGGGGCCGAACGACTCGCCACCCTGGTCGGTCGCAGCCGGGCGCTGTTGCTGGCCGGAACCGGTCGCATCCTCGGCGCACGCGAGGCCGAGCAGGTCGGCCTGATCGACCAGGTCGTCCCCCGGGCCGAGTTCGCCGAGACCTGGCGGTCGACGGCGCAGCTTCTGGCCCGACATCAGGCCGGTGAGGTCAAGCGGGTGATCAACGGGGTGTCGACCACCGAGGCGGTCGCGGCCTTCGCCCGGCTGTGGTGCTCGGACGAGCACTGGGCTGCCGCGGACAAGGTGATGAACAAAGGCAAATAAGCGCGCCGTTGGCGACCGCCTGTCGAATGGCCGGTTCCGACACGGCCGTTGCGAGAAAATGTGTCACAACTGGCCGCTCGGCCGACGTCAGCCGCCCAACTCCCGAACCGGATCGCTGCCGTCCCAGTCGGCGGCCTGCGCGCGTACGAAGGCGGCCATGCCGGCCGAGGCGTCGGTCAGCTCCATGACCTCGATGATCGAGGCACCTGTCGGCGGCTCGAAGTACGCGAAGCGCACCCCCTCCCCTTCCCCGCCCGACCACACCTGGGGCCAGCCCTCCTCGCCGAGCTTGTCCATCGCCGCATCGAAATCGTCTGCCCAGTAGGCAAGTTGGTGAAAGCCTCCCGCGCCGGAGCCGCCGAGGAACTCGGTGAAGATGCTGGGCGTGTCATCGAGTTGTTGGATCAACTCGACCTGAAGGTCACCGCTGTTGGACAGCGCGAGGGACAGTTTCACCTCGCACGGCGCACCCCGGTAGGTCACCCGCTGCGGCAGGTCGCGGATCACGAACCACGGACCGACACCCATCTTCAGCCAGCCCTCTATTGCATCGTCCAGGTCGGTGACCACGTACCCGATCTGGCGGACCTCTCCCGGTAGAACCTCGCTCACGCCGCCTCCATCTGTCCATGCCGTCTCAACTGCATCGAGGAGCCTACCGAGAGTCGGTTCTCACTAGACGAGAATTGCATTTCCAGTTATCGTCAGCGACGTGTCAACTCAGAAGGCTCTGGCGCCCGAGATCTCGACCTGGCCCGATGCCGAACCCCAGCTGATCGGCAGCCGCTGCACCGACTGCACGGCCACCACGTTCCCCGCCCAGGCCCGCTGCCCCAAATGCTCCGGCGGCAACACCGAACAAGCCCTGCTGCCCCGACGCGGCACCGTCATCGCCTGGACCACCCAGGGCTTCCCACCCGGCGCCCCCTACAAAGGCCCCACCGGAAAAGCCTTCGTCCCCTTCGGCGTCGGCCTCGTCGAACTCACCGACGACACCGGCCCCGTCATCCGCGTCGAAGGCCGCCTCACCGAAAACGACCCCGCCAAACTCCAATTCGGCATGGACGTCGAACTCACCATGATCCCGTTCACCACCGACGAAGACGGCAACGACGTTGTCACCTTCGCCTTCCAGCCCGTCCAGAAAGGCCGCGCACATGACCAATGACGTAGCCATCATCGGCGTCGGCCTGCACCCGTTCGGCCGCTTCGACAAGACCGCGATGCAAATGGGCGCCGAGGCAATCCAATTCGCACTGGAGGATGCCGGCCTGGAATGGAAGGACATCCAGTTCGGGTTCGGCGGCAGCTATGAGGTGTCGAATCCCGATGCGGTCACCCGACTGGTCGGGCTGACCGGCATCACGTTCACCAACGTGTTCAACGCATGTGCCACCGCGGCCAGCGCGATCCAACAGACCGCCGACACGATCCGGCTGGGTAAGTACGACATCGGCATCGCGATCGGCCTGGACAAGCACCCGCGCGGCGCCTTCACCGACGACCCGGCCAAACTCGCGCTGCCGCAGTGGTATGCCGAGAACGGCCAGTTCGTCACCACCAAGTTCTTCGGGATGAAGGCCAACCACTACATCCACAAGCACAACATCTCCGAGGAGACGCTGGCGCGGGTGGCCAACAAGAACTTCCGCAACGGTGAGAAGAACCCGAATGCGTTCCGGCGCAAGGAGATCTCGGTCGAGGAGATCATGGCCTCCCCGGTGCTGAACTACCCGCTGCGGCAGTACATGTTCTGCGCACCCGACGAAGGCGCGGCCGCGGTGATCATGTGTCGTGCCGACATCGCCCACAAATACACCGACAAGCCGGTGTACGTGCGGGCCAGCGAGATCCGGACCCGGACCTTCGGCGCCTACGAGGTACACGGAACGTCGGCGCCGCTCGATGAGGACCCCTCGCCGACCGTGTTCGCGGCGAAGGCCGCCTACGAGGCCGCGGGCATCGGACCCGAAGACGTGGACGTCGCCCAGCTGCAGGACACC
Organism: Mycobacterium sp. IDUB_17; assembly: GCF_055419465.1. Taxonomy (NCBI): domain Bacteria; kingdom Bacillati; phylum Actinomycetota; class Actinomycetes; order Mycobacteriales; family Mycobacteriaceae; genus Mycobacterium; species Mycobacterium sp. IDUB_17. Next base: position 198,746 of record NZ_JBVAXS010000005.1, on the reverse strand, counting down.
GATGCCGGCGCCGAGGTGATCCACATGGCCGAGACCGGGTTGTGTGCCGATGGCGAGCAGGAGAAGCTGCTGGCCGACGGCGCCACCGAAATCGGCGGGTCGATCCCGGTCAACACCGACGGCGGCCTGATCGCCAACGGCGAGCCCATCGGCGCCTCGGGTCTACGGCAGATGCACGAGCTGGTGCGTCAGCTCCGTGGTGAAGCAGGCGAACGCCAGGTACCGGGCAACCCCCGCGTCGGCCTGGCCCAGGTCTACGGCGCACCGGGCACGGCCTCGGCCACCATCCTCTCGCTCTAGTTCCCCGGCGATCCGACGTGAATGTCCCCCGCAACCATCGGTTCGGGGGACATTCGCGGCTGCCCGCACAAGGGCAGGCCTCAGGCCGGCAGTTCCATCGGCTGCGGCTCGCCTTCGAGACGCCTCAGCCAGTCCTCGCAGAACTGCAGCACCTCGGCGTGGCCTGCCGTCATTCCGAGAGCCTGCTCCATGACCATCACCCGCGACACACTGGCTGCGATGAATGTCCACACGATCGGCGGCACCTCCGACGAGTCGACGCCGTAGCGCCGCAGTGCCCCGTCGATCGCCTTGGTTTCCGCGTCGCGGAACATCTCGGCGTAGCGGCCGATCTCAGCCCGCAGCGCCGGTCGGTGGTTGGCAAGCCCCGTCATCTCCATCGTCAAGCGCGTCGCGCTCGGATCGGTGCCGAACCGCCACAGCGCCCACAGCGGCTGCGGGGAGTTCAGGGCTTCGGCCTGCGCAGCCAACCCCTCGTCGGCACGTCGCACGAACACCGCCAGGAACAGGTCGTCCATGGTGCGGAAGTAGTAGTGCACCAACTGGGGCTTGAGACCGGCCCGCTCAGCCACCCGGCGGGACGTGACCGCGACGTATCCCTCCTCGATCATCAGTGCCTCGGCAGCGTCGAGCAGCACGATCCGGTTCTTTGCGTCGGGCGCTCCGATCCTCCGCTCCGATGCCATACCCGATCCTCCTCTCGCCCCGCCCCCAACAACGTCCGGCTGATCGTAACTTTCGCCCAGCCACGCGATCTTGACCACGACTCTACCGCCATGCTAAGCAGGTGCTCAGCAATTTTCGATAATTCTTCGCGCGGTGCAGCCCGTCGCGAAACCACCGCAGCGCATATCGATTTCGGGAGGCAGCGCACATCATGAGCGATTCCGGCACGACCAATTACGACACTGTCGACTACTTCACCGACCAGTCGCTGGTACCCGACCCGCACCCGTACTTCGACCACCTGCGCAGCAAGTGTCCGGTGGTGAAGGAACCGAATTACGGCGTCATGGCGATCACCGGGTTCGAAGAGGCCACTACGGTCCTCAAGGACTCCGATCTCTTCTCGTCGTGCATCGCGGTGGCCGGCCCGTTCCCGCCGCTGCCCTTCACCCCTGAAGGTTCGGACATCACCGAGCAGATTGCGGCGCATCGCTCCCAGATGCCGATGTTCGAACACATGGTCACGATGGACCCACCCGACCACACCAACGCCCGTTCCCTGCTCAATCGGCTGCTGACACCGCGCCGGTTGAAGGAGAACGAGGACTTCATGTGGCGGCTGGCCGACCAGTGTCTCGACGATTTCATCGCCGACGGCAAGTGTGAGTTCCTCAGCGCCTACGCCAAGCCTTTCTCACTCCTGGTGATCGCCGACATGCTGGGCGTACCGGAAGAAGACCACGAAGAGTTCCGCACCGTGCTGGGCGCGCCCCGACCCGGGGCGCAGGTCGGCTCCCTCGACGGCGACCTCGTTTCCAGCAATCCGTTGGAATGGCTCGACGAGAAGTTCATCGGTTACCTCGAAGACCGCCGGAAAGAACCCCGCGACGACGTGCTGACGGCCCTCGCCACAGCGAACTACCCGGACGGTTCCGTACCGCCCATCATCGAGGTGGTTCGATCCGCCACCTTCCTTTTCGCCGCCGGCCAGGAGACCACCACCAAGCTCCTCTCGGCGTCGCTGCGGGTGCTCGGCGACCGCCCGGACATCCAGCAGGCCCTGCGCGACGACCGCAGCCGCATCCCGACCTTCGTCGAGGAAGCCTTGCGGATGGACGCCCCGGTCAAGAGCCAGTTCCGGCTGGCCAAGAAGGACACCAAGCTCGGCGACATCGATGTACCCGCCGGCACCACGCTCATGGTGTGCCCGGGCGCGGTGAACCGCGACCCGGTCCGCTTCGAGGATCCACACACGTTCAGCCTCGATCGCAAGAACGTGCGCGAGCACATCGCATTCGGCCGTGGCGTGCACAGCTGCCCCGGCGGCCCACTGGCCCGCGTCGAAGGCCGGGTGTCGCTGGAGCGGATCCTGGACCGGATGGCCGACATCGGTATCGACGAGGATTTTCACGGCCCCGCCGACGATCGTCGCTACACCTACGAGCCGACGTTCATCCTGCGCGGCCTGACCGATCTGCACATCACGTTCAACCCGGTGCGCTGACCCCACCGCTCGACAGACGATTCCGCGGATCTCGCCTTCGCCCGTATTTGTTATTCTCCTATTGCGAGAATGACAATCTCGCTGGCGAAGACGAGATTCCGGTTTCGGCACGGTGAAGCTCGATCTCGTTCTATAGTCAGCCGACCAGTGCTGATCCGTGGAGGTGCCCGTGAAATCCAGCTTGATCCGTATGGCGATGAGCGCCGCGCTCGGGTTGGGGACAGCAATCGCATTGGCACCGCCGTCGCAGGCCATGTATTTCGGCAACTACAGCCTCAACATGCCCGACCGCAGGGATTTCCACACGTGGTTGTGGTCAGCGATCACGCCGTGCCGCGAACCCGGGTCCGACGTCAGGCAGAAGGACTGCGTCACCATCGTGACCATCCCCCAGCCGGTCGCCAAGGCGGTCTCAAACCGTGGCGACGCGAGGCTGGTCGACGGTCGCTACACCTTGACGATCGACGAGTTCTACGGCTTGCGGTGCGGGGACATCTACTACGGGCCGACGATCCCGACCCACGACGTCTACACGTGGGACGCGAACACACTCGCAGGCGAGATGGTCTCCACGTTCGACGCCGGCTGCGACGGCGCTCCCGGTGGCTCCTTCACCTACCCGTTCACCCTGACGAGGATGTGATCGATGCGCTACCCGACGAGCCGAGCCCTGAACATCGCGACGGCTGCCACCCTGGCGGCCGGCGCAATCGCCACGGCCGCACCGGCATTCGCCGACGATCCCGAGCTGGCCGGCCCGCCGCTGCACCACGTGCAGTACACCGTGACCGCCGATGCCCCCTACTGGGCTCACATCTACTACCGCGACAGCGATCCCGCACAGTTCTCGGATTACAGCCACAATCCGTACGAGTTCAGCCCGCGGGCCGATGTGGACATCGCACCGGACAGGCCATGGGTTTTCGACGCGATGCTTGCCGATCCGGACCTGTGGGCCATGGTCCTCGTGCAGAGCGGTGAATCGCCCAATTTTCCGACCCCCGGATTCAACTGCAAACTGGCAGTCGACGGCGTGGTGGTCAAGACCAACAGCGGCCCCAAGGGCGCACTGTGTTCGATCCGGAACTGGTAGACCTCGCAACCGAAACATCAAAATGCTTGAGGGCGACGCGAACCGCGTCGCCCTCAAGCGTCTTCAAGCATTTGACCCAGTCCGTTGGATCAGGCGTCGCCGCGGAGCCAGCGCTGTTCGCCATTCATCGGAACACAGCTCAGGAACAGCCCGTCCGGGGCTTGGGCCACCGAGTCGAGTTCGTTGATGCAGAGGCTGTTCTCGTCGCGGATGCCCACCATGGGTGGCGACCGGAACCACCGCGGCTCGTAGCGCCGTGGTGAGCCGCAGAACAACAGGCGCCCCCATCCGTTGCGTGCGTCGACCCCGAACACGTAGTAGGAGGTGTTGTCGCACGGAGCGCCGAGCACTGCGTTCGGGTTGATACCCGGTGTGCAGAACGCGTCATTACATGTCTGCGGTCCCGCGTTTGCCTGCGGAGCAGCCAGCATCCCGGCGACAATCACTGAAGCGGTCGCCATCACCGTCACACGCACGTTGCTACTTTCGCATAGCTGGAAATTAAACTCTCAGTTTTGGAGAATATTACTACGATCGACACGCCGCTGGTCCACAGGCCGGTAGCGCGGTGGGGTGGCCTGGTCAAATCGAACGTGGACAACCTGCTGATAGTGATATTCTCCGAAACTGAGAACATGGCTACCGCCTCGACAGGTTGGGCAGAAGGAGCGTTCATGTCAGTCTCCCGGGTAAGTGCTGGCGTGGTGGCCGTCGCCACCGCGGCAGTGGTCGGCCTGAGCGGCGCCGCCCCCGCCGCCGCCGAGCAGTGGGGTATCAACGGCACGTTCGCCACATCGTCCAATGGCGAATGGGCCAAGATCAACGACCGCTACGAGAACCAGCCCTCGGTACGTAGCAACTGGACCATCTCGACCCAGTGCATCTCGCCCACCGAGTGCAACGGCACGGTGACCAGCGACGCCGGCTGGTCGGCACCGATCTACACGACGAACGGCCTCTGGTACATCAAGCGGGTCGTACCCAACTGGCGGTTCTGCGCCGACGGCACCCCCATCGAGGGCATGCAGATCTACAAGATCTACCCGGTGGGCTTCGACGGCCACGTGGACCTTGCCTCAAGCGAATACACCGGCGAGGACGTGACCACCGGCCCCAGTGGCTCGTGCGGGCGCAATCAGTGGCCAACCGTCCGGATGCCGTTCTACATGCGGCCCGCGTAGCCGCACCGACGGGGCAGCGGCTGACGCAGAACGCGAAAACCGAAGACAGACAAAGAAACCGGCCACGGGCGATTGCCCGTGGCCGGTTCTTTCCGTGCTCGCACTATGTCGGCATCAGGTCCTGCCACGACTTGGGCTGGGACACCAGATCCGTCTGCTTGTACAGGTTGCCGTCGCTACCCATGTACTCCCCCGTGCGCGGGTTGTACTTGGCGATCGCCACCGACGGCCCATGGCCGCCCCCGCCGTTGAACGCACTCGGCGCCACACTGGATTGCGTGGGCATCGGAAGCTCGGGCGCATCCGGGAAAACCCCTTGTCCGTGCGGGACGGGCGGAATCTCGGTGGCTTGCGGCTGGTCCACCGCAGGCACGGGCACCGCGTTGGGATCGCCTGGGGGTGGCGGTGGCACGCCAGGGACCGGTGGCTCGAGGTACATCGGTTGCCCCGGCAGCAGCGGACCCGGTCCGGTTCCGGCGAAGTTCGGTGCCGGCTGCGGTTCGGGCGCTGCACCCGGTGGCGGAGCGGTCACCCCCGGCGGCAGCGGGGTGCCGCCGAGCGGTCCGAAGATCTTCTCGTCCGGCAGTACCCGGGTATCCGGGGGCACGCCCTGGGCGATCAGGCTCGGGTCGATCGGGTACGGGCCGAGCGCGTGTTGGCGCTGGGCGATCGGCTGGAATCCCTTGGGATCGTTACACAATTCGACCGTGGGAGCCCGCTTACCCGGATGCCCCATGCACGGGTAGTTTCGCGCACCGCGGACACCGATCGGGGAATCCTGCGGCAACTTGCAGTAGATGTTGTCCGGAGTATCGATGACGGAGGTGTCGGCCGGGGAGCGCCATGCCGACGGCGGCAGGAATCCCACCGTGCAGGTCGGTGGATCACCGAGACCCAGCGAGAAGTCGGCCATCGGCAGACCGCTCGTGTTGTTGGTCGGCGCGTACGTCTGCAGCTGAGCGACGTACGGCGGCAACAACACCAACAGCTGCTCGATCGACGGATTGTAGGTGACCGCGATCTGGCCGAACGTGGTCAGGTTCGCCAGCAGGATCGGCAAGGTCGGCTTGATCTGCTCGAGCAGTTTCGTGGTCTCCTGGGCGAAACCCGGACCGTTGCGCAGCAGCGACCGCACCTCGGGATCATTGTCGGCAACCTGACCGGTGATACCCGCCAGGCTGGCCGCCCAGGTTCTGATCGAATCGGTGGTCTGCGCTTGCGCGTCGAGGAACGGCTTGGCGTCATCGATCAATCCACGCGTCTGGTCCGAGACCGCATTGGAGTCCCTGGTGATGGTCGAAGCCGAGTCGAGTAGCGAACCGAAGTCATAGCCGGTGCCGTTGAACGCGTTGTAGGACTCGTCCAGCAGCTGGCTCAGCTTGTCCTTCGGAATGGTGTCCACGAGTGCGCTGAGCTGATCCAGCATCGGACCGACCTGCTGCGGAATCTTGGTGTTCGACACCGCGATCACTGAGCCGTTGTCGAGGTAGGGCCCGGAGGAGGTTCGCGGCAACAACTCGACGTACTGCTCCCCGACCGCCGACATGCTCCGGACCTCGGCTGCCAGATCGGCAGGCACCTTCGGAGAGCGGTCCAGGGACAGCGTCGCTTCGGCGCCCTTCTCGGTCAGCTCCACCGAAGTGACCTTGCCGATCTGGGACCCGCGATACGTGACATTGCTGAACTGGTACAGACCTCCGGTCGCCGGCAGTTCCATCTTCACCGTGATACGTCCGATGCCGAGCAGCGTCGGCAACTGCATGTAGGCGAACAGCATGACCGCCACGCCGACGACCGAGGCAACGGTGAACAGAATCAACTGAGTCCGGATGAAGCGGGTGAGCATTTATCCGCCACCCCCTGTCGGTGGAGTAGGTGCGGGCAGTTGATCGTTGGGGGCCGAACCACCTTGAGGCGCATACGGTCCCGCGAAAATCGACGTCGACCCGGCGGCCGGGGCCACCGGTTGAGGCATACCCCCGGGCATGGTCAGCGGCGCCGGTGGCACCACCGGCAATACCGGACCTGAATAAGTGGGAGCCGGGAGACCCGGTGCGGGTGGTGCTTCCGGAGCCGGCGGGAACGCATCCGGCGGCGGTGGGGCGACCCCGGTCTTGAGCGGGTCATAGGTGTAGTTCAGATAACCCGGATCCCCAGGTACCGGAACGTTTTGGGCGTCTCCCTGCTCCCAACGGGTTCCCATCATCAGGCTGCGCTTGAGGTGCGGGATGGTGAGATCGAAGTACGCGAACAGGTTGTAGTAGTCACCTCGGATCACCCGGTCCATGAAGCTCTGGGTGAAGGGGAAGTGCGGGGCATATTCGAGCACCGAAGTCAGGTCCGGCCCGATGTTGGCCAGCGCCTTCAGCGCGGGCTCCAAGTTCTTCAGGTTCCTGACCAGATCAGCCTGCGAATCGTTGACGAACTGGTTGGCGGTAGCGCTGAAGGTACCCAGCTTCTGCAGTGCGGTCGTGAATCTCGGCCGTTCCTTGATCAGCACGTCGAGAGCCGGCGGAATCTTCTCCAGCGCACGGGTGATGACATCGCGTTGCCCGGCGAATGTCGAGGCCAGGCGGTTCAAGCCCTCGATGGACGCAACGATGTTGTCGCGCTGGGCATCCAGTGCTCCGACGAACGTATCCAGCCGGGTCAGCAGGTCACGGAAATCAGTTTCCCGGCCGTTGATCGCGGCACTGAAATTGTGGATGATGTCGCCCATTTGCCCCAGTCCTCCGCCATTCACCACCGCGGCCAGTGAAGACAGGGTCTGCTCCGTCGTCGGATACGTCGACGAGTTGTTGAGCTGAATCGTCGCTCCCGGAGGGAGTTTTCCGTTGGGAGCCTGACCCGCGGGCGGGTTGATCGCCAGATGCATCGAGCCCAGAAGGCTGGTCTGCCCAACACTGGCCACCACGTTGGCCGGCACCACAACACCGGGCTTCACCGAGAACTCGACGTCCGCGTGCCAGTCCTTCACCGACAGGCTGCGCACACTACCGACGACGACATCATTCATCATCACCGGTGAATTCGGTTCCAGTGTAGCCACATTCGCGATCTCGACGTGATAGACGCTGGAGTCCGCGCCCCGGCCCACCGCCCCGGGCAGGGGAAGTGAGTTGACGCCCTGGAATGCGCACCCACTGGTGGTCAGCGCAACGCAGGATCCGACGGCGATCGCCAGTCGCACCGGCTTTCCCCTGATCATGCTGGTGGCGTCCCTTCTGCTGGTGACGGTGCCGCGGGCGCCGGGGCTTCGGCGGCCAGAGGACCGGGCGGCGGCCCTGGCGGCGGACCCGGTTGCCCGCCGGTCGGATTGAGCATGTCCGACACCGTGTTCGGCATGTTGGGCGGGTAGTACTCGCCACCCGGCAACAGCTGCTGGGCCCCTGGCGGCGGCACTCCGGGTTCCCGTCCGGTGAACGGCGGAGGCGGCTCGGGACCAGGGTTGTAGGCCGAGATTGACGGCGGAATCTCGGGCGCCATGGGCGATCCACCACTGCCGCCGGGTTCCAGACTCGGTTCGGAGTACTCGAGCTGCTCGGGGCTGGCCGACGGCATCAGATACGGCGAGATCGGGAACGGCAGGTAATTGAAGTTGAGCAGCCGCAACGCCGGCCCGAGATACTGCGAGCAGAGTTTCGCGGTCTCCGGTGCGGTGGTGTTCTCGACGGCACCGATAGCGCCGCAGATGAACTCGACCGGATTGGAGAAGTTGTTCATCACGAACTGCCCGACCGCGCTGCCCGAGTCCGGGTTGTAGATGTTGTAGCCGTTCATGAACGCGTTGGGCGCGACGTGAAGCAGATTCTCGATGTTCATCTTGTTGTCGACCAGGTTCTGGGTGACATTGGCCAGCCGCTGCACCTGCTCGGAGGTCTGATCGCGAGATCCCGCGACGAACCGCTGCACGTCGACCACCGCCACCGACAGGTTCGTCAGCGCGGCATCCAGGTCCGACCGGCTGCCGTCGACCACGCTGGTCAGGGTGGCCAACCGGTTCTGGAACGACACCACCTGCTGGTTGCTGTCCCGCAAAGCGGTGACGAACGTCTGCAGGTTCTTGATGATGTCGACGATGTTGCCGCTGCCCTCGGCCAGGACCCGGGCAACGCCGGACAGCTGGGAAATCGTCTGGCGCAGTTTGTCACCGTTGCCGGCCATCGCGTCTGCCGTGCTGTTGATGAACCGGGAAACCGACGTCCCGTTGACACCGCTCTGCGGTCCGAGGTCGGTGGACAGCCGCATCAGCTGTTCCTTGACCTGATCCCACTCCACCGGAACGGCGGTGCGGTCCAAGCCGATTACCGCGTTGTCGGGCAGCGTGGGACCACTGGACCGGTAGGCGGGTGCGAGCTGCACATAGCGCGCGGCAACCAGGTTCTGGGCCACGATCACCGCTTTCGCGTCCGCGGGGATCGGCACGTCGTGGTCGACCTTGAGGGTCACCCGGGTTTGGGTGCCCTCGGGTTTGATGGAGTCGATGGTGCCGACCTTGACACCGGAGACCCGGACATCGTCACCTGGGTAGACGCCGGTGGCCGAGGTGAACAGTGCCGAGATGGTCTTCGGCCCGAAGACGGTCTGACGCAGCAGGACTGCCGCGCCGACCACGAGCAGCGCCACCAACGCCACGGCAAGCCACTTACCGAAACGACTGCGGTTCATCAGCGTGAACCTCCGGGAATTCCGTTGTAGGGCAGCGGCAATTCGGCCCGCGGGCCGGCATTGTCCGGTGGCTGACCGGCGTTCGTCCCGCGCCGGAACCCGAACGCGTAGTCGAAGAACGGCTGTAGCAACTGTGCGGGCTGCAGGTTCGGGACATAGGCGTTGTAGTACGCGCCGTTCGCCAGGGTCTCGGCCTGGGACAGCTGGAACTTGTTCAAGTTCGGCAACGCCTTGCTGATGTTGTCGCGGTTGCGTTCCAGCATCGCCGTCACCGAGTTGAGCCGCTTGAGCGTCGGCGCCAACTGCGCCTCGTTGTCGGCGACGAGTCCACTGAGCTGCTGCGAGACCGCCGCGGTGTTCGCCAGCAGATCGACGATGGCCTGACGCCGGTCGTTGAGCACGCCGAGCAGATCATTCGCGTTGAGGATCAACGTGTTCAGCTGATCGCTGCGCTGTGACAGCACCACGGTCACATCGCTGGCGCTCTTGAGCAGGCTGGCCAAGCTCTCGTTACGCCCGTTGATCGATTTCGACAGCCGGCTCAGTCCGTCGAATGTCGGCCCGAGCTTCGGTGCGACCTGATCGATGGTCGCCGAAAGCGTGTCCAGGGACTGGTTCAGCGACGCCGTGTCGGTCCCCGCCGAATTGGTGGTCAGGTCACCGACCACGTCGGTCAGTGAGTACGGCGACGACGTGCGCGAGGTAGGGATCACGTCAGTGGTGCGCAGCGTGCCGGCGCCATCGGACTCCAACGTCAGCACCCGTTCACCCAGCAGTGAACCGGTGCGGATGTGCGCGGTGGTCAGCGACCCCAACGGGTACTTGCCCTCGGTGGTGAAGGTGACCAACGCGTCGCCGTTCTGCAGCGACACATCGGTGACCGAACCGATCTTGATTCCGGACAAGGTCACGTCGTTGCCGGTGGCGATCCCGCCGGCCTCGGTGAACAGTGCCTGATGACGCACCGAGGAGGCCCACTGCTGCAGCCGTTCGGGCTGTAGCCCGACGGCGATGATGAGCATCATCAGCACGACGCCGATGAAACCTGCCTTGATCAGGTTTGATTCGCGGTACTTAAGCATCAGGGCTCCGCGCACCTCCCGCCTTCTTGTTTGATCATCGGGAAGGACGCGGTCCGGCCCTGCAGATCGGTGACACGGATACCAAGTCCGCAGATGTAATACATGATCCAGCTGCCATAGGAGCCCAGCCGAGCGAGCTTGCGGAAGTTGTCGGGGGCCTTCTGCAAACCACGGTCCAAGACGATCTGGTGGTCATCGAGCAGCGGGGCGAGCCGGTTGAGCTGATCGACCGTGCCCTTGAGCGGCGGCCGCGCCTCAGTGAGAAGGCTTGCCAGCGAGGCGGTCCCGTTGTCCAGCTGGGTGACCGCCGTACCGAGCGGGTCACGGTCCTGCGACAGGCCGCTGATCAACTGCTCGAGACGGTCGACCGTTCCGTCGAACTTCTTACCGTCCTTGGCCAGGGTTCCGACCACCGAGTTCAGGTTGTCGATCAACTGCTGGATGACCTGATCGTTGTTGGCCAGCGTATTCGAGAACGACGAGGTCTTGCTCAGCAGTGAATCCAGAGTGTCGCCCTGCCCCTGGAAGATCTGAATCAGCGAGGACGTCAACGCATTGACGTCCTGGGGGTTGAGCCCCTGGATCACCGGGCGCAGGCCGCCGAGCAACAGATCGAGGTCGAGCGCGCTTGCGGTGCGGTCCTTGGGAATCTGTGATCCGGCGGGCAGCAGTTTCGTCGATCCGGGGCTGTCGATCAGCTCCAGGTAACGGTCCCCGACCAGGTTCAGATAGCGAACCGCGACCTTGGTACTGGTGGTCAGCGCAATACTGCGGTCGGTGTCGAAGTCAACCTTCACCGACTTGTCCGGTTGCAGCGAAACACTTTTCACCGTTCCCACCCGGACCCCGGCAACCCGCACCGAGTCTCCGGCCTTAAGGCGTGACGCGTCACCGAAGACCGCCGAGTAACCCGAGTAGGTACCACCGCGGTACTCCGAGAACGTCATGAACAGGAAGGCCGTGAGGACGGCCATCACCACCGCGAAGGACGCGAACTTGATGAATGTCGTTCTGCCCCGTTTCATCCCGGTTGTCCGATCTGTGCGGTGTTACGTGGCGGGCCGTCCAGCGGACCGAACAGGATCTGCTTGAGTCCGTCGGAGTTCAACAGGATGCCCTGGTTGCCGTACTTGAACGGGTTGGCGTTGGTGTCGGTGACGAGGTACTTGGCCTTGTTACCAAATCCGATGTACGGCAAGCCCATGCAGTGCGGGCCGCCCTTGGCTGCCACCTTGGGCAGGTTCTGCGGGTAGCGGTAGCGCTCGATGCCCAACGTGAAGGCCACGTTGACGACGACGCCTGGGTCCGGCTGCGGCGGCTGGTGGTAGAGGTACAGCATGCCCTTGAGGCCACACTCGATTCCGGGCGCGTACTCGTTGAGCAGATCGGTGGTGGGCGCCAACAGGTTCAGTGTGGTGCTGAGCGCCTGCCGGTTGCCACCGATGACGTCGTTTCCGGCGTCGGCCAGGCCGATGGAGCTGACCAGGAAGTTGTCGAGATTCTTCTGCTCGTCCACGATGCTGTCGCTGAGCCGGTTGGTGTTGTCGATGGTCTTGAGCAGGTCCGGCGCCGCGTCACCGTAGGCCTTCGACACGGCGGCCATGCTCTCGATGTCGCCCGTGAGATTGGGCAGGCTGGGCTCGATCTTCTTCAGCACCGCATCGAAGTCTGACAACGACTGCCCCATCGCCTCGCCACGCCCGGCGAACGCCGAGGACAGCGCGCCGAGCGTCTCGTTGAGCTTGGCCGGGTCGATCTTGTTGAGGACATTGGTGAGTTGTTGGAAGACCGTGTTGATCTCGACGGTGACATGGTCGCCCTGCAGGGTCTGGCCGGGACGCAGCTTCTCGGCGGACGGGTTCGGCGGCGCGACGAGTTGGACGTACTTCGCGCCGAACACGGTGGTCGAGGCGATGTCAGCCTGAACATTGCCGGGGATCAGGCGCAGCTGCGAGGGATTCATCGCCAGGTGCAGCACGGCCTTGCCGTCGGCGCGGTGTTCGATCGAGCTGACGGTGCCGACCTGCACGCCACGCATCTTCACCTTGGCGTCTGGGTTCATCACCAGGCCGGCACGGTCGGAGATCAGGGTGAGCGGCTCGGTCTTGGTGAAGCTGCCGCGGAACAGCGCGACCGCCAGGCCGAAGATCAGGCCTATCGCGACCACGGTCGCCAGACCGGCCAGTGGCCGCGCGGAGCTCCGCGCGCCGAAGCTGCGTCCGGGGCGGGCTGCCACCGGCGCGGCGCTACTTGTCGTTTCGGACCGGTGGGCTGGACCCGGACCTACGTTGCGTGTCAAGTCTTCTCCCTAACCCGACAGGTTGAAGTTGCCGTTGGAGCCGTAGACGGACAGTGACACCAGCAGGGTCACCGAGACCACGACGATGAGCGATGTGCGTACGGCGTTGCCGACCGCCACCCCGACTCCGGACGGGCCGCCGGAGGCGAAGTAGCCGAAGTAGGTGTGGATCAGCAGGATGGTGATGGCCATCAGGACGGCCTGCAGGAACGACCACAGCAGGTCGATCGGATTGAGGAACGTCGTGAAGTAGTGGTCATACAAACCGCCGGACTGGCCCAGCAGAACCACGGTGGTGAACTGGGAGGCCAGAAACGACAGGATCACGGCGATCGCGTACAGCGGGGTGATGGCGATCATCCCGGCCACGATCCGGGTCGACACCAGGTATTCGACCGGCCGGATCGCCATCGCTTCCAGCGCGTCGATCTCCTCATTGATCCGCATCGCCCCGAGCTGGGCGGTCACGCCGGCGCCGAAGGTCGCGGCCAGGCCGATACCCGCCACCACCGGCGCGGCGATACGCACGTTGATGAACGCCGCCAAGAATCCGGTCAGGGCCTCGATGCCGATGTTCCCCAGCGACGAATAGCCCTGGATGGCGAGCACACCACCGGTGGCCAGGGTCAAAAACCCCACGATCACCACGGTGCCGCCGATCATGGCCAAGGTGCCCGCGCCCATCGAGATCTCGGCGATCAGCCGGACCAGTTCCTTGCGGTAATGCATGGCCGCGTGCGGAGTGCCGGCCAGTGCCTTGAGGTAGAACAGCGTGTGATCGCCGATCCGGCTCAGCGTCGAGACCGGTTTGTTGAACTGCCGGGTCACCCGCGGATACGTCGACCGCAGGATCGTCATGGTTCCCATTGCGTCCCCTGCCTCAGTGCGCCGTCATGCGGATACCGATGGCGGTGACCACCACGTTGATCACGAACAGCGCCATGAACGCGTAGACCACGGTCTCGTTCACCGCGTTGCCCACCGCCTTGGCGCCGCCGCCGCTGATCGTCAGCCCGCGGTAGCAGGCCACCAGCCCGGCGATCAACCCGAACAGCGCGGCCTTGACACACGAGATGATCACCTCGGGCACCCCGGTCAACAGCGTGATGCCGGCCGCGAACGCACCGGGGTTCACGTCCTGGATGAACACCGAGAACACGTAGCCGCCCAGGATGCCGATGATCACCACCAGACTGTTCAGCAGCAACGCCACCAAACCCGACGCCAGCATTCGCGGAGTCACCAGGCGCTGGATCGGGTTGATGCCCAGCACCTCCATCGCGTCGATCTCCTCACGGATCGTGCGCGAACCCAGATCCGCACACATCGCCGTCGCCCCGGCTCCGGCCACGATCAGCACCGTCACCATCGGCCCCAGCTGGGTCACCGCACCGAACGCCGCACCCGCCCCCGACAGATCAGCCGCACCCAGCTCGCGAAGGAGGATGTTGAGGGTGAAGCTCACCAGAACGGTGAACGGGATCGCCACCAACAACGTCGGCGCCATCGACACCCGCGCCACGAACCAGCACTGCTCCAGAAACTCCCGGCCTTGAAACGGCCGCTTGAAGATGAACCGGAAGGCGTCCAAGGACATCGCGAACAACGCACCGACAGCCTGCATCGGACCCGAGAGATTACGTAGCGATACGCCCGTCGACCATTTATCCGCCATGCGTACTCCTGTCCCGGCTGATGGCTGCGGACACCGCAGTCGGTGCGCCGATGTTAGGTGCTGCACCGCGCCGGTGCCCGATTAGCTCTACTACGTACGGTGCGGCCTGCGGCCCCAGCGGGGTCATGCCGCAACCTCAGACCCGGCGCATGCCAACCGGCCGGTCGGGAGCCTGGCCTCAACCGAATCCGCCTGAGGAACAAGGCCTTTCATGCGCGGATCCATGCACGAGCCGTCCGGCTCGACATTGGCCGGCAAATGCGCGGTGCGCTCGTACATTTGACGCACCTCCTGGTTCCCGCGGATCTTGTTGACTTCACCGGACCTACCGGTGAAGCCGGACAGATCCGTCCCCACGACCGCTCCCCGAGTGCCTGATGCTATCGGACCCGTTATCTGCCGCGAGGGCAAATAACGTAGAACTTGCTCCGGTAGTTGACAATTGGGGCGGTGGTCGACGAGCGGTTGCACAACACGGCCGTCGTTGTCGTGGGCCGCAATGGCGGCCGCCCACGACAGACGGATTGCGATGGTGGCGATCAAGGGCATTCCGACAGCGGCCTAGGTAACGGCGCCGGCGGTCTTGAGTTCGATGATGCGATCCCAGTCCAGACCGAGTTCGCCCAGGATGTCATCGGTCTGTTCGGCGAATCCCGGCGCCGGCCCGGTGCTCGGCGCCGTGACGTCGAATTGCACTGGGTTGGCCACCAACTCGAGCTCGCCCGCCCGCACGAGGTACTCGTTGGCCCGGATCTGGGCGTCCTTGGCGGCCTGCAAGGTGTCCTGCACGGGAGCCCACGGACCGGCCAGCGTGGCGAATCGCTCGCTCCACTCTGGCAAAGCCCGCTTCTTCATCGCCTCGGTGAGGATCTCGACCGCGTCGGGCGTGTTCTCCGCGAACGATTCAGCAGTGGCGAACCTCGGGTCGTCGATGTAGCCCTCCAGGTCCATGTGCCGGCAGACGTCGGCCCAGAACTTGGTCGGCTGCATCATCACGAACGAGATGTAACGGTCGTCCGCTGTGCCGTACAGCCCGACGAGCGGGTTGATGGGAGACCCGTGTACGCCCGGTGGCGGCGTCACCATCAGTTGGTTCAAGTGCTGGGTGAGCGCCACGGTGTGGCCCATCGACCACAGTCCGCTGCCCAGGAGCGATACGTCCACTACTGACGGCTCACCGGTGCGCTCCCGCTTGAACAACGCTGCGGCGATGCCGCCGGCCAGGTTGGTGCCCGAGATGGTGTCACCGTAGGCAGGCCCGGGTGGCGCGATCATGCCCGCCATCCCGGCCGGCGTGATCGTGGCGGCGGTGCCGGCCCGGCACCAGAACGCGGTCATGTCGTAGCCGCCCTTGACCGCCTCCTCGCCGCGAGGGCCGAGAGCGCTACCTCGGGCGTAGATGATCTTCGGGTTGACCGCACGGATGTCGTCGACGTCGATGCCGAACTTCTGCCGGTGCCCGGGCAGGAAGCTGGTGAGGAACACATCGGCCCTCTTCGCCAGCTCGAGCAGAATCTCGCGCCCTTCCGGCACCGACATGTCCAGCCCGATGCTGCGCTTGCCGCGGTTGGCGTGCTCGATGTTCGGGTTGGGGTCGCCCTCGACGCGCAGCGGCCCGGTCTGACGCAGACCGCGCTGCGGGTCGCCGGTGACGGCGTGCTCGACCTTGATGACGTCGGCACCCCACTCCCCCAGCACAGCGCCGGCCGAGGGGACGAAGCCGTACATCGCGACCTCGAGAACCCGGACTCCCTGCAGGGGCCCGCTCATGACAGCACCCGGGCGAACGTCTTGGCTTCCATGAACTCCTCGAGGCCGGCGGTCCCCATCTCCCGGCCGATGCCCGACTGCTTGTACCCGCCGAACGGGCTGTCGGGACTGAAGTAGTTGCCGCCGTTGATGGAGAAGGTGCCGGTGCGGATCCGCCGGGCCACGCCGAGCGCGCGGTCCTCGCTGCCGAACACGGCTCCGGACAGCCCGTAGATCGAGTTGTTGGCGATGCGCACCGCGTCGTCGTCATCTTCGTAGGCGATGACGGCCAGCACCGGCCCGAACACCTCCTCCTGGGCGATCTCGCTGTCCGGGTCGACATCGGCCAGCAGCGTGGGCGTGTAGAAGAAGCCGGGATTTACCTTCTCGCCGCCGGTGACCAGGGTGGCGCCGGCCTCGACGGCCCGCTTGACCATGCCGTCGACCTTGTCGCGCTGCTTCTCGCTGATCAACGGACCCATGTAGGTCTTGGGGTCGGCCGGATCTCCGTACCGCACCAGGCCGAAGTTGTTCTTGATGAGCTCGACGATCTCGTCCTTGTGCTTGGCCGGCACCAGCAGCCGCGAGGTCAGCGCGCAACCCTGACCGGCGTGGGTGACCATGCTGAACGCCGAGAACAGTGCGGCGGTGTTGAAGTCGGCATCGTCGAGGACGATCGCGGCGGACTTGCCGCCGAGTTCGAGGAACACCTTCTTCAAGGTCTCGCTGGCCGCGGCCATGATGCGCCGGCCGGTGGGCGTGGAACCCGTGAAGGTGACCATGTCGACGTCGGGGCTCGTGGTGAGCACGGCGCCCACCTCGGGGTCCGCGCCTGACAGGACGTTGACGACGCCGGCCGGGATGTCGGTGTGGTTGGCGATCAGCTCGCCGAGCGCCAGCGTGATCAGCGGGGTGTCCGGGGCCGACTTGAGCACCACGGTGCAGCCCGCGGCCAGCGCGGGTGCCAGCTTGGCCAGGGCCAGCTGGTTCGGGTAGTTGTAGGCGATGATCGCGGCGACGACACCGCCCGCTTCCTTCTCCACCCACCGGTGGTGCTGCATGCCGCGGCTCTCGATGTTTCCGAGATCTTCGGTCAGCGGGTAGGTCTTGAGCAGCTCGCCGTAGTACCGCACGATGTCGATCGGCTGGTCGAGCTGCGCACCGGCGCACAGCGCCGCAGTGGCGCCCACCTCGGTGGTGGTCAGTGCGGCCAGCTCGTCACGATGGTCGGTCAGGGCCTGGTGTAGTTGTTCCAGACAACGGATCCGCAGTTCGGTGTTGGTGGACCAGTCGGTGTTGTCGAATGCCTGCCGGGCAGCGGCGACCGCAGCCTCGGCATCGGCGACCGTGGCGTCGGGCGCGTAGCCGAACACCTCGCCGGTAGCTGGATTGACCGAAGGAAACGTCCGCGGCGTCTCGCGCAGCTCTCCGCCGATCAACAACTTCCGGTCAGCCCGCTGTTCTTGCGCGACGGTCGGCGCTTCCTGCTGCATCATCCTCCTCAGGCGATTCCCTACTGTGATGGAAACTGCATTCTCATCACCGGCGAATCATACATTCGCTCGATGAGAACTCAAGTGAAAGCTAGATCAGCTAGTCATGCCCTATTCGCTGCCGATCCGCCATCCGCGCAGGCGGCGCGCGGGTTCCGCTCAGATCTTGCGGTGCACACTGCTCCGAGAGTACGGTTCTCATAATCGGAAGGATGATTCTTGACCCCTGAGAAAGCCCGGCTTCGCCCGGCGGCCGGAGAACTGTCATGAAGAATGCCGTTGTCACCGGAGGAGGTTCGGGCATCGGGGCGGCCATCGTCGCCCGGTTGCGCGCCGACGGCCTCAACGTCGCGATACTCGACCTACAGCCATCGGACGACGATTTCGCGCATGTCGCGGACGTGACCGACCGCGCCGCCGTCGACACCGCACTCAATGCGGTTCGCGCCCAACTCGGCCCGATCTCGGTGCTGGTCAACGCCGCCGGCCTGGACTGCTTCAAGCGCTTCAGCGATGTCTCGTTCGAGAAGTGGCAGCAGATCATCGACGTCAACCTGAACGGCGTATTCCACTGCATCCAGGCGGTACTGCCCGACATGCTCGAGGCCGGCTGGGGTCGCATCGTCAACATCTCGTCGTCGAGCACGCATTCGGGCCAGCCCTTCATGTCGCCCTATGTCGCGGCGAAGTCCGCGGTGAACGGCCTGACCAAGAGCTTGGCGCTGGAACTCGGCCCGAACGGCATCACGGTCAATGCCGTGCCGCCGGGATTCATCGACACTCCCATGCTGCGCAAGGCCGAAGGCAAGGGCTTCCTCGGGGACACCGACAAGCAGATCGAGCAGACCCCGGTGCGGCGAATGGGCAAGCCGGAGGACATCGCCGCCGCCTGCGCCTTCTTCGTCTCCGAAGAGGCGAGCTACATCACCGGCCAGATCCTCGGCGTCAACGGCGGCCGCAACACCTGACGCGCATGTCGCGCACCCGAAACATCATCAGCGAAAGGACAATTGTGGGAAACAGCGCAGAAGGCAGGGTTGCCGGGAAAGTCGCATTCATCACCGGCGCGGCACGCGGCCAGGGCCGCAGCCACGCGATCCGGCTCGCCGAAGAGGGCGCCGACATCATCGCGGTCGACATCTGTAAGAACTATGACACCGTCGGCTATGCGATGGCCACGCCAGAGGACCTCGAAGAGACCAAGAACTACGTCGAGAAGACCGGGCGCCGGATCGTCACCGCTCAGGCCGATGTCCGCAACGAAGCCGAGTTGCGGGGTGCGCTGGAAGCGGGGCTCGCGGAGTTCGGCAGGCTCGACATCGTCGTGGCGCAGGCCGGAATCGCCGCGATGAAGGGCGAGCCCGCGATGCAAGCCTGGACCGACGGCATCAACACCAACTTCGTGGGCACGATAAACGCCATCCAGGTCGCGCTGCCGCACCTCACCCAGGGCGCTTCGATCATCGCGACCGCATCGGCCGCCGCTCTGATGGACGCCCACAGCAAGCCCAACCCGGGCGCCGATCCGGGCGGCATGGGCTACATGATCTCCAAGCGGCTCATCTCCGAATACGTACACGCGCTGGCCACCGAACTGGCGGTGCGCGGCATCCGCGCCAACGTCATTCACCCCACCAACTGCAATACCAACATGCTGCAGAGCGAGCCGATGTACCGCTCGTTCCGACCGGATCTGGAGAACCCGACCCGTGCCGACGCCGAGCCCGTGTTCGGTGTGCAGCAGGCCATGAAGGTCAACTTCATCGAGCCCGAGGACATCAGCAACGCGGTGCTGTGGCTGGCGTCCGACGAGTCACGCTTCGTCACCGGCATGCAGCTGCGGGTCGACGCCGGTGGCTACCTCAAGTGGTACGACTACCACGTGTGATTCCGCATCCACAGATTCGAAAGGAATTGGCGTAGTGAAAGTTTCGGTCGATGCCAGTCGCTGCCAGGGCCACACCCTGTGCGCGATGATCGCACCCGACTCGTTCGTCCTCGACGACGTCGACGGCCACTCGTCACCGGTTTCCGATGTGGTGCCCGCTGATCAGGAGGACGCGGTCCGCGAGGCCGCACACTCCTGCCCCGAGCAAGCCATTGTCATCGAAGATTGATGTCGACCCGAATACCAAGGGAGCCAACGCCGTGAGCACCGATGAGCAGCTTGCTCGAAGAGCATCCAGCACTGACGATGTTGCGACTGACGACGACCGCAAGCAGAACAACTATCACTTCGACCGGCACACACCGGAATACCGGTTGCAGTTCGAGAAGATCACCGAGGAGATGCAGTCCCGCTGCCCGATGGCGTGGACCGACGTCTACAACGGGCACTGGGTGGCCGCGGGCAGCAAGGAGGTCTTCGAGCTGGCCCGCTGCCCCGTGGTGTCCAACCACCACGATCTGAGCGGTGAGACCCCGTATCAAGGCATCACCATCCCCAAGGCGCAGCGAGCCACCGTCGTTCGCGGCGGCATCCTGGAGATGGACGAACCGGAGCACAGCCTCTACCGCGGGGCACTGAATCCGTACCTGTCCCCCGCCGCGATCAAACGCTGGAAACCGTTCGTCGACGAGATCGTCCGGGCGGCCCTCGACGAGAAGATCGAAAGCGGTCGTATCGATTTCGTCGATGACCTGGCCAACATCGTGCCGGCCGTGCTGACCCTGGCGATGATGGGCATCAAGCTCGACAAATGGATGATCTACAGCGAGCCGGCCCACCTGTCGGTGTCCACACCGGAACACTCACCCGACGCCGCACGCGTCGCGGAGATGAACCGGCAGATGGGCATCGACATGATCAACACAATGATGGAGGTCCGGGAGAACCCGCGGCCGGGTCTGGTCAACGCCCTGCTGCAGCTGCGGATCGACGGTGAACCCGCTCCGGATCTGGAGATCCTGGGCAATCTCGGGTTGATCATCGGCGGCGGCTTCGACACCACCACGGCCCTCACCGCGCACTCACTGGAATGGCTCTCGCAGAACCCGGCGGAGCGCGAACGCCTCAGCACGGAGCGCGACGCCCTGCTCGACGCTGCCACCGAGGAATTCCTGCGCTTCTACACGCCGGCACCCGGTGACGGACGCACCTTCTCCGGCGACACCGAGTTCGAGGGCACCCAGTTCAAGGAGGGCGAGCGGCTCTGGATCTCCTGGGCAATGGCCAATCGCGATCCGTCGGTCTTCGAGCAGCCCAACGAGCTCATCATGGACCGCAAGGGCAATCGGCACTTCAGCTTCGGCATCGGCGTCCACCGGTGCGTGGGCTCCAACGTGGCACGAACGGTTTTCAAGTCGATGCTCACCGCTGTGCTGGACCGGATGCCGGACTACCGCTGTGACCCCGAGGGCACTGAACACTACGAGACCATCGGTGTCATCCAGGGTATGAAGCACTTACCTGCAACGTTCACCCCGGGCAAGAGACTGGGACCGGGTCTGGACGAGACCCTGGAGAAGCTGCAACGCATCTGCGACGAACAGCTTCCGGCCCGGCCGATCACCGAGCACAAGGACGCCGTCGTCATCGACTAGCGCAACCGGCACCGCATTTCCGAGGACGCCTTGTACGTCTGCCGCCTGTTAACCTCGAATGAGGCCGGGTCCGGCAAACGTGCAAGGCGTCGCCTTTTTGGGCGAACAACATGGGGGTTCCAACAGGTGATCAAGTCTTCTTTCAAGTACATCGCGGCCGCTCTCGGCGGACTGGCGCTGTCCGTTCCGCTGTCAGCGGGGCTGGCGTCCGCCCAACCCGATTTCAGCGGCGTCGTCAACACGACATGTAGCTACGAGCAGGTGATGGCGGCGCTCAACGCTCAGCGTCCCGACCTGGCCCAGCAGTTCAACGCTTCTCCGTTCGCCCAGGGTGCGTTGCGTAACTTCCTGGCCTCGGGACCGGTCGAGCGCCAGCAGACAGTGGCCCAACTGCAGGGCAGCCCGGCGGCCGCGCAGTACTTCGGGCCGATCAACTCGATCGCGGGCAGCTGCAACAACTACTGACCTGGCCCGCTGATCGTTCATGCATTGTCACGCTGGAGTGGCTCCGGATCTCTACCGCCACTCCGGCGTGACGACTGCACGCCGGGACGGGCCGGCTATTTCGGCTGATTCGGCACCCCGGGGAACAACTGCTCGGTCGGTCCCACGGTCACCCACCCACCCAGTTTGGTGACCAGGTGCGGCGCGAAGACCGAGGCGTAGACCGCGTGCCCGACCACGATGACGGCGATCACCGACAGCACCGCTGACTGCAGCCGCGCCGTGGAGACCTTGTCGGCCCACATCTCGATGACGTTGCGGCCCTCGGCATCGGTTCGGCCGAGCAGGTAGGTGAACACCATCATCTGGACACCCATCGCGATGGCGTCGTAGATCGGGTACTGGTGTTTGGTCCCCTCCCAGAGGCCCAGTCCCTCGATCACGTAGCCGTAGTAGAACAGGCCGAGCCGCGCGCCGATGATCGCGTTGAAGAACAAGGCCCAGCAGAACCCGACCGCGAAGCCCACCAGCAACAGCGTCTGCGGCCGACGCCAGTTCCACTTCCCGGCCGCCCAACGCCCCAGCGCCGCACCGATGATGGCCGGCAACACGAAGTACCCCATGTAGCCGACGGGTACCGCCGAGGGAAGCCCGCCCCAGGTCATGTTGAGCGGCCACCACGACGGCATCCGCGGCAGCGCTGGCGGAAACTGCGCGTACATCGCCCAGTCGTAGGGCGCCTCGATCCAAGAGAACGACAGCGCCGAGATACAGAGCAACAGCAACGGATGCAGGCGCCCGCGCCGGTAACTCAGGTAGATCCCGACGGCCAGGAAACCCAGACCGGTGATGTACGCGAATGCCACCCCGGCCTTGATCAGGAAGTCGATGCTCACGGCTCGACCTCCCGATCGGGGTGGCGCCGCGCCTCAGGGTCGAAGTACAGCACCAGGCCGACGATGAGGGCAATCAGGACGAACAGGCTGCCGAGCATGATGAGGGCGCCCACTACCACCTCCTTCTGATGCGATGCCCGGTGTTAACGGCCAGGTCCGTTGGGCCACTTGAGCAATGAGCCGCCATCGACGCGGATCTGCTGTCCGGTGATGTAGCGGCTGTCGTCGCTGGCCAGGAACACACCGAGGTTGGCCATGTCCTCGGGTTCGATGTACGGGATCGGCATCGCCTGGAAGATCGTGAACAACGGCTCGGCATCCTCACGGGTGGCCTTCTTGCCCTCGGCGGTCAGATCGGGCCGGAACATCGAGTACATGCCGTCGTTCTGCAGCAGGTGGGTATTGCAGTTGGTGGGGTGAATGGCGTTGACCCGGATCATCTTCGGAGCCAGGTGCAGACTCATCTCCTCGACGTACTCGATGACGACGCGCTTGCTCCATCCGTAGCCCGCCCCGCCGGGGCCCATGTTGGGGTTGTCAGTGGTGCCCCGGATCATGCCGGCGGTCGATCCGGTGACGATGATCGACGAACCGTCGGGCAGGTGCGGGACGGTGACCGCGACGGTGTTCATCACCCCGACCAGGTCGACGTCGGAGGCGTCGACGAACTGCATGGGATCCGGCCTGCCCATCGCCATCGGAAGGATGCCGGCGTTGGCGACCACGATGTCGATCCTCCCGAGATCGGCGATTCCGGCCTCCACCGCGTCGCGCAGCTCGTGGCGCTCTCGCACATCGGCGACGCGGGCGACGACGCGCCGGCCGAGTTCCTTGACCGCCCTTTCGGTTTCGGCGAGGTCATCGGGCGTGGCCAACGGATAGGGATTGGACGGGATGTCGCGGCAAATGTCGACCGCGATGATGTCGGCACCTTCGGCGGCCATCGCGATCGCATGTGCCCGCCCTTGTCCGCGGGCCGCACCGGTGATGAAAGCGACCTTGCCATCGAGCTTTCCGGTCATCTGGGCTCCTATGTGTGTTGGCCGGTCAGGCGGCCGGTTTGAATTCGATGTGAAGCTCGCTGAGCCCTCGCATGATGAACGTCGGCTCGTAGGTGTACCGGCGGTCCTCGGCGGGGCCATGGTGCTCGGTGGAGATCGTGATGTCGGACATCCGGTCCAGGATCCGGTTCAGCGATATCCGGCCTTCCGCGCGCGCCAGTGGCGCGCCCGGGCAGGAGTGCACTCCCCGGATGAACGCGATCTGTTCGCGCACGTTCGCACGATCCGGCTGGAAGGTGTTGGGATCGATGAATTTACGTTCGTCACGGTTGCACGCCCCCGGCAGCACCATGACGGTGGTTCCGGCGGGCACCTCGACGTCACCGATACTGGTGGTCTTGCTGGCCATCCGGAAGTGAGATTTGACCGGGCTCTCCAGCCGCAGCGTCTCTTCGAGGAACGACGGGATCCTGGCCCGGTCGTCGCGCAGCATCGTCTCGAATCCCGGGTTGTCCGCGATGAACCGGACCGCCGAGCTGACCAGCTTCGTCGTGGTCTCCGTACCCGCCGCGAACAGGAACGTCGACAGGTTCATGACGTCCTCGATGTCGGGCGTCGATCCGTCCTCGTACTTGGCCAGCGCCAGGCCGGTCAGCACGTCCTCGCGCGGTGCGCGCCTGCGGTCCTCGATGTAGGCGTAGAACCTGTCGTTGAGCCACTGCAGGGGGTTGTGCGTTGTCGGCGCCTCCTTGCCGAGCTCGCCTACCGTCTCCAGCGCGAACGCCGCCTTGAACTCCTCGTGGTCCTCGCCGGGGACGCCCAGGAGATCGGCAATGACCAAGAGCGAGAACGGCTTGGCGTAGTCGGCCAGGAACTCTGCCGATCCGCGGTCGACGAACGTGTCGAGTTGCTGATCGGCCAGCCGCCACATGAAGTCCTCGTTCTCCTTGAGGCGCTTGGGAGTGATCAGCTTGTTCATCAGACCGCGGGTCCGGGTGTGCAGCGGGGGATCCTGCGAGGTGATGTGCTCGCCCATCGGCACCGCGAGCCGGTGCTGCTCGATCAACTCCGAGACGTCGTCGCTCTCCCCCGGCCCGAACGGCAGACCGGAGAACGGCCCCGCCACCGACACGCACGACGAGAACGCCGGATCCTTGTAGACGGCCAGCGCCTCGTCATAGCCGGTGACGGCCAGCACGTCGAACGGAGTCGCATGGGCGACAGGACACTTGGACCGCAGGTGGTCGAAGTAGGGGTAAGGATCCGGTACCAGTGATGCGTCGGTGAAGAAATCCACTTCTTCGAATTCGGAACGGATTTCGGTCATTGTTTCGCCTCCTGTACGGGTCGGCCGGCAACTACTTCCAAGACCTGACCGGTGCTGAGATCCATGATCTTGCTGAGGTTTTCCGCGATGTCCTCCGCCGTCAACGGGGTCTGGTTGATGCCCTGCGAGGCCACCACGGCGATCCTGGCGACTCCTCCGAGCCCGACCCGCAGGATCTCCCCGGACAGCCGGCAGGAGTCGTGTGCCAGGAATGCCGCAGCGGGTGCGCACAGGTCAGGCGGCATCGCGGCGTTGATCTGATCCATGAGTTCTGTCGAGATGCCGTGGTTGGCGGCGATCTTGTCGGATTGCGCAGCCGACATCCTGGTGAACGCGCGCGGCGCGATCGCGTTCACCAGGATTCCGTGTTCCAGGCCCTCGCCGGCCAGGGTGCGGGTCAACCCGAAGACCGCGCCCTTGGCGCCGCCGTAGCTGGTGTGTTCGGGTATCCCGCCCAGCATGGCCTCGGACACGGTGTTCACGACCCTGCCGTAGCCGGCTTGAACCAGATGTGGCCAGGCGGCCCTGGTCACGAAAAGTGTTCCGAAATAATGGACGTCGAGCATCGAACGGAACTGATCGGTGCTGAGGTCGAGTAGTGTGCCCGCGACGTGGATACCCGCGTTGTTGATCACGGCGTCGAGGCGTCCGTAGGTCCGCAGGGCGGTGTCGACGATCGCGGCGGCGCCGGCCTCGTCGGCCACCGACGCGACGCAGGGCACCGCCTCGCCGCCTGCCGCCTTGATCTCCGCGACCACTTCGGTGGCCGGTTCGGCTGAACAGCCGTCACCGTCGATGCCCACGCCGTAGTCGGCGACGACGACGCGCGCGCCCTTCGAGGCGAGCAGCAGGGCGTGACTACGTCCGACGCCCCTGCCGCCGCCTGTCACGATCGCCACCCGATCGTCGTAACGGAGTTCGGTCATCGAGCGCCGGCCGCGTCGAAGAGAACCGGCAGCGACGTCGGCGACCGGAAGACCTGACCACGGATGTGCGGGTCGTCTCCATCCGGGTCCAGCCGCAGGTTGGGCAGTCGGTCCAGCAGAAGGTTGATGGCAGTGCGCATTTCGAGCCGGGCAAGGTGCATGCCCAGACACACATGGACCCCGTGCCCCCAGCCGAGATTTCCCTTGGACGTACGGAAGATGTCGAACTCGTCCGGGTCGGCCCACCGATCTTCCTGCCGATTCGCCGAACCGAGCATCGGCATCACCGAACACCCTTCCGGAATGTGAACCCCTCCGAGTTCGGTGTCACAGGTTGTGGTGCGCGTGATGGTCAGCAGCGGCGGGTTCCAGCGCACCGCTTCCTCGATGGCCTGCGGCAGCAACGACCGGTCGGTACGGACCGCATCCAGCTGCGTTGTGTCCGAGAGCAACCCGAACAGCAGGTTGCCCAGTGACCGATAGGTGGTCTCCACCCCGGCGGGCAGCAGCAGTCGCAGGAACGAGAAGATCTCTTCGTCGGTGAGCTTCTCGCCGTCGATCTCGGCCTCGGCGAGAAGACTGATCATGTCTTCCTTGGGCGCGGTGCGACGGGCCTGCAGGATCGGGGCGAAGTACTCGCACAGCGCGGCCGACGCCGCCAGCCCGCGCTCCGGGTTCATGATCCAACTCAGTAGTGAGATGGACCATCGCTGGAATTGCGGATAGTCCTCTTCCGGCAGTCCCAACAAACCCGCGATGATCCGGCTCGGGTAGTCGAACGTGAATGCCTTCACCAGGTCGACCTTGCCGTCGGCCGCGAACTTGTCGATGAGCTCGTTCGCGACCCTACCGACCAGCTCGTCTTCCCAACGCGCCAAGGCCTTTTGCGAGAACGCCTTCGACACCAGCGAGCGCAGCCGACCGTGCACCGGTTCGTCCATACCCAGCATCACGCGCTCACCGAGAACCGGGCCGAACGCTGCGATGACGCCGGACGACGAGAACGTCAGATTGTCGCGCAGCATCTGCTGGGCATCCTCGTAGCGGTACACGATGAAGACAGGCTTGCCCTGCTCCCCCGGCATCGCGGACATGTCGATCCGCTGGATCGGTTCCTCGCGCCGTAGCCTGGCAAGCTCCGGGTAGGGGTCGCGAACGTCACCCGAGACGGCATCGTCGAAGGAGCCGAAGTCCTCGAGGTCGTCAAAAAGCTGTTCCACTACTACTCCTTCAGGCTGCCAGCGCTATTGAGCCGGGTAGGCGACGGACTTGATCTCGGTGTACTGCTCGAATCCGGCTATGCCGTTCTGGCGCCCGACGCCGCTGTTCTTGTAGCCGCCGAACGGTGTGTCCGCGCCATAACCCGCGGTCCCGTTGAGGCCGATGAACCCGGCGCGCAGCCGGCGCGCGACGGCAAGTGAACGATCCAGAGAGCTCGACATGACGTTGCCGGCGAGTCCGTACGGGCTGTCGTTTGCTATCCGGACGGCGTCGTCTTCGTCCTCGTAGGGAATGACGACGAGAACCGGTCCGAAGATCTCTTCCTGGGCGATGGTCATCGAGTTGTCCACGTCGGTGAACAGTGTTGGGCTGACCCAGAATCCCCTGTCGAACTGATTCGGTGGCTCGGCGCTGCCGACGAGCATGGTGGCGCCTTCGTCGACGCCTTTGCGGATGTAGCCGAGGATTCGCGACTGCTGCTTGGCCGAGATGACCGGCCCGCAGAGGGTTGCGGGGTCCTGTGGGTCACCGGGGACGACGTTTTCGTAGATGGCTTTCAGGATCGCAACGCCCTCGTCGTAGCGGGAACGCGGCAACAGCATCCGGGTGGGAGCGGCGCAGCCCTGCCCGGCATGCAACAAGGGACCGATGCCGATCAGGCAGGCGGTGTTGAAATCGGCATCTTCCAAGACGATCGTGGCCGATTTGCCGCCGAGTTCGAGAAAGAGCCGCTTCATCGTCGCGGCCCCTTTTTCCATGATCCGCTTGCCCACGGCCGTAGAGCCGGTGAACGAGATCATGTCGACCTTGGGCGACAGGGTCAGTTCTTCGCCGACGAGATGGTCCGATGCCGTCACGACATTGACCACGCCCGCGGGAATGTCGGTGTGCTCGGCGACGAGCCGGCCGAGCCGTGTGGCGTTGAACGGCGTGTCCGGGGCCGGCTTGAGCACCATGGTGTTGCCCGCGGCCAGCGCCTGGCCCAGCTTGTTGATGGCGACCTCGAACGGAAAGTTCCACGGCACGATGGCGCCGACCACTCCGACCGGTTCATGCCACACCTTGCGCGTGGTGTTCACGCCGGTGACCGATACCACGGTGTCGCCGAGATCGGTTTCCCACGGGAAGGTTTCGATGAGCCTGGCCGGGTACCTGAGTCCATCGGCGAGCGGGGCATCGAGCTGCGGTCCGTGTGTCACGGCTCGCGGAGCACCGACCTCCGAGATGAGTTCTTCGCGCAACTCCTCCAACTCGCCCTCGATCGCCTCGTGCAGCTGTTCGAGACATCGCTTGCGGAGTTGGTGGTTGGTCGACCAGTCGGTCTCGTCGAATGATCGGCGGGCCGCGTCGATGGCCCGGTTCATGTCGGCCTTCGAGGCGTCCGAGACCTCTCCGAGTATCTCTTCATTTGCCGGGTTGACGTTGGTGAACGTGCCTGCCTCACCGTCGACGAGCTTGCCGTCGATCAGCATCCTCGATTCGAAGGTCACCTTCGAGCGCTCAGCCATGGCGGGAGCCTTCCCCTCGGAGTGCGCCGAACCGCGGGATGCCCATCATCAGCCGGGTCATCTGGTGCAATCCCGCCGCGGGGATCAAACGGTTGGCGATCAACAACATTCGTGCATCTGGACCCACCGCGGTCCTGGCGAACGGCTTCGAGCTGTCGAGCGCTTTCGCCAGGCCTTCGGCGAACTTCTCGGGTGATCTGGCCGCGCGCTTCATCATGGCCCGCCCGCGTTTGTCCATCGTGCGGTGATGGCGAGCGTAGGGTCCGTCCAGATCGCGGTCGTCCGTGGTCCCCGCGTCGGTGATGATCTCGGTGTCGTAGGTCCCGGTAACCAGGATCGTGACGCCGATCCCGAACGGTGCGACCTCCCCGGCCATCGATTCACCCCACCGCTCCAGCGCACCCTTGACCGCCGAATACGGTGCGGTTGCGGGCATCCCACGCACGCCCGCAGCGCTCGAGATCAGCACGATGCGGCCGCGGCCGGCTTCTCGCATGGTCGGTAGAAGCGCCCTGGTGAGCGCCACCGGGCCGAAGATGTTCGTCGCGAACATGCGCTCCCACAGATCGGGTGATGTCTCCTCGACCATCCCCGCTGCCGAGATACCGGCGTTGTGCACCAACGCATACGGTGCGCCGACCGCTTCGGTGATGCTCTTGGCTGCGGCCGCAATCGACGCTCCGTCCGTGAGGTCGAGCTGAATACCGATCAACCTGTCGTCGTCCTCGCCGGCTCCCGTCGCCTCACGCAGCGCAGCCATCCCCTTCTCCGGGCTGCGCATCGCAGCCACCACGCGCCACCCCTCGCGATAAAGGCGCGTGGCCGATGCGAAGCCGAGTCCCCGGGACGCCCCGGTGATGACGACAGTCCGACCTTCAGCCATCCTGGCCGCCCGTCGCGCAACGGTTGCTCTTCGACCCCAACTCGACGTCGGGGTTGCGGGCCGGCCCCTGCTGCCAGGTGGACCACTTGCCTACCGAGTACGGCCCCTCAGCTCCGTTCGCCCGGTAAAACCCCTGCGGGTCATAAATCTTGGCCTCGGGGAAGGGCCACGGGCAGGCGACGGAGGTCGCCGCGCCGCTGGCCTTGATGACCCAGAACCAGCCACCGTAGGCGAAGTACGACACGTTGATGATCGCGAACATCACCAGGAACGTGCCGAGTACGGGCTTGCTCGGGAAGAGCTTCGCCTTCGCGGCGAGCTTCTCCGCCACCGACTTTCCGGTGTCGTCGCGGTAGACCAGGATCGCCGCCGGGACCATCACGAAGGTTACCGAGAGCGATTCCCAGATCAACGGGAACTGGAAGGTGCTGCCCGGGAACAACGTGCCGAACGGAATGGCCTGCGAGTAGATGTACAGCCCGGTGCGGACCAGGCTGACCTCCAGGATGGCATCGAAGATGAAGCCGATGACCAAAACCAATGCGCCCAAACTGATCAGGGGGTGTCGGGTGACGAACGCCTCGGGACCGCGCTTGGCCTGCAGCTTGCGCAGGATCCAGATCCCCGGGAAGTACGGGCCGAAGTAGAACAGTACGTAACCGAACACGATGAACGGTTCCACCGTCGGCGACATCATGATCAGGTACCAGTTCTCCGGCCAGTGCAGCAGCATCGGGTTGTACACCGCATACGGCGACCAGTTCATGATCGGGTCCTGCCAGACGATCAACGTCGTCACCAGGACCATGAGCAGCACCGGGCTGCCGGGGTTCTTCCGCCAGCCGACGATGAACAGGACGGTGAACACCACGACGATGATCACGGCGCCCACCTGCGGGATGATCTGCCAGTGATCGAACGCGGTCAGGAACGCGACGGGACGGGGCCGGCCCTCGACGTTCGGGTTGGCCACCCGCGGGTCGACGTCCGTGCGACCGACCGCGGCGAACAGGCCGAGAAAGCCGAGCCAAGCGAGCAGGGCGATCACGCGACCCCAGTTCGGACCCTTGCGCGGCGGCGGTTTGACCTGGGTATCAGGCGGTAGGGATTCTCTGGTAGTCATGTCATTCCTCCCCGAACCGGTCGACCAGGTGCGAGTTGATACCGTCCGCATCGAGGGTGCGGGCGACCAGATAGCCCGACCCCATCCACGCGCGTCGTGTCCACTTCCCCAGGGACACCCGGGTTCCGGGTGCGCCGGAAGCCGCGGGCATCATCTTCACGCGCTCGAGCGCCTCTTTGACGCCGCGCGGGCTCAACGGATGTGCATCGGTGAAGGCGCGCACCAGCGTGGCGGCCACGTCGTGGTTGACCACCGAGACGCAGTACTCGGGACGACTTCCGTTGTACCGATTGGCATATCTGTCGAGCCAGGCCTGCCCGACCGGGTTCCCCTCGTCGTACTGATCGACCCCGGTCCAGCCAAGAAACGCGTTCCACATGATCGGGTTGACCCAGGCGTTCTGGAATGCGGTGGTCGTGAAGCGCGGGGGATCCCAGTTGACGGCCTCAAGCGCCGGGTTGATGAAGACGATGCCGAAACCGAACCCGAGATGGACGATCGCCTCGGCCTTTGCTTCGTGCAGCGTGCTCACGGCGGCATTGATGTCCTGCGCCGTTTGCGCGATCGCAGCTTCGGCGACAATCCGAATACCCTTGCGGGCGCATGCCGTTCGCAAATTCTTCAGATAGCTGTCACCGATGAGGTTCTGCTCGACCAGTACGCCGATCTCCGTCAGGCCCCGCTTCGCCACCAGGTCCGCCAGAAAGATGGGTTCGTCCGTCATCGATCCCTGGGGAAAGGCGAACGTCCACTCGCCGAGCCAGTCGTCGGTTCCCGTGACGCTGATGGCCGGCACCTTGAAGCGCTCCTCGATCGCTTCCCGTAGCGGCACACAGTTGTCCGTGATGTTCGGCCCGAACACCACCAGACAGCCCTCGTCCACGAGTTCGCCGTACGCGTCGATGACCGCTTTCACCGAACCCTTGGGCAGCCCTTCCACCTCGCGGTAGATCATCCGCACCGGCCGATCCATCAGCCCTTGCTCGACGGCCTCTTCGAACACCAGGTCAAAAGTCTGGGTGAACGAAGCCAGCAGTTCGTCCGGGAACCCCGGCGGCAAGGTGAAGTCCATCAGGTAGCCGACCTTGATGGGCTCCGCGGTGCTCTCGTATGACATCTGACCTCCATGGTGCGGGCGTTCGTCGCAGGAACACCGGGGTCGACCTAATATTTGTTCTGAACGTAACGGGGGCAGTGCACCGCGTCAATCACCAGATCCCGATCCGCCCAGGTAGACGTCGATCAACTCGTGCAGACCACGACTTACCGCGACGTCGTCGGTCAACGGTCCCGCGACCGCCACCCTGGCCGCCACGGCCATGGGCAGCCCCTCGGCGACCAAGCGCCCGGCCGCGATCAGCACGCGGGTCGACGCGACTTCGCGCAGACCACCGGTCTCCAGGCGCCGGATGGCCTGCCCGAAGCGCACCAACTCGGCAGCGGTGGGGCGATCTACTCCCGCCTCGTGGGCGATGATGCCCTCTTCGACCTCGGGGTCCGGAAATCCGAACTCGATGGCCACCATCCGCTGACGCGTCGAGTCCTTGAGGTCTTTGAGAACGCTTTGGTAGCCGGGGTTATAGGACATCACCAGACCGAATCCCGGCGCCGCGTCCAGCGTGATGCCGAGGCGCTCGATCGGCAGCTGACGGCGGTAGTCAGCGAGGGGGTGCAACACCACAGTGGTGTCCTGGCGGGCTTCGACCACCTCGTCCAGGTAACAGATCGCGCCCTCGCGCACCGCGCGGGTCAGCGGGCCGTCCACCCAGACCGTCTCATCGCCCCGCAACAGGTACCGGCCGACAAGATCCGCGGTGGTGAGGTCGTCGTGGCAGGCGACGGTGATCAGCGGCCGGCCGAGGTCGTGAGCCATCGCCTCGACGAAGCGCGTCTTGCCGCACCCGGTCGGACCCTTCAGAACCAGTGAAAGACCCTGGCGGTAGGCCGCCTTGAACACCGTCTCCTCGTTGCCGACCGGCCGGTAATAGGGACGCATGCTCAGGGTCTGCGAATTGGCACCGTTCTGATGAGCGAGTCCTGACTCGTTGGCCATCAACACACCTTTCGTCGTATCCGCGACACTGCGGTACAGAAGCGAGCCTAACGCGGAACAGATGTTTGTTTCAACCACTGGTTGCTTGAAGATGCACGGGCGTCGATGATTCCAATGGCATTCTGGGACTTGGCATCACCGCAACCGGTGTACCTTCAGGACACCCTGCGACGAACCTCGCCGGAGCGAATCGCCGAGCGGAACAGCGGCCCGATGACACCTGCGAGCTGGTCGGGACCGGCGATGGTGGCGTGTGCGGTGCTACCGAACACCCGGCGCAGCGACTCCACGTCGGTACTGGCACCGATGGTCAGACACACAGCACCGGTACCCCGGCGCCGGGCCTCGGCCAAGGCACGTCTGGCGTCAGCGGCACCGTAGGCCCGCTCATAGCCGTGGTCGTAGGCCAGTCCATCGGACAGGACGACAAGCAGTCGCCGCGACGTGCCGCCGCGCTTCTCGAGGACCGAGGACCCATGCCGGATCGCCGCTCCGAGTCGCGAATACGCGCCGGGCTCAAGGCTGTTCAGCCTTCGGATGACCTGCGCGTCCAGGTGATCGTTGAACCGTTTCACCGGGACCATGGTCACCGCCGACCGCCCCTGGGAGTAATAGGCGTACAGCGACACCCGGTCGCCCAGGTCATGGAGCGCGACCATCAGATGCGCTACCGCCGTGCGCTGCTGCTGGTGCACGGTGCGCCCGACGGTGCCCGGCTCGGCCGTCGAGCCGGACACATCCAACAGCAACAGCACCGACAAGTCCCGCCGCCTTCGCAGACTGTCGAGATAGACGGCCTCGTCGGGTACCGACCCGGCCCGGACCTCCACGCGCGCCTCGAGCGCGGCATCGATGTCGATGTCGTCGCCCTGGGGCTGGCGGTGACGCCGATGCAAACCCATCCCGAGGCGCGCCAGCGGGCGCCGCACGCTGATCGCATCCTCGATCTGCTGGGTGGCATGCGCCTTGATCTGCGGGTCAGCCTCGCGGACCGTGCACCAGTCCGGCCGATAGACCCCGCGTTCGGCGTTCCATTCCGGGTACTTCACGCCCTCGGTCTTGATGTCGACGACTTCCTCCGACGACACCGTCGCCAGCGACGTGACCGCATGCACCCCGCGTTTCGTCGAGTTGGTGCGATGTGTCGGTGAGTCGGCACCGGGCGGTCCCCCACCGTTGCCACCCGTCTTGCGCGACGAGGACAGCAGTTTCTTGAGCCATTTTCCGATGGCCCCGCCCCCGCCGACCGGGCTGGAGAACAGATCGGGATCATCAGAATCATCGACGTCGCCTTCATCGAGTTCCTCAAGTTCCCGCTTGCCCTGCCGCCGCGGCACATGTCCCACCGACTGTTCGTCGGCCGGCTTGACCGTCGCACACGCGGCCAGGACCTTCTTGACCTGAATCACCCCGAATCCCGCAGGCGGGTCGTCGAGCGCATCCCGCCCCCGCGCGATCGCCAGGGACGATGCCGCCGACTCACTGCGCTCGCCGATACTTCGATCCGCCAAGGAGCCAAGGGAATTCGGCAGGAGTGCGTGATTGGCCAACAGCGCTCGGTGCCCCTCGACGGCCAGGTAACGCCTGGCCAACCGCCGATGACGGACCAGGGCACCGACCACATCGGGGTCGAGGCTGCCTGCCGCGATGAGCGACGCCTGCACGGCCACCGATTCGAGCTGCCTGCGCGTGGGCGCCGACGGGTCGACGAACACGGTCTTGCCGTCGGTCCACGGTCCGCTTCCCGCGTCGGCTGCCGCCACCGCGACCGGACGAGCTGCCAGCGCGGATGCCAGCATGCCCAGCCCGGAGAATCGGGCGCCGTCACCACCACCGTCAGACAACCGATACCTCCGCACTGCGCCGTCGCGTTGACCAAATATCTGTTCCACCGTAGAGTTCGGCACCACCCGGAGTCAATGGACCGAGCCGGAACATCAACTAGCAAGGGCTACAAAGTGATCGACTTCAACGACCAGGTCGCTGTGGTGACCGGAGCCGGCCGCGGTCTGGGCCGGGTGTACGCGCTCGAACTGGCCCGGCGTGGGGCCGCTGTCGTGGTCAACGACCTCGGCGGCACGATGGCGGGCCAGGGCTCGGACGCCGCGGTCGCCGATCAGGTCGTCGAGGAGATCACGGCTGCCGGTGGCACCGCGGTGGCCTCCTACGACTCGGTCGACAGCCCCGAGGGCGGTGCGGCGATCGTGCGCACGGCGGTCGAATGCTTCGGCCGGCTCGACGCCGTGGTCAGCAACGCCGGCATCTTCAACAGCATCCCTTTCGATGAGCTGTCCCCCGAGGACTGGCGGCGCATGTTGAGCGTCCACCTCGACGGCGGCTTCTATCTCGCTCAGCCCGCCTACCGGGTGATGAAGAGTCAGGGTTACGGCCGGTTCGTCTTCATCGCATCGTCGGCGGGGATGTTCGGTCAGCATCTGGAAGCTCACTACGCCGCAGCCAAGGCCGGGCTGGTCGGGTTGACCAACGTGATCGCGCTCGAGGGAGCACCGCACGGGATCCTTGCCAACACCGTCCTTCCGTTCGGTATCTCGCGAATGGTCACCGAGACCCTGGGCGACCCGAAAATCCTTGAAGACAACGGCTTCTTCAAAGCGATCCGGCCGGAACTCGTCGCACCATTGGTGGTGTACCTGGCCAGCCGCGACTGCGGGATGAGCCACCAGAACTTCTCGGCCTGCGCGGGGCGTTTCGCCCGCGTGTTCGTCGGTTTGGGCGAGGGCTGGATGGCGCCGCCGGACAGTAACCCCAGCGCTGACGACATCGCCGCGCACCTTTCGGAAGTCGCTGCGACAGAGCCGTTCACGGTTCCGGGATCGATCTACGACGAAGCGTTCGGGGTAACCGAACGGCTCGGCGTCACCGCGTGAACCGGGCCGCGACGTTGCGGGCGGCGCGTCCGGCGCAACCTCCCGGAGCCCGGGCGCGGGTGATCTACCGGCGCCTTCGGCTGCACGGGATCCCCAGCGCACCAGCACTGTTCTGGTAGCCTCTAACCAAATATTGGGTCAGCCACCCAAATCGTATGACGGGAGCCAGCAATCATCGTGGAGCCGCTGTGGGCCGTCCCCAGGTAACGCCTGGGGAGCGCAAGACGCTCAAGCGCACCCCAGGTCGCGCAACCGACGCCGGCTCCGCAGCTGAGGATCGCACGCGCCGGACCGAGATTCTCGAGACCGCTGCCACGTTGATCGCCACGTCGGGCCTTCGCACGTCGCTGCAGGAGATCGCGGATGCGGCCGGCATTCTGCCGGGCAGCCTGTACCACCATTTCGAATCCAAGGAAGCGATCCTCGTCGAGCTGCTCGAGCGGTATCACGAGGACCTCGACCGCATCGCCGAGCACGCCCAGAGCCGGTTGGACGGTCCCGATCCGGCGTCGCCGTTCGACCGTATCGCCGCTCTCGGCTCGGATATCGCGCGGTGCGCCGTCGCGCACCGGGCCGCGCTCCAGATGTCGTTTTACGAGAGCCCGAGTTCCAACCCCGACCTCGTCGCCCTGGCCCAGCGCCGCCCGACGGCCACGTTGGACGCCATGCAGCAGACGCTGCGGGCCGCGCGATGGGCCGGCTACCTGCGGTCGGACGTCGACCTGGCCGTACTGGCCGACCGGATCTGCCAGTCCATGCTGCAGGTCGGACTCGACGTCATGCGCCACAATGCCGCACCGGAGAAGGTCGCCACCCTGCTGTGCCGGATTCTCCTGGAAGGCTTGTCCACCGGCCAGCCCACCGACGCCGAACTCGACAAGTCCGTCCCGTTCATCGCGGCCGACGACGTGGTCCGGAGCTGGATCGAGGAGGCCGAGTCCGAGGCCGATGACAAGACCACCCATATCCGGGCGGTGGCGCGGGCCGAGTTCGGTCGGCGCGGCTACGAGGGTACGACCGTGCGCGATATCGCCTCGGCGGCAGGCATGGGCACCGGCACGGTGTACCGGCTCATCGGGTCGAAGGACGAACTGCTGGCTGCGATCATGCAGTCCTTCGGTGAGAAGATCGCGGTGGGCTGGACGGAGGTCCTCGGGTCCGAGGGCACGACGATCGAAAAGCTCGACGCGCTGAGCTGGATCCACACCAACGCGCTGGATCAGTTCGGAGATGAGTTCCGGATCCAGCTGGCGTGGATGCGCCAGTCGCCGCCGGACACCCCCAACCCCGGCTGGTTGTTCATGCAACGCATCAGGCAGGTCAAGGCTCTCCTCGCCGCAGGGATCAAGGCGGGTGAGATCAGTATCGACAGCCCCTCGAACGAGATTCTGGCCCGGTCGGTCATCGGCGTGGGGTGGATCCCGGAGAACATCCTCCGGCAGTTGGGCACCCGCGCATCGCAGATCCACGTCCGGGACACCAGCCTGCGCGGTGTGATCGTCCGCTGATCGTGGACTGGCCGAAAACGTTCCGTGGCAACGTGTTCAGCCGACGATACCCGGCGTTCCGCGGTCCTCGCCCCATCGATCTCTGGCGCTAGAAGGCATAGTGGAGCACTACGTTTCCCCTCCGGGACACCGCAGTGCTCGGCGCGGTTAGTCGGTTCATCAGGCGAAGGCCCACCGGGAACCTGGCGACCTCGGGCTCTCGGGTGCAGAGAATCTCTTTGACCAACTTCAATTTGGGGTGCCAGCGTTCGGGGTACCGGGGATCGTCGAAGCCGGGGAATCTGGTGACAGCCTTGATGGATTCGGCACCGGCAAAACGCTTCTGGGCCCAGACGGCGAACTTGCTGTAGCCGTTGAATGCGATTTCCCCGCTGGGGAAATGGTCGATGATGCGGCATACCATCGTCCGCATTTCGTCTTCGGAGAGAAACGCGATCAGCCCGTCGGCGACAATTACGGCAGGCCGGTCGGTGGGCACGGTGTCGAGCCACGTCGAGTCGGTGAGGTCAACGCCTATGGGGTGCGGGTTGGCGTCGTGAGGCAATAATTGCGGCCGGGCGCCAACGACCTCCGGGAAGTCGACGTCGTACCAGTCGACGGTGGACGGCGGGGCGATCCGCAGCGCCCGGCTGTCAAGGCCGGCGCCGAGGTCCAGGCCAACCGCGTTGGGGTGACGGGCGATGAACTGCTGGGCGATCTCGTCAAGCTTCTTGGCCCGATGCGCGATGTAAACCGCACTGCTCGTGGGGATGTGGAGCTTTTTGTAATCGAAGTCGACCTTCCGCACGACCTCGTCGGCCATGTTGTCTCCCAGAATCGGCCGCGACAATCGGTTGTCGAGCGCTCTGCCGCAGAGCGTCAGCCACAGGCTCGCCTGCACCGCGTTGAAGGTCGGAACGGTCATAGCCATCGGGTCATCCCCTTCTCATAACGCCCTGGAACTCATCTGCCGTGCGGAAGTTCGCCGAACACCGCGTCGCGGGCTGAGCGGCCGACCGCCGCACCGACTGAACGCATGTTCAGTACATTAAACGCTCGTTCAATGCGGGTCAAGGGTTTGCCCCCAACTAGTCGCCTTCACGGCGCACCCGGTCGTGTCCAAGCCCGCAGCACGCCGAACCGCACAACCTGACGGCGCCTGCATAGCAAAGTCGGGTTGTAGCGGCTGGTTCTCGAATGCGCTTGCGGGGGAATTTGATATGCCGCGCAGCTTCTGTCCTCTGTGGGCAGGAGCAAGCACCGGTGACATCGATACCGTCGGCGGTTCCGGTCGACGGCGGCACCGCGCGGCGCCGATCTCGTCAATAATTCGAACGCGTTACAGAATGTGAATGTCATTCACGAAGATTGTCGATAGGTTCTCCCGGTCCACCGGGACTCCCGCTGGCGGCCACGAAGACCCCACGGGTTGTGACGGACGGAACTTCGCTTGTAGCTATCCCTTCCATTTCGATGACAGCAGTGCGTCGTGACGGCGACGCGGAAAACTCCGGCGTCAACCCTTGATCCGACAAATTGCAGAAGGCAGTTTGCCGAATATTCCGTATCTCACTCGCCAGTAGAGCCCGACAGTACGGGTAGTTGGATGTGCCGACCGGGAGGAAGCCTCCTATCTCGACACACTTGGCGCTCAAATTAAGCGATTGGCCATCCCACGCCAATGGCGATGAAAGCATGCCCCAGACAAGGGTATTAGCTTCACCAGCGCGGCTTACGCCCGCCAATGAACAGTTTCTTCCATCTGTTCAATTCGCGTAATTGCCAGCAATTCCTCAGGTAGCTTTCCGCGCGGCATGAATGACAACAATGATAGGAAACACATGCATGTAAATGTTCGCTCGCATCTCACCGCCGGGGTCGCGTTGGCCGGTGCCGGCATCATCGCCGTCACCCCTGTCACGCCGGCGGCGCCGGCCATGCGCGACATCCAGGTGGCCGCGGTTCACACCGCCGAGGTGCAACTCACCTCTGTGTTGAATCCGCTCGAGGTCTTCGCGCCCATCCTCGAGCAGGCGATGAACGGTGCGCAAGCCATCGGCCAGAAGGTGGTAGCGGACCCGTTCCCGATCCTGCGGGCGCTCACGCTCAACCAGCTCGATAGCGCGGGCACCCTCGCCGGGCTGGGTACCGACGTTGCCGGAGCACTCGCCGCAGTATGGCTCGCCGTGCCGGGAAACATCCAGACCGCGATCGGTCAGCTTCAGGCAGGCAACATCGACCAAGCGCTTCGGACCATCGAAAACGGCTTCATCAGCCCGTTCATTCCCCTGGTCTTGAAGGATCTGCCTCAGCTCCTCAACGTGCTGAAGAAGCCGCTCGTAGATTTACAGGTGCTGATTGAAAACGCCCCAATGACGTACTTGGCGGGTGTCGGCTTTCCGGTTATGAACACGGTCTTTGCCCTACAAACCGAGATCGTCAACGGCATCACCGGCGTGGTCAACGCGGTGGGCACCGCGAACCCAGAGAAGATCGCGAATGCCATCACCACCGGCGTGGCGAACTTCACCCAGGAACTGCTCAACGGAAATCCAGCCCACAACACACATGGGCTCCTCGGCCAGTACGGTCTCATCGACGGGTTCCTGGACGCAGGTTCGGGGCTCGCGTATTGGCTCCGGCCACCACCGGTCGACCCTTTCGCACTGAAAGTGGCACCCCGCACTGCGGAGACGACAGTAACCCTGGCAATTCCCCCGGCGGTCAAGGCAGCCATTCCCGCAGTCATGACGCCAGTCAAGGATGTCGCTGCCCAGGTTCCGGGAACGGGGACATCCGAAGGCGCCCAGGCAACCGGGACTTCCACGGGAACCGAAACCGGGACAACCGAAGCGACCACTGGAACCGAGGATTCTGCGGCCTCCGATAATGGAGCCGCAGTGGCTGTCAGCACGACCCGCGCCACCAAACTGATCGGCGGCGACAAGGTGGTGCCCGGCCAGACCCGGCACGACTCGAGCCCAGCGGGCAGCGGCGCGGGGAACTCGTCGAAGAACGTTCGCGACGGGATCACCAAAACGGTCAAAGATGTGACCGATGGATTGAAGAAAGCAGCCAAGAACCTCGCTGGCCGCAGCGACAAGAGCAGCACGTCCACCAGCTCGAACACCAGTGACAGCCCCCGCACCTCCCGCGGCACCGGCGGCGCACACCGCGCGTCCGAATAGCCACAATTCAAACCCGTTGGCCCCCTTCATCCAGGAGGGGGCCAACTGCCGTCCGGACAGGTGCCGTGAGCTGGGACCGCACTGCACTGATCAGTCGAAGGCGTACCGCGGCAACGTATTCGGGATGTCCAGCGAGCTCAACAAGCCAGCGGGCGCGTCGACGACGTAGGGAATCGCGTTGACCACCCGCATCGCGGTGGCAGCCATCGCCGCCTGTCCGGCACCGTACCCCTCGGACTCCCCCAGGTTCATCGCGCAGTGGATGTCGGGATCACCCTCGATGTCCACCCGGTAGGTGGCGTCGAATTCCGACGCGGGCCACTCTGGTGCGACGTCGCGTGACATCCGGATGATGTGCTCGACGACGATGGCCTCACGTCCGTTCACCACACCGGCCGCGCGTGTGCACACCGCACCACAGGTACCGGCAGCGATGGTCCCGAACGCCACTGTGATGTCGCGGTCGGTGATCCTGCGATCGAGAGAACCCCGGATCTCGGACACTTCGACCCCGAGCGCATCGGCGATCATGTGAATCGGTGCTTTCCAAGCCATCTCGATGAACCCCGGGGCCTCGATCATCGGCTCGAAATCCAGCGGGCGCCCGAAACCCATCCCGTCCATCATCACGTCGGCCACCGGATAGTGGTCGTTGAGGGAAACCTCGGTGACCGTGAGGCGGTCGATCTTCTTGGACTGTGTTGCCAGCATCAGCGCCAGTTGATCCGAGCCGAATCCGGGAAAGACCCCCGACGCGTAGAACGAACAATTGCCGACCTTGGCTGCCGCCTCCAGCTGGTCGCGCCATTCCGCCGAATAGTAGGCCGGCGGGTACACCAGGCCGGTCGATGTCGTCGACACCACGTTGATTCCGGCGTTCAGCAGTCGCAGGTAGTCCGGCACCGCGCCGGCGTCGCGGTCTGGTCCACTCGCCGCGTACACCACGCAGTCGGGGACCAACGCGATCAGCGCATCGGCGTCGTCGGTGGCCGACACACCGAGCGGCGCACGCCCGGCCAGCACACCCGCATCGTGCCCGACCTTCGCCGGCGAATGGACCCACACGCCGGCCAGTTCGAGGTCCGGGCGCCGAGCGATCGCGTCGATCGCGATCGATCCGACACCACCCGTCGACCAGACGACAGTCCGCAGGGGTCGCAAAGGTCTTGTCACGCTTGACTCCTCATTCAATACTCCGGTCATGCGCGTTCGGACGCCATGACGGCCTGTTCGAGGTAGAACCACGCGATGTCGGGCGACAACCCTCCGCACAGCGGTAGCAAGGGCAACGGCCTGCCCGCACGGATGTAGCCGACGGCCTCGTCGACGGTCACGATCCGATAGGGGCCGCCGGCCTGTCGCAGTTCCGCCACGGTGTGGGCGCGCGAGATGCTGGCGACTGCGTTGTCACCGTGGCGATACGCAGCAGCGGTGAGGGCATCGTGAAGAAGGAAGGGGCCCAACTCATCCCATGCCCGGTCCACGTCGCCGGCCACGAACACAGCGGTAGGTGTGTGCGGTGCGGGGAACTGCACCACGCCGGGCTCGTGGCCGTTGGCCCGGCATTCGGCTTCGTAGAACTCCTTGAGTCCCGACGTCGCGGTCTGCGAGATGAACCCGAGGCCGTGGCGGGCGGCACGTCGCGCGGCGGCCCGGCTACCACCCGCGACGAGCAGAGACGGACCCGACGGACTCGCGCATCCGGGTGTCACCGTGATCCGCCGGCCGTCGTGGTCGACGGTCTCCCCCGCCAACAGCCGAAGCAACAGCGCCACCTTCGCGTCGGCGAGCTTGCCGCGCGCGCTCATCTCCACACCGAAGTGGTCGTACTCCTCGGCGCGATGCCCGATGCCGAAGGCATACGAGACCCGGCCTCGGCTGATGATGTCCAGTGCACAGATCTCCTCGGCGAGGCGGACCGGATCCCAGAACGGAATCGGCACTGCGGCAAGCAGAATCGCCAACCGGTTGGTCCGGGCAGCAATCGCCGAGGCCAGGATGGTCGGCGCGGCGAGGTGACCGTCAACGGTGCCGTGGTGCTCTGACAACACCGCCATCACGGCTCCGCGCGTCTCGGCCCATGCGCACATGTCGATGGCGGCGCCGTAGAGCTCGGCCGTCGGGGTATGCGGCGCACGCATGTCGAATCGCAGCGTGAACATCACGCCGACAGTAACCTAAGTTTTGTTCCGCGTCACCACCTAGCGCGAGCAGACGCGTATGTACCCGAAATCCCGCGTTCCTGGGTGCATTTGCGTCTGGTCGCCGAGAGAAACTCGCCGGGAGAAGGTCAGCGCCGCGGCAACCCCAGCACCTGGGTGGCGATGATGTTGCGCTGGATCTCGGAGGTGCCACCGGCGATGGTGCCACCGAAGCTTCGCGCATAGCGCTCGAACCAGCTCGCGAAGTAGTGGTCGAGGTTCATGTGCTCGTACGGCCCCGAGGTGGTCGGGTGGATCAACCCGTCGGGACCGGCCGCGGTCAGCGCGTTCTCGAATGCGTTGCGCTCGGCTTCGGATCCGAACAGCTTGAGCACCGACACCGACGCGGTGTCCGCTTCGCCGCGTGAGGCCTTGGCCAGCGCCGCGGATCCCATAGCGCGCAAGGCCTGGTAATCCATGATCGTGGTGGCGTACTGATCGCGCTCCAGCTCGGTCTTGGGTTGGAAGTCGGCCAGCATGTTGTCGATCCGGTCGGCGAAGCCGAGCCACATCATCGTGCGCTCGTGACCGAGTGATCCGTTGGCCACACCCCAGCCGCCGTTGAGCGGACCGACCAGGTTCTCGGCGGGCACCCGGGCATCGGTGAAGAACACCTCGTTGAAGTCGAGGTTCTCCTCGCCGGTCATGTCGGCGAACGGCCGGCACACCACGCCCGGGGTGTCGGTCGGGATGATCAGCACGCTGATTCCCTTGTGCTTCGGCGCATCCGGGTCGGTGCGGACGAAGGTCAGCAGAAAGTCGGCGTCATGGGCGCCCGAGGTCCACACCTTCTGGCCGTTGACGACGAAATGGTCTCCGTCCAGTACTGCGCGGGTGCGCAGGGACGCGAGGTCCGAGCCCGCGCTCGGCTCGCTCATACCCAGTGAGGCGGTCTTTTCACCGCGCAGCACCGGTACCGCCCAGCGATGCTTCTGTTCCTCGGATCCGAACGTAAGCAGCGACGCCGCAATGATATTGACGCCCTGCGGGTTGAAGCTGTGATAGATCCGGCGGCGGCACAGTTCGTCGAGGTGGACAAAGGTCTGCACCACCGACGCGTTGCGTCCGCCGAACTCGGGCGGTTGAGCCGGAAGCAGCCAACCGTTGTCGAACAGCAGTCGCTGCCAGTCGCGGGCCCACTGCGGCATGTGCGACACCGACCGGGGCCGCTCCAGCGTCTGCGTCTCCGAGGGCAGGTTGGCATCGAGGAATGCGGAGAACTCGGCGCGGAACTCCTCGACATCGGAATCGAATGTCAGCTGCATTTACAGGCCCCTGTAGGTCGTGCGGTACTCGGCGGCGATCAACGCGCGGTGCTCGGCGGCGCCGCCCAACAGCAGCTCCCCCGCCTTGGCCCGCTTGAGCGCGAACTGCACGTCGTTCTCCCAGGTGAAGCCCATCGCCCCGAACAGCTGCAGGCCATGACGGAACACCACCGCCTGACACTCTCCGGCGGCAGCCTTGGCCATCGCCGACGCCAGCCGCCGGCGCGGGTCATC
Organism: Mycobacterium sp. IDUB_17; assembly: GCF_055419465.1. NCBI lineage: Bacteria > Bacillati > Actinomycetota > Actinomycetes > Mycobacteriales > Mycobacteriaceae > Mycobacterium > Mycobacterium sp. IDUB_17. The sequence continues at coordinate 154,848 of NZ_JBVAXS010000005.1, read as the reverse complement.
GGCGGCGATGGTCAGCGCGGCGAAGTACGAGAGTGCCCGTGCTCGTTCGATGGCGACGTGCATGTCGACGGCCTTGTGCTGCACGGCCTGAAACGACCCGATCGGCACATCGAACTGCTGCCGTTGCTTGACGTGTTCGAGGGCCAGATCGAGAACCCGCTGACAGGCACCGACCATCGTGATGGCCATGCCGGTCAGGGCCAGGTGACGCGCCTTCTCGGCGTCCACGTGAATGCGGTCGGTGTCATCGACGTGCACGTTGTCGAACGACACCTCGGCAACGTGCAGCACCGGATCGAAGACCGCGCTGCGGTTGACGGAAACCTCGGCCGCGTCGACCAGGAACACACCACCGTCGGTCACCACGGCAAGGTTCTGCGCGCGGTCACCGTCCAGGACGTGGCGGGCGGTTCCGGTCAGCACCCAACCGGTCGCGTCCCGGTTGGCCGTCACACCGCTGTACACCGCGGTACCGGCCTTGGCCGCATCGAACCGGTCCCCCGCCAGCGGCGCATATTGCGTCATGGTCGCCAGGTAGGGCGTCAGGTCGGTGGCCCGGCCGAGCTCCTCCAGGACGATGGCCAGTTCCACCGCGTTCTCCGAGTCGGTGAGCTCGGTCCAGCCCTGGTCGATATAGCTCTGCCACAGCGGTGTCGGATCGACACCCTGCTCGGCCACTTCACGGACCAGCGTGGCCGGGCACTGCTTGGTCACCGCGTCGCGCACGGTTTCCTGCCATAGCCGCTGATCGGCATCGAATTCGAGTAGCAACCGCCGCCTCCTGCCGCACTGTCACATTCGAATGGAGAATAGCATTCTCTTTCTGTGGTGTGACCTTCTCCTCTAGCAAGTGCCGGTTCTCCGCTGTAGTCCGCTGTGCGGATGACCAGCACCGGCGATTACCTGCGACAAAGCGTCGCGACGCTCTGAGAACTATGTTCTTGCCATAGAAGAATATGGATCTAGACTGGCTGTAAGATCCGGCGCGAGAGGCACGTCGTCAACAGCGCGTGCACAGCTCGTTTCCGGAGGGACATCGGAGGACAGTCTTGGCAATTGAGCAAGCAGACGGGACGCGAGTGCCCGTCATTGACGCGAGCGTGCACGTCTTCTTCGGTTCGAACAAAGACTTGCGGCAGAACTTCCTGAAGGAACCGTTCGCCAGCCGCGGCTTCCCCGATTACGAGATGAACTGGTACGGCGCGCCCGGTGGCGAGTACGCGAAGGGCACCAAGGGCCCCGATCGGCAGTACCCCGGCTCCGATCCCGACATCGCCGCGCAGCATCTGTTCACCGACCGCGGCGTCGACATCGCGATCCTGCACCCGATGACCCGCGGGATCATGCCGGACCGTCACCTCGGAACCGCCCTGGCCGCCGCGCACAACGAAATGATGGTGACCCGCTGGCTCGAACATGACGAGCACGGTGAGCGATTCCGCGGCACCATCCGGGTCAACCCGGACGACATCGCCGGCGCTCTTCGCGAGATCGCCAGGTACAAGGACCACCCGCGCGTGGTGCAGATCGGCATCCCGATGCAATCGCGCGAACTTTATGGCAAACCGCAGTTCTGGCCGTTGTGGGATGCGGCCGCCGAGGCGGGCCTGCCGGTGGCCGTACACATCGAGGGTGGGGCCGGGATCCAGTTCGCACCGACGCCGTCCGGTAAAGCCCGGACCTACGAGCAGTACCTCGGGTTCATGGCGCTGAACTACATCTATCACCTGATGAACATGATCGCCGAGGGAGTGTTCGAGCGGACCCCGACACTCAAGTTCGTCTGGGCCGACGGCGCCGCGGATCTGTTGACCCCGTTCATCTGGCGAATGGACTGCTTCGGCCGCCCGCACCTGGAACAGACTCCGTGGGCACCGAAGATGCCCAGCGACTACCTGCCCGGCCACGTGTACTTCGTACAGGGCGCGCTCGACGGCCCCGGCGATACCGAATTCGCCGGCGAGTGGTTGAGCTTCACCGGCAAGGAAGACATGGTGATGTTCGGTTCAAGCTACCCGCACTGGCAGCTGAACGAACCGGAGATTCCCAGCGCGTTCAGCACTGAACAACGCGACAAGCTGTTGTGGCGCAATGCCGCCAAGCTGTACGGGCTGGAAAACGAGTTCGCAAATCGGAGTTCATCGTCCGCGGTTGCGGCACAGTAGGCATCTGAGGGAGACCTTCATGTCCATCACGACAAACCCACGGGTTCCGGCCGCCGAGCGGATTGCGGTTCGGTGCGTCGACTCCGACGTCCACCCCATGCCCAAGCGCGGTCAGTTACTGGAATACATCCCGGAGCCGTGGCGCAGCAAGTTCTTCATGAGCCATCCGGTCGGCGACCAGATCTACTACGACGCACCCGATTACGCGCACTCCTACGCGATGCGGGTCGATGCCTTCCCGCCAGATGGCGAGTTCGCCTGCAGTGACCCCGATATGGCGCTGCGCCAGCTCATCATGGAAGCCGGCTCGGACATCGCGATCCTGGAGCCGACGCACGGCGAGAGCCGGCTGGGTGAGGCCACCGCGGCCTACTGCACCGCCACCAACTCCTGGCTCGCCGACAACTGGCTGGACCCGCACAACAACTGGCATGAGCGCTGGCGCGGCTCGATCTGCGTGGCGATCGAGGAACCGCAACTGGCGGTGGCCGAGATCGAGAAGTGGGCCGAGCACCCCTACATGGCGCAGGTTCTGATCAAGGCCGAACCGCGCCCGTCCTGGGGCGACCCGAAGTACGACCCGGTGTGGGCCGCGGCCACCAAGCACGACATCACCGTGAGCTGCCACCTGTCCCGCGGCGAGTTCGAGAACCTGCCCCTGCCCCCGGTGGGTCTGCCCAGCTACAACCACGACTTCATGGTCAGTTACTCCCTTTTGGCCGCGAACCAGGTGATGAGCCTGATCTTCGACGGGGTCTTCGACCGCTTCCCGACGCTGCGCATCGTGTTCATCGAGCACGCGTTCACCTGGATCCTGCCGCTGATGTGGCGCATGGACGCGATCTACGAAGCGCGCAAATCCTGGATGGACATCAAGCGCAAACCGTCCGAATACGTCAAGGACCACATCAAGTTCTCGACTCAGCCGCTGGACTACCCCGAGGACAAGACCGAGCTGTCCCGGGCCTTCGAGTGGATGGAGTGCGACAAGATCCTGCTGTACTCCAGCGACTATCCGCACTGGACCTTTGATGATCCCCGTTGGCTGGTCAAGCACCTGCCCGAGCACGCGCGTGAGGCCATCATGTTCCGCAACGGCATCGAGACCTACAAGCTGCCCGAGACCGTCCCCGTCCTCGAGGGACAGGTCCGGGTGTTCTGAGATGAGCGAACCGGACAAGCGCCCCCGGCTCGCGCAGGGTCGCGAGCACGTCGTCGCCACCGTGGAGGAGATCCCGCCCGGCACACACAAACTGGTGCCGATCGGCCGCCACGGTGTCGGTGTGTACAACGTCAACGGCACGTTCTACGCCATCGCCAACTACTGCCCGCACGAGGGAGGTCCGCTGTGCTCGGGCCGTGCCCGGGGGCGCACGGTGGTCGACGACGAGGTGCCGGGCGACGCGGTGATGGTGCGCGACAAGGAGTTCATCTACTGCCCCTGGCACCAATGGGGTTTCGAGCTGGCAACCGGCACCACCGCGGTGAAGCCGGAATGGAGTATCCGTACCTACCCGGTCCGTGTGGTTGGAGATGATGTGTTGGTGATGGCATGAGCGAGCTTGCGAGCGAATCATCGATGTCGAGCGAGATTCAGGTACCCCTCGGAACCCCGGAGCTCAAGCGGGGCGAGAAGACCATCGAGATCAACGGCGGCAACGTCGTCTACGAGATCCTCGGCAAAGAAGGCGATTTCATCGCATTGACGCCCGGCGGTCGGTTCAGCAAGGACATTCCGGGACTGCGCCCGCTGGCCCAGGCCCTGGTCAAGGGCGGTTACCGGGTGCTGCTGTGGGACCGGCCCAATTGTGGCCGCTCGGACATCCAGTTCTACGGTCAGAGCGAATCGCACATGCGCGCCGAGACACTCGCGGCGCTGATCACCAAGCTGGGTATCGGTCCGTGCATCCTGGCCGGCGGTTCCGGCGGGGCCCGCGATTCGATGCTGACCGCGATGCTCTACCCCGAGGTCGTCACCAAACTCGTGGTCTGGAACATCGTCGGCGGCGTGTACGGGTCGTTCGTCCTCGGCTCCTATTACATCGTGCCGAGCATCCTGGCCGTGCGCGGAGCGGGAATGAAAGCCGTTGCCGCCATTGATGAGTGGAAGGAACGCGCCGGCGAAAATCCGGCGAATCGCGATCGCATCCTGGCCCAGGACCCCGATGAGTTCCTCAAGCTGATGCTGCGCTGGCTCAACGCGTTCGTGCCGAAGCCCGGTCAGACCATTCCCGGTGTCGAGGACGAGATGTTCGACAACATCACCGTGCCGACGCTCATCATCCGTGGCGGCGAGAACGATCTGGACCACCCCAAGCGCACGTCCCTTGAGGTCAGCTGCCTGATCAAGGGTTCCAAGCTGATCGACCCACCCTGGCCCGAGGACGCCTGGGAACGCGCCGGGGAGGACCGGGCCTCAGGGAAGGTCAAGCGGTTCAACATGTTCGACACCTGGGTGCAGGCCGCCCCGGCGATCATCGAGTTTCTGGGGTCTACCTCCTCGGAGCCCAGGTGAGCGCAGTGCCGTCGCCCTCACACCGCCCGGATGTGCACCTCGCAGTTCAGCGAAGCCTCCAGGGCGGTGTGGACGCGGCTTTCCGGGATACGGGTCAGGTCGGCCTTGTCCAGGGTCACCGTCACCACATCCCAGCCTTCGTCATTGACGGATCGAACGATGTCACCCGACAGACCGAACCCGGCCAGCACACCGCGGGCGTCCTCGTCAGTACCGCGGCTGACGAAGGTGACCACCCCAGCCGTGGGCTCCGTACCAAACGCCTTGGCACACAGTTCCATCGCGATGGTCTGCAGCTCTCGTGCGTCGTCGCCGGCGATCAGCACCTCGACCTCGCGGCGATGCGCGGGCAGTCCGGCGAGCTGGTTGTCCAGCACTTCGGCCCCACGTTCGCCCAGCAACCCACGAAGCGTTGCCATGCCGTCGGATAGCTCCCGCGCCCCGAGCTCACCGGCCGGGTCGACGCCGACGCGCACCACCGCAGTTCTCATGCCGGTAAGCCTAACCGGGGACGGGATGTGACCATGACAGTCGAACTGACAGTCGCGGCATGGCCGGGCATCACCCCGCGCCTGCTGCGCGACGGGCCCGAAAGCCTGACCGACTATCAACAGGCCGGGGGCTATGGCGCCCTTACCGATCCGGACCAGTTACTGGACGAGGTGCAGGCCAGTGGATTGCTCGGCCGGGGCGGCGCGGCCTTCCCGATGGCGGTGAAGCTGCGCACGGTGCGCGACAACGGGCAGCAGGGCGCCCGCGCCGGGATCGGCACCGTGGTAATCGCCAACGGCGAAGAGGGCGAGCCGGCCTCGATCAAGGACCGCTGGTTGCTGCGCAACCGCCCGCATGCGGTGCTGGACGGCCTGCGACTGGCCGCCGGGATCGTCGGTGCCGACCGCACCGTGGTGTACGTGTCGGATCCATCGGCCGCCGAGAGCGTCGAGCGTGCACTCGCCGAGCTCCCTGGCGAGCTTACTGGTGTGGCGATCGAATTACTCACCGTCGCTCCGGGTTACGTCGCGGGCGAGGAGACCGCCGCCGTGCACGTCGTCAATGGCGGGCCGGCCAAGCCGACCGACAAGCCTCCGCGCCCGTTCGAGGAGGGGGTGGCCGGCAAACCGACGCTGATCAGCAATGTCGAGACGCTGGCCCACCTGGCCTACCTACACCAGCGCGGTGCGCAGGCGTTCCGCGAGCTGGGTACCGAGTCCTCCCCCGGCACCTTCCTGGCCACGATCACCGGGGCCGGGCGCGCCCCCGCGCTGTACGAACTTCCACACGGCATCGCCTTCGCCGACCTGCTGACCCTGCACGGGGTGTCCGCCGACAACGTCCGAGGGGTGCTGATGGGTGGCTACTTCGCCGGACTGGTCAACCACGACATCGTCGGGGCAACAATGGATCACGAGTCCGTACGAGCTCTGGGTAGCGGTTTGGGCTGCGGTGCGATCGGCATCCTCACCGATGACTGCCCGGTGGCAGTCGCGGCGTCGGTGCTGGCGTACTTCGACCGCGAGAACGCCGGCCAGTGCGGTTCGTGCTTCAACGGAACGGCCGCGATGGCGGCCGTGGCCACGGGCCTGCGCGACGGACTGGCCACGCAGGAAGACCTGGACCGCCTCAAGCGGTGGTCGGTGGTGTTACGCGGCCGCGGTGCCTGCGCCACGCTCGACGGCGCGGCCAATGTCGCGGCGAGCCTGCTGTCGCAGTTCCCCGACCTGGTGCAGCGCCACCTCGAAACAGGCTGTCAGACATGCCGTTCCGGTGCATTCACTGCCGATCGGCCGTATGAGGTGGAGTCCGTGGAAGCGGTGGTGGCGGTATGAAGGTCAAGCTCGATCGCACGTTGTGCGATGGCTTCGGGTTGTGCGCCAAGCACGCGCCGGAGTACTTCCCGCTCGACGACTGGGGGTACGCCTCGCTTCAGGGTGACGGCAATATCCCCGAGGCCGACGAGGACGCGGTCCGACGTGCACTGTTGGACTGTCCCGTGCACGCGATCATCGAGTTGACGGACACCCGCGCGCAGCGGGATGCCGGCTGAATGAAGACGGCTGGATCACCGATCCCGGAAACTGGTAACGTGATTCTCCACACAGAATAACCCGCTTACCACCGGAGTCGAGTTGTCACAGATACCGGGGCGTCCGCTCCCGACGGTCACCGCGCTCAACGAGTACTTCTGGACCGCGGGCGCCGACGGGGTGCTGCGAATCCAGGAGTGCCAGGACTGCAGCGCCCTCATCCATCCGCCACAGCCGGTCTGTCGCTACTGCCGCAGCCGCAACATGGGTGTGCGCGACGTGTCCGGCCGTGCCTCGCTGGCGGGGTTCACGGTCAATCACCGGTTCGGTTTCCCCGATCTGCCCCCGCCGTACGTGGTGGCCGAGGTGGCCATCGCCGAGGACCCCCGAGTCCGGCTGACGACCAACATCGTCGAGTGCGATTTCGACGACCTCAAGCTCGGGATGCCGGTGGAGGTCGACTTCCAGCACATCGAGGATGTCTGGCTGCCGGTGTTCAAGCCGTCGGCCGACACCACCGCAACCCCGCCGGTCGCCGAACCCGTCGCGCCCCAGGACGTCGCCAAATACGTCCGGCCGATGCTGACCAAGGAGAAGTTCGAGGACCACTCGGCCATCACCGGGATCGGGATGTCCAAGATCGGTCGTCGCCAGATGGTGCCGCCGCTGTCACTGACCATCGATGCCGCCGAAAAAGCGGTCGCCGATGCCGGATTGACGTTCGACGACATCGACGGCCTGTCGACTTACCCGGGGTTGGCAATCGCGGGCATGGGCGAAGGCGGCGTGACCGCGCTGGAGGGCGCACTCGGGCTCCGGCCGACCTGGATCAACGGCGGCATGGATACCTTCGGCCCCGGCGGCTCGGTGATCGCGGCCATGATGGCGGTCGCCACCGGAATGGCCAAGCACGTCTTGTGCTTCCGCACGCTGTGGGAGGCCACCTTCGGTCAGCTGGTCAAGGAGGGCAAGATGTCCCCTCCGATGGGTGGCCGCAGCGACAATTGGCAGCATCCGTTCGGGTCGACCTCGGCCGCACACACCTTGGCGCAGAACGCCGGTCGTCACTTCGACCGGTACGGCACGACGCGGGAGACCCTCGGCTGGATCGCACTCAACCAGCGCGCCAACGCCGCACTGAACCCGACCGCCATCTACCGCGATCCCCTGACCATGGACGACTACCTGTCGGCCCGCATGATCACCACGCCGTTCGGCCTCTACGACTGCGACGTACCGTGCGACGGCGCAGTGGCGGTGATCGTCTCGGCCGTCGATGCCGCGCGCGATCTGGCCAAGCCGCCGATCCTGTTCGAGGCGGTGGGCACCCAGATCATCGAGCGGCTCGACTGGGACCAGACCACGCTGACCCACGAACCGCAGGTACTCGGCCAGAGCGCGCACATGTGGTCGCGAACCTCGTTGCGCCCCAGCGATGTCGATGTCGCCGAGCTCTATGACGGATTCAGCTTCAACTGTCTTTCCTGGCTGGAAGGGCTGGGCTTCTGCGGCATCGGAGAGGCCAAGGACTTCCTCGACGGCGGCCACAATATCGCCCGCGACGGCCTCATCCCACTCAACACCCACGGCGGGCAGCTCTCGCACGGCCGCACCCACGGGATGGGCCTGATCCACGAGGCCGTCACCCAACTGCGCGGCGAGGCGGGCGAGCGTCAGGTCGCCGATGCCCGTGTCGCGGTGGCCAGCAGCGGCGGCCTGACCCCGAGTGGTGTGCTGCTGATGCGCAGGGACGACTAGGCCGTGACACCGACGGCGAGCAAGGCCGATCCGCACCCCCGGGTGGTGATGGTCGACGGCGTCCCGATGTCAGCTCTGGTCGCCGAGTCCCCCGACCCGCGCGCCGTCGTCGTCGCATTGCACGGCGGGGCCACCACGTCGGCCTACTTCGACTGCCCCGGGCATCCGGAGCTGTCGCTGGTGCGCATCGCTGTCGACCGGGGCTACACGGTCATCGCCCTGGACCGCCCGGGCTATGGCGCATCGGCGGCCTATCCCGACGCCATGGCGCGGCCTGAACAGCGGGTCGCGCTGGCGTTCGGCGCAATCCAGCGCATCGCCGGTGCGGCGGGCCTGTTCGTACTGGGCCATTCGATGGGCTGCGAGCTGGCCCTGTACCTCGCGGTGCAACGGCCCGAGGTGCTCGGAGTGTCACTGGCCGGCACCGGCCGCCGGTATCACCCGGGTGCACAAGAGCTGCTGAAGGACGCCTCACCAGTGAACCGGCCGCGCGGTCTGCGTGAGCTGCTGTGGGAGCCGGCCCGGCTCTACCCGTCGAACGTGATCGGCGCCGGGTTGTCCGCGGGCGGCACCGCGTACGAGGGTGATGTCATCAAAAGCTGGGCGCGGCAGGACTTTCCGGCGCTGGCCGGACAGACGACAGTGCCGGTGCAGTTCCTTGCCGGCGAGTACGAGAACGTGTGGGAGTCCGATGCCGAGGCACTGGCCGGGATCGGTGCGATGTTCACCGCCTCGCCCCGGGTCCAGACCGGTGAGCTCGCCGACAGCGGGCACAACCTCAGTGTGGGGCTGACCGCCGCGAGTTATCACGGCAAGGTGTTGTCGTTCGCCGATGAGTGCGTCGCCGACAGCGCGCGCACCGAAGTGGAAGTGGAGGCAGGTTGATGCGAGTCGGATTTATCGGGCTGGGCAGCCAGGGCGCGCCGATGGCCCGGCGGATCGTCGAAGGCGGCTTCGAGACCACCCTGTGGGCCCGGCGCCCGGCGTCCCTCGAACCGTTCGCCGACACCGGGGCCAAGACCGCGGGCTCCCCCGCCGAACTGGCCGCCGCCAGCGATCTGGTCTGCCTGTGTGTGGTCGGCGACGACGACGTCCGCCAGGTACTAGACGGCGAGAACGGTGTGCTGGCCGGACTGGCTTCGGGCGGCGTTATCGCCATCCACTCCACGGTGCACCCCGACACCTGCCGCGAGATCGCAGAAAAGGCTGCCGCCCAGGGCATTTCCGTCGTCGACGCCCCGGTGAGCGGCGGCGAGCCCGCCGCCTCGGCCGGCACCCTGCTGGTGATGGTCGGCGGCGACGAGGAGGTTGTCGAGCGAGTGCGGCCGGTGTTCGCCACCTATGCCGACCCGATCGTGCACCTCGGCGGGATCGGTGCCGGCCAGGTCGCCAAGATCCTGAACAACCTGCTGTTCAGCGCCAACCTGGGTGCCGCCATGAGTGCGCTGGAACTCGGTGAGGCGCTGGGGGTTCCGCGCCAGGCGTTGTGCGAGGTGATCTCGCGCGGCTCGGCCACCAGTAAGGCGCTCAACAGCATCGCCATGTTCGGCGGGACGCTGGACAACCTGGCGCCGATCGCCGGGGCGCTGCTGCAGAAGGACTGCAGGCACGCCGCCAGCCTGGCCGACGATGCCTCGGCCCCGCAGGGGGCAGTCTTCGACGCGGCGGACAATGCCCTCGCCATCATGAACCATCCCCGCTGATGCGCGTCGGTTTCATCGGCGCCGGCCGGATGGGCGCTCCGATGGTGCGCCGCCTGACCGACGCCGGACACCGCGTGCGGGCCTTGGGCCGCGACGACGAAAAGCGCGCTGCGGTAGCCGAACTCGGCGCCGAGCCGGCGGCCACGCCGAACGAGGCGGTCGCCGACGCCGACGTCACGATCGTCTGTGTGTTCACCGATGAACAGGTCCGGCAACTCTGCCCGGATCTGATCGACGAGATGCCGCCAGGTTCGGTGCTCGTGCTGCACACCACCGGCAGCCCCCGCACTGCCGAGATCCTCGCGGAGCGCGGGGCCGCCCGCGGCATCGCTGTCGTCGACGCCCCGGTCAGCGGCGGACCGCACGACATCGCGGCCGGGACTGTCACGGTGTTCGCCGGCGGTGACGAGGAGGCAGTGGCGCGGGCCCGCGAGGTGCTGACGTCCTACGCCGATCCGGTACTGCACGTCGGCCCGGTCGGCGCCGGACAGCGGGTGAAGCTGGTGAACAACGCGTTGTTCGCCGCGCAGATCGGCGCCGTGGCCGAGGGCGTGCGCCTGGGCGATCGCCTGGGCATCGACGAGGCGACACTGCTGACCGCGCTCACCCACGGCAGCGCGGCAAGCCGCGCGCTGGGCGGTATCGCCGCCACCGGCTCGGCGGACGCCTTCATCGCGCGGGTCGGCGAGTTCATCGGCAAAGACGTGGCCGTGGTGCGCAAAACCGCGTCTGAACTGGACAGCGACCTGGGCCGGCTCGAGGGCCTGCTCGACGCCGCACTCAAGTGACCCCAGCCTGCCGTCACGACCTGATCAGCAGCCATTTTGCGCTTTTCAAACACCACCAAAAGGATTACTGTTAGCGTTACAGTTCAACAGTTTCCCGTAACGTTTCACGACACTTCCGGCCCAGCCCGCCGCGAAGGAGGAGCCAGCCAATGACCAAGGCCCAGGTGATCTTCGATCCGTTCTCCGAGGAGTTCTTCAACAACCCGTTCGACATGTACCGGCGGATGCGCCAGGACGCGCCGCTGTACTACAACGAGGACTCCGACTTCTATGCCCTGACCCGGCATGAGGACGTGTCGGCGGCATTGAAGGATCACGAGGCGTTCTCCTCCTCGCGTGGCTGCGATCTGGCCATGGTGCAAAGCGACGAGCCGCCGCAGAAATCGATCATCTTCATGGATCCGCCCGATCACCGGCACATGCGCAGCCTGCTGAACAAGGCATTCACCCCACGCATGATCCAGTCCCAGCGCGACACGGTGGTGGAACAGATCGACTACCACCTCGGATTGATCGATTCCGACGAATTCGATGTGGTCCAGGATTTCTCGGGTCCGTTCCCGGTCGAGGTCATCACCCGGATGGCCGGCGTCGACCCGGAGTACCGCCAGCAGGTCCGGCACTGGATCGACACCAGTCTGTCCCGCGAACCCGGCCAGATCGGTTACTCGGAGGCCGGCATGCAGGCCAACATCGACACCGGCATCTACTACTACGGGCTGGTGCAGAAGCGCCGCGAGGACCCGCAGGACGACATGATCAGCCGGCTGATCGCCGCGGAGATCCCCGGCGAGGACGGTCAGATGCGCCGCCTCGACGACATCGAGATCACCGGGTTCGCCACCCTTCTCGGTGGTGCCGGCGCTGAGACCGTCACCAAGCTCGTCGGTACCGCGATGGTGCTGTTCGCCCGCAACCCCGAGCAGTGGCAGAAACTGCTCGACGACCGCGAGAAGGTCCCGGCGGCGGTCGAGGAGTTGCTCCGCTACGAGGGTCCTGTGCAGTACAACGTCCGCTACACCCTCAAGGAAGCCCACGTGCCCAGCGGCACCATCCCGGCGGGCAAGGCGGTGTTCCTGATCAGTGCCGCGGCCAACCGCGATCCCGACGCGTTCACCGATGCCGACACCTTCGACATCGAGCGCGACCGCACCGAGGCCCAGAACTTGGGGCTGGGCTACGGCATCCACAGCTGTCTGGGGGCCGCGCTGGCCCGCATGGAGAGCGCCGTCGCGCTGGAGAAGCTGCTCGACTTCATGCCCCGCTACGAAGTGAAATGGGATCAGCTGCAGCGGGTTCACATGCAGAATGTGGCGGGCTACTCGCATGTGCCGGTCAAGGTTCTGCGATGACCAAGAAAGTTCACGTCGACTTCGAGATCTGCGAGAGCAACGCAGTCTGCATGGGGATCATCCCCGAAGTGTTCGAGCTCGACGATCAGGACTACCTCCACATCCTTCAGGAGGATGTAACGCCCGAGAACGAGGCGCTGATCCGCGAAGCGGTACGGCAGTGTCCCCGACAGGCCATCTCGATCAAGGACGAGTAGGCGTGCGGTTCGTCTTCGTACACGGCGGTTTTCATGCGGCCTGGTGCTGGGAGCGGACCGTCGCCGAGTTGCAGAGCCTGGGACACGACGGCGTCGCCGTGGACCTTCCCGGCCACGGAGCCCGGGTGGCCGAGGAATCGACCCTGGCCAACCGCCGCGCCGCGATCGTCGAGGTGATGCAGCCCGGGGATGTGCTGGTCGGACATTCCGGCGGCGGGTTCGACGCCACCCTGGCCGCCGATGCGGCCCCGGAACTGGTGGGCCACATCGTATATCTGGCCGCGGCACTGCCCAGAGAGGGCCGGACATATCCCGAGGCCATGGCCATGCGTTCGGCTGAGGACGAATTGGGTGGCGAGTTCGACGGTGATGTCGGCGAGATGCTGGGTTACCTGCATTTCGACGAGGAAGGCGCGATGCACTTCGCCGACTTCGACGGGGCGTGGCGTTACTTCTACCACGACTGCGACGAGGCAACGGCCCGTTGGGCTTTCGATCGTCTCGGGCCCGAGCGATTCGGTGACACCACAGTCACACCGGTGTCGGTGCCGCAGTTCTGGGCGGCCGATCTGCCTCGCAGCTTCATCCGTTGCCTGCAGGACCGCTCGATGCCGCAATGGCTGGCCGACACCGTCACCCAACGTCTCGGTGTCGAACAGCTGACCATCGACGCATCGCACTCGCCGTTCTTGAGCCGCCCGCGCGAGCTGGCCGAGCTGCTGGTGCACGCCACGACGACCACGCCGATCGCCGCGCTGACACCAGCCTGATTCGCCGGCCTGATTCCCTGCCCCACCGCGCCGTTTTCGACGCCCGGGTCGTTTCGAACGATGAAGCACGACCCGGGTGTGGAAATCGGTAGCGCAGGCTAAGCGGCGATAACCGTCTTCCCGAATTTCTCGGCGGCCTCCAGCGCGTGCGCCAGACTGTCACCGGGCAGGGTGACGTGCAGCCAGGTCACTCCCAGTGCAGCGAGCTTGTCCACGCCGGCCAGGTAGACCTCGGCGTCGAAGTCGTCATCGCCGGGGCTTCCGCCCTCAAAGTTGTTGAACACGATGTCGATTCCGTCCGGATCGCGATCGGCGGCGGTCAACCGCGCTCGCAGATCCTCGATGCCTGCGGCCAAGGCTTCCAGTGAATCGATCGCCGCCGTCCCCGCGGTCTTGGCCAGACCTGCCGGCGCGGCAAACGGGCACCAGCCGTCGCCGTGTTTGGCCACGCGTGCGCGTGCGGCAGACGTGTTGCCGCCGATCCAGATCGGCGGATGCGGGCTCGCCGCCGGCCGCGGGTGCGCGGTGATACCCCGGGCGCTGAAGTTCTTGCCCTCGAAGGTGTAATCGTCAGTGGTCCAGACACCGCGGATCACTTCGAGCGCCTCGTCGAACAGTGCAGCGCGCTCGTCATAGGAAACTCCGAGCGCGGCGAATTCCCGCTTGAGATAACCGACGCCCACGGCCAGGGTGAACCGGCCGCCGGACAGCAGGTCCAGGGTGGCGCCGGATTTGGCCACCACGAACGGGTTTCGATACGGCAGCACCACGATGTTCGGCACCAGGCGCAGCGTGGTGGTGTGTGCGGCGGCGAAGGCCATGGCCACGAACGGGTCCACCGCATCGTGACCGCCGGCGTCGAGCCAGCGTTGGGACGGAGCGGGATGGTCGGTGAACCCGAAGCCATCGAAACCCGCCGCTTCGGCCGCAGCCGCCATCGCCGCAACTCCGCTGCCGCTCACCAGATCCGGGTGGTAGGGGTGAGTGTGCATCGGGTAGGTGATGCTGTATCGCACTGCGGCCGCCGATCAGGCAGGGAAGCCGGACAGGATGACGCCGTTGCACTCCGCCGCACGTGCGCGAACCTTGGCGGCCGCCTGGTAGGCGTCGGAGTAGTACCACTCGCGTGCGGCGTCGACCGACTCGAACTCCAGCACGACGGTCTGGCTGCCGTGCCAGGCACCCTCGATGACTTCCGGTTTTTGGTCGACGGCCACGATCGTGGCACCGCCCATCGCCTTCGACGCCAGCTTCGCGTACTCGCCCATGCCGGCCGGGTCCTTGATGTCCTCGGTGATGATGACGTATCCCTTGGCAGCTGCCATGTCGAAACTCCCTCTCTAGTCTTTCATTTCGCTGATCGCCCGCTCCGGGCAGTTCTCTATCGCCTCACGCGCCGCACCCTCAAGACCGACTGGTACCTCTTCCGGATCGGCCACCGCCCAACCGTCGTCTGACATCTCGAAGACCTCGGGGCACAGCGTCAGGCACATGCCGTGGCCGGCACAACGGTCCTCGTCAACCTGGACCCGCATCAGGTGTCGAACTCCAGGTGCAGCTCGGTCAGCCCGCGAAGGATGAAGGTGGGGATGTAGTTGTAGCGCCGGTCGCCGTCCGAACCGTGTTCGGCCTCGGAGATCCGGATGTCGGTGGTCCGGTCGAGCAACCGCTCGATACCGACACGGGTCTCCGCGCGCGCCAGCGGGGCACCGGGGCAGCTGTGGATACCGCGGCCGAAAGCCAGGTGCTGGCGGGCATTCTTGCGCGCCGGGTCGAAGGTGTCGGGATCCTCGAAGCGCCGCGGATCGCGGTTGGCCGCACCGTTGAGCACCATCAGCGTGGTGCCGGCATTCAATTCGGTGTCACCGATCGTCACCGGGCAGCGCGATAGCCGGAAGTCACCCTTGACCGGGCTCTCGATCCGCAGCGCCTCCTCGATGAAGTTCGGGATCAGACTGCGGTCGGCCCGAAGCCGCTGCTGGATCTCCGGTTGTTCACCCAAGACCTTCAGCGCGGTGCTGAGCAGGCGCACCGTGGTCTCCTGCCCGGCCGAGAAGACATTGGTCGCCACCCGAGCGACATCGCCGACGTCGGGGATGCTGCCGTCCGGGAACGTGGCCTCGGCGAGGCCGGTGAGGACGTCGTCGCGGGGGTTGGCCCGGCGATCCGACACGTAGTCGGAGAACTGTCCGTAGAGGAACTCCAGCGGGCTGTGAGACAGCGATTCCTTGCTGGTGCTGCCGATTCCGCCGCCGGAGTTCTGCTTGATGCCGTTGACGAAGCCTTCGCGATCCTCCGGCGGGATACCGAGCAGGTCGGCGATCACCAGGAGCGTGAACGGGCCGGCGAAGCCCTTGATGAACTCGCCCCCACCCGGCGCCAGGTAGCTGTCGAGCACTTCATCGGCCAACTGCCACATGGCGTCCTCGTTCTCCTTGAGGCGCTTGGGCGTGATCAACCGCATCAACAGCGAGCGGTGATCGGTGTGGGTGGGCGGATCGAGCGTCGGCAGCTGATCGCTGAACGGCAGATCGTTGCGGTGCTTGTCGATGAGCGCGGTCACCTCTTCGGCGCTGCGCCCCTCCAGCGGAACCGGGAACCCCGGGAACGGTCCGGTGACCGAAAGGCAGGACGAGAAGGTCTCCTCGTCGTTGTAGACCTGTACGGCTTCGTCCCAGCCGGTCACCATCGTCACGTTGTAGTGGTCTTCACGGGTTACCGGGCACTTGTTCCGCAGCGCCTCGAAGAACGGGTACGGGTTGTCGACCAATCGTTCATCGCGAAAAAAATCGATACCGGTTGGGTCGATCGCCATCAGCTGCTCCCGTTCCAGCCACACGTATGAGAATGTGGCTCTCATCTATGAATAGATAGATTTCCACAGCACCGGTGAAGCGTCAACGCCAGACCACTACCTATCAGCGATAAGCAGCAAGAATAGGATTCTCACCTCTAGGCGCCCAGTGCTGCCAGGTCACCGTCGCAGCAAGCAACTGGCCGGCGAGGAAACCCGCAGCGTGGGCGGCGAGGACCAGGCACCCTGCCATCGCACCGGCACGCGGTAGCAAAACCGAGGACCAACGTCGCCCGCGTTGAAGCCGCGCGCATCGGCGAAACCCGGCCGTCGGCACCGTGGCAGCGTCTAGCGTTACCCAGGGTGAACCTCGAGAAGGTGGTGTTCGGGTTCTTCGTGGTGCTGGCAGCCACTTTGAACTTCGGGTTTTTCGTGGGCGACATCTCCGATCCGCGCATGCACAACGTCTATGAACTGTTCGCGGCCGTGGTCGTCAACCTGATCGCGACCGTCCTGAAGTTCGGCGACCGAACCCAAATCGGCGCAATCCATCTGGCCACCAGCTTGGTCGCGGTGCTGCAACTCATCGCCGCCTCCGCGGTGTGGGTGTGGGCCACCCAGGTATCACCGGACGGGCTGAATGCCGCGCACACCGCGAGCATGGTGTCTCTGTCGGGCGGGGCGTTGTTGGCCAACCTGGTAGCGGTGGTCCTCCTGGTGGTCGAGACCGTCACGTACCGGCGTCGTTGAGCGATGGTCAAACCGATCGACCTGCTCAACTTCCGGACCCGGAAGGTCGCGCCGCGCCAGCGCAAACCGGTGCCGGTGCCGACCGGCGGCGAAACCACCGACGCGATGTTCGTGGTGCTGCGTCGGATGCGGGCGCCGTTCGTCTTCGTCATCGTGGTCTTCAGCATCAACGTTGCGGGCATGATGCTGATGCCCGGCCCGGAGAGCAACCCGGGACACCTGTCGCTGTTCGACGCGTTCTATCAGATGGCGATCACCCTGACCACGGTTGGCTACAGCGAAGTGCCGTACTCGTTCTCCTATCCCCAGCGGATGTGGCTGTCCCTGTCCATCTTCACACTGGTGATCGCCTGGGCTTACGCGATCGGTGCCCTACTCGCGGCATTCAACGACAGCGCATTCCAGGATGCCCTGCGGGCGCAGCGATTCCATCGTCAGGTCCGTCGGCTCCGGGAGCCGTTCCTGCTGATCTGTGGCTACGGCCAGACCGGACGGACGGTGGGGCTGGAACTCGATGATTGGCGGCGCCGGTTCGTGGTGATCGACAAGCAACAGCATCGAGTGGATTCGGTCGTCGTCGACGCATTGAGTACCGACGTTCCCGCGTTGGAAGGTGACTGCCATAAACCGGCGGTACTGGGCCTGGCCGGACTGGACCGCCGCAACTGCCAGGGCGTGTTGGCACTCACCAACGACGATGACGCGAATATCGCTGTGGTGATGACGGTTTCGCTGCTGCGCCCCGACCTCCCGGTCATCGCGCGCTGCCGCGACCGGGCAGTGCAACACCGCATGGAAGACTTCGCACCGGCCGCGGTGATCAACCCCCACGACCGCTATGGCGGCTACCTCGCGCTGATGCTGCATCAACCGATCACCTACCAGCTGCTGATCTGGCTGATGGACAATGACCAGCACCAGCTGCCCGAGTTGCGCGTCGGGTTGACCCGGGGCCGCTGGCTGATATGCGGCGACGGCGAATTCGCCGAGCAGGTGGCCGCGGACCTACGCGACTCCGGGCTGAGCGTCGATGAGATCCCGCCCACCGACACGCCGCTGGACCTTGACGGCGTCGTCGGTTTTGTGGCCGGCACCGACAACGACATGGCCAACATCGCGATGGCCGAGCATGCCCGGCTGGTCAACCCCGACGTGTTCGTTTCGGTGCGACAGCAGGACAGCATGCACCAAACATTGCTCGCGGCACTGGATGTGGACTCGGTGTTCGTCCCCACCGACCTGGTAGCTCGCGAGACGCTGGCCCGGCTGGGACACCCGAACTTCTGGCGGTTCATCGAAGAGTCGGTGCAACAGGACGACGCGTGGGCCGAGCGGACCCGCGACCGTCTGCTGCAGCGGTGCGGGACCGGGGTTCCAAAGCGCGACGGGATAACTCTGTCCGATCGGGAAGCCCCGGCCGTCGTGCGCTGGCTGGCCGACCACGACCTCACCGTCGGCGATCTGCTGCGTCACCCCGACGACCGGTCCGAGACGTTGCCGCTGGTGACCTTGCTGATTGCGCGCGGAGAAGAACTGATCCTCACGCCGGACGACGACACCTCCCTGCGCGTCGGCGACCAACTGCTGGTAGCCGGTAAGGACGACGGACTGTCGGATCTCTCCGATGCGCTGTTCAGCACGGCCACCATCGAATACATCACCACCGGCCGGGCCCTGCCCTCCACCTGGGTGTGGCGGGTGCTCACCGAGCGGCGACGTGCGTCCACACGGCGCGCCCCTCCAGAGACATAGTTAGACAAACGTCAACTATTTTCAATAGTTGAATCTGTTGTTACTGTGCGAGATATGGCCAAGACGACCGCGCCGGACACCACTGACAATGGTCAGCGCCGCGCTTCGTTCCAGCGGGCCCGCTCCCATGAGACCAAACGCGCGCTGGTCCAGGCCGCGATGGCGCTCTGGCGCACCAACGGCTACGCGAAGACCACGGTCGCTGACATCTGCCGGGCCGCAGGGGTGTCCCGGGCCCTGTTCTATTTCTATTTCCCGGCCAAAGAGGACGTGCTGTTCGAGGTAGGCCTGACCTCCACCCGGCTGGCACAGAAGCGGGTGACATCGCTGCTGGTCGGCGAGTACGACATGATGGCCGTCATCACCGAGGCACTGCGCAGCCTGGAACGGTCGATGGCACGTAATCCACCCGACCTGATCGTCGAGACGATCCTCGAGGGGTACCGGCACGAACACCGGATCCTGGCCGGCGACGTCGATCCGGATACGCAGGACGCCGATATGTTCGGCGAGTTGTTCATCCGAGCCCAGGCCGACGGCAAGCTGGGAGCCGACGTCGACGTGTCCCACCTGTCCCGGCTGGCCCAGATCCTGGTCAGCGAGGGCGTCCGGCACTGGGCGGGCGGCAGTTTCGGCAGCCGATCGTTCACCGACGTCGTCGCGCGCGACATCGGCGCGATGATCACCGGCTTCAACTCCACCAACAACTAGATCGGAGGACCCCGATGTCGTGGGATTTCGAGACCGACCCGCAGTATCAGGAATTACTGGACTGGGCCGACGAATTCGTGACCGAGCAGGTCGAGCCCCTTGACCTGGCCTGGCCGCACCTGCAGTTCACCCAGCTGGAGGGCAAGCGTCGGGAGGCGATCGCTCCCCTCAAGGCACAGGTGCGCGAAAAGGGGCTTTGGGCAACGCATCTCGGCCCAGAGCTCGGTGGGCAAGGCTACGGACAGCTCAAGCTGGCGTTGCTGAACGAGATTCTCGGCCGTTCACAGTGGGCGCCGATCGTGTTCGGTTGTCAGGCCCCCGATACCGGGAACGCCGAGATCATCGCGCATTACGGGACTGAGGAGCAGAAGAAGCAGTACCTGCATCCGCTGCTCGAGGGCGAGTTGTTCTCCTGCTATTCGATGACCGAACCGCATGCCGGTGCAGACCCGACACTGTTCACCACCAGCGCGATACGCGACGGCGACGACTGGGTGATCAACGGATGGAAGT
Source organism: Mycobacterium sp. IDUB_17 (assembly GCF_055419465.1). Classification (NCBI taxonomy): domain Bacteria; kingdom Bacillati; phylum Actinomycetota; class Actinomycetes; order Mycobacteriales; family Mycobacteriaceae; genus Mycobacterium; species Mycobacterium sp. IDUB_17. The sequence goes on along the minus strand of NZ_JBVAXS010000005.1, from coordinate 135,056 downwards.
TCTTCTCCTCCAATGCCGCAACGGCGTCGTTTCTGATCGTCATGGTGGTCACCAACCCTGAGGTGAGTGCCTACCAGGGCATGTCGATGTTCCTGGTGCCGACCGACACCCCCGGCGTCAAGATCGTCCGCAACGTCGGGTTGTACGGCGAACCTGACAACGCCGGCAGCCATGCGTTGATCCACTATGACAATGTCCGGGTACCTGCCGAGGCACTCCTGGGCGGCGAAGGGCAAGCGTTCGTGATCGCCCAGACCCGGTTGGGCGGAGGCCGGATTCACCACGCGATGCGCACGATCGGCCTGGCTCAGAAGGCGCTCGACATGATGTGCGAACGCGCCCTCAGCCGTGAGACGCAGGGCAGCCGTCTGTCCGACAAGCAGTTCGTCCAGGGCTACATCGCCGACTCCTATGCCCAGTTGCTGCAGTTCCGGCTGATGGTGCTCTACACCGCGTGGGAGATCGACAAGTACAACGACTACAAGAAGGTCCGCAAGGACATCGCCGCGGTCAAGGTGGCGATGCCCACCGTTCTGCACGACATCGCCTGGCGGGCAATGCAGATCCACGGCGCGCTCGGCGTCACCAACGAAATGCCGTTCCTGGGCATGGTCACCGGCGCCGCGGTGATGGGACTGGCCGACGGCCCGACCGAGGTGCACAAGACCACGGTTGCCCGGCAGGTTTTGCGCGACTATCAGCCGACCACCGATACCTGGCCTACCGAGTGGATACCCCGCAAGCGCGAAGCCGCGAAGGCGAAGTACGCCGAATTCCTGGAGGCTGAGGTGGGCAATCTGTGAGCGAGATTGACACCGCGCGCCTTGCCGACTGGATGGACAACGCCGGGCTGGCGGGCAAGGGCGAGCCGCTGGAGGCCCGCTTCCTGTCCGGCGGAACCCAGAATGTCATCTACGAGATCCGCCGCGGCGAGCACACCTGCGTCCTGCGCATGCCGCCGGCCGGGGCCCCGCCGGACCGGGACAAGGGCATTCTTCGGGAGTGGCGCATCATCGAGGCGCTCGACGGCACAGACGTCCCACACACGACCGCGGTCGGGGTGTGTGCCGATCCAGAGGTACTGGGCCGGCCGTTCTATCTGATGGGATTCGTCGACGGGTGGTCCCCGATGGACACCCACGGGAGCTGGCCCGAGCCGTTCAACTCGGATCCGAGTACCCGCCCCGGACTGAGTTATCAGCTGGCCGAAGGCATCGCGCTGCTGTCCAAGGTCGACTGGCAGGCCAGAGGGCTGGGTGATCTCGGTCGGCCCGACGGCTTCCACGAGCGCCAGGTCTCCCGCTGGATCGGGTTCCTCGACCGGATCAAGAACCGCGAGTTGCCCGGGCTTGAGGTGGCCACGGACTGGCTACGGGCCCACAAGCCGCTCGATTTCATCCCGGGCCTGATGCACGGGGACTATCAATTCGCCAACGTGATGTACCGCCACGGCGCCCCGGCCACCATGGCCGCCATCGTGGACTGGGAGATGGGCACCGTGGGTGATCCGAAGCTGGACCTGGCTTGGATGGTGCAGTCGTGGCCTTCCGATCCCGACAATCCCGAGCCGTCCGAGATGGGCTACGTGGACATGCGCGGGATGCCCTCTCGTGACGACGTCGTCGCGCACTACGCGAAGGTGTCCGGACGTCAGGTCGATGACCTCGACTACTACCTGGTGCTGGCCAAGTGGAAGCTGGCGATCGTGTTGGAGCAGGGTTTTCAGCGGGCCGGCAACGACGAGAAGCTGCTGGCCTTCGGGCCGGTGGTAACCGACTTGATGGCATCGGCCGCCGAACTCGCCGAGTCCAGCGACTACCGGTGAAGGCCGCGGTCTGCCCCGAGTACGGGCCACCGGATGTGGTCCGCATCGAGGAACTCCCCTCTCCCCCGATCGCGTCCGGCCAGGTACGCGTCCAGGTCGGTGCAGCCGCGGTGAACTTTCCCGACGTGCTGCTGGTCGCCGATCAGTACCAGATCACGGTGCCCGTACCGTTCATCCCGGGTAGCGAGTTCGCCGGGGTGGTGACCGAAGTAGCCGGTGACACTGACGGTTTCACCGTCGGCGACCACGTGACCGGCACCGGGTTGTTCGGTGCGTTCGCCGAACAGGTGTGTGTCCCGACTGCCGGACTGGCCCGGATCCCCGACGGCGTGGACGACCGCACCGCGGCAGCCTTCGGAGTCGCCCACCGCACCGCCTATCACACGCTCCGATCCGTGGCCCGGACCCGACCGGGCGACGACGTGATCGTGCTGGGAGCCGGCGGTGGTGTGGGCCTGGCGGCCGTGCAGCTCGCGACGGCGCTCGGCGCTCGGGTCACCGCGGTGGCATCATCGGACGAAAAGCTCTCCATTGCAGAACAATACGGCGCGGTCTCGCTCGTCAACCACACCCGGGGCGACCTGCGCACCGCACTACGGGAGGCGCTCCCCGACGGCGCCCACGCGGTGCTCGACCCGGTCGGCGGCGACCTTTCCGAGCCGGCGTTACGGGCGTTGCGCCGCGGCGGCCGGTTCGTGACGATCGGCTACGCCTCGGGTGTCATCCCCCGGATTCCACTCAATCTGGTTCTGGTCAAGGGGATTGAGGTCCTCGGCTTCCAGTTCCAGGACGTCGCCCCGGACGAGTTCACCCGCAATGAAGCCAAATTGCGGGAGTTGTTGGCCACCGGTGCCGTACGGCCACACATCGGTGCCGTCTATCCACTCGACGATGCCGCTGCAGCGCTGCGTCACGTCGCCGACGGCCGTGCGGTCGGCAAAGTGATCGTCGAGATGGTCTGACCGCAGAAATCTCACCCGCCGGGCAGAACTGAGACGTCGGTGAGACCGTCGCCCCGGCGGGCCGGCAATCCGGTATGGGCTGTCGCACAACACCGTGTCCACGAGCTCGGGCGATCACCGTCTGGCGTCTGGTGAGCCATGGACGCGCACTTCCTGAATTGCGTTGCTGCCGTAACCAAGGCGGTTCCACTCCGGCTCGTCGGGCTGGGTACGGCCGGCCAGGTCGGTGGCCCGTGCTCGAATCGTGTGCGGGCCCGATCCGTCCAGGACGACGATCAGTTCCCACCACTGCCAACTGTAACGGTGCCGCGTGCCGAGCATGCGCGCCTGGCGCCAGGGCCCATGATCCACGCTCACGTCTACCCGGGCGATCGGCGCGGCGCCCGACCAGGCCACGCCACGGATGGTCAGGTCGCTCGACTCGAGTTCCTGCTCGTGAATGGGTTCGGTGATCAAGGCCCGCACCCGCTGCAGGGTGACCGGTTCGCTGACCTGCTCACCGTCTCGAGTCCATTCGTAGAGGTACCGGTCGGCCTGGAAGAATCCGTCGAAAGCCCGCTCCACGGCCTCGATTTCGGACAGCCATTTCACTGAAGCGACGCCATACCACCCAGGTACGACGAGGCGTAGCGGATAGCCGTGCTGTACCGGCAGCGGCTCGCCGTTCATCGCGTACGCCAACAATGCATTCGAATCCGTGGCCTCGGCGACGCTGAGACCGCGTTCGAACCGGATGTTCCCCGATTTCCCAGGCACGTTTCCGGCGTCGGCACCTCGGAACACCAATTCGGCCGCAGCCGAGGCGATCCCGGCTCGATCGAGCACCTCGACCAGCGGTACACCCGTCCATTCCGCAGTGCTCACCGCGCCCAGACGCCACTGCTCGCCGGCAACCGGAGGAGACAGCCGGGCGCGATTGTTGCCGGCGCACTCCAGTGTGACAACCTCCGTTTGAGATGGCATGGCCTGTAAATCGCGCAGGCTCAACGACAATCGGCGATCGGTCAGTCCCCCCACCCGCAGCCGCCAGCTGGACCGATCGAGCATCGGCATATGGAAATGGTTGCGTACGTAGAAGTGCGCGCTCGGCATGACGACGCCGCCGATGAGTGCCGGAATCGATGTCTCACCATTGAGCGGGTGCGCGCAGTGTACGAGCAGGCCGGCCTCGATGGCCCGCTGGCACGCCTCCTCCGGGTCCATGACATCGGGACTCGATGTCGGCGCTTCAACCGTGCAGCCTCCGCTGGTAATGACTTTCGCGCACGTCGATGCCGGGTACACCTCGGTCGTACCGACCCGCGCGAACGGCTGCATGAACGTCGCAACCGATGCTTCGTCAGGGGCTTGGACGATCATGTACAGCGTGTGCTCGCCCTTCACCGCTGCCTCGCCCAGGATCTCGATGCCGTGTTGGCGCACGTTGGAGCGGCTCAGGTGATTGAGCATCATCGCGCCCGCGTCTGGATCGCCGGCGGGGCACGTCGAGGCCGTGTGCTGGTGCCGGACGACGAATAGAGCCATCGCTGAGCCCCCTTCGATCCTCGTCTTCAATGAACTCGGCGCAGCGGCCCAAGACTCGTACCCGCCGAGCAGATCTGAGACATCGCCGAGACCTGCGGCTGTCAGCACGCTGGCCGCGATCACCGATCTGTAGCCACTCGCGCAGTGCACGACTGTCGGCCGGTCGCGGTCGAACTTGTCCAGCCGATCGAGCAACCTCGCCAGCGGGACGTGGACCGATCCCGGTATCGCGCCGCGTTCGAGTTCACCCCGATTTCGCACGTCGACGACGACGAGGTCGGTGATTGCGCTGCGGCGCGCGGCAAGTTCGCTGGCCGTCAGCCGCGAACTGCGTTGAACGAGTCCGGGGTTGTCGAGAAGCGTTTGCAACGGCTGGTCCAGGTGGCCACGTACATTGTCAAAGCCGATCCGGGCCAGGCGAACCTTTGCCTCGAGCTCGCGGCCGGGTTCGCACACCAGCACAATGTCCTGGTCGGGCCGCAGCACATCGCCCGCCCATTCGGCGAACCGGCCGCCGAGGCCGACATTCACCGAACCGCGCAGATGACCGGCCGCGAAGTCGACCGGTTCGCGCGTGTCCAACACGACCGCACCGTCGGCTTGCCGCTGCAACACCTCGGGCGTCGACAGCGGCTCGGGCGGGTGCTGCTCATCGAGCAGCGGCCGCTGCTCGCGGTTTCGTCGCGCGTCGAAGGAGAAATATGGTGGCGCGACGGGCTGCCCCTCGGTGACGACAGCCGCGAAGTCGTCCTCGCTCATGGGGGCCAGCGCGTAGTTGGTCGCCCGCTGTTCGGCGATCGTCGATGAGTTCTTGGTCGACAGGTTCTTGCCGCAGGCGGAGCCCGCTCCATGCGCCGGATATACCCGGGTTTCGTCCGGCAGCGTGAGGATCTGCTCATGCAGCGACCGGTACAACTGCCGAGCCAGCTGATCCGCGGACAGCCCGGCAGATCCGAGCAGATCGGGCCGTCCGACGTCACCGATGAACAACGCGTCACCGGTGAGGACCCCGAAAGGTTCGACGCTGTCGGGGTGCTCATAGATCACGACGCTGATCGACTCGGGTGTGTGACCCGGCGTCGCCCTGATCTCAAGCTGTACCTCACCGAGGCCGATCCGCTGTCTGTCAGCCAAGGGTTCGATGTCGAAGTCGGTCTGCGCCCCCTCGCCATAACATATGACGGCTCCGTGGGCAGCGAGCTCGAGGTGACCCGAGAGGAAGTCGGCGTGGACGTGGGTCTCGATGACCCGCTCGATATGTAGGCCGTGCTCGTCCGCGTCCTGCAGATAGACCGACACATCGCGGTGCGGGTCCACCACAACCGCCCGGCCCGTAGCCTCGTCGCCGACCAGATACGACAACTGAGACAAACAGCCCAGGACGTACTGCTGGAAGAACATGAACTGAGTCTGCGCTTGTCACGGTCGTTTGTGAGCACTCCGGGCAGCCCGAATTCGGACCTACTGGACTCGTCAATCACCGCGGTGGGCAGGGACGTGTGCGAACCAAACCTGCGATCACTACGCCTCGGTGCCCGGTTCGTGACAATCGGCTATGCCTCGGGTGAGTGACCCTGCCGCGCTGCGGAATACGCTGAAGAATGCGCGGTGGTCGAGCTCAGGACTCCTTCGGCGGATAGAAGTACTCCCGCCAGGCCGTGATCTTCTCGCCCTGTACCTCATAGGCGCCCATCACCGGCCAGCTCATCTGCTTGCCGTCCACGATCCAGTGATCGCGCCGTTCCATCAACACGACGTCCCCGGCTACGGCGAGGTGCAGGATCTCGAGGTCTACACACTTCCCGCCGGCGAAGAACCCCTTCATCATTTCGTGGATCGCATCGCGCCCCGCGAGCTTGGGCCAGTCGGGCCCGATGTCGAATGTGGCGCCGTCGGCGAAGTGACTCATGACTTCGTCGACGTCGTTGCGACCCCATGCGGCGATCTCGGCGCGCACAATCTCCTCAGCGGTCATCAGTCCCCCCGTCGGCCGTTGTGACAGACATTTACACTAGCCCGGCGGAGTGTAATTCCGGTAGACATCGTTTCGTAGCCATATCGGCACTTCAATCCGCAACAGCCAGTAGCGAATTCGATCCATGGCCACCCGCGAACGGCCGAATCCTTGACCGGGCTACCCTCGGCCTGCTAAGCAGGTGCACAGCCCATTCAATCTGGTCAGGAGATCAGCCGTGCCCACGTCGACCGAAGCCGATCTGTACTACGACCCGTACAACATCGAACTCAACATGAACCCCTACCCGGTGTTCGCCCGGATCAGGGAGGAAGCCCCGCTCTACTACAACGAGCAGCACGACTTCTACGCGCTGAGCCGCTTCGACGATGTCAACAAGGGCGTCATCGACCACGAGACGTTCATCTCCGGTCGCGGTGCGCTGCTCGAGATCATCAAGTCCGGCATGGAGATCCCGCCAGGAACATTGATCTTCGAGGATCCACCGATCCACAACATCCACCGCAACCTGCTGTCGCGGGTGTTCACCCCGCGCAAGGTGCTGGCGCTGGAACCGCAGATCCGCGAATTCACCGCACGCTGCCTCGATCCGCTGGTCGGGACGGACAAGTTCGACTTCGTCAACGATCTCGGCGAGCAGATGCCGATGCGGGTCATCGGCATGCTGCTGGGCATCCCCGAAGACCGGCAGCGGGCCATCACCGACCACGGTGAAGCGAGCCTGCAGGGCACGACGGTTGACGCGCTGGCTACCGGCGAAGTGTTCGCGGAGTTCATCGACTGGCGGACCGAACACCCGTCCGACGACATCATGACCGATCTGCTCAACGCCGAGTTCACCGATGAGACCGGCACCGTGCGCACGCTGCGCCGCGACGAGTTGCTGCTCTACCTGACCGTGATCGCCACCGCCGGCTCCGAGACCACCACCCGGCTGATCGGCTGGGCCGGCAAGACACTGGCCGAGTATCCCGATCAGCGTCGCGATCTGGTGAACACCCCGGACCTGATTCCGCAGGCGATCGAGGAGATCCTGCGATGGGAGCCGCCGGCCCTACAGATCGCGCGCTACGTCTCCCGCGACGTCGAGTACTACGGCCAGACCGTGCCGGAGGGTTCGGCGATGCTGATGCTCGTCGGCGCGGCCAATCGCGATCATCGCCGGTTCGCGCCCGACGGTGACGTGTTCGACATCCACCGGGAACATCACTCGCACATGACGTTCGGTGCGGGTACGCATTTCTGCATGGGTAACGCGCTTGCCCGGCTGGAAGGCCGCATCGCCTTGGAGGAGATCCTCAAGCGCTTCCCGGAATGGGAAGTCGACTGGGCCAACGCCAAACCGTCGGAGACTGCGGCGGTGCGGGGCTGGGCCGCGATGCCCACGTTCGTCTAGTGCTCGTTTGACATCGAGTCTGCGCACAGATCGCGAATCTGGCGGTTTTCGCGATCTGTGCGCAGTGTCGACGATCAGTGCGCAGGGTCGAACTCCGCTGCGCAGAAAATGATCTGCGGTCGGCAGAAAAGCTCCGTCAGCTGGCCGGAATCAGGTCAGCGGGCACCGAACGGCTGATCATCGTGCCGCACCGGAATGCCTCGGTGGTCCCGACGACCTTGGCCTCGGGATCGTTGACAGCCGCGAGTGCCTGCGCCTTGAAAGCACGTGCGGCAGCGGATAGTTCGTGACGTACGGGATCGACGCTCAGGTCCGCCGGACACTCGTCGCCCCACAATGTCACTTCGGTGTGACCCTGCTCCAGCGCGCCCAGGACACCGCGCCGCACGCGCTCATCGGTATTGAACAGATCGGCGGCCACCGCGACGGTCTGCGGATGCGGGCGGTCTTCCCAGGACTCCAGCACAGACTCCAGGGGCATCGTCTCCACCCCGAGAATCGCCAGCGGACGGACATCCTCGTCGGCACCGATCAGCACGGTGACATCCCACCCTGCCATCACCCGGTCGACCAGCCAGCCACCGGCGAACCGGACCGCGTCGACCACGCAGGGGGCAACCACATCAAGCCGATACCGCATGTCGTCCTCCAATCTCACTGGACGGCCGCCCCGTTGCGGCCGGCCGGCTGCTCGATATCCCGCCCCAGCATCTCCGCGTAGCTCTTGAACACGTCCGTCAACGGGAGCGAGGGATCGAGTAGCCATGAGGTCTCCATTCCATTGATGAATGCCAGGATTTCCACGGCCTTGGTGGCCGCGTCGAAGTCGGAGCGATAGCGGCCGCTGAGCTGGCCGCGGATGATGATGTCGGCGACGATGTCGCGGGCCGCCTGCTGCCGTTCCAGCAAACGATCGTGCAATGGGGCGTCGGGTTGGATGTTCTCCACCAGCAGGACCGTGAACGTGCCGACCAACTCGGGCGCCCGGACGAAACGCTCGGCCACCCGCTTGATCTCCTGAGCGAGATCACCGGAGCGGTCGGCGTGGATGTCGTCGTCGTGGTCGCGCGCATCGAGTACCGCGTTGAGCAGTTGCTCCTTGGACTCGAAATGGTGCAACAGGCCGGCCGGGGTGACGCCGACCTCCCTGGCGATCTGGGCCAGCGAGGTGTTGCGCCAACCGTTGCGTGCCAGCAGCTTCTCGGCCGCGGAAAGTATCCGCTGCCTGCGGTCTTCCCCCTTGGCCAGGAGCGTCTCGTAGGGCCTCGCGCCCTCGGACTGCCCCTGTAAACCCGAAACCGAAGCCACCGGACTCCTTCGTCGAACCAACCTAGTGAACACACAGTAAGTTGGTTTGACCGCTGTGACAAGCATCTCAGGGAAAGAATTTCCCGGCGGCCGTCACAACAGACGGATAGGCGCGTTCAGAGCCCCAGCGACTTCGCGATGATCACCTTCATGACCTCGCTGGTCCCGGCGTAGATGCGGGCCACCCGGGCATCCGTGTACAGCCGCGCGATGGGGTACTCCATCATGTAGCCGTACCCGCCGAAGAGCTGCAGGCAACGATCGATCACCCGCGCCTGCATCTCGGTGCAGAACAGTTTCACCCGGGCCGCATCGGCACCGGACAGCTCGCCGTCGACGTGCAGGGCCACCGCCCGGTCGAGCATCGTCTGGGCCGCTTCGACCTCTGTCGAGCACGCCGCCAGTTCGAACTTGGTGTTTTGGAAGGACGCGACCGGCTGGCCGAACGCTTTGCGGTCTTTGGTGTAGCCGATCGCCGCGGCGATGGCCGAGCGGGCCTGGGCCACTGAACCCACGGCCACGGTCAGGCGCTCCTGGGCCAGGTTGTGGCCGAGGTAGCTGAACGCCTCGCCCTCCTCCCCCAACACGTTGGCCACCGGCACCCGCACATCCGTGAACGACAGCTCCGCGGTGTCCTGCACCTTGCAGCCCATCTTCTCCAGCTCGCGGCCCCGCTCGAAGCCCGCCATGCCGTCCTCGACGACCAGCAGCGTCAACCCCTTGCGCCGGTTCTCCGGGTCGGTGGACGTCCGGGCCACCACGACCACCAGATCGGCCTGGATACCGCCGGTGATGAACGTCTTTGCGCCGTTGAGCACGTACTCGTCACCGTCGCGAACCGCGGTGGTGCGCATGCCGGCCAGATCCGACCCGGTCCCCGGCTCGGTCATCGCTACCGCGGTCAGCAGCGTGCCCGCCGCCAGCCCGGGGAACCAGCGCTGCCGCTGTTCTTCATTCGCGTAGTGCAGGAAGTACGGCAGGATCACCTCGAGCTGCGTGCGCACGGTCGACAACGTCACCATGGCGCCGGCGGCCTCCTCCTGGAGCACCACGTTGTACCGGTAGTCGTCGATGCCCGCGCCGCCGTACTCCTCGGGGATCGCCATGCCGAGCATGCCGAGTTCACCCATGTGCTTGAAGACGTCGCGGGGCATCCGGCCGCCCTTCTCCCACTCGGGATAGGCAGGGACGACTTCCTTTTCGATGAAATCGCGTGCGAGCTCGCGGAATGCCTCGTGGTCCTCGGTGAACAGATTACGTTGCACTACTTCTCCCTCGCGTCAGTCGATGAGCTCGACCAGCGTGGCGTTGGCGGTGCCGCCGCCCTCACACATGGTCTGCAAGCCGTAATGAATTCCGTTGTCGCGCATGTGATTGATCATCCGGGTCATCAGCACCGCACCCGACGCTCCGAGCGGGTGCCCCAGCGCGATGGCGCCGCCGAGCGGGTTCAGTTTGGCCTCGTCGGCGCCCGTCTCGGCGAGCCAGGCCAGGGGCACCGGGGCAAAGGCCTCGTTCACCTCGAACACACCGACTTCGTCGAGGCGTACGCCGGCCTTGTGGAGCACCTTCTCGGTGGCCGGGATCGGCCCGGTCAGCATCAACACCGGATCAGCGCCTGTCACCGCACCCGCGCGGTACCGCGCGATCGGCGAAAGACCCATCGTCACAGCACGTTCCTCGGTCATCACCAGCAGCGCCGCGGCACCGTCGGAGATCTGCGAGGAGTTGCCCGCGTGGATCACCCCGTCCTCGGCGAATGCGGGCTTGAGCCCGGCCAGTTTCTCCACCGTGGTGCCCCGACGCACGCCTTCGTCGGCGACCACAGGGTCCAGCTGATCGGCCGGATCGGGAAACACGGTGATCATCTGGTCCTCGAAGGCACCGCGGTCCTGGGCCGCCGCGGCCCGCTCGTGCGAGGCAACGGAGTATTCGTCCAGCTGGGTCCGGCTGAAGCCCCACTTCTGCGCGATCATCTCGGCCGAGATGCCCTGGTTGAACCCGAAATCCCGGTACCGCTCGAACACTTTCGGCCCGTACGGAGTGCCGGTGGCCCGGGCCGCCCCCAGCGGGACGCGGCTCATCACCTCCACCCCGCCGGCGACCACCACGTCCTGCTGGCCCGACATCACGGCCTGGACCGCGAAATCCAGTGCCTGCTGGCTCGATCCGCACGCCCGGTTCACCGTGGTGCCCGGGATGTGCTCGGGCCACCCGGCGGCCAGCACCGAGTAACGGCCGATATTGCTGGATTGATCGCCGACCTGCGAGACGCAGCCCCAGACCACGTCGTCGATGATGTCGGGGCTGATGCCCGCCCGCTCCACCAACGCATTGAGCACCAGCGCCGACAGGTCGGCGGCGTGGAATCCGGACAGTCCGCCGTTGCGCTTGCCGACCGGGGTGCGGACGGCCTCGACGATGACGGTTTCACGCATGGGGTTCTCCTCTACAACTAAGACTGGTAGGCCGGGCCGATTGCGCCCTGCTCCCGCAGGGAGGCGATCTGCTCGGCACTCAGGCCGATCCCGCCCAGGATGGCATCGGTGTGCTCGCCGAGCCCCGGCACCGCACCCATACCCAACTCCATGCCGCTGATCACCGGCGGCGGGAGCAGGGCCGAAATCTCCCCGTTGGGGGTGCCGACCTGACGCCACCGGTCGCGCGCTTTCAGGTGCGGATGCGTGATGACCTCACTGGGCAGGTTGTATCGCGAATTGCCGATCCCGGCGTCATCGGCGGTCTGCTGAATGTCATCGAGATCATGCTGGGCACACCAGGATTCAATGGCCTTGTTCAGCTCATCCCGATGCGCACAGCGGTCGGAGTTGGTAGCGAAGCGCGGGTCGTCGGCCAGATCGGGCCGCTCGATGATCTCTCGGGCCAGCCGCTGCCATTCCCGGTCGTTGGTGGTTCCCAGCACCACCGTCTGCCCGTCGCGGGTATCGAACGCGCCGTAGGGCGCCACGGCCGGCGAACTCATCCCCAGCGGAATCTGGTCGATCCCGGAGTGCTGGGTGTAGGCCAGTTGGTATCCCATGATGTCGGTCATGGTGTCGAACAGGCTGACCGCCACGGCGGGTGCGGCACCGGTGTCGCCCGTGCGCGCCCGGCCGAGCAACAGCGCCATGATGGACAGCGCCGAATACAGCCCCGTGGTGATATCCGCCACCGCCGCACCGGGTTTGGCCGGCATGCCGGCATAGCCGGTCGACGCGCACGAACCGGACTCGGCCTGCACCAGCAGGTCGTAGGCGCGCTTGTGCGACAAGGGCCCACCGGGTCCGTAGCCGTCGATCTCCACCGGGATCACCTGAGGATGACGCACCTTGAGGTCCTCGGGCCCGAGCCCCAGGCGCGCGGTGGCGCCGGGGGCGAGGTTGGACACGAAGGCGTCGGCACCGTCGAACAGCCGGTGCAGCACCTCCAAGCCCTCCGGCGACTTCAGATTGAGGGCGATCGATTCCTTACCTCGGTTGGCCCAGACGAAATGGGCCGCCTGGCCTAGCACGACATCGTCGTAGTCGCGGGCGAAGTCGCCGCCCTTGGGGTTCTCGATCTTGATCACCCTGGCGCCGAAGTCGGCCAGCACCCGGGTGCACATCGGCGCGGAGACCGCCTGCTCCATCGCGATGACGGTGATACCGGCCAACGGTAGGGAGGAGCAGTCCGTCATCGGTGGTTCGCTCGTAAACTCGCTCACAACGTCACATAACCATGCCGCCATCGACCGGGAGCACCTGCCCGGTGATGTACGACGCGGCATCGGAGGCCAGGAAGACGAACGCGCCCGCGACCTCGTCGGCCTCGGCCCACCGCTTGAGCGGAATGCGGTTCATCATGTTGGCCGCGAACTTCTCGTTGGTCCGGATGGTCTCCGTCATCGGCGTGGCCGCCAGCGGCGCGAGCGCGTTGACCATGATGTTCTTGGTCGCCAGCTCACGTGCCAACGACTTGGTGAAGCCGATCAGGCCGGCCTTGGCCGCCGAGTAGTTGACCTGCCCCAGGGTGCCGGTGATCCCGGCCGACGAGGTGACGTTGATGACGCGACCGGTCCCGTCCGTCGGCATGTGCGGCAGTGCGGCCTGCGTGACGTGGAAGGTGCCCATCACGTGGATGTCGAAGGTGACCCGGAATGTCTCGTCAGTCAGCTTCGGAAACATCGCCGGGGAGGTGACGCCGGCGTTGTTGACGATGATGTGCAGATTTCCCTCGCCGAGGGCTGCGGCCTGCGCGGCGGCGGCCACCGCGGCATCACGGTCACTGACGTCCAGCGCCGCGCTGTCGGCTTTGCCTCCCGCGGTGTTGATCCGGTCCGCGACCGCGGCCGCGGCATCCCCACTGATGTCGGTGACGAGCACCGCGGCGCCGGCTCCGGCCAGCGCCTCGGAAACCGCGGCGCCGATCCCGGCGCCGGCCCCGGTCACCAGCGCCGAACGTCCGGTCAGGTCGAAATAGGTTCTCATCGAACGGGTCTCCTCAGTAGCTCTTGGGCAGGCCGAGAACGTTGGCGGCGAGGAAGTTCAGGATCATCTCCTGACTCACCGGTGCGATCTTCATCAGCCGGGACTCGCGGAAGAACCGGGAGATGTTGTATTCCTCGGAGTAACCCATCCCGCCGTGGGTCTGCAGCGCACGGTCGGCCGCGGAAAACCCAGCATCCGCACACAAATATTTGGCCATGTTGGCCTCACGTCCACATGGCTTGCCGTTGTCGTAGAGCCAGGTGGCCTTGCGCAGGATCAACTCGGCGGCGTCGAGCCGGGCCAGCGAATCGGCCAGCGGGAACTGGATGCCCTGGTTCATGCCGATCGGCCGGTCGAACACCACCCGCTCGTTGGCGTACTTGACCGCACGGTCCAGCGCTACCCGGCCGATGCCGAGGGCCTCGGCCGCGATCAGCATCCGCTCCGGGTTGAGCCCGTGCAGGATGTACTTGAACCCCTTGCCTTCCTCGCCGATGCGGTGCTCGGCAGGCACCCGCAGATCGTCGATGAACAGCTCGTTGGAGCTCACCGCATTCCGGCCCATCTTGTTGATCGGACGGATCTCGACATGATCGCGGTCGAGGTCGGTCAGGAACAAGGTCAGACCCTCGGTCGGCTTCCCCCCGCGCTTCTGGACGTCCTCACGGGACTCGGTTCGGGTGAGCAGCAGGATCTTCTCGGACTCAAGCGCTTTGGAGATCCACACCTTGCGGCCGTTGACCACATAACTGTCGCCATCGCGCTTGGCGAACGTGGTGATGCGCGAGGTATCCAGGCCGGCACCGGGTTCGGTGACGCCGAAGCACACATGCAGATCGCCGTTGACGATGCGCGGCAGGGTGGCCGCCTTCATCTCCTCGGAGCCGAATACGACCACCGGCTGCATCCCGAAGATCGACATGTGAATCGCGCTGGCGGCGTTCATGGCTCCGCCCGACCGGGCCACCTCCTCAGCCAGGATGGTGGCCTCGGTGATGCCGAGGCCGTGCCCGCCGTACTCCTCGGGGATGGTCATCCCGAGCCATCCCCCGCCGGCGATGGCGTCGTAGAACTCCTGCGGGAACTCGTGGGCCTGGTCCTTGGTCATCCAATAGTGATCGTCGAACTTGCCCGCCAGCTCCGCAACGGATTTGCGGATCAGCTGCTGGTCCTCGGTCAGCTCGAAGTTCATACCGCCCGACACTGTGTGCTCTCCTATTTTCTCGGCCGAGAAGTCTCGGCGTTCAGTCTCGTGCGCCGGCAACGGCTTTGGCGTTCGCCTGGAAGTCGGCGAAGGTGGTGCCGGTCTTCTCCTTGTGACTCAACGCGCGGATGGACACATCGTGGCCTTCGGCCTGCTTGCGCAGTGCACCGACAGTCGCCTGCTCCTTGGGAACGTGGGCGAAGGGGTCGAAGTGGTAGAGCCGCATGGCGTTCTCATGGGTGATCTTGTTGATCTCGTCGTCGGGAACCTCGTAGGTGTCGAACACCGCGCTCAATTCCTCGGGGGCCCCGGGCCACATCGAGTCGCTGTGCGGGTAGTCCATCTCCCAGCAGATGTTGTCCACGCCGATCTCGTGGCGGTTCTTCACCCCGACAGGGTCGGAGATGAAGCAGGTCATGAAGTGCTCCCGGAACACCTCCGACGGCAACTTGCCGCCGAAGTCCTGATGCGTCCACGTCGAGTGCATGTCATAGGTGCGGTCCACCCGGTCCAGGAAGTACGGAATCCACCCGGTGCCGCCTTCGGACAACGCGATCTTCAGACCCGGATAGGCCTTGATCGGCGCTGACCACAACAGATCGGCCGCGGCCTGCACGATGTTCATCGGTTGCAACGTGATCATCACGTCCATCGGGGCGTCCGGCGCCGTGATCGCCAACTTGCCCGACGATCCGATGTGCACGTTCATCACGGTGTCGGTGTCAACCAGGGCCTCCCACAACGGCTTCCAGTACTCCAGGTCGTGGAAGGACGGGTAGCCCAGTGTCGACGGGTTCTCGGTGAAGGTCAGCGAGTGCACGCCCTTCTTCGATACCCGGCGCACCTCGTCGGCGCACAGCTGCGGATCCCAGATCGCCGGAATGGCCATCGGGATGAACCGTCCGGGGTTGGATCCGCACCACTCGTCGATGTGCCAGTCGTTGTAGGCCCGGACCAGCGCCAGCGAGAAGTCGTCATCGTCGGTGGCGAACAATCGCGCGGCGAAACCGGGGAACGAGGGGAAGTTCATGGTGGCCAGCACGCCGCCGGCGTTCATGTCCTTGACCCGCTCATTGGGGTCGTAGCAGCCCTTGCGGATCTCATCGAGCCCCTGGGGCTCCAGTCCGTACTCCTCCTTCGGCCGGCCCGCCACCGCGTTCAGCGCCACGTTCGGGATCACCGTGTCGCGGAACTGCCAGGTGTCGCTGCCGTCGGGGTTGTGCACCAGCCGTGGCGCCTCGTCGCGGTACTTCTCCGGAAGGTGGTTCTTGAACATGTTCGGCGGTTCGATGATGTGGTCGTCGACGCTGATCAGGATCATGTCGTCTTTGTTCACTGCCTCGCTCCGTCCCATTGGCCGTCACATTGGTTCTCTATGAGAGAAAACTAGCTTCTCATCTAGAGAGAATCAATGTCTGAGGCTGCTGACGAGGAGATTTAGCCAGGTCACCTCGCAACCCGACGGGTTCTTGTTGACCATCGCCACAAAAGATGGAAACCTATTAGTCGGAAATGAGAACCTGATTCTCATCACCGAGAGTCAGTGATGGGTCATCGAGAGGAGAACCGCCCCGTGCGCTTGGCCCCCTTACCCGCCGAGGAGTGGGACGACGACGTGCGACGAGCACTGTCGGTAATGCTTCCCGAGGAGCGGCTCAATCCCGAGGGAGCGGGAACCGCGCTGTCGACGCTGGCCCGCCACCCCGCGCTGACCAAGGCGTTCCTGCGGTTCAGCAATCATCTGCTGTTCCGCTCGACGCTGGACCCGCAGATGCGAGAGCTTGCCATCCTGCGGATCGCCCATCGCAAGAAATGCGAGTACGAATGGGCCCACCACGCATTCATCGGCAAGTCCGAGGGACTCACCGATGAGCAGATCGCGAGCAGCACCAGCGGCGAAGGCTCCACCCCCCTCGACCAGTTGGTGCTCGATTCGGTCGACGAACTCGACGGGCAATCGGAGATCTCGGACGGCACCTGGGCCGCCCTGAGCGAGCACCTCACGGAGCGCCAGCGCATGGACCTGGTCTTCACAATCGGCGGCTATGGCCTGATGGCCATGGCTTACAACACCTTTGGAATTGCGCCGGAATCCGGCCACTAACTCCAGAACGAGAAAGTAGGTAGACAATGGCGCACTTCCCCAAGCCAGCTGTCGGCAGCTGGACCGAGAATTGGCCTGAACTGGGCACCGGCCCGGTCAACTACGAGGATTCGATCGATCCCGAGCACTGGAAACTGGAGCAGCAGGCCATCTTCCGCAAGACCTGGCTGCAGATGGGCCGTGTGGAGCTGATCCCCAAGAAGGGCCGGTACATCACCCGCGAGCTGCCGTCCGTCGGCCCCGGCACCTCGATCATCATCGTCAACGACGGCGAGCAGATCCGCGCCTTCTACAACCTGTGCCGCCACCGCGGCAACAAGCTGGTCTGGAACGACTACCCGGGCGAAGAGGTCTCCGGCAGCTGCCGGCAGTTCGTCTGCAAGTACCACGCCTGGCGTTACGACCTCAAGGGCGACCTGACGTTCATCCAGCAGGAGCAGGAGTTCTTCGACGTCGACAAGGCCGACTACCCGCTCAAGCCCGTGCGCTGCGAGGTGTGGGAAGGCTTCATCTTCGTCAACTTCGACGACGACGCGGTGTCGCTTGAGGAGTACCTGGGCGAGTTCGCCGAGGGCCTCAAGGGTTATCCGTTCCACGAGATGACCGAGCACTACAGCTACCGTTCCGAGGTCAAGGCCAACTGGAAGCTGTTCATCGACGCGTTCGTCGAGTTCTACCACGCGCCGATCCTGCACATGAAGCAGGCGGAGAAGGAGGAAGCCGAGAAGCTCGCCAAGTTCGGCTTCGAGGCGTTGCACTACGACATCAAGGGCGATCATTCGATGATCTCGTCCTGGGGTGGCATGAGCCCACCGAAGGACCTGAAGATGGTCAAGCCCATCGAGCGCATCCTGCACAGTGGCCTGTTCGGGCCGTGGGATCGCCCCGACATCAAGGGCATCCTGCCCGACGAGCTGCCGCCGGCGATCAACCCCGGCCGGCATTCGACGTGGGGCCAGGACTCGTTCGAGTTCTTCCCGAACTTCACCCTGCTCTTCTGGGCGCCGGGCTGGTATCTGACCTACAACTACTGGCCAACCGGTGTGGACAGCCACATCTTCGAGGCCGACCTGTACTTCGTGCCGCCGAAGAACCTGCGCGAACGACTGTCCCAGGAACTGGCCGCGGTGACGTTCAAGGAGTACGCGTTCCAGGACGCCAACACGCTGGAAGCCACCCAGACGCAGATCGGCACCCGCGCCGTACTCGACTTCCCGCTGTGCGACCAGGAAATCCTGCTGCGCCACCTGCACCACACCGCTCACAATTACGTCGACCGGTACAACGAGGCCAAGGCCAACGGGAATGGTTCAACGAACGGCAATCACGCCGCCCCGAGTGAGAAGGCCGCAGAAAAGGATGCCGCAAATGTCTAAGTTGCCTGAAGAATTCGCCGACCTGGAGCGGTTCAGCGACTGGTGCCTGCCCACCGAGGAGGAGCGCTATCAGAAGCGTCTCAACTCCTCGATGGACGAGATGCAGGAACTCTACGACGCCGGTATGGCGCGCCTCGAGGACATCATGGTCTACGTCGATGCCCGCTTCCCGCTGGCGAGCATGCCGGACGACGCCAAGGCGCTGGTGCATCTCGGTCAATCCGTCGTCATGGTGAGCTTCCCGATCGAGGTGTGGAAGCAACCGCGGGTGCTCGACAGCGGTGCGGCCTACATCAATCTCATCAAGGAGCCGGTGGTTTAGTCGTGTTGACCCTCAAAGCTGCGGGTCTTGTCGACGTCGATGCCGGGACGATCATTCGTCCCGGCATTGTCCGTGTCGACGGGGACCGAATCGTCGCCGTCGGAGACGGCAAAACAGACCCAGTTATAGGTCCTGATGACGAGATCATCGATCTCGGCGACTCCATCCTGCTGCCCGGCCTGATGGACATGGAAGTCAACCTGTTGATGGGCGGCCGCGGTGAGAACCCGGGCCTGTCCCAGGTACAGGACGATCCGCCGACCCGCGTGCTGCGGGCCGTGGGAAATGCCCGCCGCACCCTGCGCGCCGGGTTCACCACCGTGCGCAATCTCGGACTGTTCGTCAAGACCGGCGGATACCTGCTCGACGTCGCGCTGGGCAAGGCCATCGACGCGGGGTGGATCGACGGGCCGCGGATCATCCCCGCCGGCCACGCCATCACCCCCACCGGCGGGCACCTCGATCCGACGATGTTCGCGGCGTTCATGCCGGGCGTGCTGGAGCTGACCATCGAGGAGGGCATCGCCAACGGGGTCGATGAGATCCGCAAGGCGGTGCGCTACCAGATCAAGCACGGAGCTCAGCTGATCAAGGTGTGCTGCTCGGGCGGCGTCATGTCTCTCACCGGCGAAGCTGGGGCACAACACTATTCGGACGAGGAACTCCGCGCCATCGTCGACGAGGCGCACCGGCGCGGGCTGCGCGTCGCGGCCCACACCCACGGCGCCGAGGCCGTCAAACATGCCGTGGACTGCGGCATCGACTGCATCGAGCACGGATTCCTGATGGACGACGAGGCCATCCAGAAGCTGGTCGACAACGATCGGTTCCTGGTCACCACCCGCCGGCTGGCCCAGGCCATGGACGTCTCGAAGGCGCCGAAGGTGTTGCAGGACAAGGCTGCCGAGATGTTCCCGAAGGCCGAGACATCGATCAAGGCGGCGTATGAGGCCGGAGTGAAGATCGCCGTCGGCACCGACGCACCGGCGATCCCGCACGGCAAGAACGCCGACGAGCTCGTCACGCTGGTGGAATGGGGTATGCCCCCGGCAGCGGTGCTGCGCTCGGCCACCACGATCGCCGCGGATCTGCTCAATGTCACCGACCGGGGCCGGCTGGCCGAGGGCCTTCTCGCCGACATCATCGCGGTGCCGGGTAACCCACTCGAGGACATCAGCGTTACACAACGTGTGAATTTTGTAATGAAAGGCGGTAAGGTCTTCCGCAATGAGCACATCAACTGACTCCCCGACGCGGACCGAGGATCTGATCGAGATCCAGCAGGTGCTCGCCAAATACGCGGTGACCATCACCCAGGGCGACATCGACGGTCTGATCAGCGTTTTCACCCCCGACGGCACGTACAGCGCATTCGGCGAGACCTACACGCTCAATCGCTTCCCGGTACTGGTGGACGCCGCCCCCAAGGGCCTGTTCATGACCGGCACCGCCCTGATCGACCTGGTCGAAGGGGCCGATACGGCGTCAGGCACCCAGCCGCTGTGTTTCATCGAGCACTCCAAGCACGACATGCGCATCGGCTACTACCGCGACACCTACGAGCGGACCGCCGAGGGCTGGCGGCTGAAGACCCGCGCGATGACCTTCATCCGGCGCAGTGGCGATCACGACCACGGTCGGCCGCACGCGATCGGCAGGCCGGAAGCCGGATGAGCGACTTGTTCGAACCCGCGACATTCCGTACGGCGCTGCAGAGTTGGCTCGCCGACAACGATCTGACACCGCCTGATGACCATTCGTTGGAAGGTCACATGCGCCAGTTCGCCCGGGTGCAGAAGGCGCTGTACGACGGTGGCTGGAGCCGTTACGGCTGGCCCGAGCACGCCGGTGGGCTGGGCGGCCCGGAGATGCTGCGCGCCATCGTCGGCGAGGAAGTGGTGGGCCGCAGGCTGGCCGAACCCGGTCCTTATTCGATGCTCGAAGTGCTGGCGCCGACGATGATCGACTACGCGCCCAAGGAACTGGCCCCCGAGATGGTGCCGAAACTGCTGTCCGGCGAAGAACAGTGGTGCCAGGGGTTCTCCGAACCCGGGTCAGGAAGTGACCTGGCATCCCTGACCACCCGTGCGGTCCAGCGCGGCGACAAGTGGGTCATCAACGGCCAGAAGGTCTGGACCAGCTTCGCGCAGTACTCGCACCGGTGCATCCTGCTGACCCGGACCGGCGACGCGGACACTCCCAATCACCAGGCCATCACGGCGTTCTTCGTCGACACCGACGCACCGGGCATCACGGTGCGCCCGTTACGCACCATGCACGATGTCGACGAGTTCTGTGAGGTGTACTTCGACAATGTCGAGGTCGACGCCAACCGGATGCTCGGTAAGCCCGGCGACGGCTGGCAACTGGCGATGGACCTGCTGCCCTATGAGCGCTCGACCTGCTTCTGGCAGCGCATCGCCTACCTGTACTCACGGTTCGACGCGCTCGTCGAAGCGGTGAAACGGCAAGGGCAGGTGGTGGATCCGGACCTCGGAGAGGTCTACCTGGCCCTGCACACGCTGCGCTGCCGGTCAGCGGCCACGCAGCACCGGCTGGCCGAGGGCCACAAACTCGGACCGGACACCTCGATCGACAAGGTTCTGCTGGCGAGCGCCGAACAGCTGCTCTACGACACCGCCCGCAATCTGATGCCCGGCGTCATCGAGCTCGAAGACTCCGAATGGCGCACCGAGTACCTGTACTCGCGCGCCGCGACCATCTACGGCGGCACCGCTGAAGTGCAGCGCAACATCATCGCGCGGCGACTGCTGGACCTCGGGAAGGAGTGAGGCATGGATTCCACGACTGAACCGGGCATGGATGCCCAATCACTCGGCTTGCTCGAAGACACCCTGCGCAGGACCATGCTGTCGGCCTCGGGCCCGGAGCTGGACGCCGCGCTCGCCGAACTGGGCTGGGCGGAGATGCTGTCCGACATGCCCGAAGTCGCCATGCCGCTGGTTTTCCGGCTACTGGGCGAAACCGGTTCTCATGCTTCGGTTCTCAACGATGTGCTGCTGGAGACCATCGGCGGTCTGCCCGGCGGTACTCCGCCGATGCCCTACGCCGGCGGCACCTGGGTGGTGTGGGAACGCCAGAACAACGAAGGCAACATCACCCTCGGCGGGCTGCCGCTGCGTCAGGTACCTGATGGGCAGCTGCTGCGGGTGTCCGAAGCCCGACGGGCACTGGGCTGGTGGCTGATCGGTTCGGCCCGGGCGATGCTGACCCTGGCACGCCAGCATGCACTGGACCGGGTCCAGTTCGGAAAGCCGATCTCGTCGTTCCAGGCGGTGCGGCACCGGTTGGCCGAGACACTGGTGGCCATCGAAGGCGCCGAGGCGACGCTGAGCCTGCCCGGCGCGGACAACGTCGACCTGAACTCACTGCTGGCCAAGGCCGCCGCGGGCAAGGCCGCGCTGACCGCGGCCAAGCATTGCCAGCAGGTGCTCGGCGGCATCGGCTTCACCGAAGAGCACGAGTTGCACCAGCACGTCAAGCGGGTCCTGGTGCTCGACGGATTGCTGGGCAGTTCAAGGGAACTCACCCGAAAAGCCGGAGCCGGTCTGCGGGCCCGTGGCACGGTGCCGCGTCTGGCCCAGCTGTAGCGTTTCTCTGCCGAGCAGACATGAAACTGCCCCTTTTCGATCGAAAAGGGGCAGTTTTTTGTCTGCTCGCGCTAGGGGGTGAGGGGTTCGGCGAAGACCGTGGCCGTCGAACGGCCACGCAGCACCGTCGAACCACGCACCACCCAGTGCTCACCTTCGTCGACATCGGCATGGGCCAGCGCGCTTCCTGAGCACAACACCGTCGACTCGCGATCCTTGGCATGGTCGGCCAGCCGCGCCGCCTCGTTGACCGCGTCTCCGATCACCGTGTACTCGTAGCGGTTCTCGGCACCGATGTTGCCTGCGAACACCGATCCGCACGAAATGCCGACGCCGAACTCCACATCCGGCAGCTTGTGCAGCCGTGGCACCAACGCCCGCGCGGTGGCGAGCGCCGACGAGGCCGGATTGTCCAGCCGTAGCGGCGCGCCGAAGACAGCCAGTACGGCGTCACCCTCGAACTTGTTGATCAGGCCGTGATGCCGCTCGACCGTATCCACCACGATCTTGAAGAACCCGTTGAGCAACTGCGCCACCTCCTGCGGCGGGCGGGAGGCACCCAACGCGGTCGAGCCGACCAGGTCGACATAGAGAACCGCGGCATCACGGACGTCGCCGGTGACCGCCCCGCCCTGCTGCAGCGCATGTCGGGCCACGTCGACCCCGACGTAGCGCCCGAACAGGTCGCGCAACCGGTTCCGCTCGGCCAGGCCGGCCAGCATCCGGTTGAATCCGAATTGGAGCCGGCCGATCTCGGACGACTCGTAGACCCTCACCGAGACACCGGACCAACCGCGTTCGACCGCTTTCATGGCGAGCACGACCTCCCCGACAGGGTCCGATACCGAACGCGCCACCAGGACCATCGACCGAAGTCCGAAGACCAGCGAGATGATGGCCACCACCAACACCGCCGCCTCGACGGGCGCCGTCTTCTGGACGAACCAGCCGTTGGAGCGTGCCAACACGATCAATGCGATGCCTGCCAGGGGCAGCCCGCTGAACAGCGTCCAGATGGTGATCAGCCTGGCCAGCACGCCGGGCATGCGAACTATCGTGGCCGAGGACGCGGTCAGCGACGCCGCGGCGATCGGCCGCAACATCCGCTGGGTGACCAGGAATCCCATGCAGGCGGCCGCGACGCCGCCGAAAAGGATCGCACCGCCCATCACATACGCGACACCTCCCCCGGCATCGAGATTCAGGAGCGTGTACACGAGCGCGCTCACCGCCCACGTGGTGAACTGGATGATGGTCTGACGCGGCGCGATACGCATTGCGGCGCGTTGCTGTTGCGGCGTCGGATTCTCGCCCGCGGCAAACCATTTGAACGTCGGGTGGACGTTGACCCAACCGACCACGGTATCGACGATCGCCGCCGCGACCATCAGTGCGATCAGGGCAACGAGATTCGCCTGGGTCAACAGCTCCCGCGCATCACCGACGGTGTTGCGGCTGAGCGCCAGCACCACGAACGTCACTGCCGCCGCCGCGGTGGTCTGTGCGTAGATCTGCCTGGCCGCGTAACTCACGCTGAGCCGGATGGCCCCCATATTCAGAGGCCCAGGCCTACTTGATGTTCTGCTTCATCCCGTCGATATCCATCAGCACCGGCCATCCGCTGACGCTAAGCGCATTGCCGTGTCCGGTCTGGTGAATGTCGAACACCGATTGGATCGCGGCGTAGAAACCCTGTACGTCGAGGGTCTGATTGACGGCCCGCTTCGCTTGGCGCAGGGCGAATGCCGGCATCTGGGCGATCTGCGCGGCCAGCTCGGCAGTCTGGGCGTCCAATTCGGCGCGCGGCACCACCCGGTTGACCATGCCCGTGCGCTCGGCCTCCTCTGCGGTCAATGCCCGGCCGGTGAACAGGATCTCCTTGGCCTTGCGGGCACCGAGTTCCCAGGTGTGTCCGTGGTACTCGACACCGCCGATGCCCATCAGTGCCACCGGATCGGAGAACAGCGCATCGTCGGCGGCCAGGATCAGGTCACACGGCCAGCAGAGCAGAAGACCGCCGGAGATGCAGCGCCCCTGCACCGCCGCGATCGACGGCTTGGGCACGTTGCGCCACCGCAGCGTGTACTCCAGATAGCGCCGCGACTCGTGCTCGATGAGAAATTCCAGCGTGATCTTGTCGGGCACCGGCCCACCGCCACGTAGGTCATGCCCCGCGGAGAAGTGCTTGCCGTTGGCCCGCAGGACGATCACCTTCACATCTCGGTCATCGGCAGCCCTGGTCCACGCGGCGTCGAGCTCGTCGAGCAGTTCGGGGTTCTGGGCATTGGCCGCTTCGGGCCGGTTGAGTGCGATCGTGGCGATCGAATCGGCGACGTCGTAGTCGATGTACACGTGTTTCCTTCTGTTCACAGCTGCCACGCGACAGCCGCCCTCGCGACCGCGGCAGCTACCCGCAAACAGCGCCCCGGCGGCGCCAAAATTGATGCGAAACCCTTCTTCTCAAAGGACTTCTATAATTCCCGTCATGAGAATACTATTCTCACAGTACGAAAGTTACAATCTCCGACACGTTGGCCGCGAGGGGGTCTGGCACCACAATGGCAAGGCGTTCTCCGGTACAGTCAGTTCATGTTCTCCCCACTCGACAAGCGTCCGAGCAGCCAGTGACCACCGCTGGCGAAGAACCCGCATGGAAGCAACGAGCTGTCGAGCGGTCAATCAAAACCGCCAAATTGCGCGCCGCCCAGCGCGTGCAACGGTTCCTGGACGCGGCCCAGGCGATCATCATCGAAAAAGGCAGCACCGACTTCACGGTGCAAGAGGTCGTCGACCGCTCCCGCCAGTCGCTACGCAGCTTCTACCTGCAATTCGACGGTAAGCACGAGCTCCTGCTGGCGCTGTTCGAGGACGCTTTGAGCCGCTCGGCAGACCAGATCCGGGCCGCCACCTCGACACAGGGCGAGCCGATCGAGCGACTCAAGGTCGCCATTCAGCTGCTGTTCGAATCGTCCCGGCCCGATCCGACCGCCAAGCGCCCGCTGTTCACCGACTTCGCGCCCCGCTTGCTGGTTTCGCATCCGTCCGAGGTCAAGGTCGCGCATGCACCGCTGCTGGCCCTGCTCACCGAGCTCATGGAGGAGGCCTCCGAGGCCGGCCAGCTGCGCTCCGGGATCAACCCACGACGGATGGCTGCGATGACGATGCAGACGGTGATGTTCGTCGCCCAATCCAGCGGCGGCACCGATGACGCCTCGATCCATCCGATCACCGCCGACGAGGTCTGGGACTTCGTCGCCAACGGATTCGCCGCCAGCTAGCCGAGAATTTCGTTCTCCTAGGGACAGAATTGTCCTTACACTCAGGCGTGCGCCCGATCTCCGGACTCACCGCCGTCGCGTCGTGCAACGCGCGACCGGCACCATCGGAACCCACGCACCGCGCTCGATTATCGAGCATCCACACGTGGAACTGAGCGGTGTTCACGTCTTCGAGGCCGACAAGGTCGGCACCGACGCCGGCGATGTGCGCGGTCTACACCGCACCCCTGGACATCGACCGGCGGATGCCGATTCCGCTCGATCGGATGACTGCGCCATCCCCGGGCCGTACCGCGAACCCCGCGGTCAACGCCGCGCCCTTCGTCTGCGCCGCCGCACCCAGGACCGTCGCCGCGATGGGGACTTGAGAACTTCGTTCTTCTAAGCGGAGAGTACATATTGCCCGAAACGTATCTGTCGTTGACACAGCAGGCGGCCCGGTGACAGAGTTGCTGAGCAGGTGCACAGAATTTCACCGAGTATGCGGCAGACACGAAAACAGAACTGGGGTAATCAATGACTGGACGGGTGGAAGGCAAGGTCGCGTTCGTCACCGGCGCGGCCCGCGGCCAGGGACGTAGCCACGCGGTGCGGCTGGCGCAAGAGGGCGCCGACATCATCGCGATCGACATCTGTGGACCGATCCGGCCCGGCGTGGAGACCGCCATCCCGTCCTCCACCCCCGACGACCTGGCCGAGACCGCCAGCCTCATCAAGGGACTCAACCGCCGCGTCGTCACCGCCGAGGTCGACGTGCGCGACGCCGATGCGATCAAGGCCGCGGTGGACAGCGGTGTCGAGCAGCTCGGGCGCCTCGACATCATCGTTGCCAACGCCGGTATCGGCAACGGCGGCGATGTCCTGCACGAGACGAGCCAGCTCGACTGGGACGAGATGATCGACATCAACCTGTCGGGTGTCTGGAAGTCGGTCAAGGCCGGTGTGCCGCACCTGATCGAAGGCGGCCGCGGTGGCTCGATCATCCTGACCAGCTCGGTCGGCGGGCTCAAGGCGTACCCGCACTGCGGCAACTACGTCGCTGCCAAGCACGGTGTCGTCGGTCTCATGCGCGGCTTCGCCGTCGAGCTGGGCCAGCACAACATCCGCTGCAACAGCGTGCATCCCACGCATGTGGCGACCCCGATGCTGCACAACGACGGCACATTCAAGATGTTCCGGCCCGACCTGGAGAACCCGGGCCCCGACGACATGGCGCCGATCTGCCAGCTGTTCCACACCCTGCCCATCCCGTGGGTCGAGGCGGTGGACATCAGTAACGCCGTGCTGTTCCTGGCCTCCGACGAGGCCCGCTACGTCACCGGCGTGACGCTGCCGGTCGACGCAGGAAGCTGCCTCAAGTAGGTCGGGACCCCTAGCCCGGACCGAGTGTTGCGGCACCGGTCTGCGGGTGGCGGTACCAGCCACCCGCAGCCCGGGTGCCACCGTCGACGTGAATCGTCTGCCCGGTGATATAGCCCGACATGCCGGACGCCAGAAAGACTGCTGCCCCGGCGATTTCGTCGACATGACCGGCCCGGCCCAGGGGAATGGCGTCAGTGATCCCCGACGGCGGACCGCCCGGTGACAGCGCCAGCAGTCCCTCGGTGATGGTCAGGTCGGGCGCGATCGCGTTGATCCGGATGTTGTGCGGCGCAAGTTCGAACGACGCGGTCTGGGTGTAGTTGATGACGCCGGCCTTCGCGGCCGCGTACGCGGCATAGCCGGGTGCCGCACGCACTCCCTCGATCGACGTGAGATTGATGATGCTGCCCGGCAATTCATCGGCGACCAATCGGCGCGCCACCCGCTGGGTACACAACAGCACGTGGCGCAGATTGCTCCTGTACAGCGCGTCCCAGCCGTTCTCGCTGGTTTCCAGCAGCGGCGAGGCGAATACGCCGCCGGCATTGTTGACCAGGATTCGCACCGGCCCCAACTCAGAAGCGGTCTGCGACAACGCGGCATCCACCTGCTCGGCGTCGCGCACATCGGTGACGATCCCGAGGGCACCGATCGATTCCGCGGCTTCCGCACAGCTGTCCTATTGCGCGGCTTGCGACCGAGGCGCCGAAGGTCGCGAGGCCGGCAGCGATACCCCGGCCGATACCGGTGCCGCCGCCGGTGACAACCGCCACCTGACCGGTGAGCAGGATGTCAGAAGGATTGATAGCCATGGTTATTCAGGCTAGCGGCTACACCTCTCTCAGCGAGCCGCCTTGCGGCGTCCGCCGACCCCGGGTTCGGTGCCGATCACGCCATCGGAGGCCAGCGTGGCGATCTCGTCATCGGACAGCCCCAGTTCGGCCAGCAGTTCGTGATTGTGCTCGCCGAGCAGCGGTGCGGCCTGCCGATGCAGCGCCCGTGGCCCATTGGCCAGTGAGACGGGCAGGGTGCTGTGCGGTGCGGCGTTGTTCACCGGATGCCCGACGTGTTCGAAGAACCGCCGGAACCGCACTTGGTCGAGGTCCAGCTGCCGGTGCGGCTGCATCACCTTGGCCACCGGAATGCCCACCGGCCACAGGGTTTCGACGATCTCGTCGCCGCTGCGCGGTAGACACCAGGCGGCCAGCTTCTCGTCGATCAGATCGTGGTGCGCCCGCCGCCCGTCGGCCGAGTCCAATGCCGGATCCATGGCCCAATCCGGCTGCCCGATCGCCGTGCGCAGTGCGACCCACTGGGCATCGGTGCTGACTGCGATCGCCACCCAACTGTCTTCGCGACCGAACTCGTCGATCTCGGCGCTCCGGTAGATGTTCTGCGGCGCCGCGGCCGGCCCACGGTTGCCGTCGCGCTGCAGCAGCGCACCGTAGGCCGAGTACTCGATGACCTGTTCGGCGGCGACGTTGAGTGCCGCATCGACCATCGCGGCCTCGACGAGCGCTCCCCGTCCGGTATTGCGCCGGTGCTCGAGTGCGAGCATCAACCCCGACAATGCGTGCACCCCGGCATTGGGGTCCCCGATCGAATACGGTTCGAACGGAGTGCGATCCGGGTAGCCCGTGAGCCAGCTCAACCCAGCAGCGTCCTCGATGATGTACGCGAACGCCGGGTTGTCCCGCCACGGCCCGTCCAGCCCGAAGCCGGGCATGCGCACCATGATGATGTCCTCGCGCAACTCCCGCAGCGAGTCGAAGTCGAGCCCGATCTGCTCGATCACCCTCGGGGTGAAGTTCTCCACCACCACGTCGCAGGTGGCGATGAGCCGGCGCAACAGATCCCGGCCCTGCTCGGTCTGGAAATCCAGGGTCAGGCTCTTCTTGTTCGTGTTGAGCGCACTGAAGATCGGCGAGCGTTCCCACCACTGCTCGACGGTGGCCGGGATACCCGCGATCAACCGGGTGCCGTCCGGGCGCGGGGTCGACTCCAGATGGATGACCTCGGCACCGAGCATGCCCAGCGGATGGGTGCACGACGGCCCGGCCCAGAACGTGGTCATATCGAGGACACGTAACCCGCTGAACGGCAGCCGATCCCCGCCGGGTACACCGACCGGCACATCGCGCGGGGTCAGCTCCGTAGCCCGGATCTCTTCGGTGTGCTCCCCCAGACGGGGAGCCGGCGCCGCCTCACGCAACGCAGCACCTGACAGCCGGTACGGTGCGGCGGGCTGGGTGAACCCGCGCTGCGGATTCCGGATGAACGCCTGCCGCTGCACGAAATGGTCCATGGCGGTGACGTTCTCACCGTTGCCGACCGGTGAGTTGGGGATCCGGAACGCCGCGGCAAGTTCACGGAGGTCGTCCGCTCGCTGCTCACGCACCCACGCGTACAGCTCCTCGGCATGCAGGTTGGCCTGCTCGGTGATCGTGAGCTCCGAGGTCTCGTCGATCCATTCGTCGTGACCCGACATCGCACACAGGTCCCACCACTGCTGGGCGGTGCCGCACCCGAGTGCGACCAGACCGTCGGCCGCCTCGGCGATCCCCGGAACCGTGGGCTTTCGCTCGCTGCGCCACGGGCGGCCCAGCATTTCGAAGTAGGTGACCGGGTAATACGTCAGCCCCAGGATCTGGGCCTCCAGCGCCGACAGATCCACCAGCTCGCCGTGGCCGTCACGAATCGCCCGCGCTCGGAATGCCAGCGTCATCGCCGCCGCGTACGCACCGGCCAGCCACTCGCCCACCTGCCCGCCGATCGATACCGGCGCCCGGTCCTGCACGCCCCGCCCGATCCCGATCGCGCCACCTGACCAAGCCTGCAGAGTGAACTCGGTGGCGGCCCGGCCACTCCACGGCCCGTCCAACCCGAACGGTGTGATCGTCGTGACGATCAGATGGGGATGCCGCCGAAAGAGATCCTCGGGTGCCATCGACTGGGCGACAGACGATTCCGGAGACCAGATCACGGCGTCGGCGGCTGCCACCAGCCGGTCCAGCAGTTGCGGGTCGTCAGGAGGGACGACCACACTGCGTTTCCCGCCGGCCAGGAAGGCGAACAGGGCGCCGTCCTGATCGGGGCCGATGTGTGCACCCGAGGCCGACCAGCGGCGCAACGGGTCACCTTCGGGGGCCTCGACTTTGATCACATCTGCGCCGCCGTCGGCGAGGATCTTCGTGGCGTACGCGCCGGCGATCCCGCTGGACAGGTCGATGACGATGTACCCGTCAAGTGGTGCTGTCATGTCCGCTCTCCCGCCGAAACCGCATTCCAGCAGGCGGCCACTCGCACTTTCACTGCTGGAATACCGTTTCGGCGCACTGAGTCATTCGGGTTTCGCCCTGTTCTTCTTGGACAGCCGGAAATCGGGCGGGAACTTGCTGTCGTTGTCATTGACCGCGGCCGACAGCCCCGAATCGATCGACTCGAACATGTCCAGGTCGTCATCGCTGTCGTTGGCCACCCCGTTGCCCATCGACTCGAAGAACGCGCTCAGCAGACTGCCCATGTATTCGCCCTGCTGCTGTTTGAAGATCTCGAAGAACATCTTCTGCTGAAAGACGGTGTCCACCGGCCTGTTCCGGGTACAGGCCAGCGCGTACTTCTGCACTTCGGCTTCCAGCTGATCGCGGGCTACCACCTTGTTCAGGAAGTTGCAGTCGTACATCTCCGCGGCGGTGAACGGCCTTCCGGTGAAGACCATCTCCTGGAACTTCCGCAGGCCCATCATCTGGACCCACGTCCACATACGTGGCCCCCAACCGTGATACCGGAACGACGGATGCCCGAACAGGGCGTCGTCGGACGAGATCACCAAGTCGGCGTCCGCGCACTGGTAGAAGTGCCAGCCGTAGCAGTAGCCCTTGGCCTCTACGATGCTGATCTTCTTGAAGTCCTGCAACGCGCGGTTGCCGGCCTGGGAGTTCGCGTACCACGAACTGATCGTGGCGCCGTTGCGGAAGGTGCCCTTCGGCGGGTATGTCACCTCCCCGACTCCGTCGTCCTCCAGGCGCAGCTCGGCCAGGCGGACCGCCGGATTGTCGTTACCCTCCATGAACTCCGGAAGGTCTGCCCCGCTGCCCAGGTTGTCCCCGACGCCGCGAATGATCACCACCTTGACGTCGTTGTCGGCATTGGCCGCTCGCAGCACGTCGGCATAACGCAGCCGGGCCATCGAGGTCGGCGCGTTGAGGAACTCCGGCCGGTTGAACGTGATGGTGGCGATCTTGGTCTTGGGGTCCTTCTCGTAGAGGATGATCTCCTCCGGGGTGGGTCGCTCAGGCATGTGCCGCCTCACTGTCTGATGGGGCCTGGGTCAGTACCTCGGGACCGTCGGCGCCGATGACGACGGCATCCCGGGTGAACACCGCGCCGATGCCCCGCTCCCAGACGTAGCCCGTGACGGCGAGGACCATGCCTTCCTCGAGGATGTCGGCCTCGGCGGTCGCCCGCAGGTTCGGGGATACCACCGGCGGGTCGAATCCCAACCCGAGCCCGTGCGCCACCGGCATCGCCGGTAGCGGTTCGCCGGCCTGCTCGTACGCATCCAGCAACGCGCTGGTCGGCTTACCGGCACGGCAGGCATCGATCAGCCTGTCCCACAGGTCATCCCGACGTCGGTACAGCGATCGAACCGCATCCGTCGGTTCACCCACCGATACCGTGCGCGCGACCTCCGCGACGTAACCGTCGGCGAGCACACCCGCTGACAGGGCCACCAGGTCGCCCTCGCTCACGCGGCCATCGCGTTCGGCACGGCGCCACGGATGGTCTTTCGAGGTGACCCACGCAGCGTCCTGCGTCGCCGGAGTGCTCACCCCGCCGGCCGCCTCGGCCTCCAATATCGCACCGGCAAGGCGCTTCTCGGTGGTTCCCGGAACCAGTTCGGCAACGCCTTTGGCCAGTCCTTCCTCGGCCACGGCCAGTGCCCGCCGCAGCGCCAGGATCTCCTCAGGGGTCTTCACTCGGCGCGCAGCCCTCATCGCCTGCTCGCCGTCGACCAGCTCCGCGTTCGGGAAGGCCATCGGCAACAGCTTGGCGAACGTCGGTGTCAGGGCATCGGTTCCGATGCGCCACGCCGATTCGGAACCCTCGATGCCGCGCAGCACATCGACCAGGGTCATCGGGTTCCACGCGAATCCGTACAGATTCTCGTGTGGGATCTCCTCGGGGATGCCCTCGTCCCACGTGCTGTTCAGGTGGATCTCACCCGTGGCGCGGACGAACGTGCAGATCGGCCCGAAGGGCCTGGTACCCACCACCCACAGTTGCGGGGCGCCGGAGATGTACCGCACGTTGGCCTGCCTGCCGAGTACCAGCGCGTCGAGGTCATGGGCCTCCATCTGGGCGATGGCGCGCTCCCGTCGGCTGACGCGCAGTGCCCGGCCGTCGGCCTCGATTTCAGTTCCCACGGGACACCTCATAGGGGTCGTACGGATATGCGGTCAGCGGCGTCCAGCCGCCCTCGGTTACCACCACGATCTCCTCGCCGCGATAGCCGCCGGTGCCGTCCTCCCAGACCACCGGCTCGAATACGAGCAACATGCCTTCGGGGAAGACGAAGTTGTCGTCCCACTCCTGGCCGAGATCCGTTCCGATCATCGGCATTTCAGCTGCGCTGGTACCGATGCCGTGGCCCAGGTAAAAGTGCGGCAACCACGGCTTCTGTCCGCCGCCGGCTTCCGTCGCCGCCCGGCCGAGGTCGCCACAGGTGGCACCGGCCTTGGTGACCGCGAGCACCGCATCTACGATGCGGCTCCACTTGTCGAACTGCTTCTGCTGAGCGGCCGTCGGGTCCTGCCCGACGATCCATGTCCGCCCGTGGTCGGAGCAGTAGCCGTGGTAGGCGATGGACACGTCGGTCCACAGCACATCGCCCCGCTGCAACTCTCGCTCGGTGGTCAACAGCGGCAGCGCAAGATCACCGGTGGTGGTCCAGGTACCTTCCGCCTTCGACGCGGGCATGGCCTGCCAGATCGAGTCGAACATGTTGGTCGTGGCGCCCAGTTCGAAAGTGCGGCGCACGAATTCGGCAGACAGATCGATCTGGCGCACGCCGGGCGCCAGCGACTTGTGGATCTCGGCAACGGCCTGTTCGGTGATCTGACAGGCCCGGCGGACACAGGCGATCTGGTCGATCGTCTTGACCAGTTTCGCCGCACCGACCACCGGGGCGGCATCCACCGGTGCGCTGGGGAACAGTGCACTGCCGGCCAGCCGCATCGCCCCGGTCAGCTCATCGGTGGCGATCGTCGCGCCGGCGGGCACCAGCCCGGCCAGGACCTTCGCGAATTGAGCGACACCCTCGTCGAATTCGAGATAGACCGGTCCGTGCAGGTGATCATCGGGCAACCCGGTTTCCATCGCCGCACCCTCGCGGAACGGCAGGAACAGGTGCGGGTGTTCGTCGTCGGCCAGCACGACCGCGATCGGCCGCTCGACATGCGACAGTCCCGCGTCAGCCAGCGGCCAGGCAATGCCGGTGGCGTACATGACATTGCCGTTGCCGAGCAGCACGAGCGCGTCCACGCCCTGGTCCGCCATCGCGGCGTGCAGGCGCGCACCGACCTCTCGACGCATCCGGGCGAGGTCAGGCTCGTCGGGTATATCGAGCGGGATGAACCCGGTACGGGCGATCTGGGTGACGCCCGTTTGAGTGAGAGCGCTCATAGAAGCCCCAGGAACTTCTGAATGTTGGTGGACACGATCTTGACCGCGTTCTCCGGTCCGACCGCCTCCACAACGGTCGCCAGTGACTTCTCCGAGTAGCCGAAGGTGCTCTCGTTGTGCGGATAGTCGCTGGACCACATCACGTTGTCGACACCGATCTCGTCGATCAGCCGCAGCCCCAAGGGGTCCACCATGAACGACGCGGTCATGTGCTTGCCCCAGTAGTGCCGGACGTCGTGCTGCAACTCGTGGTTGAACATGTGCCGGTAAGAGGCCAGCATGTGCTCAGCGTCCTGCAAAGCCGTTGGTACCCAGGCAATCCCGCCCTCGAACCAGCCGATCTTGAGATTCGGATGCCGATCGAGGATTCCGGAGAAGACGTACTTGGCGAACTGCTCACGGAACGAGTCGACGTTGACCATCATGCCGACCACGACGCTGTTGTGCTCGCACGGCGTCTTGGGCGGGGTCTCGCCGATGTGGTGGCTGACCGGGATACCCGAGGCCTCGATCTCGTCCCAGACCGCGTCCATCGAGGTGCTGCCGTAGTCGTAGATGTTGCCCTCGTCGTCCTTGCCCGGATTCAGTGGCAGCAGGAACGTCTTGAGCCCGAGCGACTTCAGCTCCTCGAGGGTGCTCCGGGTGCCCTTGGGGTCCCACCAGTTGATCAGGCCGACACCGTAGAAGTGTCCGTTCGACTGCTCCTGCAACGCGGCGATGTGCTCGTTGTAGATCCGGAACACCCGCTCGCGCAGCGACTTGTCCGGGTAGTGGAACAGGGCCAGCACCGCATTGGGGAAGGCCAGCTCCTTGTCGATGCCGTCCTCTTTGAGCTCGCGGATGCGCGCCGGGATGTTGTTCGACGCGGCTCCGGCCAGGTCGTCGTACTGCATCAGCACGCGGCCGAAATCGCCTCCGGTCCAGGCCTTGCCCTTCATCCCGACCATGTAGGCGCCATCCTCGTACCAGATCCGCGGCGCGGCGCCCTTGAGCTCCTCGGGGAAGCGCTCGAAGAAAATATCGTCGGCCACCGAGATGTGGTTGTCGGCCGAGAAGATCTCGGTGCCGCTAGGAATCTCCGTGAGGCCGCCTTCTGTCGCATGGCCCCGGCGATTCTTCGGTGCACCAAAGCCTTCCGGCGGATAGAGGGTCGTTGAAGCAGTCATCTGTGGTACTCCATTCGGGCTGTAGGGGCTGAAGGCCGGCGTACCGGCAATTACCACGTCACGGGAAGCTCGTAGACGCCGTAGGCGAGACGGTCGTGCTTGAACGGCACCTCGTCGAGCGGAACGGCCAGGCGCAGGGTCGGGATCCGGCGCAGCAGGGTGTGGAAGACGATCTGCAGTTCGGCGCGGGCGAGCTGCTGACCGACGCACTGGTGGCGGCCGTAGCCGAAGCCCAGCTGCTGGCCGGCGTCGCGGCTGAGGTCGAGCTTCTCGGGCTCCGGGTAGGCCTTCGCGTCCCAGTTGGCCGGGGACAGATCGATGATGACGCCGTCACCGGCGCGGATGGTCTCGCCGCCGATCTCGATGTCCTCCAGCGCCACCCGGCGCTGGCCGGTCTGGATGATGGACAGATAACGCATCAGTTCCTCGACCGCATTGGCGATGACCTTGGGGTCCTCGGCATTACGCAGGAAGTCGGCCTGCTCGGGGTTCTCCAGGAGCGCCAGGATGCCGATGCCGATCATGTTGGCGGTGGTCTCGTGCCCGGCGATCAGCAGACCGGTGCCCAGCTGCGCGGCCTCCTTGACGCTGATCTCCCCCGCAGTCACCCGCTCGGCCAGATCGGACACCGCGTCCTCGGACGGGTTCGCCTGCTTCTCCTCGACCAGATTGATCAGGTACTGGTGCAGGCTCATCGCGCCCTTCTGCATGGCGTCCGCTGCGGCGTAGCGGGCCAGGCCGGCGTTGGCGTGCTCCTGGAAGAACTCGTGGTCTTCGTAAGGAACACCGAGCATCTCGCTGATCACCACGGTGGGTACCGGCAAGGCCAATTCGGCCACGGCATCGGCCGGTTTCGGGCCGGCCAGGATCTTGTCGATGCACTCGTCGGTGACCTTCTGAATCGCCGGCCGCAGACCCTCGACGCGCTTGAAGGTGAACGGCTTGGACAGCATCCGACGGAACCGGGTGTGCTCCTCGGCATCCGAGGTGAACACCGACCGCGGCCGCTTGTCCACGGTGGAGAGCATGTGCTCGTTCCAGTGCGGGAAACCATCGATCCGGTCGTCCACACTGATCCGGGAGTCGGCGAAGAGGGTCCGGGCCTCTTCGTGACCGGAGATCAGCCACGGGGTGCTGCCGTTCCAGATCTTCACGCGGAACAGGCCTTTGGGGTTGCCCAGCATGGGCGGCGGCGGCGCGAAGGGGCACCGCACGTCGCGCTCCATCGGGTATTCGGGGATGTCTACTTCGGTAACTGTTTCGGACACGTCATTCCTCAGGTCAGTCTTGGATCTCGATGGCTAGGGCTGGGCAGGCCGCTGCGGCGCGGCGGGCGTTGTCGGTCTGGTCCGGACCGGGTGCGGGTTCGAGCAGGACGACGACGCCGTCTTCGTCACGCTGGTCGAACACCTCACTGGCGTTGAGTACGCACTGCCCCGACGAAACGCACTTGTCCTGGTCGACAGTGACTTTCATATGAGGTCGCTTTCTTGAGTAACCGGCGCCATCCAGAGGCCGACGATGGCGTCGATCAATCCCGAAGCCGCGCCCTGCCAGGACGCCCGCGGCACGTTGCCGCCCTGGGCCATCGCGCGCTCCCGATCGGCGCAGCTGTGCATCAACAGATTGCGCGCCATGATGTTGCGTTCGGCGCGGACCTCGGCGGGCAGTTCAGGTAGGCAGTTGTTCATCCCCTCGATGACCTGCACCAGCGACTGCGAACTCAACGCGTCGCGGACCACGATGTTGTGGTAGGCCGGATCGGTCATCACCTGGGCGGCGAACCTGGCGTACCAGGTCGGGTTACCCAGCGCCGCAAGGTGATCGGTGAGCGGCTGCACCAAGCAGGAGACCCAGTCCCTGAGCTCGGCCGAATCGCCGGTGTCGGCAACCATCTGCTCGCGCAGGTACTCGATCGGCCCGCGGTGCTTGTGCTCGATCGCGCGGACCAGATCCGTCTTGGTGCCGAAGTGGTAGCCGACCGCCGCGTTGTTGCCCTGCCCGGCCGCTTCGCTCACCTGGCGGTTGGACACCGCGAACACGCCGTGCTCGGCATACAGCCGTTCGGCCGCCTTGAGGATCGCCTCCTGGGTACTGCTCGCCCGATCGGCGCGGGCGGTCCGGTTGGCTGCTGTCACCGTTACAGTCAACGCCCCTCCTGTAATTAAGTCAAGCAGTTGATTTAAATTGATCGCAGGCAAGTCGAAGCCACCGGATTGCGCCTGACACTCGGTCCAGACCGGCGTTGAGATTGCGGCCACGGTCGCGGTTCGCCGCAGATCAGGACCCTGAACGCAATCTCAATCGGTCAGGCGGGCCTACTTGGACTTCCCGACGATGACCTTGCCCGCGACGGTGCCGCCGTCGATCGGCAGCACGGTTCCCGTCACGTACCGCGACCGGTCTGTCGCGAAGTAGACCGCCGCCTCGGCAACGTCCTCGACCGTGCCCTCCCGTTTGAGCGGGCGGTCGTTGCGCATCTGGGCCCGGATCCCCGCCTCGAACTCTTCGATGCGCTCACGCTCGTCGGGCGCGGCCGACTTGGCCACGATCGCCGTACGGATGTTGCCCGGAGCGATGGCGTTGACCCGTATCTCGTAGTGGGCCAATTCGATCGCCGCGGACTTGGTGAACTGGATGACCGCGGCCTTCGACGCGCGGTACGTCATCACCCCGCCGCCGGCCTGAATGCCGCCGATCGAGGTGAGGTTCAGGATCGAACCGCCCCCGTGCTCGGACATGTACCGCGCGGCATCACGGGTACCGGCCATCACCGCCCGGACGTTGATTCGCATCACAGAATCGAAGTCGGCGAGATCGTCGTCGAGAAACCGGCGGTGCATCCGGCCCGAGACCCCGGCGTTGTTGACCATGACGTCCAGACCGCCGAAGGTCTCCACCGCGGTCGACACGAGCCGACCCACCTGATCGACGTCGCCGACGTCGGTGAACAGGAAGCGGGTGTTCTCGCCCAGCTCGGCGGCCAATGCCTTGCCGCGGTCCTCGTCGACGTCGCCGATCATCACCTGGGCGCCCTCGGCGGCGAACCGGCGCACCAATCCTTCGCCGAGACCCGACGCACCGCCGGTGACGATCGCGACTTTTCCGGCCAACTCATTGCCTGTCATGACACCTCTTTCAGGAATTCCAGCAGCACCGTGATGAGCGCGGCGGGCTGTTCGATCTGCGGGCAGTGCCCGGCACCGGGAATCACCGCACTGCGGGCACCGGCGATCTGGCCGGCGATTTCGGCGGCCCAACCGGGCGGCAGCAGCTTGTCACGATCCCCCTCGATGATCATGGTCGGCACACCGATGCGGTCATATGCCCGTTGCGCCGACGGCATCGCCGGTGCCTCCAGGCCGGGCCGCCGAAATCGGGCCGCGGCCAAGGTCTCCCAGGCCCCCGGCGCGATGCTCGACTCGTACCGCCGCTGCACGTAGGCCTCATCGGCCGGATAGGCCGGATCGGCGAACAGTGCGGTGACGATGCGTCGCATCCCGTCCAGCGTGGCGTCATAGTCGTACAACGCCGCCGAATGTTCGTTGCGCTGGATCTCCCCTCCCCCGCAGATCGCGGTGAGCGACCGCGCAGGGAGCCGCGGCGCATCCGAGGTGGCATCGACCAGCAGGTTGATCGCGCCCATCGAATTGCCGACGAAATGGGCTTCATGGACGCCGAGTTCGGCGCAGAACCGGGCGATGTGCCGGATCCGCATGCCCCGGCCGTCGTTGAAATCGATAACTTTGGCACTCTCACCGAACCCCAACATGTCGGGGGCGAGCACCCGGTAGTTCTCGGCGAGCGCGTCGATGGCGCGCTCCCAACCCAATTCGGCACCGGCGCCGAACTCGCCGCCGTGCAACAGGACGACCGGGTCACCCTGACCGGCGTCGAGGTACCCGGTGGTCAGGCCATCGACGTCGATGGTCTTGCGTGCGAACTCCACGGCCACACGATACTGATGTTTTCTCAATTGGAGAACATCATTCTCAGAAGTATCGGATGACCACAGTGCTTAATCTCGCGTACGACGCTCGGCCGACTTCGCTGTGAGCCGATGAGCTGGGAGATCAATGACGCCGTCGGTGACGAACGGAAGCTGTGCACAACCGGGCTTCATGCGTAGCCTGATTGACGATGCTGGAGAAGTCCGAGATCCGGTTCCTTCCCCTCGGCGCCCGCCGAGTGGCCTACGAAATTCGTGGGGACGGTCCACCGCTCGTTGCTCCGGCATGGTGGGTGAGCCACCTCGAACTCGACTGGCAGAGCGCGAGCTTCCGGCGATTCTGGGAAGGGGTCTCGGACGGATACACACTGATCCGCTATGACCGCCTCGGCGTCGGCATGTCGGATCGTGCTCTGCGAGATTCGGATCTCAATCTCGATGAGGAGGTTGCGACACTGCGCGCGCTTCTCGACGAACTCGGGCTCGAGCGTGTGTCGCTCATCGGCGGCTCGTCGGGAAGTTGCACCGCCATCGCATTTGCCGCGGCGTTTCCGCAGCGCGTCGAGCACTTGGTGCTGTACGGGTCGTACCCCACCGGTGCGGCACTGACGGCACCGGGTGTGGGTGACGCGATTCTGACTGCGGTACGCGCACATTGGGGATTGGGCTCTCGTCTGCTCAGTGACATCTTCCTCGGCACCGCGGACGCTGCTGAGCACGAGCGCTTTGCCCGGTTTCAACGGGAAGCGGCGACCGCCGAGACCGCCGCCGCCTTGCTGGATCTCGCCTATCGCCTCGATGTACGCGAACACCTACCCCTCGTTCGCCAGCCTGCGCTGGTCGTGCATCGTCGCAACGACCGCGCAGTGCCGTCCCGGCTCGGCCGTGAGGTCGCGGCCTCGATATCGGGCGCGACGTTCATCCCGTTGCAGGGAAGCGCACACTTCCCTTGGCACGGTGACACCGATTCCGTGGTCCGCGCATGCCGCCAAGCCCTGGCACCGGCGCAGCCGTCGCCGCCCCCTGCCGGCGGGCCCGAATCGGTCCTACTGTCCCGTCGTGAGCGTGAAATCCTCGCCTGCGTTGCGCGCGGTCTCGGCGATCGCGAGATCGCCGAGCAGCTGGTGCTGAGCCCACATACCGTTCACCGACACGTGGCGAATATCCGCCGCAAGCTGGGTCGCACCTCGCGGACGGCGGCTGTCGCGGAGGCCGCGCGTCTCGGACTCCTGTGAGATGGCCGGAATGGGCCATCCGCCGAAGATGGCCGCATTGAGCGATGCGCGTACGACGCGGGTGTTCGTACGTTCGTGGCATGACCGACATTGTGAGTACCGAACTTCAGCCGAGACCGTCATCGCCGACGTGGCTTCGGATCATGGCCCGGGTGTACGACCCGTTTCTCTGGATGGGTGAGATCGCAGGAATGCGCCACCGGCGGCATACTCTGCTGTCCGGCGCCCGCGGTCACGTCGTCGAGATCGGCGCCGGTACAGGCCTGAACATCGCGCACTACCCGAATGGGATCGCGGAGCTTGTGCTCACCGAACCCGAGCCGGGCATGCGCCAGAAGCTCGCGCGCCGTCTGCCGCGGTACGAGGGCGTCGCGCGGATCGTCGACGCGCGTGCGGAGCGACTGCCGCTGGCCGATGGCTCCGTGGACACGGTTGTTTCGACCCTCGCCCTGTGCACCGTCGACGATCCCGGAGGTGCGCTCCGCGAGATCGCCCGTGTGCTCCGCCCTGACGGGCAGTTGCTGTTCATCGAACATGTCCGTGCGAGCTCACGGCTTCTCGCGGCGTGCCAGGATGCCCTGTTCCGGCCGTGGCGCAGCTTTGGTGGCGGCTGCCACTGCAATCGTCAGACAGTGGAACTGATGCGGGCGTGCGGGTTCGCCGTCGCAGCCGATGACGGCGTATGGCGGGGCATGCCGGCGATCGTCCGTCCGCTCGTCGTCGGCCGGGCCACATTGTGATCCGAAGCTATCGCGCCGATCCGTTGGACCGGCCGAAGGTGAGCAGCTGGGTGGCCAGCATCTCGAGCTGGCCGCGCACGGTTCCGTCGGTCAATTCGCCTGTCTCAGCCCAGATCTTGTCCGCGGAGTTGATCGCCACCCCCAGCGGGGTGGGCCAGGCCCGCAACGCATGACCGATGGAGCGCAACTGCCCCAGCGTTCCCACCGCGGCCTGCCACCCGTAGGCGCAACTGATGCAGCCCCACGGGGTGTTGTCCAGGTAGACCCGCGGGTCCTCCCGCAGGTCCTCGATGTAGTCGAGCGCGTTCTTGACCAGACCGGAGATCGCACCGTGATAGCCCGGCGAGCCCACCACCACAGCGTCGGCGTCACGCAGCGCGGAGACGAACTCCAGAGCCGCGGGCGTGCGCTCCAACGAATGCGGTGCATACATCGGCAACTCCAGATCCGGCCCGGCGAACATCCGGGTCCGGCCTCCCTGCCGTTCCACCGACTCCAGGCAGTACCGCACGGCCCGCTCGGTCGAGGAATCCGCGCGTAGGGTGCCGCCGAGCCCGACCACGAACGGCACCTTTTCAGCTGACGTCATGTTTCCTCACTTGATCGCAATGGGATTCACCGGCGAACCGACGGCACCGGTGACCCGCAGCGGCGGGGCGATGAGCTGGAACTCGTAGACACCGTCGGCCGCGCAGTCGGCCGCCAGCGCACCCAGGTCCCAGTACTCGCCGAGCATCAGGCCCATGTCCCGCAGGCACAGCATGTGCATCGGCAGGAAAGTGCCCTCGACACCGTTGGCCGGGTCGGGGTCCTCGACCATCAGATTGTCTGCCGCCACAGCCGCCACCTGGTGGTCGTGCAGCCACGAGGCGCAACGCCAATCCAGTCCCGACCCGGGTTCGGCCCCATCGCCGGTGGCCAAAAACCTTGTCCACCAACCAGTGTGCACGACCACGATGTCACCGGGCGTGACGGCTACTCCCTGCGCCGTGGCCACGTCATCGAGCTCGGCCGGCGTGATCGGATTGCCCGGTTCCAGGAACTGCTCGGCGCCGCGGTGCCGGACCACATCCAGCAGCACCCCGCGAGAGGTGATGCCCTTGCCGTCGACCTTGTCGATACCGCAGTGGAACGCGCCGAAGCTGGTGACCGAATCGGCCGGGAATCCGTTGTAGAGCTTGTCCTCGTAGTAGACGTGCGACAGGGCATCCCATTGCGTGGCGGCCTGCAGCGGCATGACGATCATGTCGTCGTTGAAGCGGAACGGATTGTCCACGAAGAACCCGCTGACCTCGTGGGCCACCGAATTGCGCAGCCACTGTGGGCCGTACTGCGCCAGCGTGTTGGCGTCCCCGCCGTCCACCGTCATCACATGGGTCGGGTTCTGCCGGAACTGGAACGCTCCCTGCGGGCCGGCCGACGAGAAGTCGCCGCCGAGTGCGAACACCTTGCCGTGGGTGACCAGCGACGCACCCTCGGCAACCTTGGCGGGGGTGATCAGGTTCAGTGTGCCCAGCTCATCGTCGGAACCCCAGCGACCCCAGTTGCGCACATCGTCGGCGACCTTGCGAAAGTCGCTCATCGTCCCGGCCAATCTCAGCTCCTCTGGTCAGCGTCTTCTACAGCATCGACCAGGGCGGCCTCCCGCTGGGCGAGAATGCCGCCATCGGCCCAGATCACCTGACCAGTCACGTAACTGGCGGCCGGGCTGCCCAGGAACGCCAGCAGCGCGGCCTGTTCGGCGGCCTCGGATTTGCGGCCGAGCGGGGTGGTGAACGTATCGAGGAACGCCGAGTTCAACTGGTCGAGGATCGGCGTCTGAGTCACCCCCGGTGCGGTGCAGTTGATCCGGATCCCGCGGGCACCGAGTTCCGAAACCCGGCACATCCCATAGAGAATCATCGCCTCCTTGGACAAGCGGTAGCCACCGTCGGCCAGAGCCTCGGGATGGTCGGCGCACCACCGCAACCCCTCGTCGACCGATCGTGTCCGGATCAACCCCGCTGTGGTGGCCCGGTTCTCGCGGTACCCCGATGCCGCCAGCGAGGACACCGAGGTGATCGATCCGCCGGCCGGAATGCGGCCCTCCACCGCTTCGGCGAACTGTCGCGTTCCCAGGAAGTTGATGCGCACCACCAGCAGTGGATTGCCGATCCCCGAGGACACGCCGGCCACATTGAACAGGGCGTCCACCGGCCCGTCGACCCCACCGGCGGCACGGTCGACGGACTGCGGGTCGGCCAGATCGAGATCGATGAACTCATCGGGCAGGTGATCGGGTGGCCGGATGTCCAGGCCCGTCACCCGGGCGCCGAGCTCACCCAAGGCACGGGTGAGCGCGGCGCCGATGCCCGAGCCGCAGCCGGTGACCACGACGTGTTTCCCGTCGTAGCGCACCAACTCGCTTAGTAGGGTCACGGTCAGCCGGAGGTTTCCCGAGCTGCCTTCTCGGCCTGAGCGGCCTTGACCCGGCCTTCGTTGATCTCGGCCATCGCCTCGGGGATCTCACCGGCGGTGAACTTGTCACGGCCGGTGGGCAGCCCACCGAAGGCGTAGGTCTCGTCGAACAACGGGGCGTCCGACGGACGGCGACGCGACTCGACCTTCTCGATCACCGGCTCGAGGCGCTTGGCCTTGTCCGCCACCGCCTTTGCATCCCGCTCGATGAACTCGGGCAGGATCTCCTTGCCCATGATCTCGATGGACTCCATGGTGCCCTCGTGGCTGCGCGGGTTGAGCAGCAGGATGATCTCGTCGACCCCGCTCGCCTCATAGGCGCGCAGGAACTCGCGCACGGTGTCGGGCGACCCGATGGCGCCGCGGCCGGGGCCGTAGGCCAGCGTCGGATCTTCCTTGACCGCCTCCTGGTACCGCTCCCACACCTTGGTGCGGCCGGGGGTGTGCATACCGGTCAGGTAGTAGTGCATGATCCCGAACGAGAAGAAGCCACCGCCGATGCCGAGGCGCTTGAGTGCCTCGTCGTCGGAGCGGGCCACCATCATCGACAGGTCACCGCCGATGGCCAGGATGTTGGGGTTGATCGCCGGGGTGATGGGTGCACCCTGCTCTTCGAATTCCTTGTAGTACCCGTCGACGCGCTCCTTGAGCGCCTCGGGACCGGTGTAGGCGAAGCTCAGCGCACCGATGGCCTTCTGGGCGGCCATCTGCACCGACGACGGGCGTGTACAGGCCACCCAGACCGGCGGGTGCGGCTTCTGCAGCGGCTTGGGGATCACGTTGCGGGCCGGCATCTCGACGTGCTCGCCCTTGAATCCGGTGAACGGCGCCTCGGTCATACAGCGGATCGAAACCTCAAGGGCTTCTTCCCACATCGTGCGCTTGTCGGCCGGGTCGATGTCGAAACCGCCCAGCTCGGCCACCGAGGAGCCCTCACCGGTGCCGAACTCCACCCGCCCGTTGGACAGGTGGTCCAGGGTGGCGACGCGCTCGGCGATGCGGGCCGGATGGTTGATCGGCGGGGGCAGGTGCATGACACCGAAACCCAGCCGGATGTCCTTGGTGCGCTGGCTGGCCGCGGCCAGGAACATCTCCGGTGCGGTGGAGTGGCAGTACTCCTCCAGGAAGTGGTGCTCGGTGAGCCAGACAGTGGAGAAGCCGGCCCTGTCGGCGGCCTCCACCTCGGTCAGACCGTGCTGGAACAGCTGATGTTCGTCATCCTCCGACCACGGCCGGGGCAGTGGGAACTCGTAGAACAGCGAAATCTTCATCGGTTTCCTCCTGAGGGGTTGCTGACGGTGTCCTGGATTTGTTGGTTGGCTGCTGGTGAAACTGGTTGTGCGACAGACTGTTGGGCGTTCCGGTCAGCGATATGTCTGGCTGCCACGTAGCCGAACGTCATTGCAGGCCCGATGGTCGCGCCCGCACCGGCATAGCTGCGGCCCATGACGGCCGCCGAGACATTGCCCA
The DNA here is from genome assembly GCF_055419465.1 of Mycobacterium sp. IDUB_17. Lineage (NCBI taxonomy): Bacteria > Bacillati > Actinomycetota > Actinomycetes > Mycobacteriales > Mycobacteriaceae > Mycobacterium > Mycobacterium sp. IDUB_17. Next base: position 90,642 of record NZ_JBVAXS010000005.1, on the reverse strand, counting down.
CGGCGTAGAGCCCGTCCACCGTGGACTCGTCGGCACGCAGCACACGGGCGTACTCGTCTGTGCGCAGTCCGCCCGAGGTGCCCAGGTCGCCGAGAATGATCTGGAACGCGTAGTACGGCGGCTTGCCGAGCGGGCCCAGATTCGGGTTCGGCAGGGTCGGGTCGCCGTAGTAGTTGTCGTACGCGCTGTCACCGCGGTTGAAGTCGTCGTCGTGCCCGCCGTGTGCCAGCTGGTTGAACCGCTCGGCTGTGGCCCGCAGGTTCTGCGCGGGTACACCGATCTTGCCGGCCAGCTCCTCCCAGCTGTGTGCCTCGACCACGACACCCGAATCCAGCCAGGCCCGTGGCACCTTGCGCCCGGTGGGCACCGGTGCGAACGGGATCTTCGGGATGGGCAGGTGCCCGGCCACCACGTACCGGTGGAACGAGTCGATGTCGGTGACCAGCCAGCACGGGATGTGGCCGATGCCGGACTGCTGCCCCTCGATCATGGCGTGGGCGAAGTCCATGTAGGGCGCGGCCTCGTTGATGAACCGCTTACCCTCGCCGTTGACGACGAATTGCGACGGCATCATCCGCTCGTTCAGCATGAATTGCAGCCGGCCGTCGGGCCAGCAGATCGCCGGGAACCACCACGCCTCATCAAGCAGCTCAGTGGCGCCGCCGACCTTCTCCCCGGCCCGGATGCCGTCACCGGTGGCAGCCGGATTGCCGAAGCTCCAGTCCTTTTCGAGCACCGGCAGATGCTCCTTGCGCCACGCCATGTCATGGTCGAACCCACCCGAGGCCAGGATCACGCCTTCGGTGGCCCGGATCCGTAGCGGCTTGCCGTCACGCTCGACGACGGCGCCGAGTACCGCCCCGCCGGCACCGGTGATCAGCGAGGTCATCGGCGCATCCAGCCACAGCGGGATGTCGTGCTGCTTGAGCGCCAACCGCATCCGGGCGGCCAGCGACTGGCCGATGGCCGCCATCCGGTCACCGAACACCCGGGCGCGCACCATCCGCCAGATCAGCTTGAGCAGCACCGCCTTGCCGCGCCAGTTCTGCCGAACCTGGTAGAAGAGGCGAAGATCCTTGGGGGCGAACCAGATTCCCTTGGGCGCCAGGGCCAGCGGGGCGAGCAGTTCCTGCTCGTGCTCACCGAGCTTGCGCAGGTCGATGGCCGGGACGTTGATGGTGCTTCCCTGTGCCGAGCCGCCGGGCAGTTCCGGGTAGTAGTCGGCGTAGCCGGGCTTCCAGACGAACTCGAACCAATCACTGTTGTGCTCCAGGAAGTCCATCATCTCCGGTGCGGCCTCGACGTACTTGCGCAGCCGGGCGTCGATGACCGTGCCTTCGGTGATCTGCTTGAGGTAGTCGAAAACCCCGTCCGGTGAGGGCACATATCCGGCCCGGCGCTGCGACGGCGCCCCGGGTACCCAGATCCCGCCGCCCGAGAGCGCGGTGGAACCGCCGAAGTGGGAGGACTTTTCGATCACGAGGGTATCGAGACCGGCTGCGTCGGCGGCCAACGCAGCGGTCATGCCGCCGCCGCCGGATCCGACGATGAGAACGTCGACCGCTTTGTCAAACGTCTGCTCGGCGGTCTGTGCACTGGTGTCTGAGGTCATGCTGCGATTCCTACCGCCGTCCTGATTGCGAATCCTGCGATCAATTCCGGTGCCGCCCGGTAGAAGTGGTTCCCGGTCCGGTATGGCCCGTTGGCTTCGAGCGCCGCGAATGCGGCCACCCAGGTGCGGATCTCGTGTGCCGAATTGCCCCCTTCGGTGGCGATGAAGGTGTTGGACCAGCTGTCCAGTTCCGTCAGCCTGCCCTCGTCGAAGATCTCCAGCAGGCTGTGGTCCCATTCGGGATTCAGCGGCCGAAGCGCACTCTCACCGTGGGCGAAGTCGTGAGCAGCCTGGCTCACCGCGGTCTGCCGGGCCGTGCGCTGTTCGGCGGTCATCGGGACCCCGTGCACGATCCGGTCCAACGCAGCCGGCGGGGCGGTGGCCAGCGTCGGCACCGGAGGATCATGGGACAACCCACCGGAACCCAACACCAGCACCCGCTTGTCGAGGGTTGCCAGGTAGGCGCCCACGGCAGCCCCCAGAGCACGAGACCGCGACAGCGGACCCAACGGGGTGGCAACGGAATTGATGAAGATCGGCACGATCGGCCGCGCGGTCGCCACACCGAACAACTCCTGCAGCGGCTGCACGGTGCCATGGTCGACGTCCATGCTCGTCGAGATGGCGACGTCCACCCCGGACTCCCACACCGCCTCCGCGCACTGCCGGGCGATGTCACCGGCAACGTTCAGCGCACCCTGGTACGTCCCGTAATCCCCCACTCCCGCCGCGGCGGTACCGATGCAGAACGGAGGCATCAGCCGGTAGAAGAACCCGTTGTAGTGGTCGGGCGAGAAGGTGACGACCAGTTCGGGGTCGTAGTCGGCAACAAACTCGCGAGCGCTGCCGACCGCCGCCCCGATCTCGTCGAGGAGGTCAGCCGACGGTCCCGGAAGATTCAGCAGTGGGCTGTGGGACATACAGCACAGGGCTACTGGCACCGTTCGCACCTCCCTCCAGCACATGCAGTACGTCGAACAGGGCGTTGCTCAGTTCCGGGGCGCGCTGGGCGATGTCGGCACCGGCGATGCAGCGGTCCGGGCGCAGCACCAGCACCGATTCCGCGTGTACGTCGAACCAGGCTTTGAGCGCACCCGAGCGGTCACCGACGATCACCACAGAGCCGTCGTCGCTGTCCGCATCGTGGCCGGTCCAGAACAGCTGGGTCTGCGGGCGGGCCGCGATGAACCTCGCGCCCAGCGCTTTCCAGCGCTGGTAGGCCTGCTCGCCGAGCAACGCGCGCGGATTGTTGTTCCAGCACAGCACCGCGAAGTTCAGCCCGATCACATCGTCGAGCAACACGTCCGACTGCTCGCGGGTGTCCACCCGCGGCTGGATGAACAGCGTGCCGGCAGGCGCTTCGGGCGTCGGCGGCTTCGGGTGGTAGACCGCGCCCTGGTCGTACCGCGGCATCGGCTTGAACCGCATCTCCAGCACGTAGCGCTTGAGCGCCGGAACCACCGATGCACCGCGAATCAGCCTGTCCCGCACCACCGCGACCTTGCGGTTGGTGGGCGAGATAACCCGTCCCACCAACGTCGACAGGTCGATCATGGCCCGGGCGTGCTTGCGGCGCTCGGTGTCGTAGCTGTCCAGGAGTCCGTCGCCGGCCTGACCGTTGACCACCGCGGCCAGCTTCCAGCCGAGGTTGGCCGCGTCCCGGATGCCACTGTTGTACCCCTGGCCCTGCCACACCGGCATCAGATGCGCGGCATCGCCGGCCAGCAGAAACCGGCCCTTCCGGAAGTTCCCGGCGATCCGGGAATGGTGGGTGTAGACCCGGCGACGGATCACGTCGACCTTGTCGGGATACGGCACGAACGGAGCGAGCAGCCGTGCAACGAATTCGGGATCCTCGGCCTGCTCGTCGGTTTCGTCGGCATGGATCATGAACTCGAACCGGCGGATGCCGTGCGCGATCGAGATCGAGGCGTACGGCCGATCCGGGTCGGCACCGACCTCGCTGTTCGGATGTCCCAGCGGATCGTTGGCGAGATCGACCACCACCCAGCGGGTCGGTGAAGTGGTGCCGTCGAACGACACCCCCATCAGGCGGCGGGTGGCGCTGCGGCCGCCATCGCACCCCACCACATAGCGCGCCCGCACCGCGGGCACGTCCGGGCCGAACTCGACCGTGACTCCGTCAGCTGTCTCGATCGCCGATTCCATCCGGCGCCCCCAGGCCACCTGCACGTGCTCGAACCGGTCCAGCCCGACCAGCAACTGCGCGTCGACCAAAGGCTGTACGAAGCCGTTGCGCTTGGGCCAGCCGAATCGTGCGTCCGGAGGAGCCATTTCGGCCAGCAGCCGGCGGTGACCGTCGTAGAACCGCAGGATCTGGTTGGGCACCGTATGCGGCAGGATCGCCTCGACCAGGCCGATGGACTGGAAGGTACGCAGCGATTCATCGTCGAGTCCGACTCCCCGGGGGTAGTCGATGAGGGTGTCGCGTTCCTCCACCACGAGCGTTCGGACACCCTGGATGCCAAGAACATTTGCCAAGGTCAGGCCTACCGGCCCGGCCCCGACGATGATGACGTCGACCTCTTGGTCGGTCACGCCGGCTTTCCCAGCAGGAAGTCCAGATGCAACCGGTTGAACGTGTCAGGGTCTTCGTATTGCGGCCAGTGCCCGCAGTCCGGCATCACCTCGAACCGGGCACCGGGGATCATCGACGCGATACGCCGGCCCTCACTGACGTCGGCGGTCGGGTCATCGCTGGTCCACAACACCAGAGTCGGCGCAGTGATCGATCCGTATTCCTTCTCCCCCAGCAGGTTCCGCGCGCGGATCTCCGGATCCTGCAGTGCCATGATGTCGCTCATCGCGGCGACGAAACCGGGCTGCCGGTACACCGCCTGACGACTCGCCACGATGTCGTCGTAATCCTTCGACTTATCGGCCATCAGCCACTTGATCCGGGCCTGCACGGTCTCCCAGCTCGGGTTCTCCGCGGCCGCCATGGACAGCGTGATGATCCGCTTCATCACCTCGGGGTCGGCCTGTGAACCACCGGCGGTGTTGAGCACCAACCGATCGACGCGGTCCGGGTGATCGGCGGCGGCCCGCGCGGCCACCCAGCCGCCCAGCGATTCACCCGAGATGTGAGCGCGCTGCGCACCGATCGTGTCGAGGAAGGCGATCAGATGGTCGACATAGTGCGCGACCTCCAGCGGATGGCCGGGCTTGTCGGTGTAGCCGTGCCCGAGCATGTCGATCGACCAGGTCGAGAAGTGCTCGGCATGGGATTCCAGATTGCGCACATAGGCCTCGGCATGCCCGCCCGACCCGTGCAGCAGAACCAGCACGGGCAGCTTCGGGTCACCGGCATGCAGGTAGCGGGTGCGGATGCCGCCCACATCGAGGTAACCCTGCGAGAACGCGACGCCCTGCAGGTCAGACCAGACGCTCTCATGCTCGCTGGCCGAAACGGAACCGGATGCCGGCCCGGCGGCAGTGCTTGTCATGTTCCCCTCTCCGACGGTAAAGAGAATGATATTCTCCAAATTTGTAAGCACTTTGCTCACATAGCGCACATCAGCGTGCATTATTATCAGAGCATCACTCTCGCGGTTCTATCTGTCAAGGAGGGGCGCGATGCCGGCCAAGGCAACCCAGCCGCAGGCACAAACGAAGACCGACAGCACCCCCAACGGGGTGCCGGGTTCACAGACGCTGGCGCGCGGATTGAGCGCGCTCGCGGCCATCGCCGCAGCCCCGACCGGGCTCACCGTGCAACAGGTCGCCGACCAGGTCGGCGCCCATCGCACGATCGCCTACCGGCTGCTGGCCACCCTCAGCCAGTTCCGGTACGTGACAAAGGGTGAGGACGGCCGCTACCGGCCGGGCGCCGGCCTAGCCGCACTCGGTGCGTCCTTCGACAACAACATGCGCCAGCTCAGCGTCCCGACCCTGCGCGCCCTTGCCGACGAGCTCGGCAGCACGGTGTCGTTGCTGGTGGCCGAGGGCGATCAGCAGGTGGCGGTCGCGGTGATCGTCCCGACGCAGGTGTTCTACCAACTGTCCTTCCACGAGGGCAGCCGCCATCCGCTGGAGCGCGGCGCCGCCGGAGTGGCACTGCTGGCGAGCATGCCGCCGCGTCCCGGCGAACGCGAACTGGTGCGCGAGACCCGCGAACAGGGTTGGGTGATCACCCACGGCGAGATCGAACCGGACACCTATGGCCTTGCGGTGCCCGTGCGCCGGCGTCTGCCGTCGCCGCCCACCTGCATCAATCTCATCTCGCACCGCGAAGACGTCGTGCTGGGCGGCAAGGACGCGGTGGTCCGGGCAGCAAACGAACTATCGGCGATTCTGTACTGAAAGGCGATGCGCACATGACTGATTGGGACAACGAGGTCGACGTCGTCGTACTGGGCAGTGGTGGCGCAGGGCTCACCGCCGCACTGACCGCGTCGGTCAGCGGCGCGTCGGTCGCGATCTACGAGAAGGCGCCCACGGTCGGCGGCACGACCGCGGTCTCCGGCGGCATCGTCTGGATCCCGGCCCATGACCGCAGCGCTGACGGGCCGCTGCCGGTCGCCGACGCGATCGACTACCTGCAGGCCCAATCGCTCGGCTACATGGATGCCGATCTGGTCGACACCCTCGTGCGGACCGGCCCGGCGATGCTCGACTTCGTCGAGGAGCACAGCGAGCTGCGTTTCGCCGTCGCCGAGGGCTTTCCCGATTACAAGCCCGAGCTGCCCGGCGGCCGCCCGGGCGGCGGCCGCTCGCTGAGCGCCGGCCCGGTGGATCAGGGCAAGCTCGGCGTCTGGCGGCACCGGATCACCTCATTCCCGGCGGATTTCAGCAACGTCGGCATCGACGCGGAAACTCGCGCCCGCATTCACGCCGTCCACGACTATCCCGACGCCGACCTCTGTGTCGCCGGCACCGCACTGATCGCCGGTCTGCTGCGCGGCCTGCTCGATCGCGACATCCAGCCGGTCACCGAGGCCCGCGCGATCGAACTGGTCGGTGACGCCGACGGCATCGCCGGGGCGCGGATCAGCGTCGACGGTGCCGACGTCCGTGTCCGCGCCCGCAGCGGCGTGGTGCTGGCCACCGGCGGATTCGAGTGGGACGCAAAGCTGGTCGAGGCCTACCTGCGCGGGCCGATGCGCGGCGCGGTGTCCCCACCGAACAACACCGGCGACGGGCTGCGGATGGCGATGGCGCTCGGTGCCGACCTGGCCAACATGGGTGAGGCGTGGTGGGTGCCGATCGTGCAGATTCCCGGCGACACCATCGACGGTCATCCGCGTAGCCGCAGTGTGCGGCTGGAACGCACCCGGCCACGCAGCGTCATCGTCAACCGGGCGGGCAAGCGCTTCCTCAACGAGGCGGGCGAGTACAACTCGATGGCGGGCGCCTTCCAGTACCTCGACCCCAAGGTCGGCTATGCCAACGACCCGGCCTGGATCGTGTTCGACTCCGTGCACCTGCAGCGTTATGGCTTCCTCGGCGTCGAACCAGGTGATGTGGTGCCGGACTGGTTCTGCGAATCGGCCACCCTCGCCGAACTCGGCGCCAAGACCGGTATCGACGCCGAGGGACTGGCCGAGACCTTGAACCGCTGGAATGACAACGTCTCCCGCGAGGTCGACCCCGACTTCGGCCGCGGATCCAGCGCCTATGACGGGTACTGGGGCGACAACTCGGCCGCCACCCCGGCCGGCCAGACGCTCGGGCCACTCGACACCGCGCCGTTCTACGCGGTTCCCGTCAAGATCGGCGCGATGGGCACCAAGGGCGGACCGCGCACCGACCGCGACGGCCGTGTCCTGCACGTCAACGGCGCCCCGATCCCCGGCCTGTTCGCCGCGGGCAACGCCATGGGCGGGGTGACGGGCAAGGCCTACGGCGGGGCAGGCGGCACGCTCGGTCCCGCAATGGTGTTCGGTTACCGCAGTGGCTATGCCGCCGCTACCGGCAAGTCGGTGAGCTGATCAGTTACGGTCGAGTGGTGCTCGGGAACCCGCGCAGCGCAGCCCAGACCCGCATCCTCGATGCGGCGCTTGAGCTGATCGCAGAGCACGGGGTCAGCGGGACGTCGTTGCAGATGATCGCCGACGCGCTCGGTGTCACGAAAGCCGCTGTCTACCACCAGTTCAAGACCAAGGAAGCCATTGTCATCGCGCTCACCGAGCGTGAACTCGGCCAGCTCGAGGATGCGCTCGAGGCGGCCGAGGCCGAGGGCTCGCCCACCCGGGCTCGGGAAGTCCTGCTCACCCGGGTGATCGACATGGCCGTATCGCGTCGACGTGCCGCCAGCACACTGCAGTTCGATCCGGTCGTGGTGCGCCTGCTCGCCGAACACGAACCGTTCCAGCTGTTCATCGACCGGCTCTATGCGGCCATGCTCGGCGATCAGTCCGGCGATGGCGCGCGGGTCCATGCGGCAGTGTTGTCCGGCGTGATCAGCGTCGCGGTGATGCACCCACTGGTGACCGATCTCGACGATGACACGCTGCGCACCGAGCTGCTGCGGACGATGCGACGCGTACTGGCCCTACCCGGCTGAATCCGCGATCAATTGTGCCGCAGCGCTGTACGGGTCAGTGGTGCCGTCGGCCACCGCGGCGGCCAGCCCGTCCAGCTCACCGTGATTGCGCAACAAGGTCTGGGCCAGCGATAGGATCTGGGCCCTGGCCCGCGCGGCGCGGCGCGCCGCGGTGTCGGATCGATGGTGAGCATCGATGGCCTCGACCAGCTCGGCCAGCCCCTCCCCTTGGGCCGCAACGAGTTTGAGAACCGGGACAGTCGCCTCGGCCCGAAGGTCACGCGCGGTCTGATCGGCACCCTCGCGGTCGGCCTTGTTCACCACCACCAGATCCGCGACCTCCAGCAGCCCGGCCTTGGCGGCCTGCACGGCGTCACCCGCGCCGGGATTGAGGATCACCACGGTCGGATCCGCGATGGCGGCGATCTCGATCTCGGACTGCCCCACGCCCACCGTCTCCAGCACGATCAAGTCGTAGGACAGCGCGGCAAGCAGCCGAATGGCCGCGGGTACCGCGGCGGCCAGCCCGCCCAGATGCCCACGGGTCGCCACCGAGCGGATCAGCACATCGGGATCATTGATGTGGGCGGCCATCCGGATCCGGTCCCCGAGCAGTGCACCGCCGCTGTACGGCGACGACGGATCCACCGCAAGCACCGCGACCCGCAGACCGCGGTCCCGGTACGCGCCGACGAGCGCGCCGACCGTCGTCGACTTTCCGGCCCCAGGTGGCCCGGTAACCCCGATGACGCGCGGAGATGCCGCGCTGAGCACCGCGAGAACCTCGTCGCGACGGTCGCTTTCGACCAGGCTCAGCAATCGCCCGACGGCACGTTGGGATCCGCCGCGGGCCGCGGTGATGAGTTCTTCGATATCTGGCATCAGTGATGACACTACGACGCAGGCACCTCGATGACCGTCGCCGAACCCATACCGCCACCCGCACACATGGCGGCCACGCCGATACCGCCACCGCGCCGGCGCAACTCATGGACCATCGTGGCCAGCATGCGCGCCCCGGTGGCGGCCACCGGATGGCCCAGTGAGCACCCGCTGCCGCTCACGTTGACGATCTCCGGGTCGATGTCGAGCAGCTTGATGGTGGCGACGCACATCGACGCAAAGGCCTCGTTGATCTCGAACAGGTCCACGTCCGACAGCGAAAGACCGGCCCGGCGAAGGGCTTTGGTGATGGCCTCGACGGGAGCCAGCCCGGTGGAGGCCGGGTCGACGCCCACCGAGGCCCAGGACTTGATGGTGGCCAGGGCCGGCAGCCCGAGTTTGTCGCTGGCGATGGTCAGCAGCGCGGCCGCATCGTTGGCACCGCACGCATTGCCGGCGGTGATGGAGAACCCGTCGATCTCGGGATGCAGCGGCTTGAGCGCGGCCAGTTTCTCCAGTGTGGTGTCGCGACGCGGATGCTCATCGGTGTCGAACAACCCATGCGGAGTTTCGATGGGAACGATCTCCTCTTTGAACCGCCCCTCGTCGATCGCCGCGACGGCCTTGAGGTGCGATCCCAATGCCCACTGGTCCATCTCCTCGCGGCTCACCCCGGCCTTCACCGCGGCGTTCCACCCCACTGTGATCGACATGTCCATATTGGGTGCGTCCGGCCGGTCGGGATGGGTGGGCGGGAACCAGTTGACCCACTCGGCGTCCTTGGCGCTGCTTGTCGCGCGGACGAACCGCGGTGAGGTTGAGGCGGAGTTCACCCCGCCGGCCAGGATCAGCCGGTCCATCCCGGCGCGGATGCTGGCGGCCGCACTCTGCACGGCGGCCTGACCGGCCGCGCAGTGCCGATTGATCGACGCTCCGGGGACCGTTGTCAGGCCGGCGGTGATGGCGGCGTGGCGGGCGATGACGCCGCCACCGTAGAGTCCTTCGCCCAGGATCACGTCGTCGATTGATGCGGCCAGGTCGGCAGGAATGTTCTCCAATGCGGCGCGCACCACATGGTCGGCCAGCGCGTAGGCGTCCGTATCGCGCAACGTGCCCTTCTTCGCCGTGCCGATAGGAGTTCGCAGCGCGGACACGATGACAGCTTCAGGCATTGATCTGCTCCCTGGTTCACCCGGTAAGAGAATGCTATTCTCGCAGCCAGAGAGTCTCAGTTGCAAGAAGGGGAACCGTATGCAAATCGCCGGTAGTTCCGCGATCGTCGTCGGCGGTGCGGGTGGCCTGGGTGAGGCGACCGTCCGCCGCCTGCAGGCAGCGGGAGCCAAGGTGGTCGTCGCGGACCTGGCCGACGAGAAGGGCGCCAGCCTGGAGAAAGAGCTGGGTGTGCGCTATGTGAGCACCGACGCCACCTCCGAGGAGTCGGTGCTCGCCGCCATCGCCGAGGCCGAAGCCCTTGCCCCGCTCCGCATCTCGGTGGACACCCATGGCGGGCCCGCCGCCGGCGGCCGATTGGTCGGCAAGGACGGGTCCCCGCTGGACCTCGACGGGTTCAAGAAGACCATCGAGTTCTATCTGACCGCGGTGTTCAACGTGATGCGCCTGTCGGCCGCGGCGATCGCCAAGACCGAACCGCTGGAGGAAGGCGGCCGCGGCGTCATCGTCAACACGGCCTCGATCGCCGGGTTCGAGGGCCAGATCGGCCAGCTGCCGTACTCGGCTGCCAAGGGCGGCGTGCTGGGGATGACGCTCGTCGCCGCACGCGACCTGTCGCCCCTGGGCATCCGGGTCTGCACCATCGCCCCCGGCACCATCAACACCCCTGCCTACGGCAAGGCCGCCGATCAGCTCGAGCAGTACTGGGGTCCGCAGGTGCCGTTCCCGAAGCGCATGGGCCGCTCGGTCGAGTACGCCCAGCTGGCTCAGAGCATCATCGAAAACGACTACCTCAACGGCGAAATCATCCGCCTCGATGGGGCATTGCGCTTCCCTCCCAAGTAATAGTCTGACGCGATGGACCTGACCGGAAAGGTCGCCTTTGTCGCCGGCGCCAGCCGCGGCATCGGCGCGACGATCGCTGCCGCACTGGCCGCCGAGGGTGCCGCGGTGGCCGTGGCCGCCCGCTCCGAACAACCGGGCAAGCTGCCCGGCACGATCGGCTCGGTGGCCGCGGACATCAACGATGCTGGCGGGCGCGCAATGCCGGTCGCCTGTGACGTCACCGACGAGGATTCAGTCAACAAGGCTGTCGCCGAGGCGGTTTCGGAGTTCGGCGGCATCGACATCCTGGTTGCCAACGCCGGTGTGCTGTGGCTCGGCCCGGTCGAGTCCACACCGCTCAAACGTTGGCAGCTGTGCCTGGACGTCAACCTCACCGGGGTTTTCCTGGTGACCAAGGCCGTCATCCCGCATGTTCGCAAGCGCGGCGGCGGGTCACTCATCGCGATCACCACCACCGGGGTCGACATGGTCGAGCACGGTGCCAATGCCTACTGGGTGTCCAAGGCCGCGGCCGAACGGCTCTATCTCGGCCTGGCTGCTGACCTGCGCGGTGACAACATCGCGGTCAACTGCCTCAGCCCGTCACGCGTGGTCCTGACCGAGGGCTGGCAGGCCGGCGGCAGCGGGCTGCAGATCCCTCCGGAGATGGTCGAGCCGCCCGAGGCGATGGGACTCGCGGCGGTACGCCTGGCCGGTCAAGATGCCGGCGGCGTCACCGGAACCGTCCAACGCTCCGAGGCGCTCACCTTCTAGTTGCCAGCTGCCCGTCGCGCGTAACGCCATGGCGGAAAAATCGCAGAATCACCGCCACTGCGTTACGCACGCGTGTGCCGGAACAGCTTGCGCCCCGCCATATCCCGCGAGCGTGCACAGACACGCACGCTCGCGGTACAGCGGTGATCAGTTCTTCGCGATCAAGCCGTCCACGATCCGATTGAAATCAGCCGTTCCGAACGACACGTACTCGGCGAGGTTTGCGTAATCCAGCGACGCCATCACCTGCTGCTCCAACTGGATGTTCATCAACCGCTTGGTGGCCTCGACCGCCTGCTTGGGCAGGTCGATCAGCTTCTTCGCGCACGCGATCGCCTCGGCCAGCGGGTCCTCGACCACATGATTGGCCAGGCCCAGTTCAACTGCCCGCTGAGCCTTGATCCGCACGCCCGTGAGTGCAAACTCCTTGGCCTGCAACAACGAAATCTGCGAACCCCACACCAGCGGACCACCGTCGGCGGCCACCAGCCCGATCTGTACGTGCGGATCGGCGAAGTGTGCGTTCTCGGCCATGTAGACGACGTCCGACAGCGCGGCCAGGCTGCAGCCCAGCCCGACGGCCGGGCCGTTCACCGCGGCGACGACCGGGATGCGGCAGCGCACCATGCCGATGACGAGGTCGCGTCCGTGCTTGATCGTCTTCTGCCGCAAGGCTTCATCACGCCGCAACTCATCGAGGTAATTGAAGTCACCGCCCGCGGAGAACGCCCGGCCCGCACCGGTGATCACCGCGGCGCGGGCGTCCGCGTCCTCGTTGAGCGCTTCCCACAACCGCGCGAGGCCGACGTGCAAGTTGTCGTTGACCGCATTGAGCGCATCGGGGCGGTTCAGCGTGATGATGCGCAGCGCGCCGTCGGCCTGCACATCGATTTCGTCTGGCATTCCGTACATGTATCTAGACTCCCAGCCCGAGGATTCGTGACGCGATGATGTTCTTCTGGATCTGCGATGTGCCACCCATGACGCTCTGGGCGCGGCTGTAGAGATACGCGCTCAGCAGTTCGGGATCGCTGGTGCCGGTGACCGCCAGCGCGGCATGCCCGACGGACTGCTCGACCCAGGTCATGAGCAGCTTGTCCAGCGAGCCCTCCGGGCCGTGCTTGAGCCCGTCGAGTTGTTCGGACAACCGCCGTCGCACATGTAGCCGCAGCATCTCGGCCTGTACCCCGGCCCAGGCGAGGTCTTCGGGCACTTTCCCATCGACCCGAGAGGCCATCTCGCGCACCAGCTTTCCGTAGCGCGCCGAATAACCGAGGGTCGACGGTTCACGCTCATGGCTGACCACCGTCATGGCCAGCCGCCACCCGTCGCCCGGCTCACCCACCATGTTCGAGGCCGGCACCACCGCACCGTCGAACGCCACTTGACCGAACTCCGTGGTGACACCGTTGATCATCTGCAGCGGCCGCTGCTCGATACCGTCCTGGTGCATCGACACGATGAACGCCGAGATCCCCTTGTGCCTGGCCACAGTCTTGTCGGTGCGGGCCAGCACCAGGCACCAGTCGGCGACATCGGAGTAGCTGGTCCAGATCTTGTGCCCGTTGATGATGTAGTTGTCGCCGTCGCGCGTCGCCGTCGTGGTCAGCGAGGCGAGATCCGAACCGGCGCCGGGTTCCGAAAAGCCCTGGCACCAACGCTCGGTGCCGTTGATCATCCCTGGCAGGAACCGCTGCTGCAGTTCCTTGCTGCCGTGATGACCCAGGCCGACCACCAGGTAGCCGAGGCTGGGCCGCGGCGGCGCACCGGCCCGGGCCAGCTCCTCGTCGACGATGACGTCGTAGACCGGCGGCAGGTCCTGGCCGCCGAACTCCTCGGGCCACGAGGTGCCGAAAAACCCTGCGGCATAGAGGGCCTGATGCCACTCCCCCATCCGGGCCCAGTAGTCGTCACCGGATGCCTTGAAGGACGCGGCGTTGTCGGCCAGCCAGGTCCTCAGGCGGTCCCGGAAGGCAGCTTCCTCAGGTGAATCACGAAAGTCCAAGATCAGTGACCTCCAAGTCCTCCAGCTTGACTGGCCACAACTCGGTGGCCACCAGAACCCGGCGCAGGTACACATGCGCCAGGCATTCCCAGGTGTTTCCGATCCCGCCGTGCACCTGGATCGCGGTCTCGCAGACGGTGCGCGCGGCGCGGGCGCAGTAGACCTTGGCGATCTTTCCGGCCCGGACGGCTTCCTCGGCCGGCAGTTCGTCGACGGCCCATGCCGCGTGACGCAGCACGCTGATCGATCCCTCGATCAGCGCGAGTCCTTCGGCCAGCAGGTGTGCGACCGCCTGGTACGACCCGATCGTCGAGCCGTACTGCTCACGGACTTTCGCGTAGTCGACGGCCAGCGCGTGCACGCCGCGCGCGGCACCGACCAGGTCGGCGCTGGTGGCAGCGAGCGCCAGCGCCTGCCAGCGCAAAGCGTCCTCGCTCGACAGCTCGGCGAGCTCGGCGGGCGACTCGACCGCACCTACGGTGCTTCGCGTCAGATCCACACCGGCGGTGGCGGCTTCCTCCGTGCCGACCTTCACCTCACGATCGAGCCGCCGCGCCAGATCGTCGGCGAGCACCGGACCGAGGAACGGCACGTCGACCAGACCGCGTCCGAACTCCTCGGCGATGATCGCCACTTCCACGCCGGAGGCGCCGTCGGAACGCAGTGTGCGCCACTCGGTTGCGGCGACCGTGCTCTCCAACCGGGCGATCCGGCCCTCATCCGACAGCTCTCCGACCGCATCCGGTCCGAGGTCGTCGGCCAGTTTCGCTGCGGCCTCTCGCAGCTGCTGCTGTTCAGACGTCAGACGAACGTCCATGCCGCTCCTTCAGCACTCGTCGCAATACCTTTCCGGAAGGTAACCGGGGTATCTCGGTTACGAACTCCACGCGGCGGGGCCGCTTGTACGAGGCCAGCCGCTCACCGACAAGGTCGATGAGTTCCTCGGCTGACACCGCAGAATGTGTCGTCACCGCGGCCACGATGGCCTCGCCATCGGCCGCGTCGGTCACGCCGAACACCGCGCAGTCGGTGACCGCCGGGTGGCCGTGCAGCACCGCCTCGACCTCGGCCGGTGCCACCTGGAAGCCGCGGACCTTGACCATCTCCTTGGCGCGGTCGGTGATGTGCAGGTATCCGTCGTCATCGAGGTAGCCGATGTCGCCGGTGCGATACCAGCCGTCACAGAATGCCCCGGCGGTGGCGTCCTTCGGCAGATAACCGGCCATCACCGAGTCGGACCGCACCTGGATCTCACCGTCCTCGCCGATGCGGACGTCGACCCCGCGCACCGGGGTGCCCACGGTGTCGATGTGGGTGGCATCCAGCGGATTACACGCGATCACCGGGAGTTCAGTGGTGCCGTAGGCGGTCAGCCACCGGATCCCGGCACGTTCGGTGGCGGCATCGGCGACACTGCGGGTCACCGGGGTGGCACACCACATCACGTAGCGCAGCGACGACAGATCGTAGCGACCCAGATCGGGGTGCGCGGCCAGCGCCAAAGCAATTGGTGCCACCGCCATTTCGATCGTGATGCGGTCGGATTCGATGTGGCGCAGCATCGTGTCGACGTCGAAGCGGCGGTGCAGGCGCATCCAGGCGCCGGTGTCGAGCACCATGGCGATGTTGAGCAACCCCAGGATGTGCGACGGCGGCGTCATGATCTGCATACGGTCGGCGCTGGTGAACCCCAGTGCGTCACGCCAATGGTCGATGGCCGTCGCGAACCCGCGATGGGTGTGGCGCACCGCCTTCGGCAGGCCGGTGGTCCCCGAGCTGAAGACGAACAGCGCGTCGCTGTCCGGGTCGGGCGGGTCGAACCGCCGGAGGCCAGGGGTGACCGGCTCATCGAGATGCAACATCGGCATGTGTGACGCCAGCACCTCGTGATCGCCCACCGCATGGCTGGGCGCTGTCAGCGCGAGGGCGTGGGCAACCTCGCGTTCTTTCCAGGCCGGGCTGATCAGCACGGCCACCGCGCCCAGGCCCCAGATCGCGCGCAGGGCGACGACGAACTCGGGGCGGTTGGAGGACATCATCGCGACGCGGTCACCCGGCCTGACGCCGCGGCGTTCCAGCTCGGTGACCATCCCGCTGGTCAGCGCGTCGAGTTCGGCCAGGGTGTAGTCACGGTCATCGAAGGCGAGCACGACCGGGGTGCGCACCCAAGGAACAGTTGCGATCCCAGTCAAGATTCACCGCCCCTTTCCCATGCTCCGCTGGCCGTCGAGCACACCGAGAAGATACTATCAGTTAGCGAGAATGGTATTCTCTTCATATCAGAACGTACGTGCACAGGGGAGTCACATGACGGCAGATCCGACGGTCGGTAGCGAAGCGGACGGCAAGGTCACGATCGTCTTCGATCGTGAGCAGTTGTCCGTACCCCGCCGGCAGGGCGAAACGCTGCTGGAGAGCGCGCGCCGCGCCGGTATGACGCCTCCGTTCTCCTGCGAGGCCGGCAACTGCGGCACCTGCATGGCCAAGCTCCTCGAGGGGACCGCCACCATGCGCGTCAACGACGCGCTCGACGACGACGAGGTGGCCGAGGGCTGGGTGCTGACCTGCCAGGCCATCCCGGACTGCGATTCAGTGACCGTCTCCTACGACGAGGATTGACCTCAAGCGCCATGAGCGAGCGCCATGTGCGCCGCCGGTTTCTACAGCAGGGTCGCACAAATCAAGCAGTCACGACTCTGGTGCAGAAACCGGTGACCGCTGGCTGTACTCATCGAACGCCGGCGCTGGCCGGTAGTCCGGCGTGTACCCGGCGACCTGCACCGGGCTGCCCACGAGCCGGAAATCCCCAGCGGTGACGACCATCTCGGGTGTCGCATCCAGCGCCTGCGGCAAGGTACGCACGGCAGCCGCCGGAATCCCCAGCGGCTTGAGCCGTGACTCCCAACCCGCCGCGGTATCGGTGGCCAGGACCGCCGTCACCACGTCGAGCACTTCCTCGCGGCGGGCGGCGCGCTCAGCCATGGTCTCGAAACCGTCGATCCCGGCCTCAGCCGCGAACGACTTCCAGAACCCGTCATGGGTGATGAACAACGCCAGATACCCATCGGCGGTCGGGAACAGCTGCGCGGGCACGTAATACGAATGCGCGCCGAACGGATGGCGGCGCGGCTCGGCACCGTCGTTGAGATAGGCCGAGGCGCGGTAGTTGAGCTGCGAGAGCATGACATCGCGCAGCGAGACGTCCACCTGCCCACCATTGCCCGAGACGATCATCGCCAGCAGGCCCAGCGCAGCAGTCAGCCCGGTCGAGTTGTCCGCCGAGGAGTAGCCGGGCAACGTGGGCGGGCCGTCGGGATCACCGGTCATCGCGGCCACCCCGGTGGCGGCCTGGATGACGTAGTCGAACGCCGGGTCGTCTCCCCCGTCCAATCCGAATCCTGTCATCGCGACACAGACGATCTTCTCGTTGAAGCGCCGCAGGTTCTCATAGGTGAGGCCCAACCTGCGGATCACCGAAGGCTTCATGTTCACCAGGAGCGCGTGCGAATCAGCTACCAGCTCAGCAAGTTTCGCTTGTCCAGCCTCGGAAGCGAGGTCGATGCAGATGCTGCGCTTGCCCCGGTTGAGGCTGGCGAAATAGCTGTCACTGACCTGACGGGAGATCTCCCCGCCGGGCGGTTCGACCTTGATCACCTCAGCGCCCAGGTCGGCCAGCATCATGGTGGCGTACGGGCCGGCCAGCATGACACCGACCTCGATGATGCGGATGCCCGCCAGCGGCGCGGTCATCGCAGACGCTTGGCGAGTTCGGCGATCACCTCACGCGTCCGGTACTTCGACGCGATCAGCTCGTCGCGGGTCTCCCCGATCGGCAGCAGGCGAACCGACAGGTCCGTCACCCCGGCGTCGGCGAACTGCTTGAACCGCTTGAGGATTGACTCCTCGTCACCCGCGGCGAGCAGATCGCCGACGTTACGGGCCTCGCCGCGGTCCAGCAGCCGCTGGTAGTTGGGCGAGGTCTCGGCTTCGGCGAGGACGCGGTTGGCGCGGTCCTTGGCTTCCTCGATCTCGGAGTTGGCGCACAGCGTGACCGGGATGCCGGCGACGATGCGCGGCGCGGGCTTACCGGCCTCCGCGGCGGCCTTGTTGATCTTCGGAGCGATGTGCTCGCCGATCGCCTTCTCGTCGGCCATCCACAGCGATGTGCCGTCGGCGTGCTCACCGGCGATCTGCAGCATCACCGGGCCCAGCGCGGACACCAGCACCGGCATCGGGGTGTCTGCGCCCAGCACCGTCGGGTTGTGCACGGTGAAGGAATCGTTCTCCACGTCAACGTCTCCGGGCCCGGAGATGGCAGCGTTGAGCACCTGCAGGTAGTCCCGGGTGTAGGCGGCGGGCTTGTCATAGGGCAGGCCCAGCATGTCGCGGACGATCCAGTGGTGCGACGGCCCGACACCCAGGACCAGCCGGCCACCCGAGATGGCGTGCACCGACAGCGCCTGCCGCGCCAGTGCGATCGGGTGCTGCGCCTGCAGCGGCACCACCGCGGTGCCGAGTTCGATGCGCGTGGTGTTCGACGCCATCAACGCCACCATGGTGAGCAGGTCGAAGTCGTTGGGCACCTGGGGCATCCACGCACTGTCCAGTCCGGCCGACTCGGCCCACTGGATGTCGGAGACCAGCTTGGAGACCTTGCGGGCCATGTCGCCACGCTCGGCCCCGATCATCACGCCCAGCCTCATGATTCCGAAACCTTTTCTGTCAGCGCACGAACGTCGGTCACCAGGGTGTCGAGCGACGTCCCCGTCGGGAACACCGCTGCCGCACCGGCGTCCAGCAGCTTCTGGACATCGGACTGCGGGATGGTGCCGCCGACGACGACGGCGATGTCACCGGCATCGGCCGCCCGCAGCGCCTCGACAGTGCGGGTGGTCAATGCGACGTGCGCACCCGAGAGGATCGAAAGGCCCACCAGGGCAACGTCTTCCTGCAATGCGATCGACACGATGTCCTCGATGCGCTGCCGGATACCGGTGTAGATGACCTCGAATCCGGCGTCCCGCAGCGTCCGCGCGACGATCTTTGCGCCCCGGTCGTGACCGTCGAGCCCTGGTTTCGCAACGAGTACACGAGTCGCCATCTAGAACACCACCGGCTGCTGGAACTCGCCCCACACCGACTTCAAGGTCGACACCATCTCTCCCACTGTGCAATACGCATTGGCGCAATCGATCAACCGGTGCATCAGGTTGTCGTCGCCTTCGGCACCTCTGGCCAGGGCGGCCAGAGTCTCCTTGACCGCAACGTCGTCGCGCTCGGCCTTGACCTTGGACAGTCGCTTGAGCTGCAGATCGCGCCCCTCGGCATCGAGCTCGTAGGTGTCGATGTCGGGCGCAGGCTCGTCGGTGACGAACTTGTTGACCCCGACCACCGGGCGTTCCCCCGACTCGACCTGCTGGTGGATCTTGAAAGCCTCGTCGGCGATCAGGCCCTGCAGGTAGCCGTCCTCGATGCAGCGAACCATGCCGCCGTGCTTCTCCAGGTCGTCCATGATCTCGACGATCTTGGCCTCGGTGGCGTCGGTGAGCGCCTCGACGAAGTACGAACCGCCCAGCGGGTCGGCGACTTTGGTGACACCGGTTTCGTAGGCCAGGATCTGCTGGGTCCGCAGTGCCAGCGTCGCCGATTCCTCACTGGGCAGGGCGAACGGTTCGTCCCACGCCGCGGTGAACATCGACTGCACACCGCCCAGCACCGCCGCCAGCGACTCGTAGGCCACCCGCACCAGGTTGTTCTGAGCCTGCGGCGCGTACAGAGAGGCCCCGCCCGCCACACAACCGAACCGGAACATCGAGGCCTTGTCGGTGGTCGCGCCGTAGCGCTCCCGCACGATCGTGGCCCAACGACGCCGGCCGGCACGATATTTGGCGATCTCCTCGAAGAAGTCACCGTGGGTGTAGAAGAAGAACGAGATTTGCGGGGCGAACTTGTCGATGGTCATGCGGCCGCGCTCGACCACGGTGTCGCAGTAGGTGACGCCATCGGCGAGCGTGAACGACATCTCCTGCACCGCGTTGGCGCCCGCATCGCGGAAGTGCGCACCCGCCACCGAGATCGCGTTGAACCGGGGCACCTCGGCGGCACAGAACTCGATGGTGTCGGCGATCAGCCGCAGCGACGGCTCGGGCGGCCAGATCCAGGTCCCGCGCGACGCGTATTCCTTGAGGATGTCGTTCTGGATGGTTCCGGTCAGCTTCTCGCGCGGGACGCCCTTCTTCTCCGCGGCGGCAACGTAGAAGGCCAGCAGGATGGCCGCGGTGCCGTTGATGGTGAAGCTGGTGCTGATCTTGTCCAGCGGGATGCCGTCGAACAGGATCTCGGCGTCGGCCAGGGTGTCCACCGCAACACCGACACGACCGACCTCCTCGCCGTACTCCTCGTCATCGGAGTCGTAGCCGCACTGGGTGGGCAGGTCCAGCGCCACCGACAGGCCCGTCCCACCCTGATCGAGGAGATAGCGGTACCGGCGGTTGGATTCCTCGGCGGTGCCGAAACCCGAGTACTGCCGGAAGGTCCAGGTCTTCCCGCGGTAGCCGGACGCGAAGTTGCCGCGCGTGAAGGGATAGGTCCCTGGGGCAGGCGGCTCGACCGCGCGGTCGCTCGGTCCGTAGACGGGCGCCAGCGGGATGCCAGATGGTGTCTCTACTGGAGGGACGACTTGCTCGCTCATCAGTGGATAACGTACTTGCTAAAAATGAGAATGCCAATACCGCAGGGTGGAAATGTGGCGCCTGTACTGGCCGGGAGTGCTCCGACCTGCACACAGAGCGGCTCCGGCGACACGGCCGAACAAGTCTGATCGACGCCGATTCTTCGGGCGCCTCAGCCGACGATTACGCCACTTGCTAAAAATGAGAATGCCAATACCATTTGGGTACGGTTGATAACGGCGCACAGCAGACGCTGCGCTCGACGAGGAGGACCATGTCCAGCCAGCAGGAGTCATTCACCGATCGCACGCTGGTCGTATCCGGCGGCAGCCGCGGGATCGGACTGGCGATTGCGCTCGGCGCCGCCCGCCGCGGGGCGAACGTGGTGCTGCTGGCCAAGACCGCCGAACCGCATCCCAGGCTTCCCGGCACCGTGCACACCGCCGTCGCCGAGGTGGAGGCCGCCGGCGGCAAGGGCGTCGCGGTCGTCGGTGACGTACGCAAGGAAGAGGACGTGGCCCGCGCGGTCGAGGCCGCGGTCGAACACTTCGGCGGCGTCGACATCGTGATCAACAACGCCAGCGCCATCTCCACCGACCCCACCGAGGCGCTATCGGCCAAGAAGTTCGACCTGATGATGGACATCAACGTCCGCGGCACGTTCCTGCTCACCAAAGCCGCGCTGCCGCACCTGCGCAAGTCTGCCAACCCTCAGGTGCTGACGCTGGCCCCGCCGATGAACATGAACCCCTACTGGCTGGGCGTGCACCCCTCCTACACCCTGTCCAAGTACGGAATGACGTTGCTGTCGCTGGGCTGGGCCGCTGAATACGCGGATGCCGGAATCGGTTTCAGCTGCCTGTGGCCCGAGACCTACATCGCCACCGCCGCGGTGACGAACCTCGCCGACGGCGACAAGATGGCCTCTCAGTCCCGCAACCCCGAGATCATGGCGGACGCGGCCGTGGAGATCCTGTCCCGACCGGCCGGCGAGGTGAACGGTCAGACCTTCATCGACTCGGAGGTGCTCACCGCTTCCGGCGTCACCGACCTGTCACGCTACGGCGGCGGGGATAATCCGATCATCGACATCTTCATCGACGCACCGGGACAAGGCCTATGAGCATCTCGCTACTGCTGGAGATGGCGGTCTCGGGCGGACCCGACCGCACCGCAGTGGTGTCCGACGATCTCCGCCTGACCACCGAGGAACTCAGCACCCTGGCCGACGGGGGCGCCGGCGTGATCGCCGCCTCCGGGGCCGCCCACGTGGCATATGTCGGTACCGGCGGCGGGATGCTGCCATTGCTGTTGTTCGCCTCCGCCCGTGCCGCCGTGCCGTTCACCCCGCTGAACTACCGGCTCAGCAAGGACGGACTGCACGAACTGATCGAGCGGCTGCCCGAGGCGCTGGTGGTCACCGACGCCGAATACGCCGATGTCGTCGCCGGAGCGGGCAGGCAGATCATCACCTCCGAGGAGTTCCTGGCGGCGGCGCGCACCGCCGAACCCGCGGCCGAGTTCGCCGACCCCGACGCGGTCGCGGTCGTGCTGTTCACCTCAGGCACGACCTCACGCCCCAAGGCCGTCGAGCTCACCCACAACAACCTCACCAGCTACATCACCGGGACAGTCGAATTCGCCTCGGCGGCAGAGGAAGACGCCGCCCTGATCTGCGTCCCGCCGTATCACATCGCCGGGGTCAGCGCGGCGATGTCGAATCTGTACGCCGGTCGGAAGATGGTGTACCTGCGACACTTCGACGCCGACACATGGGTCGATCTGGTCCGCACCGAAGGCGTCACGTCGGCCACCGTGGTGCCGACCATGCTGGACCGCATCGTCACCGCCCTCGAAGCCGCCGGCCTCCAACTGCCCACCCTGCGCAACCTCGCCTACGGTGGCTCGAAGGTCGCGCTGCCGCTGGTGCGCAAGGCACTTCAGCTACTGCCCAACGTCGGGTTCGTCAACGCGTACGGATTGACCGAAACCAGTTCCACCATCGCGGTTCTGGGCCCCGACGATCACCGCGAGGCACTGGCCGCAGAGGACGCGACCGCCGCCCGTCGGCTCGGTTCGGTCGGCCAGGTGGTCCCCGGCATCGAGGTCCAGATCCGCGCCGAGGACGGCACCGTGCTGGGCGCCGGTGAGACCGGAGAACTGTTCGTACGGGGTGAACAGGTGTCCGGCCGCTACACCGACATCGGGTCGGTGCTCGACGCCGAAGGCTGGTTCCCCACAAAGGATGTCGCCATGCTCGACGAGGGCGGCTACCTGTTCATCGGCGGACGGTCCGACGACACCATCATCCGCGGCGGGGAGAACATCGCCCCGGCCGAGATCGAGGACGTGCTCGTCGAGCATCCCGAAGTCCGCGACGTGGCCGTCGTCGGCCCCGAGGACCCGCAATGGGGACAGATCATCGTGGCCGTCGTGGTGCCCGTCGAGGGCACCTCGCCCGACCCGGAAGCGTTGCGCGATCATGTGCGCAAGCAGTTGCGCGGTTCACGCACCCCTGACCGGGTGGTATTCCGCGACGAACTGCCCACCAACCCGACCGGCAAGGTCCTGCGCCGCCAGCTGGTCGACGAACTCGCACCCGTCTCAGAGCACACCCCGTAAGGAGTCAGCATGATCAAGAACGGCACCCGCCTGCAGAGCCAGGTGTGCGACACCCAGGTCATCGTGGTGCGCAGCGCCGACAGCCTCGACGACCTCCGGGCCGGCGGCGTCGCGATGGTCGCACTTGACGCCGAAAAGGACTCGGCCGCAACGATCGACGCGGCGTTCTCCGACGGCAACCTGATGGGCAAGCGCTACGTCGACGAAGGCGGGGCCGAGGTGCTGGTCACCAAGGCCGGTACCGGCACGCTCTCGGTCGGGACCACCGCCCTCAGCCTCAAAGAGGCCAAGCCCCTTCCGGCCAGCGACTAGTGGGGCGTCAGTCGGCGCCGGCTTCGCTCGGGCGCCGGCCTCGGGTGATCCGCGCCCAGACGTAGCCGCCGAGGCCGACCAGCGGCAACGGAGCTACCAGTGCCCAGTTGACCCAGTCGGTGCGGCCCGTGAGCAGATCGAGATTGGTCAGCATGAGGTAGAGGCCGACGATCAACCCGGCCGCACCGAGCGCGGGCGCCACCCAGACCCGGAATGCCGTGTTGCCGCGGCGATCCCGTGCGAAGAACCGGATGACCGCTGCCATGCAGAGGACCTGCAACACCACGATTCCGACGATGCCCACGGTGTTCGTCCACAGCAGGAGGTGCAGATACGGATCGCCGTGCAGCCCCACGGTGACGGCGATCAGCAGGACCGATCCGAGTGTTGTCACCACGCTGGCCCGGCTGGGAGATCCGAACCGCGGGTGCGCCTGTCCCAGCCGCGCGGGCAGGATCCGGTCCCGGCCGAGGGCGAACATGTACCGCGAGGTCGCGTTGTGGAACGCGATCGTGGCCGCGAGGATGCTCGTCACGATCAGTAGGTCCATGGTGGTCTTCGCCCAGCCACCGAGGTAGGTGTCGGCGAGGCCGAAGTACAGGCTCTGGAAGTCGTCTGCCTGGGTCATGGCAAGCAGCTTGTCCACGCCGAATGCGTCGACCGCGATCCAGGTGGTGAATCCGTAGAACAGGGCGAGGAACGCCACCGCGGCGTACGTTGCCCGGGGCACGGACCGCTCCGGGTTCCGGGCCTCCTCGGCATAGATCGCCGTGCTCTCGAAGCCGATGAAGGCGCCCAGCGCGAGAACGAACATTCCTCCCGCACCGGAGTTGAAGACGTTGGCCGGCTCGAAGGGTTGCGACGACAGATTGGCTGAGCCGTTCTTGATGAGAATGGTGATGGACAGCACCGCGAGGATCAGAACCTCGAGGGTCATCAGCACTCCCAGAACCCGTGCGCCGATGTCGATCTGCCGGTAACCGAGTACTGCCACGAAAGCAGCACCTGCGAGGGAGTAGACGAACCAGTGCAGGTCGATACCCACGAGATCATGGACAGCCGTCTTCGCATACGAGCCGAAGAAGCCATAGAAGCCGAAGCAGACGAGCCCGTACGACAACAGCGCGAGGAGCGCCGACCCGACTCCGGCGGGTCGCCCGAGTCCGCGTCCGATGAAGGCGTAGAACGCGCCCGCGTTGCGCACGTGCTGCGCGAAGGCCGTCAGGCCGGCCGCGCACAGGATGTACACCAAACCACAGAAGACGTAGGCGCCCGGAGTACCCAACCCGCCCAGCCTGAACGCGAGCGGTGCGGACCCCGCAACCACCGCCAGCGGTGCCGCCGCGGCGATGACGAAGAAGACGATGTCGAAGGTCCCGAGCCGTCCGGACGCCAAGCCTCCGCCGGATACCCGCCGATCGGCGGCGGGTTGGACGGACGTCACCGTGCCAACTGGATGGGCAGGTCCGGCCACCATCCGGGATCAGTCCACAGCGCCAGTTCGTGCTCGAGCGCGGCGCCGACCCGGAACACCGTTGCGTCGTCGTAGGTGCGACCCACGATCTGAACCCCGGTGGGCACGCCGTTGGGCGCCCTGCCGGACGGGACTGCCAGTACCGGAACCCGTCCGATCACGTTGAACGGCAACGTCATCATGGTCTTGAAGACCTGCTGGGTGTCCAGACATGCGGCTTCGGCGTCGAGTCCGGTGACGGCCATGGTCGGACACACCAGCGCGTCGAAGCCCTCCATCAGCTCCCCGAACGGGCGGTAGAAGTCGGCCTCCGCGGACAGGCCCGCGACGTAATCGGATGACCCGGCAGCCGACGCTGCAAATGCCCGCGTGTAGGGCATCAGGGCCTGGAGCATCTCCGGGTCGCCCTCGGCGACCTGCTCGATGAACGGCCCCATCACGGCGCCGAAATGGGCCCACGCAGTGTCGAGTACCTGCTGGGTCTGCCACGGCAGGGTGACTTCCTGTACGTCGGCGCCTGCGGCCCGGAGCGCGGCGGCGACAGTCCGTGTGTTCTCCGCGATCACCGGGTCGACCGCGTAGTCGCCCAACGTGAGGCAGAGTGCGATCCGGGTGCCGCGCAGCGAGGTCACATCGGCGGAGACCGGTGCCGACTGCCGCAGGGACGCCTGATCCCCAGACCAAGGGCCCGCGATCACATTCTGGAGCAGCGCGACGTCGGCGACGCTGCGGCCCATGGGCCCATCGGCGCAGTACGTGTCGGAGTTGAACGGAGGGAGACCGGGGACCCGTCCGAACGGCGGCTTGTATCCGACGACTCCGCAGAACGACGACGGGATCCGGATCGAGCCGCCGATGTCGGAGCCGGTGGCCAGCACCGTCGACCCCGCGGCCAGCACGGCACCGGCTCCGCCGGACGAACCGCCCGGAGTGAGCGTGAGGTTCCACGGGTTGCGGGTCACGCCCCACAGGTCGGAGTGGGTGACCGGCGCGCAGCAGAACTCCGGTGTGGTGGTCCTGCCATGGATGACGGCCCCCGCCGC
This sequence comes from Mycobacterium sp. IDUB_17, assembly GCF_055419465.1. Lineage (NCBI taxonomy): Bacteria > Bacillati > Actinomycetota > Actinomycetes > Mycobacteriales > Mycobacteriaceae > Mycobacterium > Mycobacterium sp. IDUB_17. Next base: position 64,747 of record NZ_JBVAXS010000005.1, on the reverse strand, counting down.
GCGGATTCGATCCACGATGGGATGGGTGATGTCGGCGATCCGGCCCTTCTCCAGCATGGACCCGTCCTCACAGAGGCGCCCCGCGACCGGCTGCTCGTCTTTGAGCATCAGCGGGATTCCCTCCAGCGGCGCGACCTCCTCACCGCGTACGAAACGTTGCTCCGACCGTCGGGCGTCTTCGCGGGCTTCGTCGAGCCATTGCTCGGTCACGGCGTTGACCGCGGGTTCGGTGGCGGCCGTCCTGGCAACGACCGCCTCGAGCAGTTCGCCGGGGGAAAGATCCCGGCTGCGAAACAGCGCCGTCGCCTCGACGGCGGACAAGTGATGCAGTTCCAACGGAAGCTCCTTAGTGACGTACATCGCACCGTACGACGTACGCCGATATTGTGAGATCCATGGGAAGAAGTCAAGCGGTACAGACAAAGTCGCGTCCCAAGTTGAATCGCGACAACGTCACCGCCGCCGCGATCGCGCTGATCGAACGCGACGGGCTGGAGATGTTGACCATGCGCGCCCTCGCCGACGAGCTCCGCTGCGGAACGATGAGCCTCTACACCCATGTCCGGAACCGTGACGACCTTCTCGAAAGCGTCGTGGAGCAGCTCATCTGCCTGCTCGACACCGACGCCCGGGCGGGAGAATCCTGGCAGCAGGCGATCCGGCGCGTGCTGGGCTCATATCGAGACGTGGCGGCGCGGTACCCGCGGACGTTCGAACTGTTGGCCCTCGCGCCCTACGACGAGCTGCCGGTGGCGCCCCACCTGGCCCAAGTGCTCAACGTCCTACAGGGCGCGGGGCTCAACCCGGACCAGGCGCGCCACGTCCTCGCCGTCACCGATGCGTACGCGTCCGGCTTCCTCGTCGTCTGGGCCCGCAGTCACGCCACTCGCCGGCCGGGCAACCTGCCCGCGCCGTGGCCGAGCCTGAGCGACCTCAGACACCTCGACGAATTCGACCGAGGGCTCACCACGATCATCGCCGGGCTGACCGAAACGCTGGGGCCCATCGCCGGCTGACCGGGTCACGCGTGACGGCTGGTCACTCCCCCGTCCACCACGAGCTGCGTGCCGGTGATGAACGACGCCTTCGGCGACATCAGGAACGCGACGGCGGCCGCGACCTCGTCGGGCTGACCGAGCCGGCCCATCGGCGCAGCCTGTTCGAAGCTCGCGCGGATCTCCTCGACGTCCAATGCGATCTGCAGCATCGGGGTGTGAATGAAGCCGGGGCACACCGCGTTGACGCGAATTCCCAACGGGCCCAGCTGGGCAGCCATCGACCTCGTCATGCCGAGCAGTCCGGCCTTCGAGGCACAGTAGGCCGGGATGAACGGGTTGGCCGCCAGACCCTCGATGCTCGAGATACCGACGACCGCGGGCGATCCACCGTCGGCGGCGGACTTCTCCAGGTGGGGCAACAGCAGCTGCATCAGCAACGCCTGTGCACGCAGGTTCACGTCCAGCACCGCGTCCCAGGACTCCTCGGTGTAGGCGCCCACCGGTTCGGGAAGCACCCGGCCCGCGGCATGCACCAGGCCGTCGATGCCGTCGAGCGCCTGAGCCGCCTCCTCAACCGCCGCCGACAGCGCACCGGTGTCACACACGTCGATCACCGCCGAGGGCATACCCAAGCCGTCGGCCACATCACGGACCTCGGGGGCTATGTCCCACAACGCAACCCGTCGACCGTCGGCGATCAGCGCCTCCGCGCTGGCCCGGCCGATCCCCGACGCTGCACCTGTCACCACCACACCTGTCATGCCGGACACCGTAGTGGCTCGGCGGGTGTCCAGATTGAGGATTCCCGTCAGGCGGTCGGTTTGACGGAGTTCACCGACCGACGAGATCGGCCAGCGCCTGCGCCGTCTGCAGATCCTCGTACGCGGCCGAATACCGCTGGGCCAGCGCGAGGGCGATGTCCGGGCGCTGCCACAACTCGCCCGCGCTGGTAGTCGCCAGCCAGGTCATCAGCCCGTGCGCGACCGAAGCCCGGTAGCGCAGCCAGATCTCATCGGGCGACGGCAGTTCGTCGGCGGGCAGTCCGAGCTCGTCGCGGTACTCCTCGAGCAACTGACGCTCGGACAGCCGGCGGTCCTCCGTGGTCAACGCGCCCTGCAGGAAATAGCCGAGATCCAAGGAGAAGTTGCCGTGACGGGCCACCTGCCAATCGAGGAACCCGACATCTCCGTCGGGCACCAGATAGGTGTTCCCGATGTGCGGATCGCCGTGCAGCAGTGTCTGAGCGGTGTCGGGCACGGTCAGTGTCCGGATGAAGGGCTTCCAGATCCCTTCCACCAGGTGGTCGATCGTCAGTGCGCGCACCGAGGGCGGGGCATCGTCACCCAACCGGTCGAGCGCAGCAGGTAAAGGCGCCCACTGCATGCCGTCCCACGGAACGAACGGCTCCAGCCACTCCAGACCGGGACGGCGCACGCGCGCGCCCCAGAACGCACCGTGCAGCCGGGCCAGGCCGCGCACGCCGTGCGCCGCCTGCTCCACGGTCAGCGGCCGGGTCGCGTCACGCGGATCAGCGGCACGGGCGGTGAGATCCTCCATGACGAGGACGAAGTCTTCGTCGCCCTCATCGATCGGCGCGGCGTAGACCGTCGGATGTTCCAGCGGCAGCTCGATTTTCGAGTTGAACAGCCTGGGCTCATGCAGCAGGCCGCTGGTGTACTTGATCATCTCCTTGTGTCCGGGGTCGACGGCCTTGGCGAACACCGTGGCGGGTCCCGAACCCGCCGAGTACGTGACCGACAGGCGCGCCCGACGGTTGGTGCCGTCGTCGCGCATGTCGACGGTCACGCGGTCCACCACCGCGCCCGGGTGGTGATGGACCAGCGCCGCCGTCATCCACTCCGGCGTGACCTCGGCCCAGTCCTTGGGGACGGTCAGCGCGGCGGTCACCGGAGGAACGCCGGCATCGAATCCCAGCCGCGGACAGTCGAAGTCGGCGACAGCTCGGCATTGTCGAGATCGACATCCCACTCCGGGAATCGCTTGAGCATCTCCTCCAAAGCGATCCGGCCCTCCAGTCGCGCGAGCGCCGAGCCCAGGCAGTAATGGGTGCCGACGCTGAACGCCAGATGCTGGCGCTGCTCGCGGTGAATGTCGAAAACCTCACCGTCGGGCGGGAACTGACGACTGTCGCGGACCGCCGCACCGATCAGCATCATCATCACGCTGCCCTCGGGAACCGTCTGGCCGTAGAACTCGACGTCACGGGTGACGTAACGGGCCACGTGCGGGGCCGGCGGCTCGAATCGCAGCAGTTCTTCGATGGCCTGCGGGATGAGCGCGGGATTCTCGACCAATTGGCGGCGCTGATCCGGATGCTCGGCGAGCACCTTTGCCGCCCAACCGATCAGCCGCGTGGTGGTCTCGTTACCCGCACCCGCCACCACATTGATGTAGATCAGCAGTTCCTCGCGGGTGAGCTTGCGGGTAACGCCGTGCTCATCGGTGAACTCGACGTTGAGCAGGTCGGTCATGATGTCGTCGGACGGATTGTCCTTGCGCCAGTCGATGTACGTCTCGAATATCGAGCCGTCGACCAGACCCTCGCGGGCCGCTTTCATCGGCTTGCCGGCCTCGGTGCGCAACTGATCGTTGCCGTGGTCGCGGATCATCTCCTGGTCGTCCTCGGGGATGCCCAGCAGCGCACTGATCACCCGCATCGGCATGACCGCGCCGAAATCCTTGATGAAGTCGACCTTGCCGGCACCCACCAGCGGGTCGAGTGACTGCGCGCAGAACTCCCGGATCTTGGGCTCCAGCGCATTGATCTTGCGGGGTGTGAACATCCGGGCCAACAGCTTGCGATGCACGGTGTGGATCGGTGGATCCTCGAAAATCAGGGCGCCCGAGGGGACGTCGATGTTCGCCTTGATCAGTTCGATGATCGCGCCGCGGGCCGAGCTGAAGGTCTCATGGTCGACGAGTCCCTTGTTGACATCGGCGAAACGGCTCAACGCATAGAAGTCGTGTTGCTCGTTGTAGTACAGCGGCGATTCCTCGCGCAGCCGGGCGAACGTCGGATACGGGTTGGCGTTGATCTCGACGTCGTACGGGTCGAAGTACACGTCACTGGTGGTGCTCACACTCACGGCGGTCCGCCTCTCTGAGGGCTGCGGAGAGTTACTTACCCGCGTAAGTTACACGGCGGGACGGGCACCGGACAAGGCCACCACGAGTTACGGTTTACAGTTCACATGTAATGCTCAGGTGCTGTCGCGCACGATGAGCCCGGCGGGGTCGCTGCCGTCGACGTCGGCGACCGTCGGATATCCGAGTTCGGCCATCATGGCCGGGACCGCGGCATCGACAATGGTCTTGGCGTCGAAGGCGACAGAGGTCAGCGGTGGGCAGCTGACCGCACCCAGCGGTATCGCGTCGACCCCCATGACCGCGAGATCGTCAGGGCAGCGCAAGCCGGCCCGGCGTATCCCGTGCAGCACCACGAACGCCGTCTCATCGCTCTGCGCACATACGGCCGTCACGCCCCCGGACACCCATTTCGACACGACGGCTGCCGCATCCGATCCGTCGGTGGCCACGCTGTCGACCTCGATCTCGGGCAGGCCGTGCTCGCCGGCGGCCACCCGCAGACCCGACAGCCAGTAGTCACCGAGCGGCCGCAGCACTTCAGAGCCGGAATAGGCGAAGCCCAGCCGCGTATGGCCGCGCGACATCAGATGCTCCACCCGCATCACCCCGACGGTCAGGTGCAACGATCCGAGCGCGCGCAGCTTCTCGCTGCCCAGGTAGATCTGCGGAATCCGCGCCGCCTCGACCGCCGCGGCAGCAGCACCGGTGAGTGGGAAGACGCCGGCAACGGCCACCGGGTTGAGGTTCGCCACCGCGTCGACGATGTTCTGGCCGTCGTCGGTCTCGAGCTGCATCGACAGCACGATGCCGTGCCGGCCGAGCGCGGTGGTGAGGCGACTGCCGACCTCCAGAGGTAGTTCGCCCAGATCCGTCCGCGGCACGATGTAGAGCACCACGCCGCTGCCACCGACCGCGAGGTTGCGGGCCGCCAGGTTGGGCCGGTAACCGAGATCGGCCGCGGCCTTGCGCACCGCGGCCTGGGTCTGCTCCGAGATGCGTTGCCCTTGAACGTTGTTGAGCACATAGCTGACGGTTGCCGTGGAGACATTGGCCAGTTTGGCAACGTCGGCTTTGGTCGGGCGTCCTCTTGTCGCGCTCACGGTGTCATCGTGACACGTTGCTGACCGGCTGGGTCATCCACACCCGACAGTGGCCGCCCCGCACTCTCGCGCAAGGTCAGGACGGTGGCCAGCGAGACGATGCCCGCGGCAATGAGGTACAGCGCGGGCGCCAGGTTGTTGCCGGTCGTCGCGGTGAGCCAGGTGACCACATACGGGGTCGTCCCGCCGAACAATGCCACCGCGATGTTGTAGCCGATCGAGAAACCGCTGTAGCGCACGCGGGTGGCGAACAGTTCGACGCCGGCCGTCACGGCAGTCGCCACATACACCGATTCGATGGCGGCCAGCACGCAGTGCCCGGCGATCGCCGCCGCCGCCGATCCCGAATTCATCAGCAGGAACAGCGGATACGCCAGCAAGACGAAGCCCACCGAGCCCGCGATCAGCAGGGGCCTGCGTCCGATCCGGTCCGACAGCGCCGCCAACGGCAGGATCAGGATCAGCGCCACCAGGCTGGCCAGGGTGATCGAGACGAATGCCTGGGTCTTGCTGAAGTGCAGCGTCTTGATGAAGTACGTCGGCAGGAAGGTGAAGACGACGTAGTAGCCGACGTTGAACACGATGAACAGGCCGATGACTTGCAGGATCGCCCGCCGGGCTGTGCCGACGGCTTCGCGCAGTGGCGAGGTGGCCACCCGGTCGGTCGCGTCGAGTTTGGCGAATTCAGGCGTGTCGTCGAGCCGCAGCCTGATGTAGAGGCCGACCAGGCCGAGCGGTGCGGCCACCAGGAACGGGATACGCCAGCCATAGCTCTCCATGGCGTCGGGCGGTAGATATGCCTGCAACACCGTGACGGTGATCGAGCCGAGCAGGAAGCCGAGCACGCCAGACCACGCGATGAACGTCACGGTGAGCCCACGCCATCGGGTGCCCGCATATTCGGCGAGATACACTGCGCCGCCGCCGTATTCGCCGCCGGCCGAGAATCCCTGCAGGCACCGCAGCAGGAGCAGCAGCAAGGGTGCGGCCACGCCGATGGTCGCGTAGGTGGGCAGCAGGCCGATGCCCAGCGTGGCGGCCGACATCAACAGGATCACCACGGCGAGCACCCGCTGGCGCCCCAGCCGGTCCCCCAGCGGACCGAAGACGAAGCCGCCGAGCGGGCGCATGAAGAACGCGGCGGCGAAGATCGCGAATGTGTTGAGCAGTGCGGCTGTTTCGTTGCCGGACGGGAAGAAGTTGGCGGCGATGTAGGTCGCCAGGAATCCGTAGATGGCGAAGTCGAACCATTCCACCGCGTTACCGATGGACGCGCCGGTGATCGCTTTCCGCACGATGGGGTCGATGCGGGCGTTTCTCTTCGGTGCCATCAACAGAAAACTCGCCTCTCCAATCGCGAGAGGCGAGTTTATCTGTTGGGTTATGCGCGTAAGCCCCTTTTGTGGAGGCTTACGACATCAGACTGCGGCGAGCGCGTCCGCGGTGAGCAGCGCCTGGGCCACCCCGGAGACGATCGACGCCAACCGAATGGCTTCGAAGATCGTCGTGCGGGACACCTCGGCGTCGCGCAGCACGGTCTCGTGCGCCGACAGGCAGTGCGAGCAGCCATTGATTGCAGACACCGCCAGCGACCACAGCTCGAAATCCGCCTTGGGCACACCAGGGTTGGCGATGATGTTCATCCGCAGACCTGCCCGCAGATCGTCGTAGCGACCGTCGAGCTGACCCTTGGTGCGGTAGAAGACGTTGTTCATCCCCATGATCGCCGCAGCGCCGAGGGCGCCGTTGTAGGCCTCCGCACTCAGCACGTCGAGGGCGTCCTCGGAGATCTCCTTCAGCAGGCGCTCCGACTTGGTCGCCGCAGCGGTGGCCACCAGGGCACCCCACAGCTGCTGCTCGGTGAGCTCGGTCGACTTCACGATGCTGCCGAAGTTGAGCTTGAGGTCCTTCGCGTACTCCGGAAGCGCTTCCTTGATGTTGTCGATGCTCACGGTTACACCGCCTCGGCCAACAGCTCGCCGGCGTTCAGCGTCGGGTCGCCCTTCTTCCAGTTGCAGGCGCACAGCTCGTCGGACTGCAGCGCGTCGAGAACGCGCAGCACCTCGTCGACGTTGCGTCCCACCGAACCAGCGGTCACGGAGACGAACTGGATCTCGTTGTTGGGATCGACGATGAAGGTGGCGCGGTCAGCCACACCGTCGGCGTTGAGCACGCCCGCGGCCTGCGAGAGCTCACGCTTGAGGTCCGAGACCATCGGGAACGGCAGCGTCTTCAGATCCTCGTGCTGCGCACGCCACTGGAAGTGCACGAACTCGTTGTCCACCGACACCCCGATAACCTTGGCGTCGCGATCCTCGAAGTCCTCGTTGAGCTTGCCGAACGCGGCGATCTCGGTCGGGCACACGAAGGTGAAGTCCTTGGGCCAGAAGAAGACGATCCGCCACTTACCCTCATCGTCCTTGTTGGTGACGCGGGTGAAATAGTCATCGGGCTGCTTGGCGTCGACCTTGGACAGATCTCCGCCAACCACGGCCGTCAGGTCGTATTCCGGGAACTGAGAACCAATCGTCAAAAGCGCCATCGCAACCTATCCAATCTCGCATGATTTTCTGGAATGATTCCAGATTTACACCTAGATTCTGGCCGCGGCTGATAGTTATAGCAACTCGATCAGACGTGAGAATGCGCACAGACGACATCAGTGTGAGTTGGGCATCACTGGGCCCATCGCGGCGGCGATCGACACCAGCAGATCGGCCCGCGACGCGGTGGCGGCCACCAACCTGGCATTGGGTTCGTCGACCTCGGCGACCCAGCGCTGCGCCACCTCGGCCGGCTTGCCGAAATTGATATGACGGGCCACCAGGCGCGCGACGCGCACTTCGTCTTGTATTGCGCAGTACCAGATTTCATCGATCTCAGCGGCTACCGTCGACCACCCCGGGTCGTCGAGCAACAGATAATTGCCCTCGGTGAGCACCACGGCCGCGTCCGGCAACACCGGGATCGCACCGGCCACCGGTTGCTCGATGTCGCGCTCGAAGCCCGGGGCGTAGACCACCTCGGTGCGTGCGCGGATACGGCGCAGCAGCGCCGCATAGCCGGCAACGTCGAAGGTGTCGGGCGCGCCCTTGCGGTCCAGCCGGCCCAGTCGGCGCAGTTCCACATCGGCGAGGTGGAACCCGTCCATCGGAACGTGGGCCACCGCGTCGACGCCGAGGCGGACCCGCGCCGCGGCGACCAGCGCCTCGGTCAGCGTGGATTTACCCGCCCCCGGCGCCCCGGCGATCCCGATGACGGACGTCCCCGGCTCTGCCGCGCGGGCCAGTACCCGGGCCAGCAGATCGTCGAACGTGCACATAACGGGTGCCATTGTCGCGCAGGTCACCGACGGCCCGTGCCGAACATCGGCACGAGCAGGTAGAACTGGCTGAGGCGGATCGCACGGAAGGCGGCTCAATTGGCGAGGCTTCGCTGGTGGCTCGGTCTGGCCTGTTGTGCGGTATTGCTGGCCGGCTGCGGGAACGCCCCGGTGGTCGGGGGCCGGGCGACCTCGATGATGTTTCTGCCCGACCGGGTCGGCGGCCTGCCGGTGACCGACGGCCACAGTGGCATCCGGTCCGACGCACCCGGGCCGACCCGCCGTGCCGAGAACACCGACGGCGGCCAGATCGACGACCTGGCCCTGCTTGCCGTCGACGACATCGAGAATTTCTGGTCGCAGAACTACACCGGTGGATCACTGCCGGGAACCTTCACCCCCGTGTCCCGGCTCGTCTCGTTCAACTCCGACCTCTCCCCCGGGCTCGAGATCTGCGGGGAAAACACCGTCGGGCTCACCAACGCCTTCTACTGCCTCAAGAGCGACGTGATGGCCTGGGACCGCGGCGTGGCGATTCCCGTTGCGGCACAGTATTTCGGCCAGATGGGTGTCGTCGGGGTGATGGCCCACGAGTACGGCCATGCGGTCCAGCAGCAGGCCCGGCTGATCAACGAGAGCACGCCCGTGCTGGTGGCCGAGCAGCAAGCCGACTGCCTCGCCGGGGTCTACCTGCGCTGGGTGGCCGCGGGTAAATCACCGCGCTTCGAGTTGAGCACCGGTGACGGCCTCAACCACGTCCTGGGCGGTCTCATCTACATCCGCGATCCTCTGATGACACGGGTCGACGCGACGCTCACCGGCAACGAACACGGGTCGGCGCTGGACCGCGTCAGCGCGTTCCAGATCGGCTTCAGCGGCAACGTCGACCAATGCGCGGCCATCGACTCCGACGAGATCAAGAACCGTCGCGGTGATCTGCCCAAGTTCCTCGACTTCTTCGGCGGGCCGCAGAGTGCGAACAGCACGATCACCGCCGATCTGCTGGACAAGACCATGCAGTCACTGCAGCAGGTCTATGCACCGGCCAACCCACCGACGTTGAGTACCGAGCCCACCGCATGTCCCGACGCGGGGCCGTCGCCGCCGGCGTCCTACTGTCCGGCGACCAACACCATCGTGGTGGATCTCGACGGGATGAAAGCGTTGGGGGAAGCCAGGAATGAGAACGACGAGCGTGAGCTCCTACAAGGCGACAATTCGGCAATCTCCGTCCTGACATCGCGGTATGCGCTCGCCGTGCAGCACGCGAAGGGCCTGGTACTCGACACTCCGGTGGCAGCCATGCGCACCGGCTGCCTGACCGGTGTGGGGCAGGCCAGGATGGCCGAGCCCGGTCTACCGATCACGCTGTCAGCCGGTGACACCGACGAGGCGATCAGCGGCCTGCTCACCAACGGGCTGGCCGCCAGCGACGTCAACGGCAGGGTGCTGCCCGCCGGGTTCACCCGCATCCTGGCCTACCGGTCCGGCCTGCAAGGCGACGACGCGCAGTGCTACCAACGGTTCGCGTGAGCTGATGAGTCGAGTCGAGGAGAGTCGATGAGCGGTCCCGACCAACCATGGTGGGCGCGGCCGGGCGGCGCACCCCTGCCGGGCGGCACTCCGCCACCTGGGGCTCGCCCGGCCCGGCCGGCGTGGACGCCGCAACCCCCGCGACAGCCGTCGCCGCCCCAGCAGCCGCAGCACCATGCGCGGCCCGCGCCACCGCCACGCGCACCGCAACCGCCGTCGCAGCCCAAGCCGACCGATAGGCGTCTGCTCATCGGTGCGGCCATCGTCGTGGGGGCAGTCGCGGTGGTCGGCACCGGGCTGTGGGCGTGGAGCCGCTCGGATGCCACCGGCACCCGGCTGGACGTCCGTCAGGCCGAGGCCGGGGTGGCGCAGATCTTGTCCGATCCGGTCAACGGCTACGGGGCCAACCGGGTCGTTGCGGTGGCATGCAACGGCGGCAAGAATCCGGTCGTGCGGACAGGCGCGACGTTCACCTGCGCGGTTGAGGTCAACGACACGCTGCGCCGGGTGATCGTGGAATTCACGGACAATAACGGGACTTATGCCGTTGACGGGCCCCGATAGAGAGACGCACGACACATTTTCGGCACTCGGTGATAACCCACACCCGACCACGCTGCCAGGCTTTATTAGAGCCGCTATTAGTCTTACGGGTTATGGGTCGGGTTCCCGCTGCAACCAGTGCTGTTGATTCGTCGGTGTCGAACGTCGAAAACTACGTTCGCGACGACGGCACGATCGTCGTACCCGACGGGGTCACCTTGACGTCGTTCCTGGATCGCAACCGGTTCATCTATGGAGATGAGCCTGCGTACCGCTTCCTCGATTACTCGACCGACCCCGAGGGTCGTGCCGTCGAGCTCAGCTGGAATGCCATGTGGTCACAGGTGTGTGCCGTCGGCGCCCGACTGCAGCAGGTCACCAAGCCCCGCGACCGGGTGGCGATCCTGGCCCCGCAAGGTGTCGAGTACGTCGCGGCGTTCTTCGCGGCGGTGCACGCCGGCAACATCGCGGTGCCGCTGTTCGCGCCGGCGCTGGCCGGTCACGCCGAGCGACTGGCCGCAGTCCTGGCCGATGCCAAACCGACGGCAGTGCTCACCACGACGTCTGCGGCCGAATCGGTCCGCACGTTCATCAAGACGCTGCCGGCCGCCGAGCGGCCCCGCGTGATCGCCGTCGACGCCGTCCCGGACACGCTGGCCGAGATGTACGTCGACCCCGAGGTCGACATCGACGACATCGCCTACCTGCAATACACGTCGGGGTCGACCCGCACGCCTGCCGGTGTGGAGATCACCCATCGCAACGTGTGCACCAACGTCATCCAGATGATCCTGGCCGGCGATCTCGACACCGGTATCCGCAGTGTCAGCTGGCTGCCGCTGTACCACGACATGGGCCTGATCATGATCATGTTCCCGGCGCTGTGCGGTGGACACATCAGCCTGATGGACCCGATGGCGTTCGTCCGCCGCCCGTACCGCTGGATCAAGCGGCTGGCCGAAGAGGCTGCACACGGTCGCACCTTCGCCGCAGCCCCGAACTTCGCCTTCGAGCTGGCTTCCGAGCGCGGCCTGCCGCCCGAGGGCGAGACGCTGGACCTGACCAATGTGGTCACGCTCCTCAACGGCTCCGAGCCCGTGACCATGGCCGCCGTCGAGAAGTTCACCTCGGCGTTCGCCCCGTACGGGCTGCCCGCGACTGCGATCAAACCGTCCTACGGCATGGCCGAGGCGACGCTGTCGGTGGCCAGCATCGCCCCGAGCGCCGCGGCCACCGCGATCTACCTCGACCGCGAACAACTCAGCGCCGGACGCGCGGTGACCGTCGACCCGACCGACGAGGGCGCCGTCACACACGTCTCCTGCGGCCAGCCGATTCCGAACCAGTGGGCGGTCATCGCCAGCCCCGACGGTGACGAACTGGCCGACGGCACCGTCGGAGAAATCTGGCTGCACGGCAACAACGTCGGCCAGGGGTACTTCGGCCGCGTCGACGAGAGCGAGCGGGTATTCGCCAACAAGCTGCAGACCCGATTGACGACCGGTAGCCACGCCGAGGAGGTGCCCGACAACGGCCACTGGCTGGCCACCGGCGACCTCGGGGTCTACCTCGACGGCGAGCTGTACCTCACCGGCCGGATCAAGGACATGATCCTGATCGACGGACGCAACCACTACCCGCACGACATCGAGACCACCGTGAGCGCGTCGTCGCCCGCCGTGCGCTCGGGCTACGTCGCGGCGTTCTCGGTGGTCGGCGACCGCGGTGAAGAACTCGTGATCGTCGCCGAGCGGGCCGCCGGAGCCGGACGTGCCGAGCCCGGCCCGATCGTCGACGCGGTGCGCGCCGCGGTGTCACGCCACCACCAGATCCGGGTGGCCGACGTGCGCATGGTCGCCGCCGGCGTGATCCCCCGCACGACGAGCGGCAAGCTGGCTCGGAATGCCTGTCGCGCTGAGTATCTGAGCGGGAAGTTCAACAAGTAGGGCTGGTTCGTTCTGGCTTGGCGCCGAGTGCGACGCTAGGGTCGTGCTCCAGCGCGTAGTGCGACCCCAGCGTTGATTTCGATGCTGTGCCCCTCCGAACCCGCAGAGGCGTCGTAGATGACCGGACGTAGGTGGTGGATTCTCGGCGGGATCGGCCTTGTTGCGACGTTGGCGCTTGCTGCGGGCGTATTCGTACTGTCCAGTCGTCCGGCCTCAGATTGCGCCGTCATCCGGTCGATGCTCGACTACAGCAGACAGTTCGCCCGAGCTGTCATCTCCAAGAAGGACGCTGGAGACGAAGTCACCGCCGCTGATTACACACAGTGGTCGGCACGGCTACATGGGTTCGCTGATCAGATCCACGGTGACCCGGGCCTGGCTGAACGAGCCGACACGATGGCCGACCGGGCAGCCAAGATGGCGAACCTCGCTCCAGGGGCTACTGGGCCACGACCATCGATTCGCGAGTCCTTGTATATCTCAGCGGAATTCAACGAGAGTCTCACCGTGCTTGAGGGCGCGTGCTCAAGCTAGCGTGACTTCGCTTCTGCAATGCCGCCTCGTCCGTCCGTGCGTCCATTCACGGATATCGCCCCATTTGTCGGCGGGGCCCTGTATACAGTTCGGTTCGGTTCTTAACGGCAGCAAGGGGCAGTGCAGTGATCACGGGTGAGCTGAAGAGCAAGGTCGACCGGGTGTGGGACGCGTTCTGGTCCGGCGGTATCTCCAATCCTCTGGAGGTGATCGAGCAGGTCACCTACCTGCTGTTCATCCGCCGCCTGGACGACCTGGAGATCCTCGCCGAGAAAAAAGCCCGCGTGACCGGTAAGTCCGAGGGGCTGCGGTTCGGGCCGGATCAGCAGCAGCTGCGGTGGTCGCAGTTCAAGAACGCCGAGCCGGCGGTGATGTTCTCCACCGTCGGCGACAAGGTGTTCCCGTTCCTGCGTGACCTCGGCGGCGACGGGTCGACATACTCCGAGCACATGCGTGATGCCCGGTTCACCATCCCCGCGCCGGCCCTGCTGTCCAAGGTTGTCGACATGCTCGACGACATCCCGATGGCCGACCGCGACACCAACGGTGATTTGTACGAGTACTTGCTGTCCAAGATCGCCAGCGCCGGCGTGAACGGGCAGTTCCGTACCCCGCGCCACATCATCGAGTTGATGGTCAAGATGACCGCTCCCCAGCCCACCGATGAGATCTGTGACCCGGCCTGCGGCACGGCCGGGTTCCTGGTGGCGGCGTCGGAGTATGTGCGCGACGAGCATTCATCGGTACTCACTGACGCTGACCAGCGTAAGCACTTCCACAACAGCATGTTTCACGGCTATGACTTCGACCCCACCATGCTGCGGATCGGCAGCATGAACATGCTGATGCACGGCATCGAATCCCCCGACATCCGCTACCGGGATTCCCTGTCGGAAGGCGCCAGCGAGGACGCCGAAAAGTACACACTGATCCTGGCCAATCCTCCCTTCGCCGGATCACTCGACTACGAGGCCACTTCCAAGGATCTGCAGCGCGTCGTCAAGACCAAGAAGACCGAACTGCTGTTTGTGGCATTGTTTTTGAAGCTTCTGAAGCCGGGAGGTCGGGCCGCGGTAATCGTGCCCGACGGAGTGCTCTTCGGATCGTCCAAGGCGCACAAGGAACTTCGTCGCGCACTGGTGGAGGATCAGAAGCTTGACGGCATCGTGAAGCTGCCCTCCGGGGTGTTCCGGCCGTATGCCGGCGTGTCGACGGCGATTCTGTTGTTTACCAAGACGAACTCCGGTGGCACTGAGAACGTCTGGTTCTACGACGTCACCGCCGACGGGTTCTCGCTGGATGACAAGCGGAATCCGGTCGAGGCCAATGACCTTCCCGACGCGTTGTCGCGCTGGGTGTTACGCGTCTCCTCGGAGCTTGAACGAGCTCGGACCGAGCAGTCGTTCTGCGTGCCGAAGGACGATATCGTCGCCCAGGGGTACGACCTGTCACTTAACCGGTACAGGGAGATCGTCCACGACGAGGTCGAACATCGACCGCCGTTGGAGATCATCGCCGAGATCGAGAAGCTCGAGAGTGAGATTGCTGCTGGGCTGGTCGAGTTGAAGGCGATGCTGTCATGAAAATGGTGTCATTGGGAGAAGTTGCTCAAACCAATCCGAGCGCACCGCAACTCGGCCCCGACGACGAGGTGAATTTTGTCGGCATGGCCGACCTAGACACCGAACGGGCATTAACGCAGTCACATGTGATTCGCCGCTTCAACGAAGTAAGCAAGGGCTACACCGTTTTTGCCGATGGCGACATCTTGGTCGCAAAGATCACACCGTGCTTCGAAAACAACAAAATTGGGCAGGCAACTTTGCGACGCAAGATCGGCGTCGGTTCCACCGAGTTTCATGTTCTACGCCCCAGTCCCGAACTTCACGACCGCTATCTGCTCCACTTTTTGCGGCAGGGGCACGTACGCCGCCAGGGCGAAATGCGGATGACGGGCAGCGCTGGCCAGCGGCGTGTGCCGCTCAACTTCCTCCAGGCACTCAACATTCCACTTCCCCCGCTCGACGAGCAGCGCCGCATCGCCGCGATCCTCGATCAGGCAGATGCACTACGCGCCAGACGACGTCAAGTGCTGTCAACTTTCGAATCGCTCCGACAGTCGATCTTCATAGACATGTTCGGCGATCCGGCGTCAAACCCCCACGGACTGCCGACTGGAACGGTCCAAGACCTAGTCCAATCGGCCGACTACGGTACGAGTGAGAAGAGTTCGCAACAGGGCGAGATTGCAGTCCTACGAATGAACAACATCACATACGGCGGCGAAATCGACCTGCAAGACCTGAAGTACATGGATCTTCCAGACGACAAGTTCAGCCGCTACACGGTGCGTAGAGGCGACGTCCTCTTCAATCGCACAAATAGCGCTGAGTTGGTCGGCAAGACTGCCGTCTACAACGGCGGTGCCCCGTTGGCCTACGCCGGATACCTTGTCCGGTTGCGAGTTCGAGAGGGCATCTCACCGGAGTACCTTTCTGGAGTATTGAACTCCGCATACGGCAAGGCCACGCTACGTGGCATGTGCAAGAGCATCGTAGGTATGGCGAACATCAACGCCAAAGAAGTCCAGACCATTCGGACACTCATCCCTCCAGCTTCCGACCAACAGAAGTATTCCGAGCGCGTTGAGGCGCTCCGAGTCGCGAAAGACCGACAAGCCGCAGCACTGGGGGAACTCGACGAGCTATTCGCCTCACTTCAATCTCGCGCATTCCGAGGCGAGCTATGACGGAGCCATCTCAGATCGGGCGCTGGCCGGCGTTCGTCCGCCCGACGCTCGTAGTGCTCAGCAATGGCCAGACTTGGCGCACTGCAGATCTTTTCGATGCGATAGCCAATGAGATGCAGCTCACCGAGGCGCAGCGCGCCGAGACACTCAGTTCTGGTCAGCTACGCGCCCGGAACCGGATGGGTTGGGCACTCTCTGCTCTCACCCGCGCCCAGGCGGTCACGAAGGTCCGCAACGGATACTCCACCATCACCGACTTCGGCAGACAGCTCCTCGAAGAACACCCGGTCAATATCACCGAGGAGACGCTGGAAGCGATCCCCGCATACCAGAACTATCAACCGAAGGTTCGCCACACGCCCGCGGCCGAAGCCGAAGACGGCCCGCCATTCTGGTTCGTGGGCGCCTACTACGGCGGTCGTGATCAGACGCAAAACCTTGTCGAACAGGGCATCTGGAGTGTTGGTGAAACAGACGACTACGCCGACGAAGTCAATTCGATGCAACCCAACGAGCGGATCGCGATCAAAGCGACCTACGTACGCTCACGGCGCGATGATCTCCGATTCGATAACAAGGGCCACCCGGTTTCGGTGATGGCGATCAAGGCGACCGGCACCATCACGGGTCACAGTCGCGACGGCCGAACTGTCAAGGTTGCCTGGGACCCACCGCAAGAACGTGACGAGTGGTACTTCTACACCAACCGCCGAACCGTGTGGAAGGTCGTCGGCGGCGACTGGCGCACCGACGGGCTGATCTCATTCACCTTCGACGGCGCCGACCAGGATCTCGATGCTTTCCGCAGCTCCCCGTATTGGCGGGAGCGATTCGGTGATGACGCTCGGGTCACATCTGCCGACGACGCATCCACGGATGTAACCGTGGAAGAACAGGCTTCGCCAACCGAGACCTACACCGTCGACGATATCGTCACCGACGGCTGCTTCATCCCCGCGGAGACGCTGGCTGCGTACCTCCACGCGTTGACGTCGAAAAAGAACCTTATCTTGCAGGGCCCACCCGGCACCGGCAAGACATGGCTGGCCAAACGGCTCGGCTTTGCACTGATCGGTGAGAAGAGCCGAGAATACCTGCGCGCCATCCAGTTCCATCCGTCGACGGCATACGAGGATTTCGTCCGCGGTTGGCGACCCAGCGCCGACGGAAAGCTGGTCCTCGCCGACGGCGTGTTCCTCAACATCGTCGACCAAGCGCTGGCCGACCCCGGCCACAACTACGTCCTGGTCATCGAGGAGATCAACCGCGGGAATCTCGCCCAGGTCTTCGGGGAACTGCTGACACTACTGGAAAGCGAGAAACGGCTTCCCTCTGAGGCGATCGACCTCACCTACCGCAAGGACGGCGAGGACCCGCTGTACCTGCCGGCGAATTTGTACATCATCGGCACGATGAACCTGGCAGACCGATCCCTGGCGATCGTCGACTTCGCGCTACGCCGCCGGTTCGCGTTCGCCAACCTGGAGCCGATGTTCAACGACACTTGGCGTGACTGGGTGTCCAGCCACAGTGGAATTCCGGCCGACGAACTGGCATCCGTCGCCAGACGTGTCGGTGAGATCAACGCATCGATCAGTGCGGACCGGTCTCTGGGCGACCAGTACCAGATCGGGCATAGCTTCTTCACGCCGTCGACAACACGCAAGGTCACAAACACCCAGACCTGGCTGCGCCAGATCGTCGAACGCGAGATCTGTCCGCTGCTTACGGAATACTGGTTCGACGAACCCGATCGCGTCGAGAGGGCGGCCGTGCGCCTGCTCGGCGAGTCACTATGACGGGCGTCGTCGTCAGCGGCAAGACCGAGATTCCGGTCCGCAACCTCTGGCTACTGATGCTGTATGCCTCAGAGCTCTATGCCGACAACGCTAAAATCCGCGGCGCCGGAGCGGAGGAGCGCCCAGACGAGTTGCCTGATCTCGTGGCAGAAATCCTCGCACGGGCCGTCGAACGTCGCCTTCAACGCACGCTCAGCCGCGCCTACGTCGCCCGACGCGCGCCGCTCTCCAGAGTGAGGGGTCGCATCGATGTCCTCCAAACCGAATCAGCACAGTTACTTTCGCGAGGCCAGATCGCCTGCCGCTATGCGGAACTGTCGGTCGACAATTCGATCAACCGGCTGATCTACGCGGGCCTGACTGTCGCGGGGGCGACGTCTCGCGATAGCGACCGCGCACATCGTTTTCGCCAGCTTGCCGGGATGCTGCGGCTGCAGGGCGTCACACCGACGCTGTTCAGCCGATCCGATACGGATGCGATAACCCTCGGCCGCAACCAGATTGCCGACCTGGATGCCGTGAACGCGGCACGACTTCTTGTGCGGATGAACATCCCGACCGAAGACTCTGGTGCCGCACACCGGATGTCACCCCTGCGGGACGCGACAGCAATCCGGCGCTTGTACGAAGCCGCGGTCCGCGGCTTCTACCGGGTGACGCTGCCGCCACCCTGGCGGGTACACCCGGGCGAGACGGTGCATACCTGGCCGTTGGACGAGCACTCTGCCGGCGCACTGGCGATCCTTCCGGTGATGCGCACCGACACGATCCTGGAACGACCAGGCCGCCGCATCATTGTCGAAACCAAATTCGCCGACGCGCTCAAGCCCAATCAGTTTGGCACACCGAAGCTTTCCCGAAATCACATGTTTCAGCTCTACGCCTACGTACAGTCACAGCACGACCGTGACCACCTCGGCGAGACGGCCGAGGGCGTGCTGCTCTACCCCGTCGTCGGCGGCGAGCTCGACGAGTATGTCGTGATCAACGGCCACCGCTACCGCTTTCTCACGGTAGATCTCGCCGCACACGCCCGGACCATCAGGGAGCGGTTGTTGTCCGTGGTTGCCGCGCCGGCCTGACCACCGCAACGTCAGGGACTGCACTCCCGCGTGAACCACGCCAGGTCGCTCTCCCAGTCTGAGATTGCCTCGGACATGTCGGCGTTCTTCCGTCGGTTGAGTTCGGCGAACCCGGCCAGACACCGTTCTACCTTCGCCGCGCGTTGCCGACTGTTCGGATCACCCCACTCCTGCAGGTACGACTCAGCCTCGGCCGGTTTGGCCACCAGTTCGACACTCAAAGCGTTGCGGAGGATGTGTCGCCTCGCTGACGGGCCGAGTCCGTTCTTTCCTACCTTGTAACCCAGTTTTCCCAGGACGCCGGAGGCGGGCCACGAACCCGTATCGAAGTTGACCACCAGTTGATGGACCGGTCTGATGTTGGGATCGTCCGAGTCCAACAGCGGCCAGGGATCGGCGGGCTGTTCAAACGCAGCATCGCTCTCCGATTTGGCAGGGCGGGAATCCTTTTCGGGTTCGTCGTGCACCCACGGCAGGAACGACACCACCTGTTGCCAGAAGCCCTGAGGTTTCGGTTGCTTGGTGTGACGCGACCGTCCCCTGTCAACATCCACCACTGCCAGCGCATCACTTGCATCGGCTTCAAGATCGCTGAAGAAGCGTCCGCCGCGCTCCGCAAGCAGAAATCCGCCCTTGCCATTGATGTGGCGACAGGCATCCGCAGCTTCGTCCAGTAGGGGCGACAGCCCAGTGACGAAGATCTGATGCCGACCTGTGCGGTCAACGGTGCAGACGGCGCCGTTGGCTTCAACACCAAACACCGCCGGCCGAGCAGTAGGTGAAATCGCGCGCAGAATCCACAACTCGACGGGATCGGCGGCAAGGACGACTGGACGTCCCTGGGGCGGCGTGTCTGCGAACTGGCTGATTGGTGGCAGCGCACCTCCCCACCAAATCTCGACTCGTCGCCCAAGTTCGGCGACCGCGCGTTGACGGACAGCATCGTCGGCAATTGGGAGTAGACGTAACCGATCCACCATCTGTGACCGCTCCGCTGCGAGTTGGGCAAAAGGCAATCGCTCCATCTCCCAAGACCTCCTCCGCATACCTCTCGGTTCGCTGCGGAGTCAACTTAGCGTGACGTGACCGCTCGGCGACGGCTTCGAGGCCAGCGAGACGCTTGCCTGCCCCGTTCTTCGCAAGAACACGCCGGCTCAGTGAGTAGCGCGGTGGCGGAAGAACTCGTCTGGGACCGCCACGGCGTTACATGCGCAGCTGCCAGCCCGCCGAGAGCGATGATCGTTCCGCACGGCTGAGCTTGTCAGTCCCCTGTGCGACGCTATGCGGCTCTCGAGACGAGTCGACACAGGAGGACCAGAAGTGGACAGGGTTCAGCAACAGAACTTCCGAGTGAACCTCGGCGGTGTGATCGCGTTACTCAGCAAGAACTTGTATTCCAGTCCCGGCGTCTATGTGCGGGAGCTGATCCAGAACGCGATGGACGCAATCACGGCCCGTGACGCCCTTGGCGGTGTTCCCGCCCCGCGAACCATCTCGATCTCGCCCTACGGGGTCGCGTCGCCGGACTCTCCGGCAGATGAGTTCATGCTGGCCGACGGCGGTATCGGTGTCAGCCCGGAACAGGTCGAGCAGTTCCTGGCGACCGTCGGCGCCAGCTCCAAGGGCGCCGAGCTCCAGCGCAGTCGTCGGACCTACATCGGCCAGTTCGGGATCGGCTTGCTGAGCTGCTTTCTCATCGCCGATGAGATCACCGTCGTCTCCCGAAGCGCGACCGGAGCCGAGCCGATCGAATGGATAGGCAGGAGCGACGGCACGTACACGATTCGAACGGTCACCGAGGACGTCGAGGTCGGGACCACCGTGCGGTTGCGGCCACGCCCTGACATGATCGGGTGGGCACGGGCCGAGCAGGTGACCCCGCTCGTGCAGAAGTACGCAGAGTGCCTCCCGGTCAACATCCTGGTGTTGACAAGCCTTGGCCCGAAGGATGTTTCGCGTCCATACCCATGGGTGAACGATTTCGGCGCCCACCGCTCCAGTGTCTTGCAGGGTGTCTCACCGATCTACGGCGGGATGGGTAAGGGCAGGCAGTTCGATGCCGTCGAGGTCGCCGATGCCGGCCTCGGACTGCACGGCGTCGTGTACATCGGTACCTCCTCGGGGCGGTCCAAGGCCGCCGGACGTCACCGTGTCTACGTCAACGACATGCTTGTCGCCGATGCCGACGACGCCGTGATGCCGCCGTGGGCCTTTTTCGCCTGGGCGGTGGTGAACTCGACCACGCTCGAACCGACCGCGAGCCGCGAGTCCGTCGTGAACAACGCGACGCTGACCGCGACCCGACGCAAGCTCGGGCTTACGGCGCTCAAATGGCTTCGCGCCCTTGCCGACACCGATCCGGAGCGGTTCGCCGAGTTCGTCGCCGACAACGAACTGGAGCTCAAATCCGCAGCGACACAGGGCGTCGACGCGGCGAATCTTGAGCTGGCCGAAGTCGTACTGCCGATGTTGACCATGCAGACAACCGAAGGGCGCATGCGCCTCATCGACGTGGTCGGCCGAAACCCGAACATCCTGTATGCCCTCTCCGTCAACGAATTCCGCACCATCGCGAGCTTCAACCCGGGCGGCCGGATCGTGGTCAACGCCGGCCACACCCTCGACCAAGAGGTGCTGCTCATGCTGCCGCAGGTGATGTCCGGGGTGACCGTCACCCGCGCCTATCCGGCATCCGAGGTGGCTGCGCTGACGGTGCCGTCCGCCGATGCCGTCGGGGACGACGTGCTGGCACTGGAACAGTGCGGCACTCAGGCGCTCACCGTGTCCGGTTGTCGCGTGGTGGCGCGCCAGTTCCCATCGACCGATCTCCCTGCCGTCTTCATCGGCCGCGGGCAGATCGACATGACATCACCAGGCTCCGGCGACCTCGCGCACTTGGTCCTCAACTGGGATAACCGGGCGGTGCGGGCACTGACCCGTACCACTGACGATCTCGTGTTCAGTCGGCTCGTGCAGCTGCTCTACGTCCAGGCCCGGATGGCCGGCCAATGCGACGGCCCCGAGGATCGAGTTCTGTTGTCGGAGGCCCTCGATGACATCATTCTGCTGGCCGCCGGGGTGGACGGGACTGAGGTCGCCCGATGAATGAGCAACTGGCACAAGTAGCCGACGCTGTGGAAGACAGGGAACGGCTCGGCGACCAGGCGCTGTGCTCGGGAAGGTTCGAGGAGGCAGTCGCCCACTACGAGGAGATCAATAATCTGCTCCTGCGGTTGGTGGATGTTGCCGTGGATGACGAGACATTCGCCAGGTTCGTCAAAGTGCTCAACAGCACCCGAGCGAAATTGCTCGACGCGCAGCGCCGGCTACAACCGCCCGCCGCACGAGCCGCTGAACTCCGAGCCTTGGCGGACGAATCCCTCGAATCGGGCAACATTGTGCATGCCTCGGAAGTCAGTATCGAGCTCGGCGAGGCGCTCGAAGAACTGGGCCATCGTGATGGGGCCGAGTCCGCCTACCGGCAGGCCGTCGCACTGGCGCGGCAAGTCGACGCCGCCATGCCTGAGTTGACGCTGTGGGCTTTCCGTCGGTTGGTCGACTTCCTTGCACCGTCGGAAGAGTCGATCGCCCTTGCCCACGAGATGGCGTCCAACTTGATCGAGCGGGACGAGATGTATCACCCGATGCGGGCGGCTGACGCGGCCAACTACTGGGCAACAGCCGAGTTGAAATTCGCCGAGGTGACGCCACACCGGGTAGATCACGCGATCGACGGCATCGCGAGGCCCGCAATCGAAATGCTCGACGACATCTGTTTCCACGACAAGAGCCAGGCACTGCAGCGCCTGGTGGCCGACGTCTTGCGTGGAGTCGGGCGCGACGCCGAGGCGGACCAGTGGCAAGCCGAGGCGGACAGGTACGAGGACTGGGAGATGTTCATGGAGCAGGAGATCCCCGGCCATGTGCACCTGTGGGACATTCGGTTCGACTGTTCGGAGGACGACGAATACCGCCCTGCCTGAAGGCCTCAGCCCGCAGCCCACTCCTTGGCCGCATCGAGTTCGTCGAGGCCGAACATCTTCAACTCGCCGGGGACCATCCACGCGAAGGCATGCATGGCGTGGGCGACCCAATCCTTGTCGGACACCACGGCAATCCGTTTGAACGCGGAGTGGTGCTGTATCAGGGCACCGAAGCCGAGCTTCAGATCCTGAACCAGCCCGCCGGACCCGAATCCCTCATAGTCCGGTGAAATCACCTCGACGATCCGGATCTCACCGGTCTTCAGTAATTCGTCCATCGTCGGCCGGAATTCGCGCAGGTCATCACCGCGCACTCGACCCGACACTCGGATACCGAACACACCCTCGGGCATGTCGGGAAGGACGTCAATCATCGGTACTCCTCCCGTCTCACGCCTCGAGTCTGCACCTAACCGACGGCTCTTTGAATCAGGAACGCGAAGACTCCCAAAGACTGGATATTTCCGACGGCACGTTCTCGGATTTGACGCCGGCCCTGGTCCATCCGCCGTGGCTGCCCGGAGCGATCCGGTAGACCCCTGCATCACCCGAATACACCCAGAGCTGTTCGGGCTCGGTGGACAGCCAGGTGATCATCACGCCCTTGTCGGCGCTGTACGAGGAATGGTCATGGAAGACCTCTTTGCCGGCCTTGTCCCGAACCACCACCACCCAGGGCTTCTCCCCTTTGTCTTCTGGCCCCTGCTCGGCGAAGGCGGTGTACGTGCCAGACGGAGACGCCTGGGCATGGTCGGGGGTGACAATCGAAGCGGCAGCGCCATCGCCTTTGCCGCAGCCCGCGACAATCGCCATCACTGCCAGCATCGTCGCGATCAACCGCTTGCTCACGTGTATCGGTACCCTTCCGCGCCGACCAATGCGCCGTCTGCCTTGGTGAGATGGAACGATACGGTCTGGCCGCCAGGACCGATCAGCCAGCCGCGCTGCCTACAGAAACGGTCGATTGCCGTAGCGGTCGAGCGAGACGAATTCTCCGACCGGCCGACGTGTCGTCGGCCCGTACTTGCCCTTCGGCCAGCCCAGCGGGATGACCGCACACGGAGTGACGTTCCACGGCAAGCCCAGGGTGCGCCGCGCCAACAGCTTGCTCCACAACGGCATGGTGATCAGTGCTGCACCCAAGCCAGATGCACGTGCCGCCAGCAAGAGGTTTTGCACCGCGGGAAAAATAGAACCGTAGGCACTGCTCACCGCCACCGACGGCCAGAACGGAATGACACCCTTGAGGCAGGCGACGACTACGACGGGGATCTCGTCGAAATGATCCGCCTGCCATTGCACGGCCTTCTCGATCCTCAGCATCTGGTCATCCATGCGGCGGACAACGACGCGCCGGTAAATCGGGCCGCCGAACTTCAAGGCCCGTCGATTCAAGCCGCCGAGTTTCGCGACGACCTCGCGGTCCTTGACGACGATGAACTCCCAATTCTGTGCGTTTGAACCCGTCGGCGCCTTCATCGCGAGTTCCAGAATGTGAAGCACGAGTGCATCATCAACGGGCTCATCCTTGAGCCGACGGATCGCCCGTTGAGTACGCATCGCCTCTTCGAGCGGCATGGCCAAGGGCTCGTGCTGCGTCATGGCCACAATTTCAGCACGACCGGTCTCTCCAGCGGGCATTCTCGGGCGAATGCTCGGTCCTTTGGGTTGCCCACCGAAGGCATGCGATGTCAGAGGCACCTGTTAGACAGTCCGGTTCGGTTCAACCCACCCGCACGAGGAGATGCCATGTCCGTCGAAGTCGGCAGACCAAAGTTGATAAGTTCCATTCACCAGCCGATCAATTGATCAATTTGCTTTACGCCGAGTATTGGGCCAGCGCATAGGGGGCGCGTCGTGACCAACTTTGCTTTCGTCGGTGCCGCCGACTGGCCAGAGATCAATGCCGACTGCGCGCGCGCCGAAAGCTACCTCAACTCTGACCCGCGCTCAGCCTGCTTCTACAGCCGACGTGCCGTCGAGCAACTCGTCGGCCTGCTGTACGACGTCCTGGCGCTGCCGCTCCCCTACAAGAACGACCTGTCGGCACGCATCAACGAGCCGCCATTCCGCTCCAAGGTTCCGCCGGCGATCGTGCAGAAGCTGAATCTGATCCGTAAAGCCGGCAATGCGGCCGTGCACGAACAGAAACCGATCGCGCCGAACATCGCGCTGGCTGTCCTGCGCGAACTGCACCACATCATGGTGTGGGCCGTCTATCACCACTCGGCCTATCCGAAGGCCGCTCCGCTGAAGCTGCCCTTCGACCCGAAGCTGGCCGCCAAGGCCGCTCCCCTGAGCCGCCAGGAAGTGGCCCAGCTCGCCGAGAAGTTCAAGAAGCAGGACGAAGCCCACGCCAAGGCATTGGCCGAGAAGGACGAGCTTGCCGCCGCGCACGAGGCTGAGATCGCCCGGCTGCGTGAGGAAATCAAGAAGGCACAGGCCGCCAACCAACAGCCTGACAACCGTGACTACACCGAGGCCGAGACCCGCGACACCTTCATCGACCTGATGCTGGGCGAGGCCGGCTGGCCCTTGGCAGACGCCAAAGACCGGGAGTACAAGGTCACTGGCATGCCGCCCGACAACGGCACCGGATACGTCGACTATGTGCTGTGGGGCGCCGACGGACTACCCCTTGCAGTGGTGGAGGCCAAACGCACCTCGAAGAGCCCGCACCTCGGCCAACAGCAGGCCAAGCTGTACGCCGACTGTTTGGAGGCCATGACCGGTCGGCGCCCGGTCATTTTCTATACCAACGGCTTTGAGCATTGGATCTGGGACGACGCGGCCGGCTATCCACCGCGGGACATCCAGGGGTTCTACACTCGGGACGAGCTGGAACTGATGGTGCAGCGCCGCTCGACGCGCCAGCCGCTCACCGACGCCCCGATCGATTCGGCGATCGTCGAACGCCACTACCAACACCGCGCCATCCGGGCCATCGACGAAACCTTCACGGACAAACGCCGCGAAGCCTTGTTGGTGATGGCCACCGGGTCAGGTAAGACCCGCACCGTCATCGCCCTGGTCAAGCAGCTCATGGAGGCCAACTGGGCCAAGCGGGTGCTGTTCCTGGCCGACCGCACCGCGCTGGTCACCCAAGCCGCGAACGCCTTCAAGGCGCATCTTCCCGACGCCACCACGGTGAACCTGTTGACCGAGAAAGTCACGGACGGGCGCGTGTACGTCAGCACCTACCCGACGATGATGAATCTCATCAACGACACCAGCTCGGGGACAAGGAAATTCGGACCCGGCTACTTCGACCTGGTGGTAATCGACGAAGCCCACCGCTCGGTTTACCAGAAGTACCGGGCCATCTTCGACTGGTTCGACTCGCTGCTGGTCGGCCTGACTGCGACCCCGAAGGACGAGGTCGACCACAACACCTACCGCCTCTTCCACCTCGAGGACGGAGTGCCCACCGACGCCTACGGACTCGACGACGCGGTCAAAGAGGGCTTCCTGGTGCCGGCCGTGGGAATCTCCGGCGGCACAAAGTTTCTCGACCGTGGAATCCGCTACACCGACCTGTCCGAGGACGAAAAGGACGAATGGGAATCCCTGGACTGGGGCGATGACACCCCCGACGAGGTCACCTCAGAAGAGGTGAACAAGGTTCTGTTCAACGAGAGCACCGTCGACATGGTGCTCGCCGATCTCATGGCCAAGGGACATCGCGTCGCAGCCGGCGACCGCCTGGGCAAGACCATCATCTTCGCCAAGAACCGCGACCACGCCGAGTTCATCGCCCGCCGCTTCGACATCCAATACCCGCACCTGGCCGGACATTTCGCACGGGTCATCACCCACGGCATCTCGCACGCACAATCGCTGATCGACGACTTCTCCGTCGCCGACAAGGCCCCGCATATCGCGATCTCGGTCGACATGCTGGACACCGGCATCGACGTACCCGAGGTCGTCAATCTCGTGTTCTTCAAGCTGGTCCGCTCGAAAACCAAGTTCTGGCAGATGATCGGACGCGGCACCCGCCTGTGCCCCGACCTGTTCGGCCCGGGACAGCACAAGCAGAACTTCTACGTCTTCGACTACTGCGGCAACCTCGAATACTTCAGCCAGGACCTGCCCGGCTCACCCGGGTCGTCGCAGAAATCGTTGAACCAGAGGTTGTTCGAAACGCGACTCGGATTGATCACGGCGCTCGATCACCTGCAGCCGCCGACCGATCCCGATCCGCTCGAAGGGCAGGGCACCGAAACCGACCGGGGTCTACGCGTCGACGTGGCGTGGTCGCTCCACCGCGTCGTTGCCGGTATGACGCTGGACAACTTCCTGGTGCGGCCGCACCGTCGACTGGTCGAGCAATACGCGCAGTGGGAGCCCTGGGCGGGCGCGCTGAGCAGCGAGACAGCCGCCGACGTCGCCGAATCCCTGGCCGGATTGCCGTCGACCCACAAGGACGACGACGAAGACGCCAAGCGGTTCGACATGCTGGTCCTGCGACGCCAACTCGCCCAACTCGAAGGCGATGCCCTGGCCGCCGAGCGGTTGCGCGAAAAGATCCAGGACATCGCCTCAGGCCTGTTGAACCAGACGGCCATTCCCTCGATCGCAGCACAACAGGAGCTGCTCGACGACGTCGCCGGCGACCAGTGGTGGGTCGACGTCACGCTGCCGATGCTTGAGCACGCACGACGCAAATTGCGTGGGCTGCTCCGCTTCCTGGAGAAAGCCAAAAAGGTGGTCGTCTACACCGACTTCGCCGACGAACTCGGCGAGTCCGCCCTCGTCGACCTGCCGGGCATCACCCCCGGCACCAACTGGGAACGATTCGAACTCAAGGCCAGGGCCTACCTCAAACAGCACCAAGACCACGTCGCGCTGCAACGCCTACGCCGCAACAAGCCCCTCACCACCGCCGACCTCGCGGCACTGGAACAGATGCTCGTCGACAGCGGCACCGGCGGGGCCGATGACATCGCACTGGCCAAAGAACAGTCACACGGGCTGGGATTGTTCATCCGCAGATTGGTGGGCCTGGATCACGAGGCCAGCGTCGACGCCTTCTCCGCTTTTCTCGACGGTGCCAAGTTCGGAGCCGACCAGATCCGGTTCATCAACCTGATCATCACCGAGCTCACCGCCAACGGCGTCGTCGAACCCGCCCGCCTGTATGAATCCCCGTATATCGACCACGCCCCGACCGGCCCCGACGATGTGTTCCCCGAGACCGATGTCGACAACATCGTGCAGATTCTCAACACGGTGAAGGGCAACGCGGTACCGGCCGACGGAGTCGCTTAGTCAATCCGGCGACCATGCCGCACACTCTCTGACGTGACAACCCAGGATCGCCTCGCCAGTTGGGAACACCGCGCGGAGTGGCCGCTTGCCGCGGTCGCCGGGGTCTTCCTTGCCGCCTATTCGGTCGAGGTACTCGTCCAACCTCGCGGCCTGGTCGCGCACGCCGTCACTCTGGCCACCTGGCTGTCCTGGGCGGCGTTCAGCGCTGACTACGTGGCACGGCTGTACCTGGCCCCTGACCGCAGGCGGTGGTTCGTGCGCCATCTCGCCGACCTGGCGATCGTGCTGCTGCCGCTCTTGCGGCCGCTGCGGCTGCTGCGGCTCGTCGTGCTGATCGGTGTGATCCAGAAAGCCGTCGGCCACGCGATCCGCGGCAAGGTCATCCTCTACACGATCTCGGGTGCGGTCCTGCTGGTGTACGTCGCCGCGCTGGCCGTGCTGCAGGCCGAGCGCGGTCAACCCGACGCCCACATCACCGATTTCGGCGATGCGATCTGGTGGGCGATCACCACCATCACCACCGTCGGCTACGGCGACATGTATCCGGTGACGACGACCGGGCGAGTCATCGCCGCGCTGTTGATGATCGGCGGGATCAGCCTCGTCGGTTCGATCACCGCGACGATTGCGTCATGGATCGTGCAGACCGTGGCGGATGATGACGCTGCCACAGCAGCCGCGACGGCAGCCCATATCAATGATCT
The DNA here is from genome assembly GCF_055419465.1 of Mycobacterium sp. IDUB_17. Classification (NCBI taxonomy): domain Bacteria; kingdom Bacillati; phylum Actinomycetota; class Actinomycetes; order Mycobacteriales; family Mycobacteriaceae; genus Mycobacterium; species Mycobacterium sp. IDUB_17. The sequence continues at coordinate 36,075 of NZ_JBVAXS010000005.1, read as the reverse complement.
GCGGGCCGAGATCGCGTCGCTGCGGGAAGACATCGCCCAGTCGAACCGGACCGCAGAGACAACGCCGTGACTGTCGCTCGGCGTGTGCGGCGTCGCCTCAGTACGACAGCAGGTTGTCTCTGAACAGCTTGTGCTCGTAGTGCGTCCTGGTCAGGCCACGGCGCTGAAGCTCGGGCACCAGACCGTCGACCACCTCGATGACGTACTTGCGGGTCAAACGCATTCCCGGGGCGGTGATCAGGAAGCCATCCCCGCCAACCTCATCCATCAACGCCTCGAGGCGATCGGCCACCGTGGCCGGGGTGCCGACCAGTGCATCCTCCGTCGACAGGTAGGCCGCCGTCAGCTCCCGCAGGGTCTTCCCGCTGCCGCGTTGCAGGAAGGCTTCCAGTGATCCGCGTTCGCCGTTGGTCTGCAGATCGTCGGGTAGCGGCTTGTCGAGATCGAACTTGGTGAAGTCGATCTCGACGATTGCCGCCAGATGCGCCAACGTCTTCTCCAGGTAGTACTCGTTGTTCACCAATCGGTCGAGTTTCGCGCGTGCCTCCGCATCGGTGTCACCCAGATGCGGGGTGATCAGGAACAGCACCTTGATGTCGTCGGGTTTGCGGCCGTATTCGACTGCTCGCCGGCGGATGTCGTCGCGGTAGGCGATCATGCCTTGCGGATCGGCGGCAGTACCTACCACCGTGTCGGCATACTTCGCGGCAAAGTCCTTGCCCTGAGGTGAGCCACCCGCCTGAGCCAGGACCGGGTGGTATTGCGGCGACGGCACCGTGTTCAGCGGCCCGCGGCTCTTGTAGTACTGGCCTTCAAAGTCGATGGTGTGGACTTTGGTGTGATCGACGAAGGTGCCGGTCTCCCGGTCCCGGACCACCGCGTCGGGCTCCCACGAATCCCACAGCGCCCGAACCAGATCGACGTATTCGTGGGCGCGTGCATAGCGTTCGTCGTGGCGAGGCAGATGGTCGAGTCCGAAGTTCTGCGCCGCCCGGTCTTCGGCTGAGGTCACCATGTTCCAGCCCACCCGCCCGCCGGTCAGGTGGTCCAGCGTGTTGCACAACCGGGCCAGCAGGAACGGCGGATAGAAGGTCGAGGACAGCGTCAGCACCAGCCCCAGATGTTCGGTGACGCTGCCGAGTAGCGGGATCAGCGGTGCGGGATCGAGTTTGGGCGAGTGCAGCGCGTGCTTGAGTTCGCGTTCGAAGGTGCCGCCGTAGGCATCCGACACCATCAACTTGTCTTCGAGCAGCAGGTAGTCGAACTTGGCGCGCTCCAGGTGCTGAACCAGCTCGACGTAGAAGCTGCCCGACCAATCCTGGCCCCCGGTGGATCCCCACTGCTCATTCCATCCATCGACACAGAAGTTGGCGAACCAGCCGAGGTGAAATCTGTTGTCACGCGACATTGTTGAGTCCTTCGTCGAGAGGTTGATCAGGCCTGGCCGTCGAGCAGTCCGTGCTCCAGCGGCGGGCGGTGGGGTGCGGGCACTTCCGCGTTGAGGCTGCCTTCGCTGCGCTGGATGGCAGCCAACTCAAGGGTGAGGTCAAGATTGCGGCTGAAGGTGTAGTACGCCACCGCGGACACCGTGAGACCGGCCAGCCAGGAGATGTCGATACCGCCGAGCAATGCCCCAAATGTGCCGGTGAAGAAGGGAAGTACGGCGAACGGGATCATGGCGGCGAATCCCAGGAAGTACGCGGCGATGCCACGCCAGGACCATCCGCCGTAAACGCCGTCCGGGGTGAACAGGTCGGTGATGGCGTATTCGCCGCGGCGGACGAAGAAGTAGTCGGTCAGGTTGACCGCCGTCCACGGCACCAGAAGGAACAGCATCAAAGACAACGCGTTGCTGGCGGCATTGATGACATGATCACCGAACGGCAACGCCACCACCAGGTAGAAGGCGATGGTGGCCGCGGTGACGGCGATTCGAAGCGTAGGAGTCGGCCGGAATCGCCGGACCAGATCAGCGCCGGTGAGAAATTGCAGGGTCACGCTGTAGGCGGCGGTGGCGATGCACACAATGAGAGTGGCCGCCGAGGCCAGCGCCAATACCGCACCGAATCCGTGAAACACGTTGTCGCCCGCATCATGCAACGCCACCAGCGCGTCGTCCGCGTCGTAGTGCGCCGACAACCAGGCACCCAGCGAGATCAGCCACAATGCGGAAATGCCCGCTCCGACATACACACTGGAGATCAACGCCCGTGAGGATGTCTTCTCGGGAAGATATCGGGTGTAATCCGAGACGATCGGTGCCAGCGCAATGTTGTAGGCAGCCGAGACCGCGAACACCGTGAAGAACGCCGAAGCGACGAACCCGTGCTCGCTTGCCGACGGCGTCGTCCCACCGGCGTGGCCGAACACCACCGCCAAGGTGAACACCAAAACCAACGGGACCGTCACAAAGAACACCAGCCGCGACAACCGGTGCAGATGGTCGTGGCCCGCGACGGCGAACAGACCGCCGGCGATATTCACCACCAATCCGACGACCACCGGAGACCATCCGAAAATCTGCGCCAGCCCCTGCGCGGTGAGGATGGTGTAGACCACCCCGAAAGCCAGGTAGCAGGTCAACGACATCCCCACCACCACGATCACGCCGTAGAACCCGAACTGGGCCCTCGACTGGATGATCTGCGGAAGGCCCAGGCGCGGGCCTTGGGTCGCATGGAAGGCCATGAAGAACGTGCCGATCACCAGGCCGAGGGCGGAGGCCAGGATGGCCCAGCCCACCGACAGGCCCAGTGCCGGTCCGGTGAACCCCAGCGCGATGGTGAAGAAGCTCCAGTTCGCGATGAAGAACAGTGGGCTCACACGCCATGGCGTGCCGTGCCGCTCGGCCGGGGTGATCCAATCGATCGAGCGGTTCTCGATGGCACCGTAACGGCGCTCAGCCACGTCGGTGGTGGTGGTCTGGCCGACTCCGGCCCGGATCTCAATTGACACGAGCGGAGATACTCGTCCACGAGCCGAGTTCCAGACAGGCATCGGGTCGTTGAGATTTTATTGGTCCGGGCTCGAAACTGGTACCGCTGGTGCGAGCGCCCGCCATGAAACCTGGTACCGCATGCGGTACCAGGTTTGGAGATCACGTGTGACTTGAGTGCGGGCGGTGGGACTCGAACCCACACGCTCTTTCGAACACGGGCACCTAAAGCCCGGGCGTCTACCAATTCCGCCACGCCCGCAGAGCCCTGATCGTACAGGTCCCGTGACAGCCGAATCTGTCGGTGGGCGCCAATATCGTCGAGGCATCCCTCAGCGAGAAGGATGCACCATGCGGTCGGCCGACGAATTCAGCAACGTGCAACAGCTCATCACGGACGGCTTGAACGACTGTGAGATCTCTCGCCGAACGGGCATACCCCGAAAGACCATTTGGCAATGGCGCCGCAAACCCGGGATATGGCCGAGATCTACAACCGACTCTTCAGGCCGTTGCGCCGTCCATGATTTCTCCACGCTTCCGGCCAAGGCTTACTGCTACGTCCTCGGCATGTACCTCGGCGATGGTTGCATCTCTCGTGGAGTCCGGACGTGGCACCTGAGAGTCACTTTGGACACGAAGTACCCGGGAATCATCGACGGCTGCCGCGAAGCAATAGACATCCTCATGCCCGGGCAGCACGCAGCCATCGTCCGCCGAAAAGACAACTGTGCCGACCTCGTTCTGTGCTCGAATCATTGGCCATGCCTATTTCCCCAACACGGGCCCGGTAAGAAGCACACCAGACCCATCCGACTTGAGCCTTGGCAAGAGGCAATCGTGGCGGAGGCCCCCGAGGAGTTCGTGCGGGGTCTGATCCACAGCGACGGTTGCCGGGTGGTCGCGAACGACCGCGGCGTCAAGAGCATCCGGTACCACTTCACGAATCACTCGGAGGACATCCTCAACCTGTTCACCGCCGCGCTGGACCGGCTCGGCATCCCGTGGACGCGTTCCACCAAGTACGTCGTCTCGATCTACCGCAAGGCCGCCACGGCTCGTCTCGACGAATTCATCGGCCCCAAGGTCTAGTCGGACGGAAGCACCTGACCCGACATGTCGATCAGCCGGTCGTGCTCGTCGAAACGGAACTCCGCATGCCCGTCGGGCAACGTGAGCCGCAGGCTGCCCGATACATCCTCGATTGGCATTTCTCGCAACGCCGCCCATGTGTACAAGCTGCGGGGCGCGACCGGCAGGGCCTGCAGCGCCTCGCCGACACAGCGCAGCAGTCGGGGCGCGCTCGGCGCGGGCAACTGCAGCCGATCGTCGGTCAGCACAATCACGCCGACGAGCATGAAGGTGTAGCAGGGCACCAACCCGAGATTCAGCGACGCGACGGCACCCATCCGCCACGCGAACTCTTGCGGTGTCGCGTCGCCGAGCGGCACCTCCGCTTCGCTCAGCTCGGAGATACCGTGCACCTCGCCACACTGCCGGAGCACGACGCTCCCCAGTGCGGCCGGAGGCGGGAAATCAGGGTTTGCCCATCCCCACTGCCACATCCCCAGCTCTGGCGAGGCAGCGCCGAGCAGCTCCGCCCGTACGACGAAAGGCGCCGCGCCACTCGTCGAAGCCAGTGAGAACATGCCGGTTTCGGCATCAAAGCTCCAACCGCCGTCATAGGGTGTGCCCTCGCCGATGAGGTCCGAGAGATAGGCCTGCGCCTCGGCTTGAACAATCGCAGCGTCGAGCAGCATGTCTTCGAGCACGCGAAAAGCCTAAGTGCCGATCACCGCCCATCCAGGCACGTATTTTCGGCGCCCAAGACCCGCGCCGTACCATGGACGAATGTCCACTACACGGCGTAGGAGACCAGCGCTCATCGCACTGGTCTGTCTCGGCGCCGCCGGCTGCCTGGCGCTGGCCTGGTGGCAGTGGACCCGCTACGAATCCGCCTCGGGCACCTTCCAGAATCTGGGCTATGCCCTGCAGTGGCCGATGTTCGCCGGGTTCTGCTTCTACGCCTACTACAAGTTCGTCCGCTACGAGGACGCTCCGCCAGAGCGGGCCAGCGGCGACGTCACCGAGATTCCCGCAGGCTTGCTGCCGGAACGCCCCAAAGCCACGGCGGCGGCCGCCGGCGACCAAGAACTCTCCGAGTACAACGCCTACCTTGCCGAGCTGGCCAAGTCCGACGCCCAGCCCGAGAAGAAAGACAGGACCGATAGATGACCGCACCAGAACCGGGCGCCGAGGTCACGCCGGTTGTTTCGACGCCCAAGGAGACCCTCCGCAAGGCCCTGCTGGGCTACCGCGTGTTGGCTTGGACGACGGGCATCTGGCTCATCGCGCTGTGCTACGAGATGGTGCTCAAGTACATCGTCCAGGTAGACAATCCGCCGAGCTGGATCGGTATCGTGCACGGCTGGGTGTACTTCATCTACCTGCTGTTCACGGCCAACCTCGCAGTCAAGGTCCGCTGGCCCATCGGCAAGACGATCGGTGTGCTGCTCGCGGGCACGATCCCGTTGCTGGGCATCATCGTCGAGCACTTCAACACGTTGGACCTCAAGAAGCGCTTCGAGCTCTAGCCGCCGTCGAGCCATGGCTCGCGTTCGTAACGCTGTGGCGGCCCCAGCGCGAAATCGCCGCCACCACGTTACGAACGCGGCACCGCCGAACGCGCTAGGACCCAGCCAACTCCCGCAGCGCGGGCACCAACAACGCCAGCGCTCGGCCGCGATGCGATACCGCGTCCTTCGCGGCGGGTGACAGCTCGGCGGCCGTCAAAGTAGATCCGTCGGGTAGAAACACCGGGTCGTACCCGAACCCGCCTTCACCTCGGGGTTCGTGTGTGACCGTGCCGGGCCACTCGCCGCGCACCACGGTTCGACCCGACGCGGAGACCAACGCACACGCCGACACGAAAGCCGCGCCGCGACGCGCATACGGCACATCGCCCAGCTGCGCCAACAGCAACGCGGTGTTGGCGGCATCGTCGCCGTGCACCCCCGACCACCGAGCCGACAACACGCCCGGCATGCCGTTCAGTGCGTCCACTGAAATGCCGGAATCGTCTGCCACACAAGCCAATCCGGTGGCACGGTACCCGTCCAACGCCTTGGCCAATGCGTTGTCCTCGAACGTCGCGCCGGTTTCGGGCGCCTCGTCGTACGCAGCGACATCGGCCAGGGACACCAAGTCCAGTCCGGTAATCCCGGCGGCATCGAGCACCCGCCGCAGCTCGGCCAGCTTCTTGGCGTTACGGCTGGCTACCAGTAGCGAGGGCACTAGCTTCCGAACGCCTTCTTCGGTGCCGGGCCCTCCGGAAGCACGCCCGGATACGGCAATTCCAGTGCCTCGCGCTGGATCACGAACAACTGCTCGCAGGCGCCGAGCGCGGCGTCGAGCATCTTGTCCAGCGTGGACCGTGGGAAGGTCGCGCCCTCGCCGGTGCCCTGGATCTCCACCAGGGTGCCGGTGTCGGTGGCGACGACGTTCATGTCCACCTCGGCGCGGGAATCCTCGACGTAGGGCAGGTCGACGCGGACGCGTCCGTCGACCACGCCCACCGATACGGCCGCGATCGCACACGACAGCGGGCGCGGATCGGAAAGCCGCCCGGCCGCGGCCAGATACGTCACCGCGTCGGACAGTGCCACGTAGGCGCCGGTGATCGCCGCGGTGCGGGTACCGCCGTCGGCCTGCAGCACGTCGCAGTCGATCGCGATGGTGTTCTCCCCCAGCGCACCGAGGTCGATGCACGCACGCAGCGAGCGTCCGACCAGACGACTGATCTCCTGGGTGCGGCCGCCGACGCGGCCCTTGACCGATTCGCGGTCCGAGCGATCGTGAGTGGCGGCCGGCAGCATGGCGTATTCGGCGGTCAGCCAGCCCTGCCCGGAACCCTTACGCCAGCGCGGCACGCCTTCGGTGACCGAGGCGGTGCACATGACGCGGGTCTGACCGAACTCCACCAGCACCGAGCCGGCGGGATGCGATGTGAAACCGCGGGTGATGGTTACCGGGCGCAGCTCGTCGTCGAGACGACCGTCTTCTCGCTTGGACACCCGCCAACCCTAGCGGGTCAGCCCCGGGTGACGTCGAAGGTCTCGCCGCTCAGCACGGCGTGTACCGGGCCGTCGAACTCGGCCTTGGCTTCGCTGATCACGTCCTCGCGTGAGGTCCACGGTGGAATGTGGGTCAGCAGCAGCTCGCCGACGCCGGCTTCGGCCGCCGCGCGGCCCGCCTCGGTGCCGGACAGGTGCAGATGCGGTGGTCGGGACGGATCGTGCGTCCACGACGCCTCGCACAGGAAGACGTCGGCCCCGCGGGCCAGGTCGACGAGTGCGTCGCAGTACCCGGTGTCACCGCTGTAGACGAGCGTCGCCCCGGACGGATCGGTGAAACGCATGCCGTAGGACTCGGTGGGATGACACACCAGCCGTGGTGTGACGCTGAGCGTGCCCAACTGCACCGGGGAGCCGTCCTCCCAGTTGCGCACCTCGAAGATGTCGGTGAAGTCGTCGATCTCGCCGCCTTCGGGCGACGACGCCGCGCCCAGCCGGGCCCACGTGTTGGCGGGCCCGTACATCAGGCCGCGTTCGGTGGCCGGCATCGGGTGGTACCGCCGCCAGACGAACAACCCGGGCAGATCCAGGCAGTGATCGGCATGCAGATGCGACAGCAACACGTTGACCGAATTCGGATCGGCGTAGCGCTGCAACGCACCCAGGACGCCACCGCCGAAGTCGACGACCATCGGAATCGTGTCTGGTGCGGTGACGAGATAACCGGAGGCTGCCGAATCCGGGCCGACAACGCTGCCGGAGCATCCCAGGATGGTCAATCGCACAGTGTCTAGCTTGCCATGCCCGATGTGCGCGTTGCCAAGACATCGCCGGTTTGGGCGACGGAGATCATTTTCCGACGCCCGCGTGACGTCGGACCTGTCGCGCCCCGTCCAACCCCGGTCCCAGGAAGCGCGTGGCGAGCGTGGTGAACGCCTCGGGATCTCCGGTCGCCTCGAACATCCGTCGGGCCGGACCGGACTCGTGCGGCCTCAGCAAATCGAGCTCGGTCAGCACCCTGAGCAGGTCCTTGGCCGTCTCCTCAGCCGATGACACCAGGGTGACGTTGTCGCCCATGGCCAACTGGATGAGCCCGGACAGCATCGGATAGTGCGTGCAGCCCAACACCAGGGTGTCCACCTCGGCGCGCTGCAGTGGCTCCAGATAGCCCTCGGCCAAACCGAGCACCTGACGGCCGCTGGTGACCCCGCGCTCGACGAAGTCGACGAACCGCGGACAGGCCACCCCGAACACCTCGGTGTCACGCGCGGCCGCGAACGCGTCCTGATAGGCGCCCGAGGCGATGGTGGCGGCAGTGCCGATCACTCCGATGCGTCCGTTGCGGGTGGCGGCCACCGCGCGGCGCACCGCGGGCAGGATCACCTCGACCACCGGCACCGGCGAGTAGCGCTCGCGCGCGTCGCGCAGGCAGGCCGACGACGCGGTGTTGCACGCGATCACCAGAGCCTTGACGCCGCGCGCCACCAGATCGTCACCGATGGCCAGCGAGTGCGCCCGGATCTCGGGGATGGTCAGCGGCCCGTAGGGACCGTTGCCCGTGTCCCCGACGTAGATGATGTCCTCATCGGGCAGCTGGTCGATGATCGCGCGGGCAACGGTCAGTCCACCGACGCCGGAGTCGAAGATGCCGACGGGTGCCAGGCGGTCGGTCATATGTTCATGCGCTCAGACGCGGCTGGGCGGGACTCTTCTTCGCTTCCCGCGCCTTGCGTTCCGGTCCGGACAAAAGGTACGCCGCCAGCACACCGGCAAGGGCCCCACTGAGATGGCCCTGCCAGGACACCCCCGCATTGCCGGGCAGTACCCCGAACAGGACGCCGCCGTACACGAACAGCACGACGACGCCGATGACGATCTCCCACACATTGCGGGTGAAGAATCCGAACACGATCAGGAACGCCAGCCAGCCGAAGATCAGGCCGGATGCGCCGATGTGAGTGCTCGTGCACTGCACGGTCACGTAGGGGCAGTGCAGGCCGATATTGCCGATCAGCCACGTGCCGAAGCCGCCGAGAATCCAGATGATGGCGGTCGCGGCGATGAAGCGCCCCATCCCGGCCAGCGTCATGAGAAAGCCGAGCACCAGCGCGGGCACGGTGTTGGCGATCAGGTGCGGCCAGCCGCCGTGCAGCAGGGGCGCCCACAGGATGCCCCACAATCCGTCGGTCTGCAGGGGCCGGATGCCGTCCTGGTCGAGCCGGTGGCCCATGGCGGTGTCGACGATCTCGATCACGTACAGCAGCGCGACGAAGGTGACGATCGTGAGGCCGCCGACCAACCACGCCGGTCGTTTCTTGGGTGCGCTGGACGACGGTAGAAGCGGTTTCGTCATCCCTGCCCACTCACGCCCATAGCTGCCCTTCCAACGCATCCTCTGCATCATCAAGGCTACCGGCGTAGGCACCGGTGGACAGATACTTCCAACCGGCGTCGGCGACCACGAACGCGATGTCGGCGCGCTCGCCGGCCTTGATCGCCTTGGCCCCCATGCCCAGTGCAGCGTGCAGGACGGCGCCGGTGGAGATGCCGGCGAAGATGCCTTCGCGAGTCACCAGATCGCGGGTGCGTTTGACCGCGTCGTAGGAGCCCACCGAGAACCGGGTGGTCAGCACGTCGGGGTCATACAACTCAGGAATGAACCCCTCGTCGATATTCCGCAGCGCGTACACACCCTCGCCGTAGCGCGGTTCGGCGGCCACGATCTGCACGCCCGGAACCTGCTCGCGCAGGAAGCGCCCGGTGCCCATCAGGGTGCCGGTGGTGCCGAGCCCGGCGACGAAGTGGGTGATCTCGGGCAGGTCGGCGAGCAACTCCGGCCCGGTGCCGTAGTAGTGCGCGTCGCTGTTGGCCGGGTTGCCGTACTGGTACAACATCACCCACGAAGGGTTCTCCGCCGCAAGCTCTTTCGCGGTCGCCACGGCGGTGTTGGAACCGCCCTCGGCCGCACTGAAGATGATCCGCGCACCGTACAGTTCGAGGATCTGACGCCGCTCGATCGAAGTGTTCTCGGGCATCACGCAGATCATGTTGTAGCCCTTGAGCATCGCGGCCATGGCCAGCGAGATCCCGGTGTTGCCGCTGGTGGGCTCCAAGATCGTGGCGCCCGGCCTCAGCAGCCCGTCACGCTCGGCCTGCTCGATCATGCGCAGCGCGGGCCGGTCCTTGATAGAACCGGTCGGGTTGCGGTCCTCGAGCTTCGCCCACAACCGCACGTGTGGCCCGTCCGGACCGTCCTCCCACCGCGGCGACAGGTGCTGCAGGCCGACCAACGGGGTGTTGCCGAGGGCCTGCAGCAGCGAGTCGTATCTGGTCATGACCCGCCCGCTACCCTCCTGCCACGGCAGGCAGGATCGTCACCGAGTCGCCGTCGGCGATGGTGGTGTCCAGTCCGCCGGAGAACCGCACGTCTTCGTCGTTGACGTAGATGTTCACGAAGCGGTGCAGCTTGCCGTTATCCACCAGCCGGTCGGAGATGCCGGCGTAGTTGGCCTCGAGGTCGGCGATCACTGCCTGCAAGGTATCGCCGGAGGCGCTGACGCGCTTCTGTCCGTCGGTGTGCGGACGCAGGATGGTCGGGATCGAAACTGTTACTGCCATGGGGGCTCCTTAGGTGTACTGCTCGACTGCTCAGTATTCGTCGACGATTGAGACGGGTTCCTCGGTGACGGCCCCGTCGACGATGCGGTAACTGCGCAGCTCGTGCTCGTGCGGGTCTCGCGTGGAGACCAGCACGTAGTGCGCATCGGGCTCTTGTGCCAACGAGATGTCGGTGCGGCTCGGGTAGGCCTCGGTGGCGGTGTGCGAGTGGTAGATGACGACGGGCACCTCGTCCGCCTCGTCCATCGAGCGCCACACCTTGAATTGCTCCATCGAGTCGAAGCGGTAGAAGGTCGGGGAACGCTCGGCATTGACCATCGCGATGAACCGCTCGGGCCGATCAGCGCCCTCCGGCCCGGCGATCACCCCACACGCCTCGTCAGGATGGTCGGCGCGGGCATGCGCCACCATGGCCTCGACGAGATCCCGGCGGATCACCAGCACGTCACAACTCCTTCATTCGAACGCTCCCGGCAACATGTCACGGTAGGTCGGTATTCCGGCCACCGGCTCGGCGGCCAGCAGCCCGACCACCACGGCGCGGGCCAGCACCTCCGCCGCGGCCGCTCCGACCCGGGTGACCAGCGCCGTCTCCGGCGACATCGCCACCGGTGTCTGTTCGTCCGGTTCGACGGTCACCGCGCCCGTCGCCAGCGCAAACACCGTATCGCCATCCAGCGGGGTGTGACACGGCGAGATCGTCCGGGCCAGTCCGTCGTGCGCGGCGACGGCCACCCGGCGGCACCCGGCCGGGCTGAGTTCGGCGTCGGTGGCGACCACCGCGATGGTGGTGTTCAGCGGGCCGATCTCCCGATGTCGATCACCGTAGGCGGCGAGCTGATCGGCGGGCGGGGCGATCAGCCCGAACTCCTCGATCAGCGCTGCCATCCAGGGCAGACCGGTGGCCGGATCCACCACGTCACCGGCGGCGTTGAGCACGACCAGGGCACCCACGGTCACCCCGCAGTCCAAGGTCACCGAGGCGGTGCCGACACCGCCCTTGAGGACTCCGGCCCGCGCACCGACCCCGCCGCCGACGGTCCCGAGCGCGAACTCTGTGGAGGCCGACGCGGCGGCCGCGTAGCCGAACTCCGCCGTCGGCCGGTTGGTCCAGCCGCCCACCGGCAGGTCGAAGATCACCGCGGCCGGCACGATCGGGACCACGCCGCCGTCCATCGCCACCCCGCGACCCCGCTCCTCCAGCCAGGTCATCACACCGTCGGCAGCGGCCAGCCCATAGGCACTGCCGCCGGTCAGCACCACGGCGTCGACGTGGCGCACGGTGTTGATCGGGTCGAGCAGGTCCGTCTCGCGGGTGCCAGGGGCACCGCCGCGTCCGTCCACGGCGCCGACGGTCCCCGGCGGGGCCAGCACCACGGTCGATCCCGACGCCCACCCCGAGCCCAGTGTCACATCGGGATCGATGCGGTGGTGGTGGCCGACCAGGATGCCGCCGACGTCGGTGATCGAACCCATCAGGCCTATCTCCCCATCAGGCTGAGGACGAGGTATTCCTGCAGCACGGTCAGCCACTGGTAGACGTCGACGTGCCCGGCCATCGGGTGCTCGGCGGACAACTGCTCGGCCCCTTGCGGTCCGATGTCGAGCATGGTGCCCAACGCCAGCCGGAGGTCGTTGACGGCGGCGGCCCACGCCTCGGCGTCGTCCTCGGTCAGCTCGAACTTGCCGCCGCCGTCCGGAATCGTGTCCAACAAACGTTGGACCGCTTGACGTTTCGCATCGATGATCGCCGGTTCATGCAGCCCGCGCAACGCGCTGTTGAGGCTCTCGGCAGTGCCGGAACCGGCCGGATGCTCGGTCTGCGGCCGGTAGAAATCCGGGAGCAGACGCTTCATGGTGGCGTCCTCGGGCGGCTGCGGATTGCCGGTCTTCATGCCGGTGATCATCTCGAGTTCGTCTGTGGGCCCCGATGATCCACGCTCGTCGAGCATCCCGAGCATCGAAGTTCCCAGGCTCGACAGCAACGCGGCCTCGTGGGCCTCCAACGCTGAGCGCAACCGCAGACCGTTCGCGGTCTCGACCCGTTTCCATTTGCGCACAGTCGATCAGCGGTCCTGTTGCATGGTGGCCCACAGCCCAGCGGCGTGCAGTTTGGACACATCGGTTTCCATCGACTCGCGACTGCCTGCCGACACTACGGCCTTGCCCTCGTTGTGCACCTGCAGCATGAGTTTGGTGGCGTGCGGCTCGCTGTATCCGAACAGTTTCTGGAATACGTGGGTGACATAGGTCATCAGGTTGACCGGATCGTCCCAGACGATGGTCACCCACGGGCTTTCGGTGGCCTCGACTGCCTCGACATCGCGCTCTTCGCGGGTCCCCGGTCGGGCCTTCGCCGGTGTAACCATGGGCCCACAATACCGGCGGCAACCCTGATACCAGAAACGGCTACGGTTGCTGGTGTGACCGTCGCGTTGCTCACCGACAAGTACGAGCTGACGATGCTCGCCGCCGCGCTGCGCGATGGCACGGCGCACCGCCGCACCACCTTCGAAGTCTTTGCCCGCCGGCTGCCCGAAGGGCGCCGCTACGGCGTGGTCGCGGGCACCGGGCGGTTTGTGGAAGCGTTGGCAGAGTTCACGTTCGCGGCCAACGAACTCACCGTGCTCTCGGAGTTCCTGGATTCGGAGACACTGGATTTCCTGTCGAACTACCGGTTCGGCGGTGACGTCGACGGCTACGCCGAGGGCGAGCTCTACTTCCCGGGTTCCCCGGTGCTCTCGGTGCACGGGAGCTTCGCCGAGTGCGTGGTGCTGGAGACGCTCGTGCTGTCAATCCTCAACCACGACACGGCGATCGCCTCGGCGGCGGCCCGGATGGCCAGCGCCGCCCACGGCCGGCCGATGATCGAGATGGGCTCACGGCGTACCCATGAGCTGGCCGCCGTGGCATCGGCCCGCGCCGCCTACCTCGCCGGCTTCACCGGATCGTCGAATCTGGCCGCCCAGCAGCGTTACGGGGTGCCCGCACTGGGCACCGCCGCGCACGCCTACACACTGCTGCACACCTCCGAGTCCGGACCGGACGAGCAGGCGGCGTTCCGCGGCCAGGTGGCAGCCCTCGGCGTCGACACCACCCTGCTGGTGGACACCTATGACATCACCGCGGGCGTGGCCAACGCGATCGCGGCGGCCGGCCCGCAACTGGGCGCGGTACGCATCGACTCGGGCGATCTGGGGGTGCTGGCCCGCCAGGTACGCCAGCAGCTGGACGACCTCGGCGCCACGAGCACTCAGATCGTCGTCTCTGGAGACCTCGACGAGTTCGCCATCGCCGCCCTGCGCGCCGAGCCCGTCGACAGCTACGGGGTCGGCACCTCCGTTGTCACGGGCTCAGGCGCGCCGACCGCGGGCATGGTTTACAAACTGGTCGAGGTCGATGGGAGGCCGGTGGCCAAGCGCAGCAGCCGCAAGGAGTCGCACGGTGGCCGCAAGCAGGCCGTTCGGCTCGCCAAGGCCTCGGGCACGATCATCGAAGAGGTGGTTCACCCGTACGGCGAGGAGCCGCTGGAGACATCGGGGCTCACCGCTCGCCGGCTCACCGTGCCGCTGGTGACCGGCGGCGCCCCCGTCGAGGGACACCACCCCGCTACCGACCTGGCCGCTGCGCGCGAGCGGGTCGCCGCAGGGCTGCACAGCCTGCCGTGGGACGGCCTGAAGCTGTCGCGCGGCGAGCCGGCCATCCCTACCCGGGTGATCCCGCCCGCATCGGTTCGTCAGCACCGGCCGTTCCAGACATGACGACCAAATCGAAGCCATCCCGTGAGGTGGCCAATGTGGTGACCAACCTCCTCAAGATCGCCGTCAAAGGGCTCGGCGGTGCCGGCCGTCCAGGTCAGGTGGAGATGGCCGAGGCGGTTGCCAACGCCTTCGAGTCCGGCGAGCACCTGGCCGTGCAGGCCGGTACCGGCACCGGCAAATCGCTGGCGTACCTGGTGCCGTCGATCGCCCGCGCCCTGCAGACCGAGCAGCCGGTGGTGGTCTCGACGGCCACCATCGCGCTGCAACGTCAGCTCGTGGACCGCGACCTGCCCCGGCTGGTGAACTCACTGGCCGACGCGCTACCTCGCGAGCCCACATTCGCATTGCTCAAGGGCCGGGGAAACTACCTGTGCCTCAATAAGATTCACAACGGAGCAACCGAGGAGCCGGCCGACCGTCCCCAGGATGAATTGTTCTCGCCGATGGCGGTCAGCGCCATGGGCCGCGATGTGCAGCGGCTGACGGAATGGTCCTCGGACACCGAGACCGGTGACCGCGACGAGCTGACTCCCGGTGTGCCGGACCGGTCCTGGTCCCAGGTCAGCGTGTCGGCACGCGAGTGCATCGGGGTGTCACGCTGCCAGTTCGGTACCGACTGCTTCGCCGAGCGGGCCCGCGAGAAGGCCGGCGCCGCCGACGTCGTCGTCACCAATCACGCACTGCTGGCCATCGACGCGCTCTCCGATTTCTCGGTGCTGCCCGAATACGAGCTGCTGGTGGTCGACGAGGCCCACGAACTGGCCGACCGGGTGACCGGGGTGGCCACCGCCGAGCTCTCGGCGACGTCCATGGCGGTGGCACACCGCAGGATGGCGCGATTGGTGGATGACGAACTGGCGCAACGCTTCGAGGCCGCTGTCGCGACGTTGTCCTCGCTGCTGCACGAACTCGATGCCGGCCGCATCGACGTGCTCGACGAGGAGCTGGGTATCTACCTGACCGCACTGCGCGACGCGGCCAATGCGGCACGCACAGCGATCGACACCACCCCCAGCGACCCGCAGGCGGCCACGGCGCGCACCGAAGCCGTCACCGCACTGAACGATGTCAGCGACACCGCCACCCGCATCCTCACCTCGTTCGTCCCGCCCATCCCGGACCGCCTCGACGTGGTCTGGGTGGAGCAGTACGAACCGCCCAATGCCGGAAACTCCAACCCGGGAAATGCACCGGCTCCTCGGCCCGGTGGGCGGTCCTTGCTACGGGTGGCCCCGATGTCGGTGTCGGGCCTGTTGCGCACCAGGCTGTTCGCCAACACCACGGCCGTGCTGACCTCGGCGACCCTCACCCTCGGCGGCAACTTCGACGCGATGGCGCGCAACTGGGGGCTGGGAGGCTTCGCCGACGCCGGCGAGCCGGCAAAACCGGGCAACGCCGGCGAGCCCGCCAAATCGGGCGGGGCCGGCGCGCCCGCCAAACCCGGTTGGCGCGGCCTCGATGTGGGGTCGCCGTTCGACCATGCCAAATCCGCAATTCTCTACGTGGCCAAGCATTTACCACCGCCTGGACGGGACGGCACCGATACCCGCACCCTGGACGAGATCGAGGGCCTGATCACCGCGGCCGGTGGCCGCACCCTGGGCCTGTTCTCGTCGATGCGCGCGGCCAAGGCCGCCGCCGAGGTCATGCGCGGGCGACTGTCAACCCCGGTGCTCTGCCAGGGCGAGGACACCACTTCGGCTCTGGTACAACAGTTTTCCGATGATCCGGAGACCTCGCTGTTCGGCACCCTGTCGCTGTGGCAGGGCGTGGACGTCCCGGGGCCGTCGCTGTCGTTGGTCCTGATCGACCGGATCCCCTTCCCACGCCCGGACGATCCGTTGTTGACCGCGCGGCAACGGGCGATCAGCGCACACGGCGGCAACGGCTTCATGGCGATCGCCGCCAGCCACGCGGCGCTGTTGCTGGCCCAGGGCACCGGGCGGCTGCTGCGCCACACCGACGACCGCGGGGTGATCGCGGTGCTCGACTCCCGGCTGGCGACGGCCCGCTATGGCGGGTACCTGCGTTCCTCGTTGCCACCGTTCTGGTCCACCACCGACCCTGACCGGGTGCGTCAGTCGCTGAAGCGGCTTCGGGGAGCGGGCTGATATCGCACCCAGTGCACGCCGAGTTAACTAATGTGTGCGGATAACCGCGCGGACAGTTGGCCGCCAGAGTGCACCGGAAGGCAGCAAAATGAGCCGACGCACCCTGTTCGGCATCGCGTGCGCGCTGAGCATGGTGTTGCCACTGGCCGCGTGCTCGTCCCTGGTCGGTGGCACAGCGGTTTCGGTGTTCGCCGATCCGTTCTCGGTCGCCGGCATGCCTGCCACCGACGGCTCCAGTGGGCTGCGCCCAGATGCCGAGAAGCCCTCACGCAAGGTCAACAACACCGACGGGGGCAAGGCTGACAACCTCGCAGCCAGTGCCGTCAGTGACCTCGAGGAGTTCTGGTCGAACGCCTACTCGGAGGTGTTCGACGGTGAGTTCCAACCGGTGCGCGCGCTGATCTCCTGGGACGCCGAGAGTTTCGACGGGAAGTTCTGCGGCATGGATACCTACGGACTGGTCAATGCCGCGTTCTGCAAACCGGATCGGACCATCGGCTGGGATCGGGGCGTGCTGATGCCCGGCCTACGCAAGCAGAACGGCGACATGGGCGCCGTCATGGTGCTCGCACACGAGTACGGCCATGCGATCCAGCAGCAGGCCGGGCTGATCAACCGCAAGACGCCCACCCTGGTCGCCGAACAGCAGGCAGACTGCCTGGCGGGCACCTACATGCGATGGGTGGCCCAAGGCGATTCCCCGCGGTTCACACTCAGTACGGCCGACGGGCTCAACAAGCTGCTCGCCGCGGTGGTCGCGTTCCGGGATCCACTGCTCACCGAGGCTGAGGCCCAGATCGGGGTCGACGAGCATGGGTCGGCGTTCGAACGGATCTCCGCCTTCCAATTCGGGTTCACCGACGGGCCTGCGGCCTGCGCCGCGATCGACGTCAAGGAGATCGACCAGCGGCGCGGCGACCTTCCGGTCCTGTTACCTGAGGACCAGAGCGGCGACCTGGACATCACCGAACACTGGGTCCGCTCGATGGTCGATGCGCTCAACATCATCTTCAAACCCGCCGACCCACCGCGGCTCAACTTCCGGCCCGACGCCGCAGTGGACTGTTCGAGCGCACGGCCCAGCCCGCCGGCCTCGTACTGTCCGGACACCAACACCATCGTGATCGATCTGGCCGAGCTACAGGCGCTTGCCGCACCGTCCGACGACCTCGATGTCAGCGGCCTGGCCGGCGGTGACAACACCGCCTACTCGGTGCTGATCTCGCGATACATGCTCGCCTTGCAGCATGCCCGGGGCCTGGTGCTCGACAACGCCGAGGCAGCGCTGCGCACCGCCTGCCTGACCGGGGTGGCCACGGCCAAGATGATCAAGCCCGTGAACCTGCCCAACGGTGACACGATCCTGCTGACCGCCGGTGACGTCGACGAGGCGGTATCGGGCATGCTCACCAACGGGTTGGCGGCCAGTGACGTCAACGGCGAGTCGGTGCCTTCGGGTTTCGCCCGCATCGACGCGTTCCGGGTCGGCATCCTCGGTGACGAGGAACGCTGCCTCAAGCGGTTCGCCTGAGTTCAGACCACCTTCGTGGTGCCGTACCAGGCGAGAACCGCCTCGGACTCGTCGGTCGACCGGGTCAGCACGGCATAGGACCGGATGAACGACTGCCCCACGCAGCCGTCGATCTTCACCCGGAAGTTGCTGATCATCACCCACGGCTCGGTGCCCTTGAACTCCTTCTCGGCCACCGGGATCAGGTTGATGATGCCGGGTTTGAGGCCGACCGTGATACCGCCGCCGATGTTCGCGCCGACCCCCGGCAGGATGCCCTCCGGCCAGGGTGAGACCACGTCGGTGCCGAGAACCCCGATGGACGAGTTGAGTCCGGCGGTGCCGGTCAAGGAGACGCCGTTGGAGGTACTCATGTCGATGCCGCAACCGATCTGGTAGCCGGCCTCGAGGGTGCCGCGCGGATCGCCGCCGCCGGGTCCGGACATCGCGCCGCGGTACGTACCGCCGACCACGTATTCGCGCGAGGACACCGCGGTGGTCAGCGGTGCCACCGCGGCCTGCGTCTCGTCAGCGGCCGACACGGTCAGGTTCCAGCCGTCCGGGGTCTTGAGGGTGGCGGGCGCGGTCGACTCGACCAGGCCGGCCGCGGCCGGTTCGCCCGGTGCGGGCACTACATCGGCGACGACCTCGACCTCGGGTGCGACCACGGGATCGGCCCATGCCGGTGCCACGGACGCCGCGCAGGCCAGGGACGCCGCAGTGAGCAGTACGAAGGAGCGAATCAACACAGGCGGCCTCCGGTTACGGTTCCCAGCGGGAACGTATCGCCCATGTACTTACCCGACCGTCAGCGCGCCTGCGCACTCAGGTGGGCATTTTCAGGACGAATCCACACTCCAGCGCCACCCAGCAGGCACCGTCGGGACCGATCGCCAACCCGTGCGGTTCGCTGCCGGACGGCAGATCGATGGTCACCACGTCCCCGTCTCCGCTGATCCGGGCGATCTGGTCGGCGCCCCACAAGCTGACCCACACTCCGTCGGTCGGGTCGGCGACCACCGCATGCGGCTTGCCCGGCAGATCCAATTCCTGGATCGCATCGCCGACCGGGATTCGGCCGATCTTGTCCGCGCGGATCTCGGTGAACCACACCGCGTCGTCATGGGTGGCCGCGATACCGACGGGACCGGCTGCGGCAGTGGGTAATTCGCGTACCTTGAGCGCGCCGTCGACGGTCAGCCGGCCCACCGCGCCGGTCTCGTTGAGCGTGAACCACAACGCGTCGTCAGGCCCCTTGGTGATCATCGACGGCATACCGCCGACAGTGACCGCGGTGGAGATCTCGCCGTCGGTGCTGATCCTGCCGATCTCGCCGGACGACATCGTGGTGAACCACAACGCATCGTCGGGGCCCGCGGTGATCCCGAAAGGGGCACTGCCCCCGGGCAATTCGAAGGAACTCAACTCCCCCGCCGTGGTTATCCGGCCGATCCGATCGTCGCCGGACCGGGTGAACCACAGTGCCCCGTCCGATCCGGCCGCGATGATCGACGGACGGGAGCATTCTCCGACCGAGTATGTGCTGACCTCGCCGGTGGGCGAAACCCGGGCGACGGCGCCACTGTGCACCAAGGTCACCCACATCGCTCCGTCACTGCCTGCAGCCAGCGCGTACGGTCCGCCGTCGAGCTGAACTTTGAGCGCCTTACTCAAGCCAGCGCCACCAGTCCGAGCTCGTTGTCAGCGGTCAGCAGCCGATGGTGCGGCAACACCCGCACGGTGTAGCCAACCGGCCCGGCCACCGGCAGCGGCGTGCTGGTCGAGAACACCTCGGTACCGCCGTCTGCCGAACCGGTGTGCGCCATCGGCACAGTCACCGGATTCAGGATCACGTCGCCGGCATCCACCCGGCCCAGCACGGCCTGCACCGTGACTTCGTCGGGCCGCAGGCCGGCCAATTGCACCGTGGCGGTCAGCGTCAGCTGCGACCCCAACAGCGGCGTGTCCGGCAGGCCGTAGCTGTCCACGTCGGTGATCTGAATCTTCGGCCAGGCCTCCTGCGCCCGCCGCCGGTATTCGGCCAATTCCCGGGCCGCACCGAACGGCTCCCCCGAGGTGGCCTCGACGGTCTCGCGCAACGACTGCGCGGCCGGCAGGTAGTACTTCTCGGTGTAGTCCCGCACCATGCGCGAGGCCAGTACCTTCGGCCCGAGCACCTGCAGCGTGTGGCGCACCATCTCGACCCAGCGGGTCGGCACCCCGTGCTCGTCGCGCTCGTAGAACTTCGGCGTGACGGCGTGTTCGAGGAGGTCGTAGAGAGCGGCGGCCTCCAGGTCGTCGCGACGGGCCTCGTCGTCGACTCCGTCGGCGGTCGGGATCTCCCATCCGTTGTCGCCGTCGTACCACTCGTCCCACCAGCCGTCACGGATCGACAGATTCAACCCGCCATTGAGCGCACTCTTCATGCCCGACGTCCCGCAGGCCTCCAACGGACGCAGCGGATTGTTCAGCCAGACATCGCAACCCCAGTACAGCAGCCGGGCCATCGACATGTCGTAGTCCGGCAGGAACGCGATCCGGTGCCGCACCTCCGGCCGGTCGGCGAACCGCACGATCTGCTGGATGAGCGCCTTGCCGCCGTCGTCGGCCGGGTGCGACTTACCCGCCACGATCAACTGCACCGGCCGCTTGTCGTCGAGCAGCAGTTTCTCCAGCCGCTCCGGGTCCCGCAGCATCAGCGTCAGCCGCTTGTAGGTGGGCACCCGTCGGGCGAACCCGACGGTCAGCACCTCCGGATCGAAAGCCGTTGCGATCCAGCCCAGTTCGGCTTCGGACGCACCGCGCTCCAGCCAGGAGCGGCGCAGGCGGGCACGCACGTCACCGATCAGCGTCTCGCGCAGCTGGGAGCGGATCCACCACATGTGCCCCGGTTCGACCTCCTGTAGCCGCTCCCACACCGCCGGTTCTGCGGCCTCCGAGCCGATCAGCTCCCGGCCCAGGGCCAACCACTGTGGGGCCGCCCAGGTCGGGGCATGCACACCGTTGGTGATCGATCCGATCGGCACCTCGGCCCGGTCGAATCCCGGCCACAGGTCGTTGAACATCCCCCGACTGACCCGGCCGTGCAGCAGCGAAACCCCGTTGGCCCGCTGTGCCAGCCGGAGGCCCATGTGCGCCATGTTGAACTTCGACGGATCGTCCTCGGCACCGAACGCGACCACCCGCTCCAACGGCACACCGGGCAGCAGGCGACTGTCGGCCGGACCGCCGGGCGGGCTCCCGAAGTAGCGCCTGATCATCTCGACCGGGAACCGGTCGATGCCGGCCGGGACCGGGGTGTGGGTGGTGAATACCGTCGATGACCGCACCACGGTCAGTGCGGTGTCGAATTCCAGCCCCGCTGCGACCAGTTCGCGGATACGTTCCACGCCGAGGAAGCCGGCATGGCCCTCGTTCATGTGGAACACCTCGGGGGCGGGCAGGTTCTCGATCTCGGTGAACGCCCGGATCGCGCGCACCCCGCCGATACCGGCCAGGATCTCCTGCTTGATGCGGTGTTCCTGGTCGCCGCCGTACAACCGGTCGGTGACACTGCGCAGTTCGTGCTCGTTCTCCGGGACGTCGGAATCGAGCAGCAGCAGCGGAATCCGGCCCACCTGCGCGATCCATACCCGGGCTCGCAGCTCACGGGCATCGGGCAGCGCCAGCGTGACCAGCACCGGCGCCCCGGCCGCGTCGGTGAGCAGCCGCAGCGGCAGCCCCTGCGGGTCCAGCGACGGGTAGGTCTCGTGCTGCCAACCGTCAGCGGTCAGGGATTGCCGGAAGTAACCCGAGCGGTAGTACAGGCCTACCGCGACCAACGGCAGACCCAGATCCGATGCGGACTTCAGATGGTCACCGGCCAGGATGCCCAGACCGCCGGAGTAGTTGGGCAGCACCTCGGCGACACCGAACTCCATCGAGAAATACGCGATGCCCTTCGGCATCTCGACCCCGTCGATGATCTGCTGCTGGTACCACAGCGGGCGGCTCAGATAGTTGTCCAGGTCGGCGGCCAGCTCATCGAGTCGGCCCAGGAACGATTCGTCAGCGGCCAGTTCGTCGAGCCGTTTCGGGCTGACGGCCCCCAGCAGCGCCACCGGGTCGCCGCTGGTCTGCTCCCACAGGTCGGCGTCGATGACAGCAAACAGATCCTGGGTCGGCTTGTGCCACGACCAGCGCAGGTTGATCGACAGCCGTTCCAGCGCCGCCAACCGCTCGGGAAGGTGCGCGCGGACGGTGAACCTTCGGAGGGCTTTCACGCGATCCAACCTTACTGACAATTCCGGTTCGCGCAGCGGTGAGCGGCATCCGTACAGAGGCCGTTCACGTCACGCTTAACGCCCGCGAGATTGGGCAGCCCATTACGGTGGGTATCAGACGCGACAAGGCGAGTGCACGAGAGACAGCCGCTTGACCGAGACGATGTGAGGAGTGGATGGGTGGCCGGTCGGATCGGAATCGACGATGTCGCGCCTGTGGTCTTCGGCGGGCAGTTCCCGGCGAAAGCCGTCGTCGGCGAGGTGGTGCCGGTGCGGGCCACCGTTTGGCGCGAAGGCCATGACGCGGTCGCGGCCACCCTCGTGGTGCGTTATCTCGGCACCGGTTACCCGCGGCTGGCCACCGGACCCGGCACCGCGGCGGTACCCGCGTCGATCGATGCGGTGAGGCGTCCCGCACAGCGCATCAAGCCGCAGGCCCTGCCCATGTCCACCGGGCACACCCCCGATGTCTTCCACGGCCAGTTCACCCCCGACAGCGTCGGACTGTGGACTTACCGGGTCGACGGCTGGGGCGATCCGCTGACCACCTGGCGGCACGCGGTCGAGGCCAAATTGGGCGCCGGGCAGAGTGAGGCCGAGTTGTCCAACGACCTGCTGATCGGAGCGCGCCTGCTCGAGCGTGCCGCCGCCGGGGTGCCCCGCAAACTGCGCGATCCGATGATCGAGGCGGCCGCGGCGCTTCGTACTCCCGGCGACCCGTTCCTGCGTGCCGGGGCGGCGCTGTCCGACGAGGTCACCGAACTGCTCGACCAGTACCCCCTGCGCGAGTTGGTCACCCGCGGTGAACAATACGGCGTCTGGGTGGACCGGCCGCTGGCCCGGTTCTCTTCGTGGTACGAGGTGTTCCCGCGGTCCACGGGCGGTTGGGACAAAGCCGGGCATCCGGTGCACGGAACATTCGCCACCGCCGCCGGGCAGCTCCCCCGGATCGCCCGCATGGGTTTCAACATCGTCTACCTGCCGCCCGTCCACCCCATCGGCAAAGTGCATCGCAAAGGCCGCAACAACGCGGTGACCGCCGCGCCGGATGACGTCGGGTCGCCGTGGGCGATCGGCAGCGACGAGGGCGGCCATGACGCCGTGCACCCTGCACTGGGGACGATCGACGACTTCGATGCCTTCGTAGCCGCCGCCCGCAAGCAGGGTGTCGAGGTGGCGCTGGACCTGGCGCTGCAGTGCGCGCCCGATCATCCTTGGGCCGCTGCACATCCGGAGTGGTTCACGGTGTTACCCGACGGCACCATCGCCTACGCGGAGAACCCGCCCAAGAAATACCAGGACATCTATCCGCTCAACTTCGACAATGATCCCGCCGGCCTGTACCACGAGGTGCTACGAGTGGTGCGCTTCTGGATCTCACACGGCGTCAAGATCTTTCGTGTCGACAACCCGCACACCAAGCCGCCGAACTTCTGGGTCTGGCTGATCGCCGAGGTCAAGAACGAGGATCCGGACGTGCTGTTCCTGTCCGAGGCGTTCACCCGACCGGCGCGGCTCTACGGCCTGGCCAAACGCGGGTTCACCCAGTCCTACACATACTTCACCTGGCGGACCAACAAGTGGGAGCTCACCGAATTCGGCAACGAGATCACCGCGAACGCCGACAACGCACGGCCCAGCCTGTGGGTCAACACCCCCGACATCCTTCACGAGTCACTGCAGCACGGCGGTCCGGGCATGTTCGCGATCCGCGCGGTACTGGCCGCCACGATGAGCCCGTCGTGGGGCATGTACTCCGGTTTCGAACTGTTCGAGCACCGGGCCGTCCGGGAGGGCAGCGAGGAGTACCTCGACTCCGAGAAATACGAACTGCGCCCCCGCGACTTCGCGGCCGCGCTGGCCGAGGGCCGCTCGCTTGAGCCATTCGTGACCCGCCTCAACGAGATCCGGCGCCTGCACCCCGCGCTGCGCCAGCTGCGGACTCTGACCTTCCACCACGTGGACAACGACGCACTGCTCGCCTACAGCAAGTTCGACCCGATCACCGGAGACACCGTGCTCGTGGTGGTCACCCTCAACCCGTTCAGCCCGGAGGAGGCCACGTTGTGGTTGAACATGGGTGCACTGGGTATGGAAGCACATGACCGGTTCTGGGTACGTGACGAGATCACCGGCGAGGAATACCAATGGGGGCAGTCGAATTACGTGCGCATCGATCCCGCCAAGGCGGTGGCGCACGTTTTGAACATGCCGCTCGTACCCTATGAGCAACGACTGGGCTTGCTACGCAGGGAATGAGAACGAGATGACAAGAAGCAACCACCTCACCGACCTACATCTGCGGCCCGACCCTACCGACATCCAGCGGCTGCTGATCGGTCAACACCACGACCCGCATTCGGTGCTCGGCGCCCATGAATTCAACGGCCGGACCGTGATCCGCGCCTTCCGCCCACACGCCTCCAAGGTCGTGGCGGTGATCGGCGGTGATCGATTCCCACTGCAGCACATCGACTCCGGGCTTTTCGCGGTGTCCGTTCCGTTCACCAACCTGGCCGACTACCGCCTGGAGATCGGCTATCCGGGTGCCGACGACACGATCTTCACCCACACCACCGCCGACGCCTACCGGTTCCTGCCCACCCTCGGTGAACTGGACCTGCATCTGTTCGCCGAGGGCCGCCACGAACGCCTCTGGGAGATCCTGGGCACGCACCCGCGCAGCTTCACCACCCCCGACGGGGTGGTGGACGGTGTCTCGTTCGCAGTATGGGCACCGAATGCCAAGGGCGTCAGCGTGATCGGTGACTTCAACCACTGGGATGGCAACGAGGCGCAGATGCGCGTGCTGGGGTCCTCCGGGGTATGGGAACTGTTCTGGCCCGGGTTCCCCGTCGGCGGCCTGTACAAATTCCGCGTACACGGCGCCGGCGGAGTGACCACCGACCGCGCCGACCCGATGGCATTCGCCACCGAGGTACCACCGCAAACCGCATCCCGGGTCACCACCAGCTCCTACACCTGGAACGACGGAATGTGGATGGCCCGTCGCGCCGCGCAGAACCCGGTTTTCGAACCGATGAGCACCTACGAGGTGCACCTGATGTCCTGGCGCCCGGGGCTCAGTTACCGGCAACTGGCCACCGAGCTGACCGATTACGTTGTGGAGCAGGGCTTCACCCACGTCGAACTGCTCCCGGTGGCCGAGCATCCGTTCGGCGGCTCGTGGGGCTACCAGGTCACGTCCTACTACGCCCCGACCTCACGCCTGGGAACTCCTGACGACTTCCGGTATCTCGTGGATTCGCTGCATCGGGCCGGGATCGGAGTGATCGTCGACTGGGTCCCTGCCCACTTCCCCAAGGACGCGTGGGCGCTGGGCCGATTCGACGGCACGCCGCTCTACGAGCATTCCGACCCGCATCGCGGCGAGCAGCTCGACTGGGGCACCTACGTTTTCGACTTCGGCCGGCCCGAGGTGCGCAACTTCCTGGTCGCCAACGCCTTGTACTGGCTGAAGGAATATCACGTCGACGGACTCCGGGTAGACGCCGTCGCCTCGATGCTCTACCTCGACTACTCCCGCCCCGAGGGCTGCTGGACGCCCAATATCCACGGTGGTCGGGAGAATCTGGAGGCGGTGCAGTTCCTGCAGGAGATGAACGCCACCGTGCACAAGGTGACCCCGGGAATCGTCACCATCGCCGAGGAGTCGACCTCCTGGCCCGGTGTCACCCGCCCGACCAACCTTGGCGGCCTTGGTTTCTCGATGAAATGGAACATGGGCTGGATGAACGACACGCTCGACTACGTCAGCCATGACCCGGTGCACCGCAGCTACCACCATCACGAGATGACGTTCTCGATGCTGTACGCGTTCAGCGAGAACTACGTGCTGCCGATCAGCCACGACGAGGTCGTGCACGGCAAGGGCACGCTGTGGGGCCGGATGCCCGGTGACGACCACGCCAAGGCGGCGGGGCTGCGCAGCCTGCTGGCCTATCAGTGGGCCCACCCCGGTAAGCAACTGCTGTTCATGGGCCAGGAATTCGGGCAGCGGGCCGAATGGTCGGAGGAACGCGGACTGGATTGGTTCCAACTCGACGAGCAGGGCTTCTCCGGCGGCGTGCAGCGATTGGTGCGCGATCTCAACGGCATCTATCGGCGCCACCCGGCGCTGTGGAGCCGCGACACCAGCCCCGAGGGCTACTCCTGGATCGACGCGAACGACTCGGCCAACAACGTGCTGAGCTTCCTACGGTTCGGCGCCGACGGTTCCGTGCTGGCCTGCGTGGTCAACTTCGCCGGGAGTGAGCACAGCGAGTACCGGCTGGGCCTGCCGCACGCCGGTGCCTGGCAGGAGGTACTCAACACCGACGCGACCATCTACAACGGGTCGGGCATCGGGAACTTCGGCGTGGTGCAGGCCACCGACGAGCCGTGGCACGGCCGCCCGGCCTCGGCGGTGATGGTGCTGCCGCCGCTGGCGATGCTGTGGTTCGAGCCCGCCTGACTTGTCCCGCCAGCAGACACAAAACTGCCCAATTTCAGGCAAGTAGCGGCAGCTTTGTGTCTGTTCGGCGAACGAAAATCAGTACAGCGCGTTGGCCAGATTGCGACGACCCGCGACCACGTCGGGATCGGCCGGGTCGAACAGGTCGAACAGCTCGACGAGCCGGGTCCGCACCGTGGTCCGGTCGTCGCCCGCAGTGCGCTTGATAAGCGCGATGAGCCGATCGAACGCCGCTGACACGTTCTGGGCCAGGATCTCGGCGTCGGCGGCGGCGAGTGCCGCCTCGATGTCGTCGGGAGCAGCGTCGGCCGCGGCCACCGCGTCGGGGCGCTGGGCGCTTGCCCGCTCCAGGAATGCGATCTGCCGCACCGCGCCCTTGGCCTCGGCGTGGTTGGGCTGGGCATCGAGGATTGCCTGATAAGCAGCCGACGCGGCGGCGAAGTCGCCTTCGTCGAGAGCAGCTCTGGCCGCGGCCAGTTCGGGATCGACCTGCTCAGGCTCATCATCGCCCGAACCGGATCCGGTCAGCTTGCCCGCGGTCGCCTCGAGCAGCGAATCGACCCAGCGACGGAGTTCGTCGGCCGGTTGCGAGCCCTGGAAGCTGGCGATCGGCTGTCCTCCGGCGAGCGCGACGACGGTCGGCACGCCCTGGATTCCGAACATCTGCGCCACTCGCGGAGTGGTGTCGACGTTGACCAGCGCGAGTGACCATTTGCCGTTGTCTGCCGCAGCCAGACCCGCCAGGGTGTCCCCCAGCGCGGCGCTGGAATCGCTGCGCGGCGACCACAGCAGCACCACTACCGGCACCTGGCCCGAGCGGACCAGCACCTCGGCTTCGAAGTTGGCTTCGTTGACCTCGGTGATATTCGGGCCGCCGGCCGGGCTGGGACTGCCGCCGCCCGAACCGGCCGCGGCGGGCCGCTGCTTGAGTGCCGAGAGGTCAACCGCGCCGGCCAGCGCCGGCCCCACAGAAGGTCGTGGACGAGTCACGTCACCAAGTCTGTCACGTTGTTTCCGGCAGGGCGCCGCCCGGTTGCGACACCACGGCCGGGGCATCACCCGACTCCGCGCCCGAAACCAACCGGCCAGCGCGATCAGCCCACATGACAAAGATCACACTGCCCAATGGCACGATGCTGCCCAGCAACGCCAGAATCCACGTCCGGGCACTCCAGCCGACGGCCATTGCGACCATCAGCGCGGTGAACAGGTACGCCAGGAACAGCACTCCGTGCACCGGCCCGAAGACCTGCACCCCGATCTCGGTGCCCGACGAATGGACCCGCTTGAAGTACATGCCGATCAGCAGACCGGCCCAGCTGATCGCCTCAGCGATCGCCACCAGACGGAACCGGCCGGCTTCGGTACGGACATCGAATGTGCTTGCCATGGCCACCATTGTGCCCAACCGTGGCGCCAGCTACTACACAGCGTCGTTGTAATTCGCCGATTAGCTGTCAGCGACGAAGGATCAGCGCATCGCCCTGGCCACCGGCACCACAGAGCGCGGCCACCGCGTAGCCGGACCCCTTGCGGGCCAGTTCCAGTGCCGCATGCAGCGTGATGCGGGCACCCGACATGCCGATCGGGTGACCGATCGCGATAGCGCCGCCGTTGACGTTCACCTTTGCCGGATCAACGCCCAGCTCCTTGGTCGAGGCCAGCGACACCGCGGCGAACGCCTCGTTGATCTCGAGGACGTCCAACTGATCGACGCTGATGCCCTCACGCTCGACGGCCTTCTTGATCGCGTTGGCCGGCTGGCTCTGCAACGTGGAGTCCGGACCGGCCACCACACCGTGTGCACCGATCTCGCACAGCCAGTCCAGGCCCAGCTCCTGAGCCTTGGCCTTGCTCATCACCACGACCGCGGCCGCACCGTCGGAGATCTGCGACGACGAGCCGGCGGTGATGGTGCCGTCCTTGCGGAAAGCCGGGCGCAGGCCACCGAGCGATTCGGCCGTGGTGTTGGCCCGGATTCCCTCGTCCTCGGCGAACTCGATCGGGTCGCCTTTGCGCTGCGGGATCGACACCGGCACCACCTCGTCGGCGTACACCCCGTCCTTCCATGCCGCGGCGGCCTTCTGGTGCGACTGGGCCGCAAACTCGTCCTGCTCAGCGCGGGTGAACTTGTCGACGTCGTTGCGCTGCTCGGTGAGCGCCCCCATCGGCTGGTCGGTGAACACGTCGTGCAGACCGTCATAAGCCAGGTGGTCGACCAGCGTCGCATCGCCGTACTTGTAGCCCTCACGGCTCTTGGGCAGCAGGTGCGGGGCCTGGCTCATCGATTCCTGGCCACCGGCGACCACGACCTCGAACTCACCGGCGCGGATCAGCTGGTCGGCCAGGGCGATGGCATCGATGCCCGAAAGGCACATCTTGTTGATGGTCAGCGCGGGCACGTCCCAGCCGATACCGGCGGCCACCGCGGACTGGCGGGCGGGCATCTGCCCGGCGCCCGCGGTCAGCACCTGGCCCATGATCACGTAGTCGACCAGCGAAGCATCAACCTTGGCCTTCTCCAGGGCACCGCGGATTGCGATTGCCCCCAGGTCACTGCCGGAAAAGTCCTTCAGCGAGCCCATCAACTTGCCGACCGGAGTACGCGCTCCAGCAACGATCACCGACGTGCGAGATTCCGCAGTCATTTCCTACCTCCAAAGCCAGGGTCCAAGAGCTGTGTGGGCGATCACACATACGCAAACGTTCAGGTAGAGGTTACCGTTACGTTATGACCGCCGATCAGGTTGATGCCCGTCCCGCCCTCGCTTCCGCGCTGGTGACGGCGATCGATCACGTCGGTATCGCCGTTCCCGATCTGGATGCCGCGGCCAAGTGGTACCACGACAACCTCGGCATGATCGTCCTGCACGAGGAGATCAACGAGGAGCAGGGCGTGCGCGAGGCCATGCTCTCGGTGCGCGGCGCCGCCAAGGGCAGCGCCCAGATCCAGCTGCTGGCCCCGTTGAACGAGAAGTCGACGATCGCCAAGTTCATCGATCGAAGCGGCCCCGGCCTGCAGCAGCTGGCCTACCGGACCAGCGACATCGACGCACTGAGTGAGCGCCTGCGCAGCCAGGGCGTTCGACTGCTCTACGAGGCCCCCCGAAAGGGCACGGCCAACTCGCGCATCAACTTCATCCACCCGAAGGACGCCGGCGGCGTGCTGATCGAGTTGGTGGAACCGGCCGCGGATTCAGAGCACTAAGACCACTTTCTCGTCGGGCCGCGATTGACCCGATTCGCCCAGCAGGCGGTGTGCCAATGCCTGCGGTCATCGATATCGCCGACGTCGATCGGCACCACCACCACGTGCGCGGTCGCCACGCGGATCTCGTGGTCACATCCCGGGCATCGATAAACCTTCACCGCACGCGAGGCGGCCACGACCCGCACCTCGTAGTCGTAACCATCGGGCCCGGTCTCGACCCGACGCGTCGGCGGCAATGGCGCCAACCGACGGTGTTCGCGGGGCCGACGGCGCATCAGAACAGCCGGTATTCGTCGCTGTCCATGCCCCGCATCTGGTCATAATCCAAAGTCACACAACGGATTCCACGGTCCGTGGCCAGAGTTCGGGCCTGCGGTTTGATCTGCTGGGCGGCGAACACGCCGGCCACCGGGGCCAGCACGGTATCGCGGTTGAGCAGTTCGAGGTAGCGCGTCAGCTGTTCCACACCGTCGATCTCCCCACGGCGCTTGATCTCCACGGCCACCGAGCGGCCCAGCTCGTCACGACACATCAGATCGACCGGGCCGATGGCAGTCGGGTACTCGCGGCGCACCAGTGTGTAGCCCGCCCCCAGCAGCTCGACATGTTCGGCCAGCAGCACCTGCAGGTGCGCCTCCACGCCGTCCTTCACCAGACCCGGGTCGACACCGAGTTCGTGGCTGGAATCGTGCTCGACGTCCTCGACCGTGATGCGCAACTGCTCACCGGCCTTGTTCTCGACCACCCACACCGGCACGCCGTCGTTGTCATCCTCGGTGAGCCAGCACGGCGGACTCATCCAGTTCAGCGGCTTGTAGGCGCGATCGTCGGCATGGACACTGATCGAACCGTCGGACTTGAACAACAACAGCCGGCGGGCCGATGGGAGGTGGGCGGTCAGCCGCCCGACATAGTCGACGGTGCACTGGGCAATCACGAGGCGCACCCGATCCACCTTAAGGGCATCTGGAACGAACTAGGCTGTCGCCACAATGAACTCCGACAAATCGCTGGCACGACGGCTGGGCCGGGTGCTTGAAGGCGTCACCCGCCAGAACAGCAGGCTCCCGATCACTCCGGAATACGGATCGTGGGTGCTGGGCCGGGTATCGGAAAGTCAGCGCCGCCGCAGGGTGCGCATCCAGGCGATCCTCACGACGTTCGTGATTGCCGGGAATCTGCTCGGCATCGGCATCTCGATGATCATCGTCACGCTGCTGTTCCCGGCACCCGACGTGTTCGCTCCGCCGGTCCGCTGGATCACCTTCATCGTGGCCCCCGTCTACATGGCCATGGCGCTGATCGTCGGGGTGTTCTGGGCGACGACGCGGGTGATCGACAACGTGCGCTGGGCCATCGAAGAACGACCCCCCACCATTGCCGATCAGCGCAACACCTTCTTCGCCCCGTTCCGGCTCACCCGCGTGCTGCTTGTCCTGTGGGGTCTCGGCGCCGCCCTACTGACAACGCTGTACGGGCTCGTCGACACCAATTACATTCCGAAGTTCCTGCTGGGCATCACGTTTCCGGGAATCGTGGTGTCGGTCAGCTGCCATCTGTTCACCGAGTTCGCACTGCGGCCGGTTGCCGCGCAGGCACTGGAGGCAGGCCCGCCGCCGGTACGGCTGGCGCCGGGCATCATGGGCCGCACCATGGTGGTGTGGGCACTGGGCTCGGGCGTTCCCATCTTGGGCATCATGCTGGCCGCGATGTTCGCCCTGACACTCAACAACCTGACTCCGACGCAATTCGCCTACGCCGTCATCGGCCTCGGCTCGTTTGCGCTGGTGTTCGGTTTCCTGCTGATGTGGATCCTGTCGTATCTGACCGCAACTCCGATCCGCGTCGTGCGTGCGGCCCTCAACCGTGTCGAACGGGGCGATCTGGACACCAACCTGGTGGTGTTCGACGGCACCGAACTGGGCCAGCTGCAACGGGGATTCAACTCGATGGTGCACGGCCTGCGCGAACGCGAACGCGTCCGCGATCTGTTCGGCCGACATGTCGGCCGCGAGGTCGCGGCCCTGGCCGAGCAAGAGAAGCCCGTCCTCGGCGGCGAGGAACGCCACGCCGCAGTGATTTTCGTCGACGTGATCGGCTCGACGCAGCTGGTCACCACGCGTCCCGCGGTCGAGGTGGTCGATCTGCTCAACCGGTTCTTCGCCGTCATCGTCGACGAGGTCGACAACCACCGCGGCCTGGTCAACAAGTTCGAAGGCGACGCAATACTGGCGGTGTTCGGGGCGCCGGTCTCGCTGCCCAACCCCGAGGACGAGGCACTCGGGGCCGCACGGGCGATCGCGCGGCGGCTGCGCATCGAGGTGCCCGAGCTCGAGGCAGGCATCGGAGTGGCGGCCGGCCAGGTGGTGGCGGGCAACGTCGGCGCCAAGCAACGCTTCGAGTACACCGTGATCGGGGAGCCGGTCAACGAGGCCGCACGGCTGTGCGATTTCTCGAAGCAAGTGCCCGGGCACCTGGTGGCGTCATCGGACACCATCGCCAACGCGTCCGAAACCGAAAGGGCCCGTTGGTCGCTGGGCGAATCGGTAACCCTACGCGGTCTGGGCGAGCCGACCCGCGTGGCCGTACCGGCCTAGCCGGCGCCCCACTGCCGCGCTGCGTCGACTGCCTCGTCGACGGTGCGGAACACGATGGCGTCGTAATCGTCGCGCCGGTCGGCCGGCACCACGCGGCCGTCGGGGTCGACGAGATAGGCGTCCTTACCTGCCGCAGCCAGGCTTGCCCGCATTCCGGTCAGCATGCCGCGCGCGGCATCGTTGATGTCATCGACGCGGGTGACGTCGAGCACGGCGACCTCCCATTCACCACGATCGTGCTCGGCGGTCCGCAGTACCTGCTCGGCCCCGGCGAACAACAGATCGCCCTGCACCTCGTAGACCCGAATGCCCGGGCCGGCGTCGAACACCGCCCGCAGGGTCGACGACGACTCACGGCCCACCGTGAGGAAGTGCAGTCCCAGCTGCGCGGAAAGGTTGCGGCACACCTGTACCCCGCGCACGCTGTTGCCACGGGAATCCAGGCGCGGTGAGTAGACACCGATGCCGATTTGGCCAGGTAGCACCGCCACGATCCCGCCGCCGACACCACTCTTGGCGGGCATGCCGACGGCGCTGACCCAATCGCCTGTCGCGTCGTACATCCCGCAGGTCACCATCACGCTGAGGGTGCGCCGAACCACGTTCGCATCGATCACCCGTCGACCTGTCAACGGGTTGAATCCGCCCCGGGCCAAGGTGGCGGCCATCCGGGCCAGGTCGGTGCTCGTCACCTTGACCGAACACTGCCGGAAGTACACGTCGAGGACCTCGTCCGGATCACCTTCCAGCGCACCGAAACTGGTCAACATGTAAGCGATCGCCCGATTGCGGTTACCGGTCGCCTTCTCCGAGGCGTACACATCCATGTCGATCTCGAGCCTTCGGCCCGCACACGCCGAGTAGAACTCATGGATGCGGTCGAACCGCTCGTCGGCGTCGGCCCCGGGGATCAGCGAAACCGCCGCAATGGCACCGGCATTGATCATCGGATTCTTCGGTGTCTTGGTCACATCGTCGACGCTGATCTCGTTGAACGCCTCACCTGAGGGTTCGACGCCGATCCTGGCATCAACGGCATCCTGGCCGATCTGGTCCAGCGCCAGCGCGTACGTGAACGGCTTGGAGATGGACTGGATGGTGAATTCCACTGCGGTGTCGCCAGATTCGTAGACATAGCCGTCCGAGGAGGACAGACTCAGCCCGAACCCCTCGGGTTCGACATTGGCGAGTTCCGGGATATAGCTCGCCAGGGCGCCTTCGCGCAGTTCGATCTGCTCGGCACGGATCCGGTCCAGGTAGTGCTGCACCAGCTCGGCCACGGATCGCAGTCTAACCGCGGGCACCCGCCCACGACCATGTCGCTTTTCCGCTAGTGAAGTGCCGGCTGTCGTGCCATCGTGGAATTCATGCACGAGGATTTCGATCGCTGTTACCGGGCAGTCCAGTCGAAGGACGCGCGGTTCGACGGCTGGTTCGTCACCGCCGTGCTCACCACAGGCATCTACTGCCGTCCCAGCTGCCCGGTGCGGCCGCCTTTTGCCCGCAATATGCGGTTCTATCCAACAGCGGCTGCCGCCCAGGCAGCCGGCTTTCGAGCCTGCAAACGGTGCCGTCCCGACGCCTCACCGGGCTCTCCCGAATGGAACGTGCGGGGCGACATCGTGGCGCGCTGCATGCGGCTGATCGCCGATGGCACCGTGGACCGCGAAGGGGTGACGGGGCTGGCCGCCCGCGTCGGCTACACGAGCCGGCAGCTGCAACGCATCATGCAGGCCGAGCTGGGGGCAAATCCCCTGGCATTGGCCCGGGCGCAACGCACCCAGACAGCCCGGGTACTGATCGAGACAACCGAGCTGCCGTTCGCCGACGTTGCGTTTGCCGCAGGTTTCGCCAGCATCCGTCAGTTCAACGACACCGTGCGCGCAGTCTGCGATCTGACGCCGACTGAGCTGCGGCTGCGGGCCCGCAACCGATTCGCAGCCGACGCCTCGGCTGCCCCCGGCGTGGTGTCACTACGGCTGCCGGTACGCACCCCTTTCGCGTACGAAGGGATGTTCGGACATCTGGCGGCCAGTGTGGTGCCAGGCTTGGAAGACGTGCGCGACGGGCAGTACCGGCGCACCCTCCGGCTGCCACACGGCCATGGGGTGGTCAGCCTGACACCACAGCCTGACCATGTCCGGTGCCAGTTGGTACTCGAGGACTTCCGCGACCTGGCGGCCGCCATCGCACGGTGTCGACGCCTGCTGGACCTCGACGCCGATCCCGAGGCCGTGGTGGAAGCACTCCAGGCGGACCCCCGGCTCGCGGCTGTCGTGGCCAAGGCACCCGGGCAACGCATTCCGCGCACCGTCGACGAATCCGAACTCGCACTCCGGGTGGTGATCGGCCAGCAGGTGTCCATCAAGGCGGCGAGTACACATGTCGGGCGCCTCGTAGCCGGCTACGGAACCACCGTTACGGACGAGGCCGGAGGGCTGACACACGTATTTCCGAGCATCACCGATCTCGCCGGCCTGAATCCCGACGATCTGGCGATGCCGGCGTCCAGGAAACGGACCGTCACAACACTGGTCGCTGCCATCGCTGATGGCGACCTCGTCCTCGATCCGGGATGCGACTGGGAGCGGGCCCGTGAACAGCTGCTTGCCCTGCCCGGGGTGGGGCCATGGACCACCGAGGTGATCGCCATGCGCGGCCTCGGTGATCCAGATGCCTTCCCCGCCACCGATCTCGGTGTACGCGCGGCCGCCGGCCACCTCGGCCTGCCCGCGGACGGACTCGTGGAACACAGCACCAGATGGCGGCCATGGCGCGCTTATGCAACACAACACCTGTGGACCACACTGGACCACGCGGTGAACGAATGGCCCCCGAACGATCGACAGGAGAAGTCATGACGACACTGCACTACCGCACCATGGACAGCCCGGTCGGCCTCCTCACGCTGGCCGGCCGGGATGGAAAGCTGATGCACCTACGAATGGTGGATCAGACGTACGAACCGAGCCGCGAGGGCTGGGACGCCGATGACACGGCGTTCTCAGACGCCGTCGATCAACTGTCCGCCTATTTCGCCGGCGACCGTACCGAGTTCGACCTCGAGCTGGACATGGTGGGGACGCAGTTTCAACGCCGGGTGTGGGAGGCCCTGCAGACCATTCCCTACGGCGAGACCTGCTCATACGGCGAGATCGCGCGGCAGATCGGTTCACCATCGGCATCGCGAGCCGTCGGTCTGGCCAACGGGCACAATCCGATCGGCATCATCGTGCCGTGTCATCGGGTGATCGGTGCGAATGGCAGTCTCACCGGCTACGGCGGCGGCCTGGACCGCAAGCGGGCATTGTTGGAATTGGAGAAAAGCCGCACGACGCCGGCTCTGTTCAATTGAGTAAGGGACGTTTCAATTCCATTTCACGAATTGAAACGTCCCTGCATACAAAAATGCCCGAGCCCTCCAATCGAAATTGGAGGGCTCGGGACTTAATTTGTGTTCGGCGGTGTCCTACTTTTCCACCCGAAAGGGTAGTATCATCGGCGCTGGCAGGCTTAGCTTCCG
>NZ_JBVAXS010000004.1:0-694710 GCF_055419465.1 Mycobacterium sp. IDUB_17 | reverse complement strand
CGCATCACACGTGGATAAGCCGGCGGCACCTGCAACCTCCCTAGTCACGGAAATTGCATTGACCGTATGAATCTGCCCGTTCTTCTTCGCCACCACGTTACGAACGCGAGGCTGTCGGTGGGTGCGGGCACACTTCTCCCGCATGGTGGACCCGTTCATCGGGAGTGAGGCGATTGCGGCCGGAGACCTGACCCGCCACGAACTGCGCGTGCGGTTCACCGCCGTGCACCACGACATCTATGTCCCGCGGGGGACTCGGCCTACCGCGGTGCTGCGCGCCAAAGCGGCCTGGTTGCGATCACGACGGCGGGGCGTGCTGGCCGGGTACTCCGCGTCGGCGCTGCACGGAGCCCGTTGGATCGATGCTGCGCTTCCCGCCAACATTCTCGACACCAATCGGCGGCCGACCCGGGGAGTCGTCGCGTGGGCCGACGTGATCGACGATGACGAAATCTGCCGAATCGGCGATATCAGACTGACCACCCCGGTTCGTACCGCGGTGGATCTCGCCTGTCGGCTGCCTGAAGATGCCGCTGTGGCAGCGATCGATGCGCTGGCTCGCGCCACTCGCCTGAAAGTCGCTGACATCGAACTGGCCGCGCAACGGCACAACGGACGCAAGGGCATCAAACAGGCACGCGCGAGCATTGCCCTGGTCGACCCGGGAGCTGAATCTCCGAAGGAAACGTGGTTGCGGCTGTTGGTTGTTCGCGCGGGATATCCGCCACCGCAGACACAGCATCCGATCTACAACGAGTACGGCGCGTTGATCGGGGAGGTCGACAATGCGTGGCCAGAGTTGAAGATCGCGATGGAGTATGAAGGCCTGCACCACACCGATCCCGATGTCCTCCGCAAGGACATCGCCCGGATCGACGAAATGATCGAGATGGGCTGGATCGTCATTCGCGTCACCTGCCGCGACGGCGAGGCCAACGTTCTCTGCAGGTTGGCCAAGGCCTGGGCTTCACGTTCGTAACGTGGTGGCGGCGAAACGCGAATTCCGGCGCCACCCACGTTACGAACGCGAGGACGAGTCAGCTGCGGAGTGTTTCGATGACCGCGCTGAAATCCTTGCCGGCGTTGTCAACGGCGAACTTCGTGTAGATCTCGGCGGCGTGGGTGCCCAACGGGGCCGACGAACCGGTGGACTCCACGGCCGCCATCGCCAGGCCCAGGTCCTTGTTCATCAGCGCGGTGGCGAACCCCGGCTTGAAATCGTTGTTGGCCGGGGACGTCGGAACCGGTCCGGGCACCGGGCAATTCACCTGGACGGCCCAGCAGTTGCCGGTGGCTCCGGTGATCACGTCGAACAGTGCCTGCTTGTCCAGACCCAGCTTCTCGGCCAGGACGAATGCCTCACCGACGGCGATCTGTTGCACGGCCAGCACCATGTTGTTGCACACCTTGGCGGCCTGACCTGCACCGGTGGCGCCGCAGTGAATGATCTTGCCCGCCATGGGTTCCAGTACGGCGCGGCCACGCTCGACGGCATCGTCCTCACCGCCCACCATGAACGCCAACGTGCCCGCGACCGCGCCCTTGACCCCGCCGGACACTGGGGCGTCGAGTTGGGCGAAGCCGTGCTCGAGCGCAACCTTGTGCACTTCGCGGGCGTCATCGACCGAGATCGTCGAGCTGTCGATGAACAGTGCGCCCTCGGCGGCAGCCGGCAGCACCTCGGCGTAGCAGCTCTTCACCAGTGCCCCGTTGGGCAGCATGGTGATCACCACGTCGGCACCGGCAACGGCCTCCGCGCCGGTGGCGAAGACGTTGACGCCGTTGGCCTTTGCCGCCTCCTGTGCGGCGGGCACCGGATCGAAGCCGCGCACGGTGTGCCCGGCGGTCACCAGGTTGGCGGCCATCGGGCCGCCCATGTTGCCCAGCCCCAAGAACGCGATCGTGCTCACGTACGCCTCCTATGCAGAATTGCGGGCGCGGCTCGCCTCGGAGCGGCCGATCACCACGCGCATGATTTCGTTGGTTCCCTCAAGGATGCGGTGTACCCGCAGATCCCGGACGATTTTCTCCAGACCGTACTCGCGCAGGTAGCCGTAGCCGCCGTGCAACTGAAGCGCCTGATCGGCCACCTCGTAGCACGTGTCGGTGACATACCGCTTGGCCATCGCGCACAACGTCACCTTGTCGGGATGGTTGGCATCCAGCGCGGAGGCCGCCCGCCACAACATGTTTCGTGATGTCTCCAGGCCGGTCGCCATGTCGGCCAGGGTGAATCGGATGGTCGGCTCGTCGAGCAGGGCGCCACCGAACGCCTGGCGGTCGGCCAGGTAGCCCAGTGCCTTGTCGTAGGCGGCCTGTGCTCCGCCGAGCGAGCAGGCGGCGATGTTGATCCGCCCGCCGTTCAGACCGTTCATCGCGATCCCGAAGCCGGTGCCCTCGGTGCTGCCCAGCAGTGCCTCGGCCGGAACCCGCACGCCCTCGAAGATCACCTGCGCAGTGGGCTGGGCATTCCAGCCCATCTTCTGCTCCTGTGCGCCGAAACTCAGCCCCGCCGCGTCCTTTTCGACCACGAAAGCGGAAATGCCCTTCGGGCCGTCGGCACCGGTGCGGGCCATCACCACGTACACATCGGAGCTGCCCGCCCCGGAGATGAACTGCTTGACCCCGTCGAGGACGTAATCGCTGCCGTCGCGGACCGCCCTGGTCCGCAGCGCCGCCGCATCCGAGCCGGCACCCGGTTCGGTGAGGCAGTAGCTGGCGATGGCCTCCATCGACGCCAACCTGGGCACCCAGGTCTTGCGCTGCTCCTCGGTGCCGAAGCTGTCCACCATCCACGCGCACATGTTGTGGATGGACAGGAACGCCGCCAAGGTGGGGTCGGCGGCGGCGAGTGCGGTGAAGATGCGCACCGCATCCAGTCGCCGCAGCCCGCTACCGCCCGCGTCCTCACCGCAGTAGATCGCGCCCATGCCGAGTTCGGCCGCCTCGCGCAACACGTCGGTGGGAAAGTGATGGGTCTCATCCCATTCCAACGCGTATGGCGCGATGCGCTTTTCGGCGAACGCGGCCGCCGTCTCGGCGATCACGCGTTCGTCGTCATCCAGGTCGTCCAGATTCACAGGTGCACTACTTCATGGTCGGGATGACGAACTCAGCGCCATCCTTGATGCCCGACGGCCACCGCTCCGTGACGGTCTTGGTCTTGGTGTAGAACAGGATCGAATGCGGCCCGTGCTGGTTGAGGTCGCCGAATCCGGACCGCTTCCAGCCGCCGAAGGTGTGGTAGGCCACCGGAACCGGGATCGGCACGTTGACGCCGACCATGCCGACCTGCACGCGGGACACGAAGTCGCGCGCGGCATCACCGTCGCGGGTGAAGATCGCCACGCCGTTGCCGTACTCGTGCTCCGACGGCAGCTTGAGGGCTTCCTCGTAGTCGTGGGCACGGACTATGCACAACACCGGACCGAAGATCTCGTCGGTGTAGATCGACATGTCGGTGGTGACGTTGTCGAACAGGGTGGGGCCGATGAAGTAGCCGCTCTCGAGGCTGGCATCGCCGAAGGTCAGCTCATTGCTCGCGCGCTCGCGGCCGTCGACCACGAGTTCGGCGCCGGCTTCGACGCCCTGGCCGATGTAGTCGCGCACCCGCTCGAGTGCCGCGCCGGTGACCAGTGGCCCGTAATCGGCCTTGGGATCGAGGCTGTGTCCGACCCGCAGCTGGTTGATGCGCTCAACGAGCTTGTTGCGAAGCCGTCGCGCTGTTTCCTCACCGACCGGCACCGCGACGCTGATCGCCATGCAGCGCTCACCGGCGCTGCCGTAGCCGGCGCCGATCAACGCGTCGACGGCCTGGTCAAGATCGGCGTCGGGCATCACGATCATGTGGTTCTTGGCGCCGCCGAAGCACTGTGCGCGCTTGCCGTGCGCAGCCGCGCCCGAGTAGATGTACTGCGCGATGTCGGAGCTGCCGACGAAGCCGACGGCCTTGATGTCGGGGTGCTCGAGGATCGCGTCGACGGCTTCCTTGTCGCCCTGCACCACCTGGAACACGCCGGCCGGCAGACCGGCCTCGATGAACAGCTCGGCCAGCCGCAGCGGAACCGAGGGATCACGCTCGGAAGGCTTGAGCACGAACGCATTTCCG
The DNA here is from genome assembly GCF_055419465.1 of Mycobacterium sp. IDUB_17. Classification (NCBI taxonomy): domain Bacteria; kingdom Bacillati; phylum Actinomycetota; class Actinomycetes; order Mycobacteriales; family Mycobacteriaceae; genus Mycobacterium; species Mycobacterium sp. IDUB_17. Next base: position 690,602 of record NZ_JBVAXS010000004.1, on the reverse strand, counting down.
CACGCGAGCGCGGGGCCGGCCTTCCACAGCGGGATCATCGCCGGGAAGTTGAACGGGGTGATGCCCGCGACCACTCCCAGGGGCTGGCGGATCGAGTACACGTCGATACCGGTGCCTGCGCCCTCGGTGAACTCGCCCTTGAGCAGGTGGGGGATACCGACCGAGAACTCGATGACCTCGAGGCCACGCTGGATGTCGCCCAGTGAGTCGGCGACGGTCTTACCGTGCTCCAGGGAGAGCAGCTCGGCGAGCTCATCGGAATTCTGGTTCACCAGTTCGATGAACTTCATCAGCACCCGGGCGCGGCGCTGCGGGTTGTAGGCGGCCCATTCCTTTTGGGCCTCGACGGCGCCGGCCACCGCGGCGTCGACGTCGGCGGCCGACGCCAGGACCACCTGCGCCTGCACTTCACCGGTGCTCGGGTTGAGCACATCGGCGGTGCGGGTCGACCCGGCGGAGGTGCGCTGGCCGTTGATGAAGTGGGGGATCTGAGTGGTCATGGCGTTCCGTCCCAAGAGAGATGCGCAGTTAAGTGGCTCGGGGCATACCCGAGATACTTGCATATCCTAGTAATTGGTCGGAGTGTTTGGCAAGGGTCGTGTGTGGACGGCGTTCGTCAGCGGCTCCGGTTGACGCGCCACCGCCAGGGCGGCGCGGCGTACCGGCGCTGGAACGCGCGGCTGAACGCGGCGGATCGGCTAATTTTCCGGCGAATGGGTCATGGCTGTTTGCCCCACCCTCGAAATATGGTGGAACGGTCGCAGGTGGTCAGCGCCTGGGATTCCGAGACCGAGGAGGGTCCGAAGATGGCCGACAAGCCGGCAATCGTTCTGGTGCACGGGTTTTGGGGTGGAGCGGCGCACTGGTCGAAGGTGATCGTGGAACTGCGTAGGCGGGGCTACGACAAGCTATATGCGGTGGAGAACCCGCTCACGTCCCTGCGGGACGACACGCACCGCACGCAGCAAATGGTCAAGCAGGTCGACGGGCCCGTGTTGCTGGTCGGCCATTCGTACGGCGGGGCGGTCATCACCGAAGCGGGGGATCTGCCCAATGTCGTCGGGCTGGTCTATGTCGCGGCCTTCGCACCCGACGCGGGGGAGAGCCCCGGTCAGATCAGTGAGCAACTGCCACCGGCAGCGTTCGACAACATCGCCCCGGACTCGGATGGCTACCTGTGGATCAAGCAGGACGAATTCGCCGAGAGCTTCGCCCAAGATCTGCCCGACGACGAGACCCTGGTGATGGCGGTGACCCAAAAGGCGCCGCTCGGTTCGACTTTCGGTGACGCTGTGTCCGTCCCGGCCTGGAAGCGCAAGCCCACCTGGTACCAGGTTTCGACCGCGGACCGCATGATCCATCCGGACAACGAACGCCGGATGGCGCGACGGATGAACCCGCGCAAGATCATCGAACTCGATGCCAGCCATGCGTCGTTGGCGTCCCAGCCCACCGCTGTTGCGGATCTGATCGACGACGCGGTGGCCGAACTCGGCGGCTAGCCGAGAGGTTCAGCCGGGCCCGAATGCGCGGAACGCACCGCGCCGATGCTCGCGACGGTGACCAGGGCCACGCCCAGATAGCCGAGCAGTCCGATCTGCTGACCGAGCACCACGAGCCCGGCCAGCGCGGCGGTGACCGGTGACAGGCAGGTCAGCACGGCGAAGGTGGCCGGCGTGAGGCGGCGCAGGGATATCAACTCCAACGAGTACGGGATCACCGAGGACAGCACTCCGACCGCCGCGCCCACCCCGAGCACGCGCCAGTCGAGTGCGTCCAGGGGTACCGAGGCGACCGCGAACGGGGCGACGACGAGGGCTCCCATCGCCGTGGCCAATGCCAGGCCGTCGACGCGACGGAACTCGGCGGCGGTGCGCGCAGACGCCAGGATGTAGCCGGCCCACGCCACGCCCGCGGCAGCCGCGAAGGCGAATCCCGTGGCCTCGAAGTGCCCGCCGTCCCCGTGCGGCAGGCCCAGCATCGCGACCCCGGCGAAGGCCAGCGCGGCCCACAGCCACGCGACGCGGCGCGTACCCGTCACCACCGAAAGGATCAGCGGGCCGAGGGCTTCGATGGTCACCGCGATGCCGAGGGGAATCCGCTCGATGGCGAGGTAGAAGCAGAAGTTCATCGTGCCCAGCGTCACGGCCAGTGCGATCGCCGCGCCCCAGGCCTGCCGCGTCAGGCCCCGCACCGATGGGCGTACCGCTGCGCACAGGATGACACCGGCGACCCCGAACCGGGCGAACAAGGCCCCCACCGTGCCGACCGCGGCGAACAGTCCGACCGCGAACGCCGCGCCCACCTCCTGGCTGATCGCGGCGACCACCACCAGCAGCGCAGCCCCGAGTGGGGCGCGCGTGGTCACACCGCCACCGTCACACCGTCACCGGAAGGTGGGCCCCCGTCGCCAGTTCGGCATAGCCCCGCATCAGCCGTAGCGCAGTGGCGCGGTCGAGGTCCGGGTCCCGCGCCACGATTCGGTACCCGAGATAGTCCTCCATGGACATCAATGTCATGGCGATATCGCGCGCGGGTGCGGCGAGTGTGAAAATTCCCGCAGTAGAGCCTGTTTCGAGGATCGAAGCGTAGAGGCCCACCTGCCGGTGATAGATGTGCTGGACATCGGGGCGTTGGTCGAGCACGAATCCGGCGGCCATCACAGCCCGCCAGATCGACCGCCACTCGACGTCCTCCGGCCCGGACGGCAGCCCGGCCGCGATCATGAACGCGATCTGATCCCGCGCGTCCTCGGTGCGCTCGACGACGGCGAGCCGGTCGTCGTAGAACTTGCTGTCCGAGCGCTGCGCGAGCGCCGAGAGCAGCTGGTCCATCTCGCGGAAGTAGTAGCGCACGGCGTTGGGGGTCAGATTGAGCTCAGCGGCGACGTCGGCGATCCGGAACGCGGTCAGATCGTTGCGCTCGATCAACGCGATCGTGGCGTCGAGGATCTCCTCACGTCGTTGCGCCTGTCGGTTCGGCCGTCCCACGGGTCCCATCCTTCACAAATTCGGTCACTTCAGTTGACTCCGGTGGCTACCCACCGCCATTATTTTCCAATCCTGAAAAGAATTTGGCCACAACTTTCCGGAGGACGCATGCTGGACTGCTCCTCGCGGCGTCCGCGCGCCCGCGATATCGGCGTCGTCATCGGCGAGCACCCCACGGGCCTGAACAACGCCATCACCGATGTGGCCGGCGTACGCGTCGGGCACACCACGATTCAGCGGCCCGGACCCAACCCGGTCAACACCGGCGTCACCGTCGTGATCCCACACCCCGAGATCTTCACCGAGCCGGTGTTCGCCGGGGCCCACCGACTCAACGGCAGCGGAGAACTCACCGGACTGGAGTGGATCCGTGAGTCCGGTGAGCTCACCACACCCATCGGCCTGACCAACACCCACAGCGTCGGCGTCGTCCGCGACACACTGGTCCAAGCCCAGGTGCGGGCCCGTGGCGACGGGCTCTACTGGTCCCTGCCGGTCGTGGGGGAGACCTACGACGGGCTGCTCAACGACATCAACGGCCACCACGTCCGCCCCGAACACGTGGGCGCCGCACTCGCCGACGCCACGGGCGGCCCGGTCGCCGAAGGCAATGTCGGCGGCGGGACCGGCATGATCTGCCACGGCTTCAAGGGCGGGATCGGAACCGCATCGCGGGTCACCGACACCGTGGCCGGGCCCTACACCGTCGGCGTGCTCGTGCAGGCGAATCACGGTCGGCGGGAACGCCTTCGGGTCAACGGGGTGCCGGTCGGGGAGATGGTGGGTCCCGAGCTGGTGCCGACCCCTCACCTTCCGATTCCGTATCCGGCGGGATCCGGCTCGATCATCGTCGTGATCGCCACCGACGCGCCGTTGCTGCCACATCAGTGCACCCGGCTTGCGCAACGCTCGGCCCTGGCCGTCGGCCGGGTCGGCGGAACAGGGGAGCAGTACAGCGGCGACCTGATGCTGGCCTTCTCCACCGGCAACCGGGGAATCCCGCCGTACGGGTGGGACGAGAACCCCGATGCCAACCGCCCCGAGATCGCGGTGCGCATGGTGGCGCCACAGTTGATGACCCGACTGTTCGACCTGGCGATCGAGGCCACCGAGGAGGCCATCGTCAATGCTCTGGTGGCCGCTGAGACCATGACCGGCCGCGGCGGGTTGACCGCGCATGCGCTCGATCACAAGCTGCTCCACTCGGCCCTGGTGCTGGAAGGTCACTGAGCTCGACACGGGCGCGTGTCGAGCTGATGCGCTCATCGTCGCCTCGCCGCACGGCCCCGTATGCAGTAGCGGACTACCTCATTCAGCCCTGGACGCGGGCGCGCAACTCGTTGACGAACGCGCGGGTGTCGTCCCACGTCGGCAACAGCCCCGCGGCCCGCACCTGCTCCAGCGTCGGGGCGGCCGCGTCACGGTCGGACAGCACCGGCTCGCCCTCGATCGGCCAGTCGATCCCGAAGTCGGTGGCCAAAATGGTGTGCTCCCGCTCCGGGCTGTACGGCGCCGAACACAGGTACATCACCGTCGAGTCGTCCTGCAGCGACAGGAAGGCGTGACCGAGACCCTCGGACAGATACACCGAACGCCGGTCGAGTTCGTCGAGCAGCACCGAATCCCACTGTCCGAAAGTCGGGGAGCCCACCCGGATGTCGACCACCACGTCGAGCACGGCGCCGCGCACACACGTCACGTACTTGGCCTGGCTCGGCGGCAATTCGGCGAAGTGCACACCGCGAAGCACCCCGGCCGCCGACACCGAGCAGTTGGCCTGCCGCACGTCGAAGCGGTGCCCGGTCATCTCGGTGAATCCGGCCTCGGTGAACCACTCGAAGAACATGCCGCGTGCATCGCCGTGCAGCTTGGGTGTGATCTCCCACGCGCCGGGGATGGTCAGTTCGCGCGCGGTCACTGGCCGCGCACCGAGTAGTTGGTCTCCACGTTGTCTTTCAAAGGGCCCCACCAGGATTCGTTGTTGCGATACCAGTCGATGGTGGCCGCGAGGCCTTCGTCGAAATCGGTGTGTTTGGGCGCCCAGCCCAGTTCGTCGTGCAGCGTCGATGGGTCGATGGCGTAGCGCAGGTCGTGGCCTTCCCGATCGGTGACGTGGTCGAAGTCGTCCGGGTCGCGGTCCATCAACCGCAGCAGGGTGCGCATGACCGTGAGATTGCTGCGCTCGCATTCGGCGCCGATGAGGTACGTCTGCCCGACGCGGCCCCCCATGAGGATCTGCCACACCGCACGGTTGTGGTCGTCGACGTGGATCCAGTCGCGCACGTTGGCGCCGGTGCCGTAGAGCTTGGGGCGCCTGCCGGTGAGGACGTTGGTGATCTGACGCGGGATGAACTTCTCCACATGCTGATAGGGCCCGTAGTTGTTGGAGCAGTTCGAGATCGTCGCGCGCACCCGATAAGACCGCACCCAGGCCCGTACCAGCAGATCGGCGGCGGCCTTGGTCGATGAATACGGGCTCGACGGGTTATACGGCGTGGCTTGCGTGAACCGGGCCGGATCGTCGAGCTCGAGATCGCCGTACACCTCGTCGGTGGAGATGTGGTGCAACCGGGCCCCGTGCGCGCGGACCGCCTCCAGCACCGTGAACGTGCCGATGACGTTGCTGTGCAGGAACGGTTCCGGGTTCGCCAGGGCATTGTCGACGTGGGTTTCCGCCGCGAAGTGCACGACGGCGTCCGCCTCGCCGACCAACTGGTTCACCAGGCCGGCGTCGGCGACATCGCCTTGTACCAGCCGAATCTGGCCGGCCACGGAAGCCAGAGATTCCTGGCTGCCCGCGTACGTCATCGCGTCGAGCACCGTCACCGACGTGGTCGTCGCCTCCCCGACGGCAAGTCGCACGAAGTTTGCGCCGATGAACCCGGCGCCGCCGGTGACCAGTAGCCGCATGCGCCAACCCTAACCGGCCGCAGCGTCAGCCCTTCAGGCCCAGTGGCCCGGCCAATTCGGTCAGCGTCGGGATCAGCTTGTCCGGACCGCCGAGCACCTGGATCGTGACATGGTCGGCGCCGTTGGCGACGTGTTGCTGCAGGCGCGCGGCGATCGCCTCGGCGGTCCCGTGCGCGACGACCGCGTCGATCAACTTGTCGCTGCCCGGCTTGGCGATGTCATCTTCGGTGAAACCGAGCCGGCGCCAGTTGTTGAGGTAGTTGCTCAGGTTCAGGTAGAAGTCGACGGTCTCGCGCCCGATCGCCCGGGCCGCCGCGGCGTCGGTGCTCAGCACCACCTTGTGCTCGGGTGCCAGGAACACCGACTCGCCCAGCACCTCGCGGGCATGGGCGGTGTGCTCGGGCGTCGTGAGGTAGGGGTGCGCGCCGGCGCTGCGCTGTGCGGAGAGCTTGAGCACCTTGTCGCCCAGTGCGGCGATCACCAGCCGGCTGGTCGGCACTTTGGCCGCGTCCAGCACGTCGAGGTATTCGACCAGTGCTTCATACGGCTTGCGGTATTCGCCGGTGTGCTCGGGATGCCCCACCCCGATGCCGAGCAGGAACCGGCCCGGGTAAGCCGCCTCGATGCGGTGGAACGATTCGGCGACCGCGTTGGCGTCGGCCGTCCAGATGTTGACGATGCCGGTGGCCAGCTGAAGTGTCTGGGTGCGCTCCAGGATCGGCTCGGCGAAGGCGAGGTCGGCGGACGGCGAGCCACCCACCCACAGTGCGCCGTAACCCAGCTTCTCGATCTCGACGGCCTGCTCGGGCGGCACCGCCCCGAACGTCCACACTCCGTAGCGACCCAGATCCGGCTTGAGCGAGAGCGATTCGGTCATCTGAGAGTCCTTGTCTGTCGGTCCTCTTAAGCCAGGCCGAGCGGCCCGGCGAGTTCGGCCAGTGCGGGTACCAGTTTGTCCGGTGACGTCAGCACCTGTACAGGCACGTGGTCGGCGCCGGCGTCGCGATGCTGCCGCAACCGGGCGGCCACCTCGTCCACTGTGCCGTACGCGACGACGGCGTCGATGAACCGGTCACTGCCCGGTTTGGCCAGATCCTCGTCGGTGAAGCCGAGCCGCTTGAAGTTGTTGAGGTAGTTGCTCAGACCGAGGTAGATGTCGAGTGCCTTGCGACCCAGGGCGCGCGCCTTCTCGGTGTCGGTGGTGAGCACCGCCTTGTGCTCGGGAGCCAGGAACGCGTCGGGACCGATCAACTCGCGGGCCTGTGCGGTGTGTTCCGGTGTGGTCAGGTACGGGTGCGCACCAGCGGAACGGGCCGCCGACAGTTGCAGCACCTTGGGGCCGAGCGCGGCGACGACCCGGCGGTGTTGGGGCACGCCGTACTCGTCGAGCTTGTCGAGGTAATCGGTGAGCGCGTCGAGCGGTTTGCGGTACTCGCCGATCGCCTCTCGGTGGCCGACGCCGATGCCCAGCAGGAACCGGCCCGGGTAGGCGGCCTCGATGCGGTGGAACGACTCGGCGACCGGGCCGGCGGCCGCACTCCAGATGTTCACGATGCCGGTGGCCAGCTGCAAGGTGTCGGTGGCGGCCAGGATCGGATCGATCCACTCCAGTTCGGCGGGCGGCGACCCGCCGGCCCAGATCGCGCCGTAGCCCAGCCCTTCGATGTCCCGCAGCTGCTGCGGCGAGAGCTGCTGGAACTGCGAATAGTGGCCGAACGCGCCGTATGTGCCGAGATCGGGCTTGCTGCCCGCCGTGGTCTGGGTCATGAACGTGTCAACCGGGGTCCGTGCGGGGGCTATTCCGGGCGAATCACGCTGATTGTGGATCTGGCCGGGCCGGCACTACTCCGACGCTTCAGTCTCGGCGGCCCTGGTCTCGGGTGCGGGAGCCTCCAACGGCAACAAGACGATGAAGCGGGTGTCGCCCGGCTTGGACTGCACCCGCAGATCCCCGTGGTGCTTCTCCACCACGATGCGCCAGGCCAGATCCAGGCCCAGGCCGGTGCCCTCGCCGAACGGCTTGGTGGTGAAGAACGGCGTGAAGATCCGGTTGATGTCCTCGGCGGGGATGCCAGGCCCGTCGTCGCCGATCTCCACCCGGATCATCTCGTCGGTCTCCCGGCAGGTGCGCAGGGTCAGCGTGCCGTGGCCACCCATCGCCTGGACGGCGTTGTCGATGATGTTGGTCCACACCTGATTGAGATCGCCTGGGTAGCAATGCAATTCGGGCAATGACTTGTCCAGGTCCTTGCACAGGCCGACCGGCTTGTCCTTGCCGATCTTGTCGCCGAACATCATCAGCGTGCTGCGCAGCAGTTCGTGGACGTCGGCGCTCTGATAATCGCCGCGGTCCATCTGCGAGTACTGCTTGGCGCCGGCCAACAACGCCGAGATCCGCTTGCTCGCCTCGGCGATCTCGTTCATCCGCAGCTCGGTGTCGATCGTGTACTTCAGCCAACCCAGAGCCGCCTGCAGGGTGGCCGACGCCTCCCCGTCCTTGAGCGCGTCATCGACGGATGCCGAGATACGTTCCAGCCAGTCGATGTCGAGACCGGCCTCGACGAATGTCGGGGCGTAGTCCCAGGCGAACACGATGTCGTGGTCCTCGAGCCAGTCGCCCATCTCGTCTTCGCGGTCGGAGGTCTCCAGTGCGGTGAGCTCCAACCCCTTGTGCTTGGCGACCTGCTCGGCGACCTCGTCCTGGATGGTCACCAGCATCCGCAGCGCCTGCGGGGTGAACTTGCCGTCGGCCAGCATCGCCAGCTTGTGACGCATCTTGCCGACGCCTTCGCGAAGGTCGGCCACGGCGCGGGCGGTGGCCGCCGCCGGGTTGTTGAGCTGATGGGTCAGGCCCGCCGTGATGTTGCCGAGGGCCAGCAGCTTCTCGCGCTGACCGATGATCTGGCTCTGCCGCCGGCCGCCGACCTTGTGGCCCTCCAGCAGGTGTACGGCCATCGGGAACTGGGACTGCATGAACCCCGCGAACGCATTGGCATCCAGGACGAACACCCGCGACGGCTTCGTCAGGCGTACGGACGCCTCGTAGACGTGTTCCTCACCGGGGATATAGGCCGACCAGGCGCCGAAGTACACGCCGCGCATCGAGGTGCGGTTGGTCTGGATGTCGACGCCGCCGGAGCGCTTCGACATCACCAGCTCGCCATCGAGCATCACGTAGAAGCACGTGGCCGGATCACCTTCGGTGACGATCGGGCCGGCCGGGAACGTCTCGATGCTGCCGGCCTGGCACAACGTGTCGAGTTGCGCGTCGGACAGGTGCTCGAACAGAAACAGTGTCCGTAGTTCGTCCCGCACGCAGGTCTCGCCCATATCCGTCCTCAACTCCTCAGGCCTCGCCGGCCATCACGCTTCTGCCAGGTAACGGTGCACGAGCATCACAGCCATCGACCCTTCGCCGACGGCGGCAGCCACCCGCTTGGCGGACTCGGCACGCACATCTCCTGCAACAAACACACCGGGCACACTTGTTTCCAGATGGTGCGGCGGACGTTCCAGGGTCCAGCCGCACACGTCGCGCAGGTCGGGGCCGGCCAGGATGAACCCGTGGTCGTCGCGGGCGACCACGCCGTCGAGCCACTCGGTGCGCGGGGTCGCGCCGATGAAGCAGCACAGGCGCGTCGCACGCACCTCCTCGTGCTGGCCGGACTGCCTGTTCACCAACTCCAGTCCGACCAGGTGGTCGTCCTCGCCGGTGGCACCGACCACCTCGGTGCAGGTGCGCACGAAGATGTTGGGCGTCTGTTCGATCTGCTGGATCAGGTAGTACGACATCGACGCTTCCAGCGACGGTCCGCGCACCAACAGCGTCACCGACTTGGCCTCGCGCGACATGAACATCGCGGCCTGCCCGGCCGAGTTGGCGCCGCCGACGATGTACACGTCCTCGCCCTTGCATTCGGAGGCGTCCGACACCGATGCGCCGTAGTACACGCCGCGGCCGACGTAGTTGTTCGGATTGTCGGGATCCGCGAAGCATCCCGGCACCGGGAGCTGCCGGTACTCGACACCGGTGGCCAGGATCACCGCGCGGGCGCCGATGGTCTCGCCGTCGGCGAACGTGATGGTGCGGGCCGCGCCCGCGATGTCGAGCGCGACGGCTTCGCGGGTGGTGATCACCTCGGCGCCGAACCGCTCGGCCTGTCTGCGGGCCGAGGTGGCCAGTTCGGCCCCCGACACCCCGGTCGGGAAGCCCAGGTAGTTCTCGATCCGGGAACTGCGACCGGCCTGTCCGCCGGTCGTGGTGCCCTCGATCAGCACGGTCTTGAGACCCTCGGAAGCTCCGTACACCGCGGCGGCCAGACCCGCCGGGCCGCCGCCGATCACCGCGAGGTCGTACATGGTCAGCGACGGGGTGGTCGAGAGCCCCAGCATGTCGGCGAGCTCGCCGTCACTGGGTTCGACCAGCGTCTCGCCACCCTCGGTGATCACCACCGGGAGCTGCAGACCGTCCAGTCCCGCGGCATCGAGGAGTTGACGGCCGACGGGCTCGTCGGTGGTGAACGCCCGGAATGTGTGCTGGTTGCGGGCCAGGAACTGGCGCACCTCCCAGGACCGCGAACTCCACTGGTGTCCGATCACCTTGGTGTGCGGGATGGCCCGGTCACCGACGGCGTGCCAGGCCTCCAGCAGGCCGTCGACCACCGGGTAGAGCTTCTCCTCGGGCGGATCCCACGGCTTGAGCAGGTAGTGGTCGAGGTCGACGACGTTGATGGCATCGATCGCCGCGGTGGTGTCGGCGTACGCCGTCAACAGCACGCGCCTGGCCATCGGGTAGAGGTCCATCGCCGACTCGAGGAACTCGATGCCGCTCATCTGCGGCATCCGGTAGTCGGCGACGAACACCGCGACGGTGTCGCCGCGCAGCTTCAGCTCGTTGAGGGTCTCCAGGGCGTCCGGGCCGGATTCGGCACGCACGATCCGGTAGCGCTCGCCGTAGTGGCGGCGCAGATCGCGGGCGACGGCACGCGAGACCGCGGGATCGTCGTCGACGGTCAGGATTACAGGTTTACGGGGCTGGGAGGCGGGGCCAGTCATCGTCACCAATTATGCGCCCCGCCGCCAGCAGTTTTCTCAGCTCGGGTGCGAGCTGCTCCCGTTGTTCGCGTTCGAACCCTGGAGCATGGACGCCACGTCGATGCCCGAGGCCTTGAGCGACTCGAGGATGTTGGCCACCGCGAGGGGGCTGACGCCGAGCAGGCTGCTCACAGCGTCCTGGGTGTCGCCTGACCCGCCGATGATCGACAGCCGCTCGATTTCGGCCAGCGGTGCGGCGGCCGCCTCCGTCGCCTTGACCACCGAGGCCAGCACGTCGGGCAGCATCAGCAGGCGCGCGGCGTCGGCCGTGTAGCCGTTGAGTGCGGCGGCGATCTCCTTCTTGCCGTTGGCCTCGGCCAGCAACTTGGCCTCGATACCGGCGGCCTCGGCCTGCTGTTCGACGCGCAGCGCGTCGGCCAGTTCCTTCTTGCCGGCAGCCTCGGCGACCAGCTTGGCCTGCAGGCTGTCCGCCTCGGCCTGCTTCTCGACGCGCAACGCGTCGGCGGCGGCCTTGCGGGCGTCGGCGTCGGCCTGGCCCTTGCGCCGCTCGGCCTCGGCAGCGGCCTCGGCAGCCAGGATCGTGGACTGGCGCTGACCTTCGGCGAGCGCGATGTCGGCCTGCCGTTTCGCCTCGGCGGGCGCGATCACGTCGGCCTGCAGAGCGGCCTGCGCCTGCTCGGCGCGACGCTGCTCCACCTCGATGCGGGCCTGCACCCGGGCCGCCTCGGCCTGCTCGGTGGCGATGCCGACGTCCTTCTGGGCGCGGGCGTTGGCCAGCGGTCCGGCCTGGTCGGCCTGGGCGTTCTCGGCCTCGGTCTGCGCGCGCAACCGGGCCAGTTCGACATCGCGCTTCTGGTTGGCGGTGGCGATCGCGGTGTCGGCCTCGGCCTGCGCGATCGAACCTTCCTGGCGGGCCTTGGCCGACTGGATCTGGGCGTCGCGCTCGGCTTCGGCGGTGCCCACCGTGGCGTCCCGCTTGACCTCGGCGATGCGCCGCTGGCCCAGTGACTTCAGGTAGTCGTTGGCGTCGGAGATACCGGCGATCTTGAGAACGTCGACCTCCATGCCGATCCGGGCCAGGTCGCCGCCGGCCTCCTCGACCACGCTGCGGGCCAGGCTGTCGCGGTTGGAGTTGAGGTCCTCGACGGTCATGGTCGCGGTGATACCGCGCAGGCTGCCTGCCAGGATCTCGTTGATCTGCCGCTGCAGCTCGTTGAGGTCGGACGTCAGGAAGCGCTGCACCGCGGTCTGCACGGCCTCGTCGGCCGAGCCGATGCGGACCAGGCCGACGGCTTCGACGTTGACCGGCACACCGTTGTTGGACAGCGCGTTCTGCAGGTTGATGCTGACGTTGAACGGTTCCAGGCTCATGATGTCCACCCGCTCGATGCCGGGCATCCGGAACCGGGCCCCGCCCCGGACCACTTTGGGTGTGCCCCGACCGGTGAAGACCGCCACCTCGTTGGGCGGCACCTTGATGTAGTTCTTGACGTAGACCAGCGGTATGACCACCAGGATCAAGATGGCGGCGATGGCAGCCAGGAGGACGATGAGCGCCAGTGACACTGTGGTGGCCTTTCTGAAGGTTCGGTGCTCGGGTACTACTCAGGTTTCTGGAACAGCGACGACGTGAACGAAGTCGGGATCGATATCGGCGATGTAGACACGGGTGGCCTTGGGCAGCGCGGCGGTCTCGTCGCTCTTGGCCCGGGAGAACACCCGGTTGCCGTCGGTGTCGACGAAGGAAACCTCGCCCCAGCCGCCGGGCGGGACATCGAGGGTCACCGTGCCGAGCAGGCCGACGTACGAGGACCGGCCCCGGTGCGAGTTGGACTGCTGGCGGCGCATGTAGGGCAGCAGTAGTCCGTTCAGGGCGAACACCAGCACGACGGCGCAGGTCGCGGCCAGCGCTGCGGTCCACACGGTGCCCAGCCCCAGCCACGTGCCGATCAGGCCTCCGGTCCCGGCGCCGAGCAGGGCCACCGACAGGCCGGTCAGGCTCAGGAACGGCATACCGTCCCCGTGCCCGACATCGGCGAGCAGAAGGGCGGCCAATACAGCGATGCCGCCGACGACGAACGCGGCCAGGTAGACAGCCATCACGTGCTCGTGGTCTCCGTTCCCCCAGACAGCGGATCAGTCCGTACCATTGTCGCTTGATCGGGGGGTCCGCCGCGCACCAAATTTCGGCGGAGGTATCGGGCGGCCAGAGCTGATCAGCCGTGATTTTGGCGCAGGCCGTCGAGCGGGTATTGTGGACCAACGGTGCGGCTATCGTGCCGACTTTTTGCGTGCCCCGTCTTGGAACTGCTGAATTTCTGCAATTTCTCTCGATCCGGCTCACGTTTCGAAGTCGGTCGCCAGCAGCATCGCGACGGGCTGCATTGCGACTGATGAAGCTACGAAACGAAAGCAAGGATCGCCGAAAAGTATGGCCAAGAAAGACGGTGCCATCGAGGTCGAGGGTCGCGTGGTCGAACCTCTGCCCAATGCGATGTTCCGCATTGAGCTGGAGAACGGACACAAGGTCTTGGCCCACATCAGCGGCAAGATGCGGCAGCACTACATCCGCATCCTGCCCGAGGACCGGGTAGTGGTGGAGCTCTCTCCCTACGACCTGTCCCGGGGCCGCATCGTGTACCGGTACAAGTGACCCGATAGAAGCCCGACCAGTAACGACGAGAACGGTGACGTGCGCATCTGCACGCCACCAACAGAGCCAGAAGGATCGAAAAGCCGTGAAGGTGAACCCGAGCGTCAAGCCCATCTGCGATAAGTGCAGGGTGATCCGCCGGCATGGGCGGGTCATGGTGATCTGCAGCGATCCGCGCCACAAGCAGCGCCAGGGCTAACCGTCCACACACGGACGGCGCACGACAACTGAATGATGAACTCCCAGCACCACTGAGCGATACGCCGCTCATCTGCGATGCAAGCCGAGCGCAAGCATCCACGTCCGGAACGGAGGCCGGACCCCGGAGAGTCCTTAGGGGCTGATGGGAACGGGCTGGGACCAGACCTCCGCAGAGAAGAAGGAACACCGCCACATGGCACGTCTCATGGGCGTCGATCTTCCGCGCGACAAGCGCATGGAGATCGCGCTGACCTACATCTACGGCATCGGCCGTACGCGCTCGCAGGAAATCCTTGCCGCCACCGGCATCGAGAAGGACCTGCGCACCAAGGATCTGACCGACGATCAGGTGTCCCAGCTGCGCGATTACATCGAAGGCAACCTCAAGGTTGAGGGTGACCTGCGCCGCGAGGTGCAGGCCGACATTCGCCGCAAGATCGAGATCGGCTGCTACCAGGGCCTGCGGCACCGCCGCGGTCTGCCGGTGCGTGGCCAGCGGACCAAGACCAACGCGCGCACCCGTAAGGGCCCGAAGCGCACCATCGCCGGCAAGAAGAAGGCTAGGTAACCCCGATGGCACCACCGAAGAAGGCCGCGGGCGCCAAGCGCGGCAAGACCACCCGTCGCCGGGAAAAGAAGAACGTCCCGCACGGCGCCGCGCACATCAAGAGCACGTTCAACAACACGATCGTCTCGATCACCGATCCCCAGGGCAACGTCATCGCCTGGGCATCCTCGGGTCATGTCGGCTTCAAGGGTTCGCGTAAGTCGACCCCGTTCGCCGCGCAGCTGGCCGCCGAGAACGCCGCCCGCAAGGCGCAGGAGCACGGCGTGAAGAAGGTCGACGTGTTCGTCAAGGGCCCGGGTTCGGGCCGTGAGACCGCCATCCGCTCGCTGCAGGCCGCAGGCCTCGAGGTGGGCGCGATTTCCGACGTCACTCCGCAGCCGCACAACGGCTGCCGTCCGCCCAAGCGGCGCCGGGTCTAGGGAGGATCTGAACAATGGCTCGTTATACCGGACCCGCCACTCGCAAGTCGCGCCGTCTCGGCGTCGACCTCATCGGCGGAGATCAGTCGTTCGAGAAGCGCCCCTACCCGCCCGGCCAGCACGGCCGCGCGCGGATCAAGGAGAGCGAATACCGCACGCAGCTGCAGGAGAAGCAGAAGGCTCGCTTCACCTACGGCGTGATGGAGAAGCAGTTCCGCAAGTACTACGAAGAGGCCAACCGCAAGGCCGGCAAGACGGGTGAGAACCTGCTCCAGATCCTGGAGAGCCGCCTGGACAACGTGGTGTACCGCGCCGGCCTGGCGCGTACCCGCCGGATGGCCCGTCAGCTGGTCAGCCACGGCCACTTCACCGTCAACGGTGTCAAGGTGAACGTCCCGAGCTTCCGGGTGTCGCAGTACGACATCATCGACGTCAAGGAGAAGTCGCTCAACACCCTGCCGTTCGAGGTTTCTCGGCAGACCGCGGGTGAGCGTCCGATCCCGTCGTGGCTGCAGGTCGTCGGCGAGCGTCAGCGCATCCTGGTGCACCAGCTGCCCGAGCGCGCGCAGATCCAGGTGCCGCTCGCCGAACAGCTCATCGTCGAGTTCTACTCGAAGTAATGACTTACCGGCCACCCGGCCGGTAAGTACCCAGACGGCATCAAATAGCGGGTGCCGAGAAGGAGAAGAACACAATGCTGATCTCTCAGCGACCCACACTGGCCGAGGAAACCCTCGCCGACAACCGCTCCAAGTTCGTCATCGAGCCGCTGGAGCCCGGTTTCGGTTACACGTTGGGTAACTCGCTGCGGCGCACGCTGCTGTCGTCCATCCCGGGCGCGGCGGTCACGAGCATCCGCATCGACGGTGTGCTGCACGAGTTCACCACCGTCCCCGGGGTGAAGGAAGATGTCACCGACATCATCCTGAACCTCAAGGGCCTGGTCGTGTCCTCCGAGGAGGACGAGCCGGTCACCATGTACCTGCGCAAGCAGGGCCCGGGTGCGGTCACCGCCGGTGACATCGTCCCGCCGGCCGGTGTCACGGTGCACAACCCGGACATGCACATCGCCACCCTCAACGACAAGGGCAAGCTGGAGGTCGAGCTCGTCGTCGAGCGCGGTCGCGGCTATGTCCCGGCCGTGCAGAACAAGGCGTCGGGCGCCGAGATCGGCCGTATCCCGGTCGATTCCATCTACTCGCCGGTCCTCAAGGTCACCTACAAGGTGGAGGCCACCCGTGTCGAGCAGCGCACCGACTTCGACAAGCTGATCCTGGACGTCGAGACCAAGAACTCGATCAGCCCGCGTGACGCCCTGGCGTCGGCCGGCAAGACCCTGGTCGAACTGTTCGGTCTGGCACGGGAACTCAACGTCGAGGCCGAGGGCATCGAGATCGGGCCGTCGCCGGCCGAGGCAGACCACATCGCCAGCTTCGCGCTGCCGATCGACGATCTGGACCTGACCGTCCGTTCGTACAACTGCCTCAAGCGCGAGGGTGTGCACACCGTGGGCGAGCTCGTCGCCCGCACGGAGTCCGACCTGCTGGACATCCGTAACTTCGGCCAGAAGTCCATCGACGAGGTGAAGATCAAGCTGCACCAGCTGGGTCTCTCGCTCAAGGACAGCCCGGCCACGTTCGATCCGTCCGAGGTCGCAGGTTACGACGCCGCTACCGGCACCTGGACCAGCGACGCCGGCTACGACCTGGACGACACCCAGGACTACGCCGAGACCGAGCAGCTCTAAAGAATTCCGTCCCGGTCCTACCTGATACGGGGACCGGCCCCAATTAGGAGATAGTCGCAATGCCCAAACCCACTAAGGGGCCCCGCCTCGGCGGGTCGTCCTCGCACCAGCAGGCGCTCCTGGCCAACCTGGCCACGTCGCTGTTCGAGCACGGCCGGATCAAGACGACCGAGCCCAAGGCCCGGGCGTTGCGTCCGTACGCCGAGAAGCTGATCACCCACGCCAGGAAGGGTGAACTGCACAACCGGCGCGAGGTCATGAAGAAGATCCGCGACAAGGACGTCGTGCACGCCCTGTTCGCCGAGATCGGTCCCTTCTTCGCAGATCGCGAGGGTGGCTACACCCGCATCATCAAGGTCGAGAACCGTAAGGGCGACAACGCCCCCATGGCGGTCATCGAGCTGGTGCGGGAGAAGACCGTGACCTCCGAGGCGGACCGCGCTCGTCGCGCCGCCGCCGCGCAGGCCAAGGCTGCCGAGGCCGAGGCTCCCAAGGCTGAAGAGGCCGAGGAAGCCGCCGAGGAGACCCCGGTTGCCGAGGTCGAGGCCGAGGACGCCGCCATCGCGGATGCCGAGACCGCTGAGGCTGCGGCTGAGGATGACTCTGCCAAGTCGTAGTGACAACATGAACATGCCCGCCACCGATTCCGGTGGCGGGCATGTTCGTTTGCGCCTGGACATCGCCTACGACGGCACGGATTTCGCGGGCTGGGCGGTGCAGGCGGGTCAGCGCACGGTTGCCGGCGTGATCGACGACGCGCTGTCGACGGTGTTCCGGACGCCGGTGGTGACGCGCACCGCGGGCCGTACCGACACCGGGGTGCATGCAACCGGCCAGGTCGCCCACGTCGACATCCCCACCGACGCACTTCCACACGTCTATCCGCGGACCACCCATGCGGGCGATGCCGAATTCACGCCGCTGGTTCGGCGATTGGCGCGGCTGCTGCCGACCGATGTCCGGGTCCGCGACATCGTGCGGGCGCCCGCGGGTTTCGATGCCAGATTCTCGGCACTGCGCCGGCACTACACCTACCGGCTGAGTCTGGCCCCCTACGGGGTCGAGCCGGCCGAAGCCCGGTTCATCACACCGTGGTCGAAACCCCTGGACCTCGACGCGATGGCGGCCGCATCGCGGGAGCTGGTGGGGCTCAACGATTTCGCGGCGTTCTGTCGCCACCGTCCCGGGGCCACGACGATTCGCGACCTACAGCGGTTGGAGTGGGTGCGCGACGGTTTCTACGTGACGGCGCACGTCACCTCGGATGCGTTCTGCTGGAACATGGTTCGCTCGCTGGTCGGCGCAATGCTGGCGGTGGGGGAGGGCAGGCGGTCAGCTGAGTGGACGGCCGGGCTGTTGAGTGAGACGAGCCGGTCCAGTGATTTCGCCGCCGCTCCTGCCCGCGGGCTCACGCTGGTGCAGGTCGATTACCCGGCCGATGACGAGCTTGAGGCCCGCAACTTGATTACCCGTGACGTGCGGACTGCCGACTGAGCGCTACAGCGCACGGTTTTCTACTCCTGGGTCGTAGGTGACGTGGTTTGGCGACCACAGGGTAGAAAGCGGTGCGCCGCCGCCAGGTTGGACTTCCGTTTGAGCCGTGGTGGTGCCCCGCAGGCCGTCTGGAGCCCCCGAAGGTTGTCCACTAGCCCTCAGAGTCGGGCGGAGACGAACCTGGCCGCCTGGGCCACCATGCCCGAGCGGATATAGCCGGGCGCCAGGTGATCCTGCCATCCGGCTTGCCATTTGTACGGGCTGCTCGGATTGCAGATCGGATCATCGGAGTGGCACAGGTCGATGGTGCGGTTCTGATAGGCCGGGTTCAACAGGGTGATCGGTGCGGCCCAGTTGGCGCCGTTACCGAACAGTGCCACCGCGGCGACGTGCCGGTCGGTGCCCTTGGGAAGCGGACTGTTGAAGGTGAACGCCGAGATCGGCATCGCCAGAATCAGATCGGTCGCAACGGCGCCGAGCGAGTATCCGCCCAGGACAAGCCGGGTGTTCGGACAGTTGCGGGTCATCCACTGCACGTGGCGGCTCATGTCGTTGGCGGCTACGTCGGCCTGGGTGTCGGCCGGGTACTTCACCGAATAGAGGGCGACATTCGGGCCGCGCAGGGCACGCAGTGCGTTGACGAAGGCGGCACCGACTTGTCCGGGTCCTTGGGGCTCCATACGGCCGCGGGCGAACACCACCTCCGCCGGTGGGCACGTGGCGGCCTTCGCGGCGCCAATCATGCTGGGCGCCACCGTCATTGGTACCACAACGGCAGTCAGAGCGGTGATCAGTGCGGCCGACATTCGACGGCCAATCACGCGTTAGATGGTATTTACGGTGCCGTCGAGAATAGGTGCCGGTCCGGCAACGATCCGGCGACGAAGTTGATCTCGGTGGTTGGTCAGGGCCAACTCAGAGGCGACCCGCGACGAAATCCGCGGCCTGGTTGACCATCCCGCCGTCGATGTAGGCGCCCGCCAGGTGATCTGGCCAGTTGTTCTTCCAGGTGTCCGGGTCGGCCGGGTTGCAGATCGGGTCGGCGCCGTGGCACAACTCGATGGTGCGGTCGGCATAGACCGGGCTGAAGCGCGTGATCGGACCGACCCACGCGGCGCCGTTGCCGAACAGGGCTACGGCGGCGATGTGCCCGTCGGCGCCCGCGGGAAGCGGAGTCTTGAAGCCGAAGCCGGTGAAGGGGACGGCCAGCACCACGTCGGCGACTGCCGCGCCCAGCGAGTACCCGCCGATCACCAACCGGGTATCCGGGCAGTTGTCCATCATGTACTGGATGTGGCCGCTCATGTCGTTGGCGCCGATGTCGACTTCGGTATCAGCGGGGTACTTGACGGCGTACGCGCCGATGTTCTTGTTGACCTTGGAGCGCAGGGAACTCACGAACGCGTTCCCGAGGGTGCCGACGCCGGCGGGTTCGGTGCGGCCGCGGGCAAAGACGACCTCGACCGGAGGACACGAAGCGGCGTTGGCCACCGCCGGCGAACCGGGCAGGACAGCCGAAGCGACCGGCAGGACAGCTACGGTTGCCGCGATGACGGCAGCCACCCCGATCCAGCGCCGGAGCAGCCGGGTTACACGGTTACCGCTAGGAAGTTCGACCACCTCAGCGATCGTAGCGGACAACGGCTACAACAGTCCGGCTACGAAGTTCGCGGCATCGTTGGCCGGGCCTTCGTATGCCCGGTGTGCCTGCACGCTGTCACCGTCGCCGCAGATCGGATCGCCCGGGTTGCACAGGTCGATGGCGCGGCCCCCGTACACCGGGCTGGAGGTCAGCGGCAAACCGAGCTTGGCTGACGGGTTGCCGAAGACCGCGACCGCGGCGACGTGCTCGGGGACATTCGGCGGCAGCGGTGCGTTGAAGCCGACGGCCGGGAACGGGACGGCGGCGATCACGTCGATCACCGCGGCACCCTGGGAGTACCCGCCGAGCACCAGGCGGGTGCCGGGGCAGTTGTCCACCATCCACTGGATGTGGCCGGAGGCGTCGTTGGCGCCGCCCGCCGCGGCCAGGAAGTCGAAGCTGGCCGGGTAGTTCACCGCATAGGCGCCGACCGAACGGCCGCCGACCTTGTTGCGCAGCGAACTGACGAACGCATTGCCGATCCGGCCGAGGCCGGCGGTGTCATTGGTGCCGCGGGCGAAGACCACCTCGATGTCGGGGCAGTCGGCCGCCGCCACCGGAAGTCCCGAGGAGGCGGCGGGCACCACAACCGGTGCGACGACGGCGGCGGCAGCGGTCAGCGCTGCCGCCACGAACAGGGTGCCGCGACGAACAAGATCAAAGGCCACACCAAATCCTAACGTCTGTGGTCGACTAAACGATTCCGGCGACGAAGTTGGCGGCCTGATCTGCCATACCCACGTAGTCGCTGTGCGCGAACGGGTTCCGGCCGCGAGAGCAGATCGGGTCCCCGTCCTTGCAGAGGTCGATCGCCTTGCCGCCGAAGATCGACGAGGTGAGCGGGATTCCGAATTTGGTCGAGGGGTTTCCGAAGACGACCGCTGCGGCGACCTGGGGGACCAGCTCGCCGGCCAGGGGCGGTGCCGATCCGACTTCCCCGACCTTGTTGCCGAGCGGCGGGATGCCGGCCAACATGTCCACGACCGCGGCGCCCTGTGAGTAGCCACCGAGCACGACCCGGGTTGACGGGCAGGAGGACGCGAGCGTGGCGATGCGGTTGGCGGCGTCGTTGGCGCCGTCGGCTGCGGCCAGGAAGTCATAGCTGGCGGGATAGTTCACCCCGTACGTGGACACTGTGCGGCCGCCGACCTGGGAACGCAGCGCGTCGGCGAAGGCCTGCCCGGGACGTCCCAGATCTGGGAGATCGTTGGTGCCACGGGCGAAGATGACCTCGATGTCGGAGCACGGTGCGGCCGCGGCGGGCGCGGCGAGCGCCAGCGGAAAAGCCGCGCTGGCCAGGGTTGAGACGATCGCGGCCACCCGGGCCGACTTCCGGAGGAGACTCACGGGGGACATAGTCACACAAATTGCTTAGCCGCGGCTAATCGATTGCGCGTTCGGACGTCTCCTGTATGGCCATGTCGGGCCAGGTCGCCAGCTCGACCTGAGTGGCTGTGTCGGGGTCCGCCTGCTCGCTGCGATCGCCCTGTCGGGCCACGGCCAGACCGACCAGTACGACTGCGCCGCCGATGGCCTGGCTCACCGACATGGCCTCGCCGAGCATGATCCAGGCGATCAGGACCGCGAAGAGTACTTCTGACAGCCCGACCAGGGAGGCGAAGCGCGGCTTGAGCCGGGCGATCCCGACGATGCCGAGGGTGTAGGCCAGGGCGGTGGGGATCAGGCCCAAGGCGATCACCGGCACCAGCCACGCGGTGGTGTGCCCCGCGATGGTGACGGCGTTGGTGGTGAAGATCAGCGGCATGACGCCGGTGACGCCGAGGAGCG
This sequence comes from Mycobacterium sp. IDUB_17, assembly GCF_055419465.1. NCBI lineage: Bacteria > Bacillati > Actinomycetota > Actinomycetes > Mycobacteriales > Mycobacteriaceae > Mycobacterium > Mycobacterium sp. IDUB_17. Next base: position 669,135 of record NZ_JBVAXS010000004.1, on the reverse strand, counting down.
TCACGGCCGCGGTGCCGACGACCAAGCCGCCGGCGGCCAGGCTGATCGGGCTCAGCCCCTCGCCGTCGGTGCTGGCCTGGTTGGACATCATGAAGTAGCAGGCGGCACACACGGCGGCCGCCAGGCCCCAGCTGACCCCGGCGAGGTTGATCTGGGCGCCGCTGAACACGTCGAGCACCAGGATGATGCCGGCGATGGCGACTGCCACGCCTGCGAAGGTCATCGCGCTGGGGCGGTGTCGCGTGGTGGCCCATACCCAGCCGACGACGAGGATCGGCGCGGTGTACTCCAGGAGTAGGGCCACGCCGACGGACAGGTGTGCGACGGCGTTGTAGTAGCAGAGTTGCGCGCCGGCGATCGGGATCAGGCCGTAGCCGACGACGGTCTTGGCGTGGCCGAGCACCTCACGGACCCAGCCGGGCCGGACGATGCTGGCGAAGACGGCCATCATGAGCGCGCCGCCGGCGAGCCGGGCCGTGACGGCCGCGGTCGGGCTCCAGCCGGATTCCATCAGGGCTTTGGCGAAGGGGCCCGATGAGCCGAACGCGAGCGCGGAGCTGACGGCGAACATTAGGCCGAGCCGGAAGTGGTTATCGGCGGTCGTGCGGTCGAGCTGGGCTTCGGCAGTCATCGGTACACCTCCCCTGGGGCATGTCATGAGTAAAGTTGACTATGGTAATGACAACGAGGTCGACGCTACGGTGACAAGGGGTCATGAGTCAAATGCTTTTTACCTATGACACGGAGCTCACGCTCCGGGCCGCGATGGTGCTGGTGAACACCGATCGGGTAGAAGGCGAACAACTGTCTGACCAGGCCGATTTGAACGCCTACCTGGACGGCTTCGGCTGGACCGGACGACGAGACCGCAACGACGCCGAACTGGAGGCCGTGCGCGCGCTGCGCGGGCGGCTCGGGGAGATCTGGGCGGTGGCCGATGACGAGGAGGAGACGGTCCGCCGAGTCAATGCCCTACTGAGCGATACCAAGGCATCGCCGTGGCTGACCCGGCATCCGGAGATGCCGGAATGGCACCTGCATCTGGCCTCGGTCGACGACCCGCTGGCACAGCGGATGGGCGCCGAGATGGCGATGGCGTTGGCCGACCTCATCCGCGGCGGCGAACTCCGCCGTCTCAAGAGCTGTGCGGCCCCGGACTGTGAGGCCGTCCTGACCGACCTGTCGCGCAACCGCTCGCGGATCTTCTGCGACACAGGCAATTGCGGTAACCGCCAGCACGTCGCGGCTTACCGGCAGCGCCAGCGCGAGGACTGAGGCGTTTCGGGCAAAGTCTTGGTCCCGTCGATGACCGCCCGTGCTCGATACAGTGCTCGGATGCTCATTTCCGCTGACGTGATCGACGTCCTGGACCCGATGTCGGGTCTTGTTGTTGCCGGCGAGGCGGGCGGGCGTCTTACTTTCGCGCTGTGGCGAGACGGTGCAGTGCGTCTTCTCGACGACAGACTCGCCGAGAATTCGCAGCGAGAGCTCCCTCTGGAGGACGACGTTCGCGTCCTTGCGGCGTCCGGCATCGATCTGGTGATACTCGCGTCCACCGGCGGGCTCGTCATCGTCGGAGACGAAGTGGTCACGGTGCCCGGAATACCCGCCGACGCGGCTGCGCTCCTGGGCGGTCTACTTGTCGTCGCTGCCCCGGACGGCGAGAGGCACCGGCTGCTGGTGCTCGATTCCGCGACTGGGGCGATCCTCGACGACCAGGCGATCGACGCGGATGATGCGCGCGCCTTCCTGCATCCTCATCCTGCCGAAGACACGGCGATTCTTGAGCTCGCCATGGGGCAGGATGGCGTTCTGGCCTTCCGCGTCGACGTCGAGGGAACGCGCCTACATCTGACCGAGATCCTCGCTGGAGATGATCCCGTGATCGCGGGCTTCAGTCCGTCGGGCGCGAGGCTACTTGTCGCCCCATATCCAAGCGATCCGGAGACCGTACGGGTGCTGTCGTGGCCGGATCTGAAGGAGATCTCACGGCTCGACGCGAGTGACGTCGACGCCGAGTACGGTTTCGGGCTGGCCGGATGCTGGATCAACGACGACCGGGCCGCCGTGTACGCGACTGAGGACGCATTGATCGTCGCCGACGAGAACTTCGAATCGTCCGAACGCGTCGTACTGCCGATCGACTTCGGTGACGAGGGAGAGATCGAGAGGCTCACGTATTTGGGTTCGGGGAACGTCGCCGTCGGCGCGTGGACGCCAGCCGGTCGACTCACCCTCGTCGTGCGCCTCATCGAAGGAGAGGGCTGTGACTGACAACGCCATAGTCCCGGCCGGCGACCAACAGGTGCGGTCACCGTCCCCGGTCCCGGGTTAGGGTTCTGCCCGGGGGATATATGGCACGGCGAACGGCCACTCGATTACAGCTCAACGGGCATCGATTTCTGTTGCGGCGCATGGCACACGCGCTGGTTCGCGGTGATGCCCGCATGCTCGACGATCCATTGCGCGCGCAAGCCGTGGCGTACGGAGCGGGCTGTGTGCTGGCGGCCATCGCGATCGCGGTGTGCGCGGTGCTTGCTCTCGTGCGTCCCGGCTCGGTGCCCGGCGACGCGCCGATCCTGGTGGCGCGCGACGCCGGTGCGCTGTACGTACGCATCGACGACACAGTGCATCCGGTGCCCAATCTCGCCTCGGCCCGACTCATCATCGGCGCCCCGGCGAATCCGGTTGTGGTCAACGATGCGGTGATTGCGAAGTTCCGGCGCGGGCCACTGGTCGGCATACCGGGCGCCCCGGCCCAGATCGGCCGGCCACTCAGTCTCGACGAGTCGGGCTGGGCGACCTGCGATGTCGCCGAACCCGCCGAGACGGTACTGCTGGCGGGCCGGGCCGACCGTGAGATCTCACCGTTGCGCGGCGGTCAAGCCCTGTTGGTGTCGGCGCGCGCAGTGGGAGCTCCGACCTATCTGCTCGCCGACGGCTGGCGCGCCCGGGTGGACCTTCGTGACATCGCCGTTGTTCGCGCGCTACATCTGGAAGGCATATCGGCCCAACCGGTTTCGCAGGCCCTGTTGGACTCGGTGCCCGAGGCTCCCGCGCTGCAGGCGCCTTTGATCGCCGGCGCGGGCCGTCCTGGACCGGCCGCGCTGGGAGGGCTCGCCGTAGGAACCGTGGTACGCGTGATGCGTGCCGGTCCCGCCGAGTTCTATGTGGTGCTTGCCGATGGGCTGCAACGCATCGGCAGGGTGGCGGCCGACGTCATCCGCTTCAGCGTGAAGCAGTCCGATGACGAACCTCCTGTCGTTCCCGCCGATGTGGTGGCCGACGTACCGGTCGCCGCCGGACTCGCGGTGGCCCGGTTCCCGGAGCGGGTACTGCCTCGTGGGCGGGCGGTGGTGTGCGCTCGCTGGGACCCGAGACAGTCCGGTCCTGATACGAATACGACTGTGGCGATTGCTGATTCACTCCCCGGCGACTCCGTGTCGTTGGCTCAGGCCGACGGTGCCGGGTCGGGTATCGACCGTGTGCACATCCCGGCAGGCCGCAGCGTTCTGCTACAGGCCGGCAGTGTCGTCCGCGGGGCGACGGTCGGTGGACCGCTGTATCTGTTGAACGATCTCGGTGTGCTGTTCGGGATCCGCGACGGGGCGACTGCTGAACACCTGGGACTGGGGACGAGCACTGTCCCCGCACCATGGCCCATGCTGGCCATGTTGCCGCGCGGGCCCGAACTCGACAGCGATGCGGCGTCAGTCGTGCGAGACGTGGTGGCCGCGCCGGCGTAACCGGTTGGCCGCCAGTGCCAACGCGGTCACCACCGTCATGGCGACACACACGGCTGCCCCGCCGAAGGCGATGCGCCGGGGCATGGGGTCGGTCGGCGTGGGGACCGTAGCTGCCACCGAAACCGGGGCCGCGGTCGCGGCTGCGGGCGCCGGGGTGCTGCCGCTGACCGCGGCCAGGGCGTCGATCACACCGTGTCCGACGTACGGATTCCAGCCGCCGGCCGGGTTGTGTGCGGTGTCTTCGATGCGGCGCATCACCTCGCGCGCGCTCATCTGCGGGAATCGGGAGCGTACGAGTGCAGCGACTCCGGCCACCACTGGTGCGGCATAGCTGGTTCCCGATATCGGGGCATCCCGTCCGATCGTGTCGATCAACTGCTCGCCGTCGGGATGCAGCGACACGAGGTTCTCCCCGGGTGCGGCTACATCCACCCAGGGGCCTGCCAAGCTGAAAACCGATGGGGTGCCGTCTGATCCGACCGACCCCACAGACAGCACCAGGTCGTCGTACCAGGCGGGGCTGGACACCGTGCGCACGCTGTTCCAGTCGGGTTCGCCGGATCGTCCGACAGGGCCGTCCTGCTGGGTGCAGCCCGCTCCGACGTTGCCGGCCGCGACGACCACCACGACGTTGCGCACGTCGACGGCGTAGCTCAACGCTGCGCCGAGGGTACGGTCGTCGGGTGCGGCGGCGACCGGCACGCAGGCTACCGACGAGATGTTGATGACGGTCGCACCGAGGTCGGCCGCGGTGCGCACCGCCGTGGCGAGGGTGTCGACGTCGCCGACACCGATCGCGCCACCGTCGACGGCGAACTTGTTGCTCGACTGCCGGATGGCCAGGACCGCGGCATCGGGGGCGACCCCCCTGAAGCCGGCGTTCGGTGCGGCAGCGGCGATTCCGGCGACGATGGTGCCGTGCCCGTCGCAATCTGCGGTGCCGTCACCGTGTGACACATAGTCGCCGCCGCCGATCAGGCGTGGCAGTAGCCGGTGCCGGGCCACCCCGGTGTCGATCACCGCGATCTTCTGGCCGTCGCCACGGGTGAGCGGCCACACGGCATCCAGACTCAGTGGCGTACCCGTCGCGCCGGTCGCACCGCTTGCGGACTGGTAGCAGGGCTGACGTTGCTCTGTGCGCGCGACGGGCGCAGGCGGCGCCGGGCGGGGCAGCAAGGTGGAATCCACCGCGGGCGGTACGACGACCGGTGGCACGACGGCCGGGGCCGGCGCGATGGCCAATAGCGGAAGCCCGGCGATCAGCGTCGCGGCCATCCGGCCTGACCGGTTCACCGCAGTCCCAGGTCCCGAAACAGATCGAAGGCACCGGCGAGCCAACATGCCAGCGGCACCACGGCGGCCAGCGCGAGGTACTCGATGGCGTCGGCGAGCCGCGCCGCCACCGGACTCTGGACGGTGACCGGCCAGATCACGGCGATCCCGGTCCCCACGGCGAGGATGCCGGTCCAGCTGCCGTGCGCGGGATTCCATGCCACCACGAGGATGAAAGTCGCTGTGAGCGAGAGAAATCCACAGACGGCGGGAACGGTCCGGCAGCGTCCGGGTGCGTAGGTACGTGAGCGGAACAGCAGCGCCACCCCGACGGCGGCGGCAAATGCGACCTCGATGACCGTGACCTGTCGAAGACCGGCGAGGGCGAGTACTGCGGTTCCCAGTGCGGCCGCGACCGCACCACCGGCCACCAGGCCGACCAGGTTCTGATGCCCGAGAAGCGCACGTGTGTCGGCGTCGAATGCGTTGTCGTCCAGAATCTCTTCGTCGCTATCGGGATACCCCGGTACCGCAGGTGTCAGGCCTGCCAGAGCGATGGACAACCGGGGGGTCAGCGGTAGCAATGCCATCCCGACCGCGCTCACCACCGCTCCCAATGCCGGTGTGGCCAAAGGCCACAGCACTGAGAACCCGGTCGCCACGGCCAGCACCCCGGCAACGGTCACGATCGCGAGCAGGACCTGTCTGCCGCACCCGGATGCCCGGATCAGCACCGCGCCCAACGAGCCCGTCGCGGTCACGGCCAGGAAGAAGTTCGCCGGTGCGGGTCCGGCCGGAACCACCAGGAATCCGAGAACCCCCGCGAATGCCACGGCGGCGACGTTGAGAGTGGCGATCACGGTCGGACCCAGACCCAGACGCGGCGCGGACACTGCGACAGCGGTGACGGTGACAGCCACCGCTCCGGCGGCGGCGATGCGGTCCCATCCGGCACTGCCCAGCCCGGCCCACGCCAATGCCACCAGGCCCAGCGCGCAGGCCCACAAGCAGGCGGCGACCCGCAGTCCGGTGGGGATGCCGTCATCGGGCGAGTCGACCGTCAGCGCGTCCATCAGCGCCCGCTCGGGTGTCGGCCGATCACAGGACCGGGTCAGGATCAGGAGATCGCCGTCACGAATATCGTTCTGCACCAGGGTTGCCGACTCATCCAGGCCGCGACCACCGAGGTGGGCGAGCTGCCACCGGCGTGGTGTGCCGTCCCCGGCGCCGAGCGCATCGATGATCCACGGCAACAACTCGCCCACGGTCATCGCAGCGGGCAAGGACAGATCGACCGTGGCACCGTGTCCCACCTCGGTCGGCGGTCCGCAGTGAACCGATACATGGCGTAAGGAATCCGGCATCGCATCACCCCCCGGTAGACGCCGACACATGTCACGCTAGCCGACCCGTCATGCACCCCCGCGCACCAAAATTCCGCTGCGGAACGGGAACCCGAAGGGCTCGGCGTGCGTCCAAATGTCGATGGAAACCCTCCGTACACCACACGTCACCCGTGGGCTCCCGACTGCGGAGCCGCCGCCCGGGGAGATGGTGATCGATGCGCCGCCCGCACTGCCTCGCCATATCCCGGGCGGCTCGCTGACCAGGTTGTTGCCGCTGGTGCTTGTGGTGGCGATGATCGGCATGATCGCGGTGTACGTCACCTCGGGCGCGGCTGCCACCCGCGGCCCGGCGTCGACGATGTTCCCGATCATGATGGCGATGTCGGCGATCGGCACGGCCGCTTACAGTTTGAAGAGCAACGGCCGGGCTCAGCAGCTCCACCGGGACCGCTGCGAGTACCTGCGCTATCTCGACGGGATCGACGCCGCGACCGGTGAAACGGGCCGCTCGCAGTGGTTGGGGCTGCACGCGGAACATCCCGCACCCGCACGATTGTGGACACTTGCCGGTAGCGCGCAGATGTGGAAGCTCCGCCCCGGTGACCCCGACTTCTGTGAGGTGCGGATCGGAGTGGGGGAGCGACCACTGTCCACGCGGCTGGTCGCCGGCGACACCGGCCAGGGACGCGATGTTGATCCGGTGACGGCATCGGCGCTGGCGCAACTGATCCGGCGTCGGTCGACGGTGGCCGACGTGCCGCTGACGCTGAACCTGGGCGGGCTCGACCATGTGACTGTGGGTGGGCCGGCCGATGCGGCCCGAGCGTTGCTGCGTGCCATGATCTGCCAGCTGGCCACGGCACACAGCCCGCGACATGTCCGCATCGCCGCCGTCGTCGACGGGTCGACCGGGCGTCACTGGGAGTGGCTGAAATGGCTTGCCCACCATGGGACTCCCGATGGCCGTGGCGGGGTCACCGCGTTGCGGTTGCGCACTCTGGCAGAGTTGCCGACCGCGACGCCTCCGATGCACACCGTGGTCATCGTCGACTCTGCTTCTGCCGCACTACCTGTGCCCGGCGCCGCTGTCACGCTGCTGGTCGTTGCCGGTCCGGGTGACATCGACACAACCGGAGCCGATCTGCATCTGGACCTGGGCCCTGAGGTGGTGCGCTGCGGTGGTGCCCCGATGCAACCCGACCAGATGAGCCAGGAGCAGGCCATCACCTGTGCCCGCAGGCTGGCGCGCTACCGTCCGGCGCGAGAACCCGATGACTGCGGCTGGCCGGCGCTGATCGGTATCGACGATCCGGCCGCGTTGGATCCGCTCGACACCTGGTCGGCAGCGGATCCGCAGCGGTTCCTTCGGGTTCCGGTCGGCCGGTGTGCCGACGGCACCCCGCTGCACCTCGACCTCAAGGAGGCCGCGCATGACGGGATGGGACCGCATGGGTTGTGCGTCGGGGCGACCGGGTCAGGGAAATCGGAGTTCCTGCGTACGTTGGTGCTGGGCCTGATCGCCACGCATCCGCCCGAGGCGCTCAACCTGGTCCTCGTCGACTTCAAAGGCGGGGCAACATTTCTCGGCCTGCACAAGGCGCATCACATCAGCGCGCTGATCACCAACCTCGCTGAGGAGGCGCCGCTGGTGGCCAGGATGGCCGATGCGCTGGCCGGGGAGATGACCCGTCGTCAGGAGTTGCTCCGGGCGGCCGGGAATCTGGCCGGCATCGCCGAGTACCGGTGCCGGGGCGATCTGCCTGCGTTGCCGGCCCTGCTGATCGTGGTGGACGAGTTCTCCGAACTGCTGCAGCAGCACCCGGATTTCGCCGAATTGTTCGTGGCGATCGGCCGGCTCGGGCGATCACTGGGCATGCACCTGCTGTTGGCCAGCCAGCGCCTCGACGAGGGCAGACTGCGCGGACTGGAGAGCCACCTGTCGTATCGGGTGTGCCTCAAGACGTTCTCGCCCAGCGAATCCCGATCAGTGCTCGGTATAGCCGATGCATACGAGCTGCCCAGCACCCCGGGCGCGGCCTATCTCAAGACTCCGTCCGGCGAGATCATCAGGTTTCAGACCGCATTCGTCTCAGCTGCGTGCCCAGTGCCGGAGCGGCTGCCGCGCATTACGCAGGAGGAGCTGCGGCCGCGACGATTCACCGGGGTCGGTGTGGAGACCGATCGCCGCCCGGCCGCACCGGCCACCACCACTGTGCTGCACGAGGTTGTCGGCCGGCTGGCCGGGTACGGCACCCCGGCACATCGGGTATGGCTGCCGCCGCTGCCGCCGGCCGTCCCGCTCAGCGACGTGTTGTTGTCCGATTCCGCGCCGCTGGCGGTAGCGATCGGGCTTGTCGACTGTCCGTTCGAGCAGCGTCGGGATCGACTGATGCTCGTCCTGGGCGCCGCTCAGGGCAACGTGGCGATCGTGGGCGGTCCCCAGTCTGGAAAGACCACGGCTGCCAAGACTTTGGCGGTGGCACTGGCTGCCACGCATCATCCCCGCGACGTGACGATCTACTGTCTGGACTTCGGCGGCGGAGCGTTGAGCGCACTACAGGTGCTGCCGCATGTCGGCGTGGTCGCCGGCCGCGCTGACACCGACCTGGTCCGGCGCACCGTGGCCGAGTTGCATGCCCTGGTCAACGCCCGCGACGCACGTTTCACCGCCCTCGGCATCGGTTCCGTGGCCGAATACCGGGAACGTCGTCGTGCGGGGGACATCGACGATCCGTTCGGCGATGTGTTCCTGATCATCGACGGCTGGTCGACATTCCGCGGAGAATTCGAATCTCTGGAGCCTTCGATCACCGCCCTTGCGGTGCAGGGGCTTTCGCTCGGTGTCCATGTGGTCGCGACGGCGTCGCGGTGGGCGGAGTTCCGGCCGGCGCTCAAGGACCAGCTCGGAACCCGCATCGAGTTGCGGCTCGGTGATCCGGCCGAATCCGAGATGGATCGCAAACGCGCCAGGCAACTTGCCCAGCAGGCACCGGGGCGGGGTCTGACCCGTGAGGGGCGCGAGCTGTTGATCGCACTGCCCCGGTTGGATGGCACCCCGAGCGATAGCGGGATCGGCACGGCGCTGGCAAGGATCGGGGACACCCTGCGCATCCAGTACGGGGATGCCCGAGCGCCGGCGGTCCGGCTGTTGCCCGCATGCGTGCGCGGGCACGAGCTGGCCCGGGCCCCGCGGGCCCGGGCCGCGACCGACGTACTGCTGGGCCTCGGTGAACGCGAACTGGCACCGGTGTTGGTCGATTTCGCCGCCCAGCCGGATCTACTGATCCTCGGTGACACCGGCTGCGGCAAGTCCACGGCGCTGCGCACCCTGTGCAGCGATCTGGTCGCCGGTAACGATCCGTCATGCGTGCAAGTGCTCATCGTGGACTTCCGGCGCGCCCTGCTGGGAGTCGTCGAATCGGAGCATCTGGCCGGGTACGCGCCCTCGACAGGGGCGCTGGACGCCGCGCTGCCGAGAGTCCTTGAGACACTGCGCGCTCGGTTGCCCGGTCCCGAGGTCACGCAGCGGCAGCTCCGCGACCGTTCGTGGTGGAGCGGCCCGGAACTCTACGTCGTGGTCGACGACTACGACCTGGTGGCCGGTGGCGCGACGAATCCGCTTTCGCCGCTGTTGCCTTACCTGCCCCATGCCCGAGACCTCGGACTGCACCTACTGCTGGCCCGGCGTTCCGGCGGCGCAGCGCGGGCGATGTTCGATCCGGTCCTGGCCGCCGTGAAGGACCTCGGCTGCATGGGCCTGATGATGAGTGCGAACCCGGACGACGGCGTGCTGCTGGGATCGGTACGCCCGGTTCGACTTCCGCCCGGGCGGGGCACTCTGATCACCCGTGGGGCACCCGACCAGCTGGTGCAGGTCGTGCTGTCCGGCGCGGCGGACGCGTGGTGACATCGACCATCGTCGAGGTGGGTCCGGTGACCGTGCGCGGACCCGGGCCGCGCTCGGACCTGGCCGGGGTCGCAGTGGCCGCCGTCGACGACGAGATCACCCTGGTGGACGACGAACCGGTTGCGGTGTCGGATCTGTGGGCCGATGTGCTTGCCGCCGCAGCGGCGGGGGCGCGGAACCTCACCCTGGTGTGCCCGACCTGGTGGACCGCCGATCGTTGTGACCGGGTGCGGGGGGCTGCCGCCGCTTCCGGTGCAGAAGTTGTTGTGATGCAGCGGGTTCAGGCCGTGAGCGCGACGCTGACAGGTGCATCTTGGGTCGTCGTGGAGATCGCCGACGAGGTCATCGTGGTGTCGGGCGCCCCTGCCGGAGGCGTGACACTCGCCCGCCACGCCGAGGGTGACGTGGATCCGGAGGCGGTGGTACGCGCAGTGATTGCGATCGCCGGGGCATCGGTTGAGGTTGCCGTCGATGCACCGGTGGATGTCGCCGGAGCGGTGACATTGGGTAACGCGGTGATGTCCGGACTACGCCGTCGCGGTGCGTTGGTCACCCTGGCCGACAGCCGGACGTGGCGTGACGCCCTCGTCGTCCCGGATCCCCCGGCCGCCGCCGTTTCGGTCGGCACGCGGGTGCGGCCGGGCCGGGTCGCGATCGGCGCGGCAGCGGTTCTGGCGGCGGTGCTGGGCGCAATCTCGTTCGTCGCTCGCGGCGGGCCGGCGGACGACGTGGCGTTGACGGTCCTCGCCGAGGGCCGGGTTGGCGTGCAGATCCCCACCGGATGGGATGTACAGCGGGTCACCGATGGGCCGGGATCGGCTCGGGTTCAGGTGGTTTCGCCGACCGACCCGCAGCTGATGATTCACCTGACCCAGTCCGGCATCGGGGACGGCGCGGTGGCGGACACTCTGCAGCGGGCTCTGCAGGAGCAGCCTGCAGGGATCTTCGTCGACTTCGATCCGTCAGCGGTCGTCGCGGCGCGTCCGGCGGTCAGCTACCGAGAGATCCGTGACGGCCGGGAGATCCGGTGGGCGGTGTTCGTCGACGGTGGGGTACGGATCGCGATCGGGTGCCAGAGTGCACCGGGGCAGGCCGAGGCCGTGCGGCCGGCGTGCGAGGCAGCCGTCCGTTCGGCGCACGCGGCGTTCTAGAAATCGGGTGGAACCGAACCGGCCCGTGCTGCGTCGAATTGTTATATCCCGCAAGACAAGACCGGAGGGGCAGGGAACATGTCACCAGGACTGACGGGGCCGTTGGGCACCGACTTCGAGGTAATGACGAGAGTTGCCGGCCGGATCGACGTCCTCAACGACGACGTCCGGGCCATGCTGCAGACGTTCATCGGGAAGATGGGCAGTGTGCCACCGTCGGTATGGGGCGGGGTGGCTGCTGTGCGCTTTCGCGACGTCGTTGACCGCTGGAACGGCGAATCGCTGACCCTGTACTCCACACTGGGCCGCATCGCCGAGACCATCAGGACCAATGAGCGCGCGTTGCGCGGCGCCGCCGACGCACACGCCCAGCGGCTCGGCACCATCGGCGACGGAATCTGATCGGCGTCGACGATGGATCACGTGCTGTCCTACGACTTCGGCGAGATCGAGTACTCGGTGCGCCAGGAGATCCACACCACCTCGAGCCGGTTCAACGCCGCCCTCGACGAATTGCGCTCGCAGATCGCGCCTCTGCAGCAGGTCTGGACCCGTGAGGCGGCGCAGGCCTATGCGGTTGAGCAGGCCCGGTGGAACCGGGCGGCTGCGGCACTCAACGAGATCCTGTTCTCCCTGGGCAATGCGGTGCGTGACGGTGCCGACGACGTGGCCGCGACCGACCGCAGTGCGGCCAACGCGTGGGGAGCCTGAGGCCGGCCACCCCAGAAGACATGTGCGGCCCCGCCCGGTGGAGAGGACCGGGCGGGGCCGCACACTTTCGTCTGGTTCGGGCTAGCGACTCGAGCCCGAGTCGCGACGGGGACGCCGGGGTCCGCCACCGCGCTGCTGTCCGCCGGCACCGGACCCGGCACCGGACCCGGACCGCGCCGACGGGGCACCGCCATTGCGGGAAGCGGAACCGTTGGGGCGGCTGCGGCGCTGCTGCTGACCCGTCTTGCCCGGCTGTCCGGACCTGTTGCCCTGGCGCCGCGGCGCCGGAGCGGCCTGGGCGACCGGCTCGGGACGGATCGGGTCACCGAAAACGCGGTCGCCGGGGGCGATCTCGCGAAGCACCGGATGATCGGTGCTGTTCACGCGGGTGATCGTGGGCTTGACCCCGGCCTTTTTGGTCAGGGTGCGTACATCGGAAACCTGCGCGTCGTGCATGAGGGTCACCACGGTGCCCTCGTTCCCGGCGCGGGCCGTGCGACCGGACCGGTGCAGGTAAGCCTTGTGCTCGACCGGCGGGTCGGCGTGCACCACGAGGCTGACGTCATCGACGTGGATGCCGCGGGCGGCGATGTCGGTGGCCACCAGAACTGCCGCCGATCCGTCGGAGAACGCCGTCAGGTTGCGGGTGCGGGCATTCTGAGACAGGTTGCCGTGCAGCTCAACTGCCGACACGCCACGCGAATTGAGCTGACGGGTCAGGTTTTTCGCGCCGTGCTTGGTGCGGGCGAAGACGATGGTGCGGCCCGGGGCGGCAGCCAGATCGGCAACCACGTTGACCCGTGCGGCGTTGTCCACGTGCAGCACGTGGTGCACCATCGCGGTCACCGGTGACTGTGCCGAATCGACACTGTGCACCACGGGGTCGTGCAGGTAGCGCTTGACCAGCACGTCGACCCCGGCATCGAGGGTGGCCGAGAACAGCAGGCGCTGGCAGTTTTTCGGGGTGCGGTCCAGCAGTCGCTTCACGCCGGGCAGGAAGCCGAGGTCGGCCATGTGGTCGGCCTCGTCGAGCACGGTGATCTCGACCGCGGACAGGTCGGCGTGGCCGGACCGCATGTGGTCTTCGAGCCGGCCCGGGCAGGCGATCACGATGTCCACGCCGCCCCGCAGCGCGGAGATCTGCGGGTTGGCGCCCACGCCACCGAAGATGTTGACCGACCGCAGACCGGTGGCCTTGGCCAGCGGGGCCAGCGAGGCTTCGATCTGGGTGACCAGTTCGCGGGTGGGAGCCAGGATCAGCGCGCGAGGCCGGTTCGGTGCCCGGCGGGTGCCGCTGGTCGCCAACCGTGCCACCAGGGGCAACAGGAACGCGTAGGTCTTGCCGGAGCCGGTCCGGCCGCGGCCGAGGACGTCACGGCCTTTGAGTGAATCAGGCAGGGTCGCGGCCTGGATCGGGAACGGGGTCTGGACCCCGCTCGAGGCCAGGGTCGCGACGATCTCGGCGGGCAGGCCGAGTTCGGCGAATGTGGGCACAGCGGTGCCAGGGGTTTCTTGGACAGACAAAATGAAAGCTCCGAAAATAGAGGGCGGTCGTCCTGCCCGGCGCGAGTGATATCTCGCGGCGCTCGGTGTGACGATCGAGAAGGCGGCAAAGGCAGAACAGACAAGCCGCCGTGCCCCAACTATACGGGTAGCGGGGTGGATTCCCCGATTTCTGCTGGTGGACCTACCGGTGGTATCCATCACAGGTCGGGCTGGTCAACTATCCTGGCGGTTACGCGTGAATGCCATGTCAATGGCCCGACGCCGGGAGAGATGATCGCCGTGGCCGCATCGAGGAACGCGGGAGGCCGGATGTCTGCCCGGGCACTGCCCGCGAAGGTGCGCGCTATCCATGACCTGTTCATCGAGGGCCAGGTGGACGCGGATTCCCTGGATTCCACCCCGGTGCGCCGCGTCATCATGGAGAGCTGGCAACGCAGCCTGGCCACTGGCGTCGACCCCGATCTGGGCACCCGGGCGGCCGCCGCGGCGGCGGCACTGACCGAATTGCGCAACACGCATCCGCTCGCGCCCACCCTGCCGCTGATCCGTCGCCTGCTGGTCGACGACGCCGTCGGTGCCGGGGTGGTGGTGGCGATCACCGCGGCCGACGGCACCCTGCTGTGGGTCGAGGGAGATCCGGGCGTACGCCGCAAGGCCGAGGCGATGAACTTCGTGCCCGGCTCGGACTGGAGCGAGCGGGCGGCCGGGACCAACGCGCCGGGCACCGCGCTGGCGCTGGACCGTGAACTGCAGATCCTCGGGTCCGAACACTTTTCCCGCACCGTGCACTCGTGGAGTTGCACCGCGGTGCCCGTCCACGACCCGGCGACCGGGGTGCTGCTGGGCGCCATCGACCTGACCGGCGGGTCCGCGGTCGCGACGCCGCAGACATTGGCGCTGGTCAGGGCTACCGCCGTCGCGGTCGAGAACCAGCTGGCCCTGCTGCGGCTGACCGGGCCCGTCGCACCGGCCGCCCCCGAGGGGGCACGGTTGACGGTGCTGGGCGCCGACCGCCCGCGCTGGCAGGTGACCGACGCGGCGGGCCGGCCCGAATCCAGCGGGCTGACCGGGCGGCACGCCGACATTCTGGTCCTGCTGATCCGGCACCCCGAGGGGCTCAGCGCCGATCACCTGGCCATGCTGCTCGACGACAAGGACCTCGATGTGGTCACCGTGCGGGCCGAGGTGTCACGGCTGCGCCGGGTCATCGGCAGCAGCTACCTCGAGTCGCGGCCGTACCGGCTGATGGCCCCGGTGGCCAGCGACATGGGCGACGTTTTCGACGCGCTGGAGGCCGGGAACGTCTCGGCCGCCCTGGACGCGTACACCGGGGCGCTGTTGCCGCAATCGGTCTCACCTGCCATCGCGCGGCTGCGCACCGAGCTGAGCGCCAGCCTGCGCGAAGCGGTGCTGGCCGGGGGCAGCCTGAGCCTGCTGCGGCGCTGGTTGGGGCTGCCCGACGGCCGTGACGACCGGCAGGGTTGGCGGGTGCTGCACGACCATGCCGAGGCCGACCCGCTGGCGCGGGCGCAGGCCCGCGGTCACCTGGCGGGAATCGACTCCGAACTGGCCTGATCCGGTCCACGGACGTGCTGAATTGTCGGCCCGCCGACGTGTGCAACGTTGCTTTTGATCAGTGCAACTGTGCTGCAACCTACTGCTGACTACCTTTAGTGATGACCGACACATCTGGTGTCCGATGCAGGAGATTGCCATGACTGTTTATGCACGTCCGGGCGCCGAAGGCGCCCTGATGTCGTTCGAGGCCCGCTACGACAACTACATCGGTGGCGAGTGGGTCGCACCCGCCGAGGGCCGCTACTTCGAGAACCCGACGCCGGTCACCGGTCAGGTGTTCTGCGAGGTGGCCCGCTCTTCTGCGGCCGACGTCGAGAAGGCGCTGGACGCCGCCCACGCCGCCGCGCCGGCATGGGGCAAGACCTCGCCGGCCGAGCGTGCCGTCGTCCTCAACAAGATCGCCGACCGGATCGAGGAGAACCTCGAATCCATCGCTCTGGCCGAGTCGTGGGACAACGGCAAGCCGATCCGCGAGACGCTGAACGCCGACATCCCGCTGGCGGTCGACCACTTCCGGTACTTCGCGGGTGTGCTGCGCGCCCAGGAAGGCTCGCTCTCGCAGATCGACGAGGACACCGTCGCCTACCACTTCCACGAGCCGCTCGGCGTGGTCGGCCAGATCATCCCCTGGAACTTCCCGATCCTCATGGCGGTGTGGAAGTTGGCCCCGGCGCTGGCCGCCGGCAACGCGGTGGTGCTCAAACCTGCTGAGCAGACCCCGGTTTCGGTGCTCTACCTGATGTCGTTGATCGGTGACCTGTTGCCCGCCGGTGTGATCAACGTCGTCAACGGCTTCGGTGTCGAGTGCGGCAAGCCGCTGGCTTCGAGCAACCGGATCGCCAAGATCGCCTTCACCGGTGAGACCACCACGGGCCGGCTGATCATGCAGTACGCCAGCCAGAACCTGATCCCGGTGACGCTCGAGCTGGGTGGCAAGAGCCCGAACATCTTCTTCTCCGATGTGTTGGCCGCTGCCGACGATTTCCAGGACAAGGCCCTGGAAGGGTTCACCATGTTCGCCCTGAACCAGGGTGAAGTGTGCACCTGCCCGTCGCGGTCGCTGATCCAGGCCGACATCTACGACGAGTTCCTCGAATTGGCCGCCATCCGCACCAAGGCGGTGCGTCAGGGTGACCCGCTGGACACCGAGACGATGATCGGCGCGCAGGCCTCCAACGATCAGCTGGAGAAGATCCTGTCCTACATCGAGATCGGGAAAACCGAAGGCGCCCAGCTGATCACCGGTGGTGAGCGGGCCGATCTGGGTGGCGACCTCAACGGCGGTTTCTATGTGGCGCCGACGATCTTCACCGGGCACAACAAGATGCGCCTGTTCCAGGAGGAGATCTTCGGTCCGGTCGTTGCGGTGACCTCGTTCAAGGACTACGACGACGCCATCTCGATCGCCAACGACACCCTCTACGGCCTGGGTGCCGGCGTGTGGAGCCGCAACGGCAACACCGCCTACCGGGCCGGCCGGGACATCAAGGCCGGCCGGGTGTGGACCAACTGCTACCACGCCTACCCCGCGCATGCGGCGTTCGGCGGCTACAAGCAGTCCGGTATCGGCCGGGAGAACCACAAGATGATGCTCGACCACTACCAGCAGACCAAGAACCTGCTGGTGAGCTACGCCAACAAGGCCCAGGGCTTCTTCTAGGCCGTCAGGTCGACGGGTCCGGCCCGGAAAGGTCGTCATGCTGCCGCGCTGGCAGCGCCGGTACGTGCCGGTGCTGCCAGCGGATCGGATAACCGAATAACAACAAAAAACGGCTGCCAGCAACACCTTTCAACGATGGGACCGACTCATGACCCAGACTCTCGACGACAGCGTCGGCGCCAACAGTGCCGGCCGGATGCGCGCGGCGGTGGTCACCGAATTCGGTGCACCGCTGCAGGTTTCCGAGCTCGACCTGCCGACGCCCGGACCGGGTGAGGCATTGGTCAAGCTGGAGACCTCCGGCGTGTGTCACACCGACCTCCATGCCGCACACGGCGATTGGCCGGTGAAGCCGAGCCCGCCGTTCGTACCGGGCCACGAAGGCTACGGCACCGTGGTGGCGCTGGGGCCCGGTGTGGCCGACCTGAAGGTCGGCGACAAGGTCGGCAACGCCTGGCTGTGGTCGGCCTGCGGTACCTGTGAGTACTGCCGCACCGGCTGGGAGACGCTGTGTGAGCAGCAGCGCAACGGCGGCTACAGCGTCGACGGCAGCTTCGGCTCCTACATGTTGGTCAACGCCGCCTACGCCGCCCGGATCCCGGACGGCGCCGACCCGGTCGAGGTGGCGCCCGTCCTGTGTGCCGGGGTGACGGTCTACAAGGGCCTGAAGGTGACCGACACCCGGCCCGGCCAATGGGTGGCGATCTCCGGGGTCGGGGGACTGGGGCACGTCGCGGTGCAGTATGCCCGCGCGATGGGTCTGCGGGTGGTCGCGATCGACATCGACGACGCCAAGCTGGAACTGGCCGGTCGCCTCGGCGCGGAGGTGACGGTGAACGCCCGGACGTCCGACGCCGTGGCCGAGGTGCAGAAAGCCACCGGCGGCGTGCACGGCGTGCTGGTGACGGCGGTCCATCCGCAGGCGTTCGGCCAGGCCATCGGGCTGGCCCGCCGCGGTGGCACGATCGTGTTCGTCGGGCTGCCGCCGGGAGACTTCCCGGCACCGATCTTCGACATCGTGCTCAAAGGGCTGACGATCCGCGGCTCGATCGTGGGTTCGCGGCAAGACATGGTGGAAGCCCTCGACTTCTACCACCGCGGCCTGATCCATCCGATCGTGGAGACAACCTCACTCGATCAGATCAACGACGTATTCGACCGGATGGAACGTGGGCAGATCGACGGTCGGATCGTCATCGACTATCGGTAGCCGATGACAGACGGACGATGGCGCGAGTGGCCGGACGGCCTCCTCGCGGCGTCGTCGTGTCGCCCTGTTTGTTAATAGCATTGGCGGACAACGTGATTCGGTCCAGCTGTGACGCTGGACAAATTTCGTCCGCAGGGTGATACTTCTTACTCAAAGGTTGGTTTACAGACCTTTAACGCGATTGGCCCGGCACGGAAGGCCGGCGTCGCCCAAGATAAAAGCGTTGCAAATGAAGGAGTTTGAAATGGCGGGTGTGGAAGAACACCTGGAGAGCGCTGACTACCTACAGAAACGTCAGCTCAAATCCGGAAGCGCGGGCTGGCTGCTGCTGGCCGGTCTGGGCGTCAGTTACGTGGTGTCGGGCGACTTTTCGGGCTGGAACTTCGGCCTCGAGCAGGGCGGCTTCGGCGGTCTGCTGATCGCCGTGGTGGTCATCGCCGCGATGTACTTCTGCATGGTGCTGGGTTTGGCCGAGCTGTCCTCGGCACTGCCCGCGGCCGGCGGCGGCTACACGTTCGCCCGTCGCGCGTTGGGCCCCTGGGGCGGTTTCGCCACCGGCACCGCGATCCTGATCGAGTACTCGATCGCGCCGGCCGCGATCGCCACCTTCATCGGCGGCTACGTCGAATCCCTTGGTCTGTTCGGCATTCACAAGGGCTGGTGGGTCTACCTGGCGGCGTTCGTCATCTTCATCGGCATCCACCTCGCCGGCGTCGGTGAGGCGTTGCGGCTGATGTTCGTCATCACCGCGATCGCGCTGCTGGGCCTGGTCATCTTCGCCGTGAGCGCCATCGGGAGCTTCGACGTCGCCAACCTGACCAACATCGCCCCCGACGCCGCCGCGGCCGGTGCTTCGAGCTTCCTGCCGCACGGCTACCTGGGCATCTGGGCGGCGATCCCGTTCGCCATCTGGTTCTTCCTGGCCGTCGAGGGCGTCCCGCTGGCCGCTGAGGAGACCGCCAACCCGGAGCGCAACGTGCCGCGCGGAATCATCGCCGCGATGACGGTCCTGATCCTCACCTGCGTCACGGTGCTGTTCCTGACCACGGGAGCCGGTGGCGTCGAAGCGATGTCGACTGTGGACGATCCGCTGGTGCAGGCCCTCGGCGGTACCGGTTTCGCCGCCAAGGCGGTCAACTACATCGGTCTGTTCGGGCTGATCGCGAGCTTCTTCTCGATCATCTACGCCTACTCGCGGCAGACCTTCGCGCTGTCGCGGGCCGGTTACCTGCCCACGAGGCTGTCGGTGACCAACAAGCGCAAGGCCCCGACGCTGGCGTTGATCGTCCCGGGTGTCGTCGCCTTCCTGCTGTCGCTGACCGGTCACGGTGATCTGATCCTGAACATGGCGGTCTTCGGTGCGGCCCTGAGCTACGTGCTGATGATGATCAGCCACATCGTGCTGCGGGTGCGCGAGCCCAACATGCCGCGGCCGTACCGCACCCCGGGCGGGATCGTCACCACGGGCTTCGCCCTGGTCATCGCGGTCGTGGCGCTGATCGCGACCTTCGTGGTCAGCCCGGTGGCCGCGGGTCTGTGCCTGGCTGTGTTCTGCGCGTTCATGCTCTACTTCGCGCTCTACAGCCGCCATCGTCTGGTGGCCAACTCGCCCGACGAGGAGTTCGCGATGCTCGCAGAAGCGGAGAGTGCCCTGAAATGAAGTACCACCAGCAGGTTTCGGGGGTGACCTACAGCTTCGACGGTCTGGTCGAGGTGATGGCCAAGGCCACCCCGCTGCGCTCCGGCGATCAGCTCGCCGGCTGCGCGGCCGAGCACGACGGTGAACGCGCCGCGGCCGCCTGGGTGCTCGCGGACCTGCCGCTGGAGGTTTTCCTCAACGAGGAACTGGTGCCCTACGACACCGACGAGGTCACCCGACTGATCATGGACAGCCATGACCGGCAAGCCTTTTCGGAGATCTCGCATCTGACCGTCGGCGGGCTCCGGGACTGGCTGATGGACACCGCGGCGCATGATCACAGCGCCGAGCGGCTGGCCGCCGTCGCACCGGGACTGACCCCGGAAATGGTTGCGGCGGTCAGCAAGATCATGCGCAACCAGGATCTGATCGCGGTGTCGGCCGCCGCGGAGGTGACCGCGGCGTTCCGGACCACCGTCGGTGCGCGCGGCACCCTGGCCACCCGGCTGCAGCCCAACCACCCGACCGATGACCCCCGCGGGATCGCCGCGGCGGTGCTCGACGGGCTGCTGCTGGGCTGCGGTGATGCGGTGATCGGGATCAACCCGGCCACCGACTCGCCGCAGGCCACCGCGGATCTGCTGTATCTGCTCGATTCGATCCGCACGCGCTACGACATTCCCGCCCAGTCCTGCGTGTTGTCCCATGTCACCACCACGATCGGGTTGGTCGAGGCCGGGGCGCCGGTGGACCTGATGTTCCAGTCCGTGGCGGGCACCGAGGGCGCCAACTCCGCATTCGGGGTGAACCTGCAGTTGCTCCGGGAGGGCAATGAGGCGGCGCGTAGTCTGCGCCGCGGAACCGTCGGCGACAACGTCATGTACCTCGAGACCGGGCAGGGCTCGGTGCTCAGTTCCGGCGCACATCTGGGTGTCGGCGGCAAGCCGGTGGATCAGCAGACGCTGGAGGCCCGTGCCTACGCGGTGGCCCGGGATCTGCAGCCGCTCCTGGTCAACACGGTTGTGGGGTTCATCGGGCCGGAGTACCTCTACGACGGCAAGCAGATCATCCGGGCGGGCCTGGAAGATCACTTCTGCGGCAAGTTGCTCGGCCTGCCGATGGGTGTCGACGTCTGCTACACCAACCACGCTGAGGCCGACCAGAACGACATGGACAACCTGCTGACGTTGTTGGCCGCGGCCGGAGTGGCCTTCGTCATTACCGTGCCGGGCGCCGACGACGTGATGCTCGGCTACCAGAGCTTGTCGTTCCATGACGTGCTGACCACCCGGCGCACCCTGGGGCTGCGGCCGGCCGCCGAGTTCGAGGCATGGCTGCGCAGCGTCGGGATGGTCGACGACTCCGGCAAGCTGACCCCGTTCGACCTGGAGCGTTCGGTGCTGCGGTCCCTGACTTCCGCGGAGACGTCATGAGTCCCAATGAGATTGCGGTTCAAGAGTTCTGGGACGAGCTGCGCAAGACCACCCAAGCCAGGATCGGGCTGGGCCGGGCCGGCAACGCACTGCCGACGCGCCGGGTGCTCGAACTGGCCGCGGCGCATGCCGCGGCCCGTGATGCCGTGCACGTGCCGTTGGACGTCGACAAACTCTCCGGCGAGGTCCGGGCGGTGGGGATCGGTGAGCCGACCGTGGTGACCAGCAAGGCCACCTCACGCGACGAGTATCTGCGCCGGCCCGATCTGGGCCGGGAACCCGCCGAGGACATGCAGGTGCCCGACACCCCGGCCGACATCGGCTTCGTCCTGGCCGACGGGTTGTCGCCGACCGCACTGGATCGTCACGGTGCGACGCTGCTGGCGGCGTTGGTTGCCGAGCTGCAGGATCGCTACACGCTGGCCCCGCCGGTGATCGCGACGCAGGCCCGCGTCGCCCTCGGTGACCATGTCGCGGCCCGGGCCCACATGCGGACGGTGCTCGTCGTGATCGGGGAGCGGCCCGGTCTGAGTGTGGCCGACAGCCTCGGCATCTACCTCACTCACCTGCCGATGCCCGGCCGTACCGACGCCGACCGCAACTGCATCTCCAACATCCACCCGCCCGACGGCCTGGGATATGCCGAAGCCGCGCGGGTGGCAGCCGGATTGGTCGACGGTGCGCTGGCGCTGGGCCGCTCCGGCGTCGACCTGAAGGACACCTCACGGACCTCGGCGCTCGGCACCCCGGGCCTCGCCGAATTGACCTAGTCGAACTCACCTGACAGGAACCCCCTTGATGACCTCACGCGCACCACTGTCCCTCCTTGTCGCTGCCGTGACGGCGGCGCTGACCGTCGCCGGGTGCGGCTCCGGCACCGAGTCGGCGCAGTCGTCGGGCACGTCCGAGATGGACCCGGCGACTCCCGCCGCCTCCTGTCGCACGCTGGCCGAGAACCCCGGTTGGTACGGCGACAACCGGGACCGGATCGACGCGATGCTCGCGGAGCTGGGGACCTGCGGGGCCAACGGCTCGGTGGCCGACGGTGCACCGCTAGCGCTGTTCGACTGGGACAACACGCTGGTCAAGAACGACATCGGCGACGCGACATTCTTCTGGATGGTGCGCAACGGCAAGGTGCGGGCACCGGCAGGCGGTGACTGGTCGACCACCAGTGAATTTCTGACCCCGCAGGCCACCGCGGCGCTGTCCAAGGCGTGCGCCGCGGCCACACCGGGCCAGCCGATGCCGACCAACACCGACCTCGGGTGTGCCGATGAACTGCTGTCGGTCTACACCGAGGCGAAGACGCGGGCGGATGAGCCGGCGTTCGCCGGGTTCAACGCCCGCCGGTTCGAACCGGCGTATGCATGGAACGCGCAGATGCTGGCCGGCTGGTCGGAGTCCGAGCTGACCGGTTTCGCCGAGGCCGCGCGCAAGGAGAACCTGGATGCGCCCGAGGGCACCGAGCAGAAGGTGGGCAGCGGCGAGGAGACCGGCTGGGTGCGCTACTACCCACAGATGCGGGATCTGGTGGAAACGTTGCGCGCCAACGGCTTCGACGTGCGAGTGATCTCGGCATCGCCGGAGCAGGTGGTCCGGGTGTGGGCGGCCGACCTCGGTTTCACCCCCGACAAGGTGATGGGGGTGCGGACCGAACTCGACGGCGGGGTGCTCACCTCGAAGATGGTGCCCTGCGGCGGCGAGACGGCCATCCCGTACATCGAGGGCAAGCGCTGCCGGGTCAATGAGGACGTTTTCGGAGTCAAGGGGCCCGCCGCGTTCGAGCAGCTGGCCGAGCCCAAGCGCGCGGCGTTCGGTGCCGGGGACTCCGACACCGACGTCACGTTCCTCACCGATGCCACCGCCCTGCGCCTGGTGCTCAACCGCAACAAGACCGAGTTGATGTGCTCGGCCTATGACAACGCCGACGGTCGCTGGTTGGTGAATCCGATGTTCATCGATCCGAAGAAGAAACAGGGCGACGCGTACGAGTGCGCGACCGAGGGCTACATCGAGCCCAGCGGTAAGGAAGCCCCGCTGCACCGTCCGGACGGAAGCGTGGTGCCCGACCAGCAGGACCGGGTGTCCTGACGCCGTGAGAATGCCGGCGTAAAGCTCGGAATTTCCCTCAGCAATTACACAGCCCGGTGACGGGGTGCCCTACAGAATTCGGGCGTCACATATGTGCCATGAGCGCAGATGAGGGGCAGTTGAAACTCAAGGGGCACAGCCGGATACAGGTAACAAGTCTGTTACTTGGCGTCGCCGCCATCTCGGCGATGGCGGCGTTCGCGTTCGGGCATCCCGAGGGATTGCCTGCGGGGCAGAGCACCCCGCTCGCCGGATCTGGTGATGCGCCGACGAATACCGTGTTCACCCAACCCGTGGTCGGCCCGATGAAACTCGGCAGCACGGTCACGGCGACCATCCCTCCGGTTGCGAAATAGGTTGTGGTGGAACGTATGTCAGCGCGCACTCGCGGAGTGGCGGTAGCCTTCGCGGCTCCGCTGGCGGCTCTCGCCATGAGCGGCGTCGCACACGCATCGTCGCCCGACGTCGTCGGCCAGAAGTACAGCGACGCATCGGGCGCTCTCAGCGGAGCCGGGTACTCACCGGTGGTGGAAACGACGGTCGGCGACCGCGAATCCTGGTCAGACTGCGTCGTCACCCGTCAACAGGACCGCACGGTGCAGCCGCCGCCCAACACCTCGGGCTCGGCGACCAAGCAGACGCTGGTGTCCCTCAACTGCGACAAGACAGTGGCATCGGCCACCGGACCTGGTAGCTCGGCGGCCAGCCCGGAGGGCCGCGCGGCGATCCAGGCTGCCCAACAGCAGGCCGCGCAGGACCAGGCGCAGGCCGAGAAGAAGCACTAGACCGGCCTCGGTGACGGCCGCCCCTCAGGGCAGGGCGGCCTCCTCTGACGGCAATGCCGCCGGGCCGGTGATGTTCGGATGCGCCTTCGCCGTCGCCATGGCCAGCGGCGCCCGTACACCCGTTGTCGTTGTGGCGCCCAATGTCATGGACGCCGAGGCCACGGTGGGGGGAGGCGGGGGCGAGTGGAAGGCCACCGGGGCGCTGTGGTCGGCCGGCGTCGCGCTCAACCACGCCAGCGTCGCCACGGCGCCTCCGCCGGCAATTGCTGCAATCCTTCGGATGCTGAAGTTCATTTCGGCAGTCACGGTGCTGAGCCCTTCGTTCCTCCAGTTGGGTGTTGTCAATGCCATCGGCCACCCCAGTGCACGCCTGGAATCTGGGAGTTGCGATGCGGCTGTGGTGTGAGTTCTCTAGGAGCGGCGTTGAACGCCGGGTGGCCTGAGGCGGGGCTTTGCGGCCCAGCCCTCGCGCGAGGCCTGCAAGGGCGTTTTGACCTGCCCCGACGCCGACCGGTAAGCTGCTCCGTTGGTGTGTGCTGCCCTTTGGGCGGTTCTCCCGGGTCAACGTCGGTCGCCGGGAGGGCTGAATGCATGCGCCGCGACCGGCACCCCGGGTCAGCCTGGGAATCAACCCGAGATAGAAGAGGTATGCGCTGTGCCTACGTACACGCCGAAGGCGGGTGACACCACGCATCAGTGGTACGTCATCGACGCCCAGGACGTGGTGCTCGGCCGGCTCGCCGTCGAAGCAGCCAAGTTGCTCCGCGGCAAGCACAAGCCGACATTCACGCCGAATGTCGATGGTGGCGATTTCGTCATCGTCATCAACGCCGAGAAGATCGCCGTCAGCGGCGACAAGCTCACCAAGAAGTTCGCTTACAGCCACTCGGGTTACCCGGGCGGTCTGCGCAAGCGCACCATCGGCCAGCTGCTGGAGAAGCACCCGACCCGCGTCGTCGAGAACGCGATCATCGGCATGTTGCCCCACACCAAGCTCGGTCGGCAGATTCAGAAGAAGCTCAAGGTCTACGCCGGTCCGGATCATCCGCACGCCGCGCAGCAGCCGGTTCCGTACGAGATCAAGCAGGTGGCCCAGTGACCGAAACGATTGAGAACGGCGACGTCGTCGAAGCCGTGACCGAAAGCGTCGAGGTGGTGGAGCAGGAGCACCGCGAGCCGGTCATCATCGACCGCCCGATCCAGACCGTCGGCCGCCGCAAGGAGGCCGTGGTGCGGGTTCGCCTGGTGCCCGGCACCGGCCAGTTCAACCTGGACGGCCGCACCCTGGAGAACTACTTCCCGAACAAGGTGCACCAGCAGCTGATCAAGGCCCCGCTGGTGACCGTCGACCGCCTCGAGCAGTTCGACATCTTCGCCCACCTCGATGGTGGCGGCCCCTCGGGCCAGGCAGGCGCCCTGCGCCTGGCGATCGCCCGTGCGCTGATCCTGGTGCAGCCGGAGGACCGGCCCGCCCTCAAGCGCGCCGGCTTCCTGACGCGTGACCCGCGTGCCATCGAGCGCAAGAAGTACGGCCTCAAGAAGGCCCGCAAGGCGCCTCAGTACAGCAAGCGCTGATCTGTCGCCTTACGGCCGAACGAACCCGCCGGGTGTGTCCTGTACACACCCGGCGGGTTTGTTTTGTGTGCCCCCGGGCCGTCGCCGGTTCGGGCGCCGCCGCTTTCTACGCCAGGGCTGTTCTCCTCGCTCTGCACGACCCTGAGGTAGAAACCGGCGTCATCGTCCGTGTGCCTGGCGACGAATTTCGGGCCGGTGACCTCGGCAGATGCTCACCTGAGGCAACTTTCTCGCAGATTCCGGTTTGAGGACCGCCGCGGAGTGGAAGACCACTGGGTGGAGAGCAGGGGGCTGCTTTGTGTCAGCAGGGTTGTGCCCGCAGGACCTTCCTGCCACCGGTAGACGTCGTACCGACGTCGGGGGACCGGATGCCGCTTTCCCACCGGAAGGAGTAATTGTGGGGAACTTCGTGAAGACGGCGACTGCGGGCGCGATGCTCGGCGGGTCGCTGCTGTTTACCGTCGGGCTGGGTATCGCGCACGCGGCGCCGAACACGGCCGGCGACGGCAAGGTGAATCTCACGCTCGGCACCGTCTCGGTTCTGGAGAATATCGACGACGCCGCAGCCGCCCAGATCGCGGCGGGGGTGTGTGAGAACACCGACACCGCATCGCTGACCACCGCCGTTCAGGGGGTCGACGCGAACGGTACCGACCATGTCGTCTGCACCAACAACCTCGGGACCATCTCGTTCAGCCAGAACGGCACCGCTGAGCTGCCGGGTAACGCCCCGCAGGGGACCGCGCCGCACAGCCTCGCGCCGACGACGGCACCCCCGATGGCGCCGGGAGGCACCCACTCGTCGTCAGGCACTGACGGCAGCTAACGATTTGTCGCCGATCCCCGCCCGCGAATCAGCCCGCGGGTGGGGACGCGGTGATGACACAGTCGAGTATCACGATGGCGTATCAATTGAGCCCCGGGATGGTCGCTGACCTCGTCGGTTGTGTTTCAGACAGCCAATTATGAGAAGTTTGAGGGCATGGGTCGACTGTTCGGCACCGATGGGGTGCGCGGAGTCGCCAATCGCGATCTGACTGCTGAACTGGCAGTTGCACTCGGTTCGGCGGCGGCACGGCGTCTCGGCAATTCGGCGGGACGCAGCCGGCGGGTCGCCGTGGTGGGTCGTGATCCGCGGGCCAGCGGCGAGATGCTGGAAGCCGCGGTGATCGCCGGTATCACCAGCGAGGGTGTCGATGTGCTTCGGGCCGGCGTGCTGCCGACACCTGCCGTGGCCTACCTGACCAGTGCGTATGACGCTGATTTCGGTGTGATGATCTCTGCGTCGCACAACCCGATGCCCGATAACGGCATCAAGATCTTCGGTCCCGGCGGGCACAAGCTCGACGACGCCGCAGAGGACCGCATCGAGGAACTCGTCAACGGTGGCCCGGGCCTGCGTCCGACGGGGGCAGGCATCGGCCGGGTACTCGACGCCGAGGACGCGATGGACCGCTACCTGCGCCACGCCGCCAAGGCCGTCACCACCCGGTTGGAAGGCCTCACCGTGGTCGTCGACTGCGCCCACGGTGCCGCCTCGACGGCCGGTCCGCGCGCCTACCGGGCCGCTGGAGCCAACGTCATCGCGATCAACGCCGAACCCAACGGGCTCAACATCAACGACGGCTGCGGATCGACCCACATGGAGGTCCTGCAGGCCGCCGTCGTCGAGCACGGCGCCGATCTGGGGCTGGCCCACGACGGCGATGCCGACCGGTGCCTGGCGGTGGACGCCGGAGGCCGGGTCATCGACGGCGACGCGATCATGGTCGTGCTCGCGCTGGCCATGCGGGAAGCCGGCGAGTTGGCCTCCGACACGTTGGTGGCCACGGTGATGAGCAATCTGGGATTGCACCTGGCCATGCGGGCGGCCGGTATCGAGGTCCGCACCACCGGTGTGGGGGACCGCTACGTGCTGGAGGAACTGCGGGCCGGCGAGTTCTCGCTCGGTGGTGAACAGTCCGGCCACATCGTGTTGCCCGGCCTGGGCACGACCGGTGACGGCATCGTCACCGGCCTGCGGCTGATGTCGCGGATGGCGCAGACCCGCACCACCTTGGCCGGCCTTGCCGAGCCGATGCGCACGCTGCCGCAGGTTCTGATCAACGTTGCGGTCGACGACAAGGCCGCGGTGGCAAAGGCACCGTCCGTGCAGTCCGCGGTCGCCCAGGCCGAGGCCGAACTCGGCGACACCGGCCGAATCCTGTTGCGGCCCTCGGGCACCGAGCAGGTGGTCCGGGTGATGGTCGAGGCCGCCGACGAGAACACGGCCCGACTGGTCGCGGTGCGGGTGGCCGAGTCGGTCAGCGGCCACTCAGCCTGAGGGAACCGAACAGCGCCCGGTTGCGTCTAAACCGGGCATGGGAGATGTAACTGCCGCGCGCGTCGACGCCGAGGCGCTTCTGCAGGTGGCACGACAATTCGGTGCTGCCGCCGAGATCATCGAGGCCGGCGCCCAGGTGCGGCTGCGGTTCGACGGCGCGACGGCCGGCCGGGTGCACACCGCGTCGGGTGAGTCGCTGCGGGCCGCGCTCGAAGCGCGGATCGCGCCACTTCTCCAGTGGGCCCGGGCGGCAGGCGAGGTTGCTGCGGTACTGCGGAACACCACTGACCGTTACCTCGCTGCAGATGCCGGCGCGGCCGCCCGGGTGGGCTGAGACGTGGCCCAAATCGGTGATGTCGCACGACGTTTGGATCAGGGGCAGCCTGCGGTCGAGACTTTTGCCGAGTTCGTGTCGGCCTGCGGCCTTGTGGGCTACCAGCATCCGGACCTCACCGCGCACGTCGGCCAGGTGCAGGACTGGTACGGCACGGAGGACGGCCTGGACCTGCGGACGCTGGACGCCGACTGCACGGCGCTGGCGGCGGTCGCGGAGTCGGCCGAACAGGCACTGCGGCTGCAGGACGATCAGCTGACCGCACTCGAGCAGGCATGGCAGGGACGCGGCGCACAGGCCGCGCGGGAGTTTCTGCACCGCCAGGGCGGCGCGGCCCAGCAGGCGGTCGCCGCCGTGCGCAGGGCCGCCGACACCCTGGCCGCACTGCATGAGCAGTTGTGGCGGGCAGTCGACACCAAGGTTGCCGTGACCGAGCGGATCGAGGCACGATGCGCGGCACAACGCCAGGACTGGTTGGCCGCGGCGCGCATCGTGCGGGCGGGGCTCGGAGATCGCGACGCAGCCAGTGAACTGATCGACGCGCAGGTGAAACCGTTTGTCGCCAACGACATCGGCGCCGACTGGGTGCCGGCGATGCGCTCGGCGACCGCCGCGGTGGCCGACGCCTACGCCGCGGCGATCGCGGCTCTCGCCGATGGCCCGGCTCCGGTGTTCGAGATACCCGGCGATCTCGGACCGTCGTTGACACCGCGGATCGGCGCGGTGGCTCTGGCGGATCCGCGGGTGGGCAGTGCCGGGTCGGTTCCCGCGGGATTCGTACCGTCGGCCGGTTCCGGCCCGACGTCGTGGACATCCCCGGCCGGCGCGGCGAGCCTGCCGCCGCCGGCCCCTCAGATGGCCTCTACGGCACCAACTCTCGCACCGCCGGCGACCGATCCGGTGACCCCTGCGATACCGCCGGCGACCAATCCCGCCGCAGCCGATCCGGCCGCCGGATGGGGCTCGCCGCCGGGTGGCGGACTGCCCGGGGCCGGGTTGTCAGGCATGGGATCCGGGGTGTCCGGCCTCGGTCAACAACTCGCCGACTTGTTCGGCGGGCTGATCGGATCAACCGCCCACGGATCGCTGGGGTCGAGCGCCGACACCTCGCTGCCCGGGCAGCTCGACACACCGGAGATCGCTGACCCGGCCGATGATGCCGATGATGCGGACAGCCTCGACGAAGCGAGCGACGAGGACGAAGACCGCGATGACGAGACCGCCGAAGATCCTGCTGAGGACACTGGCTCGGACGCGGCTGCTGATGATCAGACGGTCGAGGCGGATTCGACCGCCGTACCGGCGCCTGCCGACACCGCCGTCGAACCGCAGTCCGAACCGCGACCCGCCGCCGCGGTTGCTGCGCCCGGGGTCCCGACCCCGCCGGCCGCACAGACGGCGGCACCTGCAGGCGAGAGTCCGTGTGAGATCGCCGCCGACGAGCTACCGCAGGTCGGCGGCTAGATGTCTGCGTCAAAACGGATTTTGATCCCTGCCAGTGGGACTTTTGGCACCAGTGGGCCATCTCGGTGTTAGACCGTATTGAGACGTGAGTAACGGTCGCCGCGAAATTTCGGAGGGGGTCCCCGATGACGATGGAATCCGAGTGCGAGGTGCGCCAGATCGAAGCCGAAGCACCGCCGGGACGCTTCGCGCGGGGCTGGCACTGCCTCGGTTTGACCCGCGACCTCGGCGACGGGAAACCCCACGGAATCAACGTGTTCGGCAAGAAGCTCGTCATCTTCCGCGGCGGCGACGGCAAGATCAACGTGCTCGACGGATACTGCCGGCATATGGGCGGTGACCTGTCGCAAGGCCAGGTCAAGGGCGATGCGATCGCCTGTCCCTTCCATGACTGGCGGTGGGGCGGTGACGGTCGCTGCAAGAACGTGCCGTACGGCAGGCGCGCTCCGCGACTGGCCCGCACCGCGACCTGGACGACCCTTGAGCAGGACGGGATGCTGTTCGTCTGGAACGACCCGGAAGGCAATCCGCCGCCGGCCGACGTGACGATTCCGCGCATCGAAGGTGCCACCAGCGATCAGTGGACCGATTGGCATTGGTACACAACGGTCGTCAACGCCAACTGCCGTGAGCTCGTGGACAACGTGGTGGACATGGCGCACTTCTTCTACGTGCACGGATCACTGCCCACGCACTTCAAGAACATCTTCGAAGGCCACATCGCAACGCAGTACATGAATGCCAACACCCGTGCCGACCGCCACGATGTCGGGGGCGCGACGATGCTCGGCACCACCTCGGTGGCGTCGTACTACGGACCGGCCTTCATGATCGATGACCTGACGTACCACTACGTCGAGGCCGATCATCACAGCGTGCTGATCAATTGCCACTATCCGATCGACGCGAATTCGTTTGTCCTGCAATACGGCATCATCGTCAAGAAGGCCGAAGGGGTGTCCGACGAGCTGGCCATGCAGAGCGCCGTCGCGCTGGGAGACTGGGTCAAGATCGGTTTCGAACAAGACGTGGCGATCTGGAAAACCAAGGCCCGCATCGACAACCCGTTGCTGTGCGAGGAAGACGGGCCGGTGTACCAGCTGCGTCGATGGTACGAACAGTTCTACGTCGACGCTGCCGATGTGGCCGCCGACATGGTCGACCGGTTCGAATACGAGATCGACACCACGAGCGCCCAGCATGCCTGGACTCAGGAGATCGAAGAAAACATCGCTGCCGCCGCCACCACCCAGCCGGCACGATGACCGTCCGTCTCGACCCTCGGCTCGAAGAATTCCCGATGATGCCGGTGTCGTGTCGCAACTGCGGCGCGGTCGTCCTGGCGCGGAAGAGCAGTTGGCAGCAGACGAGCGTGCAATGGAATGCCACGGCGACCGGACTGTGCCGGCAGCGTCGCGACGCCGAGGCGCTCGCCGGCCACAGCGATCGTGGTCTGTTCCTTGGCTGCGATGCGATGGCTGCTTCGGTCGTGGTGGCCACCATCGACGGCGTGGCAGACGCGGATAGCAGGTCTGACGCCCCGTCGATCAGGTGAGGATCGACGCGAGCCGGCTGATGCTGTCGCGGATGGCGGTCTCGCCCAGTGCGCCGTATCCGATTACCAGGGCCGGCGGCGCTGAATCGGGGTCGGCCCAATTCCAGCGGGCGCCGTCCAGGCGCAGTCCCTGGTCCCGGGCGGTGGCGACGACGGTGTCCTCGTCCGAGTTGCCCGGCAGCCGAAGGCAGACGTGTAGGCCGGCGTCGATTCCCGTCGGCTGCGTCTGAGGCATCGACGCGCTGATCGCCGCGAGCATGGCATCGCGTCGCCGGCGATATATCGGGCGCACCCGCCGCAGGTGGCGAGTCAACCCGCCGGTGCCGATGAACCGGGACAGGGCCAGTTGCTCGAGCGCGGAGTTGCCCATGTCGTCGTACAGTTTTTCGGCCGCCACGGACTCCACCAGCCAGGGCGGCAGTGCCATCCAACCGAGTCGCAGGGCGGGAGTCAGCGTTTTGCTCACGCAGCCCGCATAGGCTACGTGATCCGGGTCGAGTCCCTGCAGGGCGCCGACAGGACTTCTGTCGTAACGGAATTCGGCGTCGTAGTCGTCTTCGATGATCAGCGTGTTCCGGTCGCGGGACCATTCGATCAGCGCTGCCCTGCGGTCCGCGGCGAGGACGACACCGGTCGGATACGAGTGGGCGGGAGTCACCAGCACGCCGTCGACGTCGAGTTCGGCCAATCTCGCGACCTCGAGCCCGTTCTCGTCGACCGGTACCGGCACTGCGCGCAGCCCGGCGCGTGCGATGGCGTCGCGGTGAAATCCGAAACATGGGTCCTCGACGGCAAGGGTGTGGCATCCCCGCGCCCGCAGTGCCCGGGCCAGCAGCACGATCCCCTGTGTGAGACCCGATGTGACGATCATCCGGTCGGGCGTGGTCGCAACTCCGCGTACCCGGGCCAGGTAATCGGAGAGGGCTTCGCGCAGCGGGCGAGTTCCGAGCGGGCCGGGGTAGCCGAGCTGGGCGTTGGGTACCTCGGTGAGAGCGTTGCGGTAGTGCCGCAGCCATTCGGTACGCGGAAACAATGCGGCGTCCGGCAGGCCGCCGCCCAACGGCGCGACCGGATCCCGCGCGCGACGTACGTGCGGAGATGGTTGTGGGGCAACCTGTTTGACCCTGGTTCCGGAACCTTGGCGTCCGGTCAGGTAGCCATCGGCGACCAGATGTTCGTAGGCGGCGACGACGACGCTGCGGGCCACGCCGAGCTGTGCTGCCAGCGCGCGGGACGGCGGTAGGAGTGACCCTGCCGCGAGCCGGCCCTGCTGTATTCCCACGCGGAGTTGATGTTGCAACTGCACCGCGAGCCCGTCGCGCGACGTCCGATCCAAGGCGACCAGAAGATCCGGGGGAAATCCGGCATCAGCAAAATTGGTCTGCTGAATGCCTCCACTATTGGACCCTGACATATACCAATACTAGGAGCGATCGTGATGGCATGTCTTCGATCAACAACCTCGCCTCAGCCGTCGTCCGACCGCTGATCGTCTCCTGGATGCCCGGGCCCGTCGCCGACGACGGGCCGGTCGTCGTAAGCGTGACTGAATATGCCGCGCATTCTCTGAGGCATCTGCCGGGTGTCGCCTACAACGGGATGCGGATGCGGGAAGGCTGGTATGCCATGCCGGGCGCGGTCGGGCTGTGGTTGTGGAGCCTGCCCGCTTCGGGTCTCAGCGGGTCGATCTCGGTCTGGACGAGCCGAGAAGCACTGCAACGGTTTATCGGTCTGCCGCACCACGTCGACATCATGCGCCGCTACGGAGACCGCGGCGACGTCCGGTCCACCACTTGGGAGGCCGACACGTTTGATCGGGCGGGCACCCTCGCGCGGGCCCGGGAGTGGATCGGGCAGTAGGCGCGGCGGTTGGTCGGGAGCGCGGTTGACAACTGACGTGGTCACCCCGGACCCCGTGTCTCTGCGTCAAGATGGTTCGATGAGCGCGCCCAAGACTGCCAGAACCGGACCGGGACGGCCCGCGGGCATCGACAGCGGCGACACCCGCCAACGGGTCATCGACGCCGCCTGCCACTGCTTCGCCGAGTTCGGCTACGGACCGGCCACCAACAACCAGATCGCCGAGGTGGCCGGCGTGACGGCGGGCTCGGTCTACTACCACTTCGGCACGAAAAACAAGTTGTTCGAAGCGGTTTGCGACGACGTTTACGGCAAGATCCTGGCCAGTGCCGCACCGGCGATGGCCGGGCCGCGTTCGATGCACGAACTGCTGCGTGCGGCGCTGGCCGAATCGATCCGGATCAACCGCGAGTATCCCGAACTCGCCGGTTTCGTCGCGACTGCACCGATCGACGCGCGTCGGCACCAGGAGCTGAGCGCGGGCTACGCGCGTCAGGGTGCCCGGATGACGGACGCGCTCGCGCGTTCGGTCGTCGAGGGGCAGCGGGGCGGGTTGATCTCCGCGGAGTACGACCCGGTTCAGGTGGCGCGGGTGATCGGCGCGATTGTCGACGGTTTCGCGCACGCGGCGGCTGTCACCGAACCAGAAGAGATGGACGGCGTTAATCGGCTGTTCGAATCACTGCTGCTGAATGCCGCACTCGGCAAACGTTCAGCTGCCAAGACACCTGGCTGATATCGGTCCGGCTGCCGCCCGCCCACCTCTTGAGGTTGTCTTCGTCAACCCGTTCTCAGGACGTCTGCGGTTTCCAGCCTTCGGGTATGGATCACCGGATACACCGCGGCGGCCAGCACCGACACCATCAGCGCTGTCAAGGCTGTGAGCAGCGGCGGACCCAGAACTGCCCAGTCGACCTTGATGCCGTAGTACACAGGCGATCCCAATGTCCACAGGTAGGTCATGCCGATGCCCCCGACCGTGCCGCACACGGCGAGGCCCCGGCTCTAGCTGGTGAGTGAGACGAGCTCCTCGCAGAACTTCACGGTCTCGGCGGTATCGGTGGCCAGCGGGTGCACCAGCATGGTCGTCACCCCGGCTTCGGCGTAGGCGGCGAGCCGCTCCTTGACGAATCCCTTCGGCCCGACCAGCGACACGTTGCGCACCAGGTCGTCGGGCACGGCCGCGATGGCCTCGGCCTTCTTGCCCGCCAGGAACAGGTCCTGGATGTGGTCGGCCACCTCGCCGTAGCCGTACCGGGTGGCCAGCTTGTGGTAGAAGTTCTGCCCGCGTGCGCCCATGCCACCGATATACAGCGCCAGTTGGGGTTTCGCCCAGGCGAGTCGGTCCTCGACGTCGTCGCCGATGGCCAGGCTGGCGCTGACCATGACGTCCAGTGGCCCGAGTGCCGGATCACGCTTGGCGGCCCCGGCCCGCAGGGCGTCGCCCCACACGTCGTCGGCCTTCTCCGGGAGGTAGAACACCGGTTGCCAGCCCTCGGCGATCTCGGCGGTCAGCTCGACGTTCTTGGGTCCCAGGGCCGCGATGGTGATCGGAATGCGCTCACGGACAGGGTGATTGATCAAATGCAGCGACTTGCCCAAGCCGGTGCCGCGGTCGGCGGGCAGCGGCAGCTGGTAGTACTTGCCGTCGTAATCCAGGTTCTCGCGGCGCCACACCTTGCGGCAGATCTCGACCACCTCACGGGTGCGGCCCAGCGGCGCGTCGAACGGTACGCCGTGGAAGCCTTCCATGACCTGCGGGCCGGAGGTGCCGATGCCGAGGCGGAACCGGCCGTCGGACACGTAGTCGACACCGGCCGCGCTCATGGCCATCAGGGCCGGCGTGCGGGTGTAGATCGGCACCACGCCGGTGCCGAGCTCCATGGTGGAGGTCTTGGCGGCCAGGTAGCCGAGCTGGCTGATCGCATCGTAGGAGTACGCCTCGGCGACCAGGGCGATGTCGATGCCCACCTTCTCCAGTTCGACGACTTGGTCGGCAGCCTCTTTGAAGCCGCCTGCATAACTCAGGAAGATGCCAGTGCGCATCGCAGGAGTGTAGCAACCCAACTGGTTGGTTGGGTCGTTGACTGGCACTTGTGGATCGGGATGAAGGGCCGTCGCGGTTGATGGCGGCGCGATGATTCACAAGCCGCCGCGCGATGGTTCAAATGATCATTTCAGCGGTTCTCACGTCCGTCTCGTCGATCAGATGGTTCTCAGCGCTGCGAGAGACGATTTCCGGGACCACCCGGGGCATCTCGCCTGTGACCACTGAGATGTCAGTTCGACGTAGCAGCAGGAAGTGTCACTTGCAGCCGTGCTCCGCCGGTGGGCGCGTCGCAGACCTCCACGGTGCCGGCATGTGCGCGGGCAATCTCGGCGACGATCGCCAAACCGAGTCCGGTGCCGCCGGCTGCGCGGGTGCGTGCATCGTCTAGGCGAAGAAACCGGTCGAACACACGCGTTCTCTGATCGGTTGGTATGCCGGGGCCGTCGTCGTCGACGTTCAGGCACACCTACCCGGACGATTCGCAGACGGTGAGCGTGACCGATTCCCGCGCGTGCCGCGCGGCGTTGTCTACGAGGTTTTGCAGCAGTCGGGTGAGTTGTATGGCCGAGCCCGCGATCTGAGCATTGGTGGCTGCGATGGCCACTGCTGATATTGACGGCCGAACCGACTGTTCGCCACGAGGCGACTACCCAGGATTCGTCAAGGTCCTCGACGAGCACACGCTGGCGATTCCGGACCGCCCCGGCAACAAGCTTGCCGACTCGTTGACCAACCTCGCCGGCAACGACGGTGTCGGGTTGTTGTTCGTTATACCGGGCATGCGAGGGGCGCTGCGCATCAACGCAAGTGGATACGTCACAGTCGACCAGAGCGTGCTGGTTCGAATGCGCACCGAAGCCAAGCAACCCGCTCTGGCGATTATCGTCGACGTTGTAGAGGCATACTTCCACTGTGGACGCGCTTTGATCCGTTCCCGGCCTGAGAAGCAATCTTTCGCCGTCACCGCAAGCCATTCCGCGTACTTGTTGGGTTCGGCGGCGATCACGAGTTCGTTTGGACGCTTGCCCAAGCACTACCCCGCTGCGCCGATGCGGCACTCTATCGCTGCGGTGACGACCTCGGATCAACGAGGCGAGCACCGCCAACGTGATCCTGCTGGCCCACTTTTCAACCTTCACTTGCATCGTCGGCGCGGGCCGGCCGACTGGCTGGGCGCTGTGGCCGAGTGGCGGGTTCTCATTGGGCCAAAACCGCGAGATCCTTGGCGGCATAACCGGTCAACCGTGGAGGGGATCGTGACGCCATGTGCCGTTTCCGTCGCGTCCAGCTGCTATCCGCGCTAACCCATCCACCAGCGCAGCCATGATAGGGGAGAAGATAGTGGTAGGCAGGCACGAAGTGCGGCGTTCAAACGTTGGCCGATTCGGCACGGGAGTTGCTTCGAGGAGAGGCATCGTCTACCGGGAGTCTAGCTTGCAAGACTGGCTGACAGCCGTTGTCTCGGTGTATGTGAAGGCTCTCATTGGTGTCGGTCTCGCTCTCGTGGTGGTATTCGCGAGTCCGCCTGTTGCACAGGCGGAGCTAGCACAGCAAATGATCGTCGTCAGCGCGCCGTCCGCAACTTCCACGACTGCCAGCCTTACTGCATATGAGCGCGCAGGTGAGGACTGGAGAACGGTGCTCGGTCCGACACCGGCGCAGCTCGGTGAACTCGGCGTGGGAGCGCCCCAGGACGACGTCTTTCGCACGCCCGTGGGCACCTTCCTCCTCGGGCAGGCTTTTGGGCGTGAACCCAACCCGGGCACACAAATGCCGTATTTCCAAGCGACCGAGGAGGACTGGTGGGACGAGGACGTCGACTCGCCGGCCTACAACACGCACGTCCACGCTGCCACGATCAACTCAGATGCTCATTCTTCTTGCCCACCAACGGTCCCGGACGCATCTGCTGGCTGAGCACGACGCATTCGGCCCACGGGAGCTTGTCGCCTACTGTAGTGCTGACGATCAGGTGAGGCCAGCTTGCTCCAACTGTTCTTTTGCGTCGGCGTAGGTCTGGCCCGATGAATCGGGAGTTGAGTCGGCAGCTGCAGTGGGTGCACACCCGAGCATCCGCCCAGGGTTATTCCGGTGAATACTGCTGCGGCAGTGAGTATTTTGATCATCAAGCGGCCTCCGCGGTTTGTGGTGTCGCGGTGCGATCATGCAATGTGGTGAAGGTACAGGGCTATCGGTCGCGTGGCTATTGGCCGCAGTCGGCTCGCCTGTTCAGCCAACCAACCGGCTGGCTGATGAGGTCAATGGACTGCCAAAATCACTTACGCCTGTAGAGGCAATTCGATGGACAGTTGGAATCCTCCGACCGCCGTGTTGCCGGTGTATAGCGAGCCGCCGAGAAGCTCTGCGCGTTCTCGTAAACCAAGTAGTCCGTTGTGATCGCTGGGTAAGGGATGGGCTGCTCGCGTGGATGTGGAGTTGGTCAGCGTAAGTCGGACCGCTCGCGCCTCGACGTGCAGCTGCAAGGTTGCTGTGGCTCCGGGCGCATGTTTCGCGATGTTCGTCAAACCCTCTTGCGCCGTGCGGTAGATGGCGCGCTGCACGGCGGCAGGTAGCTTTGACGTATCTACTGGGTCGTCGGACGTTGTCTCGATCGTCGTGATGATCCCCGATGCTGCCACCAGCGCGGGCAGATCCTCGATACCGCATTGTGGGGCGAGTGCGGCGGGGCCACTGCCTGATGCACGCAACACCGCAACCATAATGCGAAGCTCATCGAGGGTCTGCACGCTCAGCATTCGGATTACCCGTGCCTTATGCGCACTGGCGTCGTCGCTGGCCGTCACCTGAAGAGCGCCGGCCTGCACCGCGATCAGGCTGACCTGGTGCGATACCACATCGTGCATCTCCCTGGCCAGGTCGGCACGCTCGCGGGCCAACGCTTTGTCTATCAACAGTTCCTGCTCGTGACGGCGGGCCTGGTCGATTTCGGTGAGCTTGGTGGCCAAGTCGCCGCGGGTTCGCACGAGCAGGCCGAGGAGGACCGGGGCGCCGGCGAACATGATCGCGTATATCGCGTCGAGTACCGCACTGGCCTTCGACTCGGGCGTGTGCCAGTAGCCGGTGTAGAAAGCAAATACCGTAATGGCGCAGAGAACCAGCCGCACGCGGGCCGGGCGTAGCTCGGCGACGGTGTAGAGCGCAATCAGGGAGGGCAGGACCGCAGAACCGACCTCGAGTGATGGAAGCGTGGCAAGAAGCGCGAGGTAGGGCGCGCGGCGCCGAACGCACACTGCGGCCACCGCGATAACGGCAAGGGCAGTGTCCCGATGCGTCAACTCGTCGCTGGTGATCTCAAATACCGCATCAACGGTCGCCAGCGTGATCAGCGCTGCGTCCAGCAAATGGCTGCGGACCAGAGCGGTCATGCGCTTCGTCACGGCGTGGCTCCGTTGTCGAGCGCGCCTGCTCGCTGAGCAGTGATCGCCGCCTCCACTCGCGTTTTCACCCCCAGTTTCGCAAGGATTGAGCTGACCTGATCTTTGACGGTGCCGACACTCGAATACAACGCAGCGGCGATCTCACCATTGGAACGGCCTTGTGCAAGCAGCCGCAGCACCTGCGTCTCACGGTCACTCAGCGACTGAATCCGCGATTTGGCGGCCAGATCCACTCGGTCGTCGAGGTAGCCCGAAATAACCTTGCGGCTGACGGTGTTGGACAACACCAGCCCTCCGGCCGCCAACGTGCGCACGATATGGGGAAGCTGCACTGGATCGGTGTCTTTGAGCAGAAATCCGCAGGCGCCGAGCCGAAGCGCTGAGGCAACGTATTCATCGATGTCGAACGTGGTGAGCATGGCTACCGCTGGCGGTGAGGGCAACTGTTGTATCTCGGCCAACACTGCGAGGCCGTCTTTGCCGGGCATGCGCACATCGAGCAGGACCACGTCGGGTTGGCGTGCGCGGATCACCTCGGTGGCATGCGCACCGTCAGCCGTGGCGACCACGGCGATATCGTCGGCGGCGGACAAGATGAGCTCGAACCCAGACCGAATGAGTGCTTCGTCATCAACGATGACCACAGATGGCATGTTCTGACGGTAGCTAATCGTACCCATGAGGCAACCAATTCGTTTCGAGTGTGGTCCTGTGGCAATCCGAAACGGTCGCCTGCCCGCTCCTCCCGAACGAGCCAGTTGGTTTCGCCGCGATACCTCCGCCCGCATACCAGTTCGTGGAAAGGATCTCGCTGAGATGCAGCCAATTGGCTGGTGGATATCACCGATTGGCTGATAGCGCATAGGCGCGGACGGCGGCAACGATCGTCCGGTGAGTACACACCCGCGGGTTTCTCGGATCGCATGCAGGCTAACGGTCGTGATGACGGCAGTGGCCGCGATGCTGGCGCACCCCGCGTCGTCTCACGCAAGCTTGGACAACCAACTGTCGCTAGTCGACGGCAAGGATCGCACCTTGACGGTCCAACAATGGGACACTTTCCTCAATGGCGTTGCGCCTCTAGACCGCAACCGACTGACCCGCGAGTGGTACCACTCCGGCCGGGCCAAGTACCTCGTTGCAGGACCTGGCGCCGACGACTTCACCGGCACCTTGGAATTGGGCTATCAGATCGGCTTCCCTTGGTCGCTGGGCGTTGCCATCAAGTTCAGTTACACAACTCCGAACATCTTGCTCGACGATGCGAACATCAATCCGTTGAGCACCGGGTTCAACCCGCTGGGTAAAGTCATCACACCGAATTTGTTCCCGGGTGTGTCGATCGCCGCTGACCTGGGCAATGGCCCCGGCATTCAGGAAGTTGCGACCTTTAGCGTTGATGCCACCGGTCCTTCGGGTGGCGTAGCGGTCTCGAACGCGCACGGGACCGTCACGGGTGCGGCTGGCGGTGTGCTGCTGCGGCCGTTCGCCCGACTCGTCTCAAAGGACGGAGACAGCGTCACCACCTACGGTGAGCCATGGAACATGCAGTAGTCGCTCTCAATAGCGAACGAGCCGAGAAATTGCATCGAAGCGATTGACGCGTACCTGCTCGACCCGTTGCGGCCGTGGGCATATCGAGTTGACATATTAGTAGCAACGCGCTCACATCGGTACTTTGGCGGTCGGTCGACTGGAAGGGCCCCAGCACGGGCGACCTCCTGGATTCGCCTGACGGGTAGTGCAAGTCCTACCCTGCGCACTTCGCGCCGGTGATGAGGTCGGCGGTAATCGCACTCCTGAACGCATCTACTTCTGGTGTTGCATCGGTGTTCATCAGTACGGCGACGGCGTGGTGCTGATCTTGGGTCAGCACCACCATGTTGGTGGCGCCGGTATCGACGCCAGAATGGCCGATGAGAGCTGTTCCGTCGATCGTCTCTTCGGTCCAGCCGAGACCCTGATAGTGCGCGATGGATGGCTCGACCTGCCGGCGCAGCATTGCGGTCACGGCGCGTGGCGACAAGATTGCCGACCCGTCGCCACCTTGCATGGCGCGCAGCGACGTCGCAAGATCGTCCACCGAGCAGCGAAGCATTCCAGCGGGAACATCTCGATACCCTTCCTGCGGTAGCTCGACGAATTTGCCCTTGTCGAGGGCGTATGGCTTCGCAAGCACATCCGGTGCGAAATCCTTGAGGTACCAATGGGCATCGTGGATTCCGAGGGGGTTGAGCATGTGATGGTGGACGTACGACGAGAAGGGCTGTTCACTGACGCGCTCGACCACGTGGCCTGCCAACGCTATGGCGACGTTGCTGTAGGACCATTGGGTCCCCGGCTTCGCGCGGAGAAACGTGCCGGTAGGCGAATAGGTGACTCCATCTTCTGGCAGATAGTCACGCAAGAAGCTCGACAGGCTTTGTGTGGGATCTCCAGCTCCGGTTGTCTCGTACTGCTCCTCGTACCCGTCGTCGGAAATACTGGATGTGTGGGTGAGTAACTGGCGCGGGGTGATCGGGTCGCGTGGATGATGAGGGTTTCTCACGGAGAAGTCGATGAATTCGTTGACGTTGCTGTCCAGATTGTGGCCGCGCTCGTCGAACAACTGCACTAGGGCCGTGGCGGTGAACAGCTTGCTGACCGAGGCGAGATGCATGGGTGTGTCGACGGTCAATCGCCGGCCCTGATGCACGTCGGCGAAGCCAAATGCTGCCGAGTAGCGCGCGGTCGCGTCGTTGGGCACGATGGCCACCGCTACTCCGGCCACACCCGCTTGCTTCATGCGGGCCGATACGCCGGCTTCGAAATCACGGCGCCAGTCATCGAATGACCGGTTCGGCTGTTTGATGGTGCATGCCGACAAAGCTGCGGGGACGAGGAGCCCGGCCGGTAGCATTTTGAACATCGAGCGTCGCGTGAGATTCATGATCGAACATTCCTCGTGCGTAACGAATTTGACGGTATGTCGACTAGGTCACCAGTCGACGCGCAGACGGAAACGCCACGAGGTCGAATACGACTCCGCGGCGCAAGGCGCACGCTCAACGGTGCTCCACGGCGGTGCCGTCCACCATCGGCCGTATGGCGGCAATCTTCCGCCGACTAGATGCAATTTTCAGTCAGTCGGAGGATGAGTGTCTGTGGTGGTAATGATCGTCGCGGGGGGCGGGGATGGTCGTGATTCATCGGATGAAAACGGCGTACTTTACTGGTAACCCTGCATATTCGATCGCTGCATATTCACTGAACCTGAGTCGCCGCTGCCAGCCGCAACATGGCGGTGAACCAGGTGATCTCGGGTTGTTCGGCTAGTGGTGCAAGGACCAGCATGCTGCACGTCACGGCATCGACCTCAACCGGAAGGTCGAACAGTCCGAGTGAGCGGTGCTGAGCAATGCGCCGTGCGAGCCGTTCGGGTAGAACTCCGATGAGGTCGGACTCCTCGACGACATAGGGGAGTGCGTGAAAGCTGGGCACTGTCACCGCGATGCGTCGTTCGAGGCCCAGCGCGGAGAGCGCTTGATCCACGTCGCCGCGGGCAGGACCGCCGGCCGACATCAGCACGTGCGGCAGTGTCGTGAAGTCATCAAGTGACATCCGCCCGGCATGTACGCGTGGATGGTCGCGGCGTGCCACACCGACGAACCGATCCGAGAACAGCAGGGTCCGCGCCACCCGTTCGACGACGACATCGATGAAACCGCCTAGAGCGAAGTCGATCTCACCGCGGTCCAAGCCGTCGACAATTGCGGACGGACCGACACTGATGCACCGCAGATCGACCCCGGGAGCCTGCGCGCGGACGTCGGCGACCAGCGTGGGTGCGAGCACGGCGAGGGCGTAGTCATGCGCGGCTATCGTAAATGTGCGACGAAGTGTCTTCGGATCGAAGGGAGTCTGCGGACCGAGGATCTGGCGCACCTGCGCCAAGGCATCCGAGACGAGCGGTGCCAGCTCGCGCCCGCGTGGCGTGGGTTCGATGCCCCGGGGGTGTCGAACGAAGAGCGGATCGTCGAACATGGTGCGGAGGCGGCCCAGCGAATGACTGGTCGCAGACTGCGACAACGACAATCGCACCGCGGCTCGCCCGACGTGCCGCTCCCGCATCAGCGCGTCGAAGACCACGAGCAAGTTGAGGTCCAGCCGCGTCAAATCGATCTCATGCATCGACATGTTGCATGCATACCATTGGATCGATCGACACTGTCGGCGATACGTTGCCATCATGATTCATGACGTTGTGATCGTCGGCGCAGGGCCAGTCGGGTTGTTCCTGGCGTGCGAACTGCGATTGAGTGGCGTCTCCGTGCTTGTCCTCGAACGCGCGGACAACCCACGCTCGCCGCTCAAGGGCTTGCCGTTCGGGTTGCGCGGGCTGTCGGTCGCCACCGTCGAGTCTCTCTATCGGCGTGGGCTGCTGACTGATGTCCAAGCGGGAAGTCAGCCATCTCACGGAGTTGGACACTTCGCGGGGATCTCATGGGATGCGGCTCAGGTCGAAAACGGCTCCTGGTCGTATCGACTGGCCAGTCCAGCAGATGCCACCGTGGCGATCACGATGGAAGACCTCGAGACTGTGCTGACGGAGCGTGCGATTGAGCTCGGCGTCGAGATCCTCCGGGGCATAGCGGTCAAGGACGTGCGGCAGTCGGACGACGATGTCTGCGTCGATGCGGGGGACCGGTCATTTCGTGCGGGCTGGCTCGTCGGATGCGACGGTGGCCGCAGTGTTGTCCGCAAGGCAGTCGGATTCGAGTTCGTCGGCACCGAGCCCAGATTCACCGGTTACTCGGTTCAGGTTGACCTGGCCGAGGGAGAGTCAGTGCCGCTGGGGCGCCACTACACGCCGACGGGTATGTACGTGCAATCTCAACGCGGGACGTTTGCGCTGGCGGACTTCGACGGAGGCGCGTCGCATCGCGGCGCGCCGATCACCGTCGAACACATGCAGTCCGTGCTGCGACGCGTCGCCGGTGTCGAAGTCACCGTGACGTCGCTTCATGCGGCGACTACGTGGACCGATCGTGCGTATCAGGCCACGACGTACCGACGGGGACGCGTACTCCTGGCCGGTGATGCCGCGCACGTTCATTCGCCACTGGGAGGGCAGGGCCTCAATCTGGGTATCGGGGATGCAATGAACCTCGGCTGG
Source organism: Mycobacterium sp. IDUB_17 (assembly GCF_055419465.1). Taxonomy (NCBI): domain Bacteria; kingdom Bacillati; phylum Actinomycetota; class Actinomycetes; order Mycobacteriales; family Mycobacteriaceae; genus Mycobacterium; species Mycobacterium sp. IDUB_17. The sequence continues at coordinate 625,383 of NZ_JBVAXS010000004.1, read as the reverse complement.
AAGTTGGGCGCCGTCATCAGGGATGCAGCGCCGAGCGACCTGCTCGACGGGTACTGCAGGGAGCGGCATCCCGTGGGTGCCGAGGTGCTGAACTGGTCTCGTGCGCAGGTCGCACTCCTGGAGCCGGCTGCCAACGCACGTGCCATGGCAGGCATCGTGCGCGATCTCATCGCCACGCGCGACGGCGCTACGTACTTCGCGGAGCGCGCCCAGGGTCTGTCCGTGCGCTACGACCTCGGAGGTCGGCACCCGTTGATCGGTCGCAGCGCACCGGATTTCGAACTGCCCGATGGCACTCGGCTCGGTGTGCTTCTACGGGAGGGGGTCGGTGTCCTGATCGACTTCCAGCACGATGCCGGGCTCCGGTCGATCGGCGACCGATTTCGCAAGGGGCTGCGATACGTCGAAGGCGAGGTCAAGGATCCCCTGAGGCTGGGTGTGGTAATCGTCAGGCCCGACGGCGTGGTGGCGTGGGCGTGCGACGGCACGCCCGATACCGCGGACGTCATTGCGGTGCTCTCGCAGTGGATTTGGGCGCCATGAGCAAGCTCCTGCGCGCCATGTTCAACGCGGGGCGGCTAGAAGCGGTCGCCTTCGGTGCAGCGCCAACCGTGAGGGGCGCATGAAGCGCGAGTCCGGTTGATAGAGAACTTGATAGATACTTCCGTGGCACAACTGCTCAGACGGTCATCGGGGAGCTAGTTCAGTCAATAAGGCTGCCTTTGCCGCAGGTTTTCACCGGCGGCAGGGCGCTTCATTTAGGCGTCGTGTCGGTGTGTCCTGGACCGCCAGCTTGATCCCACGATGCTGACCGTGAGCACGCCGAGGATGCGGAGAGTCATCACTCACCCCCGGCGACGTTCCCCTTGTGCGACCGCGCTTCTCGGCACGCGACTGACAGTGTACGGACAAGCGCCAAAGAGCGAGCGGTCAGATACCGCCCAGGCCCTGGATCAGAAGTGACACTCCAGCCACAATGCACATGACTACCAGGATCTTTCGCCGGTGCGTCAACGCCCAGTCGTGCAGACGTTGTACGACGGCCTGGGTTCTCATCGGCGCGACGAGGTAGCTGATCAGGGTGAGTTCGACTATCGCGAGTACGCCGACGATGAATACGACGGCGACGAGGATTTGAGCCCCGATCGTGGCACCTGAGGTCACGATTATGGCGATCAGAAATAGGCCCGCATCGGGTTCAATCCCGCCGAGTAACAACCCGATCAGAAACGCGACCCACAGGGATCCGCTTTCCCACGCCTTTGCAGCGGGGCGGGCGAGACGGCCTACCACGGACCTGTCGGATCGGTGTCCGGCCCGATCCTCGTCGATGTTGCCGAACAGACGGGAGAGGGGATCCGGTGGATTTGGATCTGATGCCACGGTCGACGAGTTGCCAGCTGGGGCGGAAAGCGCCGTCCGCTGGCGCCGGCGCATCAGGGAATACACCATTGTCAGCGCTGCGATCGACAGCGCTACAATGCCCATGCCCAGCTGGATGTGCCGAATCGTAGGACTGCCGGCGAAGCCTTCGGCGAAGGAGCTGACCATCGGTGTGACATGCAGCAATGTCAAGGGAAGCAACACGGCCGGGATACAACCTATGAGACATCCTGTCCAGTAGACGAACAGATTTTGCACAGGCCTTGTTCTGGAGATCACCAGAAGCGTGATGCCCAGGCGTATCGGATTGAGAGCCACCAATACCACGAGAGCTAGTACTGATCCCCACATTTCGGCGTTGATCCTCTCGACAGATCTCGGTCAGACGCTTAGGAATCTCGGGTCAAGCGACTGAAAGTGGGGAATGCCAGGCATTTTCGGGAATAAGCGAGAAATCCTTGACGCTGACCTACGGAACATCTATGCCGCCCGCGCCCGAGTTCGTCACGCGTATGACCAAGCCGGCCCGAAAGCGTGATGGTCACCGCCGACCTTGTGGAGAGGTTCCGGGCCTCGGCAGGCGGTGACACTGCGGGGGTCATCGTTGCGGGCCGCATTCGGGCGAGTTGGGCGACCTGTGAACAGTGGCGGGGCACTGGGGACCTATTGACTCGACCGAGGGAGGCGCAGCTTCCCGGATCGCGCGAACATGGATCATCCCGCCTTTGTGCGGCACGAAGGTGACGTGCTTCGGCCTCTGCTTCTCGTCGGCTGCAGTGGTAGTGCCCAATTCGACCCTGCGCAGGATCTCACGTAGAACGAGTCGCATCTCGACCATGGCGAAGGTGGCACCGAGGCAACGGCGGTTTCCGCCGCCGAACGGCAGCCAGGTCGTCGGACTCACGGTGGTGCCGAGCATGCGTTCCGGGTCGAACCTATCCGGATCTGGGTACACCGTGGGGCTGGCATGCACGAGCCCGATCGCCGGGTCGACCATGATGCCGGACGGAAGCCGATATCCGCCAATTTCGGTCGGCTTCTTGAGGACCCGGCCCGAGCTGAACAGCACCGGACGGATCCGAAGCGTCTCCTTGATCACCGCGTCGAGGTATTCATCTCCGGCCGGATCGCCTGCCGCGCTGGCATCGGCGGCCTGCACGGCCTTTGCCAGCGAGTCGGGGTGGCGCGTCAGCCGCTCCAGAACCCAGGACAGTGCCGTCGCGGTGGTCTCATGTCCGGCTGCGATCGCAGTCAGCAGCTGGTCGCGCAGTTCGCTGTCGGACATGGTGCGTCCGTCGTCGTCGGTGGCGCGGACCAGCATGGCCAGCACGTCGGTGCGCTCGGCCAGGTTCGGGTCGGCGCGACGGTCGGCGATCTCGGCGTAGAGCAGGGCATCGGTTTCGGCGAATCGTCGTCCGACTCCGCGCCACGGCCGGTAGCGTCGCAGGCTCGGCTTCGTAATCGCCGGTGTTTCCCACGATTTCATGTAGAGCAGCCGTGGCACCACCTTACGCAGCGCGGCCAGCCGCGCCGGGTCGCTGGCGCCGATCACGGTCCGCAGGATCACCTCGAGCGTGATCTCTGTCGTCATGGGCGCTACCGGGAAGGTCTTGCCGACAGGCCAGCCCGCGATATTCGCGGCAGCGATCTCGGCCATCTGAGCAGACTGTTGTGCGACGGCGTCGCGGTGGAACGCCGGCATCGTCAGGCGACGCAAGGAGTGGTGTGCGTCCTCGTCGAGCACGAAGAGTGAGCTGTCTCCGAGAAGTCCACGAAAAAACCAATGTGCTTCACCGGAGTGAAAGACGCGGGGGTCACCGGCGTATACGGTCTTGATGTCGGCCGGGTCGGCAAGGTACACGACTGTGCCTGAGAGTGGAATACGCAACGTGAACATGTTTCCGTAGCGGCTCTGGCACCACCTCAGAAAGCGTAGACCGAAGCCCGCCATCAACGCGGACTGCACCACCATGGGAAGCGGAGGTCCAGGCGGCAGTGCAGTTTTCGCGGTGTCGCTCACTAATGATCCTGAGCTAATGGTCGGTGCGTGTGTTGGCATGACGGTCTCGGGCTGCCGCCGACACTGATCGTCGATCTCGGGAAGCACCTGCTCCGTTCCATCCACGGTCGTATCTCAGGGCTCTGTCGATAGTTCTCCACGGTACGAGTGTGGGTTGGATACGGGGAGCTTTCGGCGGGGACGACGCCCGCTCCGGGCGGCCTTGGCGCGCTGTGGCCCCTGTCGACGACGACAGCCGGGATCGACCCGGCGGCGCCGAACGGAGGCGGGATGCTGTGCTGGCGCTCAGCGCCTCTTGATCGGTTGAATTCGTTTCGCCGAAGTTTCGTAGGTCGACCCGGTCCTTGCCACTATATGCGGCCGAACGAGAGCCGCACTCCATCGGTTCGCTGGCGTCGGCGTAGTTCTGGCCCGATGAATCGAGGGGTGAGTCGGCAGCTGCAACAAGTAGACAGTCGAGTGTCCCTCCCAGGGATGATCCGGTGAATACTGCTGCTGCAGTGAGCATTTTGATCATTGATCGGCCTCCGCAGTAGGGGTGTCGCGGTGCGATCATGCAAGGTGATGAAGAAACTGCGCCATCGGTCGTGTGGCTATTGGTCCCCAGTCGACTGGCCTCATCAGCCAGCCATGTGGCTGGCTGATGAGGCCAACAGGCTGCCAGCACCACTCGCATTTGCAAAGGCAATTGGATGGACCTCCCTGACGATGGGGTTGGCTGACTCCTTTGATGTGCTGCCGGACGGCAAGTGCGCCGGTCGATCTGACAACCGCGGGATGAGTGATGGTGCACGGGTGCAACTTCGGAGCGACACCGACGGCGGCGCTGTCTGGTCGATTCTTCGGCGCAACTCGTGCATCACCCGGCACCGATGCGCAAGGGTGGACCGCTGTATGACGATGACGTCCTCTATTGCGTCGTCAAGGCGGTGTTTGCACCCACGAGGCCGGATCCAAACGGAAGCTACTCGATCAAGTTTGTCTGCGGCGATTGGCGAAGCGTTCCCAAGGTGGGCCGTGCGCCGTTTGGTCAGCGAGACAGACCTGGTTACGGCTCGGTGACCACCACCGTCATGACGTGTGACAGCCTTGCCGATCCCCCCCCGAAAAAGACTGCCCAGAGCGAGGTAACTGAGAGCATGACCGAAGTTGGTCCGTGCTACTCGGTCGGGCATGGCCATACTCAGGTATTTAGGCATCGCGACGCGTTTCGAGATCTCGAGCGGCGGTGGTTGTTTCAGATTGCCTACGGCCTGCACGACGAGCAGTTGGCAACGTTTGCCGCCGGGTCCGGCTGCCAGTTGCAGCTGATCGTTGTGGATCCTGATCTGGCTCACTGAACGAGAGCCGGTTCCTGGCCGGGCGTGAAGGAGTTACTGGCCGAACAGTCCGAAAGCAGGGCCGAGTCTCGGAGTGGAATCCGGGCTGAACTGGGATTTTGCAGCGAGTATTAACAAGCCTTCGCGACACGCCGAAGTTGTGTCAAAGTAGCCAGGCGCGTCTTGTCAATCTTCGTTGCATCTCGACATTGATCGATGTGGGGCTCACCTGAACACGCCACGCAGTCGTGAACGCGAAAGGCCTCCGGCCAACAGAATGGCCGGATCCTTGCGATATTGGGCAGAATGGCCACTGTTCATGCGGGTGCTGGTAGTCCAGGGTCAGTCATTGATGGATATGCACCGTATTGCAGTTGTGGCCCTTGACGGTGTCACGGCGTTGGACCTGGCGATTCCGCTGGATGTTTTCACGATCGACCCTGATGTCCCGTATGACTTGAGGATCTGTGGGATGTCGGATCGCGTCAGTACTGCATCGGGTCTGGTCTTGGCGGTCGGTCACGATCTTGATGTAGTGGGCGAGGCCGATACCGTGATTGTTCCTGGATATCAGCCGGTGGATCGGCCGGTTCCTGCCCCGGTGGTCGACGCGCTAGTAGCGAGTGTGGCGCGGGGTGCCAGGGTGGCGTCGATTTGCACCGGGGCGTTTGCTTTGGCGGCCGCTGGCGTCCTCGACGGTCGACGAGCCACCACACATTGGCAGCATCTCGAGGAGTTCGAGGCGCTGTTTCCGTCAGTGCAAATCGACCGGGACGTCCTTTACGTCGACAACGGCAATGTCCTTACTTCCGCCGGCATGTGCTGCGGGATAGACATGTGCCTACACATGGTGATGCGGGATCTCGGCGCCGCCACCGCGAATCGAGTGGCTCGCGCGTTGGTTGCCCCACCTCATCGCGATGGGGGGCAGGCGCAGTATGTTCCCGCAGCGGTTGCGATTGCCGGTGATGCTTCGTTGGCGGCTACGCGGGCCTGGGTATTGGGTCGTCTTGCCGATCCGATCACCGTCGCGGAGATGGCGCGGCACGCACGGATGTCGGTGCGGACCTTCATGCGCCGCTTCACCGACGAGACGGGTACGACTCCGTTGCAGTGGCTGGTGAACGCACGTATTACTTCTGCACGCGAAATACTTGAAACTACTGACTATTCGATCGACCGTGTCGCTCAGGACTCCGGGTTGGGGTCGGCTGCCAATCTCCGTCTTCATTTTCGTCGTAGTCTGGCCACAACTCCGACCGCGTACCGTCAAACCTTCTCGTGCAACTACCCCACGGCGACGGCCGTCTGAGCGGTCGAACCCAGCCGTCCAAAGTCGGTCCGACTGGTATCGGATCGCGGATTGGAAACTCAACTCAGAAGCGAGACCGCGGATCGTGTGGACGCCCATGCGTGAGAAGCAGGTGTGCTCAGGATCCGTCGGGATAGGCTGCGGTAGCGCGGATTTCGACAAGCAGCCCGGGGCTGGCGAGCCCGCTGACGCCGATCAGTGACCAAGTCGGGTAAGGAGGCTTGATCAGGCGTGCCTTAGCCTTGGTAAAGCCGGTCAGGTGCTGGTGGATGTCGACGTGGTAGCTGGTGACATCGACGAGCGCAGACAGATCGAGTCCTTCCAGACGGAGAATCTCCTGCAGCTTCCGGATGGCGATCTCGGTCTGTTCCTCAATGTCCTCAGGGATGGTGCTGTCGGGGCGCCGACCGATGGTGCCGGCAATGAATAGGTGCCCGTGTGAGCGCACTGCTGCGGAATAGCCAAAGCTCGCGAAAGCGCTCACGGTCTTGCCGAAGATCTCAGAGTCTTTGGGGACTTCAACAGTGTGGATGGTCATTGCGGTTTCCTTTCGTTGTGAGTGATGCGGGTCAGTTGTTCCAGCGAGACGAACGGCCGACGTGCTCCATCCTGGTGTGGCCGTAAGCCTCGCGTTCGCTGAGGAATTCGCCGGGAATCGTGTAGCGGGGCGCGTTCTTCGGGTTTTTCGCGGCGTGCGCGACGATGGCGTCGGTGAGCGACCGGATCATGTCTAATCGCGGGTACACGCGGTGGACGGCATCGGCTTGTTCATCGGTAACCGCTTCGATGTGGACCGATGGCATCGGGCCACCGAAGTCGACGGCGATGCCCTCCCGGACAAGCATGCACAAAGTGCCGCGACGCTCCGCAATCCCCGGCGAGGTGTGCAAAGCAATCGCCTCCCACACCTGGTCGGCGTCGGATGCGGATACCCCGTGCCCGACAAGGAATTCGGCGGCACGATCGGCGCCCTCAACTTCGAATCGTTGACTGTGCGGACCATCCCACGCAACACCGAGGTCGTGCATTGCGCACGCGAAGAACAACAGCCCGTCGTCGTAGTCGCTATTTGCTGACAGGCTGAGGCGCCTGGCCACCAGTCGGGCGAAAAGATAGCTCCGGAGGCTGTGGTTGAACACCGATGGTGTCTCCACTGGGCGGATGAAGCTGACCACGGCCTGGGCCAGCGTTGTGTCGGGCAGCGCGATCAGATCGACCGAGTCTTCGTATGCCGCTTTGTGGGTAGTTTCGGTCATGTCGTCAAGCTTGCCTGGAGCGGCCGTGAACATGCGATGGGCAAAAGTGAACGACTTCGACAGGATGCTGCCATGGCCGTTCATCGGATCGCCATCGTGGCGCTGGACGGAGTCATGCCTCTTGATCTGGCGTCACATCGGAATTCGATGAATCAACTGCCGCCGTGATCCCGGACTGATGATCCAGGATCGAACAGCTGGCCAAATGCTTTCGGACCCTGTCAATTACGCCACTCGTGTGATGTTTATCGGAAGGGCACTCTGGTCAGAGAAACATCAATCGTTCGAGAGGAAACGATGTCGGATCTGACGGGAAAGCGGGCTCTGGTCACCGGCGCCGCACGAGGGATAGGCGCGGCTATCGCCGTGGAGCTGGCCACTCGTGGCGCCGATGTGGCCATCACGTACCAGCGGTCGGCTGATTCAGCGGCGACGGTCACTGACAAGATCCGGTCGCTCGGGAGACGGGCCGCGGCGATTCAAGCTGACAGTGCCGACGCAGCCGCGGTGACGTGGTCGATCGGTGAAACCGTCTCGCAAATCGGGGGGCTGGACATCTTGGTCAACAACGCTGGTGTGTTGCATTCGGCGCCGCTGGCCGAGACCACACTTGAGCAGATCGACCACATGATCGCAGTGAACATTCGCTCGGTCGTGCTAGCTTCACAGGCTGCGATTGCCTATCTGCCCGACGGAGGCAGAATTGTCTCACTGGGATCCTGTCTGGCTGAGCGGGTCGCGATAAACTACGCAACAGTTTATTCGATGTCGAAATCTGCGTTGCTGTCGTTCACTCGCGGCCTGGCACGCGAACTCGGACCGCGCGGTATCACCGTCAACCTCGTTCATCCGGGACCGACGGATACCGATATGAATCCTGCAGACGGTGCGGGTGCCGACGGGTTGAAGGAGCTCATGGCACTCGGACGTTTTGCAGATGTGGCCGACATCGCATCCGCAGTTGGGTTTCTGGCGAGCCCGGCTGCCCGGAATATCACCGGCACTGGCATCACCGTTGACGGCGGAATGAACGCCTGAACCCGTGGGCTATCTGCCACGCCCAACAACCCAGCTGCGTTACCCCGGCCGCACGCCATGGATGGCCCTGCTTGCTCACCGCGCTGGTCAGATCACATCCAGTTCGACGGAAATCATCTCAACACCAACAACATTGAAGATTGAAGACCGAGGCTAGGTCCATGTAGCCGCGCGGAATGGCAGCGGCTCCATGTTGGTGTGCCCACTCAGTGCCACTAGCACACGGCGCGCAAAGGACCTCCGCCGACGCACTCTGTTCGGCGGAGGTTCCTTGTCCTACCGGCCTTTCAGGGCAGATCGACCACCTCGAACTCGAGCAGGTCGGCCCCGGTAGCGACCGGTTTGCGCCCCTCGGCGACGGGCCCGTGCTCAGCGGTCTTCGCCCGCCAGGCATCAAAAGACTCCTGGTTCTCCCATACCGTCATCACGAAGTACCGGTCGTCACCTTTGACCGGACGCAACAAGGTGAAACCTTCGAATCCCGGTTCGCCATCAACCATTCGCGCCCGGGCAGCAAAGCGACCTTCCAATTCACCGCCCTGGCCTGCCGGAACGTGCAGTGCATTGATCTTGACTACAGACATCGATCTCCTTGTGTCATTGATTGTCAGCGGCGGCACTGAGACAGCGGATGTCGCCGATCTTCGGTGAGGGCCCACGCGCGGACCAACGCTGTTCACCGAATGCCTTCTAACTATACTGAAGCTCCGCCGCCCGGGCGTGGCCACTCTCAGGCTTATCGCGACGAAAAGCGCTGTCGCACAGCGGTTAACGCGATGGCAGTAAACTGATGAAGGCTGGCACGATCACAGCTGGCGACGCAGTCAAGTGCCGACGATGATGAGCAAGCATGTCTCTGCGCGAGCGCGGGAAAGCTCGACTCCGCCCACGTCATCGCCCGATCGCGGGAGATGTGTCATGAATGACTATGTGGTCAGATGCTTTTCATCGAGTCCGAAAGGGGACCTCCCGTGACTACCCCGTCAGTGGCAGCGCCCGGCAGCGAAGTCAGCGTCAACACGTGACGACGCCACAGTCGCGACACGACGATCTGTCCCGCGCTGGGTTACCGCTGGAAGGCCGCCGGATCGGAGTGACTGCAGCCCGCAAGGCTCAAGAACAGATCGAGATGTTCCAGCGGCGTGGGGCCGATGTCGCTTGGGCGCCGGCGCTTTCATCTGCCCCGACCGTGATCGACGAACGCGAGCTGCGCCGCACCACAGAGGCTGTTTTGTCTGGGCCGGTGGATCTGTTTCTGGCGACAACCGGGACCGGTATCAACTGCTGGTTCGAAGCTGCCGACTCATGGGGGATGGGTCACGATCTGGCCCGAATCGTCTCCGGCGCCGAAGTATTGGCTCGGGGACCGAAGTCGACCGGGGCACTGGTTGGGCGAGGCGTGCGTGTGGACTGGTCACCGCAGGGTGAGTGCTTCGCAGATGTCTTGGCCCACCTTGGCCACAGAGACTTGGCAGGCAAGCACATTGTCTTGCAGGAGCATGGTCAGTCGCTGGATCACGCAGCCCAGGTCCTGCGCGAGCGGGGTGCCGAGGTGGTCGTCGCCTCGATCTACCGCGTTGATGGACCTGAATCGCCGGCCCTGCTTGGGGAGCTTCTCGATCTGGTCGTCGGTCACGCCCTCGATGCACTCACCTTTACCTCCGCGCCTGCCGTAGCCTCGCTCATGCGCGCGGCTGCGCTCACCGGTCGCGAATCGGCCGTCGTTAGTGCGTTACACGGCGACATCGTCGTCGCGTGCGTGGGGCCGGTGGCTGCAGACGCATTCTCGTCCTGGGATATTCCCGTCATCGTGCCTCGTCGCTATCGGCTGGGCGCTCTCGTCAAGCTCGTCGAGTCTCGCCTAGTGCAGCGCTTTGCGTGAGGCCAGACGGTCGGGGTGCGAGGAGCGCTCAGTTCTTTCCGTTGTCCCAGCACAGCAGTTAGTCGACTAAGTGAGAGTGAGGTCGCGGTATGAGCGGATCTTCATGAGCCAGGTAGGTACGCAGCACGCGCACTTGATTGAGTTGAAGCGCCCCCAAGTATCGAAGGTTGCTCTTTTTGTGAGCTTGGGAGCCCTCTGCGCGATGCTTGGCTCGGCCTGTGCGTCACCCATAGCTCCGCGTTCTGCGGCGCCATGGCCCGCGTCAGGTAGTGGCTCGCATATAGCACGTGATGTTGTTGATGCACTGAAGCGCAACGGGTTACAGCCAGGACGGCCTGTTGACACCAGCGCCACGAACTGTCCAACGATCGGGTGCGTTCAGTCGATCACAACCGAGCGCATGCAGGTCCTCTCATTTCGGACAAGTGGTGCTGCGCAGATATACGCAGCAGATCACAGCATGCGCCAGGTTATGACCGTGGTAGTCGCTTTCGCCCAGACCCTGCGCGCCGAGGAGTGTCAAACATACTGGGCCGCTATCACCCGGCTGATGAGCTGAGCGGGTCCGTGACGATGGATCTGACAGCCACACCCTTCAGAGTCTGATTGGTGATGTCGCCGGTCCCGAGTCGAGCGACCCCATCCACCCAGGGCCCGTTATGACAGACGTTCGAGGATCATCGCCATGCCCTGGCCACCCCCGACGCACATGGTCTCCAACCCGAATTGCTTGTCATGGAACACCATCGAGTTGATGAGGGTGCTGGTGATCCGGGCACCTGTCATGCCGAATGGGTGGCCGAGTGCAATGGCGCCGCCATTGATGTTGACCTTGTCTTCGTCGACGCGTAGCTCCCGCATGGAGGGGATGACCTGGGCGGCGAAGGCTTCGTTGATCTCGACCAGGTCGATGTCGTCGATGTCGAGGTTGGCTCGTTGCAGGGCCTGCTTGCTCGCCTCTACGGGCCCCAGGCCCATGATTTCTGGTGACAATCCGGTGACGCCGGTGCTGACGATGCGCGCCAGAGGAGTGATGCCGAGTGCGGCGGCCTTGGTGTCAGACATCACCACGAGTGCGGCGGCGCCATCGTTGAGTGGGCAACTGTTGCCGGCGGTGACTGTTCCATTTGTCCTGAACACGGGTTGCAGCGCGGAGACGGCTTCGAGGGTGACATCAGTGCGCGGACAGTCGTCGGTGCTTACATAGCTGCCATCGGGTAGGCGCACGGGAGCGATGTCGCGGGCCCAAAAGCCGTACTCGGTGGCGGCTTCGGCCCGATTTTGGCTGCGCACAGCGAAGGCATCCTGATCGGCACGGCTGACTCCCTTGAAGTGAGCCACGTTCTCCGCGGTCTGTCCCATCGCGATGTAGAGATCTGGTAGCAGATCGCCGGCTCGTGGATCAGTCCAACCGTAATTGTCCTGCGCGCGGGCGGCGGTGCGGGCCTGAGCTTCGGCGAAGACCGGGTTCTGCCCTTCGGGGTTGTCGGAGGCGCCGTTGAAGTATCGGCTGACTGTTTCTACGCCGGCGGAGATGAAGACGTCGCCTTCGCCAGCTCGGATGGCGTGCAGTGCCATTCGAGTTGTCTGCAGGCTGCTTGAGCAGTATCGATTGACGGTGACACCGGGGAGGTGGTCGAGGCCGGCCAATACGGCTGCTGCTCGCCCCAGGTTGTTTCCGGATTCACCGGCGGGTTGCCCTACGCCGAGCATCAGGTCGTCAATCTGGGTGGGATCGAGTTCGGGAACTTTGGCCAGTGCGGCGAGCACGGCATGTGCGGCGAGGTCGTCGGCACGTAGGTCTTTCAGGGATCCTTTGTTTGCGCGGCCGATCGGGGTTCGCGCAGTGGACACGATGACGGCTTCGGGCATGCGGGTACTCCTGTGATGTTGTTTGTGGCGGGTAGTGATACTCGTTGTTGGGGTTGGGGATTCAGTTCGCAGCGCCGCTGAATCCCCCGTCGACGGGTAGCACGGCTGCGGTGACGAACGCGCCGGCCGTTGAGGAGAGGAATCTGACTGCGCCGACGATGTCGTCGGGTTGGCCGTAGCGGCCGAGGGGAACGGTGTTGAGCAGTTCGTCTTCCTGCGCCGCATCGGCGGCGACGTGGCTGAGCATGTCGGTGAGGAACGGCCCGGGAGCGATGGCGTTGACTGTGATGCTTTCAGGTGCCAGGCGGCCGGCGAGATGGCGAGTGAGCATGTGCAGGCCCGCCTTGCTGGCGCTGTATGAGTAGTTCTCCCACCGCGGTGCGACCAGCCCGTCGACACTGCCGATGTTGATGATGCGGGCGGGACGCTGTGGGCTGGCGCCGGTTCGAAGTAGCGGGAGCAATCCGACGATGATGCCGAAAGGGGATACAAGGTTGGTGTTGAGGACCTTGCTCCAACCGGCGATCGGGTACTCCTCTAGTGGTGCTCCCCACGTGGTGCCGGCATTGTTGACCAGGATGTCGATGTGCTCGTGGCGATCTTTGACCGAGTTGACGAGATGTTCGATTCCGGTAGGCGTTGATAGATCGGCGCTGATGTAGCTGCAGCGGCCTGAGCTATCGAGAGTCTCTGCCTCGCTGTTGATCTGGTGGGCTGTGGCGCGGCATTGTTCGACTTTTCTGCTCGTGATGATCACATCGGCGCCGTCGGTGACCAGCCCGCGGGCGATCATGGCGCCGATACCTCGAGATCCTCCGGTTACTACGGCTATCCGACCGCTGACAGAGAATAGGGTGTCGTGGTCGGCGAGTGGGCGGGTGCCAAGTTCCATGCTTCGACGGTAAGAGATGTTCGGTCGTCCAGGCTTGGAGCCTTACGCACGTATGTTGTTGTGCGCGCCGTAGTTAACGGATACTGGCAGTGGATGTCAGCGGGGTGTGCGGGTGTCTGATGGTCGTTCGCCGAAGCTGCGGTGATACGCGTTGCTGAAGGTGCTCAGGTCGCCGAAACCTGAGGAGTAGGCGATCTGGGTGATGCTCTGTGTCCGCCAACCAGGATCTTGCAGGCGTAGTCGTGCCAGTGCGAGCCGTTCCTCGCGGATCAGATCTGACGGTGTCGTGCCCACCCGTTGCAGTTGGTTCTGGATGTGGCGCAGTGACCAACCCAGGCCGGCGGCGATGCCTGAGCCGGTCAGTGCCGGATCGTGAGCATTGCTGCGGACGTAGCGGCGGATCGATTCCACCAGTGCGTCGCCGGGAACACTGTCCAGTGGCGCGGTGAAGTCGTTGTATGCGATGGCGATGAGGTCGACGATCCGGTCCATGACTGCGTCGAACTCGAAACCGTCAAGCTGGTCGCGCTCGCCGCGGACGGTACGCAGCTGATCGACGACGATACGACCGAGCCCGCGTCTCCCGTCAAGGGAGACGGGGCGATTGTTGGTCGGTCGGGCCAGCCGAGAATCGAGGTGCTCTCGTGGAATGACCAGGGCGACCGCAGAAACGTTGTCGCCGTGTCGCATATCCATGGCGGCGTCCAGGGAGGTCAGGGTCATCGTGTGTGGAACGGCGACGATGTCGCGGTCGCCTTGTGCGAGCTGCAGGTGCCCATGGACTGGGATGAGCAGCTCGTAGGATTCATGCGGAGAGCGACGTATCTGGGTGGAATCTCGGGTAAGTGCTTCGGCGTCACCCCACCAGCGGACCAGTCGATAGCGACCTGACTGCTGATACTCGATCCGCCCGCAGTAGTCATCGGCCAGCGCGAACGACATCGGACAGTGAATCTCGGATACACGGTCTCGCCACCAGTCGCTGCGTTCCTGAGCGCCCAGATCCTGGGTGCTCAGAGTGTGCACGATGTAACTCACGTCGGAACGTCGCTTCCTGGTTTTGGCTGGCCGTGGTCTGTGATCGAGTGGGCTGCGCCGCATGTTGACGGCGCAGCGTTCACTGTAGAAATGTGATCTGAGACACGTCTTGGCTATATGCGCAGTGTACCTTTCACCGTGCGTAGGGCTTACGCTGCGACGGCTGTATTCGTGCAGGTGGGCGAGCTGGGTACGCCGTTGAACCGGTCGGCGATCCAGCCCATGCTTCGCTCACCGTCGACGAAGACGGGCAGCATGGAATTGATGTCCAGTTTGTTGAACAGCGGTGGCTGTTCGTTGGTCCACAGTGTGACGTCGGCGCCCATGGCGCACCAGTCGGCCGCGGTTTGTTCTACGGCGGAGTACGGATCGAAGGGATCCCACCGGTTGTGCGTCAGATAGACAGGGCCGGCGGGTTTGACGTTGCCGATCCGTTGGGCCCACAGGAGGGATTTGAAGGGTTCCGCGGCGGCGGTGGCGAAGATGTCCTGTTTGAACCAAAACTGGATATGGCGAAACATGTAGTCGATACCGGTCTGCAGGAGGCATTGACGTCCGGTGTTGGTCAGCATTTCCACTCCGCGCGGGGTGAGCGCGTCCCAGATGGGTTGCTCGGTAGCAGGATAGGACGCCATGATCCCTCGCAGGACATATCCGAGAATACCGGCCAGGAAGTTGCCGTCCATGGCGGGCAGGACTGCGGCGATATCCGTTGGTGCCGCGGCAGCGTAGGTGCCGACCACGTGCAACTCGGGACCGTAGCTTGCGGCTAATTCGGCCGCTGACAGCGCCGCGTGTGCTCCTGCGAGCCACCCCCAGAATGCGACAGGGCCGTGCGGATCCAGGGATGTGCCCGGTAAGTTCATCGCAGCGCGTGCGGCGTCGATGAGTGCAGCTCCGCCGGCGTTGCGGTTGAGGAACTGCGGAGACTCAGAGTCATGGATACCCATCCCGACACCGTCGGTGATGACGATGGCGAAGCCACGCGCCAGCAGGGTCGCGATCCAGCCCTCCTCCAGGTTGAACATGACATCAAAACCGGTGTCCAGAGAGGCGTGGATGCCCTGATTGAACAGGCGCGACGGTGCACACTGCTCACCCATGCCAAAGCCCATGACCGCATACGCGAGGAGGGGCCGTGGGCCGTTTCCCGGCCATGGGACGTGGGGCTCGATGTATGTGCCGGTCACTGCCACGGTTTGCCCTTGGGCGTCGGTGCTGCGGTACATGATCCGGGTTCCGGTGCCGACAAACGCTCCCAGTTGTCCGGAGGGCTCGAGCACCAGTCGCGACGGTTCGGTGCGGATGAGGTCGCCCGGCCGGCCGGGGGGAAGCGGATTGGGCGGGGTGTAGAACGGCAGATAGGCAGTCTCGTCGGCGTGCGCGAGAGGCGGCATTGCCGATCCGCTGGCGGCGAGCACCAATGCCGCGACGACCAACCCGAGCGCGCGCGTAAGCCGACTTGTCACGCGAGTGTGCTCGGAACCTGACGCCACGCAGGTCTGGGATCTGGAAAGGCATTTGGTGTTGCGTTCAGGAATGAGCTGAGTCATGTTGGCTGCTCCGACGATTGAGGTCTGGTCACGAAATTTGAGAAGAAGAACAGCCTGCTGTCGCATCTCTCGCCCTGCGGCGACAGCATCTGCTGCGATGGCAGGCGTGAATGAGTGATGCGGCGACACTTGTGAAAACCGCTGTGGCACAGAAATGTATAAGCGATTTCCGCCTAGGAGATGGCGGTGTTGCTCGTGTCTTTCAGCTGTTGCTTGAGGACCTTCCCCGTGGCGTTGAGTGGAAGCTCGTGGCAAAACTCAACTGCGCGTGGGCATTTATATACAGCCAGGCGGTCACGGCACCATGCGAGTACTTCCGATTCGGTAAGCGTCGTTCCTGGTCGCGTGATGACGAAAGCTTTGATCTCTTCACCGACCCGCTCGTCCGGAATCCCTACCACCGCAGCGAGACTGATATCGAAATGAGTCATCAGAGTCTCCTCGACCTCGCGGGGGTAGACGTTGAACCCGCCGCGCACGATGAGATCTTTGGCACGATCGACGATGTAGTAAAAGTTGTCCTCGTCACGAGTGGCGATATCACCGGTGTGAAACCAGCCGCCGGAATCGATGGCCTCATTCGTCGCGTCGGGGCGGCCGATGTATCCCTTCATGACGTTGTGCCCCCGGACGACGAGTTCACCGCGTTCGCCGGGGCCGCAGTGCTGGCCGTCGGCGCCGAGCAGGTCGAGTTCGACTCCCCAGACCGGCATCCCGATGGAGCCGGGTCGGCTCGGCCGGTCGAGACGATTGAAGGCCACCACCGGGCTCGTCTCGGACAAGCCGTATCCTTCGCGGATCCCCACACCGAAGACCGTTTCGAATCGCTTGAGAAGCTCTACCGGTAGCGCGGCGCCGCCCGACATGGCCACCTTGAGCTGCCTGCCGAGTTCGGTGATGTCATCGCGGTTGGCGGCTGCGCCTAGAAGTGCCCAATACATGGTGGGCACGCCGGCGAACACCGTGACCTGATGATCGCGCATGAGGTCCAATGCGATGCGGGCATCGAATCGGGGCAACAGCACCAGCGTTCCGCCTTGACTGAAACCGGCGTTCATCTGGACGGTTTGGGCGAACGAGTGAAACAGCGGCAATGTCACCAACTGCGACTCATCGACTATGTCGAAAAGGCGGTGACACGTCAGCGCATTCATCACAAGGTTGGCGTGTGTGAGTTCGGCACCCTTGGGTTTACCTGTGGTGCCGCTGGTGTAAAGGATGACCGCGGTATCGGACGCGTCGGTCGGGACCAACACGTCCTCGCGAGGGTGCTCGCCGAGGAGTTCGGCCAGATCACTGATGGCGATGGAAAATTCGCATGTGGGGACGTCGTCGAAGCCGCGCCATGCGTCCTCCGGCAGGTGGTCACCGGCGAAGAAGTAGGCGCGAGCGCCCGAGTCATGAAGATGGTAGGCGACTTCGGCGCGTTTCAGCATGGTGTTCATCGGAACCACCACTGCACCCGCCTTCAGGATCCCGTAATAGACGATGGGGAATTCGAGAACATTCGGGATACTCATAGCCACCCGATCGCCGGGGTTCACCCCACGACGAATCAACAGCGCTGCAATCTGGTTGGCCGCAGTGTTGACCTCGTGGTAAGTCATCCGGCGGGCACCTTCGAGCACCGCTGTCGTCGAGGGCTGTTCCCGGGCGGTGTCAGTGAGCATGACAGAGAGATTGAGCACGAGTTACTTTCTCTTTCTTATGTTCTGATGGCTTCGACGCAGCGTCTGTGCTATTTCCAGTCCCATAGATAGGGCGATCCCACCCGCTCAGCGATCGGCTTGAGGACCTTCTCGTCGTAGTACTGGAGGGTGTCCATCCCGTTGACCGGGCACTTGAACAGGATCTCGCCGAAAAGCTCATCAGAGAGGTCGGGTTTCGCGATGCCCGCGGCCACCGCATAGCGCTGCAGATGATTGCTGAATCCGTCTTGTACTGGCGGCATGCTGAAGTTCACCGGATGCTGCATAGCCTTCTCGAGACTGACGAACTGCACACCTCGCTGCTTATATGCCTCGACAATGCGCCCGATGGTGCGTGCAGCCAGGGGAGTGCCGTGCACCATCCAGATGTGTGGAACGTTGGCGCCGAACATGGCGCGGGCAGATGCGGCATGCTTCTCCAGGCCCTCGATGGCGCCCTGGACGTGGAGGTCCTCCAGCCTGGCTTGTGCCTCACCGTCGCCGGTAATGAGGGACCGCTGATACGGCACGATGTAGACGAAGTCACCGAACCAGCACGTGATGGGCGCGTTTCGGTATCCGTTGTCGCGCAGGAAGTCCTCGACGCGTCCGCGCTTGCTCTCCGAGCCTGAAGACATGTCCATCGGGTAGCGGAAGTAGCGTTCGGGGGCCAGGTCGACAAGCCGGCCGATGAGCTGCTCGGCCTGGTCGACATCACGGCAGAAGTCATCAGCGCTCATCCAGCGCAGTGGGGCGTGTTGATGGGTGTGGTTGCCCAGGTGGTGGCCGGCGTCCAGCCACGCGTCCCAGCACGCCAAGCTGGTCGGGTCCTTGGCGATGCTGTAGGTGTGTGCGAACCCGTAGATACCGTTCTGGCCGGAATCGGTAAGCGCCTTCGCGAGCGCGCGGGTCACATCGAGTGAGCTGTGTCCTTCGGGAAGTGGCGTACCGTCCCACAACACGAAATCATCGACAGTGATGGCCACTTGGACGTTGCTGAGCGAAGACTGGCCGACCATGGCAAAGTTCCTTCTGGCGATGTGGCGCTCCGACTGAACGCCGTGCGACATCGAACGTACGAATGTGATGGGGAGCACGTCTTGGGCTGAGGCGCACTTCCCCTTTCGCTCTGCGCAAGCTGTATCGATCTCATCGGCAGCGACATTCGACGCAGCGCTGAGATCGAACATGGTGCGCATCTGGCCAAGCCGCTGCGGTTCGGCGGGTTCTAGCGTGGCCGCAGACGGTCGCGATAGTCGGCCATGAGAGGAAGGTGCGCATGACGACAACCCTGCAATATGTGCTGGCCCGGCGCCCGAAAGGTCCTGTCGCAGAAAGCGATTTTCGCCTCGTGGAGACCGTGCTCCCAGACCTTGAAGATGGCGACGTAGCGTTCGAAACGCTCCTTGTCTCAATAGATCCGGCGATCCGCGGCTGGCTCGACGATCGCCCGAGCTACCTGCCACCGGTGCAGATCGGCGCTCCGGTTCGAGCGCTGGGCATTGCCCGCGTGGTCGCCACGCGCCACCCGAGCTTCTCGCCAGGAGATCTCGTGCGAGGGTTCGTCGGATGGCAAGAACGATTCGTGGTTACCGCTCCAGGATCTGATTGGGAACGCATCACCCAGAACTCGGCGGTACCACTGCAGCGTTGGCTCGGAATCCTTGGAATGACAGGCCTCACCGCCTGGGCCGGTGTGCGCGACATACTCAAACCGGAAGCGGGACATACGGTCCTGGTCTCAGGGGCCTCAGGCGCTGTCGGCAGCGTCGCGGTGCAGCTCGCCAAGCATGCGGGCGCCCGCGTTGTCGGCATCGCCGGCGGCCCAGAGAAGTGCCGCATGCTCGTCGAAGACCTTGGCGTGGATGACGTCGTCGACCGCAAAGCGAAGAACTGGGCAGAACAACTGGTTGAGGCCACACCGCAGGGGATCGACCGAGTCTTCGAGAACTCCGGAGGCCCAATGTTCGAAGCGACAATCGATCGACTCAACAACCACGCCCGCATCGCTTTATGCGGCCTGATCGACGGATACAACCTGGATCAAAGGCCCGCGGGACCCCGAAACTTCGGGCTGCTGCTTAGTAAGCGCACCCTTCTGCAGGGATTGATCGTTCTTGACTACTTCGACCGCGCGGCGGAGGCCCAGCGGGAACTCTCAGGGTTACTGCGAGCGGGGACTCTCAAGGAGATCGACACCGTGGTCCACGGTTTTCATGAGTTGCCGCATGCTTTCATCCGATCGTTCGATTCTGGAGCTCCAGGAAAGTTGGTCGTCGAGACCGTGCACGTGTAGGTACCGCGATACGTCGGACTTTCGAACAAGTGGCGTGAGATGCGCGAGGCCTGATGTGGTGGGTGTCCAGCCTCAGCTGTTGGTCACGATACGTCGAGCAGTCTGGAGCCGACGCTCGAGTAACGGCTTGCCTCGGGCGGTGACGGCTTGCAGGACATGCGGGGGCGCAGTTTCGGGGGTGCCGCTAGAGAACGGTGGCTGGGGTGCGTACTGGATGGAGAGTTGGACCGCTTGGGCTTCGTCGAGTCCTCGCAGTTCGGCCGCGACCATCAGGGCTGCGTCGATACCAGCGGTGACACCCGCGGCAAACACGAAGCGGCCGTCGGTGACCACACGCTCGGTGACGGAGGTTGCACCGAAGATCGGAAGGACTTCGAGCGATGCCCAGTGCGTGGTTGCGCGCCGTCCGTGCAGCAACCCTGCGGCACCCAGCAGCAGTGCGCCGGTACACACCGACAAAACACATCGAGCTCCAGATGCCTGCTGTTGCAGCCAATTCAAGAGCCGTTGGTTTTCCATGTGGGCTTGCTGACCGGGCCCACCAGGAACGTGTAGAACATCCAACTGGGGTGCGTCTTCAAGTATCGCTTCGGGTAGGAGTCTCAGTCCGCGCCAATCACGGACGGACTGTAGTGAAAGGCCGTATGTGGTGTACGTGACGTTGCTCAGCGATGCAAGCACCTCGTAGGGGCCGGTGAAATCGATCTGATCCATATCATCGAAGATGACGGATCCAATCTTCAGATTCTGCTGGTGATGCTTGGCCTCATCGAGATCGCGCATGCCCCCATTGTTGCTTCAAAAGAGATCCCTCGCGTCGCTCATTGCGGCCAGTTTCCGTCTGAATTCGGCCATATGGCGCTAGGCCGTCGGCCGTCTGATTGTGACCGGTTGATGCGGCCCCGTTGTGACGGTTCGAGTTGGCTCCATCTGCGACTCGTCGGGGTGGTTGCGGCGGTTTGATCTGGCCCCAGCCGAGGCTCGCTGTGAACAGCAGGTTTACGAGCCGGATCGGTGGTGGTCGGAGATGGAGTCACGGGTGGAGTTGTTCGCGCAGATCCGTCGGGATGCTCGGGTGGAGGGCCTGAGCATCCGAGCGTTGGCGCGCAAATATGGGTGCATCGACGGACGGTGCGGCAGGCCCTGGCTTCGGCGACACCGCCGCCGCGGAAGACCCCCATCCGTGCGTCCCGGCCCCCACTCCTATCGACTTGCCCACAGCCGACAGACGGTCAACCACTAAACCAGCTCCCGCCACGCCGCCACATCAGCGATGGAACTCGTAGGGAACCGTGTCCGTGACGTGTGCGAAACCATACCGCTCCAGGATTCGTCGAGAGTCCTGGGTCGAATCGCTATGGATGAGGGTCTTCCCACCTCGCAGAGCCGAACGCGCGCGCGCTGCAGTCAGGGCACGATAGATGCCCTTCCCACGCCAGGCCGGACGCGTCGCGCCACCCCAGATCCCGGCGAACACGGTGCCGGGGACCGGATTCAACCGTCCAGCGCTGATCACCTCTCCGGCGGCCTCCGCGATCCAATACTCCGCCCCGTGGTCGCCGGCGACCTCCGCAAGCAGCTCATCAAGGTGCGACGGTTCACCGAAGACCTCCGACTGCATCTGAGCCATGCGCCGTACGTCACACTCAGCAATGATCCGGCGCAGGAGAACTCCCTCGGGAACCGGAACCTCCACCGCCAGTGACTCCGCTGTGCCCACCATCACCGACTCCAGCACGCCGGACACGAAGCCGTGCTCAACCAGCGCCCCCTCCAGGCCGGGGGCGTCGTCATGACTTCTCGTCTTCCACTCCACCACCGCGACGTCAGGGTCGGATTCGAAGTGGGTGACCGCACGCGCTACCAGCGATCTGACCGAAGCGCTGTCGGCGCCGGAAAGATCACGATAGGAGACGAATCCACGTCCCCCAGCGAAAGTCGCCAACCACAACGGCCCGATCCGGGTCACCGTGTGGGCACCGAGCATCTCCGCCTCGGTACGCAGCGAGTCGTCATAGGCCAGGAGCAAGTCACCCGTCACCCACCGCAACCTACGGGCACGTCACTGGCATCACCAGACATTTACCGAGCTGCACATCCGGGGCCAACACAAACCGTCAGGGTGGCGCCAGCGGAGGTTGACACAACCAGCCGTCTGTGTGCGCGGCGGTGGCGTACTCAAAGATCCACCTGCAGCGAACCGCTCGGGATGGTGCCGGGCAGCGCTCCACACGGTGGGCGCACCCCAATCGTGGCCGACCCACGTGGCCTGATCAATTTCGAGCGCGTCTACCAATGCGATCAGGTCGCACGTGATGCCGCAACGCGTAGTCATCGAAGCGTTTGAAGACCGTTGATCCACCCGTCCCACGCAGGTCCGGTGCGATCACACGGTAGCCACGCGCCCCCAGTTCCGCGAGTTGGTGTCGCCAAGCCCATGACGTCTGCGGCCAACCATGTACCAACACGACAGGCTGTCCATCCAGCGGCCCAGATTCGCGATACGCGATCACCTGCGTGTCCACCTGAATCTGTTGCAGCGGAAAGTCTTCACTCATTCGTCTTTGCTTCCAGTCGTCGGTTTCAGTCGTGGATTCACCCGTCACTGGGCTGCGGGAGTGGTCCAGGCGGGACCAGAGGGACTCAGCCGCGATACGCGATCGCCGGTATCTCGAGGACTTGACCCGGCAGCAAGAAGCCCGGGACCTTGACAATGGACATGTTGGGAGCGTGGTCGCCGACCCACGGAACGTAGACCTGGGGGATGGCCTCCGCCAGTGCGGGCAGGTCCGATGCGTAGATCGTCAGGGACACGAGATTCGTTCGGTCCAGACCTTCAGTTTTCAAGAGGTCTTCGATCACCCGAAGGATGAATTCCAGCTGCTTGGCCGTGTCATCTGGATGGACAATCTGTAGATCCTCCAGGCCGCCGACATTCGCGACAACGCCAGCGAGATGGACGGTGTCACCGGCGCTCACGATCTGATTGAACCCGAAGCCCTTGAAGACTTCAGGGGTGATGAAGTGATCCACCTGCGGGGAGGTCCTGCGAATCATGATGTCCTTTCAATTAACGTGTCGCAATCCATCTGCAGGGGCGCCTGCCGACCGGCCAGCCCGTAATAAGGTTCTCGCCGACGAATCCGGAGGGATCGAAAGTCCTTGCGCGTAGTCGCGGTCGGTTCGCCGCGAACGAGATCTACTGAGGCAGAGCATGATCCGCACTATGGTGATCGCATGGTGGGCGCCGTGGCGATTACGCCAAGGCTGTTCCCGGCGCCGTCTCGCGCCGGGAACAGCCTTGGCGTGCGCGAGCTATTCGCTGTCAGATCCGATCAGAGCTACAGCCTCGACCTCGATATGCATCTCGGGCAGACCCAGCGCTTTCACACCCAGCGCGGTCCACAGTGGCAGGTGTTCTCCGGCTCGCTTGCGGAACTGATCAACGACCGCTGTCAGGTGATCCTCGCCGATGGAATCCTCACGGATGGGCTTGTGATACGTGTAAACCTTCACGACGTCATGCCACGTGGCCCCTGCCGCCGCGAGAGTCTTTTCGACATTGTCAAAGGCTTTCTCGATCTCTGCTTCCAGCGAGTCGACCGAGAAAGTCAGGTCATCGTCCCATCCGCCCTGACCGGAGATTTCCACGCGATCACCGATCCGAACGGCCTGACCGTAGCTGTACTGCGTGCGAAAAATCTCTCCGTATCCGGGGGTGTCGAAGAACTCAGGGTTAGACATGCGGGTACGTCCTTTCGTTGTCATTTCGTATCCACTTCGGCAAGTCGGCCGTCACGGAGTCTCGGTTCGATGGGTGTCTTGCGGTGCCTAGTTGTCCCACCGCGAACCGCCGTCCGCGATGAGTTGCTCGCCGTAGGTGACACCGAATTCGCGTCGCTCCCGCAGGACTTCGCCCGGAGGGCTATAGCGCGGGGCGTTGTTCGGATCACTTGCAGCGTGATCGGCGACCGCGTCGATGACTGACGTAGCCATATTGAAGCGAGGGTAGGCGGAGTGGATTACGGCTCCGATTTGTGCGGTTACCGCGTTCAGGTGTGTCTCCGGCAGGCCAAGAACGCCGCCGAAGTCGATGGCGACACCCTGGTAAGTCAGCGAGGTCAGCCCGCCCATTCGCTCGGGGATTACCGCAGTGTTGTGTAGCGCAATGGCTTCCCAGACGGCATCGACCTTATGAGCCCCCAGACCGTGGCCGCTCAGAAATTCGGCGGCGCGATCCGCGCCGTCGACCTCGAAGCGAGTGTTTCTCTTGGCGAGCGGTGACAGTCCAACGTCATGCAGGACGCACGCAAGATAAAGCAGCTCGTCGTCGAAATCCCGGCCAGGTACGAGCCCGATGTGCGGGGCGAGTAGCCGAGCGAACAAATAGCTGCGCACACTGTGATTCGCGATCGCCGGCGACTCTGCGCCTTGCACCAATTCGAGTGCGGCCACTGCTAGTGGTGTGCTCGGCAAGGTGACCAAATCGGCGTCGGCGTGGGGCTGTTCCTTCTCGGACAGTGAAGCTTCCGGCAATGTCATATGACGAGTGTGCGGTCATCTCACCGGGTCGGGCCAGAGGCAGAATTGCCGGTTGCCGTAAGGTTCCAGCCATTTTTTGAGCGTGATCGTGCTACCTCGACGATCTCGGTGACCTCTACGCCGCGACGTCCAGGCCGCCTTGGCTTCGACGTGATGTTGATCACGAGTCGAGTGGTTGAAATCCACAGGGCAGCAACTGAGTCCGCGGGATGCGACTGCGCGCAGCGGTACTTTCCTGAATACCCAGGATCGATGTCGTCGCGGCAAGGTCACCGCGTGATCGTCCTCGGTAGATGGCACCCAAGGTGCGAGACGACGAGTCCCGAGGCGGCCCAGCTCGACCAGTCGAACGGCTGCAGCGGACGGCGGCAGGATCCTTTTCGCCCTTGGTATCTCGGATGTCCCGTTGGCCACTGCTTGTGTGTTTAGTCGGGTGAACCGAATTGCTTGACGGTGCGGATCAGCTTCTTGTTCACGAACTCTCCGATGCCGAGCGTGCCGAGCTCGCGGCCGAAGCCGGACCGCTTGATACCGCCGAAGGGCAGTTCCACGCCATCGGCCTGAACTCCGTTGATGAACACCATGCCGGCATCGATCCTCGCGGCGACCCGCCTGGCTTGATCCGCGTCGGTGGTGAAGACATAGGAGCCCAGCCCGAATGGGGTGTCGTTGGCCAGCGCCAGCGCTTCATCCTCGGATCCGGCCCGGAATACCATCGCAATCGGCCCGAACAGTTCTTGGTAGTAGACGTCGTTGTCGGGCTTCACGTTGGTCAGCACGCCCGTCGGGAAGAACGCGCCGTCACGCTTTCCGGCGCTGGTCAGTGTCGCGCCCTGTTCGACGGCGCTGTCGACCTGCTCCTGCAACCGATCGGCGGCCAGGACCGAGGACAGCGGCGTGATGTCTTCGGCGGCGGCGAGCATTGCCGCGGTGAACTTCTCCAGGAACGCGTCGTAGAGTTCGTCGGCCACGATGAACCGCTTCGCCGCATTGCACGCCTGTCCGGTGTTGTCGAGGCGTGCCGCCGCGGCCTTGGTGACGGTGTCGTCGAGATCGTCGGTGGAAAGCAGGATGAACGGATCGGAACCGCCGAGCTCAAGGACGACCTTCTTCAGGTTGCGCCCCGCGATTTCCGCGACGGCCGCGCCGGCGCGCTCGGAACCGGTCAGCGAAACCCCGGCCACCCGTGGGTGTTCGATGAGCCTGGCCACCTGCTCGTTGGTGGCGTAGATGTTGACGTAGGCCCCGGCGGGGAAGCCGGCGTCGTCGAAGATCTGCTGGATCGCCGCGGCCGACTCCGGGCATTGCGGGGCGTGCTTGAGCAGGATCGTATTGCCGACACACAGGTTGGGCCCGGCGAACCTGGCGACCTGGTAGGCCGGGAAGTTCCACGGCATGATCCCGAGAAGGACGCCGTAGGGGCTGCTCGTGATCAGCGCTTCGCCAGTGCCGTCGAGCAAGTCGATCGGCTGGTCGCGCAGGAGCGCTTCGGCATTGTCGGCGTAGTACTCATAGATCGAGGCACTGAACTTGACTTCGCCGATCGCCGCGGCGAGCGGTTTACCCATCTCGCGCACGATGATCGCGCCGAGTTCATCTGCGCGCTCGGCGTGCAGCTCACCGACGCGACGGATCAGCGCCGCGCGCTCGGCGACTGTTGTCTCCTTGGCCCACGTCTTGGCCGCCGTCACGGCAGCAGACAGGGCATCGTCGATCTCGCCGTCGGTGTCCGTCGGGTACGTGCTGACGACCTCGCCGGTGGCCGGGTCGGTCACGAGGTACAGGTTCATTGTGTTCTCCAGTCCTGGTGTGATCAGTACAGTTCGATGACGAGTTTGTCGCTGAGAGAGCGGGATACGCAGAGCGCCATTTCCTCGTTGTTGGCCTTGACCGTTGCCGACAGGCAGTTGTCGCGGTGATCCGGAATGCCCTCGACGACACCGGAGACGCAGGAACCGCAGATGCCTTCCCCGCACGATCTGAACACGTCGCAACCGGCTTCCTCGAGCACGTCGAGAATCGAGCGGTCGGCCGGGATCTCGAACACCTCGCCACTGGCCAGCTCGACGGTGAACGCCGTGTCGCCGGATGTGTCGACTTCCTTCGGTGTGAACGCCTCGAGGTGGATATGGTCCGCGCCGACGGCGGGTGTGAATGCGGTAACCACTTGGTTCATGAATCCTTCTGGACCACAGGTGTATACGTGTGTGTCGGCCGAGATTTTCGCCGCCATCTGCTCGAACAGCGCGAGGTGCTCCGTGCGCGGCACGCCGACGTGCAGGGTGACGAAGTCGCGGTATTCGACTCGTTCCGTGAGGAAGTCGTCGAATGCCATCTCCTCCCGTGACCGAGCGAAATAGTGCAGCTCGAAATCGGCGCCCCAGCTGTACAGCTCGAATGCCATGCTCATCAACGGCGTGAGACCGATACCGCCGGCGATCAGAATGTGCTTGGCGGCCGCTGGGACGATACCGAGCATGTTTCGCGGCTTGCTGATCTTCAGGTGGTCGCCGACCTTTAGTTCGTGTATCGCGGCTGAACTGCCGTTGGGCCCTTCCTTTTTCACTGCGACCCACATCGACGAATCGTCTTTGGGCGAGCCGGCCAGCGAGTACTGGCGAAGCACCCCAGTGGGGCCGGTCACGTCGATGTGGGCGCCGGAACGCCACTCGCCGAAGGGGGAGCCGTCGAGCTGCTCCAGCCGGAGACCCCGGATCTCCGGTGTCTCCACCTGGATCTCGACGATGCGGACAACGATGGTGTTTTCCATCATTGGGCTCCCAGGCCAGGCTGGTTGGTTGGTGCTGAAGGCTGAACGGCGGCCGCAAGGAATTCGGCGAACAGCTTGTACAGCGGGTCCAGGGGCCCGTCGTCGTCCTCCGGGTGGAATTGCACGCCCAGCACCCAGTCCGTCGGATGTTCCACGCTTTCGACGATGCCGTCGAGGGCTCGGGCAGCGGCGACGAGCTCATCCGCCACGTGATCGACGGCCTGGTGGTGACCCGACCGCACGACGAGTGGCCCCGCGCCGAGGATCGCAGACAGCCGGGTCTCGGGTGCCACCTCGATCTTTTCGTCGATGAAGATCGGTTCGCCCGGCCCGCCGCGATGGAGCTGATAGTCGGTGATGTCAGCGATGATCGTGCCGCCGTAGCAGACGTTGATCAGCTGCGAACCGCGACAGATGCCCAGCACCGGCCGGTTGGCGTCGATGTAGGCCCGGATCATCCTCAGGCTGACGCGGTCCGCCTGCTCGTCGACACCGTAGGAGTTCGGCACCGGCCCGTCCGGTCCGCCGTAGCAGACCGCCGCGATGTCGCCGCCGCCGAGTACCAGCAGACCGTCGGCATCGACAACCACATCGACGGCACCGGGGTCGGAGGTGTCCACCAGCTCAAAGCTGGCGTCGAGGTCCGCGAGCGCGGTCAGCGCGGTGCGGGTGAAGCGCCGTTGCAGTGCCGCGACCGGCTCGGTGAGATCGGGGAAGTTGAGTGACAGCAACACCGCAATGTGCGGCCGTCCTGGCTCGCGGCTCCGCGCGTTGGATGGTTCGACTTCTGTGCGCAGGATGACGGGGTTGTTCATACAAGGGCCTCCACCCTGGACTTGGCGGCTCGTTCGGAAAGGTCGGCGAAGAGGGCCGCGTCGCTGGACGAGGATGCGTGGAGATCCTCGGGATGCCATTGCACGGCCAGCAGCGTCCCGGCAGTGTGTTCGAGAGCTTCGACGCAGCCGTCGTCGGCGGTTCCGACGACCCGCAGGTCCGCACCGATCACACCGACCGCCTGGTGGTGATACGACGACACCGGGATCCGCGTCGAGCCGACGACTTCGAAGAGTCGGCTGTCCTCGAGCACCTCCACACCGTGTACGCCGTTGCGGTGTGCGACGTTGCTCGACGGCAGATGCTGGACCAGATCGCCCCCCTGGATCACGTTGAGGATTTGCAGGCCGCGGCAGATCGCGAGGGTCGGGATGCCGGATTCGACGGCACAGGACATCACCGCCATGTCGAACGCATCCTGGTGGGCGACCGGATCCTCGGTCTCGGCTGCGGGCTCCTGGCCATAGTGCCGCGGGTCCATATCGGCGCCTCCCGGCATGCAGATGCCGTCGAACCGGGTGAGCCGGTCGGCCAGCTCATCGGCTGGATAGTCATCGGGACCATGCAGGACAACAGGTTCGCCGCCGCCGGCCCACACCGCCTCGCAGATGGCCTCTGCCGCCAGCGTCGCGCTGAAGCGCAGGATCGGTACGCGGGCGGCACGCCGGCCCGGCACCGCGATCAGTGGTCGCAAGTCAGCTCACCTCAAAGGGGTAGTTGAGCGTCGGCAGCCACTGCGCCCACGCGGACTTCAGCCGTCCGTCGGCGATGATCCGCTCCAGTGCACCATCAAGGGCCGCAAGGGTTTCGGGACGATCCTTGGCGACCGCGATACCCCACGGGTTGTTGGTCTTGACGACGAACGCGAGCTCGAAGTCCGGGTCGGAGTCGCCGAGCGGAACGAACACGACGTCGTCGTCACAGACGGCGTCGACCTCGCCCGAGCGCAAAGCGGCGAGCATGTCCTCGTAAACGTGTTCCGATTCGAACTCGATCACCTCAGCACCGGTGAACGAAGAGGCCAGGTTGTAGTTCGCTGATGCGCGGATGGCGGCGATCCGTTTGCCGGCCAGGCCCGCCGGGTCGGGAACAGCCTCGCCGCGGCGCATCAGGATGCCTTCGTGGAAGATCCCGTACGGGCGGGTGAAATCGGTCTGCTCCAGGCGGGCGGGAATGATGCCCTGGCCGCACAGGACGCCGTCCACCCGATGGTCGCGGGCGGCGGGCAGCATGTCGCCCCATGCCATGATGACCCACTCGAGTTCCCGGTCCAGTTCGGCCGCAAGGAGTTCGGCGACGGCCGGCTCGTATCCGGCCCGGCCGCCGGGGGACGACGCGAGCCCGAACAGCGGTGGTGCGTCGGCGTCGATGCAGGCGAGTCGCAGTGGCTCGGTCACGGGGTGTCCTCCCAGTACATCGTGCGTTCCCAGTCGGTGATCGAGCTGTTGAAGCGCGCCCACTCGTCGGTCTTGTACTCCAGCAACAGGTTCCCCAGCGGAGCGCCCAGCGCATTGATCAGATAGTCGTCGGCCTTGAACGCGGCCAGCGCATCGCCGAGGGTAAGCGGCAGTTCTCCGAACAACTCGGGTTCCGTGGACTCATAGCTCGAGCCGACAGTGGGTGCGCCGGGACTGATCTGGTTCTTCAGGCCGTCGTCGATGGAGGCCAGCATCGCCGCGTGGGTCAGGTACGGGTTGCATGCGGCATCGGGAAGCTTGTACTCGAGCCGGCCATTGGCCGACAGGCGCACCGTGCAGGTCTTGTTGTCCAGGCCCCAGTTGATCTTCGACGGGGCGAACTGACCTGCGTCCCAGTATCGCTTGTAGGAGTTGACCGTTGACCCCATGATCAGCATCGCGCCCGGGGTATGGGTGAGCAGCCCGCCGAGGGCGTACTGCCCCTCCTCGGTGAGGTGCAGGTCGTGGCGGCCGTCGTCGGCCAGGATGTTGACGTCGCCCCGCCACAGGCTGAAGTTGTGGTGGCAGCCGTTACCCATGTAACCCTGACCGGGTTTGGGCATGAAGCTCGCCTCGATGCCGAGCTCCCGGGCGACCTGCTTGCAGATCTGCCGGTAGGTCATCAGCCGGTCGGCCGTTGCGTCGCTGTGGTCGTACATCCAGTTCAGTTCGACCTGACCGGCGTCCTCGAAGTCACCTTCGACCATCTGGAAGCCCATGAACTTCGCGTAGGCGATCACCTTCTGGTAGATCGCGCGATATCGCTCGAGGTGCTCGATGTGGTAGGCGGGACTTGAGTCGGGGCGCGAAGTGGTGATGAAACCCGGCCCCTCCCAGGTCATCTCGGGCTCGGTCCCGGTGCGCAGCTCCAGCCCGGTGCGATCGTTGAACGCGGCGTGCAGTCGTTTCATCAGGCCGCGCGTGTCGGTCGGAAGAGGAGCGCCGGGATCGACCATAACGTGGTCGGGTTCGTAGAGACTGCAGAAGACGCGCGCGGTCTTGTGGTCCCAGGGCAGCACCGAGAAGGTGTCGAGGTCGGGCACCGCGCAGTACTCGGGTGCTCCCACGCCGCCGCCGAGCAATACACCCTCACGGGTCGTCTGCAGGTTGGCGATGGCGGTGCGGTGCTGCATGACGCCACGTGTCGCCAACCGCGCGAATTGGTCTGCGGGAACGACTTTTCCGACGACTCTTGCGGTGATCGTCACCGCCTGGAAGTAGACGAACTCCACACCGTATTCCTCGATCGCCGCGAGCGCGGCATCGAGGGCTCCGGGTGTGGAATTGGCGTCACGGTGTTGGTCGAGCGCTGATGTGCTCATGGACGCGGACCTTTCGGGATGAGTTTGGTGGGTGAGTAGTTGGTGGGGTGGATGGCCTGCTCAGGCCGGGGTGAAGCTGATCGGAAGCTTGTTCGCGCCGGTGTTGCCCGAGTCGGGCATCCACTCGGCGCCGTCGAGCATCTTCGGGTCCCGAAGCCGGCGGGCCAGCAGAGGTAGCGCCTCGGACATGTCGGCCCGGGCGACGAAGTGGCCCAGGCAGTGGTGCGCTCCACCACCGAAACCGAAGTGCGGCTTGCGTTCGGCGGCGATGTCGAAGCTGGGTTGCCCGAACGCCCGTGGATCGGTACCGGAGGACTCGCTGAACAGGTGGATGGTGGTTCCGGCGCTGATGGCCAGTCCCTTGTGTTCGAAGTCCTCGGTCGCCTCGCGGGTGACCCAGCGGACCGTCGGGTTGGTCCGCATCACCTCCTCGACCGCCTTGCCGCCCAGGGCCGGGTTCTCCGCGAGTAGATCCCACTGTGCGGGGTTGTCGATGAAGCTCTGCATCGCCAGGCCCAGTTGGTTGCGGGTGGTGTCATAGCCGCCGAAGATCATCAGGACGATGGCATCGCGCAGTTCGTCGGCGGACAGTCCGCCGTCGTTCTTCGCCTGCACGAGGGTCGTCGTGAAATCATCGCGAGGGTTGGCCTCACGGTCGGCGATCGCGGCGTCGGCGTACTCGAAAAGCGTGGCCAGGGCGGCCTCGATCCGCGGCAGCTCCTGTTTGAAGGTGATGCCCATCGCCAGTCCGATGGTGGCGGACTCCCGGGCGATGGTCCGCCACTCGGATTCGGGCAGGCCCAGCATGATGGCGATGACGCGAGCGGCATATGGGTCGGCGAACTCGGCGATGAACTCGCACTCACCCTTGTCGGCGAAGGCGTCGATGAGTTCGCTTGCCAGCGCCTGGAACCGGGGTACGAGGCCTTTGATCAGCCGCTTGGAGAACGCCGGGTTGAGCAGGGTACGCAGCCGTCGGTGCTCTTGGCCTTCTTTGTTCAGGATCCAGCTGTTCCACCAGTCCAGGAACGGGCCGTCTGTCACCCCGTTGTGGGCCGGCCAGTGCACACTGCCCTGACGCAGGCTCGGATGGTGCATGAGCTCGCTGACCTCGTCGTAACGCAGGACGGCGATCCCGTACTCGGTATGGGCGAACCAGCTGGCTTCCCGGGCCTCGTGGACCACGGCCGAGGTGATCGAGAACGAGGGATCGGTCACGTTCAGGCGCGGGGCCTCGGTGCCAGTGTTGGCGGTGATGGTGTTCGGAGTCATGGTGACTCTCCTTTGGAGATCGTAATCTGGCTGGTCGGCTAAACAGGCTGCGCCACAACGGGTTTATCCGGTGAGGTAGCCGGCCCCGGGATCGCATCGGCGTGCGGCGTGTTGCCGTTGGAATGGGAGCGGACGATGGCCATGTAGAGCAGACCCAGCCCGATGACGATGCCTGACATCAGCAACACGATGTAGTTGTCGTACCAAGGCGCTTCGGGCGTCCGGGGCCAACAGATGTTGATGATGGCTGCCACTCCGTAGACCAGGGCGCCAACGTTGACCAGCATTCCCCATCGGCCGAGGCGGTACTTCCCACTCGGGTTCCATCCTTTGATGCGTGCCCGCAAGGCGGCGAACACGACCATCTGGAAAGCGATGTAGATGCCGACCGAACCGAAGCTGATGAGCTTGGTCAGCGCGTCGGTGGAGACGATCGATCCGATGATGAGTGCAGCGGGGACGACCGCCGCGGCGAGCAACGCATACGGGGGCACGTGGCGTTTCTTGTCGAACCGGGCCCACAGCTTGGAGCCGACGATCATGCCGTCACGGCCGTACGAGTAGAGCAGTCGGCTGGCTGCGGCCTGCAGGCTCAGGGCGCAGGACACGAACGAAATCAGCACGATGCAGAGCACGATCTTGGATCCGACCGGGCCGAAGGCCGTGGCCAGCACGGTCGAGATCGGATCGACGTCCTCGCCGCGGATCACGGCGCCGATGTCCACGACCGACAGAACCAGGCTGAGGCAGACGAAAGTGGCTGCGGCGCCGCCGATGTAGATCGTTCGTCGCATCGACTTCGGGATCTGCACTCCGGGGTTGCGGACCTCCTCGGCGACGTCACCGCAGGCCTCGAATCCGTAGTACTGGAAGACGCCGATCAGGCTGGCCGCGAGAAACGCGTAGAGGAAGCTGTGCTCGCCCTGTGCTCCGAAGCTGTCGAACAGCACGCCCAACCCGTGGTGGCGTTGCGTGAGCAACAGCCACCCGCCGACGATCAGCGCGCCGATCAGCTCGGCGGTGAAGCCGAAGATCGCGAAGTAGCTCAGCATCTTGGTGCCGGTGAGATTGATGACGGTGGCCAGCAGCAGCACGATCAGTGCGCATACGACGGTGGTGTAAACCGTTGAGGTGAAACCGAAAACGGTCGCCACGAACGGGCCGGCGCCGTAGGCCACGCCGGCGATGGTGGCCAGCAGCGCGAAGATGTACACCCACCCGGTCATCCATGCCCATTTGCGGCCCCACAGTCTGCGGGCCCACGGGTACACGCCGCCGGCGACCGGGAATTGGGCGACGATCTCGCTGAACACCAGCGCGACCAGCAGCTGGCCGACGCCGGCGATCAACAGACTCCAGATCATCGGCGGGCCGGCCGCGGCGAGCGCGAATGCGAAGACGGTGTAGATGCCGACGACCGGCGAGAGATAGGTGAAGCCGAGCGAGAAGTTGGCCCAAAGGCTCATGTCTCGCTTGAACTCGGACTGGAAGCCGAGCGCGGCGAGTTGCGCGTGGTCCTCGTCGTGCGGGTCGGGAGATGTCGACATAGGCGGCCGGCTTTCTGTGTCAGGGGCCATGTTCAGGGGCGGGCTGTGAGGCAAGCCATAGAATTAAAACATAAAGGACCATAGTTCATAGTTCAAGACTTATCGCGTACTATCGTCGAAATTGCCCTGGCAGGAGGAACAGTGGCGGTCGAACAGTTGCGCGGCCTGACCGCGGTGGGGGCTGTGTTGTCGCCGCTGGCGGGCGGCGGCCCACGCACGGATGCCGTGGTGGCGCGGATCTCTGCCGCGATCGGCCTCGGGGTGATCTCGGACGGAGAACAACTTCCGAGCGAGATCGATCTGGCCACCCAACTGGGCGTATCGACCATGACTTTGCGGGAAGCGCTGGCCATCTTGCGGGAGCAGGGGCTGGTTGTGACGAAGCGAGGTCGCGGCGGCGGAAGCTTCGTGCGTGCCTCAGCTGAAGACGTGCACACTCGATCATTGGCACTGCTGCAGGAGCTGACCGTCGAGGGGTTGCGTGATCTCGGGGACGAGCACTTCGCGGTCGCCGGTGCCACTGCGGTTCTCGCGACGCGCCGTGCCGTCGCAGCCGATATCGCCCGCCTTCGGACGCTGGCCGATCGCCTGGCGAACAGCGAGGACGCGATCTCCAGCCGTCGTGCCGACAGTCGCTTCCAGATCGAGATCGCGGTGTGTTCGCAGTCCGCTCGCCTCACCCGCGCGGAGGTGAACATTCAGGCTGAGCTGGCGGCGATGGTCTGGTTGCCGCGGCTGGGGTTGGACCCCGCGGTTGAGGCGGCCACGCATCACCGTCTCGTCGACGCGATCGAGGCCGGGGATGAGGCCGCCGCGCGATCATTGGCAGAGGAGTACGGCGCGCTGACCATCCGACGGCTCATCGGCCTGCGGATGGAGCTCGCCAGAGCATGAGTCCGCAGATCGATCCGGCATCCTGCCGGGCGCCGGTGCCGAGGCTGACGCCGATACAGACGGAAGGGCATTCGAGATGATGGCGAACGGAACGGACAGGTCGTTTCGCGCCGAGAACGGCGATGCGGCGCTCGAGTTGGTGTCCGCGGCGGTGACCTCACTCGTCGAGGACATCTTCGCCTCGCTGAGCACGGTCGCAGTCGCAACCCGTGCACTGTGGGACCGCATCGAAGACTCGGGTGCCAGGCCGACCTCGACTGACCTCGCGGCGCTCCGCGACCCGGTGATCGCCGAATTGCATCGGCAAGCACATTTGGTGAATGGGGTCGGATTCGTCGTCGCAGACAGCGCGTTGGCCGACGTCCCTCGGTACCTCGAGTGGTGGCAGCCAAATCCCAAAACCGGTGGAGAGGCACAACGCCTCGAACTGGATCTCAATCCGGGCAGCGAGTACTTCTACGACTACTCCACGATGGAGTGGTATTCCGTGCCCCGCGATCGCGGCACCCGGTGGGTGTACGGGCCGTATCTCGACTACACCGGCGTCGATCTCTACGTTTGTACGTTTGCCGTCCCGGTGACCGCTGGGCGAGGGGAGTTCATCGGCGTCGCGGGGGCCGATGTGCCGGTAGCTCGGCTGGATGCCGCCCTGTTGCCGACATTCGCGGCGCACCGCACGCCGCTGGCGCTCACCAACTCGGAGGGCCGGGTGATCGTCGCCAACGACGCCGAGCACGTCGCTGGATCGAAGCTGGAGAACCCGAGTTCTGCCACGGCGCTGCCGGTTTCGGCGACGCCATGGTCGTTGGTGTCGCTGAGCGGCCACCAATAACTGGCCGGCTGATCGGTTGTGCCGGCTCAGTGGACCAGGCAGTCCGTATGGCGAAGGAGTAGCGCGAGTTCGGCGAGTACGGCCGCCCCTCGGGCAACGTCGATGACGCTGTCGCGGCCCAGTTCGGCGCGCATCTGGTCGAACCGCGCCAGCGCTGTCGCCGCGCCGTGACGCCACACGCGCAGTGCTTCCTCGGGGTCGGCGGCCAGACTCAGAACCGTGGCCGTCAGCTCGTGATGGGTATCGGCGAACTGGTCGCGTATGGCGCTGGCGCCCATGGCATCCCACCAGGTCGATGTGGTGTGGGCCTGCAGTCCGCGTTCGATCCAGTCCAGGTCGAGTTGGTCATCGATCGCCAGGAACACACCAGCCACCACAGTGATATCTACGCCCATTCTGGTGGCTGTGCGGCTGAGGTCGAATGAGTCCGGGCGCAGTCGCGGCCAACGGTCGTCGAAGTCATGGCGGTGGTGGTGCAGGGTGTCGACATGTCGCCGGTAGTCCTCGATGGTGGTGCCGATGTCGAGGTTCCCTCTGTGGCGGCGCAGCAAGCGTCCCGCGGTGTGCTCGATGAAGTGCTGCACCGAGTGAAGTGCAATCGTGCGCTGCCCGGCGCCACCGGCGGTCTGTTCCAGCGCCTCGCGCCACATCTCATCGACCCGGAAGAGATGCCGCACCACGGTGTAGGCCGCTGCAACCGTCGGTGTAGGTACCCCGAGGCGTTCGTCGAGTTGATAGATCAGGCCGGGACCGACGTGGTTGATCAGGTCGTCGGCGATCTGGGTGGCCACGATCTCCCGGGCAAGCCGATGGCAAGCGATGTCGGAGTCGAGGTTGATGCGGAACGGTGTGGGGAAGTAGTCGCGCAAGGCGGTGGAGAAGATCGGGTCGTCGGGTACCGCGGAGTCCAGCAGTTCGTCGCGCACGACATTCTTGGAATGAGCCAGCAGCACCGCGATCTCCGGACGCGTCAATCCACGGCCCGCGCGAGTACGTGAGACGAGTTCGGCTCTGGTGGGCAGCATTTCGGCGGTACGGCTGATACCGGAGACCTGCTCGAGATTCTCGATCAGGCGTTCGTGGCGGTTGAGCAGCTGAGCTGCCTGCGCTTCGGCCAGACTGATGGCCAGAACCTGGTTCTCGCAGCCGCTGAGGACCGCGGCGGCGACCTCGTCCTGGCAGTCGGCCAACAACTCGTCGCGCGCGGCAGCGCTGATGCGCTCCGAGCGTAGGGCCGACTGCAGTGCGACCTTGAGGTTGACCTCGCGGTCGGAGGAGGCCACTCCCGCGGCGTTGTCGATGAAATCGGCGTTGATGCGGCCCCCGGCCAAAGCGTATTCAATGCGGGCACGTTGCGTCAGCCCGAGGTTTCCGCCCTCGCCGATCACGGTCACCCGCAGCTGGTCGGCATTGATACGGATGGCGTCGTTCGCCGGATCTGCTGCATCGGTGTTGTTTTCGCGCGCGGACTTCACGTACGTGCCGATGCCGCCGTTCCACAGCAGATCCGCATCGGCGGTGAGGATGGCCCGGATGACTTCGTTGGGGGCGACGGTTTCGGCAGTGATGTCGAGTACCGCGCGGGCCGACGCGGGCAGATCGATTCGTTTGGCGTTGCGCGACCAGACCCCACCGCCCGGGGACAGGGCGGTGCGGTCGTAGTCGTCCCAGCTGCTCACTGGCATCGCGGCCAATCGTGTTCGCTCGGCGTAGCCGGCCCGTGGGTCGGGATCCGGGTCGATGAAGATGTGGCGGTGATCGAAGGCCGCCACCAGTTTGAGGTTGGGCGACAACAGCATTCCGTTGCCGAAGACGTCACCTGACATGTCGCCGATACCTACGACGGTGATGGGATCGACGTTGGCATCGCGGCCGAGGTCGGCGAAGTGCGCGCGGACCGACACCCATGCTCCGCGGGCGGTGATGCCCATCTTCTTGTGGTCGTATCCCGTAGAACCACCAGATGCGAACGCGTCTCCCAACCAGAATCCGCGGTTTACCGCCAGCTCGTTGGCGACATCAGAGAATCGGGCGGTGCCCTTGTCGGCAGCCACCACCAGGTAGGTGTCGTTTCCGCCGTAGGTGACGGTGTGTTCGGGCGGGCAGACACGATCCCCGAGGAGGTTGTCGGTGAGGTCGAGCAGGCCGGCGACGAAGGTGCGGTAGCACTGTTCGGCGCTGACCATCGGGTTCTTGCGCACGAATGCGCCCTTGGCGCCGACCGGCACGATCGGTGAATTTTTCACGGTCTGGGTCTTCATCAGCCCGAGGACTTCGGTGCGGTAGTCCTCAGGTCTGTCAGAGAGTCGAAGCCCTCCACGCGCGACCGGTCCACTGCGGGCGTGGATCCCTTCGACGTCCTCGCTGTCGACGAAGATCTCTCGGAACGGAACGATTGGTCCGCGCGGATGGAGCATCGAGGAGTCGATCAGAAACGAGGCGTAGCGTTTGGGCAGGCTATCGGGGCCACGCTGAAACCAGTTGGTGCGCAACGTCGCTGACACGAACGAGGCGAATGCCCGCAGAATCCGGTCCTCGTCCACCGACGTGGTCGCCTCGATCAGGCTTTCCAAGCGACGCTGCACGTCGGCCACCTGCGATTCCCGATCGCACAACTGCGGGTCGAACCGTGCCGCGAACAGGTCGACCAGGGTCGCAACGAAGTCGGTGTGATCCGTCAAGGTGTCGAGGACGTAGCTGTCCGACATGGCCAGCCCTGCTTGGCGCATGAACCGGCTGGCCGAGCGCACCAGGACGACCTCGCGCCACGTGATGCCCGCCGAAATGACCAGGCGCGCATAGTCATCGATCGGGAAACCATGGGCGCTGCGGGCAGCGAACGCGTCGGCCACCTTGTTCTCGGTACTGGCGCGCCACTTGTCCGGGGCAACGAAATCGAACACCGACACAGTCAACGGATAACCGGGGGCACCGACTGAATGCTGAGCCGCTACCTGCAGACCGAAATGCTCGAACAGTGCGCAGGCCTCGGTCAGCAACGGCGCCGGGTCCGCCCAGGCCACCACCGCGCGGGTTGTCTCTGCCACGCCAGAGTCGACGAAGAGCATCTGTTCGCGCGGCGGCATGCCCGACGACTGCATCCGGTTGAGCGCATCGGCGATCGCGTCGGTATCAAGTCGCCCGGCGGTGGCGACGTCACAACCCATCACAGTCTCTCCATTCGGCGTCCCGCTATTCGAGGCTCACAGTGTCGAGGACCCCGCCGGCGATCTGGAATCTCCAATATGGACAACCAGCCGCATGAATTTGTCCAAGCCGGCGATGGGTGCTCGCGCGAGGTGATTCATAGGCTGACGCCCACATCGACGGAAGGAACGAGCGAGATGACGATGCTCGACACGGTGGTCGGCGGTCCGGAACTGCGCCAGGAACGCCGACTGGTTACTGAGGTGCCCGGGCCGCGCTCCCGCGAACTGGCTGCGCGCCGCGCCGGCGCCCTGCCCGCGGGACTGGCCAGCAGCGCGCCGATCTACGCGGCCGGCGCCGGCGGCGGGGTGATCGTCGACGTTGACGGCAACTCGTTCATCGACATGGGCAGCGGCATTGCCGTCACCACCGTGGGCAACGCCGCGCCGGCTGTCGTCGCGCGCGCCGCCGATCAGCTGGCCCGCTATACCCACACCTGTTTCCTGGCCACCCCGTATGAGCCGTACATCGAGGTCGCCGAAAGGCTCAACCAACTCGCCCCCGGAGCGCACGAGAAGCGCACCGCACTGTTCAACACGGGCAGCGAAGCGGTGGAGAACGCCGTCAAGTACGCGCGCGCCGCCACGGGCAGGTCGGCGGTCGTGGTGTTCGACCACGCCTTCCATGGCCGTTCGCTGCTGACGATGACCATGACCGCGAAGAACCAGCCCTACAAGCACAGCTTCGGGCCGTTCGCCCCCGAGGTGTATCGCGCGCCGATGGCCTACCCGTACCGCTGGCCGTCCGGTCCGGACAATTGCGCCGCCGAGGCGTTCGGCCAGTTCGCCCAACTGATCGACGCCCAGATCGGCGCCGATGCGGTGGCCTGCGTCGTGGTGGAACCCATCCAGGGCGAAGGTGGATTCATCGTTCCCGCCGAGGGGTTCCTGCCCGCGGTGGCCGACTTCTGCCGCGACCGCGGCATCTTGTTGGTCGCCGACGAGGTGCAGACCGGAATCGCCCGCACCGGAACGTGGTTCGCCAGTGAGCATGACGGTTTGGTGCCCGACATGATCGTCACCGCCAAAGGCCTGGCCGGTGGCATGCCGCTGGCGGCGGTAACCGGGCGCGCCGACGTCATGGACGCCGCGCATCCCGGCGGGATCGGAGGCACTTACAGCGGCAATCCGGTGGCCTGCGCAGCCGCCCTGGGCGTCTTTGACGAGATCGAGGACCATCGATTGCTCGACCGCGCGCAAGCCATCGGCGACATTCTGGTGCGCGAACTGCGCGGAATCGCGGGCACGACAGACGTTCTCGGCGACATCCGCGGCCGCGGCGCCATGATCGCCGCCGAACTCGTCGTTTCCGGCACCCGCACCCCCAATCGCGATGCCGTGGCCGCGGTCAGCCGCCACTGCCTGGACAACGGCGTGCTCACGCTGACCGCCGGAACGTTCGGCAATGTACTGCGCTTCCTGCCGCCACTGTCGATCTCCGATGACCTGCTCATCGAGGCAATGGGGGTCGTACGCGACGCCTTTGCCGCGCTTTAACCTCACCCACCGAATCTCGCCTAGGAGTTCCCTCATGACGCTGACCGCCACCGCCGCTCCGGCTGCCAAGAAGTCCACCTACCGGCCGCTGGAGTTGTTCGACACCGACCGGCTGCTCGATGACGACGAGCGCGAGATCGCTGCGACGGTGCGCAAGTTTGTCGATACCCGGCTGCGGCCCGACGTCGGGCAGTGGTTCGAATCGGCCACCCTGCCCCGCGAGCTGGCCAAGGAGTTCGGCAAGCTCGGCGTGCTGGGCATGCATCTGCAGGGTTACGGCTGCGCGGGCACCAACGCGGTCAGCTACGGCCTGGCGTGTATGGAGCTGGAGGCCGGTGACAGCGGGTTCCGCAGTTTCGTCTCGGTGCAGGGCTCGTTGTCGATGTTCTCGATCTACCGCTATGGATCGGAGGAACAGAAGAACGAATGGCTGCCCCGGCTGGCCGCCGGTGAGGCGATCGGCTGCTTCGGCCTGACCGAGCCCGACTTCGGTTCCAACCCCGCGGGCATGCGCACCCGGGCACGCCGTGACGGCGCCGGAGAAAACGCCGACTGGGTGCTCAACGGCACCAAGATGTGGATCACCAACGGCAACCTCGCCGACGTGGCCACGGTGTGGGCGCAGACCGATGACGGCATCCGCGGGTTCCTGGTGCCCACCGACACCCCGGGATTCACCGCCAACGAGATTCATCGCAAGCTCTCCCTGCGCGCCTCGGTGACCTCCGAGCTGGTGCTCGACAATGTGCGGCTGCCGGCCTCGGCGCAACTGCCGCTGGCCCAGGGGCTGTCGGCTCCGCTGTCCTGCCTCAACGAGGCCCGGTTCGGCATCGTGTTCGGCTCGCTCGGTGCGGCCCGCGACAGCCTGGAGACCGCTATCGACTACGCGGGCTCACGCGAGGTGTTCGACAAGCCGCTGACCGGCTATCAGCTCACCCAGGAGAAGCTGGCCAACATGACCGTCGAGCTCGGCAAGGGAATGCTGCTGGCGATCCAGCTGGGCCGCATCAAGGACGCCGAGGGCGTTCGTCCCGAGCAGATCAGCCTGGGCAAGCTCAACAACGTCCGCGAAGCACTGGCCATCGCCCGGGAATGCCGGACCCTGTTGGGCGGCAGCGGAATCACCCTCGAATACTCACCGTTGCGCCACGCCAACAACCTCGAATCGGTCCTCACCTACGAAGGCACCTCCGAAATGCACCTGCTGTCCATCGGCAAGGCGCTGACCGGCCAGGCCGCATTCCGCTGAACCGCCGCAACCTGATTGGAGCAATCGGATGACCACGCACACACCTGCACGACTGCAGCACCTCGTTGCCGGGCAATGGATTGCCGGCGAGGGCGACGGGGTCCGTAGTGTCGATCCTTCGCGGCCAGAGTCGGTCGTCGCCGAAGGTGGCGCCGCGAGCGCGGACCATCTCGAGTCGGCGGTGGCCGCGGCCGGCGACTCGGTTCGCGCGTGGGCGGCCACCCCGATGGCCGCGCGCGGTGGCGTGCTGCTGGCCGCGGCCGAGATCCTCGACGACAACGCCGGCGAGTGGGGGCGCGACCTGTCGATAGAAGAAGGCAAGACGCTGGCCGAAGGCGTCGGTGAAGTGCGCCGTGCTGCCCAGATTCTCCGCTACTACGGCAACGAGGGGGATCGTCAGGCCGGCGAGATCTATGCGTCCCCGCGTGCCGGTGAACAGATCCTGGTCACCCGCAAGCCGGTTGGCGTCGTCGGGGTCATCACCCCGTTCAACTTCCCAATTGCCATCCCGGCGTGGAAGATCGCGCCCGCGCTGATCTACGGCAACACCGTGGTGTGGAAGCCCGCCAGCACCGTGCCGCTGCTCGCGATGCACCTGGCAAGTGCGCTCGACACCGCAGGTCTGCCGGCGGGTGTGCTCAATTTGCTCATCGGCGGCTCGGCCATCGGCGACGGGATCGTCAACCATCCCGACGTCGATGCTGTCACTTTCACCGGATCGACCGGCATCGGGCGGCGTATCGCGAGCATGGCTGCCGCCCGCGGGGTGCCGGCACAAGCCGAGATGGGCGGTAAGAACGCCGCCGTAGTGCTCGACGATGCAGATCTGGACCTGGCGGTCGAGCAGGTGATGCTGGGTGCGTTCCGTTCGACCGGTCAAAAGTGCACGGCCACATCCCGATTGATCCTCACTGAGAAGATCGCCGACCGCTTCCTGGACATGCTCGCTGACCGTGCCGGGGCACTCGTCGTGGGCGACCCGGTTGATGAGGCCACCCAGATGGGGCCGGTCGTCAGCGAGTCGGCGTACAAGACGATCACGACCGGTATCGAAACCGCGCGGACCCAGGGAGCGACAGTCCTGGCCGGCGGGCGGGCCTATGCCGACGAAATGCGGGCTCGCGGCTACTTCATCGCACCGACCATCATCGAACTCGGCGACCAGCCTGCCGACCTGTGGACCGATGAGTTGTTCGGCCCAGTTCTCGCGGTGCGCCGCGCCGACGACGCCGAGGAAGCGTTCGCGCTCGCCAATGACAGCGAATTCGGCCTCTCGGCAGCCGTTTTCACCCAGGACCTGACCCGGGCGCTGCAGGCGGTCGAACACGTCGACGTCGGGGTCCTGCACGTCAACTCCGAATCGGCCGGGGCTGATCCGCACGTGCCGTTCGGTGGTGCCAAGAAGAGCGGACTGGGCCCCAAAGAGCAGGGCGGCGCGGCCCGGGAATTCTTCACCCACACCACAACGGTGTACCTGCGCGGCGGAGCGCCGCGCTCATGATCGCCGGTGCGCTCGACGGAATCGCCGTCGTCGACTTCAGTCGCGTACTCGCCGGCCCGTACGCGACCATGATGCTCGGCGACTTCGGTGCGGACGTCATCAAAATTGAGCGGCCCGGCGTCGGGGACGACACCCGCGAGTGGGGACCGCCTTACGATGCCGACGGCGTCGCCACCTACTTCAATGCCGTCAACCGCAACAAGCGTTCTCTGGTGCTCGATCTCACCGATCCCGACGACGTCGCCCGTGCCCGCGAGTTGGTCAGCCGCGCCGACATCGTCGTCGAGAATTTCCGGCCCGGAACCATGGACAAACTCGGTCTCGGCTATGACACCCTCCGCGAGATCAAACCGGACCTGATCTACTGCGCCATCACCGGATTCGGCCGTGACGGCGGCGCCGAGTTGCCGGGCTATGACCTGCTGGTGCAGGCGGTCGGCGGGTTGATGAGCGTCACGGGAACCGAACCGGGCGATCCGACCAAGGCCGGCGTGGCACTGGTCGACGTACTGGCCGGCCTGCATGCCATCACGGGCATCCTGGTGGCACTGGCCCACCGCGACCGCACCGGGCAGGGGCAACGCGTCGACACCAACCTGCTGTCAGTGCTGTTGTCCTCCATGGTCAACCAGGCCTCGGGATTCCTGGGCGCCGGCAGCGTCCCGACGATCATGGGAAATCGCCACCCGAGCATCGCGCCCTATCAAACCTTCAACACCGCGGATCGGCCCATCGCGCTGGCAGTCGGCAACGACAAGCAGTTCCGGCTATTGGTCACGGCCCTCGGGCTCGACGCGCTCGCCGACGACGAACGATTCACCTCGAACGCGCTACGCGTGCGTCACCGAGATGAGCTGTGTGCTCTGTTGGAGGCCGAATTCAGCAATCACGGCGCCGATCACTGGTACGGCGTCCTCACTGCTGTGGGGGTGCCCGCCGGGCCCATCAACGACATGGCCGAGGCGTTCACCTTCGCCGAGAAGCTGGGCTTGGCCGTGACCGTCCCGGTTCCCGGGAGCAGCGCCCCTCAGGTCGCCAACCCCGTGTCGCTGTCGGCGACGCCGGTGCAATACCGCAGTGCACCGCCCCGACTGGGAGAGGACCTGCTCGGCGACCCCGCCGGCATCACGGCTTGAGCAGCGCGACGACCTTGTCCTCAAGGGCGACCGGATCGGCGTTCGGGTCGGCCGGTTCCGTGTGCGGCAGGTGGCCCTCGGGATCCGCGAAGTCGCGGTAGGTCTTGTCGCCGGCCAACGTGGCCAGCAGATACCCGGTGAGCAGGCCGCGAACGATCTTCTGGGTGTCCCGGTCGGCGCCGGGCAGCCCGATGAACCGGGCCAGTCGACGACCCTCGACCAGGCCACCGGCCTGCGCCTTGCTCACTGTCCGCAGCGTCGCGCCCTCCCAGGCCCGCGCCAGCTCCACGGCGTTCGAGCGCAGCGTCATCGGGTCGCCGGGGGCGGTCAGGACCAGGCCGGGCACCTTCAGCGTCGACGCCGGTTGCTCGGCCGGCGGCTTGGTCACCGTCGGGAACAGCGACAC
Source organism: Mycobacterium sp. IDUB_17 (assembly GCF_055419465.1). Taxonomy (NCBI): domain Bacteria; kingdom Bacillati; phylum Actinomycetota; class Actinomycetes; order Mycobacteriales; family Mycobacteriaceae; genus Mycobacterium; species Mycobacterium sp. IDUB_17. The sequence continues at coordinate 581,369 of NZ_JBVAXS010000004.1, read as the reverse complement.
CACGGCCTTCGGGCGGTGCGGGTCGCCTCCCATGCCCGCGGCGGCGAACACGGCGGCCGACCCGCCGAAACCGTGCCCGACCACACCGCGCTTGCCCGGGTGCACGCTGATCTTGCCCGTCCCCAGCCGCACCCCGGTGATGATTTCGAGGGCCGCGCCCAGGTCGAAGGCGAAATTGAGCACCGACGGAGCCAACCCCGTCTCGGTGTTGGGTGCCGCCGCCACGATGCCCCAGGAGGCCAGGTGCTCCAACGTGCGCGTGTAGTTGTCCGCCTGAGTCATCCATTCGTGGCCGAACACCACACCGGGCAGATTCAGGCCGGACTCCGGCGTGTACACCACGCCCGGCATGCCGGCGAACGCCAGGTCACCGCGCAGAACCCGATGCGGTCCGCGGCGGGTCAACCCTGCGAAGAGCTTCTTTGTGCTGGCCACGCGTTGACCGTAGCGCAGGGCGCCGCGGCGCGTGAGCGCGCCAATTGAGCCTGAGGCGCGCCCGTGCTTTCGCGGTGATATGCGTCAAACGCCGTCGCGCAGAATCGGGCCACGGCTCCGTCTGCACTACCCTGGGACCTTATGTGTGGAATCGTCGGCTACGTCGGGGCGCGCCCGGCCCTCGGCATCGTGGTCGACGCGCTGCGCCGGATGGAATACCGGGGTTACGACTCCGCGGGAATCGCGCTGATCGACGGCAACGGCGGGTTGACGGTGCGTCGCCGCGCCGGCCGGCTGGCCAACCTGGAGTCCACCCTCGCCGAGACCGATGATGGCGTGCTGACCGGCACGACCGGACTCGGTCACACCCGGTGGGCCACCCACGGGCGGCCTACCGACCGCAACGCGCACCCGCACCGCGACGCGGCAGGCAAGATCGCCGTCGTCCACAACGGCATCATCGAGAACTTCGCCGGCCTGCGCGCCGAGCTGGAAGCCGACGGGGTCGAGTTCGCCAGCGACACCGACTCCGAGGTGGCCGTGCATCTGGTGGCCCGGCAGTACGCGAACGGCGACACCGCCGGAGATTTCCCGGCCTCCGTGCTGGCCGTGCTGCAGCGCCTGGAAGGCCACTTCACCCTGGTGTTCGCCAGCGCCGACGATCCGGGCACGATCGTGGCCGCTCGCCGGTCCACCCCGCTCGTCGTCGGCGTCGGTGAGGGCGAGATGTTCGTCGGCTCCGACGTGGCGGCGTTCATCGAGCACACCCGACAAGCTGTGGAGCTCGGCCAGGACCAGGCCGTGGTGCTGACCGCCGACGGCTACCGGATCACCGACTTCTTCGGCCGGGACGATCTGCAGGCCGGCCGGGACTACCGCGAATTCCACATCGACTGGGATCTCGACGCCGCCGAAAAGGGTGGCTACGACTACTTCATGCTCAAGGAGATCGCCGAGCAACCCGCCGCGGTCGCCGACACCCTGCTGGGGCATTTCGTCGACGGTCGCATCGTGCTCGACGAGCAGCGCCTCTCCGATCAGGAACTGCGCGAGATCGACAAGGTCTTCATCGTCGCGTGCGGCACCGCGTACCACTCCGGCCTGCTGGCCAAGTACGCCATCGAGCACTGGACCCGGCTGCCGGTCGAGGTCGAGCTCGCCAGCGAGTTCCGGTACCGCGACCCGGTGCTGGACCGCAGCACGTTGGTGATCGCCATCTCGCAGTCCGGCGAGACCGCCGACACGCTGGAGGCGGTGCGGCACGCCAAGACGCAGAAGGCCAAGGTGCTGGCGATCTGCAACACCAACGGCAGCCAGATCCCGCGCGAGGCCGACGCGGTGCTCTACACCCGGGCCGGGCCGGAGATCGGCGTGGCCGCCACCAAGACGTTCCTGGCCCAGATCGCAGCGAACTACCTGGTGGGGCTGGCCCTGGCGCAGGCCCGCGGGACCAAGTACCCCGATGAGGTCGAGCGCGAGTACCACGAGCTGGAGGCCATGCCGGAAATGGTCAGCCGGGTGCTGGCCGGCATCGAGCCGGTGGGGCAGTTGGCGCAGCGGTTCGCGAAGTCGCCCACGGTGTTGTTCCTGGGCCGGCACGTGGGCTACCCGGTGGCGCTGGAGGGTGCGCTCAAGCTCAAGGAGCTGGCCTACATGCACGCCGAGGGCTTCGCCGCCGGTGAGCTCAAGCACGGTCCGATCGCGCTGATCGACGAGGACCTGCCGGTGATCGTGGTGATGCCGTCACCCAAGAACGCGCAGATGCTGCACGCCAAGCTGCTGTCCAACATCCGCGAGATCCAGGCCCGCGGCGCGGTGACCATCGTGATCGCCGAGGAGGGTGACGACACGGTGCGGCCGTACGCCGACCACCTGATCGAGATCCCGGCGGTGTCAACGCTTTTCCAGCCGTTGCTGTCGACCATCCCACTGCAGGTGTTCGCGGCCGGGGTGGCCCGGGCACGTGGGTACGACGTCGACAAGCCCCGTAACCTGGCCAAGTCGGTCACCGTCGAGTAGTGGATCTGCGGGTTCCCAAGGTCAACGTCGCCCGACGCTGGGCCCGGGACGGGTTGGGTGCCTTCGTCTCCGACGCGGCGTTCAAGCACTTCCTGGGCACCTACCGGGCCGGGATGGCGGCCCTGCCGCCGTTCGAATTGTTCGACGTGCCAACCTCGTTCGGAACGGTACGGGCCTACCGGTTCGCGGGGCCGGACTCAGGTGCGCCGGTGGTGCTGCTGCCGGGCCGCAACGCGTCGACGCCGATGTACCAGGCCAACCTCGGGCCGTTGCTGCAACGGCGCACGGTGTATGGCATCGACCTGTTGGGCGAGGCAGGCCTCTCGGTGCAGCACAAGGCGATTCGTGGCGCCGCCGATCAGGCGCAGTGGCTCGATGAGGCGCTGGCGGGTCTCGGGCTGGATCTGGCGCATCTGCTCGGGGTGTCGATAGGCGGCTGGACGGCCGCGAACTCTGCAGTGCACCGGCCTCGGCGGATCGCGTCGCTGACGCTGCTCGATCCGGTGTTCACCTTCACCGGCATTCCGGCCAAGGCGATGCTCGCCTCGGTGGCACTCTTCGCGCCGGGTGTTCCGGAGAGCTGGCGCCGGCGGGTGCACAGCTGGATAGCCGGCGGCTCCGACATGGAGGCCGCCGAGCTCGAATCCGCGCTGATCGATGCCGGGGCAAAGGATTTCACGCTGCGCACACCGATGCCGAGACTGTTCAGCGATGAGCAACTGCGGAGTCTCGACGTGCCGGTGCTGGCGTTGATCGCGGGCCGCAGTGTCATGCTCGACCCGGAGCGCGCCGTCACCCGGGCGCGAGAGCTGCTGGCGCGCGGGGAAGTTGAGCTCTGGGTCGATGCATCTCATGCCGTCAACGGTGAATACCCGGACGAGATCGCACAACGTGCGGGGCGGTTCTGGGACGAGGTGTGAACCTCTGGGTCCTCAGGCCCGGATCACCGACGGCCCCAGGGCTTCATAGCGCTGTGCTTCCTCAGCGGGCAGCTCGGTGCCGGTGACGATCGACTCAATATCGGAGACGTGCGCGAACCGGCAGAAACTCGTCTCCCCGAACTTGGAATGCGCCGCCACCAGTACACACCGTTGCGCGACCTTCACCGCCGTCTGCTTCACCGCTGCCACCGCAGGATCCGGTGTGGTGAGGCCATGCTCGACAGTGATCCCGTTGGTGCCCAGGAAGGCGATATCGATTACCAGGCTGCTCAGTCGCTCTACCGCCCACTGGTCGACGGTGGCCAGGGTGCGTCCCCGCATTCGCCCGCCGATCATCAGGACGGTGACGGTCTCGCTGTGCGCCAGCGCTTCGGCGGCCAGCAGCGATGATGTCACCACGGTCAGTTCTTGATCGGCGAGCTGTTCGGCGATCAGCCGTGGCGTGAAACCCTCATCCAGGTAGACGGTTTCGGCGCCGTGCAACAGGCGTGCCGCCGCGGCAGCGATGCGGTGCTTCTGGGCCAGATCCACCTGGCTGCGGTATTCGACGGTGGATTCGAACGCTGCGGTCTCCAGTGGGATCGCGCCGCCGTGCACACGTTTGAGCAGTCGTCTCCCGGCCAGCGCCTTGAGGTCGCGGCGAATGGTCTCGGCCGCGACGTCGAGTTCCTCGGCCAGCGTCAGTACATCGACGCGGCCCCGGCTGCGCGCGAACTCGACGATGCGACTCTGGCGGGTATCTGAATCCACGCTTGCCATTCTGGGGCACCCGGGTGTGGCGTCGGTTATTTGCTGTCGGAAAGCACTGCGCGCACGTCGTCGGCGCTGGTCGCCGCCCGCAGCCGGGCCACCTCGTCCTTGTCGAGGAAGACGTGCGCGATCTTGGTCAGCAGTGCCATGTGGTCGTTGCCCAATCCCGCGATGCCGACGACGAACTCAGCGGGCTTGCCGTTCCAGTCGATCGGTTCGGGGTAGCGCACGAACGAGATCCCCGTGCGGCGGATCGCGGTCTTGGCCTCGTTGGTGCCGTGCGGGATGGCCAGACCGTTGCCCATGTAGGTCGACACCGACTTCTCACGCTCATGCATGGCATCCACGTAGGCCGGCTCGACGGCATCCGCCGCGACCAACAGGGCACCGGCCTCGTCGATGGCGGCGTCCGCCGAAGTGGCGGTGCCGGCCAGCACGATCGAATCGAGGGGCAACACGTCGTCTGCTTTGCTCACGCGCTGTTCCTCGGCAACCGCTGCGCCGCCGGCAGAGTTCGTGTCACCGAGCATCTCGACGATCTCGTCGTAGCGGGGTGAACTCATGAAGTCCTCCACCGAGACATGGACGGCCGAACCGGTTTTCAGGCGGGCGCGGTCGGTCAGGTCGCGGTGAGTGACCACCAGGTCGTAGGTGTCGGTGAGGTTCGCGATCGACTGATTGGTCACGGCAATGTCGCCGAAACCTGCGGAACGGATCTTCTTGCGCAGCACCGACGCTCCCATCGCCGAGGACCCCATACCGGCGTCGCATGCGAACACGATGCTGCGCACCGGACCCCGGGGTGCGCCGACCAGGGCGGAGGCCACGCTGGACTTCTTGCCCTTGAGTGCCTCCATCTCGGCGGTCGCCGCAGCCAGATCAGGTTCGTCGCCGGCACGGTCGGTCTTGAGCAGCAGTGAGGCGACGGCGAACGAGACGGCCGTGGCCCCGAGCACCGACAACGTCACTCCGAGGAAGCTGCCGCCGGCGGTCTGCGCGTAGATCGCGATGATCGAACCGGGCGCGGCCGGCGCGCGCAACCCGGAACCGAACAGCACGTTGATGAAGACGCCGGTCATGCCGCCGAGGACGGTGGCGGCGATCAGCTTGGGCTTCATCAGCACGTACGGGAAGTAGATCTCGTGGATACCGCCGAAGAACTGGATGATCGCGGCGCCCGGCGCCGAGGCGCGGGCGACGCCGCGGCCGAACACCATGAACGCCAACAGGACTCCCAGCCCGGGACCGGGATTGGTCTCGAGCAGGAACAGGATCGACTTGCCGGTCTCCAGCGCCTGGGTGGTGCCCAGCGGTGTCAGTACCCCGTGGTTGATGGCGTTGTTGAGGAACAGCACCTTCGCCGGTTCGATGAGCAGTGAGGTCAGGGGCAGCAGGTCGTTGCTGACCAGGAAGTCCACCGCGTTTCCGGCGGCACGGGTGAACGATGACACGATCGGTCCCACCCCGAAGAAGCCGAGGATGGCCAGCAGCATGCCGAGGATGCCCGCGGAGAAGTTGTCGACGAGCATCTCGAAGCCGGGCCGGATCTTGCCTTCCCAGAGCGCGTCGGCCTTCTTCATCGCCCAGCCGCCCAGTGGCCCCATGATCATCGCGCCCATGAACATCGGGACATCCGCGCCGGCGACCACCCCCATGGTGGCGATCGCCCCGACGACGGCGCCGCGGTTGCCGTGGATCATCCGGCCACCGGTGTACCCGATCAGGACCGGGAGCAGGTAGGTGATCATCGGGCCGACGATGCCGGCGCCGTCGTAGCTGCCCCAGCCGCCGATTCTGGCCACCCATCCGTCGGGGTCCTTGAGTCCGGAGAAGATGGCCTGCAGCCAGCCCTGCTCGATGAAAAGGGCCGTGATCAGGCCCCAGGCGATGAAGGCGCCGATGTTCGGCATCACCATGTTCGACAGCGAGGTGCCCAGCTTCTGCACGTGCACCCGGACTCCGGTGCGTGGCGCTTCGACAGTGGACATCTGACGACCTCCGATCTTGCCGGCTGCTGGGTGACGCCGGTCACATGCACCTCAGTACACCGCACAAGTGGGCATTAGTGCAAGCAATCGGGCGTAAATGGGCGCACAAAAATGTGGTTTTATGACCGCATCGGAGTTAGGGTGCTGATACCGAACCGGTTATCGCCAGTCCCTGTGTGAGTCGAGAGGACCGCCATGAAAGCCCTGCGTTACTACGCCCCCGAGGACGTCCGGTTGGAGGATGTGCCCGAGCCCCAATGCGGCCCAGATGAGGTGAAGATCCGGGTTCGCAACTGCTCCACCTGCGGCACCGACGTCAAGATCCTGCACAACGGGCACCAGAACCTGACCCCACCGCGCACCATCGGCCATGAGATCGCCGGTGACATCGTGGAGGTGGGTGCCGACGTGAATTCCACCTATGGCACCGATTGGGCCGAGGGGGACCGGGTTCAGGTGATCGCGGCGGTCCCGTGCGGGGAATGCCACGAGTGCCGCAAGGGCTGGATGGCTGTGTGCCAGAACCAGACATCGATGGGCTACCAGTACGACGGTGGGTTCGCCGAGTACATGATCGTTCCGCACCAGGTACTCAAAGTCGATGGGCTGAACCGGATTCCGGACAACGTCGGTTACGACGAGGCGTCGGCGGCCGAACCGTTCGCGTGCGCGATCAACGCGCAGGATCTGCTCGGTATCGAAGAAGGCGACACCGTCGTGGTGTTCGGCGCCGGCCCCATCGGCTGTATGCACATCCGCATCGCGCGCGGTGTGCACAGCTGCGGCCCGGTCTATCTCGTCGACGTGAACGAAGGCCGGCTCAAGATCTCGGCCGACGCCGTGCGTCCCGATGAGGTGATCAACGCGGCGGAGGTCGACGTCGTCGAGAAGGTGATGGAACTGACCGGCGGCCGCGGCGCGGACATCGTCATCACCGCCACCGCGGCCAACATCACCCAGGAGCAGGCCATCGCCATGGCGGCCCGCAACGGGCGCATCTCTTTCTTCGGTGGACTGCCCAAGACCAACCCGACCATCACCTGTGATTCGAATGTGGTGCACTACCGGCAGTTACACATCCACGGCGCCAACGGTTCCGCGCCGGAGCACAACAAGCGTGCGCTGCAGTACATCTCGACCGGTCAGGTGCCGGTGAAGGACCTCATCACGCGCCACATCCCGCTCGACGATGTGCTCGACGCGTTCTCGATCGTGCAGAACGGTGAGGCCATCAAGGTGACGGTCGAGCCTGCCGCTGCGACGGCAGCGGTCTGACGGCGCGGTCCTCGCTGAAGCCCAGCGCCAGCCCGCACGCGATCAGGCCGATCCCGGCCCAAACCGCCGTGCCGGGAATCGCCCCGGTGACGGGCATCCCGATCACGGCGGCGGCCACCGGCGCCACTCCCGTGAGCAGGCCGGCCCGCCCGGCGCCCAGCTGCCGCACGCAGGTGTACCAGAGGATGAAGGCGACCGCCGTCACGCAGACGGCCAGATAACCGATGGCCAGAATCTGGCCCGTGTCGAAATTGCTTGCTGCTCTCCACTCTTCGGCGCTCAGCGCGAGCACGCCGAACATCGCGGCGGCCATCCAGGTGGTGTGCACCGATATTCCCGCAGGCCCGTGTGAGCCGAGTACGGGCACCGCCAGCAGTGTGAAGCCGGCTTCACAGCCGAAAACGACTACGGCCCAGAGGAGTCCGATGGTATCGGCGCGGCCTAGTCCTTCGACGGCGACCGCCCCGATGCTGACCACGACAGCCGCGGCCAACACCCGCCTTCGCGGCTGGTGGCCTTCCAGCAGTGGCCCCATCGTCGCCAGTGCCACCGGTACACACGCCACTGCCACTGCCAGTACTGCCGGTTCGGCGTGCTGAGATCCACGCACCAGGGCGAGGTTGAACAGCACCAGGCCGGTGACGGTGACCCCCATCAGCCAGAGCCACTCGGTGCCTCGGGGGCGGCGCAGGGGTTGGCCGGTGAATCGGACCCATGCGAGCAGCAGCGCGCAGGCAATGGCGTAGCGCAGTGCCTGCGCGGTGTGCAGAGGCGCATCGGCGAGTGCACCTGAGACCGCCACGCTGCCGCCGACGAACGTCATGCCGAGTGCGCCGGACGGGCCGGCGCGGGTGGAGCTGGACATGCTCCCATGCTGGCGCCAATATGGTCCAACAAGTAGAACCAAGTTTGGATATCTGTCATGGACCAAGTTGCAGGCGCAGACTTTCTGCAGCTCGACCCGGCGTCCGCCCCGACCCGCGGACTCACCGACTGGCTCGCGGATGCGCTGCGCACCGCGATCGCAGACGGGAGGCTCGTCCCAGGCACCCGGTTCCCGGCGACCCGGGTGCTGGCCGGCGAACTCGCGGTGTCACGCGGTGTGGTTGTCGAGGCCTATCGGCGCCTTGCCGACGAAGGTCTGGTCAGCGGGCATGCGGGCGGTGGCACCCACGTACTCACGCAGCCGGTCCGGCCGCCCCGGGCAGGCGTTGGGGCGCCGGCGGTGGCACGGCTGCCGCGGCCCCGTTTGCCGGTCGGCGAAGGAATCGATCTCTCGCCGGGGGTGCCCGACCTGTCGGCATTCCCGCGCGGCACCTGGTTGCGCGCCGAGCGCGCGGTGCTGGCCGAGACCTCGCCGGAAGACCTCGGCTACGGAGATCCGCACGGCCATCCGCGGTTGCGGGCGGCGCTCGCCCCGTGGCTGGGCCGGGCCCGTGGGCTGCGGATCGAACCCGACGACATCCTGGTGGTCGCGGGTGTCGCCCAGGCCGTCGCATTGCTCGCGCAGCAGTTGCATGGCGAAGGCCTCGACACGATCGCCGTCGAAGATCCCGGTTCGCGCGGAGCCGTCGACGAACTCGAGTACTGGGGTCTGCGCCCGGTTCCCGTCCCCGTCGACGACGACGGCATCGTCGTCACGGAGCTGGCCGCCACCGGCGCACCCACCGTCTTCCTGACCCCGGCGCATCAGTTCCCGACGGGCGTGGTGCTCGGCCCGCATCGGCGCCGGGAGCTGCTCGAGTGGGACGGGGAGCTGATCATCGAAGACGACTACGACGCCGAATATCGCTATGACCGGGCACCCGTGCCGGCCTTGCACCCGTCGGCGCCCGATCGCATCGCGTATGCCGGCAGCACCTCGAAGAGCCTGGCACCCGCGCTGCGTCTGGGCTGGGTGGTCGCGCCCCCGCGGCGCCATCCGGACCTGGTGGCCGCCAAGCATGCCACCGACCTCGGCAGCCCGACCCTGCCGCAGCTGGTGCTCGCCCGGCTACTGGAATCAGGTGAGTACGACCGGCATGTCCGGCTGGTGCGCGCACGGCACCGGGCCCGGCGCGATGCGCTGCTGGACGTGTTGTCGGTCGCGATGCCCACCGCGAAGGTGAGCGGTGTCGCCGCCGGCCTGCACCTGCTCGTCACGCTGCCCGAGGGCATCGATGACGTCGCACTGGCCGACGATCTGCGTGCAGCCGGTGTCCTCGCGCATCCCGTGTCCTGGCACCGGCGGCTGCCCGGACCGCCCGGGCTGGTGCTCGGGTACGCCTCGCATCCACCGGACCGGTTACGCGAAGCCGCAGCCACCATCGCGCGGATCGCGCGAAAGTGACGCAACGGTCGTTCCTGCGCGTCGGCAGCAGCCATAGCGTCACTTTCGGTGACGTCCCGAGCAAACACACGTAACCTGTTGGCGCGCGGCAAAGTCGAACACATCTCGAGTGGAACGGGAGCTGATGCGGTACTACTACTCGGCCGATGCGATCCGTGCCGCCGAGGCCCCACTGCTGGCATCGCTGCCCGACGGTGTGCTGATGAGCCGTGCCGCCTATGGGCTGGCGACGGCGATCGCCACCGAACTGAAGCTGCGGACCGGTGGTGTTGCGGGCCGGCGGATCTGTGCGGTGGTGGGCTCCGGCGACAACGGCGGTGACGCCCTGTGGGCGGCGACGTACCTGCGCCGTCGCGGAGCGGCCGCCGATGCCGTCCTGCTCAATCCGGACAAAACTCACGCGAAAGCCTTGGCGGCGTTCCGGCGGGCCGGCGGCCGCGTGGTTTCCCGCATCGCCGCAGCAACCGATCTGGTGATCGACGGAGTAGTCGGCATCTCCGGGCGCGGCCCATTGCGCCCCAACGCCGCGGCGGTATTCGAGGCCAACACCGCCCCCGTCGTCGCCGTCGACATCCCCAGCGGGCTCGACGTACAGACCGGAGCCGCCGAAGGCCCACATGTGCGTGCCGCGCTGACCGTCACGTTCGGCGGTCTCAAACCCGTACACGCACTTGGGGAATGCGGCCGCGTCGAACTCATCGACATCGGCCTGGACCTGGCGCCGACCGACCTGGCCGGGTTCGAGGTGGCCGATGTACGGGCCCACTGGCCGATCCCGGGCCCGCACGACGACAAGTACACCCAAGGGGTGACGGGTGTGCTGTCCGGTTCGGCGACCTATCCCGGTGCAGCCGTTCTGAGCACCGGCGCCGCGGTGGCCGCGACCTCCGGTATGGTCCGCTATGCGGGAAGTGCTGCACCGCAGGTGCTTTCACATTGGCCCGAGGTGATCGCCGCGCCCAGCCCGCAGGAGACCGGCCGGGTCCAGGCGTGGGTGGTCGGGCCCGGGCTGGGCACCGATGACACGGCGAAGGCTGCGCTGCGGTTCGCGCTCGAATCCGACCTGCCGGTGATCGTCGACGCCGACGCTCTCACGCTGCTGGCCGCCGATCCCGGCCCGCTCGCCGGGCGCGGCGCACCCACTGTGCTCACCCCGCACGCCGGCGAATTCCAGCGGTTGGCCGGTGATCCACCCGGCGCCGATCGTGTCGCCGCCACCCGCGCCCTGGCCGAGCGACTCGGCGCCACCGTGCTGCTCAAGGGCAACGTCACCGTCATCGCCTCGCCTGGGGGAACGACATATCTCAACCCGGCGGGCCAATCCTGGGCCGCCACAGCCGGATCCGGCGATGTGCTGTCCGGAATCATCGGCGCCCTGCTGGCCGCCGGACTGCCCGCCGGCGAGGCCGCAGCCGCGGCAGCCTTCGTCCATGCCCGTGCCGCCAACCTGTCGGCGGCCGATCCCGGTCCCAACCCGGCGCCGACGTCGGCGTCACGCATCCTCGCCCATGTCCGCGCCGCAATCGCGGCGCTGTAACGAAAAGGATCTCCATGCCGCACAAGCACCCTCGCACCCCGCACATCTCACCGGCGTATACCGGCAGGTTGGCGATGGCCCCGGTTCCGTCGTTGCGTCTGCCCGATGACGCGATGGAACCCGGTGCGGCGTACCGCTTCATCCACGACGAGCTGATGCTCGACGGCAGCTCCCGGTTGAACCTCGCGACGTTCGTCACGACCTGGATGGACCCCGAGGCCGAGAAGCTCATGGCCGAGACGTTCGACAAGAACATGATCGACAAGGACGAGTACCCGGCCACCGCCGCGATCGAAGCGCGCTGCGTGAGCATGGTCGCCGAACTGTTCCACGCCGAAGACCTGAGCGACGAGGATTCGTCGGCCGCGTGCGGCGTCTCCACCATCGGCTCCAGCGAGGCGGTGATGCTGGGCGGCCTGGCCATGAAATGGCGGTGGCGCGAGAAGGTCGGTAAGGATTGGAAGGGGCGCACCCCGAACCTGGTGATGGGCTCCAATGTCCAGGTGGTGTGGGAGAAGTTCTGCCGCTACTTCGACGTCGAGCCTCGCTACCTGCCGATGGAGGAGGGGCGCTACGTGATCACCCCGGAGCAGGTGCTCGACGCGGTCGACGAGGACACCATCGGCGTCATCGGGATCCTGGGCACCACTTACACCGGGGAGTTGGAGCCGATCGCGGAGATCTGCGCGGCGCTGGACCAGCTCGCTCAAGACAAGGGCCTGGACATCCCCGTCCACGTCGACGCCGCGAGCGGCGGATTCGTCGTCCCGTTCCTGCACCCCGACCTGGAGTGGGATTTCCGGTTGCCGCGCGTGGTGTCGATCAACGTCAGCGGCCACAAGTACGGGCTGACCTACCCGGGCATCGGCTTCGTGGTGTGGCGCAGCAAGGAGTACCTGCCGGAGGACCTGGTGTTCCGGGTCAACTACCTCGGCGGCGACATGCCGACGTTCACCCTCAACTTCTCGCGGCCCGGCAATCAGGTGGTGGGCCAGTACTACAACTTCCTTCGGCTCGGCCGGGCCGGATACACCCAGGTGATGCAATGCCTGTCGCAGACGGCGCGCTGGCTGGGGGACGAACTGCGTGACAGTGAGCACTTCGAGCTGATCACCGATGGATCGGCCATCCCCGTCGTCAGCTTCCGCCTCAAAGGCAAACCGGGCTACACCGAGTTCGACGTGTCCGAGGGATTGCGCTCCTTCGGCTGGCAGGTGCCGGCCTACACCATGCCCGAGGGGGCCACCGACGTCGTGGTGCTGCGGGTCGTGGTGCGTGAGGGGTTCTCCGCGGACCTGGCCCGGGCGCTCAAGGACGACATGATCACGGTGCTTCAGCGACTCGACAAGCTGAAGCCGAGCGGAGCATTCAACGACCTGCAGCCGTTTGCGCACTAAACGGGGCCTATCGGTCCGCTGATCTGCCCCGATGAGTGCCTCTGGGACAATGGTCGGCGGTGATATGACATGCAGACGACTGAACTCCAGACATCGCTGACCCCGCACGCATCCCCGCAGGCAGTTGTGGACCTCGCCGCGATCGACCACAACGTCCGCCTGCTGCGTGAACACGCCGGCAGCGCCCGGGTGATGGCTGTGGTCAAGGCCGACGGCTACGGGCACGGTGCCGTCGAGGTGGGCCGGGCCGCCCTGGCGGCCGGGGCCGCCGAACTCGGGGTGGTGACGATCGCCGAGGCGTTGGCACTGCGGGCCGGCGGGATCACCGCTCCGGTGCTGTGCTGGCTGCACCCGCCGGGTACCGACTTCGCCCCCGCGCTCGAGGCGGATGTGCAGATCGCGGTGTCCTCGGTACGCCAGATCGACGATGTGGTGGCGGCCGTGCATCAGACCGGGCGAACGGCGACCGTCACGGTGAAGGTCGACACCGGCCTGAGCCGAAACGGTGTCAGCCCGGCTGATTTCCCCGAGGTGATCGCCGGGCTGGGCCGTGCCCAGGCCGCCGGGGCGATCCAGGTGCGCGGCATCATGAGTCACCTGGTGCACGGCGACGAGCCCGACAATCCGTTCAATGATCTGCAGGCCAAGCGGCTCACCACGATGCGGGAGCAGGCCGCGGCCCAAGGTGTGGTGTTCGAGCTGGCCCACCTGGCCAATTCGCCGGCGGCGATGACCCGTCCGGACCTGGCGTTCGACATGGTGCGGCCCGGGATCGCGGTCTACGGACTGAGCCCCATCCCGGAGCGTGGCGACATGGGGCTGATTCCTGCTATGACATTGAAATGCCCTGTCGCGCTGGTGCGTTCGGTGCATGCCGGCGACGGAGTGTCCTACGGTCACCGATGGATCGCCGACCGGGACACCACCCTGGCCCTGCTGCCGGTGGGCTACGCCGACGGCATCTTCCGCTCGTTGAGCGGGAAGATCGAGGTGCTGATCAATGGCCGGCGCTGCCCGGCCGTCGGGCGGATCTGTATGGACCAGTTCGTCGTCGACCTCGGCCCGGGCGCCACCGACGTCACCGAAGGCGATGACGCGATCCTGTTCGGCCCCGGTACGCAGGGGGAACAGACCGCCCAGGACTGGGCCGAACTGCTGGGCACCATCAACTATGAGGTGGTGACCAGCCCGCGCGGCCGGATCACCCGCACGTATCTGCAGGCGGGTCGCGCGCGTTGAGCCGCAATGCGCAGTGGCTGGCCGGCGCCGCCGGGCTGACCGCTGTGGGTACGGTCGCGGGCAGATCGGTGGCGCGGTCGCTGACCCGGCGCAGAGCCGGCGAGGATCCCTACCTGGGCGAGGATTTCGAACGCCTCGATGCTGACCGCAGCTCCGTGGTGACGACCGACGACGGGGTGCCGCTGGCGGTACGCGAAGTCGGCCCCAACGACGCACCGCTGACGGTGGTATTCGCTCATGGTTTCTGCCTGCGCATGGGGGCCTTCTACTTTCAGCGCACCCGGCTGGCCGAACAGTGGGGTCCGCAGGTGCGGATGGTGTTCTACGACCAGCGGGGCCACGGTCAGTCCGGGGCCGCGTCACCGGACACCTACACCGTTGAGCAACTCGGGCGTGATCTGGAAGCCGTTCTGGCCGTGACGGTTCCACGCGGACCCGCGGTTCTGGTCGGTCATTCGATGGGTGGCATGACGGTGTTGTCGCATGCGCGGCAGTTCCCGCACCGCTATCCAAAACAGATCGTCGGCGCCGCGGTGATCTCTTCGGCGGTCGAAGGTGTGTCCCGCTCGCCGTTGGGGGAGATTCTGCGTAACCCGGCCCTGGAGGCGGTGCGGTTCGTGGCCCGCTATGCCCCCGGCGCGGTGCACCGCACCCGCGGTGCGGCCCGGTCGGTGATCGGGCCGGTTCTGCGCGCGGCGTCCTACGGCGACGAGGCGGTCAGCCCCAGCGTGGTCGAGTTCTCCCAGCGGATGATGCACGGCACCTCGATCACCACGCTGGTCGAGTTCCTGCATGCCCTCGAGGTCCACGACGAGGCCGGGGCCCTGCAGGTGCTGGCGAAAGTGCCGACACTGATCGCCTGCGGTGACCGTGACCTGCTCACCCCAATGGAATACTCAAAGGCCATGGCCGCACAGCTACCCCGCTCCGAACTGGTGATCGTCGGGGGAGCGGGTCATCTGGTCCAGCTTGAGGAGCCCGTGGTGATCGACGACGCACTGGTCCGTCTGGTGGAGCGGGCCACGCCCTCCAAACTGGTCACCCTGACCCGCCGGGTCCGCGACCGGGTCCGGTTCCGTGGCTGAGCGCAGTGCCGGCACAGCCCAGCTGACCACCGCCGAGGACACGATTGCCCTGGGCGCGACGCTGGGCGCGGGGCTCAAGGCCGGTGACGTGGTGGTGTTGTCGGGCCCGCTGGGTGCGGGCAAGACGGTGATGGCCAAGGGCATCGCGCAGGCCATGGATGTGGACGGGCCGGTGGTCTCGCCGACGTTCGTGCTGGCCCGCGTGCATCGCGCCCGTCAGCCCGGCCGTCCGGCGATGGTGCACGTGGACATGTACCGCTTGCTCGACCACCCCGGCGTCGACCTGCTGGGGGAACTCGACGCACTCGACCTCGACACGGACCTGGACGACGCCGTGGTGGTCGTCGAATGGGGCGAGGGTCTGGCTGAACGTCTTTCCGAACATCACCTGGACATCCGGATCGAGCGGGACACCGAAACCGAGACGCGCACGGTGATCTGGCAGTGGAGCGCCCCATGAACGTGTTGACCATCGACACCGCGACCCCGGCGGTCAGCGCCGGCGTGGTCCGTCGCGCCGAGGACGGCACGGTGGAGGCCCTTGCCGAACGTGTGACCGTGGACGCCCGCGCCCACGCCGAACAGCTCACGCCGAACGTGCTGGGCGCCGTGTCCGATGCCGGGATCACGGTTGCCGATCTCGACGCCGTCGTCGTCGGGTGCGGACCCGGCCCGTTCACCGGGCTGCGGGTGGGGATGGCCAGCGCCGCGGCATTCGGTCATGCGCTCGGCGTCCCG
The DNA here is from genome assembly GCF_055419465.1 of Mycobacterium sp. IDUB_17. Classification (NCBI taxonomy): domain Bacteria; kingdom Bacillati; phylum Actinomycetota; class Actinomycetes; order Mycobacteriales; family Mycobacteriaceae; genus Mycobacterium; species Mycobacterium sp. IDUB_17. The sequence continues at coordinate 565,636 of NZ_JBVAXS010000004.1, read as the reverse complement.
GTGCACGGGGTGTGCAGCCTGGACGCCATCGGAATCCACACCGACGGCGACGTATTGGTGGTCACCGATGCGCGGCGGCGTGAGGTGTACTGGGCGCACTACCGCGACGGGGTCCGGGTCGACGGCCCCGCCGTCAACGCGCCCGGCGATGTCGCGGCCGTACTGCAGAGCTCAGTGGCCACCGTGGCCGGATCACCCGAGCACGCCGCAATGTTCACCCTGCCCCGGCTCGACGTGGTGTATCCGACGCCTGCGGGCCTGGTGCGCGCCGTCACCGATTGGGATGACCCGCAGCCGCTGGTTCCGCTGTATCTGCGCAGGCCGGACGCCAAACCCTCTGTGGCGGTGCGGAAATGACCGTATTCGACGCGCTGACCAGTGCCGATGCCACGCGGTGCGCGGAGCTGGAGGCCAAGCTGTTCGTCGGTGACGATCCCTGGCCGGCCCGGGCGTTCCTGGCCGAACTCGATGCCAAGCACAATCGCTACATCGCGGCCCGCAGCGACGGGCAGCTGGTCGGCTATGCCGGTATCTCCCGACTGGGCCGAATGCGCCCGTACGAGTACGAGATCCACACCATCGGCGTCGACCCCGACTTCCAGGGGCAGGGGATCGGGCGGCGGCTGCTCCACGATCTGCTCGACTTCGCCTCGGGCGGCACGGTTTTCCTGGAAGTGCGCACCGACAACGAAGCGGCCATCGCGCTGTATGAGAGCGCCGGATTCGTCAACATCGGCCTACGCAAGCGGTATTACCGCGTCAGCGGGGCCGACGCCTACACCATGCAACGCCTTCCCCAGGGGGACCCGACGTGATCATCCTGGCCATCGAAAGTTCTTGTGACGAAACCGGAGTCGGCATCGCCGACCTGGCGCAGGACGGGACCGTACGGCTGCTCGCCGACGAAGTCGCCTCCAGCGTCGACGAGCACGCCCGCTACGGTGGCGTCGTTCCCGAGATCGCCTCGCGCGCGCACCTGGAGGCATTGGGGCCGACCATGCGCCGGGCTCTCGACGTCGCCGGCATCGAGCGGCCCGACGTCGTCGCCGCGACCATCGGGCCCGGGCTGGCCGGAGCCTTGCTGGTCGGGGTGGCCGCCGCCAAGGCGTACGCGGCCGGCTGGAACGTCCCGTTCTACGGGGTCAACCACCTTGGCGGACACCTGGCCGCCGACGTGTACGACCACGGGCCGCTGCCCGAGAGCGTGGGCCTGCTCGTCTCGGGTGGGCACACCCACCTGCTGCACGTCCGGTCGCTGGGGGAGCCGATCATCGAGCTGGGCAGCACCGTCGACGACGCCGCCGGGGAGGCCTACGACAAGGTGGCCCGGCTGCTCGGGCTGGGCTATCCGGGCGGGCGGGTGCTCGATGAGCTGGCCCGCACCGGGGACCGTGACGCCATCGTGTTCCCCCGGGGGATGACCGGACCGCGGGACGACCCGTACGTGTTCAGCTTCTCCGGCCTCAAGACCGCGGTGGCCCGCTACGTCGAGGCCCACCCGGATGCCTCGCAGGCCAACGTGGCGGCCGGTTTCCAGGAGGCGGTCGCCGACGTGCTGACCGCCAAAGCCGTGCGTGCGGCCACCGACCTCGGAGTGTCCACCCTGCTGATCGCGGGCGGGGTGGCGGCCAACTCGCGGCTCCGTGAACTCGCCGAGGAACGCTGTGCGGCGGCCGGCCTGACGCTGCGGGTACCGCGGCCACGGTTGTGCACCGACAACGGCGCGATGATCGCCTCGTTCGCCGCGCACCTGATCGCGGCCGGCGCGGCGCCGTCGCCGCTGGATGTGGCCAGCGATCCGGGGCTGCCGGTGGTGAAGGGGCAGGTGGCATGAGCGTCGCTGACAAGCTTGAGGTCACCGAGCTGCTGTACCGCTATGCCGAGCTGATCGACGCCGGCGACTTCGACGGGGTCGGGGAGCTGCTCGGCCGCGGCGAGTTCATGGGGGTTGCGGGTGCGCCGGCCATCGCCAAGTTGTTCGCCGCCAGCACCCGGCGCTTTCCGGACCACGGCAACACCCCGCGGACCAGGCATTTGGTGCTCAACCCGATCGTCGACATCGACGGCGAGCGCGCAGCCGCTCGCTCGACGTTCTGCGTCGTGCAGAACACCGACACCGTGCCGCTGCAACCGATCGTGGTCGGCCGCTACGCCGACGTGTTCGCCCGTGACGAAAACGGCTGGTATTTCATCGAGCGCAAAGTCGACGTCGAGATGGTCGGGAATGTGTCTGACCACCTCATGATGGATCCGAGCGCTTTCAGCCGGTAATCAGAGGCCACCCTTGAGTGCTAGCACTCGCATGTATAGAGTGCTAGGTGGCATGCGGCCTAACCCAGCGCCGGCACCCGCGACGACGGAGCAAGGGCACGGACGCTTGCCGAACACCTGGTAACCGGCATCTGGGGATCCCCCCGGATCCACACCCCGAAAAGTGGAGGGCTTCCATCGTGGCAGTCAACATCAAGCCACTCGAGGACAAGATCCTCGTTCAGGCCAACGCGGCCGAGACCACGACCGCTTCCGGTCTGGTCATCCCGGACACCGCCAAGGAAAAGCCGCAGGAAGGCACCGTCGTCGCAGTTGGCCCCGGCCGCTGGGATGAGGATGGCGAGAAGCGGATCCCCCTGGACGTTGCCGAGGGCGACACCGTCATCTACAGCAAGTACGGCGGCACCGAGATCAAGTACAACGGCGAGGAGTACCTGATCCTGTCGGCACGCGACGTGCTGGCTGTCGTTGCAAAGTAGTTCCGTAAAGGACCTCGTGTAACCGCCCCGGAGATCCCCGTGTTCAGCACGGGCGGTTTCCGGGGCGGTATGCGTTAGGAGTCATGAAAGAGACTTATGAGCAAGCAGATTGAGTTCAACGAGACTGCGCGCCGGGCCATGGAGGCCGGCGTCGACAAGCTCGCCGATGCGGTCAAGGTGACGCTGGGTCCGCGCGGTCGGAACGTGGTGCTGGCCAAGGCCTTCGGTGGCCCGCAGGTCACCAACGACGGTGTCACGATCGCCCGGGAGATCGACCTGGAAGATCCGTTCGAGAACCTCGGCGCCCAGCTGGTGAAGTCGGTGGCCACCAAGACCAACGACGTCGCAGGCGACGGCACCACCACCGCCACCGTGCTGGCACAGGCCCTGGTCAAGGCCGGCCTGCGCAACGTGGCCGCCGGTGCCAACCCGATCGAGCTGGGCCTGGGTATCGGCAAGGCCGCCGACGCGGTGTCCGAGGCCCTGCTGGCCGCCGCCACCCCGGTGTCGGACAAGACCGCCATCGCCCAGGTCGCCACGGTGTCCTCGCGCGACGAGCAGATCGGTGAGCTGGTCGGCGAGGCCATGACCAAGGTCGGTCACGACGGTGTGGTCACCATCGAGGAGTCCTCGACGCTGAACACCGAGCTCGAGGTCACCGAGGGCGTCGGCTTCGACAAGGGCTTCATCTCGGCCTACTTCGTCAACGACTTCGACGCCCAGGAAGCGGTGCTCGAGGATGCCGTGGTGCTGCTGCACCGCGACAAGGTCAGCTCGCTGCCCGACCTGCTGCCGCTGCTGGAGAAGGTCGCCGAGGCCGGCAAGCCGCTGCTGATCATCGCCGAAGACGTCGAGGGCGAGGCCCTGTCCACACTGGTCGTCAACGCCATCCGTAAGACGCTCAAGGCCGTCGCCGTCAAGGCGCCGTTCTTCGGCGATCGTCGCAAGGCGTTCCTGGACGATCTCGCGATCGTCACCGGTGGCCAGGTCATCAACCCCGACGTGGGCCTCGTGCTGCGTGAGGCCGGCCTGGACGTGCTGGGCTCTGCCCGCCGCGTGGTGGTGTCCAAGGACAGCACCGTGATCGTCGACGGTGGCGGTTCCGCCGAGGCGGTCGCCGACCGGGTCAAGCAGCTCAAAGCCGAGATCGAGACCACCGATTCCGACTGGGATCGGGAGAAGCTGCAGGAGCGGCTGGCCAAGCTGTCCGGCGGTGTCGCGGTGATCAAGGTCGGCGCGGCCACCGAGACCGACCTGAAGAAGCGCAAGGAAGCAGTCGAGGACGCCGTCGCGGCGGCCAAGGCTGCCGTCGAGGAGGGCATCGTCACCGGTGGTGGCGCCGCACTCGTGCAGGCTCGTTCGGCTCTCGACAAGCTGCGCGGCGAGCTCAAGGGCGACGAGGCCCTCGGCGTCGACGTGTTCTCCTCCGCGCTGTCGGCCCCGCTGTACTGGATCGCCACCAACGCCGGCCTGGACGGCTCGGTCGTGGTGAACAAGGTCAGCGAGCAGTCCAACGGGCATGGCTTCAACGCCGCCACCCTGACCTACGGTGACCTGGTCGCCGAGGGCATCGTGGATCCGGTCAAGGTGACCCGCTCCGCGGTGCTCAACGCCGCATCCGTGGCACGCATGATCCTGACGACCGAGACGGCCGTCGTGGACAAGCCTGCCGAGGAAGAAGATCACGGGCACGGCCATCACGGCCACGCTCACTAGGTAGTCACGTGGAACACCCCCGGTCCTATTGGGCCGGGGGTGTTTTCGTCTCGCTGTAGGTGGGACGACGCGGCTAGCCCGTCAGACCGAATGCGAGCCGCCTCCGCACCGCTAGGCGGCGGGTTTGAGGTGACGCCGTTGGGTCGTGCGGCCGGAGGGAGGTGTAGTGCGTGAGTGAATGGAAACGAGTGAGCCGGTACGTACGACACCGATCGGACCGGGTCGAAGGAAACGTGCCACTTCAGTTGTGTGCAAGGCGAGCCCGGCGTTGGCTTGACGGTAACCGATCCGTACGCCGGCTGCCCCGAAGGAGAGTAAACCGCCGAGGCCGGGCAATGCCGCATAGAAGATCGACCATAGCGACAGCGCCACCACAATCGCCGCGACGGTGTCCTTGATAACCGTGGGCGCCGAGCGGTGCGGGGGCGCAGGAGCCGCGAGTGGTGCAGGCTCCAGTTGCTGCCGCTGTGCGGTCAGCAGTGTGATCCCCCCGTCCGCCTCGATACCGCTGCCATGGACCGCAAGGGGGCTGCTGCCGGGACCCGAAGCAGCCTGTGAGAGTGAGACCACCAACAGGTTCAAGAGCGCGACGTTTGGGGTGGACATCAGTGCGTGGTAATCGCCGACACTTGGTGTATTCCACGGAATGCCAAGCGCAGCACGGATTTCCGCCGGAAGGTGCATGATCGCGTCGACGAAATCTCTGGCCGATGCCAGTACCCGCAGGAAGTAGACAACGGCCTCTCGGAACGTCGGTGCCGCGACGGGAGCCTCCGGCGACGTCGCGGCTGGGGCCGCGGTGCTGGTGGTCCCGACGGATGGTGTCGACGTGTCCTCTGCCGTGGCTGTCGCCGAGGCGGTCACTGAAGAAGTCGCCGAGGAAGTCGCTGAGGTAGTCGCTGCGGAAGTCGAAGCCAGCGGGTGCGCAGATTCGGCGGTGTCCGTACTGCTCGTTGTCGCATCGGAGGCAGCCGAGTTGGCGGTCGAGTTGGCGGCAGATTCGCTCGGGGCGTCGGTGCCGGCCAGGATCTCGTCTACTAAAGGAGTCTGGATCTGCGAGCCGGCCGTGGGGGACGGATCCGCAATCACGGCTACCGCCGCTGTCGGTTCGGCTGCGGCCGTGCGGGACGTTTCGGGTGACGCCGGCAGTTTGGCGTCCGCGGTGCCTGCAGTGCCTGCGGTGCTCGCGGTGCCTGCGGTGCCTGCGGTGCCTGCGGTGCCTGCGGTGCCCGCGGTGCTCGCCGCTTCCGCGGTGCCCGAGGATGTGTTCGTCTGAGCGGAGACGGTCGAAGTGGGTTTGTCGGCGCCGGCCCCTGAAACTCCCGTGTTCTTGAGGGCACGTTCTGCGGCGGCCACCGGATCATCTGCAGAAGTACCGGTCTTCGCTGTCGAGGTGGTCGACAGGATCGAGGTCCTACCGCCCTCACTGGTGGAGCTATTGGTGCCCGGACTCGAATCCGACTTGGCATTGTTCTCGGAATCCGCGGATGCAATCGCCCCGCTCATGCAGCTCATCAGGAGTCCGGTCGTCAATAGGCACACGCCTGCTAGTTGGTGAATACGTGTGGCCATGGCATCTCCTCGCAGCGGAGCATTGTGTTTGCCACTGACACGAGGATCGAGCGTGACGTAACTAACAGCTGTGCTCAATATCCTGATGGGGGACAGATTTTGTCAAGACCCGGATAGGGCCATTTTCGGTTCGAAATTTGCGAAAACAACCAAGCGCCGCGCGGGCGAGTTGGCGCCCGCCTCCGCCCGCTTCGAGGAAGCGAGGTGCCGGGAAGGCAGTCGGTGTGTGGCTCTCGGTGTCCTTGGTCTCGCGGCGCTCGGATCGCTGGGTAATGACAAGGAAAAGTCGACTCGGGCGCACAGCTGGCTACGTTGTGCTCGGCGCCGGCCACAGCTGAAGCCGCCGCAGCGAAAGGTAGCCAGGCATCGACGCCCGGGTCACTCGGCGCCACCTTCCACCTACGCGCGGAAGGCCACGATCTGAACGCTCGCGACCGATGTGATGTGGGCACCTCTGCTCGGGGTCGTTGTCGGTGGGATCGCCGGGGCGACCGGCTGGCGACTGGTCCAGTACGCGATCGTCGGTGCCGCGTACGGCGCTGCCATCGGGGTGATCAATATGCACAGTTTCGTGGAGGGAGCGATACGGCCGGTGCGGACCGCCGTCGCCGGTGACAGCTGCCCGTGGTCCAGGACGTCGACCTCGGTGCGCTGTCGGCTTCGTTCAACCGGATGCAGGTGGGTTTGGCTGAGCGGCAACGGCTTCACGCCGTTTTGGCTTTGTGGACGTGCGCCCCGTGGCTAGCCCTCCGTCGGAGCATTGGGACGCGCTGCGGGTGAACGTGATTCGCAACGATGCAGAACGCTTGCTTGGTTGGATGTCGATCGACTCCTGGTTGGAGTACAGCCCTTGGGAATTCAGGTAGCGGACTACTCACGCCAATTCTTGGAGAAAGCTCAATAGTTGCTGTGGGGGTCACGGAACGGGTGAAGAGGATGAGTTAGCGGATGCTTCGGCCGCTCACCGACCTGCCTAAAACCAGTCGAGGTACAACCGGCAACGTTGGGAGCGCGAAATGTCCAAGAACGTCATCGTGACGCTGCACAGCATCAGGAATGTGCATAACGGATCCGATCCAGGGAACGCCCTTGAGATCTTCGGTCGATTTGATGTCTCACACAATATGTTCAACCCCGACATCGGGGAGATCGTGACGCTAGGCGCGGTCACTCTGTTCGACCACAACGGCGACAACGCCCTGGAGATCAGTCAGGGCACCGAATTCGTTCTCAACACCAGAGCCGAATTCCGGGTCAATGAAGGGGAATTCCTCAAGATCACAGGTCATCTGGGTGAGCAGGACGACTTCGGTCCGAATGATCAACTCGGCAGCTATGAGGAGCAGTTCTCGTTTGGCCAGCTCAGCACACGGCCACACGAGATCACGGATTTCGAGGACGACGGCCAGAACTGTTCAGTGAAGATGTCTTTCGTCGTCACCTAGGACGGCCGATACCCGGCAGCACCGAGGCGGCGAGCATCGCCAGGGCCACGCCCACGAGGTAGTCACGTGGAGCATCCCCGGTCCTTTTGGGCCGGGGGTGTTTTCGCTTTCTGCGAACTTGGTGGGCTGATGGCGTCTACCGTCGCGCCATGGACCGAATCTGGCAATGGGCGTGGGATCGGTACGGAGCACGGTACTTGTGGGCGGCTTGCGTGATTTCGCTTCTCGCGGTGCTGCTGCTGTACAGCTTTTCGGGCTCAACCCATAGTCCCACCGCGCCGAGACTGCGGTGAGATCGCGATTTTCGGCGACAAAGCGATCTGAGCGCAGGCTCGATGATCCACGCGCAGTCTCGATGAGTTTGTGACCCGTCGTCGGTCGGTAAGGGTATGACTGACGACATCATGAGCACCGCGTGCACCATCAACGCGCCGGCCGAAACCGTGTTCGCGGTGCTGGCCGACCCGACCACCCATCAGGCGATCGACGGCACCGGTTGGGTGCGGGAGTCGCTCGACGGCAAGCGGCTGACCGAAGCCGGCCAGATCTTCCGGATGGCGATGTACCACGACAACTACGGGGGCATGCATTACGAGATGGCCAACCGGATCGAGGTATTCGATCCGCCGCACGCGATCGCGTGGCTGCCGGGCCAAGGCACGGACGACGCCACCCTCGACTTCGGCGGCTGGATCTGGCGCTACGACCTCAAGCCACTCGGCGACGACCGGACGGACGTCACCCTGACGTATGACTGGTCGGCGGTGCCGGCGGCCACTCGCGAACACATCGAATTCCCGCCGTTCGACCGGCAGCATCTGGACAACTCGCTCAAACACCTGGCCGGGCTGGCGCAGGATCGGGCATAGCCCGTTTCGCCCTAGGCCGTCGGCTGAATCGACACCAGCCGGAACGTATCCGGCCGAGCGTCGTCCGGCGTGAACCGGACGACGAGGACGTCGGCGGGAAGCTTGGTCGCCAGGTCATTCAAGGTCCTGGGCAGGAACACCCTGGCCTTGGCGTTGCCGTACCAATTGGGGTCGGAGGGGGAGGTGTCGAGGTCACTGACCTTGTCGATCGAGGTGTCCCATTGTTGAACCGCATCTGGCGGTGTGTCGCCGAATCCCGTTGATTTCTGGTACGCATCTGCTGGTCCCGCAAGGGTAATCGCGGCACCGCCGCCAACCGGCGTCCCGGTGATTGTCCCGTCGACGACATCGGCTGTCACCGACGTCAGGCGCGCGCTGCAGACGTTGTCGACAACACTGGGCGGCACGCAAAAGCCAGGCAGCGGGTTCGCCTGGGCCGGGGCAACGTTCAGGACGGTCGGAATCACGAGTGCCGCTACTGCAGCACCGACGGCGGCCATCACACGGCGGCGATTGTTCGGCATCGGGCTTACCCCCTTCGGACGCGCTGAACTATATGTCGGCGCGTCCGCCACGGAAGTTACAGATCGTCAGCTGTCGATCGGGGCGTACCAGTCGGCGTTGGTGAGCAGCACCCGGGTGCCGAGGTCGCGGTTCCACTCCGGTTCGATGCCGTGGCGCCGCACGATGGGGAAGACGACCTCCTCGAGCATCCGGGCCACGTCGCTGAAGTACAGGTCCTCCTTCGCCTGATCGCTGAGCCGGTTGTACGCCTCCTCGTCGAAGTTCTCCGGCTCGAACGCTCCGTAGCCGACGTAGGTGGAGCCGTCCTCGACCAGGCGGTCGGTGTCCTGGCTGTGGAAGTAGATGAAGCCGCTCCAGTGGCGGCTGTCGTCGCGCTCGTCGCCGATTTCGGCCGAAGCGCAGGTACCGCAGCAGGAGAAGTCGGCACGGGCGATCACGCCGTTGGCGTTCAACTCGTCGAACGCCGCCCGGGTCCGTGACTGGTAGTCGCCGATCTCGGTCTGCTGGCGCAGTCTCGCCTCGCGCAGAGCGGCGAAGGCGTCGGTGAGCTGCTCCTCGGTGAGTTCGTAGTCCTCGGCGTAGATCTCGAGGAACTCTTCGACGTCGTCGTTGCCGGTGACCAGCATGCCCCAGATCTCGGAGGTGAGGGTGGCGCGGTCCTCATCGTCCAGTGGGAGGTTCGGGAGCGTGGCTTGGGTCGGGATCGCGTTCGGGTTCGACGGTGCGCTCACGCGCTGGCCTCCAGGTCTGCAGTCGGAGCCGGGCGGATCACCCGGCGGTGGCGATCGTAGCTTTGGACGGCGCTGATCTCATCGCCCCGGGGGCAGACGCCGAATCGGTATCGGACCGATACCTCGACACATCGCACGGTGCGGCGGATTTCGCCCCAGGTACCTCAAAATTCGGGCATGACGGAACCGCGGGAGTCACCGCGTGGTATCTCACGTCAGACGTTTCTGCGGGGTGCCGCTGGGGCGTTGGCCGTCGGGGCGGTGTTCGGAACGACCCGGGCCAGTGCCGATCCGGCAACCTCTGGCTGGGGCGATCTGGCTGCCGCCATCAGGGGGCAGGTGATACTGCCGGACAGCGGTGGGCAATTCGCCTCGGCCAAGGCGGTTTTCAACACCAACTTCAACGGCCTGGCTCCTGCGGCGGTCGTCGCCCCGAGTTCGACGGCGGACGTACAGAGGGCAATGGCCTTCGCTGCCAATCACAATCTCAAAGTCGCTCCGCGCGGCGGTGGGCACTCCTATGTGGGCGCATCGACGGCGAACGGCACCATGGTCCTTGACCTGCGCCAATTGCCCGGTGACATCAACTACGACGCCGGCACCGGGTATGTCACGGTGACCCCTGCCACCGGTCTGTATGCGATTCACCAGACGCTGGCCGGAGCCGGCCGGGGGATCCCGACAGGTACCTGTCCGTCGGTCGGCGCTGCCGGACACGCTCTGGGAGGCGGGTTGGGCGCCCAATCGCGGCATGCGGGCCTGATGTCCGATCAATTGGTGTCGGCGACGGTGGTGTTACCCGGCGGCGCGGCGGTCAACGCTTCGGCCAATGAGAACCCAGATCTGTTCTGGGCGTTGCGCGGCGGGGGCGGCGGCAACTTCGGGGTGACGACGGCGCTGACCTTCGCCACCTTCCCGACCAGCGATGTGGATGCGGTGAGTCTTCACTTCCCGCTGCAGTCATTCGCGCAGGTTCTGGTCGGTTGGCAGAACTGGCTGCGTACCGCCGACCGCAACAGTTGGGCGCTGGCGGACACGGTCACCGACCCGGGAGGCGCGCACTGTCGCATCCTTGCGACCTGCCCGGCAGGCTCAGGTGACGCAGTGGCGGCCGCGGTCTCCCAAGCGGTCGGGCTGCAACCGACCGGGGTGGACAAGCACACGTTCAATTACTTGGACCTGGTGCAATTCCTGGCCGTCAACAACCTCAACCCGTCGCCGCTCGGCTATGTCGGCGGATCCGATGTCTTCCAGTCGATCACCCCGGCTGTCGCCCAGGGGATCGCCGCGGCGTTCAACGCCTTTCCCAGTGGAGCCGGCCGTCCGTTGGTGATCATGCACGCGCTCGACGGCGCCCTCGCCACCGTGGGCCCGGGGGACACCGCCTTCCCGTGGCGGCGGCAGTCCGCACTGGTGCAGTGGTACGTCGAGAACTCCGGCTCTCCGGCGGCGGCGGCCCAGTGGCTCAACACCGCCCACCAAGCGGTGGCGGCGTATTCGGTGGGTGGTTACGTGAACTATCTCGAGGCGAACCAGCCGGCCTCGCGGTATTTCGGCGCCAACCTCGCCCGGCTGGCCGCCACCCGGCAGAAGTATGACCCCGGTCGGATCATGTTCTCGGGCTTGAACTTTTGACGGAGTACTGACAGCCGTCCAGATCGTGCGCGCGCAGCGTTATGTTGGTCATCAGCTCTTTGAGAGAAGGTGCGATGGACGAGATGGTTCCGCAGACACCGGCGGCTGCAGCAGCCCTTGCCGTCGCAACGCACTTCTATTCGCCTGCGTTGCTCAATCACTGCATCCGTTCGTATCTGTGGGGTTCGACGTACGCAGCGGCACACGGCATCACCTTCGACAACGAGCTCTACTACGTCTCGGCACTGCTGCACGACATCGGTCTGACCGGCCCGTTCGACAGTCACCGGGTGTCGTTCGAGGAGGCGGGTGGGGACCTGGCCTGGGTGTTCGGCGTGGCCGCCGGCTGGCCTGCCGACCGGGCAGCCAGGGCGACGGAGATCATCGTGCTGCACATGCGCGACGACGTTTCGGCGGCGGTCGATCCCGAGTCCCACCTCTTGCAGGTGGCCACCGGCTGGGACGTCGTCGGACGCCGGCCAGAGGAGTTCCCCACCGCGACGCGAGCCGACATACTCGCGCGCTATCCCAGGCAAGGGTTCGGCAGCGAATTCATTGCCTGCTTCGAGGATCAGGCGCGACGCAAACCGGGTGGCGCCGCTGCTGCGTCGGTGGCCAACAATGGTGCCGAACGCATCAGAGCCAATCCGTTGGACGCCTAGGCGAAGTCGCTTCAAGCCCGAGACGGAGCGCTCGAATTGCTTTCCGAGTCAAGAAGAGTGGCGACGAAATACCCGGCATGAGCGTCAATACTCCACATTGTCGCTGGTAGTGCGATATACATCCGTGCATAGACCCCGGCCGAACTGACAAAAGGGGGCGGGCGTGCGAACACCACAGCGCTACCTGATTTTGGGACTGCTACCGGCGATGCTCCCGTTCGGAGCCGTCACCACGATGGCACCTCCGGCGAGGGCGGACTGCACAAGTTCGGGCTATGCCACGGTCTGTGCGCAGGGCGACGTGCGCGGCGCAGATGGAGTGCCACGGGCAGCCACACCGGTAGTTCCCTATCCCTGTGCCAACGACTGGTACTGCGATACCGGATGGGATCTCGATGTCATCTGGGATCCGGGCCGCCCCGGCGGGCCCGGTGGTCCAGGAGGTCCTGGTGGTCCGGGAGGCCCCGGCCGTCCGGGTGGCGGTGGCGGCATCAGACCGCGTTGAGGAACTACGTCATGAACCGTGGACAACTTGCTGAAGGAGCCAACATGTCGTCCTCTCGTCTCACACACCGCGCCGCCGGCGCAGCGATCGGCGCCGGCGTGTTCGTCGGCCTGACACTTCTGAGTGCCGCGGCGGCCGCGGCGGATCCACCTGTCCCGCCCCCGTGCACGGCCGCCGAGATGGCGCGCGTGATGTCCGGCGTCTCTTTCGAGACCTCGAATTATCTGACCGCCCACCCCGACGTCAACGACTTCTTCACCAGCCTCAAGGGCCAGCCCAAGGACCAGATCGGGGAGAAGGTTCGCGGTTATCTCGATGCCAATCCCGCCGTTCGCGGGGATCTCGACCGCATCAGGCAACCGTCTTCTGACTTCCGGGAGCGCTGCGGACTTCCCGCGACTCCCTGATGGTTTGATGTCCATCGACCCAGAGCAGAGGTGAGCGATGGGCGGCTTGAGCCTGGCGGGCTTGGGGTTGTTTCTAGCGGGGGTCCTCGCAGCGTCAGCCTTGCTGGCTGTCGGGAGCGTGTGGATCGCCAACAAAACGGTGTACCGGTCCGGCGCCGAGAAACAAACGGGGACTCTGTCACCGTTTCTGACCACCGTGGCTCTCGTCTACGGCGCGCTGCTGGGTTTCACGGTCGTTGTCGCGTGGGAGCAGTTCTCCTCGGCTGAGGAGAACGTCACCAATGAGTCATCGACGCTGGCGACGATGTACCGGCAGACTGTGAGCCTGCCGGGGCCTGAGCAGGCGCGAATGCGGGAACTGCTGCGTACCTACACTGTCGCCGCACAGGCCGAGTGGGATGCGCGGCAACGCGATGTCGCGAGTGATTCGGCGCGAGGGGCGATCACCGACATGTACCGGGTACTGGGTCAGGAAGCGCCCACCGCCCACCCGGTCAACGCCGAGATCCGCGATCAGCTCAATGTCCTTACATCGCAACGGAACACGAGAGTCCTCGACGCGAAGCCCCGGATACCGGGTCTGCTGTGGAGCGGCCTGCTGTTCGGGGCTGTCCTTCTCATCGGGCTCATCGGCTTCACACATCTCAGCAATGTGGTGAGTCACATGATCCTGTCGAGCGCGATCGCCATCCTGCTCGGCCTTCTGCTGTTCCTCATCTTCTGGCTCGACCATCCGTTCGGGCAGCAGCTCGGCGTCACGCCGACATTGCTCGACTACGCCGTGCAGGTCTTCGACGGGGTCGATCAAGGAAAGTAGGCGGTGAGGTCACCACGTGACGGGCACTTCCTCAACGCCATAGATTTCCTGCTGGTTCTGAAACGGCAGCTCGTCGACAGGGACAGTCAGGGACAGTCCTGGCAGTCGACGGGCCAGCGTGGACAGTGCGACCTGCATTTCGACTCTGGCGAGGTTCTGCCCGATGCACTGATGCACGCCGAATCCGAAACCCAAATGCCCACGGGTGTTCCGGTCGATGTCGAGGAGGGTGGGATCGTCGACGAACGTGGGATCCCAGTTCCCGGCAGGCAGGTTCATCAACAGGAATTCCCCGGCGCGGACCAACTCGCCGCCGAGGGTGAGATCCTCGGTCGCCACCCGGTCCACCTGGCTGTGCACGATCGTGAGGTAGCGCATCAACTCTTCGACGATGTTGGCGACGACGGCGGTGTCGTCGGTCCGGCTGAGCACCTCGAAGACATCGGGATGTTGCAGCAGTGCAACGGTTCCCAGGGAGATCATGCTGGCTGTGGTCTCGTGTCCGGCCTGCAGGAGGATCAGTCCGTTCATGGCGGCCGTCTCACGGCTCAGTTCACCGGATGCGACGTGGTCGGTGATGAGCCGGCTCATCAGGTCATCACCGGGCTCGCGTTCCTTGCGTGCGACCAGGTCGAACATGTAGCCGAAGAGTGCCCCGATCGCCTGGGCCTTCTCGTCCTCGGACGACCGGGCATCCAGCCCGACCGTGCTGTGGTGTTGGAAGAACGCGTGATCGCTGTAGGGCACGCCCAGCAACAGCGAGATGACGAGCGACGGCACCGGCAACGCGAAGCCCCGTACGAGATCTGCCGGCGGTCCGGCCTCGATCACGGTGTCCAGGAATTGATCGACCAGTTCCTGGATCTGCGGCCGCATCGCCTCGGCCCGCCGCCAGGTGAAATCGCGAGTCATCATGCGGCGCAGCCGATTGTGTTCGGGATCGTCGATGCGTGCGAAGATCACCGGCAAGGCGTCGCCGGCGCCGACCTCGCGCAGACGCGGCTTGATCGTGTCCGCGCTGAGGCGAGGATCGACCAACGAAGCCCGGATGTCCTCGTACCGGCTGACCACCCACGTCGGCCGGCCCTGCCATATCACTCGTTGTGGTGCAGCCGATTCGCGCCACTCGGAGAATTCGGGTGGTGGTGCCAGCGGGCATCGTGCGGATCGCGGCCTCGGGATGGTGGGCAGGTCGACGTCGTCGCCGACGGTCCGGGTCATGAGTACGAACCTATCGGCCCTGTAGAACAAATGTTAGGTTTTCTCGCGATGCGGGTTCGCGCCCATGGGGGAGTCAACTCGAGTCGCACTTCACTCCCCAGGCCACGCACACCGGCCTAGCCTCGAGGCGTTGGGTCTCACCTGCCACCCGGACGAGTGAAGGAACTGAGCATGCGAGCAACCGTGATGTACGGCGCCGGCGACGTGCGTGTCGAGAATGTGCCCGACCCCATCGTGAAGGAGCCGACTGACGCCATCGTGCGCGTCACCCGTGCCTGTATCTGCGGCAGCGACCTGTGGCCGTACCAGTCGATGCCGCACAAGGATGGCGGCCGCCGGATGGGTCATGAGTTCATCGGCGTCGTCGAGGACGTCGGCTCGGATGTGTCCGGATTCCGGCGCGGCGATCTGGTGGTGGCCCCCTTCGTCTGGGCGGACAACACGTGTGACTTCTGCAAGGAGGGGCTGCAGACGTCGTGCCGCCATGGTGGCGGCTGGGGTGAGCGGGGTGTCGATGCCGGCCAGGGCGAGGCCGTGCGTGTCCCGCAGGCGCAGGGCACCTTGGTGAAGCTTCCGGTGGCCGAGGATTCTGCGCTCATGCCCTCCCTGCTGACCTTGTCGGACGTCTTCTGCACCGGCCATCACGGCGTGGTGACCGCCGGGGTGGGGCTGGGATCGTCGGTGACCGTCATCGGGGACGGCGCGGTGGGACTGTGCGCGGTGCTGGCCGCCAAGCGGCTGGGTGCCGAGCAGATCATCCTCAATGGACGGCACACCGTCCGGACCGACCTGGGTCGCGAGTTCGGCGCCACCGACGTCGTCGCCGAACGCGGCGACGAAGCCGTCGAGAAGATCCGCCAACTGACCGGCGGCGACGGTACCCACGCGGTGATCGAATGCGTCGGGACCGAGCCCTCGGTCGCCACCGCTCTCGACGCGGTACGCGCCGGCGGCCGCGTCAGCCGGCTCGGGGTATCTCAATACACTGAGGTGCCAATGGGTTTCGGCACGTTTTTCCGCAACGTCACCCTCACCGGCGGAGTCGCGCCGGCCCGCGCCTACATCGAGGAACTCATGCCCGACGTTCTCGACGGCGCCATCGAACCCGGACGGGTCTTCGACCGCACCATCGGTCTCGACGAAACCCCCGACGGCTACCGCGCGATGGCCGACCGCGAGGCCCTCAAGGTGTTGATCGAGCCATGACACTGCTGCTGCAAGATCGCGACGACCGTGGCGTCGTCACCTTGACACTGAACCGCCCGCAGGCGTTCAACGCGTTGTCCGAGGCGATGCTGACCGCGCTCGGTGACGCCTTCGACGCTCTGGCGCAGGACGACACGGTGCGTGCCGTCGTGCTCGGGGCATCCGGCAAGGCGTTCTGCGCCGGCCATGATCTCAAAGAGATGCGGGCTGAGCCGTCCCTGGAGTACTACCAGCGGTTGTTCGCCCAGTGCACCGCGATGATGCTGTCGGTCCAGCGGCTGCCGGTACCGGTGATCGCGCGGGTTCAAGGCCTCGCGACGGCGGCGGGCTGCCAGCTCGTCGCGATGTGCGATCTTGCGGTGGCCAGTGATGACGCGCGCTTCGCGGTCAGCGGCGTCAACGTCGGGTTGTTCTGTGCCACTCCGGGTGTGGCGCTGTCGCGCAACGTGCCCCGCAAGGCTGCCTTCGAGATGCTCGTGACCGGTGAATTCGTCTCTGCCGAGCAGGCCCGGGTCCTGGGTCTTCTCAACCGGGTAGTGGCAGCGGACGCCCTCGACGCCGAGGTCGAGGCGGTGGTCGCGAGCATCGTGGCGAAACCCCGCGTCGCCGTCGCGATGGGTAAGGCGTTGTTCTACCGGCAGATCGACGTCGACATCGAGTCCGCCTACGCGGACGCGGGCGCGACGATGGCCTGCAACATGATGGATCCGAGTGCACTCGAAGGAGTGCAGGCTTTCATCGACAAGCGCCCGCCGCGTTGGTCGGTGCCGCCGACATAGCAGCCGAGTCGTCCCGCATCAGGCGGCGCGGCGGTGGCCTGCCTGCGCTGATGACACTTCGACGGCATTCGATTCGTCGCCGCGAACCACGGCCATTGCCCGGTCCGCGGTGGCACCTTCTTCACTGTCACCGCGGTAGTTCCGCAGGTACCGGTCCATTTCATCCCGGCGCAGCGGCGTGGAGAAAATGCTCACGTTGTTGGTCGGGGCATCGGGTTGCCGGTCTCGGGCCAGATTGCGGGCGCCGGTGCGGAAGCCGGCAACGGCGCCGACCAGGCATGCGATCAGCGCGATGCCGGCGACCACCGCCAGGTCACTGCCCGATGCCAGGGCTGCGACGAAAAGCCCGAGCGAGACGAACCCGACCAGCAGCAGAACGTACGCAATGCCGGGAACCGGAATACGGCCCACGCCTTTGAACATGTGATCACCTCACGAGAACTCGAACCTACCGAATAACTACGCTACGCGTAGCGTATCGATTGCTACGTATAGCGTAGCGCATGGCGGGGCCGAAGTATTCCCGTCGACTGACGGACAGACCGGGTAGGGGACCGATGGCACAAGGGCGGATCGAAGACGGCATCGCTGAGTCGACGCTGTACCTGTTGCGCGCCGGAGGACCTCGGGCGGTGACCGTCGAAGCTGTTGCCGCGCACTCGGGAATTGCGAAGACGACGATCTACCGACGGCATCCCAACCGGCGGGACATGTTGGCCGGCGCGCTGTCGCGACTCGCCTCACCGGGGCCACTCGATCCCCGCGCCGGCGCCCCGGAACGGCTCCGGTGGCTCATCACCCACGCGATCGCAACGGTCGAGGGCGGCATCGGACTCGGCGGGCTCGCGGCATTGCTCACCGAGGATGACCCCGAATTCACCACGGTGTTCCGGCGGATCCTGATCGACCAGCGCGCGGCGCTGGCCGCCGTGATCGACGACGCCAAGGCCGATGGTTCGATCCGCGCGGACGTTGATTCCGAGACGCTGATAGACGGGGTGGTCGGTGCGTACATCGCCGAGAATGCCCGCATCGGTGACATCGAAGACGGTTGGGAGGAACGCTTGTTCAAGCTTTTCTGGCCCGCGGTGCGGGCGGGAAAATAGCCTGCTCCACGAAGCAGACAGGGGTTGAAGCAGTGCCGTTGATCGATGTGACGTGCGGGGCGTGGGCCACCGATGCCGTGCGATTGCGGCTGGCGGAAGTGCTACCGGCGGCGGTCTCGATCGCCGTCGAATGCGGCGACGAACCCTACGATGGCAACCTCCAGCCGGGGGATGTGCTGATCCGGTTCCACGACGTCGGACCGTTCGATCGGTTCGACCTCGATGTGCTGATCGAGGTCAAGTCGAAGTTCTTTCCAGATCGGGCTGAGGATCGGCAGGCCGGTGCCGACGCCATACTTGCCGCCGCGCAGACCGCGACCGGTGCGGGCTGCCGGATCGGTGTCTATCTGACCCTGCCTGTGGCGGCTTGGTCCCAGACGGAGGTCAGCTGACCGTGTCTGCTGAGCTCACCGGCGCTGCAGCTCGATGATCGGGATGACGCGGTCGGTCTTGGTTTGGTATTCGCCGAATCCCGGGGCCTGCTCGACGATGCGCGGATAAGCGGCGTCGCGCTCGGCCAGCGGCATCTCCCGCGCGTGCACGTCATAGGCGTCGGTGCCGATCTCGATGTGGGCATCGGGATGCGCGCGCAGGTTGTGTAACCACGCGGGGTCCACGTCGGCGCCCGCGTACGAACCGACGATGGCGAGCTTGCCGTCGAGGTCGAACGCCATCACCGGGTTGACGCGCTCCTTGCCGCTCTTGGCCCCGGTGGTGTGCAGCAGAAGCAGCGTCGCGCCCTCGAACGGTCCGCCGACCTTGCCGCCGTTGGCGCGGAACTCGGCGATGATGTTGTCATTCCAGTTGTCTGCCATGACTTCCTTCCTATCACCGCTCGGTAGTGGTGATGTGGACCGACGACGTCAGAGTCTCATGTACCGGGCAGCGTTCGGCGATGTCCATGAGCCGCTGCCGCTGAGTGTCGTCGAGTTCGCCGATCAACTCGATCTCGCGGTCGATATGGTCGATCATGCCTTTGGTGGTCTCGCAGTCGGCACAGTCTTTCGCATGAATGCGTGAGTGCCGCAACATCACTCGCACCTTATCGAGGGGCCAGCCCTTGCGGTTGGCGTACATCCGCACCGTCATCGACGTGCATGCGCCCAGACCGGCCAACACCAGGTCATAGGGATTCGGGCCGGCATCGTCGCCCACCGGGAGGGGTTCGTCAGCGATGAGTTGGTGGCGCCCGGCGGTGATCTGCTGGGTGTAGGTCCCTGCGCCTGTCTCGGCGACCGTCACGTCAGTGGTCATATTCACGAGTTTCCGCGAGCAGACGCAAAACTGCCTCGAAATGCTGATCTTTGGGCAGTTTTGTGACTGCTCGCCGAGCCTGTTGGTCGTTCATGTCGTCACCTTTCACGCGCGGCAATCGTCAACAAGGTGAACCCCTTGGCGGCCGGACATCGGAGGCGACAACCATGACCCTACAACTCGGCGTGATCGCGACGCTGATCGTCGCGATCACCATCGCGGCCAATGCGGCAATGGCGCTCGGGGACCTTGTCGGGGCCAGCTTCGTGCTGGCCAACTCGGCGGAGGTCGGCGTCCCGCGGACCTGGGTACCGGTGCTCGGGTTACTCAAGGGCGCGGCAGCCGTCGGACTGCTCGTGGGCCTGCTCGCGTTCCCACCGCTCGGCGTCGCGGCCGCGATCGGACTGATCGCGTTCTTCATCGGTGCCGTCATCACCCACATCCGCGCACAGGTGTTCTACAACATCGCTTTTCCCGCTACGTTCCTCGTGCTCGCGGTGTTGTCGCTGGGGGCCTTTGTCGCGGGTTGACGCAACTGGACCCAACTGGACACAACTGAAAAGGCTCCATCCCTTGCGGGATGGAGCCTTTCAACTCGGCGTGACGCTCAGGCGCTACAGCCGACGCCCTGCTTGAGCAAGAGCTCGCGCTCGGACTCGCCCAGGCCGCCCCAGATGCCGTACGACTCACCGATAGCCAGTGCGTGTGAACGGCATTGGGTGATCACCGGGCACCTGTGGCACATCTCCTTGGCGCGCACCTCACGTTGAGCCCGGGCCCGTCCGCGTTCACCATCGGGGTGGAAGAACATCGACGAATCGACACCACGGCAAAGTCCCTGCATCTGCCAATCCCAGATATCCGTATTGGATCCGGGAAGCTGTTGCGGATGTTGCATTTGGAAAACCGCCTCTCTGCTCGCCCATCTCGCCAAAGCGGGCGGGGTTTGAATTCGGTTGAACCCAACTGAGGATGTCGATGGGTTCGGTGGGCCCGATCAACTCAGGACAGCTCAGTCGAGGTCGTAGCAGGCCTCCAGGAATTCCATTTCCAGGTGGAGGATCTCGGACACCAGGGCGCCGAGGTGCTCGATCTCGTCGTCACTCACGACGAGGTTGTCGACCTCATGGGTGAGGAAGTCGACGGTGTCGATGTAGGGCAGCTCCGCATGCGAGGTAATCCATTCCTGCAGGGCCTCCGACCGCTGGGCCGGCACGGCGGCCGCTCGCGAACACCACAGCGCGTAGAGCCGTTCCGACGGGTACATGCAGGCGACGATCTCCGCATAGGTTCCGGTGTCGCAGATCTCCAGCACGCGTTCGCCGAGTTGCTCGGCGCGACGCCGGGCGTTCGGTCCGGGTTCGGCCGCGCCGCCCGCCGCCGATACCTGGTCGAAGAAGTCGTGCTGGTCACCGATGAACGAGGCCATGGTGGCCGCGTGTCCGCGAATCGCCGGCAGTCCCGGCGCTCGCAGGATGGCCGACCCGAGGGCGCGTGCCGCCACGGTGACGAACTCGGCCTCCAGCAGCATGTAGCGCGCCAGGACGTCTTCGGAGAGCGTGCCGTCGGTCGCCTCCCTGATGAACCGCGAGTCGAGCTTCGCCTCCCACGCCGAGGCGGCCGCCCCGATCAGGCGCTCGCTCACCGGGCTCACTGCCGTCGACTGCGAAGTCGTTCCGGTCTGCTGCACTGACATTGTCAGTTTTCCTTTCCGTTGATCAACCAGGTCACCAAGCCGCCCCAGAGCCGTGAGTAGTCCTGCGAATCGAGGTACTGCCGTGAAGCCCAGTGCTCGCTGCAGTCGCTGGCGTAGGCCAACGCCCTGCCCTCGCCGTACGGCCAGGTGACAAGAATCGGATCCGCCCCGACGTTGAGGAGCACGTCGCCGCCGTCGCGGGCCATCAGCCGGTTGTAGCCGAGAAGCGGGCCGAAAGTCTGGGCACCACCCAGGGCCGCGTGGTCCGGATGCGCGGTTGTCGGATCGACCCCCTGAGGCAGCTCGACGCGGTCATCGGCCGCGGCGATGGTCACCGGAAGGACCTCCGCGATCGGCGTATTCGCATAGGCGGCACGGTTTTCCAAGCCGGCAAACGAGAGGTACCCGCCGATCATGGCGAACCCGCCTCCGGCGCGCACGTAGTCGACGATCTGAGTCAACGGGTTGATGGTCGGGGTCGCCCGCTCCCAACACTGCGCGGTCAACATGAACGTGTTGGCGCCCACGTCACTGAGGAGCACGGCGTCGTACTTGTCCAGCTCCGGCCACTGGGTGTCCACCAAATGCGCCGGGAGGTGATGGAAGCGGTGTCCGGCCGAGGTGACCGCCCGCTCGATCCATTCGGTACCCACGCCGTACGAGCTGTAGGTGAAGGAGTCAAATCCTTTGACGTCCGTGGTGTTTCGGATCCAACTCTCTCCAATTAGCAGTATATCGCTCATGCGTTTTCTCCTTGTGTAGACATTGGTGCGAAAAGTCGAAGCGGTCAGATGCGAATGCGTGGGTCTGCCGCCGCCTGAAGTACGTCGATGATCGCGTTCACGGTCACGTATCCGACACCGACCACCAGCGTCACACCCGCGATCCCGGGGAAGTCGCCGGACGGAATGCTCTGGGCCACATACGCGCCCACTCCCGGCCAGCCGAAGATGACCTCGACCACCGCCAGGCTGGCGAAGATGCCGCCTACCTGAAGCCCGATCATCGAGAGCGTCGAGCCGATCGAGTTCCGAATGCCGTGCCGCGACAGGACTCTCCACTCGCCGAGGCCCTTTGACCGCGCGGTGCGGATGTAGTCCGAGTCCATCGTGTTGGTCAAGCTGCTGCGAAAGACGCGGGCGACGGCAACCGCGGGAGTCAGCGCAAGGACGGTGACCGGGAGAACCAGATGCAGGGCGGCATCTCCGGCCAGTGCGAAGTCGCCGGCAAGCAGAGAGTCGATGAAGACGACCCCGGTGGGGCTCTGGGGGACATCGAACGCCGCGGTCTGACCACTGGCCGGAAGCCACGCAAGTTGGGCGTAGAACACCACGACGGCGATCAGCCCCAGCAGAAACGGTGGGACCGAGGCCAGACCGATGAGTGTGTTGTTCAGCACCGAGGTGCCGCGGACACCGCGCCCGGCGAGCGCGCCCACCGTCAATCCGACGACAACAGCCAGCGTCAGCGCCAACGCGAGCAGGGTGAGACTGGCCGGCAGGTACTGGAGCACGTCCTCGCTGACCGGTCGCCGGGTGCGGATGGAGATACCCAGATCGCCGTGGAGCAGCCGATCGATGTAGTGGATGTACTGGGAGGGCAGCGATCGATCCAGCCACAACTCGTGACGCTTGGCCGCCAACGCCTCCGGCGATGCGCTGGCGCCGAGAATCTGCTTGGCGGGATCTCCCGGCGTGGCCTGGCGAAGCAGGAACAGGGTGCCGGTGAGGACGAGCAACACGGCGACGAGCGCGAGCAGTCGATTGACGACAAATCGAATCATTGAACTACCTCCTATCGATTGCCGAGCATGATGCGGAGGGCGTCCCCGGCCTTGTTGGCGATGAAGGCGGCCAGAAGAACCGTCATTGCAGGCGCGACGGAGATCCAGGCGGCGTTGAGCAGCATGGGAATACCGGCGGCGGCCATGCTTCCGAGCTCCGGTGCCGGTTGGGGTGCGCCCAGGCCGATGAACGACAACCCGGCCAGGGTGACGATCAGGCCGCCGACGTCCAGGCTCGCAGCGACCAGGATTGTGGGGATCGCACCGGGGAGCAGGTGCCGCCCCCAGAGCCGGAGTACTCCGACCCCAGCCACCCGAGCCGCCTCGACGTGAGGCCGCGCGGCGAGCTGGCGGATCTCCCCGCGGACGATCCGGGAGTAGTAGGGCCACCACACGACGGCGACGCCGATCAGGGTGTGGGTCAGCGAAGGCCCGAGGGCGGAGACGACCGCGATGGCGAGCACCGGCGCCGGCAAGGCAAGGAAGAGATCGGTCAGGCGCATGAGAAGCGTGTCGACCCAGCCGCCCACCGCTCCGGCAACCAGACCGATTCCGCCGCCGATGAGCAGGCCGGAGGCGATCACCGCCAAGGCAGCGAACCAACTCGTCCGCAGGCCCAACAGGCACCGGCTGAGGACATCCCGGCCGGCATCGTCCGTGCCGAACAGGAATGCGGAATCCGGTGGGGTGAGGGGAGTTCCGGCCGGAATCAGGGCACTGTGCGGCGCCAGCAATGGCGCGGCCAGCGCAACCAGGGTGAGCGCGATCAGGGCCCCCACCCAGAACCGCTCGGACCAGCCCGCGTGCGCGCCAGTGCGGATCGCCCGGCGGGGGATCAACCAACGGCCGGGGCGGACAGCGACCTCGGTCATTGCGGGGCCTCCTGATTGAAGCAAGCGACGCGCTGCCCGACCACGGGCGTGGCTGTCAACGTGGGTACTGCCGTGCACTCCGGCAGTGCGCGATCGCACCGCAGGCGGTAGGCACATCCGTCCTGGGGGAGTCCGGATTCATCGGTGGCAGCGGCGGTGACTTGCGGGTGGGGTTCCAACTTCGGTATCGCATCGAGCAGTGCCCTCGTGTAGGGATGCCGGGGCGCGGAGATGACTTCCTCGACCGGTCCTTCTTCCACGATCCGGCCCATGTACATGACGACGAGCCGATCGGCGACGATGCGCGCTGCGGCGATGTCGTGAGTGACGAAGAGCATTGCCATGTCGAGGTTCCGGCGCAGGTCGCCCAGCAGATTGAGTACCCCGGCGGCGCGCGAGACATCGAGCGCGCTCGTCGGTTCGTCCGCGAGAAGTAGGGCCGGGGGTTCGACGATCGCGCGAGCGAGCGCAAGGCGTTGCCGCTGACCGCCGGACAGCTGGCGGGGCTTGAGCGGCAGAGCGGACTGCGGCAACCCGACATTGGTACAGGCGACCCGGACCTTCTCCAGCCGGCTCGCCCGATCGAGTCCGGTACCCCGCAATCGCTCACCGATGAGTTCGGCGGCGGTCATCCACGGCGTCAGAGACGCGCCGGCATCCTGAAACACCATCTGAGGTCGTACCGAGCCGCCGAAGTTCAACTGGCCGGCCGACACCGACTGGAGCCCGGCCACCGCCCGCAGCAATGTCGACTTGCCCGAACCGCTCTCTCCGACGATGGCGACGCACTCCGTGTTCCCGACGGTGAGGTTCACTCCGTCCAGGGCGTGCAGGACGTGGCGGCGGCCCCAACCCGACCGCGACGTGAACGTGACGCTGACGTCGCGGACCTCGAGGGGGACGGTTGTCGCCGCCGCGGCGGCGATGACCTGCGAGTCGATCAGCTGCCCGACCGCCCCGGTGTCGGCGGTTGGCGCCGGCACGTCATCGAGGACACAGGCGGCCAGGTGCTCGGGCACGGGTCCACGGAACTGCGGGGTTCCGGCATCGCACGCGTCGTGGTGGTACTCGCACCGGGAGCTGAAGATGCACCCGCCCGGCTCACTCGTCGGCGCGGGAAGATCACCAGGCATCTGGGGGAGGCGGTGGGTGCGGTCGGTGGACAGACTCAGGCGTGACTGCAGAAGAGCCCGCGTGTAGGGATGCCGGGGCGTGTGGATGACCTCAGAAGTCGGCCCCACCTCAAGGAGGCGCCCGGCGTACATGACGGCGATCCGATCGGCGATCTGTGCTGCCACCCCGAGGTCGTGGGTGATGAAGAGCATGGACGCATCGGACTGGCCCCGCAGGTCATGCAGGAGCCGGAGGACACGCGCCTGAACCGTGACGTCGAGGGCCGTCGTCGGTTCGTCCAGAACGATCAGGCGCGGCCGCCGGACGATGGCCATCGCCAGCATGACGCGCTGTCTCTGGCCGCCGGACATCTGGTGCGGGTACCAGCTCATCCGCTCTTCCGGCTGGGGCACGCCGACTTCGGAGAGGATGCGGATCGCCTCGGCCCGATCGGCCGCAACCTCCAGGATCTGGTTGCCGATCGTCATCGTGGGGTTGAGCGAGGTCATCGGATCCTGGAAGACGGCTCCCAGCGAATTCCGTCGCAGCTCACGCATCTGCCCCGGCGAGGCCGAGATGACAGGTACACCGCACACTGCCATCTCGCCCTCGATGACGGGCCCGGCCTCGTCGGGCAGCAGGCCCAGCAGGCTCAGCCCCAGGACGGTCTTGCCCGACCCGGATTCGCCGACGAGACACACCACCTCGCCCGGCTGGATGTCCAGAGACACCCCACGCACGGCGCGGACTGTTCCGTCCCCGGTCGGGAAGGACACCCGCACGTCCTTCAGACCGGCGACCGGAGCCGGGGTCGCTTCTTCCGATCGATCCGCCTTCGCGGGCGACGGGCTCAGCATGGCTTGATCGATGGGAGGCGCAACGCCCACATCGTCGTGAAGTCGTGCTCCCACCCGCACAGACCGGAGCGCGCCACGATGACCGCCCGCTGATCCGCCAAGGGCAGGTAGTTCCCGCTGGTGGTGTAGAGGTCTGCCGCCGCCGCGTACTTCTGTGCAGCTGCTGCCTCGGACTCCGCCCGCAAGCCATCGACGATGAGCTGATCAGCGGCAGCCACGTTCGTCGGGGCGAAATAGCTCAGTCCGCCTGTGCGGGAGTAGAAGACCGTCGGAAACGCCGAGGGGTCCGCGTCGTCAGAGTTGGCCGGCAGGATGAGCATGTTGGGACGACCCTGATCCTGCGTCGGCCAGGCCCAGGTCGTCTCCTGAGTGACTCCGCGGGTGGTGACCTCGAGCCCGGCAGCGCTCAACTGGGTCTGCAGCAGCTGGGCGACCTGGGCGTTCAGCGCGTCGTCGGTGGTGTAGGCCAGATCGACTTTCTTCGAGGGCAGCGTCGCGACCAGAGCCTTCAGCTTGCTCGGATCGTAGGTCGGGTTGAAGACGCCCTTGCCCTCGGGGAGCACGCCGGCCGGGAGGATGCTCGTCGCCACCGAAGCGGTGTCTCCGTACACCTGATCGACGATGGCCTTGCGGTCCACTGCCTGCGCGATCGCCTGGCGTACCGGCTCGGAGTTGAACGGCTCCATGTCCGGGTTGATCCAGGCGTTGAGCCGAACGATGGACGGCAACATCTGGGTCTGGAATTTCGGCTCGGCGAACCGCTGCAGGTCGCGGAACGGCACCCCGTGGTAGATCAGGTCGAGTTGCCCCTGTTCGAGCATGAGCTGCTGGGTGGTGAAGTTCGGGACCATCGAGAACTGCATCGTCGGGAAGCCGGCCTTCTCACCCCAGTACCCGTCGAAGCGCTTGAGTTGATAGCTCTGCCCGGGGCTTACCGCCCCGAGTTGGTAGGCACCCGTGCCCGCCGAGTGTGTCGCAAGCCATTTCTGTGCGTGGTCCCCGTCGACAGTGTTGTCCGCCACCGCTTTTGAGCTCACAGCGCGAATTCCGTAGGGGGACGCGAGATAGTGCAGGAAGGCCGAATTGGGTTGTGACAGTTTCAGCACGAGAGTAAGCGGATCGGGCGTCTCGATGGTCTCGACATCCTTGACGAGGTACACCGTCGCGAGGTCGAGAGCCTTACGGCGTTCGATCTCGGCCTTCCAGGACGCGGAATCCATTGCCGTGCCGTCGTGGAACTTGACCCCGTCACGCAAGTGGAAGGTGTACGTCAGCCGGTCGGGTGAGACGTCCCAGGAGGTGGCCAGCAGCGGATCGATCTCCGTCGAGGAGTCCCCGCGGTACCGGACCAGGCCTTCGTAGGCCGCCTGGACCACACTCATCCCTTCGCCGTCCATGAAGACGTCCGGGTCCAGCGACCCGGGGTCGTACGAGAAGGCCAGGCGCAAGGCATCGCCGGGAGGCTGGCCGGCGACGTTGGAGCCACCGCAGCTGGCGACCGTGAATGCCAGGGCGATTGTGGCGAGCACCGTGGGAACGAGTCGTCGATTCATGGTCAGGGCACCATCCGATCGGGTGTGGGCGGTTGAGATTGTTCGATGAGGGAGGCAAGGGTTGGGCGACGTGCGGTTGTCGCCGGGTGTTGTCAGGCTTCGGTGAGGTAGCGGCGCACGACCGCAGCACCCGCTGGGTCGTGGTTGTCGAGAAATTGCACGACGTCGCCGACGGGCCCGATCCCGGCCTGAGGGCCGAACTCGGTGACGGTTCTGGCGGCAGCCGCATTGGCGAATACCAGTGCGGCCTGCAGGTCCCAGCCGGCAGTGAGGCCGTACATCAGCGAGCTGCCGAAGGCGTCGCCGGCGCCGGTGACATCCACGGCCGAGACGGGGATGCCGGCGATCGCGATCCGGGTGCCGTCGTCGGTGTGGGCCGTGGCGCCGCCGGCACCAAGGGTGACGACGACGGTCCTGATCCCCTTCGCGAGCAGAGCCTCGACTCCACTCCCTCCGGGTGAACGCGCATCGAGCCGGGCCATGCCCACCTCATTGACGAGAACGATGTCGACCGCGCTCAGCAAGTCGTCGTGTTCTTCACCTTCGGCGCAGACATCGAGGTCCACCGCCACGGTGACTCCCGCCGCGCGCACGTCCTGCAGCAGCTCGCGGCCCGAGACGTCACCGGGCGGCCGGAGCCGGTGCAGTTCCATCGGCGTGGAGTAGATGAACGGTGCCGTCGCGAGATCTCGCCCCAACTCAGGCGTTACGGGGACCTGGTATTCCCCGACCTCGGGAATGAACACCACATGCTCGTCCCCGACGAGGTAGATCATCGTCCGTGAGTCGTTCAATGCCGGATCGGTGAGCACGTGGCTCACCCCGACGCCGTTGTCCCCGAGACGGTGCAGCAACTGCTCTGCCACCGCCCCACCGTTGAGCGCCGTCACCAGTTCGCAGGAACCGGAATACCCGGCATACCGGCAGGCCGCGTTTGCGATCATCCCGCCCGTAACCGGAGGGAGCATCTGCACCATCGCCTTGTCGGGTGGAGTCGGCCACTTCTCCATGCGGTAGTACTCGTCGAGGGCAACATCGCCGATGAAGACGGCGGTGCGCCCGGCGGCAGGGACCGGCGCGCTCATCCGATCACCACGGGGCCGTCGAGCAGGTCCACCCACGCCGCGTCCGATTCGGGGACGCGGCCGGCGATCCACAGGTAGCTCGTCGCCGAGTCCCGGCCGCGGCAGGCGTCGTGCCAGACACCCGGCTCGAGAATGACGACATCACCACGTTCGAGAGTGAAAGCCTCGACCTGCGCGGCCATGGGCGCAGGCCCCTGGGTGGGCGGCGCGACAGCGAGCACGATCGGGGCGTTCGTGCACACGAGGACCTCTGTCGTGGTGCGGTGCCGCTCCATCTGCTTGCATTCCCACGGGCCTTGGGCGCATGACGTCATGCCCAATTGGGCTGAGCCCAAGGTCAATTCGCTTCGGGTGTGTACGTCGCTCCAACCGATACCCGCACCCCGCCCGACATCGTCTGAGTCCTCGGACAGGCGGAAGTGGGAACCGTAGGCCGCGAAGCCGGCCGAGGACACCGGCCGAGCGTCACACCGCATGGCTGACCTGTCGCCGTGCCGCCTCGAAGGCTGTCGCGAGTCTGGCGACGTGCTCGGTCTCCACCGGCTGGTCATCGCGGTGGAAGCGCTTGAAGTAGCTTCCGACGATCGCGCCATCAGTATCTGCGAGTTGCAGTGCCACGTTCTGCTCCGTCACCCCGGCACCCACGATCAGCGGGAAGTCGGGTCCGAGCAGATCCCGGAAACGTCCGATCTTGTTCATGTCCGTCACGCGTCCGGTCCCCGTACCCGTGACGACCACCGCATCGCACCGCTGTTCGGCCAGGGCGAGGTCGTCCCGCAGGGGCAATCCGGACAAGTACGGCTGGTACTTGAAGCGCACTCCGCCGAGTACGACGACGCCGGTGGATGAGCGCAACTCGGCCAGCCGGCTGCCCAATTCGGCGTCCTGGTCGGGGGGAAGGTGTCCGGCCACCGAGTCGAGCTGGACGAATCGCGCGTAATACTGGCTTGCCAGACGGAATCCCGCTTCCATGTCGCGCAGCGCATTGACGCCGTACACGACATCTGACCGGTGCGAGGCCAGGTAATCCAGGACTTCCTCGACGACCGGGAGGGTCGCGAAGTAGTCCTCGACGATGACAGCGTCAACCCCGTTGTCCAGGTACTGGTCGAGTTCCTCTTTCGCGATGGCGACCTTCTCGGCGTTGTCGTCTCCGCGAAGGTGCAGCATGCCGATCAGCGGTTGGTCGACGCCAAAGCACTCGCGAAATCTCACACGAGCAGTTCTCACTGTGGTTCTCCTGTTCTGACACCGGCGATGGCGCCGGCAAACTTGCTGGTCGTGACACGCCGACGACAGGCGTCGGGCGTCGGGTTCGAGGTGGGTGGCGGGTCTGTGCGCTCGCAGGCCTACGTATCGGTCCCGCCCACGGTGACCATGACCCGCACGGCGGCGGCCTGTGGTGAGTACTGGACCGTCGTGCGTTCCACGATCTCTCCGGCGGCGTCGTGCACCACGCCATTGACCTGGGTGAGGCAGCACACGGAGGGCTGCAGGTCGAGCCACTCCCGCGCCAGATCGGTCGGTGGCACCGCGCAGATTTCCAGTTCGGTGTGGTGCGGGGAGACGCCGTACTCCTCGCGGAGAACCTGATACAGCGATTCGACGGAGAAGTCGTGCTGGTCCAGGTTCGGGAAACGTTCCAGTGACAGTCGGGATTCGTCGATGTTGACGAAGACGGTTTTGGAGTCGGTCTTCAATCCTCGGACACGCACCAGATGCAGCATCGGCTCGCCGGTGCGGTGATCGACCTCGCACTTGATGACTTTGGTCGTCGGCCGTTGCTGCTGGCTGCGGGCGAATTCGGTGAAGCTGCCGAAGTTCCAGATGCTGTGGCGCACCGGCGCCATCCGGACGTAGGTCCCTTTACCCCGGACCTGCTGGACCATTCCCTCACTGACCAGGATGGCCAGGGCGTTGCGGATCGTCCCACGCGTGGTCCCGAACATGCGCTGCAGTTCGGACTCCGACGGGAGGAGGCTGTCGTCGGGGTACGCGCCCGACACGATCATGCGCTTGAGATAGGCGCCGATCTGGACGTACAGCGGTGAGCGATCCTGCTCGTCCAGCAGCGGTGAGCGATCCTGCTCGTCGTCCAACAGCGTCATCGGCGTCCTCTCCGGGGTAGTTGTCTACCTGTCTATACATCTATCCCAGTGAGCTCGATCACGTCAAGGGTTCAGTGGGACCGGAGTCACGTCCCACTGAAAAAGGCCCCATCCCTTGCGGGATGGGGCCTTGTCAGCTCGGCGTATGAAGTTTGCTGTGAAGCTCAGGCGCTGCGGCGGATGCCCCGCTTGAGCAAGAGCTCGCGCTCGGACTCGCTCAGGCCGCCCCAGATGCCGTACGGCTCGCCGACGGCCAGTGCGTGTGAACGGCATTGGGTGATCACCGGGCAGCTGCGGCACATCTCCTTGGCGCGCACCTCACGTTGAGCCCGGGCCCGTCCGCGTTCACCATCGGGGTGGAAGAACATCGATGAATCGACACCACGGCAAAGTCCTTGCATTTGCCAATCCCAGATATCCGCATTGGGTCCGGGAAGCTGCTGCGGCTGCGGCATTTGGAAAACCCCTCTCTGCTCGCCCATTTCGCCAACGCGGGCGGGTTTGAGTCGGTGGAACCGAACTGAGCTCATGTCGCCGATGACCGCTCGTGCACACAAACTAGGGGGACTGAATAAACCGCGTCAATAGCCTGCCGGTGTGCTAAAGGGCATAATCGCAGGTCGAGAATTTACATCACGTTCATCGTTGCGATGCCTTGACGGAGACATGAGTGTTAGGGCAGTGGCAACGGTCTTCAGGTTTCCCCTGTTCGGGCAGGCGGGAGCGTTGTGTGCAATTCCGGGCGGGCGATAGTTAGTTGACATGCCATTAACATTTGAGTCATTAATTGTTAACTAATGACCGGGGAGCAAAGTGAATTTCGGAGTATCCGCCGGCCCCGCGTTGCCCGGGGGTTTGCAAGGGCCTCGGGATTGATAGCGTCGCGAACCGATGACTGCAATCGCAGCGGCCGCTCCGGCCCTGGCTGACGCCGCCTTCGGGGCCGACCCCGGCCGGTGGCCGTTGCCCCCTGCAACCACCCCGCACGAGCGGTGGCTGCGGGCGGTCGCCGCCGGAGGGCAGGGGCGTTACGGCTGTGCCCTCACCGAACTCGACGCGATCCTGCGGTGCCGGGAGTCCGGTCCGCTGGTGTCGCTGGCGCACAGCACCCGGGCCTCGTTCCTTCGCCAGCTGGGTGGGCATGAGCGCGCTCGCGGCGCCGACGGTCAGGCGTGGGCTCACTGCGGCGACGATGACGAGGCTGCCGCCGACGCGCTCGTCGGGCTGGCCGCCGATGCCCTCGGGGTCGGGCGCTTCGGTGTATCGGCCCGGCTGCTCGACCGGGCGCGCGCCGTCGACACGCCCGGCGACTCACGTCAGCGGATCCGGCTGGCATGGGTGAGCGCCGAACTGGCGATGGTGCAGGGCGACGGTGCCACGGCGGTCGAACACGCCCGCCGCGGTGTGGCGGCGTCGGCCGGTCACCGTTCGACGCGCCACGCCGTGAAATCTGATGTCGTGCTCGCCGCAGCGCTGTGTAGTGCCGGCGAGGTGGACGCGGCGCGGGAGGTCGCCGACGCGGCACTGCCGGCCACCGAGAAATCTGGGTTGATCCCGCTGCGGTGGGCGGTGGCCTGCGTGCTGGCCGATATCGGGAGTGCCTCGCACGACGCCGCGCAAATCGGCCGGATCCGTGACCTCAGCGCCGATACAGTGCGTCGCAGAGGCGGGGTATGGGCCGGCGCCTAGAACCGGCACCGTCACGGTTCCGCCTGATTTGATCGTTATTGTTTAGCTGAGCCAATCGCCGCGAGTGTCGGTGCAACGTAACGCTGGAGAGATCGCCCACGATGACAAGTTCGGGAGACCGTCTCGACATTGTCGTTGCTGAGGCAGTGGCAGGTGATCGGAACGCGCTCTCGGAAGTGCTGGAGATCATTCGGCCGATCGTCGTTCGGTATGTCCGGGCGAGGGTGGGGGCGACCGAGCGCAGTGGTCTGTCAGCTGATGACGTTGCGCAGGAGGTGTGCTTGGCCGCCATAACGGCGCTGCCGCGCTACAAAGATCAGGGACGCCCGTTCCTGGCCTTTGTGTATGGCATCGCTGCGCACAAGGTTGCTGACGCGCACCGCGCGGCGGCCAGGAATCGTGCCGAGCCCACCGATGTGGTGCCCGAGCGGTTCTCCCTTGACGCGGGGCCCGAGCAGTCTGCGCTCGACACCGAATCTTCTGAACGGATGGCCAGGCTGCTGTCCGTGCTGCCCGAAAAGCAGCGCGAGATCCTGATCCTGCGTGTCGTGGTCGGCATGAGTGCCGAGGAGACCGCCGAGGCGGTCGGCAGCACCGCCGGTGCGGTGCGCGTCGCTCAGCACCGTGCCTTGGCCCGGCTGAAGAACGAGATCATGGCGACGGGGCGGGATCATGCCTGACTTCGGCCGCTGGACCTCAAACGGTGGTGATCCGTCCCTCAACGAGATCAACCGGTCCGAGAAATTCATCGAGGCCTTGTCCCTCGAGCGCCAGGTCTATGCCACCGACCGGGAGGAGGCCGAACTGGCCGTCCTGCTGGCCGGGTGGCGTGACGACGCACGGCGCACCCCGATGTCGGGCATCGCGACGCCCCGCGAGGCGGTGGCGGCGCTCGACAAGGCCACCGGGCAGGGGCGTGTGCGCATGCCGATGGCGCTGGTGGGGTCGATGGCCGCCGCGCTGCTGTGCCTCGGCGGGTTCGGCGCGGCCGTGTACGGCTCGGGCCCCGGCGACGCGCTCTACGGCGTGCGCGGACTGGTCTTCGGGTCGGCGCCGGTGACGCGCGATGTGGGCGTCGAGTTGGCGTCCAGTGAGCTCAAACAGGTTCAGCAGCTGATCGACGAAGGGCAGTGGGAGCAGGCGCAGCAGAAGCTGCAGACCCTCACCACCACGGTCGCCACCGTCGGTGACGAGCAGCGCAAGCAGGAACTCGTCGACCAGTGGCAGCAGCTGTCGGTGAAGGTGGAGAACCGCGATCCGAACGCGACCGTGCCGCCTGATGCGCCGCCGGTGGTGTTGCCTGAGGTGACCGTGACGACGACACCGTCGTCCCCGGCTGAGAGCACGTCCGAGCAGACCCCGACGACGACGCCGACAACCGGACCCTCGACTTCACCGACCGAGACCACACCCGGTTCGGAGACATCGAACCCGTCGGCGACATCGACGCCGTCGGAGACCTCGCAACCGACGACCACTGCGCCGTCGACGCCGCCGTCCTCGTCCGCGACACCGTCGCCGACGACCAGTGCCGAGCCAACGACGAGCGCGTCGGCCCCGGCGACCGCTCCGTCGTCGGCGACCTCACAGCCTTCGGCGACGCACACGACATCGGTACCGACCACCTCGGCCGCTCCGGCAGCTGAGCCACCGCCGGTGACCACCACGACCGTCGCGCCTGCGGTGGAACCCACGTCTGTGCCGTCGGCACCGCCGGTACGCGCCACGACGCCTGCGCCTGCCGAGAACGGCAGTGGCGCAGATCACGAGGGCCCGGCGGGCGGGCGAGGTGGGGGGTCGGCGTTGCCGACGGTCGAACTGCCCCTGTTGCCGGGGCTAGGCGGCAATCAGCGGTAGCCGTCGGTGTCCGAGGTGGCCTCGTTGAGGGAGGCGTCGGCGTAACCGCGGCAGTAGTCCCACGTCACGTAGGCATCAGGCTCGGGATCATAGGCCGGCTCGTGCGGGCGTACCGTGCCGTCGACAAGTAGCTGCAGCAGGTTGGCCCGCAGCATGTCCCAGTCGTGGTAGTGGTCCTGCTGGCATTCGTCGCAGCAGACGACGAGGCCACGAATTCCCTTGTGCGCCAACAACGCTTCGTACACCGCGAGATCGGCTAGATCAGCCTCGACAGCCGTCCGTTCCTGGGGGTCCAGAGGCTGGCCCGGCTCGATCGCGTCCAGCGCAGCCGACGGATCGCAAGGATCGTCGGCAAACGGATCGGGCGGCAAACCAGGGGGGAGGTGGTCACGCACGAGTCCCACACTACGCAGCCGTACTCCCATCGCGCCAGCCGTCCTGATGTGCGCCGTGAGGTGCAAGGAACGGCAACATCACTGTCAATATCCGAGCCGATAGAATCGGGTTACAAGCCCCACGCCTGCCACTGGAGGCCCCACCCATGTCGATCGCTGAAAGCAGCGTTCCCATTGCCGTACCCGTGCCGACCGGCGGCGATGATCCCACCAAGATCGCAATGCTCGGTCTCACCTTTGATGATGTGCTGCTGCTCCCGGCAGCCTCCGATGTGGTCCCGGCCACCGCTGACACCTCGAGCCAGCTGACCCGCAACATCCGTCTGCGGGTGCCGATGGTCAGCTCCGCGATGGACACTGTGACCGAATCGCGGATGGCCATCGCGATGGCCCGTGCAGGTGGCATGGGCGTACTGCACCGCAACCTGCCGGCGGCCGAACAGGCCGCCCAGGTGGAGACGGTGAAGCGGTCGGAGGCCGGCATGGTCACCGACCCGGTCACCTGTTCGCCGACCAACACCCTGGCCGAGGTCGACGCGATGTGCGCCCGGTTCCGGATCTCCGGCCTGCCGGTCGTCGACGATGCCGGCTCGCTCGTGGGGATCATCACCAACCGCGACATGCGCTTCGAGGTGGACGAGAACAAGCCCGTCGCGGAGGTGATGACCAAGCCGCCGCTGATCACCGCGCAGGAAGGCGTCTCGGCAGAGGCCGCGCTGGGCCTGCTGCGCCGTCACAAGATCGAGAAGCTGCCGATCGTCGACGGGCACGGAAAGCTGACCGGCCTGATCACGGTCAAGGATTTCGTCAAGACCGAGCAGTTCCCGTTGGCCACCAAGGACAGCGACGGCCGGCTGCTGGTCGGCGCCGCTGTCGGCGTCGGTGACGATGCGTGGGCCCGGGCCATGACGCTGGTCGACGCGGGGGTCGACGTGCTTGTCGTCGACACCGCCCACGCCCACAACCGGGGCGTGCTCGACATGGTGGCGCGCGTGAAGAAGACGGTGGGCGACCGCGTCGAGGTGATCGGCGGCAACGTCGCGACCCGCGCCGCGGCGGCCGCTCTGGTGCAGGCCGGTGCCGATGCGGTCAAGGTCGGTGTCGGCCCCGGCTCGATCTGCACCACCCGCGTGGTCGCCGGTGTCGGCGCCCCGCAGATCACCGCCATCCTGGAGGCCGTCGCGGCCTGCAAGCCCTACGGGGTTCCGGTGATCGCCGACGGCGGTCTGCAGTACTCCGGCGATATCGCCAAGGCGCTGGCCGCCGGCGCTTCGACGGCCATGCTGGGGTCGCTGCTGGCCGGCACTGCGGAGTCGCCCGGTGACCTGATCTTCGTCAACGGCAAGCAGTTCAAGAGTTACCGCGGCATGGGCTCACTGGGCGCCATGCAGGGACGCGGCGGTGGCAAGTCCTACTCCAAGGACCGCTACTTCCAGGACGATGTGCTCTCCGAGGACAAGTTGGTGCCGGAGGGTATCGAGGGCCGGGTGCCGTTCCGCGGTCCGCTGGGTTCGGTGATCCACCAGCTGACCGGCGGGTTGCGGGCAGCCATGGGCTACACCGGCTCGGGCACCATCGAGCAGCTGCAGCAGGCGCAGTTCGTCCAGATCACGGCGGCCGGGTTGAAGGAAAGCCACCCGCACGACATCACCATGACTGTCGAGGCCCCCAACTACTACACCCGCTGAATCGGTGGGGCAGGAGACTAAGAACAGTCATGCGCGACATGGTTGAGATCGGCATGGGCAGAACCGCCCGCCGTACCTATGAGCTCGACGACGTCACGATCGTGCCGTCGCGGCGCACCCGTTCGTCCAAGGACGTCTCGACGACCTGGCAACTCGATGCCTACCGCTTCGAGGTTCCGGTCGTCGCGCATCCCACCGACTCCCTGGTGTCGGTGGAGTTCGCGATCGAGATGGGTCGGCTCGGCGGGCTCGGCGTGCTCAACGGCGAGGGGCTGATCGGCCGGCACGCCGATGTCGAGGACAAGATCGCCCAGGTCCTGGACGTCGCGGCGACAGCCGACGATGATTCGGCCGCCATCCGGATGCTGCAGCAGCTGCATGCCGCACCCCTGGACCCCGAGCTCCTCGGTGCGGCGGTGACCCGCATCCGTGAGGCCGGCGTGACCACGGCCGTCCGCGTCAGCCCGCAGAACGCCCAGGCACTGACGCCGACACTGGTGGCTGCCGGGATCGACCTGCTGGTCATCCAGGGCACCATCATCTCGGCCGAACGTGTCGCATCCGACGGTGAGCCGCTGAACCTGAAGACGTTCATCTCCGAGCTCGACGTGCCCGTGGTGGCAGGCGGTGTACTCGACCATCGCACCGCACTGCACCTGATGCGTACCGGCGCGGCCGGCGTGATCGTCGGCTACGGCTCCACGGCCGGGGTCACCACGAGCGACGAGGTTCTGGGCATCAGCGTGCCGATGGCCACGGCGATCGCCGACGCGGCCGCCGCGCGCCGCGAGTACCTCGACGAGACCGGCGGACGCTACGTGCACGTGCTGGCCGACGGCGACATTCACTCCTCCGGAGACCTGGCCAAGGCGATCGCCTGCGGCGCCGACGCCGTCGTGTTGGGCACGCCGCTGGCGGTGGCCGCCGAGGCCCAGGGCGGGGGCTGGTTCTGGCCGACCGCGGCCGCGCACCCGTCGTTGCCGCGCGGTGCCCTGCTGCAGGTGGCGGTCGGGGAGCGGCCGGGCCTGGAGCAGGTGCTGACCGGGCCGTCCGATGATCCGTTCGGTTCGCTGAACCTGGTCGGTGGCCTGCGCCGGTCGATGGCCAAGGCCGGGTACTGCGATCTCAAGGAGTTCCAGAAGGTCGGCCTGACGGTCGGGTCTTAGCGCCGAGCGGGGGATCGCCTCGCCGATTTCTACACCACGGTAGTGATGGGCTCAGATCGCGACCCAGACGTAGAAATCGCCGCGGCATGACGGGACCCTTCTTTACAAGTTAGGGCTTCCTGTCTAGAAGTTACCTGGCGGTAGCGTCATACTGATCACATGAAGCCTGACTACGACGTCTTGGTGATCGGTTCGGGGTTCGGCGGCAGCGTCAGTGCGCTGCGGCTGACGGAGAAGGGCTATCGGGTCGGCGTACTCGAAGCCGGCCAGAGGTTCGCGGACGCGGACTTCGCCAAGACCTCGTGGGATCTGCGGAAGTTCCTGTGGGCTCCGCAGTTGGGCATGTACGGCATCCAGCGCATCCACCTGTTGCGCAACGTGATGATCCTGGCCGGTGCGGGTGTGGGCGGCGGATCGCTGAACTACGCCAACACCCTTTACGTGCCGCCGGCGCCGTTCTTCAACGACCCGCAGTGGAAGGACATCACCGACTGGCGGGCCGAGCTGATGCCGCATTACGACCAGGCCCAGCGGATGCTCGGCGTCGTGAAGAACCCGACCTTCACCGACGCGGACCGCATCGTCAAAGAGGTCGCCGACGATATGGGCTGCGGAGACACCTTCGTCGCCACGCCGGTGGGGGTGTTCTTCGGCCTCGATGGCGAGATGACACCGGGCAAGACCGTGCCCGACCCGTTCTTCGGCGGTGTCGGACCGGCCCGCACCGGGTGTATCGAGTGCGGGGAATGCATGACCGGTTGTCGCCACGGCGCCAAGAACACGCTCGTCAAGAACTACCTCGGGCTGGCGGAATCGGCTGGGGCGCAAGTGCATCCGATGACCACGGTGACGAGTTTCGAGCAGCGTGCCGACGGTCTGTGGGAGGTCAGCACCGTGCGTACCGGCAGCAAGCTGCGGCGCGGGCGCAAGACCTTCACCGCGACACACCTGATCCTGGCGGCCGGGACGTACAACACCCAGAAGCTGCTGTTCAAGATGCGCGATACCGGCAAGCTGAACAAGCTCTCGGCCAAACTCGGCGTGCTGACCCGCACCAACTCCGAGTCCATCGTCGGCGCCCAGACCCTCACGGTGAAACCCGGCATGGATCTGACCCACGGCGTGGCCATCACCTCCTCGGTGCATCCCACCGCCGACACTCACGTCGAGCCGGTGCGCTACGGCAAGGGCTCCAACGCGATGGGGCTGCTGCAGACGCTGATGACCGACGGCACCGGGCCGCAGGGCACCGACGTGCCCCGCTGGCGGCAGTTCCTCGAACAGGGTCGCCAGGATCCGGCCAAGCTGATCCGTCTGCTCAACCCGCAGCGGTGGAGTGAGCGCACGGTCATCGCCCTCGTGATGCAGCATCTGGACAACTCGATCACCACATTCACCAAGCGTGGGCCCGGCGGCAAGCGGGTCATGACGTCCAAACAGGGCCACGGCGAGCCGAACCCGACGTGGATCCCGGTTGGGAACGAGTTCACCAGGCGGATGGCGGAGAAGGTCGACGGGGTTGCGGGCGGCACCTGGGGCGAGCTGTTCAACATCCCGCTCACCGCGCATTTCCTGGGTGGGGCGGCCATCGGCGACAGCGCCGACCACGGTGTCATCGACCCGTATCAGCGCGTGTACAACTACCCCACGCTCTATGTCATGGACGGCGCCGCGATCTCGGCGAACCTCGGGGTGAACCCGTCGTTGTCGATCACGGCCCAAGCCGAACGCGCTGCGTCGTTGTGGCCGAACAAGGGCCAGGACGACCAGCGTCCGGAGCAGAATGAGCCGTACCGGAAACTGGCGCCGATCGCGCCCGAGCATCCCGTGGTGCCGGCCGAGGCGCCTGCCGGACTGCGGCGGCTGCCGATCGAACCCGTCAACTCGGGCGGTTAGTTCCCGCCCCGTTCCGGGTACCTAACCGTCGCCGGGCGGCGAGGTCCGGCCGGAAGGGGTGTGGCGCATGCGGAAGGCGTTCCACGACGAGTTGGCGGCACTGTCCACTCAACTCGCCGAGATGTGCGCGCTGGCGGTGAGTGCGATGCAGCGCGCCAATGCGGCCCTGCTCGACTCCGACCTGTCGTTGGCCGAGCAGGTCATCGCCGACTACGAACACATCGCCGCCTACGACTGTCGTATCGAGGAGTCGGCGTTTCGGCTGCTGGTCCTGCAGCAGCCGGTCGCCGGCGAACTGCGCGCGATCGTCGGTTCGATGCACATCGCCGCCGACCTCGACCGCATGGGAGCGCTTGCGGTGCACGTCGCCGACATCTCCCGGCTGCGCCATCCGGACTGCGCCCTGCCGGGGGAGGTGCGCGCCTGTTTTGCCGACATGGGAGACCAGGCGGTGGGCCTGGCGCGGGCCGCAGAAGAGGTGCTGGTTTCCCGCGACCCCGATGCCGCCGCACGTCTGCGCGACGAGGACGATGCCGTCGACGCCGCGCATCGACATCTATTTACTTTGCTGCTGGACCGCCCCTGGGATGACGGGGTGTGCTCGGCGGTCGACGTCGCACTGCTGGGCCGCTACTACGAGCGATTCGCCGATCATGCCGTCGAGATCGGCAAGCGGGTGATCTTCGAGGCGACCGGCGGGCGGCCGGTGCACAAGAAGCTGGCCTGAGCCGCTACCGGCCGGGAGCCGGGCTGGATTCGAGCAGCGCGGTGAACAGCTTGGTGAGCGTGTCGACATCGACAGTCCCGGGTTGCAGCACCTCCTCGGTGGCGATGCCGGAGATGATGGTGACCACCAGTTGGGCCAGTGCTGACAGTTGGTGACCGGGCAGGGCGGTACCGGCTTGTTCGACGATGTGCAGCGCTTGATCGGCGGCCGCGCGGCGGCGGGCCACCAGACGTTCGCGCAGCTCGGGATCTCGGACCGCGCGTAGCCAGTACTCGGTCAGCACGATCTGGTACTCGGTCTGATCGTGTATCGAATCCAGCGTTGACCGGCTCAATGCCGCGGCGATCGCGGCGGTGTCGCCGTGCCCACTGTCCAGAGCGGTCGCGATGAGGGCGCCGCGACTCTCGAACTGCCGGTCCAGCAGGGCCAGGAACAGCTCGTCCTTGGACTCGAAGTTGGAGTACACCGCGCCCTTGGTGAATCCCGCGGCGTGACCGATGGCGTCGATGGTGGCGCCGGCGAACCCTTCGGCCGCGAAAACCGTGAGTGCTGCATCCAGGATCCGGTCCCGCACCTCGTCGCGGGTGGGGCGGGTGCGGGTGGGTTTGACAGCCGTCATGACCAACACAATACTCGCTAGTATCGTATGGATACCGATGAGTATCGAAAGGTCGGAGATGGAAGACAACGACGACGCCGAGGACACCCGGGCGCCCGAAGCGGACGACGGGACGCCTGAGGTGGCTGAGACCGGCGACGCCCAGGACGCGCCGCAGATCATCGCGGCCGGACTGAGGGTCGACGGCGAGCACGGCCCGCTGTTCTCCGGCATCGACCTCGAGCTCACCCCGGGATTTCACGCCATCCAGATGCCCGGTGGTTGGGGCCAGACCGCGCTGCTGCTGACGCTGGCCGGACGGCTCAAACCCACCCGCGGCACCGTGACCGTCTGCGGCGAAACGGACCCACGGGCGATCCGACAACACTGCGCGATCGCGGCGTTCGCCGACATCGACGAGTTGGAGGACTCGGTCACCGTGCGGACGGTGCTCGCCGAGCAGCGCCGCTGGCTGGCCCCGTGGTATCGACGGGTTCCGATCGAGGCCGGCGAATCCGAACTGCGCGAGGTCTTCGGAGAGTTGACGCCGCCTGCAGCCGGGGCCTACATCAGCGAACTGTCCGATCTCGACCTGTTCCTGCTGAAGGTCACCCTGGCGCTTTTCTCAAATCGCCCGATCCTGGTGGTCGGCGACCTCGAACAGGTGAGGGACAACACGCGGCGGGCGATAGCGGTCGAACGACTCGGTGCCATCGCCACACAGCGCAGTGTCGTTGTCGGCGTGACCAATCCGCTCGGTGTTGAAGCCCCTGACCACGGTCTGCACGACCACCGCATCTTG
Organism: Mycobacterium sp. IDUB_17; assembly: GCF_055419465.1. NCBI lineage: Bacteria > Bacillati > Actinomycetota > Actinomycetes > Mycobacteriales > Mycobacteriaceae > Mycobacterium > Mycobacterium sp. IDUB_17. Next base: position 524,551 of record NZ_JBVAXS010000004.1, on the reverse strand, counting down.
ACCGAAAAGGACGCATGATGCTGAATCGTCTTCGCGCAAGCGGCTCATCGGGGCTGAAGGGTCTTCGCGCAAGCGGCTCATCCCCACTCGCGGCCCTTGCCTTCGGCTCCGAGATCAAACGCTTCGGCCGCAGCCGGATGACCCGCGCCGCGATCGTGGTGCTTATGCTGCTGCCGCTGGTCTACGGCGCGTTGTACCTCTGGGCGTACTGGGACCCCTTCGGCCAGGTCGACAAGATGCCGGTGGCACTCGTCAATGCCGATCGGGGCGCGGTGGTTTCGGGACAGCACATCGATGTCGGTGCTGAGATCGCCAAGAGCCTGACCGACGATGCGAGCCTGAACTGGCACGTGGTGGATGACGACGAGGCGCGTAAAGGCGTTGACCACGGCAAGTACTACTTCATGTTGGAGCTTCCACCCGATTTCAGCGAGGCGATCGCATCGCCGCTGACCGGGAATCCCAAGCAGGCCAACCTGAATGCGGTCTATAACGACGCCAACAACTACATTTCGTCGAACATCGGCCGCACCGCGATCGATCAGGTGCTCAATGCGGTGTCGACGCGGATCTCGGGCCAGGCGGTCAACCAGGTGCTCTCGGTCGTGGTCAGCTCGGGAGCCGGGATCAAACAGGCCGCCGACGGTGCGGCCCAACTCGCCGACGGGGCAGTGAAAGTCGACGACGGCGCCGGCCAGTTGGCGGCCGGGCTGCACACGGCGCGGTCCGGTTCGGCCCAGCTTGCCACCGGTGCCAAGCAGCTGTCCGACGGGATCACCAAGGCCACCGATCCACTGGTGGCGGTGACCTCGGCGCTGTCGAAGGTCGGCGGCGACACTCAGAAACTGGAAGACGGCACCACCGCGTTGCGGCAGGCCAATGACCAGATCGGTGCCATCACCGGGGCGCAGGATTCCGCCGCGACGGCGCTGACCTCGGTGATCGATCAGCTCTCGGCCAGCCCGGATCCGATCGCCAACAATGCCGCCGGAACCCTGCGCGGGGTGGCGGATGATCTTCGGGCCCACCAATTCACCCCGCAGATCCGTCAACAGCTCACCGATGCGGAGAATGCGGCGATCTCGATGACGACGTCGCTGCGCAACCCCGGCAGCCCGCTGAACTCCGCGCTCGATCAGGTCGGCAGCAAGAACTCCGATCTCAACGCCAAGCTGAACCAGCTGCGCAGCGGAGCTCAGCAGCTGGCCTCGGGCAACGCCGAATTGGCGAGTGGCATAGCCAAACTCGACACCGGCGCCGGGCAGCTGAAATCCGGTACCACGCAGTTGCGGTCCGGATCGGCCGAGTTGGCGACCAAGCTCGCCGACGGCGCCGGCCAGGTACCCGATTGGACACCCGCGCAGAAGGAGGCGATCGCCGACACCATCGGCGGCCCGGTCCACCTGCAGAACTCGGCCGAGAACGCCGCGCCCAATTTCGGCACCGGGATGGCGCCGTTCTTCATCACCCTCGCCCTGTTCTTCGGCGCCCTCGTGCTGTGGATGGTCTTGCGGCCGTTGCAGAACCGCCCGATCGCCGCGGAGGTACTGGCGATCCGAGTGGCATTCGCCAGCTACCTGCCCGCCGCGGTGATCGGGATATTCCAGGCGATCATCCTGTATTGCGTGGTGCGGTTCGCCCTGGGCATGCAGGTGGCGCATCCGGTCGCGATGCTGGGCTTCATGATTCTGGTCTCGTGTACCTTCGTCGCCGCGACGCAGGCGATCAACGCATTCGTCGGCCCCGCGGTGGGTCGGGTGCTGCTGATGGCCCTGCTCATGCTTCAGTTGGTCAGCGCAGGCGGGATGTATCCGGTGGAAACCACGTCTCGGCCGTTCCAGGCATTCCACAACTACGATCCGATGACCTACGGCGTCAACGGATTACGTCAGCTCATCCTCGGTGGGATCGACCAGCGGCTCTGGCAGGCGATCATCACGCTGCTGGCGATCTGGGCGGGTGCCCTGACGATCTCCGCGTTGTCGGCCCGACGCAACCGGCTGTGGAACATGACCAGGCTGATGCCGGCGATCAAGATGTGAATCAGACCGCCTGGAGCAGAGCGGCATCCGCGAGCGGCCGGCTGGGCTGCCCGTGGATGTCGACGGGCACGTCACCGGAAAGCGTCACGCGGTGCATCACCCGGCGCTGGTTGTCGTAGTCGTCGACAGCGCGGTGCTGGGTGGCCCGGTTGTCCCAGATCGCGACGTCGCCGGGTGCCCAGTTCCAACGAATGGTGTTCTCCGGGACGGTGATCCGTCGCTGCAGCAACTCCAGTAGCGTCGCGGATTCGTGGCTGTCCAGGCCGAGGAAGCCGCGGGTGAAGTCGCCGGCCACCAGGGTGCGCTCGCCGGTCTCCGGATGCACCCGCACCACCGGGTGTTCGGTACGGAAATCGGGCTTCTCGAACGCGGCGCGCATCTGCTGTTGTTCGTCGGTGAGCGTGGCAACGGGTGCCGCTGCGTAATCGAAGCGGTTGCTGTGTAGGGCCCAGAGATTTTCGGTGAGGCGCTTGAGTGGCTCGGGCAGCGCGTCGTAGGCCGCCGCGGTCGATGCCCACAGGGTGGATCCGCCGTATTCGGGCAGTGTCACCGCGCGCAGGATCGAGATGGCGGGGTAGTCGGGGACGAACGTGACGTCGGTGTGCCAGCGGGTGGCCTTGGCGTACTCGGAGTCGAGCGGGGTGATGATCGGGGCATCCGCCTGCTTGAGTGCGTGGTGGCCGACAGGCTTGCCCAGCAGCCGTGCGAAGGCGTGGTGCTCCTCATCGGTGAGGTGGTGCTGGCCGCCGAAGAAGATCACCTTGTGCTCCAGCAGCGCGCGCCGGATCTCGGCGACCGTGCTCTTGTCTAGATCCCCGCCCAGCTGGACCCCGTCGATACGGGCGCCGATACGGCTGCCGAGCTTCTTGACGGTGAGGGGAGTGGTGGTGGAAGCGGTCATCGGATCAGTCCTTTGCGCTGGTGGGAACAACTGTAGTCAAGTGACTACACCTGCATGTGAGCTAGTGTAACCACGTGACTACACCGACGCCACCGGCGAAAGATCCGGCGAGCCCGGTGGGCCGTGACGAGGTGGTGGCCGCGGCGCTGTCCGCGGCGGCCGAACTGTTCGCCGAACACGGCCCGGCGGCCACGTCCATCCGTGACATCGCGGCCAGGTCCAAGGTCAACCACGGACTGATCTACCGGCACTTCGGTACCAAGGAGCAGTTGGTCGGCGCCGTACTCGATCATCTCGGTGGCCGGCTCACCATGCTGTTGGACGACGGGGGCCCAGCCGACGAGATCGACCGGACCATGGACCAACACATGCGGTTGATGGCCAGGGCGCTGCTCGACGGCTACCCCGTGGGCCGGCTGCAGACCCAGTTTCCGGGGGTCACGAGGCTGCTCGGACAGGTGCTGCCGCGTTTCGAGGATGAGCGCACCGGGCGGCTGGCCGTCGCCAACGCCGTTGCGCTGCAACTGGGGTGGCGCTTGTTCGAACCGTTCCTGAAGTCGGCGACCGGCCTGGACTCGATCAGCGACGACGACGTGCGCGCCACGGTGAGCGCGGAGATCGCACAGATCCTCACACCCGACGACTCTTCTGCGGGCTAGTCAGCCGCCGCTGCTGACCGCGGCTTCGACCTTCTCGCCGAGCTGTTTGTCGACGTTCTTCCAGTATTCGAAGGCCCGTTCCAGGACATGGTCGGAGACGCCCTTCGACAGGTGGCCGGCGATGTTGGAAACCAGCCGGGCCCGCGCCGCATCGTCGAGCACGTCGCGGACCATGGTTCCGGCCTGGCCCCAGTCGTCGTCCTCGGCGTGCAGCGTGTAGGCGGCGCGAACCATGTCACCGTCGGCACGCCACAGCGATTCACCCGTGCGGGCCGGATCGGCCTGCGGGCCGCCGTACGAATTCGGGGCGTACACCGGATCGGTCACATTCTCGATCCGCATCGAGCCGTCTTTCGAATAGCTGTTGACCTCGACCTTCGGCGCGTTCACCGGGATCTGCTTGTAGTTGGTCCCCAACCGGTGGCGATGGGCATCGGCATACGAGAAGTCGCGGGCCAACAGCATCTTGTCCGGGCTCAGCCCGGTGCCGGGCACGCGGTTGTTCGGTTCGAAGGCGGCCTGCTCGATCTCGGTGTGGTAATCGGTGACGTTGCGGTCCAGCCGCAGAGTGCCGACGTCGATCAGCGGATAGTCGCCGTGCGGCCACACCTTGGTCAGATCGAACGGGTTGAAGCGATAGTCCTTGGCCTCCTCGAACGGCATGATCTGGACCTTCAATGACCAGGTCGGGAACTCGCCGCGCTTTAGCGCCGAGTAGAGGTCGCGCTGGTGGGCGTCGCCGTCGATGCCGGCCATCTCGTCGCCTTCCTCCTGGGTGAGGAACTCGACGCCCTGGTCGGTCTTGAAGTGGTATTTGACCCAGAAGATCTCCCCGGCGGCATTGATCCAGCTGTAGGTGTGGCTGGAGTAGCCGTTCATGTGGCGCCAGTCGCGGGGGATGCCGCGATCGCCCATCAACCACGTCACCTGATGGGCCGATTCGGGGGACAGGGTCCAGAAATCCCACTGCATGTCGTGGTCGCGCAGATTGTCGGCCGCTCGCCGCTTCTGGGACCGGATGAAGTGCTGGAACTTCAACGGGTCGCGCATGAAGAACACCGGGGTGTTGTTGCCGACCATGTCGAAGTTGCCGTCGGTCGTGTAGAACTTCGTGGCGAACCCGCGTGGATCACGCCAGGTGTCTGGGCTGCCGCGCTCGCCGGCCACGGTCGAAAACCGGGTCAGGGTCTCGGTTTTGACGCCCGGCTGGAACAGCGCGGCCTTGGTGTAGGCGCTGACGTCGTTGGTCACCTCGAAGTGACCGAATGCGCCGCCGCCCTTGGCGTGCGGCTGGCGCTCCGGGATCCGCTCCCGGTTGAACATCGCCATCTGCTCGATCAGGTAGTGGTCCTGCAGCAGGATCGGTCCGTCCGGACCGATCGTCAGCGAATGTTCGTCGCTGTACACCGGAATTCCGGCGTCGGTGGTTGTCGGCTTGGGCTGGGTACCGGTCACCCCGTCGCTCCTCTCGCTGTGCAGCGGAAAGCGCCGCACAATGCGACGCCATCGCTGTGACGTACGAGCGCTGAGTACCCGGTGGCTTTCGAATCCACACCCGGCGAGCCGGGTCGTTACTGTTCGGCGTGGCCGGCGCGACGGCGCACCGGTTCCCGGCCGGGTGGCTGAGGCGGGGGTGGCAGTAGCGGATGGCGGGGAACGATCGCGACGGTGGTCGGTTCACTGGTGCTGAGCACCACGTCGCCCCCGGCGTGACGGATGGTCAGCGACCCGCCCGGCCCGTCGCGCAAGGTGTAGGTGACGGCGTCGTGATGCGTATCGACCGTCACCCGGAATCCTTTCCAGCGCAACCGGAAACGTAGGCACGAGATGCCGTCGGGCAGATGCGGGTCCAACGACAGGGCGCCCTCGTCGTCGCGCAGTCCGCCGAACCCGGCCACCAGCGCTGTCCAGGCACCGGCCAGCGAGGCCATGTGCAGGCCGTCGCGCGTGTTCTGCTGCAGATCACGCAGATCGATCAGCGCGGCCTCATAGGCGTAGTCGTGGGCCAGCTCGAGGTGGCCGACTTCGGCGCACATCACCGCCTGGGTACATGCCGACAGTGACGAGTCGCGGGTGGTGCGCCGCTCGTAGTAATCGACGTTGTGGGCCTTCTGTTCCGGGGTGAACGCGTGGCTCTGCCACTGCATGGCCAGCACCAGATCCGCCTGCTTGAGCACCTGGGCCGGGTAGAGCCGGACATACGGCTCGTTCAGCAACAGCGGATAGGTGGTGTTGGACGTGAAGTCCCATTCGGCCAGCGTGGTGAAGCCCTGGCACTGCGGGTGCACGCCCAGCTCGTCGTCGTACGGGATGTGGGCGGCGTCGGCGGCGTCTCGCCAGGCCGCGGTCTCCTCGGTGGTCACGCCCATCGAGTAGGACGCGTCCGGATGGCGGGTGCAGGCGTCGACGGCCACCCGTAGGTTGTGTGCGGCCATCAGGTTGGTGAAGACGTTGTCGCGCACCACCGCGGTGTATTCGTCGGGTCCGGTCACGCCGTCCAGGTGCCAGATCCCGTGGCGGTCATGGTGACCCAGCGACATCCACAGCCGGGCGGTGTCCACCAGGACCTCCAGGCCGCATTCCTGCTCCAGCGAATCATCGCCGGTGACAACGCGATAGCGCTCGAACGCGGCGGCGATGTCGGCGTTGATGTGCCATGCGGCGGTGCCCGCCGGCCAGTACGCCGAGCATTCTTCACCCCGGATCGTGCGCCACGGGAAACTGGCGCCCTTCAGATCGAGCTGTTGCGCACGGTCGCGGGCGAGGTCCAGCGTGGAGGCCCGCCACCGCAGTGCGTCGGCGGCCGCCTGGGGCTGGGTGTACGTCAGCACCGGCAGCACGAAACCCTCGGTGTCCCAGAAGGCATGACCGTCGTAACCCGTGCCGGTCAGCCCCTTGCCGGCGATGGCACGTCGCTCTGCACGGGCACTGGCCTGCAGCACGTGGAACAACCCGAATCGCACCGCCTGCTGGCAATCCGGGTCGCCTTCGACCTCGACGTCCGCGGAGTCCCAGAACTCGTCGAGGTAGGCGCGCTGGGAGTCCAGGAGCCCCTGCCACCCGCTGTAGCGGGCGCCGGTGATGGCGCCGGCAGCCTGATCGCGCAGAGCGGGGCGCGAACGCAGGCTGGACCATCCGTAGCCGAGATATTTGACGATGCGCAGCTTCTGTCCGGCCCTCAGCCCGCAGATGACGGTGGTCCGGGCCAGGTCGTCACGGGAGTCGGTGTTCACCTCTACCCGCCCCGGCACCTCGACGTCATGGTCCATCGCGGCCGCCATCATCAGTCCACTGCTTCTGGTGCGGTGCACCAGAAGCGCACCGCTGTAGGTGTTTTCGTGGTGCACGGCGTGCAGCGGGTGTTTGAGCACCGCCGATACCCGCGGGTCGCCGGCGGTCTCGGGTTGATCTTCGTTGGTGACGAGCTCGGATTGCACTGTCACCCGGGTGAATTCGCCGATCGCCTCCACTGTGTACTCGATGGCGGCCACGCCGCGGTGCGCGAAGGACACCAGCCGGGTGGAGACCACCCGGACCTGCTTTCCCGCCGGGGAGCGCCAGTGCGCGAGGCGTGTCAGGGTGCCGGCGCGCAGATCCAGAGTGCGCTCATGGTCGATCAGATCGCCGTAGCGCACGTCGAAGGGCTCGTCATCGACCAACAGCCGCAGCAGCTTGCCGTTGGTGACGTCGACGACGGTCTGCCCGGCCTCGGGGTAGCCGAATCCGGCTTCGGCGTAGGGCAGCGGGCGCACCTCGAAGAACCCGGCCAGGTACGTCCCGGGCAGGCCGTACGGCTCGCCCTCATCGAGGTTGCCGCGCAGGCCGATGTGACCGTTGGACAGCGCGAACAGCGATTCGGACTGAGCCAGCAGGTCGAGGTCCAAACGGGTTTCGCGCACCTGCCACGGTTCCACCGGGTACGCGTCGTGGGTGATCATCATGGCGCTACATCAATTCCGCGAGGTCGGTGACGACGATGTCGGCGCCGTCGCGGCGCAACTGCTCGGCTTGCCCGACCCGGTCCACGCCCACCACGAAACCGAACTTTCCGGCCCGGCCGGCTGCGACCCCGGCCAGCGCGTCCTCGAACACGGCGGCCTGCGCGGGGGAGACGCCGAGAAGTTCGGCGGCGCGCAGGAAGCTGTCCGGCGCCGGTTTGCCCGGCAGGTTCTCGTCGCGCATCGTCACCCCGTCCACCCGCTGCTCGATGAATGTGTCCAATCTCGTCAGCTTGAGTACTTCTTCGGTGTTGGCGCTGGAGGACACCACGGCCCGGCGCAGGCCGGCCTGCGCCACGGCCTGCAGGTAGCGCCGCGATCCTTCGAACACCTCGACTCCGTCGGACTGCAGGGTCTCGTGGAACATCGCGTTCTTGCGGTTGCCCAGACCCTCGACGGTATCGGCGTCGGTGCCGTCGTCCGGTGAGCCCTCGGGCAGCTCGATGCCGCGGCTGGCCAAGAACGACCGGACACCGTCCTGCCGGCGCTTGCCGTCGACGTAGTTCAGATAGTCGGCGTCGATGTCGAAGGCGACGAACGGTTCACCGGTGCGTTCGGCCCGTGCCTTCAGGTACTCGTCGAACATCGCCTTCCATGCCTTCTTGTGCACGCTGGCGGTATCGGTGAGCACGCCGTCGAGGTCGAACAGGCAGGCGGCGATCTGCTCGGGAAGACCCAGCACAGGCAACCTCGCTTCCGGATGCGTACAGGTACTACTTCAGCATGCCGAGTTCGGTGCGCGGGGGTACTTCGCGACGTTCCCAGCGTGGGACGTAGCGCCCTATGCTGAGCTGGTCGAGCGTTCCCTGTCCTGCGGGAAGGACGCGAATGACCCCAGCGCGAGTTGTCTGCACATCGTGCGGCTCGGCACCGTCCCGGGCCGGTGCCAAGTATTGCGACGCCTGCGGCGGCGCTCTGCCAGGGCTGGACGGCCACGCCGAGTACAAGCAAGTGACGGTGTTGTTCGCCGATGTGGTGCGGTCGATGGACATCGCGGCCACCGTGGATATGGAGAGACTTCGCGAGATCATCACCGAGTTGGTGGAGTGCTCGGCGGCGGTGGTGCGCCGATACGGGGGCACGGCGGAATACACCGGCGACGGGGTGATGGCGGTGTTCGGCGCCCCGGTTGCGTTGGAGGATCACGCTTTTCGGGCATGTTTGGCCGCGTTGTCGATTCAGGGCGAGGCTAGGCGTCTGGCTGCAGAGGTGGCCCACCGCGACGGTGTGGTGCTGCGGTTGCGGGTGGGCCTGAACTCAGGTCAGGTGATCGCCGGGGATATCGGTTCGGGGGCGTTGGGCTATGCCGCGATCGGCGCACAAGTGGGATTGGCGCAGCGGATGGAATCGGCGGCCCCGCCGGGCGGAGTGCTGCTGTCGGAGGCGACCGCGCGGCTGGTCGAGTACCTCGCGGTGCTGGGCGAACCGGAGTGGGTGCACATCAAGGGGGCCGACGAACCAGTTTCCGCGCGGCGGCTGGTCGCGCTCGGCCCGCGAGATGCCCTGGTTAGGAGCGCAGAAGCGAGCCTGGTCGGGCGGCGCTGGGAGATGGCTGCCATCGACGCCCTGCTGGACCGCATGATCGGTGGCAACGGTGGTGTGGTGAATGTGGCGGGACCGCCGGGCATCGGCAAGTCCCGGGTGGCCCGGGAGGCCGCCGCGGCCGCGGCGGGTCGTGGGGTCGAGGTGTTTTGGGCGTTTTGCGAGTCGCATGCTCGTGACGTCCCGTTCTATGCCGTGGCGCGGCTACTGCGGGCGGGCAGCGGCGTGGCCGGCCTTGACGGCGAAGCCGCTCGCGCTGGGTTGCGGGCGTATGTGACCGAGGTCGACCCGCAGGATCTGCTGCTACTCGATGATCTACTGGGAATCGCCGACCCCGAGGTGCCACTGCCCCAGATCGACCCGGATGCGCGACGGCGCCGGTTGACCGCGTTGGTGAACGCGACAACGCTGGCGCGCACCGAGCCGGCGCTGTTCATCATCGAGGATGTGCACTGGATCGACGCGGTCAGCGAGTCGCTGTTGGCCGACTTCCTCACCGTGGTTCCGCGCACCCCCACGATGGTGCTGATCACCTTCCGCCCCGAGTATGAGGGGGCGTTGTCGCGGGTGCGCGGCGCGCAGACGATAGCGCTTGGGCCGCTGGGGGATTCGGACACCGCAGCGCTAATGGGTGAGCTGCTGGGTTCGGATCCCTCGGTCGGTGAGTTGGCGGTGGTCGTCGCCGAGCGGGCCGCGGGGAATCCGTTTTTCGCCGAGGAGATGGTGCGCGATCTCGCCGAGCGCGGCGTGCTGGCCGGAGAGCGCGGTCGCTACGCCTGCCGTGCCGACGCGGCCGAGGTGGCAGTACCCGCAACTGTGCAGGCGGCCATCGAGGCGCGCATCGATCGGCTGAGCATCCCGGCCAAGCGAACGTTGAACGCGGCGTCGGTAATCGGAGCCCGCTTCGGGGCGGAGTTGCTCGCCACGCTTGAGGCAGATCCCGAGCTTGACGATCTGCTCGAGGCCGAGCTGATCGATGAGGTGCGGTTTACCCCCGAGTACGCATTCCGTCACCCGCTGATCCGCGCGGTCGCCTACGAATCACAGCTCAAATCGGATCGCGCCGAGCTGCATCGGCGCGTCGCGGCCGCAATCGAATCACGTGGCCCGGCAGCGGCTGATGAGAATGCCGCCATGATTGCCGAACACCTGGAGGCCGCCGGTGATCTGCACCCCGCATATCAGTGGCATATGCGCGCAGCGACCTGGGCGACCTACCGCGACATCGCCGCGGCGCGACAGAGTTGGGAGCGCGCCCGAGCGATCGCCGACGCAGTGCCTGCCGAGGACTCGAACCGGACAGCGATGCGCATCGCCCCTCGCACCATGTTGTGCGGGATCGCCTGGCGAACCCATATGAATGTTGCCGGTGACCGCTTTGAGGAATTACGGGAGTTGTGCACCGCCGCCGGGGACACGGCGTCGCTGGCCATCGCCATGGCCGGGCTGGTGCTGGATCACGGGTTCCGGGGCCAGATCCGCGAGGCGTCGCGGTTGGCATCGGAAGCCTGGGCGCTCATCGAGTCGATCGGCGATCCGACGTTGACCGTGGGGCTGTCCTTCCCGGTGATCTACGCCAGGGCTCATAACGGCGAGTGGGGTGACGTGCTGCAGTGGTCGCAGCGGACCATCGACTTGGCCGACGGTGATCCGTCGAAAGGCAACTTCATCATCGGGTCTCCGTTAGCGCTCGCCTTTACGACGCGGGCACTGGCCCGGTATTGCCTGGGTCGTCCCGGCTGGCGCGACGACCTGCGCCACGGCGTGGCCATGGCCCGCACCGCCGACCCGTTGTCCTACGCCGCGGTCGTCGCCTATGTCTACTTCCCGGGAATACCGTTTGGGGTGCTGTGGCCCGATGATTCGGTGATGCGCGAGATCGACGATGCGCTGCGGATTGCCGAACGATCCGGTGACGATATGGCGTTGGTATTCGCCCGGGCCATACTGGGCCTGGCGCTGGTGCACCGCTACACGGATGCGGAGCGTGACCGCGGGCAGAAGCTGCTGGGGGAGGTCGGCGATGTATTTGTGCGTCGCGGACACAACCTGAGCGAGTTACGGCTCATCAACGCGTACTCGGCACGTGAGAGGGCTCGACGTGGAGATCGCGATGAGGCGATACCGCTCATGTTCGCCGTCGTGGACCAACTGGTTCGCGAGGGACAGCTGCTGTCGTGGGGCATTCCTGCGACGGGTGTTCTGGTAGAGACACTGCTGGATCGCGGGGCCGAGGGTGACGTGGCCGAAGCCGAGGCCGCGATCGAGCGGTTGGCAGCGGAGCCTGTCCACGATGGTTTGGCGGTACGAGAGATCTGGCTGCTACGAATGCGTGCCCGACTGGCCCGAACCCACGGTGACGACGTGACCTACCGGGACTTGGTGGGGCGCTATCGCGCGATGGCGGAATCGCTTGGCTTCGAAGGACACATCGCCTGAGCCGTGGCGATGTGAGGGTCGGGTGGACAGCGCTACGCCCAGTTCAAGACCGTAGCCTAGGTAACCCCGCCCGCGTCCAGGCGAGATTGCAATGGCGCGCTACTGCGCTGGTCGCAACACACGGCAGCCGCCATTTCCGTTGTGGAGAGCCTCGGGAGTGGATACACGCAGGCGAGAATTTCGGTTTCCCGGTCGTATCCCTCGAGATGCCACATCACGGATGATCTACTCGCTGTAGCAACCGAGTTGATAGGTGAATGTCGGATCGAGGGTAACGGGCGCTTCGGCGAATTCGGCCAGCGCGTGTAGCGACCTGTCGTCCGGTATGTCGAAACAAAAGGGTTCGATCGGAATGCCTTCGGGCACATTCAAGATCTGGCGTATTGCTGCGGGAGTCAAGCGGGGCAGCGGGTAGTCGTGAACCAGTTGTTCGGTATCGGGGTGGAACCCTTCGAGAACCCACTGCAGTGACACTTGCTCTACCTCCCCCCCGGAAGATCGTCGACCCGAAGTATAGGACCCGCTCACAGGTGCCATCTGCCGAGATTTCCGGCGCCGCGAGCACGCTCTGACCTGCCCACTAGACTGTTGCGGTGACGTCTGCATCTCCCCGTCCTGTCCTCGTCGTCGACTTCGGCGCTCAGTACGCACAGCTGATCGCTCGCCGGGTCCGTGAGGCGCGGGTGTTTTCTGAGGTCATCCCGCACACCACCACGGTCGAGGAGATCAAGGCCAAGGATCCACGGGCCATCGTGCTGTCGGGCGGCCCGGCCAGTGTGTACGCCGAGGGCGCCCCTCGCCTGGACCCGGCGTTGTTCGATCTCGACGTTCCGGTGTTCGGCATCTGCTACGGCTTCCAGGCCATGGCCCAGGCGCTCGGCGGCACCGTCGAACACACCGGGACCAGCGAGTATGGACGCACCGAGCTGAATGTGTCGGGCGGTGACCTGCATGCCGAACTGCCGGGTACCCAGCCGGTGTGGATGAGCCACGGCGACGCGGTCACCGCGGCGCCGGATGGGTTCAACGTGATCGCCTCCAGCGCCGGCGCCCCTGTCGCCGGCTTCGAGAACCGGGCCCGTCGGCTTGCCGGCGTGCAGTACCACCCCGAGGTGCTGCATTCCCCGCACGGCCAGCAGGTGCTGAGCCGGTTCCTGCACGAATTCGCCGGCATCGGTGCGACGTGGACCGCCGCCAATATCGCCGATCAGCTGATCGAGGCAGTGCGGGAGCAGATCGGCGACGGCCAGGCCATCTGCGCACTGTCCGGTGGCGTCGACTCCGCGGTGGCGGCCGCGTTGGTGCAGCGTGCCATCGGGGATCGATTGACATGTGTGTTCGTCGACCACGGCCTGCTGCGGGCGGGAGAGCGCGCGCAGGTCGAGCGCGACTTCGTTGCGGCGACCGGTGCGAAACTGGTCACCCTCGACGTCGCCGATCGCTTCCTCGAGGCACTGTCCGGGGTGACCAACCCCGAGGGCAAGCGCAAGATCATCGGCCGTGAGTTCATCCGCGCGTTCGAGCGGGTGGTTCGCGACACCTTGGGCGCGAGCGAGGGCGAGATCGAGTTCCTGGTGCAGGGCACCCTGTACCCCGACGTCGTGGAATCCGGTGGCGGCACCGGCACGGCCAACATCAAGAGCCACCACAATGTCGGTGGGCTGCCCGACGATCTGAAGTTCAAGCTCGTCGAGCCGCTGCGGCTGTTGTTCAAGGACGAGGTGCGCGCGGTCGGCCGGGAACTGGGCCTGCCGGAGGAAATCGTTGGCCGCCAACCCTTCCCGGGCCCGGGTCTGGGCATCCGGATCGTGGGCGAGGTGACGGCCGACCGGCTCGACACGCTGCGCCGTGCCGATGCGATCGCCCGCGAGGAACTCACCGCGGCCGGCCTGGACCAGCAGATCTGGCAGTGCCCGGTGGTGCTGCTGGCCGACGTGCGATCGGTCGGTGTGCAGGGCGACGGGCGCACCTACGGTCACCCGATCGTGCTGCGCCCGGTGTCCAGTGAGGACGCCATGACCGCGGACTGGACCCGCGTGCCTTACGAAGTGCTGGAACGGATTTCGACCCGGATCACCAATGAGGTGCCCGAAGTCAACCGGGTGGTGCTGGATGTCACCAGCAAGCCGCCGGGCACCATCGAGTGGGAATGACGGGGCGCGCCGGGCATTGGTTAGCAACCCTTTGTCTGAGAACAACACCATCCCCGCGAAGATCAGAAAGAACCTCGAGGAAATACGCCTTGTCAAAGACGTGATCCGGTCTTGGCGGAGCCTGAATGACCAGGAATTGGCGACAGCTGTTGCAAAATATGACAGAGCGGTAAGAGCGGAAAGCTCGCAGTATTATCGCGAACTGTTCGAGGATGGCGAATTTGCGCGGTTGCTTCTGAGCATTCAGGAGGCTCGCCCGAATGACGACAAGCTGACGATTCTGGTCATCTCTGCGATCGGTAACATGCTTCAACGGTATGGCCTGCAGGAAACCTCCGAAATCTATGACTTGATGTTGTCGAATGCTCGCAGAAATAACGTCGGGCCGTACGTTGCGATCTTCCTTCCTCGCATGCGCACGTTTATGGCCAGTGAAGAGAATAAGTGGGATTACTTTATCGGCATAAAGAGCTTGTCTCCGAAGAAGGTTGCCGAACGATCATTCGAGGTGGTGCTTGACTTATATGGCGACGATATTCCGGAACAACACCGAGGCGCGGTGGTGCAGTATCTGGAAAAGAAGATGCAGTCCGCGAACAATGAGTACGGTCGTCAGTACTATGCGGACTTCAGGAACAAGGTGCGGCAAAACAACTGACAGGCCATAGGGCGTCATCCGCACGGCGGGCGTTTGATTTCCGCGGGTTTCGGGCTGCGGTCACGTCTGCTCGCCGGGGTTGGTGGCAGCGTTCTCGACGTACTCGGTCAGCATCTGACTGACGACCGATTCGATGGTCGACTCGATCGAGGCGGCCAGTGTCGCGCTGACCGCGGACACCGCCTGGGTCCGGAACTGGATCAGCATCGTGATCAGTTCGGCCACTTCGGTATCCGCCGGCAGCGACTCGCCGGGCTTGATCTTCTCGGACACCTGATCCACCCCGGCCCGCACCAGGATCGAGCTGATCTGGTCGAGGAGCGGCACCACCTGCTCGTGCACGTTGATCAATGTGTCGATCGGGACACCGTACTGCCGCACCTCGTTGAATGCCTCGATCAGCTTGGGCCGCACGATGATTGCCTCACCCGATGACTTCTCGAGCTTGATCACGCCGTTGCCGATCAGCCGGTCGAAGGCAGCGTCGTCATCGACCAGACGTTTCGCATCGGCGAGCGGCATGCGTTCGGGCTTCTCGGTCGCCCAGTTGCCGGCGATGGCGTCCTCCAGCCCGAGGACGTCCCCGATGTCCTTGCCCTGCTCCCACGCGCTGAGCATCTCGTGGACGTGCGCGATGTTGTAGCCCCGATCCAGCATCGAGGTGATCAGCCGCAGCCGGGTCAGGTGGGTGTCGTTGAACAACGCGATCCGGCCGACCCGCAGCGGTGGGTGCAGCAGTCCCCGGTCGCGGTACACCCGAATGTTTCGGGTGGTGGTGTCGGCCAGCCGCGCGAGTTCGTCGATCCGGTATTCGCCGGACGCCGCGACGCCGTGCGGCTGCACGGCGGCGTCGAAGAGCTGGGCCACCGCCGTTTCGATGACGTCGCGCGATCCGCGCCGGATCTGCCGTGGGGCCCGGCGCAGACCTGTGAGGATCGTCGAGATGGCACCCGCCGACTGCCGGGGCTGCTTGGCCGCCATCAGGCCGAGGAGCTGATCGCGACACGTGCGTCGCGTGCCACGTCGTAGTCACCGAGCCGGAATTCCCGCATCTGTCGAAGATACTGGGTGGCGGTTCCGGGATACATCGACGCGTTGAATCCGTCCGCGGTCAGGTACCAGCTGGTGCACCCTGACATCCAGGTGGTTTTCGTCAGTCGCCGCTGCAACCGGGTGTTGTGCCGCTCCTGGACGTCGGCGCGCACGTCGAGATATCGCAGATTCTTGCGCAGGATCGTGCGGATACCGGCGACGGCGTAGTCGATCTGGCCCTCGACGTAGACGAGCAGTGAGTTGTGGCCCGGCCCCGAGTTGGGGCCGGTCATCAGGAACAGGTTCGGGTACCCGTGGACGTTGATGCTCTTGTAGGCCTGGGCGCCGCCTGTCCATTCATCGGCCAGCGACCGGCCGCCGAGACCGGTGACGGGATACGGCGGACCGGTGAGATGGACGTCGAAGCCGGTGGCGAACACGATCGCGTCGAGGTGGTGTTCGATGCCGTCGCTGGTACGGATACCCACCGGGCTCATCGTGGCGATCGGCCAGTCGATCAGCTTGCAGTTGTCGCGCTGCAGCGCCGGGTAGTAATCGCTGGAGACCAGCATGCGTTTACAGCCGGGGGTGAAATCCGGGGTGAGCTGCCTGCGCAGCCACGGGTCGGAAACCTGCCGGCGTAGATGCGCCTTGCCGAGCCGCGCGACCAGGCCCGTCAGCGGGGTGTCCCACACCATCGCCGTCGCGCTCGCCTCATGACCCCAGAACAGGATCTGGCGGGCGAGCTGTTGTACGGCAGGTACTTTCGTGAACAATGTGCGCGCGGCCGGGGGAGTGGCGATGTCCAGACGCGGGATCACCCACCCCGGAGTGCGTTGGAACACCTTGACGAAGCCTGCGGTCTTCACCAGCTCCGGGATGATCTGTACGGCGCTGGCTCCGGTGCCGATGACGGCGACGCGCTTGCCGGTGAAGTCGTAGTCGTGATCCCAGTTCGCGCTGTGGATCTTGTGGCCCTGATAGGTGTCCAGTCCGCGGATGTCGGGCCACTTGTGGTCGGGCAGGGGACCGGAGGCCAGTACCACTGTCCGGGCCCGAAAACGCTTGCGGCCAGTTGTCTTGACCGTCCAGACGCCTTCGGCTTCATCGAACGACAGACCGTCGACCTCGATACCGAACTGGATCCGCCGGCGCAGGTCGAACGCGTCGACCATGTCCTCGATGTGCTGACGAATCTCGCCGGCCGGGGAGTAGGCCCGCGACCAGTCCGGGTTCTTGACGAACGAGAACGAGTACAGCAGCGACGGAATATCGCATGCCGCACCGGGATAGGTGTTGTCGCGCCACGTCCCGCCGACGCGGTCCGAACGGTCCAGGATGACGAAGTCGTCGACTCCGGCCTCGATGAGCTTGATCGCGGTGCCGATGCCGGTGAACCCGGCGCCGACGATCAGCGTGTCGTAAGTCCGATTCGCCATGTCAGGCCGCCGGCTCGTGGGTCAGTTCTTTGAACCAAGAGGGGATCGGCCGCAGCAGCGTCTTCGGATAGCGGTCGGAGGCCCACACCATGGGATTGGCGATCCAGTGATAGGGGTGGCGTGGGTTGGTGACCATCCGGCCGTGCAGCTTGAGCAGCTGGTAGGTCGGGACCCGCCTGGTGTACTCACCGCGGCCTCCGATCTCCTTGAAGCGCATCATCGCCTTGTACAGCTTCTCCGGTTGCAGGCCCATGTCGACGATGTTGTTGCGCATCCGGTTGAGCAGCGGCACGTACATCAACGTGCCGATGATCACCCCGGGAGATGCCACGTTGCCGACGAATTCGACCGCCAGTCTCCGCGCGGTGGAGTTGCCGATCATGTCGAGCACCTCGAAATCAACCGCGATATGGCGGGATTCGTCGTTGTTGATCTTCTCGAAGACCTGGTGACACACGGGGTCGTCGACCTCTTCGAGCAGGAACTTCAGCAGTGCTCCGTCGAGAGCCACTTCGAGCATCGGGATGACGGTACCGAGGACCGACAGAGACATGTTGTCCGAGAAGGTGTCCAGCCACTCGATGGCCAACCGGATGTTGACGTTCGGTTCGGGCATCTCGCCGTCCTCGAGCATGCCCCAGCGCTTCATCAGGGCTAGCTCGGCATTGGCGTGCCGCTGCTCCTCGGCGTGGAAGTAGCGGTAGATCTCGGCGATGGTCGGGGTCGGCGCCTTCTTGGCCAGCGCGGCGAACCCACGCGCACCGACATTCTCGATCCAGCACAGATCGGCCATGAAAGCCTTGAGTTTCGGCCGCATCTCGTCGGTGATGGTCTCGGCCCCCGGTGCATCCCAGTCGATGTCGGCCAGGGCCCACTGGCGGTCCTTGATCTTCGCCAGCATTCGTTCCATGTCCATCGTCATTACGAAACCTCCTCAGAACTGCTGATGCGGGTGGCAAGGCCGACCGTGCGGGTGTACACCGTCGGGGTGAGTCGTTTTATGCCCCAACCGATCCGGGCGTCCGGTTGCGGCATGCAGTACAGGCCGCCACGGTCGTTGGTGTCCAGGCACATGCGGGCGACGCGCTCGGGGGAGAACCCGGTCCAGCGCATCAGCCGGTCGGCCAGCTGCGTCGATTGGGCTGTGATCCGGCCGGCTTCGACGATGTTGGTCTTGACGAACGTCGGACACAGCACTGTGACGTTGATGCCGGTGCCGGACAGTTCTGCGGCCAGGGTCTCCGACAGCGACAGCGTCCCGGCCTTGCTGACGTTGTAGGCGGCCATTCCCGGGGCAGCGCCGAATGCCGCGGCGGAGGCGACATTGATGATGCCGCGTGGTTGGTCCGTGTCCGCGGCACGCAGGATCGGCGTGAACACGTGGCAACCGTGGATCGGCCCCCACAGGTTGATGCCGAGCACCCAGTTCCAGTCGTCGATGCTGGTGTCGCCGATGGGTTGTCCGCCGGCCCCGACGCCGGCGTTGTTGACGACGAGGGAGGGTGGTCCGCCGAACCAGGCTTGCGCGGCGTCGGCAAGGTGGGTGACTTCCTCGATCCGCGAGACGTCGCAGCGCACCGCGGTGGCCTGCCCTCCCTCGGCGGTGATGGCCTCGGCGGTGGCGCGGGCGGCGGCCTCGTCGATGTCGCTGCACACCACCCGACCACCGCGCGTAGCCAGTTCGCGTGCGAAGGCGGCGCCGATCCCGCTGCCCGCACCGGTGACAACCGCGTCGGCGTACCGGCTGCGCTTGCGGCTCGATCCGAAGATGTTCACCCGGCGACCTCGATGTTGTTCTCGATGGTGTTGCAGCGCAGGGATTCCGAGATGAATCCTGCGGCTTGTTGCACGGCTGGGGCGGCCTCCGGACTGAGCCGGGGTAGGGCCTGGAAGACGTGCACCTGGTCGGGCCACACCTGCAGTTCGGCATCGCCCCCGGCAGCGCGGATGTCCGCGTCGAGCGAGCGGGCGTCGGCAAGCAGCATCTCGGCGCCGCCGGCCTGGATCAGGGCTCGCGGTAACTGTCGCCCGCCCGCGACGTCCAATTTCAGTCTCGGATGGCTGACATCAACTCTCCCGCAATACAACTCGACCAGGCGGGCAGCATCGGCGACGCGAATCGCGGGGTCCGGGCGCAGGCTCTCGCGGCCACGCGCGAGGGCGAACGTCAGATCGATCAGCGGGGAGAGCAGCACCAGCCCGGCGGGGTGGACGACATCGGGTTGCAGCAGCAGATCCACGGCGAGGTGTCCGCCCGCGGAATCGCCCGCCATCACGATGCGGCCGGGATGGAGCCCGCGTTCGGTGCAGAGCCAGTCCCAGCCCGCGCGAACGTCGTTGGCGGCGGCGGGGAACCGGTGTTCGGGAGCCAGCCGGTAGTCGATACAGAACACGGGCAGTCCGGTCAGGCGCGACAGCCAGGCGGTGAGCCGACGGTGGGTCCGCGGCGAGCACAGCGCGAATCCGCTGCCGTGGAGGTAGTAGATGGCACGTTCACCTTCGGTCACTCCGGGGCCGCGCACCCATTCACCCACGACGCGTCGACCGTCGGCCATGCGTACGTCGACGTGTTCGACGCGGGTGCCCGACAGTGACGGCCCGAAGGTGGCCATGATCCGGGCGATCAGTCTGCGGGAAGTCCACAGGCCCCAGCCGGTGTCCGGCGGCAGGGCGGCGCTGACCTGGCGCAGGGTGAGGCTGCTCACTGTGGACGCGCTGCGGGATCGCAAGGATCCGCGTTGGGCCGGGGGAATTCCGGTGGTTCCGGACATGGGGCCTCCTCGTCGAAGCGTGCGAGGAGTACATCAGCAATTGATGACATTTGTCAATGTCACCAATTGGCGATGGTGATGTTTGATTCGGCTCAGCGGGCCGGGTCGCCGCGCCACCGAAAACTGTTGACGTACTTGCCCATATCTTGCGCCAGGTCCAAATCGGCACCGGACGGAATGCCGGGGCCGAAATCGGGGCCGAAGGCGTGATAGGGGCCGGTGGCGACGGCGATCAGTGCCAGGTCGTTCTTGACCGCGGCCACGATGACAACCCGTATCCGCATGTAGTCACCGGTGGCGTTTTGCGGCCAGTTGTCGAGGACCATCCCGTATCCGGGCTGATAGCCGACCATGGCATTCGGGATCTCGTAGTCGACGTCGGAATCGGGATACGTGTCATCGACCAGAGCGGTGGCGATCTCCTTCGGCGTTCGCCCGGTCGCGGGCTTGCCGATGAGTTGCATCGTGCCGCCGTCTCCGGCCAGGAAATCCGCCGTGACACCGTCGTCGGCGGTGGTGACCGAGTAGGCCGCACCGGCGGCCGGATACGCGACGGAGAACGCGCCGTCCGAGGCGGTGAAGCGGGGATTGGCCGCCACCGGTTCGGCCGTCGGCGGAGTGCCGCAGTCCGGCGGGCATGCGTAGAGCGCGGGTGCGTGGCTGACCAATGCCGACACCCCGACGAGGCCCGCTGCCACTGTTGCGACCCCGGCACCCCAGGCCCCCAGTAACCGGCGGTCGCCGGCCCCGTACACCGGTCGCGACAACGCCCGGACCGCGGACCCGCAGTTCGGGCAGAACGCCATGGCGGAATCGGGGTGGTCGCATTGTGGGCACGACAGGGGTCCGTCATCGGGAACGGCGTCGTGC
Source organism: Mycobacterium sp. IDUB_17 (assembly GCF_055419465.1). Lineage (NCBI taxonomy): Bacteria > Bacillati > Actinomycetota > Actinomycetes > Mycobacteriales > Mycobacteriaceae > Mycobacterium > Mycobacterium sp. IDUB_17. Next base: position 504,047 of record NZ_JBVAXS010000004.1, on the reverse strand, counting down.
GCTCCGTGGAGCAATGCGAGCTGCAGACCGACTCGCAGTGCCAGCATTGCCAACGCCATCACGACCAAATGCACTGCCAGCACCAAGATCTGTGACACCGGCGCGATGTCGATCAGACCGAGAATCGCATAGCAGGCTGGGACGGATGCGGCCGTCAGCAGCACGGCCGTGCGGACCCGCGCTTTGTCCGGCGCCGGACTGAACCACAGGGCGATGCCGACGAGGGCACCGGCGGCCGCGGCGGTCAACGGCACCGCCACCGCCTGGATGCCGGCCTGTACCAACAGCCCGCTGAGCGGCCGGTCGTGGTCCACCATCCCGTCGTCGAATTGCGGAGCCAATCGGCTCAGCGTGGCAGCCGCGGTGAACGCAAGGGCGCCGAGCGCACCGATGGCAAAGCCGCCCAACGGGTCTCGTGTTCGCCGCCCGAGCAGGCGGATCGCCACCACCGGGGTGAGCATCAACAGCATGGCGCCGAGCGGGATACCCAGACCGTCGCGCATGATCCGCAACTGCGGCACATCGACGCCCATCGGCATGTCGTACTCCCGGGCCACTGCGGCTCCGGTCGTCAATGTCCAGGCGGCGCCCAGCGCGGCTCCCAGGACGGCGGTCAGCAGCAGTGTGCGTATCGGAACATCCGGAGAGACAACGGATCTCCGTAGATACGCGACGAACAGCAGCGGCACGCCGAATGCGGCGAACGCGTTCATCGCCGCCGGCAGTCGTAGCAGTGCGCAAGCGACCACTGCGATCACCAGCGCACCCACTGCCAGCCGGAACGGTGCGCGCGAATGTTGCGGTAGCTGTGGGAACAGCGAACTGACCGCCGACGGCCGCAGCAGATGCTCGCGGCCCGCACAGTACGCCCGGATTCGTAACCACCCGGGTCTACCCCGTGACGGGTCCAGGTATGCACCGCACCGTCCGCAGAATGTGCCCGCCGGAACATCGGTTCGGCATGCTCGGCAATCGACGGTGCTCATGGCGTGAGTGGCCGCAGGGTCAGCGGCCGATTTCCGACGGTGCTACTGCCGGTGGGGGCTGCCGATCCCGTGACGCCCGGTGGGTGGCCCGGGCGGTTCCACGTGGGTGGGCGTGAAGCTGTTGGCGCCACCGGGGGTGACCTGCTTCTCGGTGGGGGCCACGGGCGGTGGGGCCGACGGCGTGGTCGTCGTCGTTGTCGTGGTGGTCGGGGTGGGGCTCGTGGTCTCGGGTGCTTTCTCGCCGGTACCGCAAGCACTGAGTCCGACCATCCCGATGATCGCGGCGGAGGCTGCGGCGACTGCGAGGCGACGAGTTGATGGGCGTGACCTCATGATTAGTCCTCACTGTCCCCCGCGGACGATACAGAAACAGGCCCCGAACAGGGTCTGCCAGCAAACCCTAGCCCAGTGCGCTCCGGCGCGGACGTCAATTGCGAGGTTTTCTGGTCGCGGCAGCGGGCGCGTCTACCGCGGGGGTCAGCGGTTGGGGTCCCCGCGCCAGCGGAAACTGTTGACGTATTTGCCCATGTCCAGGGCCAGCTGCAGGTTGGCGCCCGAGGGCTTGCTGGCCCCTGAGCCAGGGCCGAATTCCCGGTAGGGTCCTACGGCCGATGCGATCAGGGCGAGGTCGTCTTTGACCGCGACCAACACCAGCACCCGCATCCGCATGTAGTTACTCGTGGCGCCCTGTGGCCAGCAGTCGGCGACCAGGCCGAACCCGGGGTGGTAACCGACCATCGCGTTGGGGATGTCGTAGGCCGTCTTGGTATCCGGAAATGTCTTTTTGACAAGAGAATTGGCGATGTCCTCGGCGTTGCGTCCACCGGCCGGCTCACTGAACAACTGGAGCATGCCACCGTCACCGGCCTGGAATTCCGCGGTGACACCGGTGGGGTTGGTGGTGACCTTGTAGGCCGAGGACGCCACCGGGTAGGACACCGAAAAGCTGCCGTCGGGGGCGGTGAACACCGGATTGATCGCCACCGCCTGCCCGGTCGGGGGTTGTCCGCACTCGGGCGGGCACATGTATCGCACCGGTGGCTTGCTCGTCGCATGGGAGACCCAGGCCAGCGCGCCGGCAACCAGGGCGATTCCCGTACCCAGGACCGCCAGCACTTTCAGGGCCGACGTCTTGCGGATGGCCCGGGTGCGGCCGGTGGAAATAGGTACCGCATAGCCGGGAAAGAACGTGCTCATCCCGGGTCACGCACCGGCCGGTGCTCACGACGCTCTTCTCTGGACGTGCGTGACGAGGCATGGGTAGCCGCACCGCAGTGCGGGCAGAACGACATGTCGGGCACGACGTGGCCGCAGCGCGGGCAGAAGATGGGTTGGTCGGAGGCGATCTCGTCCTGTGCTTCGTGCAGCAGCGCCAGATGCAGACCGACGCGCAGCGCCAGTAGCGCAATCATCGCCACCGTGATGTGCACCGCCAGCTGGATCCACTGGGGGATACGGGCAACATCGACCAGACCCAGCCCGGTGTAGATGATCAGCACCGCAAACGCGCAGGAGAACATCACCAGCCGGACATAGCCGACATGTTTGTCGATCTTGGTGGCGGGGCGGGTGAACCACAGCGCCGCACCGATCAGACCGCCGATGGATGCTGCGGTCAAAGGCACGGCAACACCGCGTATCCCGGCCTCGACGATCAGGCCGGACATCGGGCGGTTACGCGCCACCATGCCGGCGGTGAGCTGCGGTGCCAGCCGGGTCAGGGTGGCGGCCGCGGTGAAGGCTGTCGCACCGAGCGCGCCGATCATGAAGCCGTCCAACGATTCCCGGCTGGCCGGTCGAGTGATCCGGACCACGACAGCGGGCACCAGCATCAGGACCGCACCGCCCAGCGGAATCCCCAAGCCGTTGCGCATGATCCGGAAACCGGTCACCCCGGCACCGAGCGGGACGCCGTAGGACTTGGCCATGACATGGCCGGTGAGAAGCACCCATCCGACTCCCAGTGCGATTCCCAGCACGATGGTCAGCACCAGATTGGCGCGGCGCAGGTCGCGGAAGGCGTCGGACTCATAGAGATAGATCAGGAACAGCAGTGGAAGGCCGAGCGCAGCGACCGCGATCAGGGCTGCGGGCAGCCGCAGCAGCGCGCACGCCACCAACCCGGCCAACAGGACCAGCATCGCGACGCGGAACGGGGTGCGGGATTGGTGCGACAGGTGGGGGAACAGCGAGCTGGTGATCGACGGGCGCAGCAGATGCTCGTCGGGGGCGACGCAGGATGCACTGAGGCGCAACCATTCCGGTCCGTCTCCTCGCTCCTTGTCGATCGGTACCCCGCACAGCCCACAGAATTTGCCGTCGGGCACGTCGACCTTGCAGACGCGGCACTCGGTGGTGGGGACGTCGGTGTCGTCAGGCGTGTCGGTCATCGGTTCGCCTTCTGCAGGACGAGCAGGTTCTTGACGAGGTTCTCCACGTCAGGCGAGCCCAGCCCGGTCACCAGGTCGTAGCCGGGTGCGGCGGTGGCCACCGCATTGCCGCCGAGATCGACATCACGGAAAGCCGGCAGCGGAGCTCCTTTGGCGATCTTGTACAGCTGGGGATTGAGATCGCCGAGGGCGCGGCCGCCGTTGGCGATCAGGTACTGATTCATCACCGCGGCCATCCCGGCCCACAACGGGGCGGACTGCGATGTGCCTCCGCCGACCAGAACCTGGCCGTTCAGAACGATTTTCACGCCCGTGAACGGGTCGGCCACGGCGGCCACATCCGGGGTCAGTCGCCGTTGCTCCCCGCGATCGCCGGGTGCGGACAGTCCGTGCTGCCACTCGGGGCGGTCGAACAGTGAGGACACCCCGCCGCCGGTGCCCTGCGACAGCGGGACGTCGAACCAGGCCTGCTCGGCCAGCCAGCCGCCGTCGGCGTCGGTGGACAGCGTCGTGCCGCCGACATCGGTGATCTCCGGCAGGGAGGCCACTGAGTCCAGGCCGATGTCATCTTCTTCGGGTGCGGACGACCAGTCTTGTCCGCCTTTGCATTCCAGGCCGGCCAGGTCACCGCTGGCGTTGAATGCCGTGGTGCCGTGGGTGTGTGCGGTGACCAGTGCCGAGCGGACGGGGGCGAGATCGGCTGCGGTGATCAACTTGTCGCAGCCCCAGCCGATCGAGAAACTCCACACTGCGCCGGGGAACTGCTGGTCCGCGGACTCCAGCATCTTCCCGATCTTTTCGTAGGCGCCGTCCCCCTGAACGGTCGGCCGGGCGTTGACCACGACCTTCTGCGCATCAGGGGCGATGGCGTGGGCGACCTGCAGGTCCATCGTGGTCTCACCGTGCGGGGCACTCGGTTGCCCGCCGACCACGGTGGGAGTGAACCTGGGCAGGCCGAAGGTGGTGGCGAACGTGTCCAGATCGGCCTGATCGAAACCGTCGAATGCGAAGAACACGATGGTGGTGCCCTTGCCGGTGAACCCCTGTTTCGCCAGGTTGGTGAGGTTGTAGGTGTTGAGCACCGCCTGCGGCGTCAACCCCTGGTCCGGAACATCGATAGGCAGGTTCCGCAGGTCCGGCAGCGACATCCGGTACGGCGTGTAGCCCAGGATGCGGCCGACTCCGGAGACCTCCCCGGTCAGTGGTTCGGGTACCGACGGCTGCTGCGGTGAGGCGTAGAACTCCTGACCGCGTAGGCCGCGGTAGTCGTGGATGTCCACGCCGAAAGCGGTTGCCATCGCGGCGGATCGGCCTTCGGCGATCGCCCAGGCATCACCGGGTCGCCACCGGACCGACAGCGAATGCTCCTCGGCCCACCCGAACAGCGCAGCCGGTCGGGTGATGCCGTGCAGCGTCATGGTCAGCTGTGCCGAGCCGCTCTCGGCGGGTCCGAGATCCGTTGAGGCAGAAAGCAGTTGGGCGTACGGTCCCGTAATTTGCGTGGGACCGTACGCCCGATCGCCTGTGGCGGGGCCGGCTCGCAGGTCGGAGACCAGCAGGGCGCTGAACAGGATCAGCGCCAGTAACGCCCGTCCGGGGGCGATGTTCATCCCCGCCATGGGCGAACGACCGACTTTCTGCGCTCCCGCGACCTAGCGGTGGGTGCCGGGGATGCCGGTCGGCGCCGGCGGTGCCTTCACGTCAGGCGTGAACAGATTGCCGCCGGTGGGGTTGATCGACTTCTCGGTCGGCTCGACCGAAGGCGGCGGGGCGGGAGCGGCCGGCGTGGTGGTGGTGGTCGTCGTCGTGGTGGTGGTTGGCGTGGTGGTCTCGGGACCCTTCTTCTCCTCGGTACCGCACGCCGCGGTGAACGAGATCATCCCGATGACTGCCGCACCGCCCACAATGACGGTGAGCCGACGAGTCAACTGCCCAGACTTCATGATGCTGTCCTCACTGTCCCCCGTGCTGTTACAGAACTTGGCCTTCGGCGAATCGCAGTGGATTCCCACTACCTGCAACGCAAGTTGTGGCCAGTCCCATCCCGAAGCGGGTTCTGGTGAACGGAACTCTAACTCAAGGTCCGCGCGGGTGCAGAGCCATTACGGGGGGCCTTGTCCTGGGGGGGTCGGTGGCCGGCTCTCGCAGCTTGACGCTGTCGGGGGGTGGGTGTTTACTCGAGCGATCGAACATATATTCGAAAATGGTGATGGGCAGATGGTGCGGGAGGTGTTGTTGTGACTGCTGCGGCAGAGCTCGATTTACGCCTGCTTACCCGCTCCGAACAGGTAGAACACCTCCGGCGCAAGATTGCCTCCGTGTCCGGGAAGGTCGGCCCGGTACATCGCGGTGTGCCCAGGTCGTCGGCGGTGGTCCCGGCTCCAGAATCTTTGCTGGAGCCGCCTGAGGCGCTGGTTGAGACGCTGCCCGAGGGCCTGCCGACGATGCTGCCACGCGGGTCCGTCGCGGTGGCCGCGGGTGCCCGGTCGCTGTCGCTGGGGATGGTGGCGGCGGTGACGGCTGCAGGTGGGCACGCGGTGATCATCGGTCAACCCGATGTCGGCCTGCTGGCCGCAGTGGAGATGGGCGCCGATCTGAGCCGGCTCGCGGTGATCCCCGACCCGGGCGCCGATCCCGTCGAGGTGGCCGCGGTGCTGATGGACGGGATGGATCTGGTGGTGCTCGGGTTGGGTGGGCGTTCGGTGCCGCCGAGCCGGGCCCGGGTGATGGTGGCGCGGGCCCGGCAGAAGGGCTGCACCCTGCTGGTCACCGATGGTGACTGGCAGGGCGCGTCGGCTCGGCTGGAGGCCCGGGTGTCCGGCTATGAGGTGGTCGGTGCCGGCCGGGGTGTCCCGGTGCCCGGGCGCGGTCGGATCAGCCGGGTCCGGCTGGCCATGCGGGCCCGTGGTCGAGGCGTCGGACCGGCTTGCGCGGCAGGCGGATAGCTCATGCCCGCGGATTCCAGGGTGCTGGCCCTCTGGTGTATGGACTGGCCCGCGGTGGCCGCGGCGACGGCGGCAGGCCTGACGTCGACGGTGCCGGTCGCGGTCACTTTGGCCAACCGGGTGATCGCCTGCTCGGCGTCGGCGCGTGCGGCCGGGGTCCGACGCGGGCTGCGCCGCCGCGAGGCGCAGGCCCGGTGCCCACAACTGCATGTCGTCACCGCCGACCCGGCCAGGGATGCCCGCCATTTCGAGAACGTGACGCTTGCCGTCGACGATCTGGTGCCGCGCGCCGAGGTGCTGCGTCCGGGACTGCTGGTGCTCTCGGTACGCGGCGCGGCACGGTACTTCGGGTCCGAACCGGTGGCGGCCGAACGATTGATCGACGCCGTCGCCGCGGCGGGGGCCGAATGCCAGGTCGGTATCGCCGATCAACTTTCCACCGCGGTCTTCGCCGCCCGGGCGGGTTGCATCGTCGAACCCGGTAACGACGCGCTGTTTCTTTCTGGCCTGTCGATCCGGCAGTTGGCCACCGAACCGGCCCTGGCCGCTCCCGGCCGTGAGGACTTGGCAGACCTGTTGTGGCGGATGGGTATCCGAACCCTTGGGCAGTTCGCCGAGTTGTCCCGTACCGATGTCGCCTCCCGGTTCGGCGCGGATGCGGTGACGGCGCACCGGTTCGCCTGTGGGGAGCCGGACCGTGGCCCCTCCGGACGGGATCCGGCCATCGAACTCGATGCGGTGATGAACTGTGACCCGCCGATCGAACGGGTGGATGCCGCAGCCTTCGCGGGACGGTCACTGGCCAGTGATCTGCATCGCCATCTGGAGGCGGCCGGGGTCGGCTGTACCCGGTTGGCCATCCATGCCGTCACCGCCAATGGTGAAGAGCTGGAACGGGTCTGGCGGTGCGCTGAACCGTTGACCGAGGATGCCACCGCCGACCGGGTGCGCTGGCAGCTGGACGGCTGGCTGAACCGCCGCACTTCCGAGCGGCCCACGGCCCCGGTCACGGTGCTGCGCCTGCGCCCGGTGGAGGTGGTGTCCGCCGCGGCGCTGCAGTTGCCGCTGTGGGGCGGGATCGGGGAGGAAGACCGGTTGCGGGCCCGGCGTGCGCTGCTGCGGGTCCAGGGTCTGCTCGGGCCGGAAGCGGTAAAGGTGCCGGTGCTCAGCGGCGGCCGCGGGCCTGCCGAGCGCATCACCTTCACGCCGTTGGGGGATGAGCAGGTACCGCGAGCCGATCCGCGGCAGCCCTGGCCCGGCCAGCTTCCCGAGCCCTCACCGACCGTACTGCTCGATGATCCAGTGGAACTTCTTGACGTACAAGGAAACCCGGTCCGGGTCACCAGCCGCGGGTTGTTCTCGTCCGACCCGGCGCAGCTGGCCGGCGCCGGCCAGCGTGACGGCAGGCTGCGCTGGTGGGCGGGGCCGTGGCCGGTCGACGAGCGGTGGTGGGATCCGGAGAACCGAGGGGCCGGGCGCACCGCGCGGGTCCAGGTGCTGCTGGGGGGTCACGAGGGGGCCGGCGAAGGAGACCTGGCTCTGCTGCTGTGTTACCGGCAGCGCCGGTGGTATCTGGAGGGTGCCTATGAATGAGGGTCTGGGCCGGATCAGCTCAGGCGTTGCGCGAACTCCCCGACCCGGCTGATGAACCGGTCGAAGAACACCGTCGGGTCGACCTCCGTGCCGACGAGCGCATTGGGCGGACGGCCCCAGTGTCCGCGCCAGTCGGCCACCGTCATACCGCGGGTCAGGGTGCCGCTCAGCTCTACATCGACCGTGGTTTCCCGGCAGCTCACCAATTCCGGATCCAGCGCGACCGCGGCGGCCAGGGGATCGTGCAGGTGCGCCAGGTACCCGTCGCCGGTGTCGAAGTGGAACTCGAAGTAGAACCGCATGGCGTCTTCGAGCACGCGGATCAACGGGTTGTCCGCCGTGGACCGGGTGCCCCGCTCGTCGAGCACACTCATCAGTGCCGACGGCGAGCCGGACGCGGCCGCCAGTCGGTTCAGCAGCGCGGGAGTCAACGCGATGTTCTCGGTGAGGTTGAGGCCCAGCACGATAGGGACATGTGTCGCCTCATCCAGACCCCAGGCGGCATTCCAACCGCGGAACACCTCGGCGGCGGACTCGGGATCCACGCTGATGTTCCACTCCGACACCGGCGTGGTGTTGCCTCGGTAGTCGAAGGCCCCGCCCATGATGACCAGCCGGCGCAGCAGCTTGGGCAGGGTGGGTTCGGCGCGCATGGCCAGGGCCAGGTTGGTCAGGGGGCCTGTGGCCAGCCCGATCAATTCACCCGGGTATGCACGTGCAGCGCGTACCCAGGCCTCGGCGGCGTCGTGTGCGGTCAGCAGCCGGTCGGTGTTCGGCAATTGCGCGTATCCCAGACCCTGTGGCCCGTGGGTGTCCTCGGCGGTGCGCAACGGTGCGCTCAACGGCTGCTCGGCTCCCTTGGAGACCGGTATCCCCGCCACCCCGCACAGTTCCAGCAGGCCCAGATTGTTGGCGCATACCTGTTGCACCGGAACATTTCCCGCGGTCGAGGCGATACCGACCAACTCGGCTTCAGGGCTGGCGAGCAGATATGCCAGCGCCATGGCGTCATCGACACCGGTATCGACATCGGCGAATACGGGTAGCGACGTCACGTCGCCAACCTTAAGCGTGGGCGGGCTCACTGCTCAACAAATCGCAGGCCGACCAGGCCCACCACGATCAACGCGATGAACGTCATCCGCAGCGGTGTCAGCGCATCACCGAACAGCACCACGCCCGCGATGGTGACCCCGACCGCGCCGATTCCGGCCCACACCGCGTACGCCGTGCCGACCGGAAGGTGTTTGACCACCAGGGCCAGGATCACGAAGCTGACCACCGCGGCGATCACGCACACCACGCTCGGCCACAGTCGGGTGAAGCCCTCGGACTGTTTGATGGCCAGCGCCCAGACGATCTCCAGCAGTCCGGCGAAGGCCAGCAGAACCCACGACATCGTTGCCTCCCGGGCGTCAGGCGTTGTAGCCGCCGTCGACGGTCAGGGTCGTGCCGTTCACGTATTGCGCATCCGGACCGGCGAGGTAGGCGACAGCGGCGGCGATTTCGTCGGCCTGCGCGAAGCGTCCCAGCGGAATGTTCGGGAGGTCGGCGATGGCCTCGGGACTGTCGGCCGGATTCATCTCAGTGTCGGTATTGCCCGGCTGTACCACGTTGGCGGTGATGCCACGTGGCCCGAGATCACGGGCCAGTCCCCGGGCGAGCGCGCCGACGGCCGCCTTGGTCGTCGAATACAGCGTCACGCCGGGAAAGGGGGTGCGGTCGGCCAGGTTGCTGCCGATCGTGATGATCCGGCCGCCCTCGCCCATGGCCGCCGCGGCAGCCTGACTGAACAGGAACGGCGCGCGGATGTGCAGGTTGATGGCCTGGTCGATATCGCCGGCGCTCACCCGGTCCAGCGGACCGTTGGGGAAGACTCCGGCGTTGTTCACCAGGATGTCCAGCCGGCCGAACGCGTCGAGGACGGCATCGACCGCGTGCGGTGCCGCGTCTGGCGCAGCACTGTCGAGTTGTAGTGCAAGGGCTTTCGCGCCGAACCCGGTGATCGCGTCGACCACTTCGGCCGCTCGCTCGGGCGATGAGTGGTAGGTGAAGGCCACGTCGGCGCCTTCGGCCGCGAGGCGGCGCGCGATTGCCGCACCGATTCCGCGGCTGCCACCGGTGATGAGTGCGGCCTTGGATGTCAATGCCTTCAACGCCATACGTGGCTCCAATCAATTTTGTAATAGACACTACAAATATAGACTGTCCGTATGCCCCGTCAACCCACCGCACGTCGCGGCCGGCCACGCGCGTTCGATCGAGACACCGCGCTGCAGGCCGCAACTGACGTGTTCTGGGAGCGTGGGTACGAAGGCACCCGGGTGAGTGACCTGACCGAGGCGATGGGACTCAACGCGCCGAGCCTGTATGCGACATTCGGCTCCAAGGAGGACCTGTTCCGCGAGGCGGTCGCGTACTACGGCGCCCCGGAACGCTCCCCGCTCATGATCGCGCTGCAACGCCCGGTTCCGATTCGAGACGCGGTCGAGGCCATGTTGCGCGACAGCGTGCACCAGTACGCTGACCCCGACAGCCCGCCTGGTTGCCTGATCGTGCTCGCCGGGATCGCCTATTCGACCGAGACCGAGGCGTTGCGGGATCTGCTCAAGGCGTACCGGGACGAGGACCGCGCGCAGTTGCAGGCCCGGATCCGGGCGGCCATCGCCGACGGTGAACTACCGGCTGATCTGGACTCGCAACGGCTCGCGTCGTTCCTGATCACCGTGCTCCACGGGTTGTCGATCCAGGCAAGAGACGGCGCGCCCCGGGCTGACATGGATGCCACCGTGGACCTGGCAATGCTGGCCTGGGACAGCGCGGCCGGAGGCGCCGGTACGAAAGCGGTTGGTACGCCGTGACTTACCAGTGCACCCCGGGCACCAATCGCACTGCCCGTTTGACCGGGCGCGACACCGCACGCGGGACCCGGATGTTTCGGGTGCTGCGGACCGGTCGCTTCGGCCGTCGTTGCGCCTCACCACCGGTCGTAACGTCGGTGCCGTCGCCGGCCTGCCCACGTGCGGCCGCCGAGTCCGGGTAGCCCAGATACAGCTGATGCAGAACGCGGCGAGACAGTTTCGGGGTCAGGTAGGTACCGAAATCCGCCACGGTGCCCAGTGGGGTGTCGATCCGGGCCGGCTTTTCCACCAGACCGCGCACCACCATGGCCGCGGCGTGCTCGGCGGAGATCGGGGGCACCGGGTTCAGCTTGCGCGACGGTGCGATCATCGGCGTCTTCACCAGCGGCATATGGATATTGGTGAAGGTGATGTGATCCGAGAGGGTCTCGGTGCCGACCACCTCGGAGAACGCGTCCAGCGCGGCCTTGGTCGGTAGGTAGGCGCTGTACTTCGGGCTGTTGGCCTGCACGCCGGCGCTCGACACGTTGACCACATGGCCGAACCGGCGTTCGCGCCAGTGCGGCAGCAGCGCCAGCACCATCCGGACCGAGCCGAAGTAGTTGACCGCCATCACCCGCTCGTAGTCGTGGAGGCGGTCCGTCGAATTCACCACGGATCGCCGGATGGACCGGCCGGCGTTGTTCACCAGGTAGTCGACGTGGCCGAACCGGCCGAGGATGTCCTTGACCGTGTGCTCGACCGACGCCGAATCGGTGACGTCACAAGTGAACGCATAGGCCTGACCTCCGGCCGAGCGGATCTCGTCGACCAGGTCGTCGAGTGCGTCGCCGTTGCGCGCCAGGGCGAAGACGCAGCCGCCGCGTTCGGCGACGGCGACTGCCGAGGCCCGGCCGATGCCGCTGGAAGCGCCGGTGATGATGACGTTCCTGCCGACCAGAGGGCCGGACGGGTCGTCGCGCCGCGCCCGGTCCGGATCGAGGTGCTGCGCCCAGTATCGCCAGAGTTTCGGTGCGTAAGAAGAGAATTCGGGAACCGCGATCCCGGTACCGCGTAGCGCGGCGGTGGCGTTGTCCGCGGTGAAGGTCGGCCGCAACTCGACGACGTCGAGCACCTCGCCCGGGATGCCCAGCTGGGTGGCGACGATGTTGCGCACTGCCTTGACCCGTCCCCGGGCCCGCAACACCGGAGCCGCGGTGGCCCGCGGCAGCGATCCGCGTAGTGGAGGCAGCCCCGCCTCGGCGGCGACCCCGCGGTAGATCTCGCGCAGCCCGATGGTCTTCGGCGCGGTGAGATGGAACGTCTCACCGTCCTTGCCTTCGACATGCATGAGCGCGACCATCGCGTCGACCACGTAGTCCACCGGCACGACGTTGGTCCGGCCGGAGTCGGGCAGCATCATCGGCGTGAACTTGGGAAGCGCGGCGAGACGTGCCAGTACACCGAAGAAGTAGTACGGGCCGTCGATCTTGTCCATCTCACCGGTCTGCGAATCGCCGACCACGACCGCCGGGCGGTACACCCGGTAGCGCAGGCCCGGTGTCGAGCGCACGAGCAGTTCCGCCTCGAACTTGGTCTGGTGATACGGCGTGGGCAGGTCCTGGGCGACGTCGAAATCGTCCTCGGTGAACACGCCCCGATGGTTTCCGGCCACCGCGATCGAGGACACGTGGTGCAACGTGGCGTCCAGGCGCCGGGCCAGCTCGATCACCGCACGGGTGCCGTCCACATTGGCGGCCCGTTGCTCGGACTCACCAACGGTCATGTCGTAGATGGCCGCACAGTGCACCACGTGCGAGATGTCGCCCAGCTCGGCGATATCGGTGTCGGTCAAGCCGAGGTCGGCCGCCGTCAGGTCGCCGACCAGCGGTTTCGCCCGCTCGTCCCAGCCTTGGGCGAGCCGCTCGAACCGGGTCAGCGACTCGCGGCGCACCAGCACCCACACCTCGGCGCCGGGCTCGCGGGACAGAATCCGGGTGATCACTCGGCGGCCAATAAACCCGGTACCGCCGGTAACGACATAACGCATGCGAGCCATCGTGGCCCCAGATCGGGCAAACGTCAACAAGGGCGGTCGACTCAACTATCGTCGGCACGCATGCCCCTCAACCCGGACGCCATTGGCGAGACGACCGATCCGATTCCGTTCGACTGGACCGACCGCGACACCCTGCTGTACGCCCTCGGCGTCGGCGCAGGCACCGATGACCTTGCCTTCACCACCGAGAACAGCCACGAGATCGAACAGCAGGTACTCCCGACGTATGCGGTGATCGCGTGCTCGCCCTTCCCGGCAGCGCTCAAGATCGGCACCTTCAACTTCGGCATGCTGCTGCACGGTTCCCAGGAGATCCGGCTGCATCGGCCGCTGCCCCCGTCCGGAAAGCTGACCGTGGTCTCCGAGGTCGCCGACATCCAGGACAAGGGCGAAGGCAAGAACGCGGTGGTCATGCTCAAGGGCATCGGTTCCGATCCGGCCAGCGGTGAGGTCGTCGCGGAAACCCTTACCACCGTGGTGATTCGGGGTGAAGGCGGATTCGGCGGGCAGCCCGGGCAGCGTCCGGTGGCGCCGCAGATCCCCGACCGTGAACCCGACGCTCAGGTGGTGCTGCCCACCCGCGAGGACCAGGCGCTGATCTACCGGCTCTCCGGGGACCGCAACCCGCTGCACAGCGATCCCTGGTTCGCGCAGAATCTCGCCGGTTTCCCGAAGCCGATCCTGCACGGGCTGTGCACCTACGGCGTGGCCGGACGGGCGCTGGTCGCCGCGCTCGGCGGCGGAGATGCCACGAAGGTTCATGCGGTGGCGGCGCGGTTCAGTTCGCCGGTGTTCCCGGGCGAGACGCTGACGACGTCGATCTGGCGTACCGAACCGGGACGCGCGGTGTTCCGCACCGAGGCCGCCGGGCCCGACGGTGCCGATGCCCGGCTCGTACTCGAGGACGGCGCCGCCGAGTATTCCGAGTGATCCAGCCGATCCGGCAATTTCGTAGAAGCCCTGCACACCGCGTGGTGGGTTGACAGGATCGACCCACTACGGTCGGACGGCGCGGTGCCGGGATGGGTGGTGGCAGATGACGCAGGTGAACCTGGTCGTTGGATATCTGGCCACTCCCGGTGGCGCCGATGCGTTGGCCCTGGCGGTCCGGTTCGCCCGAACACTGGGTGCCGAGGTCAACATCTGCATCGTGCTACCGCCCGACACCGCGCCGCCGGGTACCGTGCCCAAAGGCGGCGGCTACGAGGAAGTGCTGGCCGAGCAGGCGCAGGGCTGGTTGGACGACGCCCTGGCCTTGGTGCCCGACGACGTTGTGGCACACCCGCATCTGAGCTTCGACGAGTCGTTCACCGACGGCCTGATCCGCCAGGCGCTGCGGTTCGAGGCGATCGCCATCGTGGTCGGCGGTGCCGGCGGGGGACTGGTCGGCAGCTACTCGCTGGGGTCGGTGGTCAACGAGCTGTTGCACTCCTCGCCGGTTCCGGTCGCGGTGGCGCCGCGCGGAACCCGCGATTCGACGATCGAGCGGGTACACGAAATCACCTGTGCCATCGGTCAACGCCAGGGTTCGGATCTGTTGCTCGCCACCGCGGTACGGGCCAGTCGGGCCGCGGGCATCCCACTGCGGCTGGTGTCGCTGGTGGCGCTCGATCCGACCTTCGGCTCGCTGCGAGGTGACGCCGAGGCGGTCCGAGCACACGCACTCGCGCACGCGGAGCGGACGCTGGAAGCCGCCAAAGATGAACTGCCGGCCGATTTTCCGGTGACCTCCACGATCGTGAACGGTCCCAGCGTCGAGGCCGCCGTCGAACAGTTGGGCTGGGATGAAGGCGACATCATCATGGTCGGATCCAGTCGGCTCAGTGCACCGCGGCGGATCTTCCTCGGTTCCACCGCGGCCAAGATGTTGCGGGTGTTGGACGTGCCGATGGTGGTTGTGCCCCGGGACGAACTGAAAGACGGCGAGGACGCTCATGGCTGAGTCCGCATCGGAACACGAGTCCCACCAGAAGCTCGAGGACGCCGAACACTCCGCGGGGCTGGTGTCCAAGGGGCTGGCCGCAGGCAAGGTCGGCACGTTCTCGGGTGCGATCCTCGGGATCTCGTGTGTGGCACCGGGGTACACGCTGACGGCGAGCATCGGGTTGATCGTCGCGGCCGTCGGACTGAAGATGCCGGCGATCTTCATCGCCGGGTTCATCCCGATGTTCCTGACTGCCTACGCCTACCGCGAATTGAACTCGCGGGCGCCGGACTGCGGCGCGTCGTTCACGTGGTCCACCAAGGCATTTGGCCCGTATGTCGGCTGGATGTGCGGGTGGGGCATGGTGATGGCCTCGATCATCGTCCTGTCCAACCTCGCCGCGATCGCCGTCGAGTTCTTCTACCTGTTCATCGCCCGGGTCACCAACCACCACCCGATCGCCGAGCTCGCCGGCAACAAGGTCATCAACATCGCCACCACGCTGGTGTTCCTGGCCATTGCCACCGCCATTGCCAGTCGCGGTATCACCACCAGTGAACGGGTGCAGTACGTGCTGGTCGGGTTCCAGATGGTGGTGCTGCTGGCGTTCGCGGTGATGGCGCTGGTGCATGTGGGTCGCGGTGACGCGCCGGCCGGGCTGTCCTTCGACCTGGACTGGTTCAACCCACTCACCGGACTTACCTTCGGCGTCTTCGCCGTTGGTGTGACCGGGTCGATATTCGCGTTCTGGGGCTGGGACACCTGCCTGACGCTGGGGGAGGAGTCCAAGGACCCGACGAAGGTGCCGGGCCGCGCCGGGCTGTTGTGCGTGCTGTCCATCCTGGCGACGTATCTGCTCATCGCCGTCGCGGTGATGATGTACGCCGGGGTCGGTGAAACCGATCTGGGCCTGGGCAATCCCGACAATGCGGAGAACGTGTTCGCTGCGTTGGCCGACCCTGTGCTGGGCACCTATGCCGGGCCGCTGCTGTTCCTGGCGATCCTGGCCTCGTCGGTGGCGAGCCTGCAGACCACGTTCCTGCCCGCGGCGCGGGCCATGCTCGCCATGGGGGCCTACAAGGCTTTCCCGCCCAGATTCGCCGAGGTCAGCCCGCGTTATCTGGTGCCCACCTTCGCCACTGTCGTCGCCGGCGTGGTCACCGGGGTGTTCTATACCGTGGTGAGTCTGCTGTCCGAGAGTGCGCTACTGGATACCATTGCCGCCCTTGGCATCATGATCTGCTGGTACTACGGCATCACGGCGTTCGCCTGCGTCTGGTATTTCCGTCGGGAGTTGTTCACCAGCGCCCACAACGTGCTGTTCAAGTTCCTGTTCCCGTTGATCGGCGGCCTGGTGCTGGCCTGGGTGTTCGTCCTCGCGATCAAGGAGAGCATGGATCCGGAGAGCGGCAGCGGCGCCGCGATCGGCGGTATCGGACTGGTGTTCTTCATGGGCTTCGGCATCCTGCTGCTCGGCGTCGTGCTCATGTTCGTCTGGCGGTCGGTCAGCCCGGCATTCTTCAGGGGCGAGACATTGCGGCACGACACACCGTCGCTCGTGGAGTAGGCATACTCTCCTGTTCGGCGAATTCAGTGAAATAAGCGACAGTGCACGTCATTTAGATCCACATCGCGCTGTTTGCGCGGCACAGTGGCGGGGCCACGCTCACTTTCCGCGTACGTAACGTGGTGGCGCAATAAGACAACTCAAGAATCGCCACCACGCTACGTGCGCGAACTATCCGGCCGCGCCGCCGAGTCCGGAGTTGCCTTTGTTGTGCGCCAGCTCGAACGGATCGAGCAGATCCCACACCGTGGTGACGGCCTGCACCTTGAGGTCGGCGCCTTGGTCTTCCACGTTGAGCAGGTCGACGGCAATGTCGTACCCGTAGTACAGGAGCGATCCCGGCGGGGTGGTCTTGATCAGCTCGTTGATGATCGTCTGCCGTGCATCGCGGGCTGCGGCATCATCGCCGAGGGCGGGCGCCAGGCTTGGCAGAATCTTGCTGATCGGAATCACCGCGTTCACCCACGGCACGATTTGACTGCCCCGGTAGATCTGCTCGGTGGCTTCCCTGATGAACGGGTCGAGTTCGTCGGGAAGTGCGGTGTTCATCAATGCGTTCCGGAGATTCAGGATCGGCTCGGGGATGTCCGTCGGCTCCGGATCGTCGTCGCGGAACGGGTTGGGGTTCCACGGTGTATCCGCCCGTGCCTCAGCGGTATCGGCCTGGGTCCGCACCGCGCCGAGCTTCGGGGTGGCCAAGGTCCCGCTCTTCGGCTGCGCGACGGACTCGGTCTCCGGCTGGTCTGCCACCACGGGCGAAGGCTTGGGAGTCGCGGCCTGCTTGGGGTTGAACAGGTCCTTGAGCTTGGCGACCTGGCCGGCCTCGAACTCGTCGGCACTGAGCTTCGGCTTGGGCTTGACGGACACGGGCTTGGCGGGCTTGGCGGCCTGAACGGCCTTGTTGACGTGTGCCGCCGCTTTCTCGATCTTGTCGGCCTGCTTGTCGATGTTGTCCTTGAACGTGGACAGGGGCTTGGCCCGCTTGGTGTCACCAGCCTTGGCCTCACCGCGCTTGGGCCCGGCGTTGACGTGCTGCGATGTACTGCTGTTGGTCGATTCCTTGGACGCACCGTCCGTCGAATCAGCGTGTGCGGTGCCCTGGCCGGCCACGGCGATCGCCGCCCCGACTCCCGCCGCGACCGCGACACCACCGACATAGCCGATGTACTTCGTTGACGCCATTACCGTCCTTTCACAGCGGATCCCCAGCCCACGGGCATCGTAGGGGGCGGCGGCGTGATCGGCATCACGAGGTGACCTACATGTTCGGGCAGGATGGAAACACCCCACTGGATCTCGAACAAATGTTCGATACACTGACGTGGTGGGCTGGCATAACGGACCGCCGAGCTGGTCGGAGATGGAGCGGGTACTTACCGGCAAGCCCCGCCGTTCCGGACTGCCGTTGGAGCCCGCGGGCGACGGCGGGGACAGCCCGGCCTGGTCGCGTAAGCGCGGTAGTTATCAGCCGCCGGAACTCGACCGGCCGCGGACATCGGTCCGTTACGCCGAACTGCACGCACATTCGGCGTACAGCTTCCTCGACGGCGCGAGCACGCCGGAGGAGCTGGTCGAGGAGGCGGCCCGGCTGAACCTGCGGGCGATCGCGCTGACCGATCACGACGGGCTCTACGGCGTGGTCCGGTTCGCCGAGGCGGCCAGGGAGTTGGACGTGGCCACCGTCTTCGGCGCCGAGTTGTCGTTGGGGAACATTCCCCGCACCGAGGATCCCGACCCGCCCGGCCCGCATCTGCTGGTACTGGCCCGTGGGCCGGAGGGCTACCGGAGGTTGTCCCGCGAGATCGCAAAGGCGCACCTGGCCGGTGGTGAGAAGGGTAAGCCCCGCTATGACTTCGACGGGCTCACCGAGGCTGCCGGTGGGCACTGGCACATTCTCACCGGATGCCGTAAAGGCCATGTCCGCCAGGCACTTTCTCGCGGTGGGCCGGAAGCCGCCGCGGCCGCCCTGGCCGACCTGGTGGACCGATTCGGGGCCGGCCGGGTCAGTATCGAGCTCGCGCATCACGGCCATCCGTGTGACGACGAACGCAATGCCGTCCTGGCCGGGCTGGCCCCGCGGTTCGGCCTCGATGTGGTTGCCACCACGGGTGCGCACTTCGCCGCCCCTGACCGGGGCCGGCTGGCAATGGCGATGGCGGCGATCCGGGCCAGGAACTCGATGGACACCGCGGCGGGCTGGCTGGCCCCGCTGGGCGGGTCCCACCTGCGGTCGGGGGAGGAGATGGCCCGGCTGTTCGGTACCGAAATCGTGACGGCCGCAGCCGATCTCGGTGAGCAGTGCGCCTTCGGGCTGGCGCTCATCGCCCCGCAGCTGCCACCGTTCGACGTCCCGGCCGGGCATACCGAGGACAGCTGGCTGCGCGAGTTGGTGATGGCCGGGGCGGCCGAGCGGTACGGGCCCGTGGACAACGCGAGAAAGGCCTATGCGCAGATCGAACACGAGCTGTGCATCATCGAGCAGCTGAAGTTCCCCGGCTATTTCCTTGTGGTGCACGACATCACTCGGTTCTGCCGGGACAACGACATCCTGTGCCAGGGCAGGGGATCGGCGGCCAACTCGGCGGTCTGCTACGCACTGAAGGTCACCAACGTCGACCCGATCGCCAACGAGCTGTTGTTCGAACGGTTCCTGTCTCCGGCCCGCGACGGGCCGCCGGACATCGACATCGACATCGAATCGGACTTGCGCGAGAACGTCATTCAGTACGTCTACGAGCGTTACGGGCGTGACTACGCCGCACAGGTGGCCAACGTCATCACCTATCGCGGCCGCAGCGCGGTCCGCGACATGGCCCGGGCGCTGGGTTTCTCCCAGGGACAGCAGGACGCCTGGAGCAAGCAGCTCAGCCGGTGGAACGGTCGCCCGGACTCGCCGGAGGCCGAGGACATTCCGCAGCCGGTGATCGAGTTGGCCACCCAGATCGCCAACCTGCCGCGCCACCTCGGTATCCACTCGGGCGGCATGGTGATCTGTGACCGCCCGATCGCCGACGTGTGCCCGGTGGAGTGGGCCCGCATGGCCAACCGCAGCGTGCTGCAGTGGGACAAAGATGACTGTGCGGCAATCGGTTTGGTCAAGTTCGACCTGCTGGGCCTCGGTATGCTCTCGGCGCTGCACTATGCGATCGATCTGCTGGCCGAGCACAAGGGCATCACCGTCGACCTGGCCAAGCTGGATCTGTCCGAACCGGCGGTCTACGAGATGCTGCAGAAGGCCGACTCGGTCGGGGTGTTCCAGGTGGAGTCCCGCGCGCAGATGGCCACCCTGCCCCGGCTCAAGCCGAGGGAGTTCTACGACCTGGTGGTGGAGGTGGCGCTGATCCGGCCCGGCCCGATCCAGGGTGGCTCGGTGCATCCCTATATTCGTCGCCGCAACGGTCTGGAGGACGTCACCTACGACCATCCGTCCATGGAATCCGCACTGCGCAAGACGCTGGGCATCCCGCTGTTCCAGGAACAGCTCATGCAATTGGCGGTCGACTGTGCGGGTTTCACCGCGGCCGAGGCCGACCAGCTGCGCCGGGCGATGGGCTCCAAACGCTCCACCGAGAAGATGCGCAGGCTGCGCAGCCGGTTCTACGCCGGCATGGCCGAACTTCACGGCATCACCGGCGAGGTGGCCGAGCGGATTTACGAGAAGCTGGAGGCGTTCGCCAATTTCGGTTTCCCGGAAAGTCATTCGCTGAGTTTCGCGTCGCTCGTCTTCTATTCGTCGTGGTTCAAACTGCACCATCCGGCGGCGTTCTGCGCGGCACTGCTGCGGGCCCAGCCGATGGGGTTCTACTCGCCGCAGTCGCTGGTCGCAGACGCGCGCAGGCACGGGGTGGTGGTACACGGCCCCGATGTCAACGCCAGCCTGGCCTACGCGACATGCGAGAACCACGGCATGGACGTGCGGCTGGGGTTGGGCAGTGTCCGCCACATCGGTGACGAGTTGGCGGGGCGTCTGGTCGACGAACGAAATGCCAACGGGCCGTTCACCACCCTGATCGACCTGACCAACCGGGTGCAGCTGTCGGTATCCCAGACCGAGGCGCTGGCCACCGCCGGTGCGCTGGGTTGTTTCGGGGTAAGCCGGCGCGAGGCGCTGTGGGCCGCGGGTGCGGCGGCCACCCAGCGGCCGGACCGGCTGCCGGGGGTGGGCTCGTCCTCACATGTCCCGCCGCTGCCGGGGATGAGCGCGCTGGAGCTGTCGGCCGCCGACGTGTGGGCTACCGGTGTCTCGCCGGACAGCTATCCCACCCAGTACCTGCGCGCCGACCTCGACGCGCTGGGCGTGATCCCCGCCGACAGGTTGCTGGATGTCGTCGACGGAACCCGGATCCTGGTTGCCGGGGCGGTAACTCACCGGCAGCGTCCGGCGACCGCACAGGGGGTGACGTTCATGAACCTGGAAGACGAGACCGGGATGGTCAACGTGCTGTGTGCGCCCGGGGTGTGGGCGCGTTACCGCAAGCTGGCGCAGACGGCGCCGGCACTGGTGGTCCGCGGCATCGTGCAGAACGCCAGCGGTGCGGTCACCGTGATCGCCGACCGGATGAGCCCGGTCGAGCTGAGGGTCGGCTCCCGGTCGCGAGACTTCCGCTGAGGCCCCGGCGGTCAGCTCGGATCGGCGCTGGAGGCGATGGAGACGGTGGAGACGCTGGGCGGGCTCGCGCTGGTGCTGTCCTCAAGCCCGGTCCGCAGCAGCGACCACGCCAGCCGCCGCGCGGCGGTGGCCCGCTCGTGCAGCAGGCGTTGGACTGCCGGGATGGGGTTGGTTTCCGGGGCCCGTCCCTCGACCACGTCGGCGTGCAGGTCCTCGGCGACCTGGATGGCCAACAGCACCGCGTCGTTGACCCGGTTCAGCGCATCCTGCAGACGGTCGTCCTGGCTGAGCAGGTGGGCGTTGTCCAGCTCGACCGAAACGTCGCTGACGACTTGGCTGATCTGCTCGAAGAGCGCGTTCATCGCGGTTTCCCGCTCGTCGCGGTCCGGGTTGCGCAGTTGCGTCGCGCCTTCGGTCCACAACGTGGCGAGCATCCGGGTGTGTGCGCCGATCGCACGCGACACCTCGATCATCGCCTGCTTCTGAAGTTGTTCGAGCAGGTTGTTGCGCTCGATCCGGGCCAGTTCCCGCTGGGCCACCAGTTCGGCATCGTGCAGCTTCTGCTGCGACTCCATCTGGGCCCGATGCCATTTCTGGGTCAGGGCGAGTTCCAGCGCCGAGCGTTCGTCGGCGGCCGCGAGCTCGCGGCGCAGACGCTCGTCGGCCTGGGCGATGTCGTATTTGGCCTGACGCTGGACGGTGAGGGTCAGCCACATCGTCACCATCACGACGACGAAGACGACGGCACCGAAGAACCACTCGGCCTTGCTGCCGAGCTCGCCCGGGCTGAACAGCAGGTACCAGATGACGGCCAGGCTGCCCAGGCCGCCGCACACCAGCCAACCGATGCCGGCCTTGGTGTCGATCGACATGGCTTTGGGAGCCGGGTCTTGATCCACCGCAGCCACCCGCATCGGCTCGGTCGTTTCACCGCTCTGGCCGTAGTTCAACGGGGCACCCCCTGAAGACTCAGCGACCCTTGTCGATTCAGTTAGTCCGGCCATGTCGACCTCCCATCGGCCAAGCCTGCCACCGGGCCGGCGTTCAGAGTAGGGCCATCCTCGGCGGCAGGTGCTACCGGCCGGCGGCACCCGTGTTCGCATACCCTGTTTTTCGTCATTCTTCAAGTGCCCCTAGCGATGACGGGCCGCTCGGAAACCGCTAGTGTCATCGGCGTGCTCACCGCGAGCGGCGGTGAATCGGACCTACGGGGCCGGCAACCGGCCGCTCACTTTCTGTTGATCTTTTCGCTGGAGAATTGAGGGCCCATGGGACAAAACGCGACGCTGGAAGGTGATTCGGCGGTCATCGTCAGTCTGTCGGAGGCGGCGATGCACATGTATTCCGCCGCTATCGACGCACTGCCTTTCCCCGAGGACAAGAAGTTCCACAAGCGCGCCGACGTCGTCCTGTCCGGCCTGCGCAAGCTGCGTGCCTCCCTGGCTGAGGCGGCCAGCAGCAACCGGCCTTCTCCCGCGGTCATCGTGGCGCTCAGCGGAGTTCGTCAGCGGTACGACTCGCTGATGGCGCATGCCGCCGCGGCGCCGGGATCCTCTCTGGGGCAGCAGATCTACGTCACCCGAGTCCACGCGAAGCTGTCGGCCCAGGAAGTGGCCAACGGCGCCGGTCTGCGTGACGGACTGCTCGACGAGCTCGAGGCCGGCGCAACGCCGACCGACGCCGAGGCAACGAAGATCCGCGACACCATTGCCGCTCTGGGCGGGTTGCCGGGCGACGATCACGGCATCCATGCCGTGCCGAACGCGGTCGACTTCGGGTCGGCCGAAGAGTCGCAGGGCACCGGCTGGGACCCCGTGCTGGTCTCCGATAACGTCGGCTGATCGACCCGCGCGCCGTCGCCGATGAGGCGGCGGCCCGCAACCCTCATCTGTTAGCTGAGTTCCACTGCGGCGCACGATGATTGGCAGCTCCCCAGCAAACCGCTGGGGAGCTGCTCTGGTTTCGGTCCGCGGTTGTACTCTCGCGGGATGACAGCCGAACCAGCCCTGAATTTGACCGTCGATGAGCTCCTCACCACCACCCGCTCGGTGCGCAAACGTCTCGACTTCGATAAGCCGGTGCCGCGTGAGGTCATCACGGAGTGTCTCGACCTGGCACTACAGGCCCCCACGGGGTCGAATGCACAAGGCTGGCAATGGGTTTTCGTCGAGGACCCGGCAAAGAAGAAGGCCCTGGCCGACATCTACCGGGCCAACGCCTACCCGTACCTCGACCTGCCCGCGCCCGAGCGTGGCGACATCCGCGATCACCAGGCGGATGCCGTGATGAGCTCCGCCAGGTACCTCACCGACAACTTCGAGAAGGCGCCGGTGCTGATGGTGCCGTGCCTTGAGGGCCGCCCCGACGGCGCACCCGCCGGTATCGGTGCGTCCTACTGGGGGTCACTGCTGCCCGCGGTGTGGAGCTTCATGCTGGCGCTGCGGTCCCGCGGCCTGGGATCGGCCTGGACGACGTTGCACCTGCTCGGTGACGGCGAGAAGCAGGCCGCCGAACTGCTGGGCATTCCGTTCGATCGGTACGCGCAGGCGGGCCTGTTCCCGATCGCCTACACCTTGGGCACCGATTTCAAGAAGGCCAAGCGCCTTCCGGCCGAGCAGTTCTCGCACTGGGACAGTTGGTGAGCCCAGGGCGTCCTGGGGCGCCTGTTGCCCACCGGTGCAATTGTGAAGCCGCTGTATGAACTCTCTGTGAGATTCGGGCGTGGGTCGCGTGGCGGCCCACGCCCGCGGCGTAACTAGACGCCGCCGGCGAACCCGTGTTGGCGCCACGCCTCATAGGCGGCGACTGCCGCGGCATTGGACAGATTCAATGAGCGCCTGCCGGCGAGCATCGGAATGCGTACCTGTGCGGTGATATTCGGGTCGGCCAGAGTTTCTGCATCCAGTCCGGTGGGTTCCGGGCCGAACATCAACACGTCTCCCGGCTGGTAGGCGACATCGGTGAACGAGGTCGACGCGTGGGCGGTGAACGCGTACACGCGGGCCGGCATCAACGCCCGCCACGCGGCCGCCAGATCGGCATGCACGGTCACCGATGCCAGGTCGTGGTAGTCGAGGCCGGCCCGCCGCAGCTTGGGCTCGGACAGATCGAAGCCCAAGGGCTCGACCAGGTGCAGCTCGCACCCGGTGCCTGCCACCATCCGGATCGCATTGCCGGTGTTGGGTGCGATGCGGGGAGAAAAGAACAACACCCGGAACATCCGACGATGATCGTACGAATGCCCACCCGTGGGCGAATCGGGATGTAATTGAGGTCCGAATCGGCGCCCGGAATAGGGAGTGGAAATCGGCACGCGATTCGGCAAGGACAGCGCTGTTTGCTCGATTACCACACAACTGCGCTACGGCTCGGTCACGAACTCTGTCTGTTCAGTAAGAATTGTGGAAACGCTCGCGAGCTGCTGTCATACTCGTGCAATTGCCAAGGCGTTTGACGCCCGCCCGAGCGTGGGCGGAAACAGCAGGAAGTCCTATGAATCACGCCCCACGAGTTAATTGCGGCCACGCAGCCGGTACTACGGTTGGGCGCCGATGACTGCCTTTACGCAGCTGAAACAGGCTGACGGCACCCTCGTCGAATTCTCCCCAGCACCATCGGCTCCGGCCAAGCGCCCCTCGCGCTGGTCGCCGGCCAACTGGCCGGTCAATCGAAAAGTCCTTGCCATCGTCCTCGTGCCACTCATCCTGGCGGCGACGTTCGGTGGCCTGCGCATCTATGCCAGCGCCAGTGCGGCCGGAGATCTGCGGTTGGCGGCCGACCGGGCCGAAGTGATTCCCGACGTCGACAGGTACATGGCTGCGATGGAGGGCGTCCTCATCGCGGCTACCGAAGGCGGCGACGGTCAGTCGGCCGTGTCCACGTTCAATGAGCGCAAATCCGACTTGCAGCAACGAGTCGATGCCACCGATGTGTCTGAGGATGTCGGTCAGGCAGTGGCCGGCCTTCTCGGTAAGGGGCAGCAGCTTGTCGACGCGGTGATGTCCGAGTCGATCGATCTGCGTCAGCGCATCCTCGATTACGGCCCGCTGCTGCTGACCGGGGAAGCCGCCATCACGGGCTCGGTGCACAGCAACCAGCAGTCGGTTCAGGCTCAGGTTGAGGCGCTGGCCCGCGCGGTCGGCGCCCGCGGCCAGATGGCGATCCAGCGGATGCTGGTCAACCGGGGCGGGGACGAGCCGGAGCCGTTGTTGCGCACGTCGATGATCACGATGGCCGGTACCGAGCCGTCCACGGTCGCGGCACTGACGAAGGTGCTCGGCGGCGGTTCTGAGGCGGCGGCGACGCTTCGCGCCGAGATGGTCAAGCGCATGGCGATGATGTCGAATCCCGGCATCCCACTCGTCGGCAATCCGGACATGTTGGCCTCGCTGGAAGCGACCGACAAGATCGCCGGGCAGATCATCGAGGACACCACCACGGGCATTCCGGCCGCGGTGGAGGCCCAGGCCAACGATGCCCGCAACGACGCGATCCGCGACGCGATCCTGGTGGCGACCGCGATCGTCAGCGCCATGGTCATCGTGTTGCTGGTGGCCCGCTCACTGGTGCGCCCGTTGCGGATGCTTCGTGACAGCGCGCTCAAGGTCGCGCACCAGGACCTGGCCAAGGAGATCGAACGGGTCCGTGCGGGCGGAGAGTTGGTGCCGGTCACCCCGATCCCGGTGCAGACCACCGAAGAGGTCGGTCAGGTGGCCCATGCCGTCGACGAGCTGCACGAGCAGGCTGTGTTCCTCGCCGGGGAACAGGCTCAGCTGCAGTTGCAGGTCTCGGACATGTTCGAGACGCTGTCTCGCCGCAGCCGCTCGCTCGTCGACCAGCAGTTGTCGCTCATCGATCAGCTGGAGCGCAACGAGGACGACCCGGAACGTCTGGAGAGTCTGTTCCGGCTCGACCATCTGGCCGCCCGTATGCGCCGGAACGGCGCGAACCTGTTGGTGCTGTCCGGGTCCAAGCTGGCGCGCGAGCACAGCCGTCCGGTGCCGCTGGCCACCGTGATCAATGCCGCCGCCTCCGAAGTCGAGGACTACGCCCGCGTGGTCACCGCGTCGGTGGCCGACGTCGAGATCACCGGTTCGGCGGCCGGCGACCTGATTCACCTCCTGGCCGAGCTGCTCGACAACGCGCTGCGCTACTCGCCGCCGATCTCGCAGGTGCGGGTGTCTGCCGTGCACGCGGCCAAGGGCGCGTTGGTGATCGAGGTGAGCGATGTCGGCCTGGGCATGACCGAGGCCGATCTGCGGGTCG
This sequence comes from Mycobacterium sp. IDUB_17, assembly GCF_055419465.1. Lineage (NCBI taxonomy): Bacteria > Bacillati > Actinomycetota > Actinomycetes > Mycobacteriales > Mycobacteriaceae > Mycobacterium > Mycobacterium sp. IDUB_17. The sequence goes on along the minus strand of NZ_JBVAXS010000004.1, from coordinate 477,869 downwards.
CGAACACCCGCCTGCAGTCCGGCGGTGAGGTCAACCCCTACACCGCGCGTCACATGGGTCTGTTCGTGGTCGGGCGACTGGCCACCCAGCACGGTCTGGTGGTGCGGCTGCGCAGCACCGTTGCCGAAGAGCCGAGTTCGGGTACCACGGCAGGGGTGTACATCCCGGCCACGCTTCTGGCCCGCGACGGCGGAGACTCGGTCGACGACCTTCCTTATGGCAGGCCCGTCGATGCCCACGCCGGGATCGCCACGGCCCTGTCGCTGGACGGCGATCCTGCCGATGCGTCGGCCTTGGGGTCCGGAGCCGAGCCTCATCTCAACGGTGCCGAGATGCCGTTCGACCTGCTGCCGCAGCGCAGTCCCGGGGCCAGTGGCATCTCGGAGCTGCCGGGCACGCTTGCCCCGCAACCGGAACCGGCTGCCGAGGCGCCGGTCGAGGAGCCCGCAGACGAGCCGGTTGGCGAGTGGCCCCAGCAGTGGCCGGTGCACACCGAAGAGAGTGCGGCCCTGGCCAAGGGAGCGGCCAAGGGTGACGTCGCGGGTGCGGCCGACCCGGCGGCTGCCGAAGAGGACGACGTGGAGGCCGGGCGTCAGGCACCGACCAACACCTCGTCGTTCTTCGCCTCCCGAGGGCAGGCCGCCACGAACGGTGTCAACGGAGCCGGCGCCCTCAACGGTCACAACGGCCTGAACGGCCACAGCGGCCTCAATGGCGTAAACGGCCTCAATGGCGTCAACGGTGCGGCTCACCAAGCCGAGCCCGCACCCGAGGAGCCGGTCGGATCCACCGCGGCCGAGGCCGAGAGCCCCGAGGTCCAGGGCGACTCGATCTATCAGTCGATGGTCTCGGAATTCGAGATCGACCCGACGACCCACGTGCGCAGCGCCGACCTGGACTGGAAGACGGTCTGGGAGAAGGGCTGGACGGTGGCGGCCGCGGCGCAGGATGCGCCCGTCGAGCAGCACACCGAGGAAGGCCTGCCCATGCGTACGCCGGGTGCCCGCCTGGTGCCGGGTGGCGTGGCCGCAGCCGTGGGCGCGGCCGGCGAGTCCAACGGCCGTCACCGCAACGGTGGAGTGCACCGTAACGACGACGGCTCGGAGACGGTAGCATCGGCAGACGAACCTGACAGCGGCATGTTCGCGGCGTTCAAACCGCGTGACCCCGAGGCTGTCCGTACGAGCACCAGCAACCTTTTCGGAGGCGTGCACGCCGGACGATCGCATGCCCGTGAGACCAGAGGAACCGATAACGAATGACCCGCCCGACGCAGCGCGACTCCCTGGACTGGCTCGTGTCCAAGTTCGCCCGCGAGGTATCCGGGGTGTCCCACGCGGTGCTGGTTTCGGCCGACGGACTGCTGATGGCTGCCAGCGAACACATGCCGGTCGAGCGGGCCGACCAGCTCGCCGCGGTCTCCTCCGGCCTGGCCAGCCTGGCCACCGGGGCGTCCCAGTTGTTCAACGGCGGCCACGTGATGCAGTCGGTGGTCGAGATGGAGAACGGGTACCTGCTGCTGATGCGGGTGGGTGACGGCTCCAACCTGGCCACGCTGACCGCCCCGTCATGTGACATCGGGCAGGTCGGCTACGAGATGGCGATCTTGGTCGAGCGGGTCGGCGCGGTGGTTCAGTCTTCGCGCCGTACCCCGCAGCCGTCCTGAGTCCTCTGTCCCCTTCTGCCTTCGCGAGGTGCCTGTGGGCGAACCAGAACCCACCGATCGACCGAGTTTGGTGCGGCCGTACACCCTGACGGCCGGTCGTACCGACTCGCGCGTCCACCTTCCGCTGGAAGCGCCGGTACAAAAAACCGACACGACACGTGAACCGCGCTGGACTGGGCACGATGTGCGCGCACAGATCGTAGAGTTGTGCACCGGCAGTCCTTCGGTTGCCGAAATTGCCGCTCATTTATCTCTCCCGCTCGGCGTGGCGCGCGTGCTGATCGGGGACTTGGTGACGCAGGGTTATCTACGGGTGGAAGCCACCCTTGATGATTCGGCTAGCTTCGACGAACGCCGCGAATTGATTGGAAGGACCCTGCGTGGCCTACGAGCACTCTGAACCCCGCTCGGCCTCCGCCGGTGGCGCCCCCCGACGTGGGGCCGCATCGACGAAGATCGTCATATCTGGCGGGTTCGGGGCAGGGAAGACAACATTCGTGGGCGCGGTCTCCGAGATCATGCCGCTGCGCACAGAAGCGTTGGTCACCAACGTGTCTGAGGGCGTCGACGCCCTGGACGGCACTCCGGACAAGCGCACCACCACGGTCGCGATGGACTTCGGCCGGATCACGCTGGACGAGGATCTGGTGCTGTACCTGTTCGGCACCCCCGGGCAGCGCCGGTTCTGGTTCATGTGGGACGACCTGGTGCGCGGCGCGATCGGTGCGATCATCCTGGTCGACGTGCGTCGCCTGCAGGACAGCTTCGCCGCGGTCGACTTCTTCGAGGCCCGCAAGCTGCCGTTCATCGTCGCGGTCAACGAGTTCGACGACGCGCCAAAGCATCCCACCCAGTCAGTGCGCAAGGCCCTGGCGCTGCCGGAACACATCCCGGTGGTGGCCGTGGACGCCCGCGACCGCAACTCGGCCAAGGCCGCGTTGATCGCGGTCACCGAGTACTCGCTGAGCACGCTTTCCGCGTTGCCTGGCTGAGGCGTGGTAGCTGACGAAACCGCCTGGGCGGACAGGGAATTCACCGGTCACGATTTCCGCGAGGAAGACCTGAGCCGGTTGCGCACCGAGCGCGTGGTGTTCACCGAGTGCGACTTCAGCGGTGTGGACATGTCCGAGTCGGAGCATTTCGGCTCGGCGTTCCGCAACTGCACGTTTCGTCGTGCCACGCTCTGGCACAGCACGTTCACCAACTGCAGTCTGTTGGGCTCGGTGTTCACCGAGTGCCGGCTGCGGCCCATCAAGATCGTGGAGTCGGATCTGACCCTGGCCGTTCTCGGCGGCTGCGACCTGCGCAGCGTTGACCTGTCGGGCTGCCGGTTGCGTGAGGCCAGCCTGGTCGGGGTGGACCTGCGCAAGGCGGTGCTACGGCAGGCGGACCTGACCGGCGCACGGGTGCAGGATGCCAAGTTCGACGAGGCCGATCTGCGCGGCGCCCGCGTCGACCCCACCTTCTGGACCACCGCGAAGCTGCGCGGCGCCAAGATCGACATCGCCCAGGCGCTGGCCTACTCAGCCGCCCATGGTCTCGACGTCCACGGCGGCTGACCCTTCCCGCCCAGCAGACACAAAACTGCCCCTTTTCCTGCGAAAAGGGGCAGTTTTCTTGAGGGCCCTCCCCTTGCGGGGGACTGCTCGTGGGAGGACTCAGCCGGCCTTGAGCCGGATCCGCCAGCGAACGAACCCCGTGTAGACGATGCACAGCAGCAACAGGATGCCGATGTTGATCAGCCACACCGTCGGGGTGTGCTTCCAGTGCGAATCGGCGGGCAGCAGCGGCGGCGGCACCAGGCGGGTCAGGTCGACGGTGGATGCGGAGGCCGCGAAGCCCCAGCGGGCCGGGGTGATCCAGGACAACTGATCGAGCACCACGCGGCCGGTCACCGGGATCATGCCGCCGGAGAACACCAGCTGACTCATCACGGTCACCACCAGCAGCGGCATGATCTGTTCGGCCGAGCGGGCCAGCGCCGACAGGGCCAGGCCCACCATCGCCGAGGCCACACACGTCATGGAGATGTCGATGAACAACTCCAGGTTGCGGCCGCCGATGAAGGCCCCGCTGTCGACTGAGCCCGGGCCCCAGCCCTTTCCGAGGATCGTGATCACCGTGACGATGGCCGACTGGATTACCGCGAACACCGCGAACACCGCGATCTTGGCCAGCAGGTAGGCCGTCGTCGACAGGCCGACCGCCTGCTCGCGGCGGAAGATCGCCTGCTCGCCGATCAGCGCCCGGATGGTCAGCGCGGTGCCCATGAAGATGGCGCCCACGTTGAGCATCACCAGGATCTGGCCCGGTTCATTGGGGGCCTCGCCGCCTTGGACGGCCGGGACCGGCAGGCCGAACCCGACGGTACCGGGCACCGACAGCGACAGCACTCCCATGATGAACGGCAGCATCAGCAGGAACGCGGTGTAACCGCGGTCGGACACGATCAGCCGGACTTGCCGGCGGGCGATCGTGGACAGCTGCCGGAACAGGCTGGTCTTGGCCGGCTCGCCCAGGTCGCCGGGCTGTGCCGACGACGGTTCGGCTGCCGGTGCCGGGCCGGTACGGGCCAGGTAGCGCCGGTTGGCCTCGACCGGATCGCCCGCGACGGTGCTGAAGATGTCGGCCCAGTTGGTGGTGCCGAGTTCGGGGCCGATCTGGTCGGGCGAGCCGCAGAACGCGGTCTTGCCGCCGGGGGCCAGCAGCAGCACCTGATCACACACGTCGAGGTAGGTCAGCGAGTGGGTGACGACCAGCACCACGCGGCCTGCGTCGGCCAGCTGGCGCAGCATCGTCATGACCTGGCGGTCGAGTGCCGGGTCCAGGCCTGAGGTGGGCTCGTCGAGGATCAGCAGTGACGGGCCGGTCAGCAGTTCGAGCGCGACCGAGGCACGCTTGCGCTGCCCGCCGGACAGCTTGTCGACGCGGGTGTCGAGGTGCTTGGTCATCTCGAGTTCCTCGAGCACCTGCATGACGACCTGTTCGCGGTCTTCCTTGGTGGTGTCCGGCGGCAGCCGCAGTTCGGCGGCGTACATCAGCGCCTGCCGGACGGTGAGCTGGCCGTGCACCACGTCGTCCTGCGGGACCATGCCGATCCGGGAACGCAGCGAGGCGTACTCGGCGTGGACGTCGTGGCCCTCGAAGGTGATGGTGCCGGTGGTCGGATGTGTGTAGCCGGCGACCTGTTTGGCGAACGTCGACTTGCCCGCACCCGACGGGCCGATCACCGCGGTGAGCGTGCCGGGCCGGGCGTCGACGGAGATGTTGTCGAGCAGCGTCTTGTTGCCCTCGATGGTCCACGTCAGACCGCGCACCTCAAGGCCGCCGGTGCGGGTGTCGGCCTCGGTCTCGCTGCGGCGGACCAGGGTGCCGCCGCTGAACACCAGGTCGACGTTGCCGATGGTGACCACGTCGCCGTCGTGCAATATCGCGCTGTCCACCCGCGCGCCGTTGACGAAGGTGCCGTTGATGCTGCGCTCGTCGCGGATCTCGGTGCCGCCGGTCAACGGGATCAACGTGGCGTGATGGCGTGAGGCCAGCACGTCGGGGATGACGATGTCGTTGTCGGTCGCGCGGCCGATCTTCACCGCACCTGCCGGCGCCGCGGCGGTGCGCCCGGGCCGCAGGATTTTCATCATGCTGGTCGCGATGTTGCCGCCGGCCTCGCTGCCGCCGCGGTCCGAGGCGGCGGCCGGCGCCATCGATGTCGCTGCCTGGGACGGGTTCGCCGGGGCCGGGGAGCGAACCGGTTGCGACTGGTACGCCTGGGGGCCGCTGGGATATCCCGACTGCGGTCCGCTCGGATAACCACCCTGGGGGCCGCTCGGATATCCGGTCGGCGGGGTCGGGTAGCGCGGCTGCGGGCCGGACGAGTATCCGGGGCGCTGGGGCGCCGGCGGCTGCCCGTACTGCTGACGCCCGGGGGCCGACGCCTGAGTGGGCCACGCCCCGCTGGGCCGGTTCCCGATGGGTACCGCCGCGGTCGGTGTCCGGCCGACGGAGCCCTGGTGCCGTCCGACCTCGAAGGTCACCTGGGGTCCGTCCGGGTTGCCGATGTTGACGACCTGGCCGTCGTGGATGTCGATCGAGGGCACCCGGCGGCCGTTGGCATACATGCCGTTGAGGCTGCCGTTGTCGATCGCGATCCACCGACCTTGGTCGAAACGCAGCACCAGGTGGGCGCGCGAGATCAGCGGGTGGGCGATGCGGACGTCGGCACGGAGGTCTCGGCCGATGACGACATCGTTGCCCGGGGCAAAGGTACGGGTCGATCCGTCGTAACGAACAGTCAGCGCAGGGCTCATCGCGCTCAACTCTATCGGTACTTTTCGCCGGGGCTGGGCCGTTGCGGAGGTGTCGCGGCGTGTGACTATGGCTCACATGGTTTCTGAAGGGGCGCAGAAGACGGCCGGCCGCGTGCTGAGCCTGCTGAGGGCGGTCGGCACGATGCTGGCCGGCGCGGCGGTGGTGTTGTTGGTGTGGGCCGCGGCGCTGGGTGCATGGGCGCGGTTGGTCGCACCGCGCAGCGCCGGGGAGAGTTCCTGGTACGTGCTGGGCCTGCACCGGTGGGGCGACGCCCTGCCGAACCGGATGGCGTTGGTGGTGGCGGTGATCGCGGTGGTGCTGATCGCGGCGATGGCCTACGGCGTCTGGCGCGGCCACACCGGCCGTGACCTGGCGGCCACCCCGGCCGGGGCGGCAGGCGTGGCGGCGCTGCTGGTCATCGCGTACATCACCCAGGGGATCCCGGCGTTCTACCGGACGGCGATGGACAACGCGCCGGTTACCGCGGCACTGCCCGCCGGGATGGCGTCGTGGTGGTTGTGTCTGGCCGGGGCGGCGGCGACTTTCCTGGCGGCACGGGCCTTCCCGCGGTTGGAGCGCGGCGCGGTGAAGTTGCTGGCAGTCGGTGCAGCGATCGCCGTCGTGGTTGCCGCGGTGGTGACCGTGGGTGCGTTGCGCGCCGGTGATGACGGGCGCTTCGTCGATGCGACGACGGCGGCAGCTAGTGATGTTCCGGCGATGCCCGGTGCGCTCGGGCAGCGAACGTTCACGGTGTCGGCGCCCGACGCGTTCACCGACAAAGATGTGCCGTTGTACGACATCGCTGCCGCCGGAGCCGGTTTCGCCGTCTATCAGAAGGGCCGCATCACGGCCTATGGCGCCGACGGCAAGGAGCGCTGGTACTACTCACGGACCGGGCCCGGGGAAGTGCGCGTCAACGGGATGCGCGTGGTCGACGATGGCGCCACGGTGCTGGCCTTCATCGACGCCGGGCTCGTCGGCCTCGACGCCGTCACCGGCGACCGGCTGTGGACCAGTGGCGATCCGGATCTGCTCGAGGCGGCCCGTGGGCGCTACCGATTCGCCACCGGACCGTTGGTGGTGGGCTGGAACGACGAGCAAATGTGGACCCGGTACGACAGCCGGACCGGCCGGCCGATGTGGAACGTACGTGCGCCGCATCCCGATTGCGGCATCGTCGAACCAACCGTGACCTCGTCGGGTGTGGTGTCCGCGGTGCAATGCCGGGACGGCAAAGTCTGGTTGACTGTGCTCGATCCCCAAACCGGGGAAATCGGTTGGGACACCACGCTGTTCGAGAGCCACATCGACCCGGCGGCGCCGATCGAACAGCGCTACCTCAAGCTCGGGGTGAGCGTCGGCAACCGCGTCGGAGTCTTCGTGTCGGCCGTCGGACCCGGTGCACCGGCCGGAGCGATGTACGCCAATATCGTCGACCGCACCGTCAGTACCCTGCCGCCTCGCGGACGCCCCAGTGAATCATCGGGCCTCAACGACGACTTCCTGGTGTGGTACCTCGAGGACGTGTCGACCCGCCTGACCCTGTTCGGCCCCGACGGACGCGAACGATGTGGCCTCCCCGGCGATATCGAGCCGGTCCGGTCGAACGTGCCGAGTCAGCCGGTCGATCAACCGGCCTACTTCACGGCGTCCGGTTCCCTCGTCGTCGCCGACCGCGGTCCGCGCGGCGGCGCGGCATCGTTGCGCACGTTCGATGCGAAGACATGCGCTCAGACCGCAGCGGTGCCCGTGAAATCGGTCGAAGGATTCGTCCCGGCGCCGGGCGCGGTGCTGGTGCTGTGGCGTGACGGGCAGACGCTGCAGATCGACGGGTACACGGACTAAGTGGGACTGTTGGCCAGCGTGGGCACGGCCTCTTCCGGGTAGCGGTCCTGGGCGTCCCAGACGTCCCAGGTCTGCACCGCCCAGAACACGGCGAACAGCACGATGAGGATGAGTTCGACGGTGAGCACACCGAAGTGCCATCCCAGGATCAGCAGCACGACGCCGGCCACGACCGTGATCAGCATCAGCCCGGCGATCGTCGCATAGAACCGGGCCAGGTGCGGGCGCACCGCGGCCCTGGCGTAGCACGCGTGGTAGACCGCCACGAGCGTGATGGCCAGGAACATCGCGACCGCCGCGATGGCGTGTGCGTGATCGGCAAACCAGTCCCAGAGCATGAGCGGCGCCCCGGCGATCGCGAGGATCACCAACACTGTGGGAAGCCATTTCTCGGATCGCAGCAACGCGGTGGCGACGGTCTTCCACAGGGAGGCGGCCTCGGCGCACGACAGCGGGGACGGCACGGGTGCATCCCTGGGGCGGCGCCAGTGGTCCAGCGTGTAGTACATGGTGGCGCCGACGGCCACGGCCACGAACAGCGCGGCGACGTTGTTGGCGACGCCGCCGAACGGGTCGGCCACGCTGGGAAGCCACGGCTGACACAGGTCGGCGGGACCGGTGGGCACCAGGGCGACGATGAAGGCCAGGAATCCGGCATAGTTCAGCAGCGCCTCTTCGCCCACCCGGCTGCCCTTGTAGGCGATCAGGCAGATGCCGATGGCGCACAGGGAGGCAAGGAACACCGCGTGGGTGCGGGTGTAGAAGAACGCGCTGATGGAACCCTGAGGGCAAGTGTGCGCCCAGGTCAACGCGAGAGAACACAACAGGAACACCACCAGCGCCACCAGACCGACCCGCACGTAGCGGTAGGTCACCATGGTGTCGCTGGGGTTGCCGACCATGGAGCTATTAGCTCACGAGTGAGTCCGGGGCTCCCGTCACCACGCAGTGAGTGTGGCTGTAGATCGTCGGCATGCACATGTTGCAATGCGTACACTTGGACAAGACACGGCCTTGACCGTCGTTGTCTTCCTCGGCCTTGATCCGGTTGAGCAGGTCCGGCTCGGCGAGCAGCGCGCGCCCCATCGCGACGAACTCGAAGCCCGCTGCCATCGCCCGGTCCATCGTCTCGCGGTTGGTGATGCCGCCCAGCAGGATGATCGGCATGCTCAGCTCGGCGCGGAACTTCTCGGCGTCGCGCATCAGATACGCCTCGTGGTACGGATACTCGCGGAAGAACTTGTTGCCGCTCATCCGGATGCCCCAGCTGATCGGGGGTTTGAAGTTCGCGGCGAACTCCTTGACCGGCGCGCCGCCGCGGAACAGGTACATCGGGTTGACCAAAGAGCTGCCCGCGGTGAGCTCGATGGCGTCCAGGCCGCCGTCCTCTTCGAGCCACTTCGCCGTCTGCAGGGACTCGTCGATCGGGATGCCGCCGCGGACACCGTCGCTCATGTTGAGTTTGGCGATGACGGCGATCTTCCGGTCGCCGTGCTTGTCGACGGCGTCGCGCACCGCGCGCACGACTCCACGGGCGACCTTGGCCCGGTTCTCCAGCGATCCGCCGAACTCGTCGGTGCGCCGGTTGATCAGCGGGGACAGGAACGAGCTGGCCAGGTAGTTGTGGCCGAGGTGAACCTCGACCGCGTCGAAGCCGGAGTCGATGGCCAGCCGTGCGGCGTTGGCATGCGCTTCGGTGACGTCGCGGATGTCGTCGATCGATGCCTTCTTGGCAAACCGCATCGACAGCGGGTTGAAGAACCGCACCGGCGCCAGCGCCTTGGCTTTGTTGGTCCGGGAGTTGGCCACCGGGCCGGCGTGGCCGATCTGGGCGCTGATTGCCGCGCCCTCGGCATGGATGGTCTCGGTCAGTTTGGTCAGTCCGGGTACGGCCTCGGGCCGCATCCAGATCTGCCAGCCGTCGGTACGGCCGCCGGGGGCCACCGCGCAGTAGGCGACGGTGGTCATGCCGACGCCGCCGGCCGCGGGCAACCGGTGATAGTTGATCAAATCCTCCGTGACCAGCGCATCAGGCGTGGACGCTTCGAAGGTGGCGGCCTTGATGATGCGGTTGCGCAGTGTCACCGGGCCGAGCTTGGCCTCACTGAAAACATCAGTGAACACATTGGGCTGGGTGTTCATATGCTGAGCCTGCCACGCGGCTGACACAATGGGGAGCGTGGGTTCCATTGTGTTGGACGGTAAGGCGACGCGCGACGAGATCTTCGTCGACCTCAAGCAGCGCGTAGCGAAGTTGACCGAAGCGGGACGGACGCCCGGCCTCGGAACCGTGCTGGTCGGTGACGACCCTGGCTCTCAGGCCTATGTGCGCGGCAAGCATGCTGACTGCGCAAAGGTCGGGATCAACTCGATCCGCCGCGACCTGCCCGCCGACATCACGCAGGCCCAGCTCGATGAGACGATCGACGAGCTCAACGCCAACCCGGACTGCACGGGCTACATCGTGCAGCTGCCGCTGCCCAAGCATCTGGATGAGAACGCCGCGCTGGAGCGCATCGACCCGGCCAAGGACGCCGACGGTCTGCATCCGACCAACCTGGGCCGACTTGTTCTCGGAAAAGATGCGCCGCTGCCGTGCACGCCGCGCGGCATCGTGCACCTGCTGCGCCGGTTCGATGTGCCGATCGCCGGCGCCCATGTCGTGGTGATCGGCCGTGGCGTCACCGTCGGCCGGCCGATGGGCCTGCTGCTGACCCGGCGCTCGGAGAATGCCACCGTGACGTTGTGCCACACCGGGACGCGGGATCTGCCCGCGCTGACCCGGCAGGCCGACATCATCATCGCCGCGGTCGGCGTGCCGCACATGGTCACCGCGGACATGGTCAAGCCGGGTGCGGCCGTCGTCGACGTCGGCGTGAGCCGGGTGGACGGCAAGCTGACCGGAGATGTGGCGCCGGACGTGTGGGACGTCGCCGGGCACGTGTCGCCCAACCCGGGCGGGGTGGGGCCGCTGACGCGGGCGTTCCTGCTGACCAACGTCGTCGAGCTCGAAGAGTCGAAACTGGCGTGACGGCAAAGGAGTTCGTCCAGAAGGTGGTCGCCGGGCAGTGGCCGATCCTCGTGGTCGGGCTGATCTTTATCGCGGCCTTCGCCTTGGTGGTGGCGGGCTATTGGCGCCGCGGCGCACTGGTGATCGGGATCGGCGTCGGTGCGGCGGCTGCGCTGCGGCTCGCGCTCACCGACGACCGGGCCGGCCTGCTTGTGGTGCGAAGCCGGACGATCGACTTCGCGACCACCGCGACCGTGAGCGCGGTGGTGCTCTACATCGCCTGGACCATCGACCCGCTGGGCACCAGCTAGTCCACCGCGGCGAACAGGGCCGCCCACTGCTGTGCGGACAAGTCCCGCGGCAGTGCCGATGGTTGAATTCCGTTGGCCTGCAACCACCGCCGATCTACGTGAGGTCGCAGGATCTGCGCCAGGCCGCGGCCCCGCGCGGTGAACACCTCGTGTGCCAGGGCCTGATATCGGCGCCGGTCGGCCGACGGGATCAGGGGTTCACCGCGGCGTTTGATGGTCAGCAGCCCGGCGTCCACACCGGGTCGTGGTCGAAACGCGTCCGCGGAAACCTTTCGTGCCAAACCGAATTCGAACCACGGCCACCACTGCGCCGTCATCATGGTGGCGCCGCCGACCGCGGCCCGCCGCCGGGCCACCTCCCACTGCATCAGCAGTACGGCGTCGGTCCAGCCCGGGCCGTGTAGCAGCCGCCGTAGGATCGCGGTGGTCAGGTGAAAGGGCAGGTTGCCCACCACCACGTGCGGCATTGCGGGTAGTCGGTACTGCAGAAAATCTGCACTTACCACCTCGGCCGAGGTTCGGTCCGCCAATCGTCGAGCCCGCCGCCGGTCGATCTCGATGGCGGTCAGCGGCCGGTCCAGCCGTTGCAGCGGCAGGGTGAGCGCGCCGTCGCCGGCGCCGATCTCGACGATGGGACCTGTTGTGTGCGAGACGATTCTGACGATGTCGGCGACCACGCGTCGGTCGCACAGGAAATTCTGGCCGTACTCGTGCCGGCCGTGATGAGTTGAAGACACGAATGCTCCGCGCTCGCAGGGACAAAGCTGCTGCGGCGGACGTTCCTGGAAAGTGAAGATCCGCCGGTTATGTGGTGCGCAAGCGGATGTAGGTCACTGACATGCCTGCCACGGTAGGCAGAGTGGCGGCCTGGCCTCAACTGATTTTCACAGGAAATGCCCAGGGGGCAATATTGCCCAACGGGCAGTATTTGGTCTACCGTGCAGACATGGCACCCGGACTGCGAGAACGCAAGAAGCTCGATACCCGCAGGGCGCTGAGCGATGCCGCGCTGAGCCTGGCGTTCGAACGTGGGTTGGAGAACGTCACCCGCGAGGACATCGCCAACCTGGCAGGCGTTTCGCTGCGCACGTTCACCAACTACTTCGCCGGCAAGTACGACGCGCTCGGATACCGGCAGCAGGAACGCATGCGCTGCAGCATCGACATGCTGCGCGAGCGCCCCGCCGACGAGCCGTTGTGGACCGCCATCACCGAATCGGTGATTAAACCGTTGGACGCCGACATGTCCGACGTCTACGGTGCGGAGAGCGCGCTGCCGACCCGTCAGCAGCTGGCCGAGGTTCGAAAACTGCTGATGATCCCGGAGATTCGCGACGCCACCTTTCGGGGGATGAACGACGAGTGGGTCGCGGCGATCGCCGAGCGGACCGGCACGGATGCCGAGCGCGATATGTACCCGCGGCTCGTGGCCGCCGTCGTCCGGGCGGTCGGCGATGTCGCGATGGACGAGTACGGGAACTCTGATCCGCCGGTGGCATTCACGTCACTGCTGCGCAAAGGGTTCGCGGCGGTGGCCGCGGGCCTGCCGGAACCGGGAGGGAAGAAATGAAACACACAACAGATCGGGTAGATGTCGTCATCTCGGGCGCGGGGCCCAACGGCCTGCTGGTGGCGGGGGAGTTGGCCCTGGCCGGTTTGCGGCCGGTGGTGCTCGAGCAGCTGGCTGAGCCCAGCCCGGAACTCAAGGCCAATGGCATTGTCGGACAGGCCAATCGCGTGCTCGACCTTCGCGGCTTGTATCAGACGCTGAGCGGGTCGGATGCGCCTCCGCAACCAATGGACGGCTACATCTTCGCGGGCATGCAGGTGCCGTTCACCGACGTCGTGGACAACCCCATGTACGGCATGCTGATTCAACAGCCCCGAGTGGTGCGCGAACTGGCGGACTGGGTTCGGGGCCTGGGGGCTGAGATCCGGTGGGGACATGAACTCACCGATTTCGAGCAGGGATCCGACGGCGTGGTTCTCGATGTCTCTTCGTCTGAGGGGAACTACCGGTTGCCGGCGACCTACCTCGTCGGGGCTGACGGTGGCCGCAGTCCGGTCAGGAAGAAGGCGGGCATCGACTTTCCCGGGCTGACCACCGATGTCATAGCGCGGGTGGCCCACATCAGCCTGCCGGACGAGTTGCGCACCGGTTACGGTGCGCTGAACGTCCCGGGTGTCGGGCAAATCCCGTTCGGTCACAACCGGTTCGAAGGCGGTGTGCTGATCTATGCCGAGTTCCAGGCGGGCCGCTCGATGCTCGGGACCATCGAATACGGTTCGGTCCTGCCCGACGACGCCCCTGAGTTGACCATCGACGAACTGCGCGAGAGCGTGAAGCGGGTGGTCGGCGCCGACCTGCCGATCCAACCACCGAGCGGGCCGGGGCCGCACGCCCTGCGGCGGATCAATGGTCAGAACACCCGTCAGGCCGCGCAGTACCGCGCCGGCAATGTCTTCCTGGTGGGCGATGCCGCCCATGTCCATTCGGCGATGGGCGGGCCCGGCCTGAACCTGGGCATGCAGGATGCGATGAACCTGGGCTGGAAACTCGCCGCCGCCGTGCAGGGGTGGGCGCCGGACGGTTTGCTGGACAGCTATCACAGTGAGCGCTGGCCGGCCGGGCAGCGGGTGATGATGCATTCGATGGCTCAGGCCGCCCTGATGGCTGCCGGTCCCGAAGTCACGGCGCTCCGAACGCTTTTCGGTGAGCTGCTGGCGACGCCGGACGGCTCATCCCATATCGCCGGCGTGCTTGCCGGTTCCGATGTCCGCTACGACGTCGGCGATGAGCACAGGCTGTCCGGGCGCTTCGTCCCGGCGTTGACGTTGTCCGACGGCCGCCGGATCGCGCAACTGTTGCACCGCGGACGTCCCGTACTGCTCGACCTGTCCGGCGGCGGCTGTGCCGACGCGGTCTCGGGCTGGCAGGATCGGGTGGACGTCGTCGAGGCGACCGTTGCCGATCGGCCTGCCGCGGCGTTGTTGATCCGACCCGATGGCTACGTCGCCTGGGCCACAGACGAATTCGACGGGGAAGGGCTGCGTGCGGCGCTGGAGCGCTGGTTCGGTGCGGAGACCGAGATGGCCGCGCTCAGCGCCTGAGAGCGCGGCGCAGGACGCCGGGATGGCGGACGAGTTTCGGTCCGAGCCGCATGGCGAACACCGTGGTCGCAAGCCACGGCCGCAGGTGCGGACGCAGGCGTCGGATCCGCCCGCTTCCATCGAGTTCGAACACCAGCGCATCGGTGATGGTGACGCCGCCAACCCGGCCCTCGCTTATCGCGACGCGGGTCGGGCCATCGCCGATCACTTCGTCCCAGGTGAGGTCTCGCAGGCCGCCGTACACCGCGCCGAGGAGCTGCCGAAGGTCGTCGTGTCCCCGGAACACCATTCGGCCGGAGAGCGGTGAGACCAGCTCTGCGTCGGGCGCGAGGGTCGCGACGAGCGCGTCGAGGTCGTTGGTGCGGGTGGCGTCGCAGAACGCGGTGACCGAATCGGTAGTCGTTGTCATGCCCTGTCCTCACCTCGATTGCGATTTGCAATCTACTCAACCGTAGTTCATTGCGAATTGCAATGGGCTACGGTTGAGGGGTGCCGAAACAGTCCTTCAGCGACATCTCGTGCTCGATCGCACGTGCTGTCGAGGTGGTGGGGCAGCGGTGGACGCCGCTGGTCCTGCGTGACCTGTTCGCAGGGATGACGCGGTTCGAGGACATCCGGCGCGATCTCGGTATCGCCTCGAACATCCTGGCCGCGCGTCTGGACGAACTCGAACGCCACGGGGTGGTGGAACGACGCCGGTACCAGAGTGCACCACCGCGCTACGAGTACCTGCTCACCGACAAAGGACGCGATCTGTACCCGGTGATCGCGACACTGCTCGCCTGGGGAGACAAATGGCTGGGTGACGCGGACGGACCACCGGCGCTGATCGTCCACAGCGAATGCGGTCGCGTCACTACGGCCAAGACCGTGTGTGCACAGTGCGGCGGCGAACTCGACGCGGCGACGGCAACGGCCGCCCCGGGCCCCGGGGCCCGCCCCGGCCCCGGCACCGCCGTCATTGGCGAGTTCATCCTCGGCCGCTCAACGGGCTAGGCCAGACTGGCCCGGATACCCACGGTGACGTAGGGCAGCGCCAGCCCCGAAGAGTTGGCCAGCGCGGGGTGAGTGGCGAGCAGCTCGCGAACCTGGTCCAGCGTCCTGGTGCGCACCTTCTCCGGTGAGGTGATGCAGTAGCTGCGGGAGGCCACCAGATCGATGAGGGCCTGGGGCGTCAGGTAACTCGTCCACTCCACCTGATGCCGTTCGATCTCGCCGAATGGCGCGGCCAGTGTCACCTCACTGTTGAACGGATCGTGCTCGGGGCCGATGATGCGGCCCAGATCCTTGACCCAGCCCAGCCGTTCGTCGCGGGTGTTCCAGACCAGGCCCAGCCGGCCGCCGGGGCGCAGCACCCGGCTGACCTCCTTGACGGCCCGCTCGGGGTCGAACCAGTGCCAGGCCTGGGCCACCAGAACCGCGTCGACGCTGTTGTCGGCCAACGGGATCTCCTCGGCCGTGCCCAGCAGTGCCGGCGTATCCGGCAGTGAGTTCGATAGCAGCTCAAGCATTTCCGGGATGGGATCGACGGCGATCACGTCCAGCCCGCGCTCGACGAGCCGGGTCGTCAACTTGCCGGTGCCTGCGCCCAGGTCCAGCACGTCGTGGGCTCCCTCGGGGAGCAGCCAGTCGATCGCTTCCGGCGGATACGACGGCCGGCCGCGTTCATATGCCGCGGCTTCTGAGCCGAAGGACAGGGAACGCTGTTTGGGCGAGCTCACCGCTGTGCCAACTCCAGTGTGCGGCGGATCAGCTTGCCCACCACTTCCGTCTCGACCAGGAAGCCGTCGTGACCGTACGCCGAGTCGACGACGTCCAGGCCGTTGCAGCCGGGCAGTAGCTCGGCCAGTTCCTGCTGTAGCCGGATGGGGTAGAGCCGGTCGGAGGTGATCCCGCCGACGATGACGGGCACCGGACAACTCCGCAGCGCACTGGAAACTCCGCCGCGGCCGCGGCCCACATCGTGGGTCGACAGCGCATCCGAGAGGGCCACATAGGTGCCCGGGTCGAATCGGCGGGCCAATTTACCGCCCTGGTATTCCAGGTAGCTCTGCACCCCGTAGCGCCCTCCGTTGGTCGGGTCCTCGTCACCCTGGGCGTCATTGGCGAACCGCTCGTCGAGTTCTTCCTCGCCGCGGTAGGTCAGGTGCGCGAAGCGCCGGGCGATCTCCATGCCGGCCAGCGGGGTCCGGCCGGTGTCGTGGTAGTCCCCGCCCTGCCAGTCCGGATCGGCCTTTATCGCGGCCACCTGGGCGCTCTGGGTGCCGATCTGATCGGCGGTGGCACGGGCGCCGACGGCCAGGACAAGGCCGGCCCGGACTTCCTCGGGATGCCCGACGAGCCATTCCAGCGCGCGGGCTCCACCCATCGACCCGCCGACCACCGCGGCCACCTCGGTGATGCCGAAGGCTGCCAGTGCGGCCCGGTCGGCCTCGACCTGGTCGCGGATCGTGATCTGGGGAAACCTTGAGCCCCAGGGCTTTCCGTCGGGGGCGATCGAGCCGGGGCCGGTGGACCCGCGGCAGCCGCCGAGCACGTTGGTCGAAATCGCGCACCACTGATCGGTGTCGATCGGGGCGCCCGGTCCGGCCACCCCGTCCCACCAGCCTGCGGTCGGGTGACCGTCGCCGGCCGGTCCCGTGACGTGGGAGTCGCCGGTCAGCGCGTGCAGCACCATCACCACGTTGTCGCGTGCGGGTGACAGCTCACCCCAGCGCTGCACGGCGATCGACACGTCGGGCAGGACGGTGCCGTTCTCGAGCGTGAGCGCACCGATGTGCACCACGCTGATCTCGCCTTCGGTAGGCAAAGGGAGGGTGGACACGGCTGGTTCTTCGGTGATCGTCATGCCGGTCTTCTCTCGCCGTCCTACACCGTCGCCGCAGTCTGCGGCACGCCGCTGAACGGACGGGCGGCGGCGAACCCCTGCTCCAGGTCGGCCAGGATGTCGTCGATTCCCTCGATGCCGACGGCCAACCGGACCAGGCCGGGCGTGACGCCGGTAGACAGCTGCTCCTCGGGGGAGAGCTGCGCGTGTGTGGTCGAGGCGGGGTGGATCACCAGGGAACGCACGTCACCGATGTTGGCGACGTGGCTGTGGAGGGTCAGGGCGTTGACGAACGCCTTTCCGGCCTCGATCCCGCCCTCCAGCTCGAACGCCAGCACCGCGCCCGTGCCCTTCGGGGCGATGGTCCGGCCCAGCTCGTACCAGGGTGAGGTGGGGAGTCCGGCGTAGTTCACCGAGGTGACGCCGGAGTGCCCGGCCAGGTACTCGGCGACTTTCTGCGCATTGGCCACGTGGCGTTCAACACGCAGGGACAGCGTTTCCAATCCCTGCGAGATCAAAAAGGCATTGAAGGGGGAGATGGAGCTGCCCAGGTCGCGCAGCAGCTGCACCCGGGCCTTCAGGGCGTAGGCGGGCGCACCGAGCTCGGCGAAGACCACGCCGTGGTAGCTGGGATCCGGTGTGGTGAAGCCGGGGTGGCGGCCCTGCGTCCAGTCGAAGTTGCCGCTGTCGACGATCACGCCGGCGATCGCCGAGCCGTGGCCGCCCAGGTATTTGGTCGCCGAGTGCACCACGATGTCGGCGCCGAGCGCGATCGGCTGGATCAGGTACGGGGTGGCGATGGTGTTGTCGACGATCAGCGGGACACCGTTCTCGTGTGCCACGGCGGACACATTCGGGATGTCGAGGATGTCGATTTGAGGGTTGGAGATGGTCTCGCCGAAGAAGGCCTTGGTGTTCGGCCGTACCGCAGCCCGCCAGCTGTCCAGGCTGTCGGGGTCGTCGACGAAGCTGACCTCGATGCCCAGCTTGGGCAGCGTGTAGTGGAACAGGTTGTATGTGCCGCCGTACAGGCGCGGGCTGGACACGATGTGGTCACCGGCGCCGGCCAGGTTGAGGATCGCGAACGTTTCGGCGGCCTGGCCCGAGGACAGGAGCAGGGCGGCGACGCCGCCTTCGAGTGCGGCGATGCGCTGCTCGACGACGTCGGTGGTGGGGTTCATGATCCGGGTGTAGATGTTGCCCGGCTCGGCCAGCCCGAACAGGGCGGCGGCGTGGTCGGTGCTGTCGAAGGTGTAGGACGTGGTCTGGTAGATCGGCAGGGCCCGGGCCTTCGTGGCGGTGTCAGGGCTCTGGCCGGCATGGACCTGCTTGGTCTCGAACGACCAGTTCGCGACGTTGTCTGGGGTTGTCATGGCTAGGTGTCTCCTCCGGTGACGGGATGAGGGTCACGAGATCGGGAAGGTAGAAATGTGGTCGGCTACTGGGAGTCGCGCCTGTCGTCAGCGACGACAGGCAGCAGACACCAACAATTCACGGACACATACATATGGGTGGCCTCCATCAGGTTTCCCTGTCTGTCTGGGGCCCGTACCTTCGGACCCGCGCTTGCCTTACAGCCGCGAACGACTGCTCAACCTGGTCATCACCCGGGGCACCCCACCGCGGTTGGAGGGTTGCCGGCCAGCAAGCCGGGGCTTGATGCTGACACTCATGACCGGTCTGCAGCTTATCGCAACGCGCTGAGGCCATGCCAGTCGGTTGTCCGGGGTGTTTGCCGGTTCTGCACGGGCGGGACTGAAACACGTTCAGTTCGGGGGGCGTGTGGGGCTGTTTGATGCCTGGACGCAAGCCGAAGTTACTGGTCAGTAATGAAAGCTGCTCCTTCGAGGTGCTGCCCGCCCTTGTAGTCTGGCCGCGATACAGAGCAGCGAATAACCACGAGTGACAACGAGTGATCCTCGTCGAACCGAGACTGACGCCGGGAGAGCAACCATGACTGCCCAGCAGCCGACCATCATCTACACGCTGACCGACGAGGCGCCGCTGCTTGCGACGTACTCCTTCTTGCCGATCGTCCGCGCCTTTGCAGAGCCGGCGGGTATCGATATCCAGACCAGTGACATCTCGGTGGCGGCCCGCATCCTGGCCGAATTCGGTGACTACCTGACCGACGACCAGAAGGTGCCCGACAACCTCGGCGAACTCGGTCGTCTCACCCAGCTGCCCGAGACCAACATCATCAAGCTGCCCAACATCAGCGCCTCGGTCCCGCAGCTCATGGCCGCGGTCAAGGAGCTGCAGGGGAAGGGCTACGCCATCCCGGACTACCCGGGTGACCCGAAGACCGACGAAGAGAAGGCGATCCGCGATCGCTACTCGAAGATCCTCGGCAGCGCGGTGAACCCCGTTCTGCGCGAAGGCAACTCGGACCGTCGTGCCCCGAAGGCGGTCAAGGAGTACGCGCGCAAGCACCCGCACAGCATGGGCAAGTGGTCGCAGGCCTCGCGGACCCACGTGGCCACCATGAAGGACGGCGACTTCTACCACGGTGAGAAGTCGATGACGCTGGACAAGGCGCGCAAGGTACGCATGGAGCTGGAGACCACCTCTGGCGAGACCATCGTCTTGAAGCCCGAGGTGAAGCTCGACGCGGGCGACGTCATCGACTCCATGTACATGAGCAAGAAGGCGCTGATCGAGTTCTACGAGGAGCAGATCGAGGACGCCTACAAGACCGGCGTGATGTTCTCGCTGCACGTCAAGGCGACCATGATGAAGGTCAGCCACCCGATCGTGTTCGGCCACGCCGTCAAGGTCTTCTACAAGGACGCCTTCGCCAAGCACGAGAAGCTCTTCGACGAGCTCGGCGTCAACGTGAACAACGGTCTGTCGGATCTCTACAGCAAGATCGAGGCCCTGCCCGCCTCGCAGCGTGAGGAGATCATCGAGGACCTGCACCGCTGCCACGAGCACCGGCCCGAGCTGGCCATGGTGGACTCGGCCAAGGGCATCTCGAACTTCCACTCGCCCAGCGATGTCATCGTCGATGCGTCGATGCCGGCGATGATCCGCCTCGGCGGCAAGATGTATGGCGCCGACGGCCGCACCAAGGACACCAAGGCCGTCAACCCCGAGTCGACGTTCTCCCGGATGTACCAGGAGATGATCAACTTCTGTAAGACCAACGGCCAGTTCGATCCGACCACGATGGGCACCGTTCCCAACGTCGGCCTGATGGCGCAGAAGGCCGAGGAGTACGGCAGCCACGACAAGACCTTCGAGATTCCCGAGGCAGGTGTCGCCAAGATCGTCGACATCGACTCCGGTGAGGTGCTGCTGAGCCAGGAGGTCGAAGAGGGCGACATCTGGCGGATGCCGATCGTCAAGGACGCCCCGATCCGCGACTGGGTCAAGCTGGCCGTCAACCGGGCCCGGTTATCCGGCATGACGTGTGTGTTCTGGCTCGACGACGAGCGCCCGCACGAGAACGAGCTGCGCAAGAAGGTCAAGGCGTACCTCAAGGAAGAGGACACCGAGGGCCTGGACATCACGATCCTGCCGCAGGTGTGGGCCATGCGGTACACGCTTGAGCGCGTGATTCGCGGGCAGGACACCATCGCCGCGACCGGCAACATCCTGCGTGACTACCTGACCGACCTGTTCCCGATCCTGGAGCTGGGCACCAGCGCCAAGATGCTCTCGATCGTGCCGCTGATGGCCGGCGGTGGTCTGTACGAGACCGGTGCCGGTGGTTCGGCGCCCAAGCACGTTCATCAGCTCGTCGAGGAGAACCACCTGCGCTGGGATTCGCTGGGCGAGTTCCTCGCGCTGGGTGCCAGCCTCGAGGACCTGGGCAACAAGCTGGACAACGACAAGGCCAAGGTGCTGGCCACCGCGCTGGACACCGCGACCGGGGAGTTGTTGGACGAGAACAAGTCCCCGTCGCGCAAGACCGGTGAGCTCGACAACCGCGGCAGCCAGTTCTACCTCGCGCTGTACTGGGCGCAGGCGCTGGCCGAGCAGACCGAGGACAAGGAGCTGGCCGCGCACTTCGCACCGCTGGCCAAGGCGCTCGGCGAGCAGGAGCAGGCCATCGTCGCCGAACTCAATGCGGCGCAGGGCAAGCCGGCCGACATCGGCGGCTACTACTACCCGGACCCCGAGAAGACCGCCGCCGTGATGCGTCCGAGCAAGACGCTCAACGACGTGCTGGCGGCTTCCGAGAAGGTCTAACCGCTGGGGCTCGGCGCGGCCATCATCCGCGCCGAGCCTGTACTCAGATCCCCGAGCCTGCGCTCAGATCGTCAAAACGCCCGAATTCTGGATCTGTACGCAGACTGGATGTCCTACGCGCATGGTCGATCACCCCGTCGCGCGCGTTTGACCGATGTTCCGGTCGACGAATTCGGTGATCACCCGGGTGATGGTGTCGGGCGCCTCGAACATCGGGACGTGCCCCACTCCCTTGAGTGTGGTCACCACCGCGTCCGGCGCCAGGCTCTTGGTGAAGTGCCGGGTGAATCGTGGTGCCGGCAGCACGCGGTCCTTCTCGCAGATCACCAGTTGGGTCGGAGTATGGGAATCCCCGATCTCCATCAGTCCGGCGGTGGTCAGTGCCTTGATCATGAGCTTGAAATACGCCGGGCAGTGCGCGACGTCGTCAATCAGATCGTGTCGGTCGCCGGCGTTGAGGACCTCGGGTGTCGCGCTGACCGCCAGGTATGAGATCTGCTTGGACAGAGGCAGTTTCAGCACCTGCTGGCGCAGCGCCGCGGTGGCGAGGACCACCGGCAGGGCCGCCAGGAACTTGCCGATGATCTCGTACTTGGCGGGCGTGAACATCGACCAGCCGCCCGCGGGGGCGATGCCGGTCAGCGTGCGGGCCCGGCCGCGCCGTTCCAGTTCGAAGGCCACCCAGCCGCCAAGCGAGTTCCCGACGATGTGTGCCGTGGTCCAGCCGAGCTCGTCGAGCCGGCGTTCGACGTCGTCGGCCAGCGTCGCGACGTCGAGGAGCATGGGTGCGTGCGCGCCGCCGTGGTGGCCGGCCATCGTCGGGGCGAACACGTCGTAGCGGCCGGTCTGCGCGAGTTGCGGTGCGACGTACTTCCACACGCTCTGCGACAACAGGAACGGATGCAGCAGCAGGATCGGATCACCGTCGGGGCTGCCGAGGTGGATGGGAGCACGTTCAGCCATGTCGCCCGACATTAAGGTGATACCGCCGGTACCGCAAGAGGGTGTCGGTGGGTGTCGGCGGGGGTCGGTAGGGTCTGGGCCGTGGCATCTCCGGGACCTCTGACCGTCAGCACCATCAACGTCAACGGCATTCGCGCAGCCGTCAAGCAGCGGTCCACCGACAACCTCGGCCTGCTGCCCTGGCTCAAGGAAACCGAGGCCGACGTGGTGTGTCTGCAGGAGACCCGGGCCGATGACGAGCAGCTCAACGATGCCTTGGCGCCGGCTTTGGCCGATGGCTGGAACTTGGCCTCAGCCGAACCGCATGTCAAGGGCCGCAACGGGGTTGCGGTGTTGTCCCGGCATCCCATCGAGGCGGCCCGGCTGCTGGTCTCCGACGAGTTCGAGGCCCACGGGCGCTACCTCGAGGCGGATACCGCGGGGGTGACGGTGGCCAGCTTGTATGTCCCGACCGGGGAGGCCGAGACGGACCGTCAGCTGGAGAAGGAACGGTTCATGGCCACCATCGCGGCGCGGATGGCGGAACTGCACGGCCGCGACGCGGTGCTGTGCGGTGACTGGAACATCGCGCACACCGAGAACGACATCAAGAACTGGAAGGGCAACGTCAAGAAGGCCGGCTTCCTGCCCAGCGAGCGGGCCTGGCTCACCGAGCTGTTGGGTACGGGTTGGGTAGACGTGGTGCGGGTGCTGCATCCCGATGTGGCCGGGCCGTACAGCTGGTGGTCCTGGCGCGGCAAGGCTTTCGACAACGACGCCGGCTGGCGCATCGACTATCACCTGGCCAGTCCCACGTTGGCGGTCAGGGCCACGTCGGCACAGGTGGACCGGGCCGAGCTGTACGCACTGCGGTGGTCGGATCACTCGCCGGTGACGGTCAGCTACAGCTGACGCCAGTTCGGGCGACGGCCCAGGTGGGCCAGAATCTTCTCGAAATCCGTTGTGGCCGAGGCGTTGACCGCCCGGTCGAACGGTGAGGCCGAACTGTCGCGGAAGTCGCCGTCCGGGATCGCCATGACCAGTGGCAGGACGGCGGCGACGACGTCGTCCGGCAGTTCGTAGGCCGCACCGAGGGCGGCCGCGACATCCCAGCCGTGCACGGCGTAGTCCACGAAATGGAATCCGATCGCCAGCGCGCCCGGGAACGTCGCATTCGGGCCGAACTCGGGTAAAGCGAACGTCGCCTCGGTGACCCCGTCGGCGGCGAAGGCGTCGAGCACGTCGTGCGCGGCCGCCGTGTATGCGCCGACCGGGTCGGCACGCACGGCATCGGCCACCGTCTCCACATTCCAGAGCGCTTCATCGGAGCCGTGTCCGCTGGCGGCCGCGGCGAACCCGCGATGCTGCACGGTCATGTGGGCCAGAAGATCGCCCAGGGTCCAGTCCGCACATGGGGTGGGACGGTCCAGGTCGGATGTGCGGACAGCATCGACGGCTTCGACGGAGCGCAGGACCGCGACGCGGTGCAACGGGCGCAGGTCGGTTTCAGTAGTAGGCATACGCATACGATAGGCGTAAGCGCATCATATGACAACGCCTACAGTGCTCGAATATCTACGATGAGCGAATGCCGAAGCGCCCCGACCTGGCGGCCATGCTCGCCCCGTTGTTGCGGGAGATGATCGCCGCCGAGCAGCCGGTGCTCGACGCTCACGGCCTGTCGATGTGGGGCTACGTCGTCCTGCTCGCGCTGGACCGGTCCTCGGTGCGGACGCAGGCTGCACTGGCCGACGCGATCGGCGCCGACAAGACCCGCATCATCCGCACCCTCGATGACCTGCAGCAGCAGGGCTTCATCGAGCGCGAGGCCGACCCTGACGACCGCCGGGTGCGGCTGCTGGCCATCACCGAGGCGGGCCGCGCGATCAAGGATGCGGTCCAACGGGACATCCAGCGCGGGGAGGAGCGCTGGCTGGGTGAACTGGCGGCCGATGATCGGAAAGTGTTCCTGCGGGTGCTGCAGCAGCTGACCCGCGAAGAATCCGGATGACGCCAGTGCGAAAATCAGATCATCATGAGTAGCGGAAGCAAACAGGTCGTATTCTCGGGCGCCCAGCCCACCTCTGACTCCCTGCACCTCGGCAATGCCCTGGGTGCCGTCACGCACTGGGCGCAGCTGCAGGACGGTTACGAGGCGTTCTTCTGCGTCGTCGACCAGCACGCCATCACCGTGCCGCAGGATCCCGAGACCCTGCGCCGGCGCACGCTGGTGACTGCCGCGCAGTACCTGGCGCTGGGCATCGACCCGGCGCGCAGCACCGTGTTCGTTCAGAGCCACGTCCCTGAGCACAGCCAATTGGCCTGGGTGCTGGGGTGTTTCACCGGTTTCGGTCAGGCGTCGCGGATGACGCAGTTCAAGGACAAGTCGCAGAAGCAGGGTGCGGACGCCACCACCGTGGGCCTGTTCACCTATCCGGTGTTGATGGCCGCCGACGTGCTGCTCTACGACACCGATCTGGTTCCGGTCGGGGAGGATCAGCGCCAGCATCTGGAGTTGGCCCGGGACCTGGCGCAGCGATTCAACGCCCGGTTCCCGGACACCTTCGTGGTGCCCGAGGCGATGATCCCCAAGGCCACCGCCAAGATCTACGACCTGCAGGACCCGTCGGCGAAGATGAGCAAATCGGCGGCCAGTGACGCCGGGCTGATCAGTCTGCTGGACGATCCGAAGGCCACGGCCAAGAAGATCCGCTCGGCGGTGACCGACAGTGAGCGGGAGATCCGGTTCGACCAGGAGAACAAGCCGGGCATCTCGAACCTGTTGACCATCCAGTCCGCGGTGACCGGTACCGATGTCGACAAGTTGGTCGAAGGCTATGCCGGCCGCGGCTACGGCGATCTCAAGAAGGAGACCGCCGAGGCCGTGGTGGAGTTCGTCACGCCGATCAAGACCCGCGTCGACGAATTGCTGGATGACCCGGCCGAGCTCCAGTCGGTTCTGGCCTCCGGAGCCGAACACGCCCGGGAGGTCGCAGGGAAGACCCTCGCCCGGGTTTACGACAGGATAGGGTTTCTCCAGCAAACACCATAAGCACCGGGGAGGGGTTGGCGGTGGACGAGCCGGAGAAACCGGGATTGATGGCGCGGGTACGCACGCGCTTTCCCTGGTTCGACCACGTGATGCGGGCGCAGGAGCGCTACAACGACTGCAACGGCAACTTCTATGCCGCTGGTATCACGTATTTCACCATCTTCGCGCTGTTCCCACTGTTGATGGTCGGTTTCGCCGGCGGCGGGTTCCTGCTGTCGCGGCGTCCGGACCTGCTCGAGGAAATCGAGCACCGGATCCGTCAAACGGTCTCAGGTGATCTCGGCCAGCAACTGGTCACCCTGATGGACTCGGCCATCGCCTCGCGCGGCACGGTCGGCGTGATCGGGCTGGCGACCGCGGCGTGGGCCGGCCTCGGCTGGATGGCGAACCTGCGCGAGGCACTCAGCCAGATGTGGAGTCAACACCGCGAGTCGAACTTCGTCGGCAACAAGCTGTCGGATCTGTTGGCCCTGGTGTCGGCCTTCCTCGCGATGGTCGTCACCATCGGCCTGACCGCACTCGGTGACCCCGCGCTGATGCGTAAGGTGTTGCGCTGGATCGGCCTCCACGATTTCGACGGACTCGGCGTCGGGTTGCGGATCGTGTCGATGCTCGTGTCAATCTCGATCTCGTGGCTGCTGTTCAGCTGGATCATTTCCCGATTGCCGCGCGAACCGGTGCCCTTCCGCAGTTCGATCCGGGCCGGCCTGCTGGCCGCGGTGGGCTTCGAGATCTTCAAGCAGGTGGCGTCGATCTATCTGCAGTCCGTGCTGGGCGGGCCCGCCGGGGCGACGTTCGGCCCGGTCCTCGGCTTGATGGTGTTCGCCTACGTCACCGCGCGACTGATCCTGTTCGCGACGGCCTGGGCGGCGACGTCCAGGGAGAGCCTGGCCGTCGCGCCGGTGCCACCGCCGAACCCCGCGCAGATCGTCACCAGGGTGCAGGTCCGCGAGGGGATCGGGGTGTCCGGCGCTTTGGCCGCGGCCGCCATGGGAGCCATTGGCGCCCTGGGGCTTTCGCGGTTACTGCGGCGCTAGTGGCTGACGGCCTTCAGGCCGACGATGCAGCCGACGACGCCGAGCATGAGCACTACCTTGATCACCGAAGCGGATTCGGCGCCGGTGATCATTGCGTAGCCGACGGTGAGCACCGCGCCGATGCCCACCCAGATCGCATAGCTGGTGCCGGGGGGCAGGCTCCGCATCGCGATGGCCAGTCCGACCATCGAGAACGCAAGCGCCACAAAGAACACGACTGACGGAACCAAGCGGGTGAAGCCGTCGGTCTTGCTCAGGGCAGTCGCCCATACGGCTTCGAGGACACCGGAAACGACGAGAATCAACCAGGCCATGGCACACCTCCAAACACCCCGTCTTGTCGCTGGCCGGGTACGGGTGCGCCTCGTCCGGTGCCATGTGCTGGCGCTACCCATTGTAACAACGACGTAACATTGCAGGCTGTGAGCTTGGCAACCATGTGGTCGCGGTCGATCGGCATCACTGTCCCCATCGTCAACGCACCGATGGGCGGCGCGGCCGGGGGGCGGCTGGCGTCGGCGGTCTCGGCCGCCGGCGGTCTGGGCATGGTCGGGATGGGCAGTGCGGCGACGGCTGAACAGTTGACCGCCGAACTGGCGCAACTCGATGGCCAGAGATTCGGAATTGGCCTGGTGCACTGGGTTACCCAGGATCGGCCGGACCTGCTCGACGTTGCGGTGGCCGCCCGTCCGGCGCTGCTCAGCGTGAGCTTCGGGCAGGACTGGGATTGGGTGCGCCGGGCGCACGACGCGGGCCTGACGGTGACGACCCAGGTGGCCACGGTCGATGCGGCCCGCCGTGCGGTCGATGCCGGCGTCGATGTGGTGGTGGCACGCGGAGCCGAGGGCGGCGGTCATGGTGAGCCGACGATGGGCACCCTGCCGCTGCTGGCCGAGGTGCTCGACGCCGTCGATGTGCCCGTGCTCGCGGCCGGTGGGATCTCGTCGCCACGGTCGGTGGCCGCGATCCTGGCGGCCGGGGCGGCAGCCGCCTGGGTCGGCACGGCATTCGCCACATGTGCCGAGGCGCTGACGCCGGTATCGGCGCGTGACGCCCTGCTGGCCGCCGAGGGTGAGGAGACCGAGCTGACCTCCGAATACGACGTCGCCGCCGGATATCGGTGGCCGACGACCATTCCCGAGCGTGTGCTGCGTGGGTCGCCGGTCAATGCGGGGCAGGGTGTGGGGCTGGTGCGACGGCAGGCCGGTGCGGCCGAGATCGTCCGATCGCTGTCTGACGGGGCGGAGCAGCTACTCGGGCGCTGGCATTGACCTGCCTGCCGAACCGCCGAGAGCGGCGGCGGATCGGCAGGCCCGAGATGCATTTAACTTGACCGGAAATTACTTGTCAGCGGAATCCGCGAATTGGCGGCCGGGTTTGCTGACACAGCTCACTGCGATCCGGCTGGCGGCGCCGACCTGGCCCTCAGTGCCTTCTCGACAGTTGTGAGTACCCGTTCCGAACCGTCCTCGGCGGCGATAGCTGCAGCCATCCTCGTTGCCCGGTCTCGGAAGCCGTTATCTGTCAGCACGTCGCGTATTGCCTGACTGAGGTTGTCGGTGGTGAGTCGACGTTGCGGGATCGGCCGGGGGCTGACTCCGAGGGCGAACAGCCTTCGCGCCCAGAACGGTTGGTCGCCGTAGGGGCTCGGGGTCGCGATCGCCGGCACACCGGCACGTAGCCCCGCCGCGGCAGTGCCTGCGCCGCAGTGGTGGACAACGGCCGCCGCCTTCGCGAACAGCCAGTCGTGAGGTACTTCGCCGACCGCGATCACGTCATTCCCGCAGAAGTCGAGCCCCGCCCAACCGGCCTGGATCACGGCACGGGCGCCCGCGTCCCGAACCGCCTGTGCGACAAGCGTGGACAGCCGTTGGGCCTCGGCGCCGCTGTTGACCGTGCTGCCGAAGCCGATGACGACCGGTGGCGGGCCGGCTTCGAGGAACTCAACCAGCTCGCTGGGAGGTTGCCATCCGGTTGCGCGCTCCGGCCACCAGTAGCCGACGACGTCGATACCCGGCCGCCAGTCCGCCGGCCGGGGCAGGACCGCTGGCGAGTAGCCGTGCAGGATCGGCCAACGAGCATCGGTGCGCCGGTGTCGCAGCACCCGGGCCGGAACCGTCGGTAGGCCGAGTTGCGCACGAAAGTGGTTGACGGCCCTGCCGTACAGCCCGTCGATCATCGCCTCGCCGATCCGCGCTGCCGCCCTGTTCCCGAACCGACCGGCAGTCCACGCTCCCAGCACCGCCGGTGGATAGTCGGCGGTTGCCGATAAGGGCTGCAACCGGACGCCGATGGCGGGAACGGCGAGCGCGTCGGCAAGCGGATGGCCGGCCAACTCCGCGAACGGTGACAGCAGCAGCGCATCGAGCGGTTCGTCACGGACAGCTGCCAACACGCGATCGCCCAGCACCCGCATGCCGCGTGGTGAGAGGAATGCCGCCATGGCCTTGGCGGCTTGGCGTGCTGATACGTCCGAGAGATCGGCTGAGGTGTCGTCGAGATCATCGGCGAGTCCGCGAAACTCCAGCCCGCATCCGGAGACGAGCTCGGCGAATGCCTGATAGGCCACCACGATGACGCGATGCCCGGCACGTTGTAACCGCGCACCGACCCCGGTCAGCGGTGCCACATCTCCGTGACTGCCGATGGCGATGATCGCGATGGTCGCCATCTATCCGCCCGGGGTGGCGAAGACGAACAACGCCATGAACGCGATGTTGATGAAGAACGTCGCCTCCACGAGGCTCACGGTGATGAAAAACGGTGTGTACAAGCGCGCTTGGGCTTCGGGCTGGCGCGCTACACCGGCGATGAACTGCGAGCCGGCGAGCCCGTCGCCGATGCCCGCGCCGATCGCTCCGCCCGCCAGCACGATTGCCCCGGCCAGCAGGGCGTTACCCATCAATGCGTCACTGGCCATGGTGTACCTCCTGTGATCGATCGAGCAGTTCGGTGATGCGGTGCGTTGCCGACCCCGCTTGCGGTGGCCTTCTCGAAGATCTCGACAAGCACTTCGCCATGGGCGATGACGTCGTAGTCCGGGTCTCGGGCATACTCCTGTGCGGCGCTGTCCAAACCGCCGCGCAGGATGTTCTTCATGAACAGCGGTGACAGTTCCCGGAACTCGCCGCTTTCCCGACCCTCGGCGAAGATGCTCTGCGGGTCGAGGGCGGCCAGGTCGCCGGTCGGGGGATTGTCCTGGACGGCTTTGGCCGCGGCTTGGTCGACCCGCAATCCGTCCGCGTCGCGGTATCCGGAGATCAGCTCGAGCATCGCTACGGCCGCCGACCGATTGGCTGCGACGAACGCAATGTTGGCCCGGATGTAGGCGGACAGCTTTGCCGCTGCAGTGGTTTCGGCGTTGACCACTGGGACGATCACCGCGGATCCACGGGCGAAGATCTCGGTGAAGACCGCCTCGACCACTTCGGATTTGCTGTTGAAGTGGTACAGCACAGCGCTTTTCGCGATACCGATGTGTTCGGCGATACGCGCCAGCGATGCCTGTGGATAGCCCTGTTCGGCGATCACCTCCAGCGCGCCGTCGACAATCTGCCGACGGCGGGCCTGTTCGGTAAACGTCTTCGTGCCGCCTGACCGCATGGTCTGAGATTAGACCGATCGGTCAGACTTCGGCAAGGGGTAGCCGCGGGTCGAGCGTGAGCTCCGGAATATCGGCTGGTTGGAGGCCTACCGGAAGGTGTAGGTCAGCGAATGGTGCGGCGGTTCAGTGACCGTGCGCCGATCATGAGCAGGAACACGATGACGGCACCGACGATGGCCACACCGACCCGCACCGGTAATGAATCGGCGGGTGGCAGAACCGACGCTGCCTGGGCCGCGGTTGCCTCGTCGGCCTTGGGTGTGATCAGTGACGGATCCGGGTCGACGAGGGTGCCGACCTTGGTTCCCGGTGGAGTGGAGAACGCGTAGTCGAGCAGGTGCGCTGCCTGTTCCCACGGCGCGATCGGTAACCGGGTGCCCTTCATCAGGATGGCAACGAGGCGGCGGCCGTCGCGGTTGGCGGCCCCGACGAAGGTCTGGCCCGCGTCATCGGTGTATCCGGTCTTGCCGCCCATCGCGCCCGGATAGTTGTAGAGCAGCTTGTTGTCGTTCTCCACCGGGTAGGACGGATTGCCGTCGCGCCCGGGGAAGTCGTAGGTCTGGGTGGCCACGATGTCGGCGAATGCCGGGTTCTGCCAGGCGTAGCGGTAGAACAGCCCGATGTCGTAGGCCGAGGTGCTCATGCCGGGGCCGTCCAGGCCAGAGGGGGTGGCGGCGCGGGTGTCGCGGCCGCCGAGTTTGCCGGCCAGGATGTTCAGCTTCTGCAGCGCGGGGTCCATCCCGCCCAACTGAGCCGCCAGAGCGTGTGCGGCGTCGTTGCCGGAGTGCATCAGCAGGCCGTGCAGCAGGTCGTTGATCGTGTACTGGCCACCGGGGCCGACGCCGACGCGGGTGCCCTCGGAGTTGGCATCATCCTGGGTGCCGGCGACCAACTTGTTGAGGTTGAGTTCATTGAGTGCGGCGGTGGCCACGAGCACCTTGATGATGCTGGCCGGACGGTGGCGTCCGTGCGGATCCTTGGCGGCGATGATGTCGCCGGTGTCCAGGTCCGCGACCAACCAGGCCTCGGCGGAGACATCATTGGGCAGTGGGGGAGTGTTCGCCGCGGTGATCACGCCGCAACCTGAAAGCGCTTCGCCGCCAATCGTCTTGGCGGGCACCGGCAGCGGTCCGGGCGCTACCTCGCCCGGCTTGGGTGCTTCCGACGCATCGACTGCCGGGGGCGTCGTCACCTTGTAGGGGCATTCGGGCGCCGGGTCGGCGGCGGCCGTGGGCATGCACAGCACGCTCGGCCCGGCGAGCATCGCCAGGGCCGCGAGTGCCGAGAGCCCGCGCGTCAACGCACGTGTCGGGAGCCTTCGCTGGATAGCCATCGTCTGCGCAGATTAGGCGAGCGACGACGCGATTCCGCGTAGCCACGCTGTGACTGATGTGGTTTCTGTGACAAATGTGATCTCGGAAAAGGGTGAGCCGGGATCGAGTTCAAGGCATGGGGCGGGGGACGGAACCAAGCCGTTAAGCGCGATTGTCCAAGATCACACCACCGAAGGAGCCGTCCCCCATCACAAACGATAAACCAACTGTCAACGGTCTGGCCGGGCGCATGCGTCGGCCATCGGTGATGCCAGGGGTGGCGAAAGCTGATTCTCCTGTTCGGTCGGGGGCCGCCTCCGCGGGTGTGATCTTGGACGCGCAAAACGTACCTGAGAGGACGCTGATGAAAGTGTATGAATTCACGGCAAACTTCCAACCCGTCGTCGGCTGACGCAGTTCAGCAATCGCCTCCATGCATCGAGCTCGCAGTTCAGTCGGCAATCGAAGGTGCCGTCAGCAATGTGAAGGCCGTTCGGGTGATATTTAAGATCGCAATTAGTTGCAGGCAGTTCTGTAACTGGTTCTATTGATGATAAATGTTTGCCATAATCCGCCGAATACCTGTTGAACTGTATCGCTGTGTGTTGATCGGTTCGCCAAATTTGCACGGATATGAGTGCCAGTCGTGTTTGAACCGGGTTAGCTGGGATGCCGGACCGGGACGGGTCGGGCAACCGTCGGTCACTTGCTGCCCGGCATACCTGATTCCCTGAGGCCGGTGCTGATCCGTCGGCAGCTGTCACCGATGGCGGTCAACTGCCGCCGTGACAGCGGATCCAGATAGCGGATCCGCACCCACCCCGCATATGTGCGCAGTGCGAGCCGCATTCGTGAGCGGCCGGCGGGAGTGATCTGGGCGAGCACGCTCCGCCGGTCACTCTCGCTGGTGGTGCGACGAAGAAGTCCTTGCGTCTCCAGCCGGCGGACCTGTTGGGTCACCCGGCCCGGCATCAACACCACGGCCTCAGCCAGCTCGCCCATGCGTGCAGCGCCGTCGGGGGACTTCATCAGAAAATCGAGCAGTATGACGTCCAGCAGTGACAGAGCGTGAGCGGTGTGCAACGTCCGGTTCAGCGCGTGGTACGCCTGGATCGCCGTGTCCAGATAGTCGTGCCAAGAACGGTTCTCGAGATCGTCCACCGACATTCCCCCACAAGACGCAGCAACTTCTGGCCGATTTCAAGATCAGAGGGCTAACACCCTAAGGCGTCTGTTCGTGAGCCGTCGGGCGAATCGCGTAACTCAAGCGTTCACGGAGAACGGCGCAGCCGGGTTTGCGACGGCAGCTCACCGAACAGGCTGCGGTACCTGCCGGACATCCGGCCGAGCTCGCTCATGCCCCACCGGTTGGACACATCGGCGATCGTGGACCCCGGTTGGCCGCCGGCGAGTAGATCGGACCGGATGCGATGAAGCCGCATCCGCGTGATGTACGACTGAGGTGACTCTCCGATTGTTTCGTCGAACGACCGGGCAAGGGTCCGCCGGGACACGCCCGCCAGCCGTGCGAGACCTTCGGTGTCCAGAGGTTGATCGAGGTTCTGGTCAATGTACATCCGGGTCAACTCGACGATCCTCTGGCGCTGTCTGAGCTGGCGAACCGGCATGGTCGTCGGCGCCCGCGTGAAATGGCCGATGAACGCCCCGACGATATCGGCGAATCCGCTGGGGTGAAGGTGGGTCTGGCTGCCATCCTGATGCAGGCGGGTCAGGAACGACGTGATCGTGGTGAGTTGTGCCCGCGCCATCGGCTGCGGGTGAATGCCGGTGCGTCGAAAAGTGGTGGGGGAAAGCCTCATTCCGTAGCGCTGGGCCTCACGCTCCAACGTCTCCGCGCTGAGGGAAACCACGGCGTACAGGGAGTTCACGTCGTGAAATGCCTCTTGCTCGTCACCCGGGCGAAAGACCGTCACGACCCCTGAATCGATTTCTCGCAGCAGGAGCCGATTGCGCGGTGGGATCTGCAGGCCGACCGCGATCGACAGTGCGTCCTCGGACAGTGGCCCACGGATCTGCACCCGACTGTCGAAGCGTCCCGAACTGAACGCGACACCGTCGTGGGCGGCATGGACCAGACTCCCGCTGGGCGCTTCACGCGACATCTGGAACGCGCTGAGGCCGGCGTCGGCGACCGCGTCGCTCAGATCCTCGAGTTGCGTGATCCGTGTCCGAACCACCGGCACGTACATGGACCAGGAGTGTAAGGCGCAACCGGCCTGTCCCAATCCGCATAGACCGCTTTCGTTGCCTGGGCTGTGATCTCGAGAGCGTCAGGCGAAGGAGAGGTTACGACTCAATGTTGGCATTCGAGGTTCCCGAGCCGACCCTTCCGCAAGATCCGCACGAGCTCAGCGACGACGAGTGGCGGAGCTGGAAGCGCTTCGGGGAATCGGCCGAACTGCTCTATCGGGAGATCAACGTCGCTCTGACCGTCAAATACGACCTCGCGGTTCCCGACGTGCACTTACTGAATCTGCTCAACTCCGGATCGCGTCGGTGGCTCCGAATGGGTGTGCTGGCAGAGGCTTTGGTCCTGTCACCCAGCCGGGTGACGTGGCAGGTCAGCCGCTTGGAGGAACGCGGTTTGGTTCGCCGGTTCCGGAGCCGCGAAGACGGGCGAGGGGTCGTCGTCGGGATCACCAGACAGGGGCGGGAGTACCTGTTGCCGGTGCTGCGTACGTACGCCGTGCTGGTACGACGGCACTATCTGGCGCCGCTCACACGAGACCAGATGACCGCGTTGGGTGCCGGGACCAGACGGATCGGCGAGGCCCTGAGAAGCGACGGACCGAGGCGCCCACCGGAGGGCTAATGCAGGCTGCCGATGTCGGTGTGGGCCAACGCGGGGAACTCGATGCTCGACATCCACAACCGGCCGCCCGCCTCGACGACACCGGTGACGACGCCAAAGTCCGGGTGCCGCATGTGGATACCGCTGACCGCGCGACCGGTGTCGGCGTCGAACGCGACCACCCACACCTGCGACTTGATCTTCGGCAGCAGGGGTTCCGGCAGCCGCCACACCAGTCGGCGCAGTGCGGGCGCCAGTGGTGCCAGCCGTTCGGCCGCGGCGACGATAGGGCTCACCATCGCTACCCAGATGCGCCCGTGCGACCCGGTGGAGATGTTGTCGGGCATGCCCGGAAGATTCACCGCGAGCGGCGTCACGGTGCCGGCGTGTGGTCCGGTCAGCCAGTACTTCGACAGCCGGCGAGCCTGCGTCTCGGCGAACACCAGTGCCGATCCGTCGGTGGTGACGGTGACCCCGTTGGCGAAGTACAGGCCTTCGACGAGCGTGGTCACCGTGCCGTCGGTGGCCAGCCGGTAGAGGCCACCGGTGCCCCGGGCCTCCATGATGGCGCCGTCGAAATGCTCGAAATGAAACCGGCTGGTCGACTCGGTGAAATAAATTGTCCCGTCAGATGTTTCGGTGACGTTCGAGCAGAACTTGAGTGGTCTTCCCTCGACCGACTCGGCGAGCGTCGTCAGCGTGCCGGTGCTCGGGTCCAGCGCCAGCAACCCGCGGTGGCTGTCGCAGATCAGCACCCGCCCGTCACGCGCGACATGCAAGCCCAGTGGGCGTCCGCCGGTGTCGGCGATGACGGCAGTGGCACCGTCGGGGGAGACACGCACGACCCGTCCGTCGACCAGCCCGGTCCACAGCTGTCCGGATTCGTCGGCGACGACGTCCTCCGGTCCGTCTCCGGGCATCGGCACAACCGTGAGCTCGGCAGGGCCGAACTCAGGCAATGGGTCGATGGGAGGCGGAGTCCAACGGACGGGATCGATGGGTGGCTTACGTGGCACGCCCTTGAGGGTAGATCGGATTCTCGGTCTCTGGATGAAAAGCGCTGCGTGAGAGTGGCATTCGAAATCCCGCACCCCCACTGTCGATCGTCGGGCCGGAATGAGATGCATTCCGGCTGCCGCCGACCCAGTCACGGATGGCCGAAGGTGTCTGTACCGGTCGGGGCCGATAAATGCGATAAACAGCTAACTTTCTGCGCCGGTAGAACACGTTTCAATCGTGTTGGACGGATAGTTGCGACCTTAAATTCATCGACCCGGACTCCGGGGTTGGCTGCATCGCCCAAAGGGGGGCGAATGACCAGGGGGGATGTTCACGCGGCCAGATTGCGCGCGGTTGGAGGCCTTGGCCCGAATCGTTGCGACATCGCGAAAAATATCGGAGTCCTCAGGTTCCTCTTAGTAGTTTTCTCACGTCCAAGATCACACCGGCGTCCAAGGGAAGGCCAAGTGCAAGTTTCAATTCGTTCGTATCTCACAGCGGGGGTTGCGCTCGGATGCGGCGGCACCGGCGAGCGTGGGCGCCGCACCGGTTTCCGCGTTGCGCGCGGCCGCGGATGAAACCGCGGGCGACGAGGTTGCCGCGGACTCGGATGCGGGCCCGGCTCAGGGGGCGGTCACCGCGAGCCCCAAGGCTCTGCCGGCCAGCCGGGTGAAGGCTGAGCTCGACAAGTTCTCAGATCGAACGGGGAAGGCGGCCAAGGAGGTCGGTGACCAATCCGCCTCGAACCTGAGGTCGAATCTGAGGAAGGTGGGCGACAACATCGCCAAGGCGATGAAGGCCAAGCCCGCCAAGCACCGGGTTGGTGCCAAGAACGGTTCCGGGGGCGACGCCGGCTCCGGGAGCGGTTCGAGTGTAGGTGCGGGCAGCGAAGGCTGACCCACCGTAACGACAATCGGCCCTCTCCAGAAATGGAGAGGGCCGATTGCGTCACCTATTCGCCGTTGCTACAACAGCTTTCCTGCCTCGGTCAGCACACCGTGCAGGATCTCGTAGATCGCGTCGAACTCGGCCTGCCCGCTGATCAGCGGCGGGGCCAGCTGGATCACTGGGTCGCCGCGGTCGTCGGCGCGGCAGTACAGCCCGGCCTCCCACAACGCCGGCGTCAGGAACCCGCGCAGCAGCCGCTCGGACTCTTCGTCGTTGAAGGTCTCCTTCGTCGTCTTGTCCTTGACGAGCTCGATGCCGTAGAAGAATCCCTCACCGCGGACATCGCCGACGATCGGCAGGTCGTACAGCTTCTCCAAGGTGGCCCGGAATGCCGGAGCGGATTCCTTGACGTGGGCATTGATGCCCTCGCGCTCGAAGATATCAAGGTTGGCCATCGCCACCGCAGCCGAAACCGGGTGTCCGCCAAAGGTGTAGCCGTGCCCGAACACCGTCTTGCCGTCGTTGAACGGTTCGAACAACCGGTCGCTGACCACCATCGCGCCCAGCGGTGAGTAGCCCGATGTCAGGCCTTTGGCACTGGTGATGATGTCCGGCACGTAGCCGAAATCGTCGCAGGCGAACATCGAACCGATGCGGCCGTACGCACAGATCACTTCGTCGGACACCAGCAGCACGTCGTACTCGTCGCAGATCTCACGGACCCGCTCGAAGTATCCGGGCGGCGGCGGGAAGCAGCCCCCGGCGTTCTGCACCGGCTCGAGGAACACCGCGGCCACGGTGTCGGGACCCTCGAATTCGATGGCCTCGGCGATGCGGTCGGCGCAGTAGCGGCCGAACGCCTTCTCGTCGTTACCGTATTCGGCGGGTGCCCGGTAGAAGTTGGTGTTGGGCACCCGGAAACCGCCGGGGGTCGGCGGATCGAACGGCGCCTTGAATGCCGGGATGCCGGTGATGGCGAGGGCTCCCTGCGGCGTGCCGTGATAGGCGATCGACCGCGAGATCACCTTGTACTTGCCCGGCTTGCCGGTCAGCTTGAAGTACTGCTTGGCCAGCTTCCATGCGCTCTCGACGGCCTCGCCGCCGCCGGTGGTGAAGAAGACCCGGTTCAGGTCACCCGGTGCGTAGTTGGCGACGCGCTCGGCCAGTTCGATGGCCGGCGGAGTGGCGTAGGACCACAGCGGGAAGAAGGACAGCTTCTCGGCCTGCTTGGCCGCGGCCTCGGCAAGTTCCTTGCGGCCGTGGCCGACCTGGACGACAAAGAGGCCGGACAGGCCGTCGATGTAGCTCTTGCCCCTGTCGTCGAAGATGTGGGCACCTTCGCCGCGCGTGATGATCGGTGGTGTGATGCCCTCCCCGTGGCGGGCGAAGTGCCCCCACAGGTGGCGGTTGGCTTTGGCTGCCAGATCGGATTTTTCAGTGACGCTCATCGAGTTCCCCAATTGTATTGCTGTTTGACGAGTTTCAGATAGACGAGGGTTTCGGTGGTTATCACTCCTGGCAATGAGCGGATCTGGGTGTTGAGAAGTTCCAGCAGGCTGTCGTCGTCCTCGCAGACCACCTCGCAGATGGCGTCGAAGGACCCGGCCGTCAGCACCACGTAGTCCACGGCCTCGATGGCAGACAACTTCTCGGCCAACTTGAGGGTGTCGCCGGTGCAGCGGATGCCGATCATCGCCTGCCGGGCGAACCCGAGCTGCAACGGATCGGTCACCGCGACGATCTGCATGACGCCGGCGTCGACCATGCGCTGCACGCGCTGGCGCACCGCCGCCTCGGACAGGCCCACGGCCTTACCGATTCCGGCATACGAACGTCGGCCGTCGGCCTGCAGCTTCTCGATGATCGCCTTCGACAGTTCGTCGAGCTGAAAGGCGGTGCGAGAATTGTGGTTCACCCGCAGAGGCACTGGCTGAAGGTCTTCACCCTCAGGGTTGGTCATGCACCGATTGTGCACGGAATCCGTCGTTTAGGGCAACCGAATCGATGAAATCCCTCGTTTAAACCGGGCCTAAGCGCGGGATTGCGTAGAGATCGGATGACCCATCGGTTACCGTGGGGCCCCATGAACGTGGCAGTGAATGTGACGAGCAGCTGGATAAACGGTGCGCCTGTGGCGACGGCCGGGGGCACCCACCAGATCATCGACCCCGCGACCGGCCGGCCTGTCGTCGACTACGCCCTGGCCACTCCGGCCGACGTGGACAACGCCGTCGATGCCGCCCGCAAGGCGTTCCCCGCCTGGTCGAAGGCGACGCCGGCCGAGCGGTCGGCGGTCCTGGCCAAGCTGGCCAAGCTCGCCGACGAGCACGCCGATCAGCTGGTGGCCGAGGAGGTCAGCCAGACCGGCAAGCCGGTACGCCTGGCCACTGAGTTCGATGTCCCCGGCAGCGTCGACAACATCGACTTCTTCGCGGGTGCGGCACGCCACCTGGAGGGAAAGGCCACCGCCGAGTACTCCGGTGACCACACCTCCAGCATCCGGCGTGAAGCCGTCGGCGTCGTCGCCACCATCACGCCGTGGAACTATCCCCTGCAGATGGCGGTGTGGAAGGTCATCCCGGCGCTGGCCGCGGGCTGTTCCGTCGTCATCAAGCCCGCCGAGATCACCCCGCTGACAACCCTCACCCTGGCCCGGCTGGCCACCGAGGCCGGCCTGCCCGACGGTGTGTTCAACGTCGTGACCGGCGGTGGCGCCGACGTCGGCACCGCCCTGGCCGGGCACCGCGACGTCGACGTCGTCACCTTCACCGGATCCACCGCGGTCGGCCGCAAGGTGATGACCGCCGCCGCGGCACACGGACACCGCACCCAACTCGAGTTGGGCGGCAAGGCGCCGTTCGTGGTGTTCGACGACGCCGACCTGGATGCCGCGATCCAGGGTGCGGTGGCCGGTGCCCTGATCAACACCGGCCAGGACTGCACCGCCGCCACCAGGGCGATCGTCGCCCGCGACCTGTACGACGACTTCGTCGCCGGCGTGGCCGAGGTGATGAGCAAGATCGTCGTCGGCGATCCGCACGATCCCGACACCGACCTGGGCCCGCTGATCTCGTTCGCGCACCGGGACAAGGTCGCCGCCATGGTGGCCCGCGCGCCCGAGCAGGGCGGCCGCGTCGTCACCGGAGGCGTGATCCCGGATCTGCCCGGCGCGTTCTACCGGCCTACCTTGATCGCCGATGTCGCGGAGACCTCTGAGGTGTACCGCGACGAGATCTTCGGTCCGGTGCTGACCGTGCGGGCGTTCACCGACGACGACGACGCGATCCGGCAGGCCAACGACACCGACTACGGCCTGGCCGCCTCGGCCTGGACCCGGGACGTGTACCGGGCGCAGCGGGCCTCCCGCGAGATCAATGCCGGGTGTGTGTGGGTCAACGACCACATCCCGATCATCAGCGAGATGCCGCACGGCGGCGTCGGTGCGTCGGGCTTCGGCAAGGACATGAGCGATTACTCGTTCGAGGAGTACCTCACCATCAAGCATGTGATGAGCGACATCACCGGTGTGGCCGAAAAAGAGTGGCACCGAACGATTTTCAGTAAGCGCTGAGCGTCTGGTCGAGAGGTCGCCCGCCGTGGCCATGACGTGCGTGGTGATCGGGGCGGGCGCGTGGGGGTTGCCCGCCGCGGCTGAGCTCGCCCGCCGTGGACACCGGGTGACGCTGATCGACCGCTACGGCCCGCTGAACGGACTGTCTTCCTCGGCGGGATCGACCCGGTTGTGGCGGCTCGCCGACCCTGACCCGATGCGGGTGCGGACGGCGCAGCGTGGTGTCGACGCGATGCACCGCCTTGCCGAGCGGGCGGGAACCCCGGTGTTCCTCACCCGTGGTCTGCTGTGGCGCGACGACGAGTCGCTGCCGGCCGTGGAGTCGACATTGGCGGCCCTTGGCGTCGCGTACGCGAATGTGCCTGCGGCGGACGTGGACCGGTTCTTTCCTGGTCTGCGCGGCGACGGGCGTGACGCCCTCTGGCAGCCGGTCGCCGGTGTCGTGCTCGCCGAAGCATCGCTGCTGGCTCAGTCGAAGATCTTTCAGAGTGCCCCCGGCACAACGCTTCTCGAGCGTGACGTGGCACGCGTCGAGAAAGCCGCCAACGGCGTCCGCGTGGTGCTGGCAGACGGCGACATCATCGATGCCGATGTCGCGGTGATCGCGGCCGGGCCGGGAGCGGCGCCGCTGCTGTCGCCGCTCGGGCTAGACCTGTCGCTACACCCGTATCTGGAACAGGTGGTGTACTTCGGCGATCCCGCGAATCCTGCTGCCACCGACGACTTTCCATGTCTGTTCGATGGACCGTCGGGTGACCGTCCGGGCATCTATGCCATGCCGTCGCCCGGTGCGGGCTACAAGATCGGTTTGGATGCCCCGTTGCGGGACTACCGGGCCGGCGATGTCGACCGGACCCCTGATGATGGGCGGTCCGCGGTGCTCCGTGACCGGGTGCAGACCGACATGCCCGCAGTGGTTCCGACCGTGCTCAATGCTCAGGTCTGCAGTTGGACCGACTCTCCCGACGGCAGGTTCATCGTCGACCGACTCGAGGGTGGAATTGTCGTGGCATGCGGCGACTCGGGGGAGGGTTTCAAGTACTCCGCACTGATGGGCGAGGTGCTCGCCGATCTGGCAGAGGGACGCACGCCGGACCCGGATGTCGCTCAGTGGTCGTTGGCGCGCTTCGCCACGGGGGTGCCTGAGCGCACGGGTCCACACGTGCTCGGCAGGCACTAGACCCCCGTCGGGGGGGGGCAACGAAATCCCTCGTAAAGGCCGACTATCGCAACGATAACCGTGGGTCTATCGCCAGGTCGCCGCCGATAACGCATGGGTGTGTCCTGCATCACAATTCTTGGGAGATGTGATGGAGGCCTTGCGGACCGTCTCGAACAAGACATAGGGTTTGGCGTCAGCGAACAAAGTGTTCGCTTAAAGCAATCCTCTTGCTCTTTTGAGACGAACGGATGTTTCGATATGAGTGCGACCGTCGAGCCGGATCCCGCTGAAGCGGCAGACACCGTGGTCGGAGCCCGGATCCGTCAGTTCCGGGCTGCGCGGAAGATGTCTCTGCGACAGTTGGCCGATCGTGCCGGTATCTCCCCGGGCTTTCTCAGCCAGGTGGAGCGCGGGCAGGTCAACGCGAGTGTCGGAACCCTGCGTCGGCTGGCTCAGTCGCTCGGCATCGTGCTGCCCGACTTGTTCACCGACGACGAGGTCACCGACGTCCGCATTCTCAGGAAGGCGGCCCGTCCGACCATCGAGGTATCAGAGCTGAGCTCGAAATACCTTCTGTCACAAAAGCCGCTGCGAAACCTCGAGGTCTACGCGGGTGAACTGTCGCCCGGGTCGAGCGCAGGCGAGGCCTACGTGCACGGTGACGCGCAGGAGATCCTGATCGTCATCGCCGGCACCCCCACCCTGGAACTCGACGGTGAGCGTTACGTGCTCGAACCGGGGGACAGCGCGGAGTACCGCACGTCCATGCCGCACACCGTGCACAACCTGAGCGACGCGCCAGTCGAGCTCATCTGGATCGTCAGCCCCCCGACCGACTGGCCGACTTGACGGGCCGCTCGCCCCGTTGCGGATGTGCCCACGTCCGCGAACACCTTTCCGCCCAGATCCAAAGGAGATCCCCAATGAAGATGTCGCCTGCCGCTCGTCGTGTGTCCGCCTTGATCGCTGCCGGGGCCCTCCTGGCCACCGCGTGTACGCCTGCGGGTCCCGGCCAAGCGGCCGACGTGGATCTGGGCAGCGGACCGCCGCAGGCCGGCACCGTCAAAGAAGGCGCACTCAAGGGCATGACCCTGACGTTCGTGTCGTACGGCGGCATCTTCCAGGACGGTCAGACGAAGGCGGCGATCGAGCCGTTCGCAGCGCAGTCCGGCGCAAAGGTGTTGCAGGACGGGCCTACTGAGAACTCGAAGATCAAGGCTCAGGTCGACTCCAAGAACGTGACCTGGGATGTGGTCGATAGCACCAACGTGTTCACCGCCAAGAATTGCGGCACGCTGTTCATGCCGCTGGACACCAGCATCGTCGACATCAGCAAGCTGCCCCCGGGCACCAAGACCGACGACTGTTCGGTCCCCGCAATGGGTTACGGACTGATCGTGGTCTACAACACCAAGAAGTACGGGGCGAACCCGCCGAAGACCTGGACCGACTTCTACGACACCGCGAAGTTCCCCGGTAAGCGGGCGATCG
This sequence comes from Mycobacterium sp. IDUB_17, assembly GCF_055419465.1. Taxonomy (NCBI): domain Bacteria; kingdom Bacillati; phylum Actinomycetota; class Actinomycetes; order Mycobacteriales; family Mycobacteriaceae; genus Mycobacterium; species Mycobacterium sp. IDUB_17. The sequence goes on along the minus strand of NZ_JBVAXS010000004.1, from coordinate 435,726 downwards.
AAGGCGTGCCCGGTGAACTCGACCCCGGCGTCCTCGAGGGTGCGCTGCTCGCCGACGGTGTCGCCCCGGACGCGATGTACCCGATCGACATGGACCGGGCGCTGGCCAAGATGAACAGCATCCGCAAGGACACGGTCTTCTGGACCACCGGCGCGCAGTCCCAACAGCTCATCGAGTCCGGCCAGGTCGACATGGCGTTGGTGTGGAGCGGTCGCGCGTACTCGGCGGTCAAGAACGGGGCGCCGTTCGCTCCGATCTGGGACCAGTGGATGCCCGAGGCCGACACGATCGCCGTTCCCGTCGGCGCCAAGAACCCCAAGGCGTCGATGGCGCTCATCAACTTCTACCTCGGTGCCCAGCAGCAGGCCAAGCTTGCCGAACTGACGTCGTACAGCCCGATCAACGTCGATGCCAAGCCGCAACTCGACGACCTGGCCCGGTCGTACCTGACCACCACGCCGGAGCGGGAAAAGGACCGGTTCCCACTTGATCTCGGGTATTGGGCCGAACACCAGGAAGACATCGCCAACAAGTACACGTCCTGGCTCGCGGGCTAGGAGGTCTCGTTCCATGACGATGGTCGATGTTCTGGCGGGCGGAGCACCACCCAAGACCCAGACCACTCCCACCACCTCCGGTCGGAGGCTCGGCGACATCGGTTTGTTGGCGCCGTCGGTTCTGCTCGTCCTCGGGGTGTTCGGACTGCCGCTGGCCATCATGTTCTGGCAGGCGTTCAGCGACCCAGAACTCGGCTTCGGCAATTTCGCCTGGTATCTGGGCGATTCCGTGCAGCGCAGCGTCCTGTTGCGCACGTTCACGACGGGCCTCGAAGTCACGGTGATCTGCCTGGTGCTCGGCTATCCCTACGCCTACGCCATGGTCGCGTTCGGGCCCGCGGTCCGTATCGCACTGACCCTCATCGTGTTGGTTCCGTTCTGGACCAGCCTGATGGTGCGCACCTTCGCCTGGGTGATCCTGCTGGAGGACGGCGGGCCGCTCCAAACCCTGCTGTCGTTCGTCGGGCTGGGCAGTGTGCCGCTGCTGCGTACCAACCTGGGCGTGGTCATCGGCATGAGCCAGATCCTATTGCCGTTCATGGTCCTGCCGTTGTATGCCGTGATGTCGGGTATCGACCGGCGGCTGGTGCTCGCATCGTCGAGTCTTGGTGCGCGACCGGTCATCTCGTTCGCGAGAATCTGGGTTCCGCTGTCGCTGCCCGGCGTCGGGGCCGGCTGCCTGATGGTTTTCATCAGCAGCCTCGGCTTCTATGTCACACCTGCGCTGCTCGGCGCTCCCGACGACGCCCTGATCAGCCAGCAGATCTACGTACAGGTCACCAGCTTGCTGGCCTGGGGCAGGGGAGGGGCCATGGGTGTGGTCCTGCTACTCGTCACCGCTCTGGTGCTTGCCGCCCTGCTGTACCTGCTGCGCCGAAACCGCAAGGAGCGCACGGCATGACACGGTATGCAAAGACGTTCTGGAATGTCCTGCTCGGGTTGTTCTGTGCGGGGGTCGGTGTGTGGTTGGTCGCACCGTCGTTGATCGTGGTGCCGCTGAGCTTCACCGATCGGCCGTCGTTCGCCTTCCCGCCGAGCGGATGGTCGACGCGCTGGTATCGCACGTTCTTCGAAGATCCCGCGTGGATCGCCGCACTGAAGGCCAGCCTGGAGGTCGGGGTCCTGGTGGCCGTCTTCGCCACCTTGTTCGGCACCGCCGCGGCAGTGGCGCTCAGCCGTACCAGGCTGGCCGGTCGGCAGGGGATACGGGCATTCCTGTTGGCTCCCATGGTCGTTCCGGTGATCGTGGTCGCCGTTGGCCTGTACGCGTTGTTCCTGCGGCTGAACCTGCTCGGTACTTTGTTCGGTTTCGTCGTCGCGCACAGCGTGCTGGCACTGCCGTTCGTCATCGTGCCGGTGATGGCCAGCCTGCAGGGATTCGACCGGCGGCTGGAGGATGCGGCCGCGATCTGCGGTGCCGGCCGCTGGACCACGTTCCGAACCGTCACCCTGCCGCTGGTGGCGCCGGGGGTGCTCTCGGGCGCTCTGTTCGCGTTCGCGACGAGCTTCGACGAGGTCGTGCTGTCGCTGTTCATCCAGAACCCGTACCTGCAGACGCTGCCGGTCAAGATGTACGCCTCGGTGACGCGCGACACCGATCCCACGATCGCTGCGGCCGCCACTCTCATCCTCGCCCTCACGACAGGTCTGACCGTCGTCGCGGGCATCTACTCGCGCAGGAGGAATCGTGTCCACTGACAACACCCCGCACGGTGCGTCGATCACCTTGCGCGGCCTGACCAAGACCTATGGGTCGGAAAAGGCTGTCGACGCCATCGACCTCGATGCGCGGCCGGGCGAGTTCCTCACCCTGCTCGGCCCCAGCGGCTCGGGTAAGACCACCACCCTCAACATGATCGCCGGCTTCGTCGACGTCACCGAGGGGGAGCTGCTGATCGACGGCCGGCCCGTCGCTGATCTCCCGCCGTACCGCCGCAACATCGGCATGGTGTTCCAGCACTACGCGCTGTTCCCGCACATGACGGTGATCGACAACGTCGAATACCCGCTGCGCCAGCGCAAGATGGCCAAGGCGCAACGCCGCGAGAAGGTGGCGGCCGCGTTGCGCACGGTCGGCCTCGACGGGTACGGCAAGCGCATGCCCAAGGAACTGTCCGGCGGTCAGCAGCAGCGCGTCGCCTTTGCGCGGGCCATGGTCTACGAACCGCGCGTGCTGCTCATGGACGAACCGCTGGGCGCGCTGGACAAGAAACTGCGTGATTCGCTGCAACTCGAGATCAAGCGCATTCACGGTGAACTCGGCACCACGTTCGTCTACGTCACCCACGACCAGGACGAGGCGCTGGTGCTTTCGGACCGCATCGCGGTGTTCAACAAGGCGCGCATCGAGCAGATCGGTTCGCCCACCGACCTTTACGAACGCCCCAAGAGCATCTTCGTGGCCCGATTCCTCGGCGAGTCGTCGCTGTTCCAGGGAAAACTGGAGGATGGGCGGGTCGTCAATGCCTATGGCCGGCGGCTCGTGGCCGGCCGGGGTGAATCGAGGCGTGGCGACTCGGTGGCCGTCGTGGTGCGGCCGGAACGGCTTCGCATCGTCACCGGTGACACCGAACCGGACGTCGTCAATGCGGTGCCGGGCACCGTGATTCAGGAGATCTACCTCGGCAACTCACGCAAGGTCGAGGTCAGCCTGCCCGACGGCACCGTCGCGCTGGTCCGCGAGAGCGCGGACAGCATCACACCGACCCAGGCGGGGCAAAAGGTGTGGTTGACGTTCGATCCCGACGTCGCCACCATCCTGCCCGCCGACAACTGATCAACCGCCACAAGTACAGGAGAACCAAGATGTCCCCCGACGGTCGCACGACCAGCGGTCTTGCCAATGACTTCGTGAACGGCAGCGTGTCGTTCTGGTATCGCGCGGCGGGCTGGCCGGAATCAAGACCGGCTCTGCCGGGTTCGCTCGAAGCCGACGTCTGCATCGTCGGGGCGGGCCTGACCGGCTTGTGGGCCGCCTACTACCTCAAGCGCGAACAGCCAGACATCCGGATTGTCATGCTGGAGAAGGAGTTCGCCGGGTTCGGGGCGTCCGGCCGCAACGGCGGATGGCTCTCCGCCGAACTCGCAGGATCCCGCGATGCCTATGCCTCCACGCACGGCCACGACGGCGTCGTCGCACTCATGCGGGCCATGCGGGGCGCCGTGGACGAGGTCATCGACGTCACGAAGTCCGAAGGCATCGACGCCGACGTGGTCAAGGACGGCGTGCTGCATGTGGCCCGCAACCAGGCGCAGATGGGCCGGCTCCGCGAATCTCTCGACTACGAGCGGAGTTGGGGTGCCACCGAGGACGACTTCGTGGTCCTCACCGGCGACGAATCCAATGCCCGCATCCGGGTCGAGCGCGCCATGGGCGCTCTGTTCACCCCGCACTGCGCGCGCGTGCAGCCGGCCAAACTCGTTCAGGGGCTGGCCCGCGTGGTGGAGGGCATGGGCGTCGCCATCTACGAGCAGACCGAAGTGACCGACATCAAGGCCGGGCGTGCCATCACGGCCCGTGGCGATGTCCGGGCACCGGTGGTCCTGCGCTGCCTTGAGGGCTTCACCGCGACCATGCCGGGACAGCGCCGGGCGTGGCTGCCGATGAACTCCTCGATGGTGGTGACCGAACCCCTTCCGGATTCCGTTCTGCAGCAGGTCGGTTGGAACGGCGCCGAGCTCCTCGGCGACTACGCGCACGGCTACATGTATGCCCAGCGCACGGCTGACAATCGAATTGCGCTGGGCGGCCGGGGGATCCCCTACCGGTACGGTTCGGCACTCGATCATCGCGGAGCCACCCAGCAGTGGACCATCGATGCTCTGGGGGCCCTGGTTCGCGACATGTTCCCGGCGACCCGCGACGTTCCGATCGAGCACGCGTGGTGCGGGGTGCTCGGGGTGCCGCGCGACTGGACTGCCACCGTGGACTTCGACCGGGCGAGCGGGCTCGGCACCGCGGGTGGCTATGTCGGCAGCGGCCTGACCACCACCAACCTGGCCGGGCACACCCTTGCCGATCTCGTGCTCAAGCGCGACACCGCGCTCACCCGGCTGCCCTGGGTGGGTCGTCGGGTCCGAAAATGGGAGCCGGAGCCGTTGCGGTGGTTGGGAGTTCAGGCGATGTATGCGCTGTACCGGACCGCTGATCGTCGCGAGTCCACGCGTGGCCTGTCCGGCACGAGTGGGCTGGCACGTGTGGCGAACAAGATCACCGGGCGCTGACGCGATGGAGACGAGTGTGAACCTGCTTCATGTTGACGCGGACACGGTCGAAATGCCCGAGCCGCAACCGAAACCGACGAGCGTCAGCGGCCAGCTGGAGTCCTCGCTCGGTGTCTGGGCCGATGCGGTGACCGACACCGGGGTGTGGGAATGCGGCCCGGGTGAGTTCAGCGCGGACCGGTCGAGTGCGACCGAGGTGTGCCACATCATCTCGGGCTCCGGCACCGTCGTCGGTGAGGACGGAACGAGCGCCGACATCAGGCCCGGCAGCCTGCTGGTCCTGCCAAAGGGGTGGCGAGGAACGTGGTTCGTCAAGGAGGCGATCCGCAAGACCTACGTCATGGTGGGTGCCTGAGGGCGTCGTTCGTCTGATGCGCCCTAAACTGGGGCCATGACCGCGAGCGCTCGGGTCGGCGAGTTCGAGGAATTGCGGCCCCATCTGCTGGCCGTGGCCTACCGGCTCACCGGAACCTTCGCCGACGCCGAGGACATCGTCCAGGATGCGTGGATCCGCTGGGAAGCCAACCAGACCACGATCGCTGACCTGCGGGCCTGGCTGACCACCGTGGTGAGCAGGCTCGGCCTGGACCGGTTGCGCTCGGCGGCGCACCGGCGCGAGGCCTACTACGGGGAATGGCTGCCGGAGCCCGTGGTGACCGGGCTCGACGCGAACGACCCACTCAACGCGGTGGTGGCCGGGGAAGACGCCCGGTTCGCCGCGATGGTGGTGTTGGAGCGGCTCACCCCCGATCAGCGCGTGGCCTTCGTGTTGCACGACGGGTTCGGCCTACCGTTCACCGAAATCGCCGGTGTGCTCGGCGTCAGCGATGCTTCGGCCCGCCAGTTGGCCTCCCGGGCCCGTCGTGCGGTCGCGGACAATCCGCCTGCGTCGTCAGCCGACGATTTGCACAACCAGGTGGCGGGCGAGCTGATGGCCGCGCTGGCGTCGGGGGAGCTCGACGCCGTCGTGCGGTTGCTGCATCCCGACGTCACGTTCACCGGCGATTCGAACCGTCGTGCCCCGACCGCTGCCCGCGTCATCCACGGGCCGGACAAGGTGGCCCGGTTCATCCTCGGGCTGTCCAAGCGCTACGGGCCGAATTGGTTGGCGGGCAGTCAATTTGCGCTCGTCAACGGCCAGTTGGGCCTCTACACCACAGGGGCGCCGGCCGGTGACGGCTACCCCGAGATGATGCCCCGGGTCACGATCTTCACGGTGCGGGACGGCTTGGTCTGCGCGGTCTGGGACATCGCCAACCCCGACAAGTTCACCGGATCCCCGCTGAGAGGTGCACAGTGATGCCGAACGAGCCCGGAACCCTGGCGCACACGTTCAGCCGAATGATGTTCCGCGGCATGGACAAGATGCGCCACCGCGATGCCTTCGACATCGGACCGGCTACCGCGAGCACCTTCGCCGGGTTCGGGAACTACCGGCAGATCGTGTTGGTGACCTTCAAGAAATCGGGGGAGGCGGTGCCCAGCCCGATCAACCACGGCATCGCTGACGGCAAGCTCTACGTGCGCACCGATGCGTCGACCGGGAAGGTCAAACGCATCCGTAACAACCCGGATGTCCTTGTGGTGGCGAGCAGCCTGCGCGGCAAGCCCATCGGCCCCGTGGTGGCCGGCGTGGCGCGCATCCTGCCTGAGCCGGAACACGCGCATGCCAACGCGGTGATCGCCGCCAACTGGAGCTCACCCATGAAGCTGCTCGAGCGCAGCCTCGATGTGAGTAGTCAGACCCTGGGTGTGCCAATGGCTTTCATCGAGATCACGCCCGCCGAGGCGTGACAGCATCCGGCGTCACAAGACGTACGGGATCAACGCTTTGCGGTCGGTGGGGTACTCGGGAAACTTCTCCTGATACCAGTCGTGGGTGCCCAGCGCCCGGGGGATCAGGTTGCCCGCGGTGATCAACAGGATGGCAACCCCGGGCAAGGCCCAGGTCAGTATTGCGAAGCCGGACCAGGCGATGATCTCGCCCAGATAGGCCGGGCTGGTGACGAACCGGAAGCCGCCGCCGAACGGGATCCGGTATTCGGCAGCACCCGGGTTGTTCTTGTCGCGCAGGTTCCGCACGATCGATTCGGAATTGACCAGTAGCGTGAACCCGCCCAGGTAGATCACCAACCCCACCAGGAATCGCGGGTCGGTCAGCCACTCGGTGGTGTACTGCCCGAAGAAGTCCTGGCTGAACAGGGTTCCGTTGAGGTAGCCGTGCATGGAGGTGACGAGCATGCCCATCACGATCACCGAGACGTTGAACGTGCCGCGCTTGCCGGGCACCTGGCGGATCGCGAGCGGGAAGAACCAACCGCGGTTGGCGTAGTGCAGCAGCCAGATCCCGGCGAGCACCAGGGACGTCGGCTCGAATCGGTTCGGCCCGGCCAGGTAGCTGATCAAGAACACCACGGTGGCGGGGATCTCCATCAGCCACCAGCCGAGCTTCGGGTTGAGGTTCAAGCCGAGTTTCGTCGTCGAGAAGCGCCCGTAGGAACTCTGTGCGAAGAAACCGCCGATGATCACGAATGCCGCGAACGCGAAGGCCGCGGTCAGCACCGTGTCATAGAACGTGTTGCCGGTGTACCAGTGCATGGCTGATTCCTAGGTGAGCTGGCGGTTTCAGCGGCTGCCGCCGCTATTTCTGTAACGTGTTCTACCACCCTGGCTCAGCCTGATGCCAGCGACACGGTCACTGGGCCCACGGAACGCGGCATGCATCTCCGGAGTTGAAGCCCTGCTCGGTGATGCCCAGTGCCGAGTACATCCGGGACCGCATGTTCTCCACGCCGATCTGGTAGCTCAGCTCGATCACGCCGTCGTCGCCGAAACGCCGGCGTAGGTCGGCCACCTGCTCGTCGGTGACGGTGTGCGGGTCTGTCGTCATCGCATTGGCGTAGGCGATGGCGGCGCGCTCGTCATCGGTGAACAGTGGCGACGTGGCGTAATCGTCGATCGACTTGAGCCGTTCGACGTCGAGGTTCTCCAGCCGCATCAGCATGGAGCCGAAGTCCACACACCACGAGCAGCCGACGGTGCGGGCGGTCCAGAACACCGCGAGTTCGCGGACCGTGGCGGGCAGCTTCTTGGAGCCGCCCTGCAGCAGCATCTCGTGGACGCCGTTGGCGACCAGCAGACGCGGGTGGTTTGCGGCCACGGCGAACGGTTCAGGGACCTCGCCGAACTGGCGCTTGGCGTACCAGTACATGGCGCGGGTCAGCAGGCCGGCCTGTTTGGGGGTGACGGCGGGAATTCGTGTCTTCGTCTCGGTCATACGAGTTAGACGAGGCAGCCCCGCAATGTGTGACAGTGCAAAACGGGCGCCGACTCTGCGCTCAGATCGTGATTCCCCTCGAAAACACGATCTGAGCGCAGAATCGACGCCCGGTAAGCAGCGTCGGCGACAAGACCTAGCGCGCGAACATCAGCGCGCGCTTGACCTCCTGGATCGCCTGGGTCACCTGGATGCCACGCGGGCAGGCCTCGGTGCAGTTGAACGTGGTGCGGCAGCGCCACACACCGTCGACCTCGTTGAGGATGTCCAACCGCTCGGCGGCCGCCTCGTCACGCGAATCGAAGATGAACCGGTGTGCGTTGACGATCGCGGCCGGGCCGAAGTACGACCCCTCGCTCCAGTACACGGGGCAGCTGGTGGTGCAGCACGCGCACAGGATGCACTTGGTGGTGTCGTCGTAGCGGGCCCGGTCGGTGGCGCTCTGGATGCGCTCCTTGGTGGGCGGGTTGCCACTGGTGATCAGGTACGGCTTCACGGCGCGGTAGGCGTCGAAGAACGGCTCCATGTCCACCACGAGGTCCTTCTCCACGGGCAGGCCGCGGATCGGCTCGATGGTGATGGTGAGCTGCTTGCCCGCTTTCTTGGGCAGCAGGTCACGCATGAGCACCTTGCAGGCCAGCCGGTTCACGCCGTTGATCCGCATGGCATCCGAGCCGCACACGCCGTGGGCGCAGGAGCGCCGGAAGGTCAGCGTGCCGTCCAGGTAGCCCTTTACGTACAGCAGCAGGTTCAGCAGCCGGTCCGAGGGCAGGCAGGGAACCCGGAAGCTCTGCCAACCCGCGGCGTCGGGGTTCTCGGGGTTGAACCGGGCGATCTTGAGGGTGACCATGACCGCGCCCTCGGGGACGGGGGGCAGCTCCGGGTCGCCGGCTTCGGGCTTGTCGATGACTGGGGCGCTCATCAGTACTTCCGCTCCATCGGCTCGTAGCGGGTCTGGACCACGGGCTTGTAATCCAGGCGGATGTCGGAGAGCAGCTCGTTGCCCTCCTTGTAGGCCATGGTGTGCCGCATGTAGTTGGTGTCGTCGCGGTCGGGGTAGTCCTCACGCGCGTGTCCGCCGCGGGACTCCTTGCGGTTGAGCGCACCGACCACCGTCACCTCGGCCAGCTCCAGCAGGAAGCCCAGCTCGATGGCTTCGAGCAGGTCGCTGTTGTAGCGCTTGCCCTTGTCGTGCACCGTGATTCGGCTGTACCGCTCCTTGAGTGCGTGGATGTCGGTCAGCGCCTGCTTGAGCGTTTCCTCGGTGCGGAACACCGCGGCGTTGTTGTCCATCGACTGCTGTAGGGCAGTGCGGATGTCGGCGACGCGCTCGTGGCCGTGCTCGGACAGGATGTCGCCGACCCAGCCCACGACCATGTCGGCCGGGTTCTCCGGCAGGTCGACGTGATTGTGGTTGGCGGCGTACTCCGCGGCGGCGATACCGGCACGGCGGCCGAACACGTTGATGTCCAGCAGCGAGTTGGTGCCCAGACGGTTGGCGCCGTGCACCGACACACACGCACATTCACCGGCGGCGTACAGACCTGGGATGACGTTGGTGTTGTCGCGCAGCACCTGGCCGTGGATCGTGGTCGGGATACCGCCCATGACGTAGTGGCAGGTCGGGTAGACCGGCACCAGTTCGGTCACCGGGTCCACACCCAGGTAGGTGCGGGCGAACTCGGTGATGTCGGGCAGCTTGGCTTCCAGCACGTCCTCGCCGAGGTGACGCACGTCGATGTAGACGTAGTCCTTGTTCGGTCCGGCGCCGCGGCCTTCGAGCACCTCGAGCACCATCGACCGGGCGACGATGTCACGCGGCGCGAGGTCGACGATCGTGGGCGCGTAGCGCTCCATGAACCGCTCGCCCTCGCCGTTGAGCAACCGGCCGCCCTCGCCGCGAACGGCCTCGGAGATCAGGATGCCCAGGCCGGCCAGGCCTGTCGGGTGGAACTGGTGGAACTCCATGTCTTCCAAGGGAAGTCCCTTGCGGAAGATGATGCCCAGCCCGTCACCGGTCAGCGTGTGGGCGTTGGAGGTGGTCTTGTACATCCGGCCCGAACCGCCGGTGGCGAAGACGACCGCCTTGGCGTGGAAGATGTGGATGTCGCCGGTCGCCAGCTCGTAGGCGATGACGCCGGTGGCCACCGGGCCCGCCGGGGTGTCGGTCAGGGCGATGTCCAGCGCGTAGAACTCGTTGAAGAACTCCACGTCGTGCTTGACGCAGTTTTGGTACAGCGTCTGCAGGATCATGTGGCCGGTGCGGTCGGCGGCGTAACAGGCCCGGCGCACCGGAGCCTTGCCGTGGTCGCGGGTGTGCCCGCCGAAGCGACGCTGGTCGATGCGGCCCTCTGGCGTCCGGTTGAACGGCATGCCCATCTTCTCGAGGTCCAGCACCGCGTCGATGGCCTCTTTGGCCATGATCTCGACGGCGTCCTGGTCAGCGAGGTAGTCGCCACCCTTGACGGTGTCGAAGGTGTGCCACTCCCAGTTGTCCTCTTCGACGTTGGCCAGCGCGGCGCACATGCCGCCCTGTGCCGCGCCGGTGTGGGAGCGCGTCGGGTACAGCTTGGTCAGCACGGCGGTACGGACGCGCGGACCGGCCTCGACGGCCGCGCGCATGCCGGCGCCGCCGGCACCGACGATGACGACGTCGTAGCGATGTTCCTGAATCATTGGTTAGCCCCCAATATTCGGGTCGAAGGTGACCAGGACGTAGGTGCCCAGAACCAACGTGAACCCTGTCGCCAGCAGCAGCAGCGAATTCAGGTAGAACTTCGTGACGTTCTTACGGGCGTAGTCGCCGATGATGGTGCGCAGGCCGTTGGCCCCGTGGATCATCGCGAGCCACAGCAGTGCCATATCCCAGATCTGCCAGAACGGGGAGGCCCAGCGCTGTGCGACATAGTTGAAGTCGATGCGGTACACGCCGTCCTGCCACATCAGCATGATGAACAGGTGGCCGAGCGCCAGGAACACGAGTGCCAGACCCGAGAACCGCATGAACAGCCAGGCGTACTTCTCGAAGTACGGAATGCCGCGGGGACGACGGGGCGCGCGCGGGTGATCCAGCGCGGCCGGTCGGTCGTGTTCGCGTTCCAATACCGGTGCCGGACGGCCCAACCTCGACTCGCCCGCTCCTGGCGCGCTCACAGGAACCGCTCCGCCATGTGCATACCGAGAACTCCTAGTGCTGCGATGAGGACCACGGCAAAGACGCCGACGGCGACCGCGAGCATCTGCCGCTGGTAGCGGGGACCCTGCTGCCAGAAGTCGATGAGGATGACGCGGATGCCGTTCAGTGCGTGGAACAGCACTGCGGCGACCAGGCCCATCTCCATCAATCCGACGATGGGGGTCTTGTACGTCTCGATGACCTCGTTGTAGGCCTGCGGGCTCACCCGGACCAACGCGGTATCTAGGACGTGTACGAACAGGAAGAAGAAGATCGTGGCACCGGTAATACGGTGCAGCACCCAGGACCACATTCCCGGATCACCGCGATAAAGGGTGCGCCGTCGTGCTTTCCTGGGTTGCGGAGCCGGTACCTCCGTCTGAGTACTCATCGGGCCCTCCAACGCCATCGGTGGGACGTCTGGGACTGCCTGTTAATTAGCCCCAAACCTCGGGGCGACTCTAAACCCATTTGTAGTGGCGAACGAATTACGGTTGAGCAGTTCGGCCCGCCGAACACACAAAAGTTAGGCTTACCTATCTTAATGTACGGGTCGGGAATTGGGGTTTCGGAATGCATTCAGAACCTGGGTCCGGGGTTGTCGCATGACGATCGACATCGACTGGAATCTCTTGCATAACAAGGCAATCGAAGTTTCAACCCGCGCCTACGCGCCCTATTCGGGCTTTCCGGTGGGGGCGGCGGCCCTGGTTGACGACGGCCGGATCGTGGCCGGATGCAATGTGGAGAATGTCTCATATGGCCTAGGTCTCTGTGCCGAGTGCGCTGTGGCCTGCGCCCTGCATTCCGGGGGCGGCGGAAGGCTCGTCGCGCTGGTGTGTGTGGGCCCCGACGGCGGTCTGCTGATGCCTTGCGGGCGCTGCCGGCAGGTGCTGCTCGAACACGGTGGGCCGGAGCTGCTCATCGACCACCCGAACGGCGCGCGACCGCTGCGTGAGCTGCTTCCCGACGCCTTCGGGCCCGATGATCTGATGCGCGGGTAAGGCCAAGTGGTCCAACAACTCCGGGGACCCGCTAGTTACCGGCGAGTAGGTTGACGGCCATGCCTCATCTCGATGCGCCGACAGTCATCCGGACCAAGCGTGACGGCGGTGTGCTGTCCGACGCCGCAATCGACTGGGTGATCGACGGCTACACCCACGGCCGGGTCGCCGACGAGCAGATGTCGGCGCTGCTGATGGCGATCTTCCTGAAAGGCATGGCACCGGCCGAGATCGCCCGCTGGACGGCAGCCATGGTCGGCTCCGGAGAGCGGTTCGACTTCACCGATCTTCGTCGTGGCGGAAAGCCGCTTGCCCTGGTGGACAAGCACTCCACCGGTGGGGTGGGGGACAAGATCACCATTCCGCTGCTGCCGGTCGTGATGGCCTGCGGTGCCGCCGTTCCGCAGGCGGCCGGGCGCGGGCTCGGGCACACCGGGGGAACGCTCGACAAGCTGGAGGCGATCCCGGGATTCACCGCGGAGCTGTCGAAAGCCCAGATCCGGCAACAACTTCGGGACATCGGTGCGGCGGTGTTCGCGGCGGGCGAGCTGGCACCGGCAGACCGCAAGATCTACGCGCTGCGCGATGTCACCGGCACCACCGAATCGTTGCCGCTGATCGCGAGTTCGGTGATGAGCAAGAAACTGGCCGAGGGCGCGCGATCCCTGGTCCTGGACGTCAAGGTCGGTCGCGGTGCATTCCTCAAGGCCGAGGCCGAGTCGCGTGAGCTGGCGACCACCATGGTCGGCCTGGGCAATGCCAACGGAGTCCCGACCCGGGCCCTGCTCACCGACATGAACTGCCCGCTGGGCCGGACCGTCGGCAACTCGGTGGAGGTCACCGAATCGCTGGAGGTCCTGGCCGGCGGCGGGCCGTCCGACGTCGTCGCGCTGACGCTGGCGCTGGCGACGGAGATGCTCGACGCGGCCGGTATCGACGGCGCCGACCCGGCCGAGACCCTGCGGGACGGCAGCGCCATGGATTGCTTCCGTGCGCTGGTGGCGGCCCAGGGCGGGGACCTGAGCCGCCCGCTGCCCATCGGGGCGGCCAGCGAGACCGTGACGGCCCCGCACGGCGGCTTCATGGGCGATCTCGACGCCATGGGTGTGGCGCTGGCGGCCTGGAGGCTGGGTGCCGGCCGCGCTCAGCCGGGTGAACCGGTGCAGTTCGGTGCGGGCGTGCGGATCCACCGCAAGCCGGGGGAGCCGGTGGCCGCGGGGGAGGCGCTGTTCACTCTGTACACCGACACCGCCGAACGGCTGCCCGGCGCGCTCGCCGAACTCGACGGTGCCTGGACCGTCGGCGACGCCGCGCCGACACAGCGGGCATTGATCATCGACCGGATCGGCTGACGCCCCAGGATCGAGCCACGGGAACAACCGGGCAAGCCGAACGGGTTCTTCGTTGGACCATGAGAGCAGTCATCTATCGCCGCACCGGAAACGCCGACGAGGTTCTGGAACTGGTCGAGCGCGACCTGCCCGAGATCCGTCCCGGGCACGTGCTGGTCCGGGTCGCGGTATCCGGTGTGAATCCGACCGACTGCCGAAGCCGGTCGGGTGAATCGTCGGACATGAAGTTCGCCGAACAGGTACCCAACCAGGACGGGTCCGGTGTCGTCACCGCCGTCGCCGACGGCGTCACCAACGTCCGTGTCGGACAACGGGTGTGGTTGTGGGAGGTGGCTTTCGACCGGCCGGCGGGGACGGCGCAGGAATACGTTGCGGTGCCCGCGGGGCACGTGGTGGCGCTTCCCGACGGTGTGAGTCTGGACGTGGGCGCCTGCCTGGGCATCCCGGCTTTGACCGCCCACCGTGCGCTCACCTCGGCCGAACGCGGCCCACATGAGTTGGCGCCCGGGGCGCTCACCGGGGCCTCGGTTCTCGTTCACGGCGGAGCCGGCGCCGTCGGCCACGCCGCGATCCAACTGGCAGCCTGGGCGGGCGCCACCGTGATCGCCACGGTGAGCGGTCCGCAGAAGGCGCTACTGGCTCGCAATGCCGGTGCGGACCACGTCATCGACTATCGCGCCGGCGACGTCGTAGCCGAGGTTCTGGCGATATCGCCGGGCGGAGTGAGTCACATCGTCGAGGTGGACCTGGCCGCCAATCTGGATACTGACGTCAATGTCATTGCCCCGCACGGCAATATCAACGTCTACAGCTACCGTCCGGGCGACGTCGTGCCGCTTCCGTCGCCGGCCATCCTCAGGAAGAACGCCCAGATCGGTTTCACCTACACCTACGGCACCGACCCCGAGTACAAGGACGCCGCGTTGCGTGATGTCAACGCCGCGGTCGCCGCAGGCGCCATGGGGGTCGGTGCCGAGCACGGACTGCCGATCCATCGCTACGACCTCGGTCACACCGCGGATGCGCATGCCGCGGTAGAGCAGGGTCTGGTCGGAAAGGCCCTCATCGACGTGTGCGTGCATGGCAGACTCTGACGATGACCGTGGTGGTGAAAAACGACCTCATCGACGGGATCCTGGACCGCTTCGCGGTACCGCCGAACTATCGTAACCATGTCTACCGCGGACTGAACTACCAGCTGAAACTACTTGGTACTGAAGAGGTTCCGAACGACATTGCGCTGGCCTGGGCCCTGCACGACATCGGCCTGTTCACCGCCGGTTGGGACTATCTGGGACCTTCGGTGAAACTCGTCGACGAACTTGCCGGCGACTACGACGTCGACGACGTCGCACGGGTACGGCAAATGGTCGAGCAGCACCACAAGCTGCGGCCATGCCGGGACACCTGGGTGGAGAGTTTCCGCATCGCCGACCGGATCGACGTGACGCGGGGCGCGCTGGCCGGTGGTCTGGACCGGGCGGCCGTCGCAGAGGTCGTCGCGGCACATCCCTATGAGGGTTTCCACGGTTTTCTGCTGCGCACCGCCGCGGGCTGGGCGGCTCGCCACCCGCTTCGGCCCATGCCGATGATGCGCTGGTGACCTGACCGGCCGCTGTGCCGCCAACCCCTGGATGCGTGCGGGTGGGCCGGTATTGGCCTGATCGTCATCAGCAACGGCGTGGTTTCCTCGGCGCAGGTCTGCCGGCGTCGCGCATGATGGGGACATGAGTACGCCGCTGACTCTGGACAAGATCCAGCACGCTCCCAAGGCCCTGCTGCACGACCACCTCGACGGGGGACTGCGCCCCTCCACCGTGCTCGACCTGGCCGGTCAGCTCGGCTACGACGATCTGCCGGCCACCGAGGTCGACGAGCTCGCCACGTTCTTCCGCACGGCCGCCCACAGCGGCTCGTTGGTGCGCTACCTGGAGCCGTTCGCCCACACCGTCGGAGTCATGCAGACCCCCGAGGCGCTGCATCGCGTCGCGTTCGAATGCGTCGAGGATCTGGCCGCGGACAACGTCGTCTATGCGGAGGTCCGGTTCGCTCCCGAGTTGCACATCGATCGGGGTCTGTCGCTCGACGATGTGGTCGATGCCGTGCTGGCCGGTTTTGCCGACGGCGAGAAGGCGACCTCGGCCGAGGGGCGCACCATCACGGTGCGCTGCCTGGTCACCGCGATGCGCCACGCCGCACGCTCCCGTGAGATCGCCGAACTGGCAATCCGGTTCCGGGACAAAGGCGTTGTCGGCTTCGACATCGCCGGGGCCGAGGCCGGCTACCCGCCCACGCGTCACCTCGACGCGTTCGAGTACATGCGAGGAAACAACGCGCGCTTCACGATTCACGCCGGTGAGGCGTTCGGCCTGCCGTCGATCCACGAGGCGATCGCGTTCTGCGGGGCGGACCGGCTCGGGCACGGGGTGCGCATCGTCGACGACATCACCGAACTCGACGACGGATCGCAACAGTTGGGCCGGCTGGCATCCATCTTGCGCGACAAGCGAATTCCACTCGAGATGTGCCCGAGTAGCAACGTACAGACCGGGGCGGCGCCCAGCATCGCCGAGCATCCGTTCGACCGGCTGGCGCGGCTGCGATTCCGCGTGACGGTCAACACCGACAACCGGCTGATGAGCGACACCACCATGAGCCAGGAGATGCTGCGCCTGGTCGAGGCCTTCGGCTACGGCTGGAGTGACCTGGAGCGGTTCACCATCAACGCGATGAAGTCGGCCTTCATCCCGTTCGACGAACGGCTCGCACTGATCGACGAGGTGATCAAGCCCCGGTACGCAGTCCTGGTCGGCTGAGCGATTGGCGCGGGGCGGGCAGGAACGGCTGAACTAGACTCCGGCTGTGAGCCAGTGGGGGAGTTCGCCGTGGGGCGACAACGATGGTCAGCCCGGTTCCTCGCCGTTCGGTCCGCCGGTATTCGGCGCCGCCCCGGGGTTCGCGCCTCAGCCACCGGGGTACGGGTACCCGCCCCAGTTCACACCCCCGCCGCCGGAGGAGGATCGCCGACGCAGGGCGAAGTTGATCGGGATGATCGTCGCGGCGGTGGTGGTTGTTGTGGCGCTGGTGGTCGGCGGGGTCCTGGCCTGGACGTTCGGTTCGGGGCCGCAGCCGTTGTCGGAGGCCGATACCGCGGCCGGTCGGGCCGAGATCGCTGCGGAGGAGCGTCCGCCGGGCGCGGTGAAGGCCCCCACCCTGACCAGCGCGCCCACCACCCCGCTGTGGACCTATCCGCCAGGCGGGAACCCCATCCTTGTCCGCATCCTTGGCGGTGATGCCAAGACCGTCATCGTCACGGCGGACAACTCCATGATCGCGCTGGATGCCGCCAACGGCTCACCGCGATGGAAACAGCCGATGCAGTACGTGCTAACGGGTTGTGTCATCGGCACTTCGGGCCAGGTCGCCCTCTGCACCAACGGAGGGGAGGCCATCCTCATCGACATGGCGACTGGTGTGACTAAGGAATCGAAGCGGGCCAAGGGGGGCCCCGCCGAAATCTACGGCGGCGCCGGTGTGTTGGCCGCGAATCTGCAAGAAGAACTCACGGTGTTCGATGATCGGGGACGGCAGCTGTGGTCGAAGCCGTTAGCGGGGAGGACCTCCGTGTTCCTGGATCAAGGCATCGTGGCCGGCGCGGCCGGTACCACGACGACGTTCTACGACGCCAAGACCGGCGACCAGCTGTTCGCGGTCGATGAAAGCGACGGAGTAGTTGCCACCAGTCGCGGCATTGCTGTGTCGGTGTATACCAACGGTGTTTCGTCGGACAAGCGGCGACCCAAGCAGCATATCGACTTCTACTCGTTCACCGGCAAACTCGCCTGGCGGATTCCTGCAGATCGGGGCTATCGGCTTCCCTTCACCACGGAGACGGGCGGCTTCGAGTTTCGGAGATGGGCGAAGTATTCGACGTCGGGTGTCACATCGCCAATCGTGTACAACCAGGAGAAGAATGAGATCGCCGGGGTGGATGTCCTGACCGGGGAATTGACGTGGACACAGCAGATTTCGCTGCCTGCGGAGGCGGCGGTCAGCCTCGGCGGTTTTGGCAATCTGTGCGTTGTTTCGTACACGACTGGCACTGCCGGGGCAATGCGGGTGCGAGACTGCAGTGACGGTACCGGTGCGTTTCTGGACAGGTCGAAAATCGTCGTACTCATCGCCGCGAACGGCACCCAGATTCTGGGCAACGGTGACCCCGACCCGGCGAGCCGCAGTCGCTTCGGTCCGGCGACCGCCTTTGACTCCGCAACCGGCCGGCCGTTGTGGCAGTTGCCCAGCGAGCTGCAGGGGGTCACCTGGGTGGGTGAAGGGCTGTATTGCGACGGGTTCTACGGCATCCAGCGGCTGGCCTGAGCCGGTGCCGGAGGCCTGATAAATGTGACCTGACAGGAGGGTATCCATTCCCGCTACGTCTTGGACACCGGAACAGCGTGCCATGTATGAAACGGTGGGCTAGTCGTTGGCTAGTGCGGCAGACCAAGATTCAAATCTCGTCACGAATACACCGCATAGAACAGTTCGCATGCTGAATGAGCAGTGGTTCATGAGCGGCGAAGTGCCCCAGATCCCCTTCGGTACGGACCCAATCGGCACGACCTTCTCGGAAATAGTCGGATTTCCAGCGATCAGAGTTCACCTACCAATCCAAGACCCGCATGATCTTTCGGCGCGGCGACGGCCCGGCGGTCATCGTCATCGCCGAAATGCCCAGCATCACCCCCCAAAGTCCTCGACTTCGCCCGCAAGGTCAGCGGGATCGTTTGCACAGCAGTCCTTCCGCTTCTGTTCGGAGTCCCCGGCCGCGATCCGAACCCAGACGCGCACGGTCCGGCTGCCTTCGTGGCGAACGCAGTCAGCACCTCGTCGAGGCCTTCGGCTACGGCTGGAGCGACCTCGAGCGGTTCACCATCAACGCGATGAAGTCGGCCTTCATCCCGTTCGATGAACGGCTCGCCCTGATCGACGAGGTGATCAAACCCCGGTACGCGGTGCTGGTCGGCTGAGCGGCCGGCAAACCCAGCCCGGCGAAAAATATTCGACCGAAGTGTGTAACAGCTGCGCTTGCGGCTGCGACAATTCAGCAAGCGCGACAATGTTCGCGATCGGACAACGTCGCGACCTGCTCCACTCCGGTTGAACAAGGAGAACCCATGGCCAGACTCATCACCACCGTGTTGTCCGGAGCAGTACTGGCTACCGCCGCGGCGGTCCTCCCGCTGGTCGCCGTGCCCACCGCCGGTGCCGACGTATGCGCCGGTGCCGACGGGCGCCACTTCGCCGCAGGCGGGTGTACCAACGTCGCCGGCGATGTTGCCACCGGAGCTGCCATCGCGGCGGCACATGTCCCGTATGTTCCGGGCGAAGTCCCTTGCTACACAGTCGAAGGCGTGCCCTACTACACGCCTCCGGGCGACCCCTGCTGAGAATTTCCCTTCTGACTGGCGCGGCAGTGAACTGCCGCGCCAGTGACGTTCGCGATGAGGAGTGTGGATGAGGTATCTGGCGTACGGACTGACCGCCTTACTGCTTGCTTCGGTCGTCAGTTGTGGCGGGTCCGACCAGCCGCCGACCGCGGCGCCGACACCGGAGATGGTGCGCCAGATCGCCAAGGAGGCTTACATATACGGCTTCCCGATGGTCGACTCGTACCGCATCCAGCACGCCTACTTCGTCGACAAAGCCAATCCCCAGTACCGGGGCGACTGGAACCAGACGCACAGCATCGCGCGGGTGTTCACCCCCGAGGACACCACGATCCAGACGCCCAATTCCGATACGCCCTACACGATGCTGGGCGCTGATCTGCGAGCCGAACCGTTGGTGCTCACGGTGCCGCCGATCGAGGCCGGCCGGTACTACTCGCTGCAGTTCATCGACAGCTATACCTACAACTTCGCCTACGTGGGTAGCCGCACCACCGGAAACGGCGGCGGCAAGTACCTGTTGGCCGGCCCGGGTTGGAAGGGTGACAAGCCCGCAGGCATCACCGACGTGATCCGCTCCGACACCGATTTCGCGTTGGTCATCTACCGCACCCAGCTGTTCGATCCCGATGACATCGACAACGTCAAGAAGATCCAGGCCGGATACACCGTCGAGCCGCTCTCGGCGTTCGTCAAACAGCCCGCTGCGAGCGCCCCCGCGGTGGATTTCATCGCGCCACTGACTCCCGACGAGCAGAAGACCTCGCCCAGGTTTTTCCAGATCCTCAACTTCCTCCTGAAGTACGCGCCGGAAGTGCCGTCGGAGACGGACCTTCGGGCTCGCTTCGCGACCATCGGCATCGGCCCCGACGGAGACTTCAACCCCGACACGATGAGCAAGGAAACCCTGCAGGCCGTGCGGGACGGGATGGCCGACGCCTGGACCGAGCTCAACACCTTCAAGAAGGACAAGTTGGACACCGGGCAGGTGACCTCGAGTCAGCTGTTCGGTACCCGGGAAGCGCTGAAGGACAACTATGTGTACCGGATGGCCGGTGCGGTGCTCGGCATCTACGGCAACTCCAGCGCCGAGGCCATCTACCCGGTGCTGGCCGTCGACTCGACCGGGGCGCCGTTGACCGGGGCCGACAACTACACCGTGCGGTTCGCGCCGGGGCAGTTGCCGCCCGTCAACTCGTTCTGGTCGACCACCATGTACAAGATGCCGCAGAGCCTGCTGGTCACGAACCCGATCAACCGGTATCTGATCAATTCACCGATGTTGCCGAGTCTGATCAAAGACCCCGACGGCGGCGTCACGATCTACGTGCAGAACCAGTCGCCCGGCCAGGACAAGGAGGCGAACTGGCTGCCCGCGCCGGCCGGCCCGTTCCAGATGATCCTGCGGTTGTACTGGCCCAAGGAAGAGGCGCTCAACGGCACCTGGCACGCACCGAAAGTCCTCAAGAGCTGACCGGTGCGCGGTAGGTCAGCCGCGCAACGCCCTGCGGAGCACGTCGGCGAAAGCCCCTGGTGCGCCCATGAATCCACCATGGTCGCCCGGGAACATCACCGGACGTGCACCCAGCAGGTCGGCCAGGGCAACCGTGGTCCGCTGGGTCAGCAGATGTCCGGACTCCTCGCCGAGCCCCACCACGACCTGCCCGCGTTTCAATGCCTGGACGTCGGGCCGGAACCGGGTGGTGGACCGGAGTTCGTGGTTGAAGAAGTGCGCCGCGTCGCGCAGTTCCTGATCACTGGGCTCCGCCACTTCCGGCATCTGCGGCGCACCGGCCGGAACGTCGAAGCCGGCATTGGCCATGAACTTGCCCCACGCCGCGAACATCCCGTCCCGGTTGAAGGTGGCGATGATGTCCTCGGTGGCGGCGCGCTGCTCGGCGGCGTCGGGCAGCAACTCGAGTAGGGGAGGCTCGTGCGCCACGAGTGTGCCCACCCGGCTGGGGTGCCGGGCGATCAAGGCCAACCCCGTCACCGCGCCGCCGGACGAGCCGAAGACATCGGCTGAGGTGGCGCCCAGGTCATCGAGGATCGCCGCGGCGTCATCGGCCCTCAGCTCCGGGGTCGAGTCCTGGTCCGGATCGTCGACGGAACTTCCGGCGACGCCGCGTGGGTCGGCGGTAACCACGGTGTGGTTACCGGCCAGCGCGTGCGCCAGCGGCGCGAACTCGGCGGCCGCCATCGGGGCGCCGAGAATCAGCAACAGCGGGCCCGTACCCCGTACCTCGTAGTGCAGGCGGGCACCGGGAACCGAGACGGTGTGGGTGGAGAGGCTGGTCGATGCGGTCATGAGTGGTCTGACCGCATCCGCGGCCAGAACTCATCGCCGCAGCGGCTACTCCGCCCGCAGGCGCGACTCCACGAACCGCTCCAACGCGTCCCACTGCTCGACGGCCTTGGCGTACGGGGCCTCGGGCTTATGGGCGTTCTCGTCGCCGAGCACATAGGTCACGAACTTGCCGAGCGCCTTGGTGTCCGCCAACGTCTCGTCGACGGTCTTGTCCTCGGAGTAGTCGCTGACGTCGCGCAGCAGTTCGACTGCCAGCTCCAACTGGTCGTGGTCGACCGCGTCGGGTCCGTCGGCGATGTCGTCGGAGATGCCGGACAGGACGTAGACGTTCTCGTCGGCGACGTCCACCCGCAGGGAGCCGTCGGTGGCGGCGGTCCTGATGTCGTCGTAGGTGGCCAGGTCCGACAGGTCGTGGTCGTGTTCGTCAGCCAGGTAGCGGGCCAGTGCACGCTCGGAGCTGAACACGCTGATGCGACCGTTGCGGCCGAGGAAGACCGGATCGTCGTCGAGGTAGCAGCGCAGGGTGTAGACGGTGCCCGAGCCGGTCATGATGCGGACCGGGTCGATACCGACCTTCTGCCAGAAGTCCTCGTCGTCACCCAGGACAGCGGTGTCGGCAGCGCTGCGCACGGGTTCGCCCGCGTCTGCGGTGTCGTCTTCGTCGTCGCCCTCGGTGTCTTCGGCGTCAGCGTCGACAGCGAGGTCGTCCTCGTCCTCCTCGGGAGCGTCCTCCTCGAGCTCGGCCTCGGCCTTCTTGACCGCGTCGGCGTCGATGTCCTCAGGGATGGTCACGATCTCGTC
The DNA here is from genome assembly GCF_055419465.1 of Mycobacterium sp. IDUB_17. Classification (NCBI taxonomy): domain Bacteria; kingdom Bacillati; phylum Actinomycetota; class Actinomycetes; order Mycobacteriales; family Mycobacteriaceae; genus Mycobacterium; species Mycobacterium sp. IDUB_17. The sequence goes on along the minus strand of NZ_JBVAXS010000004.1, from coordinate 413,581 downwards.
GATGGCGTCGAGCACGCCGTCCCAGCCCCGGGCGATCACGGCTTCGATCTCGGCCCAACGCTTGCGCCCGGAGCGGCCGGTGAAGCCTTCCAGCCCGCCGCCGAGCGTGCCGAGCACGGGGTTGCCGTTGAAGAACTTGCTGATGGCCGCCAGTTCACACACCGAGCCGATCGACGACACCACCACCAGGGTGCGGTGCAGGCTCGCGACGGACTCCTCGGTCGGCTTGTCGGCGACCAGGTCGGGCACCCCGACGATGTCGTACTCGCGGTCCTCCGACGGCTGCAGCTTGTGCGCGTTGGCCGCGGCCAGCTTGTCCCACTTCGGGTGATCGGCGAGGTCGTTGTCGGTGTTGGTACGGACGAAGGCCGCCAGTTCGGCGACCGATTCGAACGCATACAGGGCGTCACCCTCACCCAGGAAGGCCTCCCACTCGTCGCCGGCATCGCGCCAACGCGGAGCCCACAGTGTGTAAAGGTCACCCTTGGTGAGCCCGAGCCGGACCGGCACGATGTCAGCAGCCATGCGGCACAGCCTAATGGGGTGCCTCCGACGCCAGTCAGGTTGTCTCCCGTTCGAGGTGGACACCAGGTGCGAGTACCGAGGACGCGATATCGGAGACATCTCTGACCTGCGGTGACACGATGGCGGTGTTCGGCGCACCGATCGCGGCCGAGGTCGCCCGTCGGGACGGGATCGATCTGCGCTTGCGTGTCGGCTTGACGGTGAGCACGTCGGGTTGGCGCAGCGGATGGAGTCGGTGCTATGGGCGCGGGGAGACGACGGCGCCTACCGAGACACTCGGGATCGCTACCGGGCGCTGGCAATGTCGCTGGGTTTCGACGGGCATCTGAAATGGGCCGACGTGCTGCCCTGACCGTTCACGCCGTGGGGCGCCAGAAACCCTGAAAACCCTGACCGGCGTTCGTGGTTCGGACGGGCGACAGTCTGACCGGATCCCCGGCCTCGATCATCGTATTCGCGCCGACGATCATCGCGACGTGCCCGTCCCATACCGCCAGATCACCCGGCCGCAGCGTTCCTGCCGACACCGCCTTGCCGATGTCCTGTTCCTGGGCCAGCCGTGGAATGTCCAGTCCGGCTTCGTGATAGGCCCATTGAGTCAATCCACTGCAGTCCAACCCGACGCCCGGCGTGGTGCCGCCCCACCGGTAGGGCACACCCACCTGGGTCAGCGCGTGCCGGACGGCGCTGGCCGCGACGGCATTGGGCGCCACCGCAGTGGTGCCGTCGGGCAACCGCACCGCCACGCCCTCGCCGAACATCCCGGGGTCACGCAGTCCGACCGGGGCTTCGGAGCGATCGGCCCCCGATGCCGCCGGAAGATCCGCGGCACCAGTCCAACCGCTCACCGGGGTGGCGGACGGCGCACCCCCGGAGAACCCCGGCGAGGCCGGTGCGACACCGCCGGCACCGGCCGAGAAACCTGCCGGGGCCGGGGCGTTGATGGCGCCGGTGACGGCACCGGCCTGATGGTCCAGTTCGGCGCGTAGTTCGTCGACGACGGCCGACGCCTCGGTGACGGCACGTCGCGCCTCGGCCTGCAACTCCTGGGCCACGCCGGGCTCATCAAGGTGCGGAGCCAGTGCGGCGGCGCGTTCCTCGAAGCGGTCGATGATCGCCTGCAGCCGCGACCTCGCTTCGGCCACCGCCGAGCCCGCACGGCGGGCAGCAGCGCTCAGTGCCTTCGCCTCCTGAGCCAGGCCGGTCACCTCGGCGGCGGTGCCCGTCGCGAAATCGGCGGCCGCGGTTGCGGCCGTACCCGACCAATCGGCAGCGGCGCGCTCCCACGATCGCCCGAGTGCGGCCGCGATATCCGACAGGGCCGAATGTGCGCCATCCAGGGCCGTCACGGTGGGACCGGCTTCCGGCCAGCCGCTGCCCACCAGGTCCCGCAGTTGGTATAGCGGCGCGGCCAGAGCGGTGGCGGATGCGGGCACGGCTACACCCGCGGCAACAACTGGGCGGCCCGCTGACCGGCGGCGTCGTAGCCGGTGGCGGTGTTTCCGGCGCTGACGGCCCCCGCGCCGGTGCGTGCGCTCAACGCCGCGACCGCAGCGCTGTGTGTGCTGACGGAGTCGGCGAAGGCGGTCGCGAACCGTTCGCCGATCGGACCGAGGGCGGCCTCCGGTGGCGGCATCGATCGGAGGGCGGTGGCCACGGCGGCGAGATCGGCGGCGTGTGCGTCGAGGGCGTCGCCAAGGGCGCGGATGGCCGCCATGTCGGCGCGAAGGGTGTCGGCGGGCATGTGGTTAGGACGCCCGCCGATCCCGATCGGTTCCCCTGAATCGTGACCTGTCTCAGATGGCGGTGCTCGCCGGTTTCTACCTCAGAGCTGCTCGTGCGCGAGGATGACTGCCCTACGGTAGAAATCGGCGCACATCACGCGAGAGGTGCGACATCAGAACACATCGAGCGCGCCGTCCCGTCGCCGGATCGATCTGCACGGCAGCGGTACCGACCGATAAGGTCAGCGCATGGATGTACGGGTCGTCGACCACCCCCTGGCCGCCGCACGGCTGACCACCCTGCGGGATGAGCGGACCGACAACGCCGGGTTCCGCTCCGCGCTGCGGGACCTGACCATGATGCTGGTCTACGAGGCCACCCGGGACGCGACATCCGAGCAGATCGCGGTGCGCACCCCGGTGACCGACACCACCGGCTCGCGATTGGCCAACCCGCCGTTGCTGGTGCCGGTGTTACGGGCCGGGCTGGGGATGGTCGACCAGGCGCATGCCCTCATTCCCGAGGCGCAGGTGGGTTTCGTCGGGATGGCGCGCGACGAGACGACGCATCAGCCGACGCCCTACCTGGCGTCGCTGCCAGACGACCTGAGTGCACGGTCGGTGTTCGTGCTCGACCCGATGCTGGCGACCGGCGGGTCGATGGCGTACACCATCGACCTGCTGCGGGAACGCAACGCCGTCGACATCACCGCGGTGTGTGTGGTGTGCGCGCCGCAGGGGATCGCCGCGATTGAGAAGGTCGCCCCCGAAATGCGGCTGATCACCGCGACCATCGACGAAGGCCTCAATGAAGCCGCCTACATCGTCCCGGGACTCGGGGACGCCGGGGACCGTCAGTTCGGCCCGCGCTGAGGCGCTCTGGCCGTCAGGTAGGGCCGGGACAACACCAGTGCCGCCGCGGTGGCGAGCACGAGTACGTACACCGGCAGCAGATGGATGAAGGTGGTATAGCCGATCGCGTAGTGCACGGCCAACGCCGGCAGTGTGCCCGTCACGAACCCGATCAACAGCGACCACCACACCCAGCGCTCGCCACGACGGAACCCCCACATCGCGATCATGGCGATCGCGAGCCCGGAGCCGATCAACGCGCCGCCGAATCCGGCCCGGTCGTGGGCGATGAAGCTGAGCAGCTGCGGGTCGGCGGACCGTAGTGCCGCACCGTGCGTGTGCATGTATCCCAGGTCGGTGGAGACGAATACGTCGGTCAGGCCGACGAACGAGATGGTCGCCCCCGCGACGGCGAGCCCGGCGCCCAGGCCGATGAACAGCAGCTGACCCCACAGCGCGCGCCGGCGCTGGGACTCCGGACCGTCGGGCAGTGACCGCCAGCGGGGCGGGTCCGGCTTGTTCCACACCGCGGCGAGCAGCATCGGGAACAGTGTCACCACCACCAGCGTGTGCAGCGGATCGACGAAACCTGTTCCGACGAAGTAGAACAGCGTGAGAAACGCGACCAGCCCCGAGATCAGCAGGGCATTGCGGGCCCACGCCAGGCCACGCCTGATCCCGCCCCAGCACAATCCGGTGTACAGCGCACCGAGGCCGATCATGTTGCCCGCCATGCTGATCCGGTCGTGCTGGATGAAATGCACCAGGTTGTCGTTGATCCGGCGCAGATCATCCACGCCGAGGCCGAGATAGGACCGGTCATAGCTCAACAACACCGGCCCGAGCGTGATGGCGCCCGCGCCGATACCGGCCACGATCAAGCCGAGTCCGGCCAGCACACCCCACAACCAGCCCGGCCAACGAAACGGGTTGAGCCCGGCATCGGCCAGGCTCGGCGGCCGCGTCGTCGTCCGGGAGGCCGCCTCGACGACCCGGTTGAACCAGCCCGGCCCGCTCGCCAGCAGCACGGAGGGCCGGGCCAGGACGACAGCGTCTGGATCCTGCAGCACCGCAACGGCGGCGGCGATATCCGGGTCGGTCAGATAGCAGTTCTCGCTCGTGTCACCGATGGCCACCTCGTCGACGTCATCGGCGAGCAGCTCGGCGACCTCGGCGGAATCCACCCGGGCGACGACACGGCAGCGCCGACCGGTGGCGGCCTGCCGCACGGTCTCGACATCGGCAGCCGTCACCGGTGCGATCTCGATGATGCCGGCGCCCTGGACCGGCAACACCCGCACGGCATCGCGCGCCACGGACGGCGGAACCACCGCTCCGAAGCGCTCGGCCCAGTCGGGCGGCACCGGCGGGTGATCGAATACCCGTGGAATCCATCGATACCCACCCGCCTCGACCAGCGTGGCCAAGAACCGTAGCGCCCAGCGCTGGGTACGACGTTCCCCGACGACCGCGGACGCAATGGGGCGAAGCGGTTGATATGTCCAGTCCGGCATCGCTGTTGCGGCTACCAGCGTGTTGCGGCGTCGGCCAGGTCCTGGCTGAGCTTCTGGGCGTGCGCCCGGGCGGTATTCAGGTCATCGGTCGGTGCGCAGCGGACTTCGGTGTAGGACTTGAGTTTCGGCTCGGTTCCCGACGGACGCACCACCACTCGGACCGAGGTGTCGGCGTCGCTGCCGGTGAAGATCAGTGCGTCGGTGCGCTGTTGTCCCACCCGCTCCAGCAGATCATCGACGGTGACGCCGATGCCGGCCAGTTCGGTCGGCGGGGCTCCGCGCAAACGGGTCATGGCCGCCTCGGCATCGTCGACGTGGCGCGTGACCGCCCCCGCCACGTGCACGCCGTGGACCTTGGCCAGATCGTCGAGGGCATCGAGCATGGTGCGACCCTGATCGCGCAGTGCGGCCACGAGGTCGGTAGCCAGGATCGCGGCGGTGATCCCGTCCTTGTCGCGAACTGAGGCCGGGTCGACGCAATGCCCGATGGCTTCCTCGTAGGCGTAGACCAGGGTGTTGCCGGGAGACTGGGCGCGGGCCAACCACTTGAATCCGGTGAGGGTTTCGGCGTGCTGGGCGCCGTGCGCCGCAGCGATCGACGCCAGCATCCGCGACGAGACCACGGTGCTGGCCACCAGGGCGGCTTCGCTGACCGGGCCCGGTTCGAGCTGAGACAGGATGTAATCGCCCAGCAGCCAACCGGTTTCGTCGCCGGTGAGCATGCGCCATCCATCGGGTCCGGGCACCCCGACGGCGCACCGGTCGGCATCGGGGTCCAGCGCGATCGCGATCTCTGCGTCGACGTCGTCGGCCAGGGCCAGGAGTGCGTCGACGGCGCCGGGTTCCTCGGGGTTGGGGAAGCTGACCGTGGGGAAGTCCGGGTCGGGGTTGAACTGTTCTTCGACCACGTGGACGTCGTCAAATCCGGCCAGGGCCAGTGCATCAAGGGCGTACTCGCCGCCGACACCGTGCAGCGGGGTAAGCGCCACCCGCACCGAACCGGTGGTGCGCCGTACTCGGGCGGCCCGCTCCAGGTAGCCGTAGACCTGATGGAGGCCACCGGTTTCCACTGCGGCCCGGCGTATCTCGTCGGCGTATGGGGCGCGGGCCACCGCGGCCTCGATCTCGTGATCGGCGGGGGAGATGATCTGCATGCCGCCGTCGAGAAACACCTTGTAGCCGTTGTCGGTGGGCGGATTGTGCGATGCGGTGATCTGGATTCCGGCCACGGCGGGAAGGTGCCGGACGGTATAGGCGACCACCGGTGTCGGGACCGAGGCCATCATGAGAAGGACCTGGAAGCCCTCGGCGGCAAGGACTTCGGCAGCAGCCAAGGCGAACTCGTCGGAGCGGTGTCGCGCGTCGCGGCCCACCACCACGTGCGACCCGCCCAGGCCTCTGTCCTTGAGGACCTGGGCCAGCGCCCATGTGGTGCGCATGACGACGGCCAGATTCATCGCGTCGGGCCCGCCCCGCAACGGTCCGCGCAACCCGGCGGTGCCGAAGGTCAGCGGATTGTTGAAACGGCGGTCGAGCTCATCCGGGCTGCAGGCGGACAATTCGGCCGCGGTCAGCGGGTCGGGGTCATGTGCGATCCAGTCCGCGGCGGCGGTCGCGATGGCAGTCATGACCCAAGTGTGCCCGCAGTGGCGTCGGAGTACGCCAGCTTGCGCAGGACCGGTGCCACCAGCATCAGCAGATCGAACTCCAGATCGGTCAGGTTCTCCCGCATGGTCGCGTGCAGCCAGGCGTCCCGTTCGGCGCGGTCGGCCTGCAGCAACGACGTCCCTGCCGCGGTGATCTCGATGAGCTGACGGCGACGGTCGTGGTCGTCGGGACGGCGGGCGATCAGGCCGCGGCGGACGAGTTCGTTGATGCTGTCGGTCAGCGACTGCGCCCGGACGTGCAGACGGGCGCCCATCTCGGCCGGCGTGGTGGTTCCGCTGCGACTGGCCTCGCCGAGCAGTTCCAGCTGGCTCAAGGTCAGGCCATGGTCTGGACGGTGCCGCCGCATCTGGCGGGTCACCGCCATCATCGACTCACGTAGTTCAGTCGCCGACGTCGCTGCCATAGAGAAGTTATACCTTGGCATTGATAGCAGTATGGGCTTTTAGAGCCCTGTAGGCCGTGAATAGTATGAAGACAGCTCTTACTATTTCGGTGGGAGGTGCGAGACGGCGATGGCGCGGATGCTGCGGTGGGCACTGCTGGCCATCGCGACTGCCGCCGTCACCGTCCCGCTCGACCTCGTCGGCGTTCCCTCGGCCGCGCTGTTCGCCGGGCTCGCGGTGGGCATCGTGCTGGCCCTGGCCGCGCTGGCCCCCGACCGGATGCCGCGCCCCGCCGGGGTCATAGCCCAAGGTGTGCTCGGTGTCTACATCGGCACGATGGTTCACCGAGACGCGGTCAGTGCGATCGGCTCGGACTGGGTGATCGTGCTGGCGATCACCGTGGCGACGTTGGTCCTGAGCATCGCGGCCGGCGGGCTGCTCGGATTGCACCGAGATGTCAGCCCGTTGACCGGGGCCCTGGCACTGGTGGCCGGCGGCGCGTCGGGTCTGGTGGCCATCGCCCGCGAACTCGGCGGTGACGATCGGGTCGTCTCCGTCGTCCAATACCTGCGGGTCGCTCTCGTCACCGCGACCATTCCGCTCGTGGTGACCCTGGTCTTTCACGCCGATCGGTCGCATCCCGCAGCAAGTGTGGCCGAATCCGATTCGGCGCCTTGGTATCTCAGCCTCGCGATGCTGGCCGTCATCGTCGCTGTCGGCGCCGTCGGCGGGCGAGGGGTCAAACTGCCCGGCGCCGGACTGCTGGGCCCCCTGGCCCTGACGGTGACATTGCAACTCACCGGTCTGTCCTTCGGGCTGGCTGTCCCGGCGCTGCTCGTGCAGGCGGCCTACATGGTGATCGGCTGGCAGGCCGGCATCGCCTTCACCCGGGAGTCGCTACGCGCCATCGGCCGGATCCTTCCGCTGGCGCTGACCCTGATCGTGGTGCTCGGCGCGGCCACCGCGGGCCTCGGCGTGGTGCTGGCCGACGTCACCGGGATGACCCAACTCGAGGGTTACCTCGCAACCAGTCCGGGCGGGGTCTACGCGGTGTTGGCCACCGCGGTGGAAACCGGCTCCAACGTCACCTTCATCATCGCCGCCCAGGTGCTCCGGGTCCTGCTGATGCTGTTCGCGGCGCCGCTGATGGCCAGGGTGATGGCCCGGATGGCGGGTCAGAGGCGTGCGATCACCGAAGCCAGCAGGGAACCCATCCGGGTCGCGGACTGACGTCCGGCCTCAAGCACCTCGGCGTGGCTGAGCGGTTCACCTGTCATCCCCGCTGCCAGGTTGGTCACCATCGAAACTCCCAATACCTGCAGGCCGGCGGCCCGGGCGGCGATCGTCTCGTGCACCGTCGACATGCCGACCAGGTCGGCGCCCAGGGTTCGCAACATCCGGATCTCGGCCGGGGTCTCGTAGTGCGGGCCGGGCAACCCGGCGTAGACGCCCTCGGCCAGGGACGGATCGATGTCCCGCGCCAGTGCCCGCAGCCGGGGGGAGTAGGCGTCGACCAGGTCGACGAACTGGGCCCCGACCAGCGGGGACCGGGCGGTGAGGTTGAGGTGGTCGCTGATCAGGACGGGCTGGCCGACCTGGTATTCGGCCCGCAGGCCGCCGGCGGCATTGGTCAGCACCACCGTCGACACGCCCGCAGCCGCCGCGGTCCGCACCGGATGCACCACATGCTGCAGGTCATGGCCCTCATACGCGTGGATGCGCCCGGCCAGCACCAGCACCCGATGGCCGCCGATGCGCACCGAGTGCACCTGGCCACCGTGGCCGTCCGCGCTCGGCGGGGTGAAGCCGGGGACATCGGCCATCGGCACGGTGGCGACCGGATCACCGAGCTCGGCCACCGCGGGTGCCCAACCCGAGCCGAGCACGACCGCGACATCGTGGCGATCGACGCCGGTGCGTTCGGCGATGGCGGCGGCGGCTGCCTGGCTGGATGCCTGGGGATCGGTCACGATAGGCGAGCTTAACGGCCCTGAACACGCAGTGAGATACTGCGAGCATGCCGTCTGCCACCGCCTCGCTGAGCGTCGAGGAAGCCGTCAACCGGCGTCGTGGCGACCTCATCGAGCTCTCTCATTCGATCCACGCCGAGCCCGAACTGGCCTTCGCCGAGCATCGCAGCTGCGCAAAGACACAGGCGCTGCCCGCCGAGTACGGATTTGAGATCACCGAGGCCGCAGGCGGGCTGGACACCGCGTTCCGGGCCTCCTACGGCAGCGGCCCGCTCGTCATCGGGATCTGTGCCGAGTACGACGCGCTTCCCGAGATCGGGCATGCCTGCGGGCACAACATCATCGCGGCCTCGGCGGTCGGCACCGCGCTGGCCCTGGCAGACGTGGCCGACGACCTGGGGCTGACGGTGGTGCTCGTCGGTACCCCGGCCGAGGAACTCGGCGGCGGAAAGGTGTTGCTGCTCAACGCCGGAGTTTTCGACGACATCGCCGCAGCGGTCATGCTGCACCCCGGGCCGGTGGACATCGCCGCCGCCCGTTCGCTCGCGCTCTCCGAGGTGACGGTCAATTACACCGGCCGGGAGTCCCATGCGGCCGTGGCGCCGTATCTGGGCGTCAATGCCGGTGACGCGGTCACGGTCGCGCAGGTGGCGATCGGCCTGCTGCGCCAGCAGCTCATGCCGGGGCAGATGGTGCACGGCATCGTCACCCATGGTGGGCAGGCCACCAACGTCATCCCCGGCCGGGCCGAGATGCGCTACACCATGCGCGCTACCGAGATGTCTGCGCTGCATGAGCTGGAAGACCGGATGGCGGGGTGTTTTTCAGCCGGAGCACTGGCGACGGGCTGCGAGCACCAGGTCACCGAGATCGCGCCGGCCTACGCCGAACTGGCGCCCGACCCGTGGCTATCGGAGACCATCCGTGCCGAGATGCTGCGACTGGGCCGTAACCCGTTGCCGGAGAACGTGGAGGCGAGTGTGCCGCTGGGCAGTACCGACATGGGCAACATCAGTCAGGTGATGCCCGGCATCCATCCGGTGATCGGGATCGACTCGGGCGGGGCCGCGATCCATCAACCGGCGTTCACTGCGGCAGCGGCCGGGCCAAGCGCCGACAAGGCCGTGCTGGAGGGTGCGATCATGTTGGCCCGCACCGTCGTTCGGCTGGCCGAGACGCCGGCAGAGCGAGACCGGGTGCTGGCGGCGCAGCAGAGGAGGCGCGCTTCATGAGCGTGTTGCAGCATGCCGCCGCCCGGTGGTTGTCGGCGAACTATGACGAGATGGTGTCGTGGCGGCGGCATCTGCATGCGCATCCGGAACTGGGCCGGCAAGAGTTCGCCACCACCGAGTTCGTCGCCCGCCATTTGGCCGAGGCCGGGCTGAACCCCAAGGTGCTACCCGGCGGCACCGGATTGACCTGTGATTTCGGCCCGGAGGACGGTCCGCGCATCGCGCTGCGTGCCGACATGGACGCGCTGCCGATGGTTGATCGGACCGGGGCGTCCTACGCCTCGACGGTGCCCAACGTCGCGCACGCCTGCGGGCACGATGCGCACACCGCGATACTGCTGGGCGCCGCGATGGCACTGTCGTCGGTTCCGGAGTTGCCGGTCGGGGTGAGGCTCCTGTTCCAGGCGGCCGAGGAGCTGATGCCCGGCGGCGCGATCGACGCGATCAACGCGGGCGTCCTGAACGGCGTGAGCCGGATCTTCGCCCTGCACTGCGATCCTCGGCTGGCCGTGGGGCAGGTGGCCACCAAACCCGGGCCGATCACCTCGGCGGCCGATTCCATCGAGATCACCTTGCACTCGCCGGGCGGGCACACCTCCCGGCCGCACCTGACCGGTGACCTGGTCTACGGGCTGGGCACGCTGATCACCGGGTTGCCCGGCGTGCTGTCCCGTCGCATCGACCCGCGCCACGACACCGTGATGGTGTGGGGTGCGGTCAACGCCGGGGTGGCCGCCAACGCCATCCCGCAGATCGGCACCCTGGCCGGGACGATCCGCACCGCCAGCCGCGACACCTGGCTGACCCTGGAATCGATTGTGGAAGACACGGTTTCCGCCTTGCTGGCCCCGCTCAACATTTCCCACAGCCTCAACTACCGGCGCGGGGTGCCGCCGGTGGTCAACGAAGAGGTGTCCACCCGCATCCTCACCCACGCGATCGAGGCGATCGGCCCCGAGGCGCTGGCCGACACCCATCAGTCCGGCGGTGGCGAGGACTTCTCCTGGTACCTCGAAGAGGTGCCCGGCGCCATGGGGCGACTCGGCGTGTGGAGTGGGCAGGGCCCACAGCTGGATCTGCACCAGCCCACGTTCGACATCGACGAGCGTGCACTCGGCGTCGGCGTGCGCACGATGGTCAACATCATCGCCGCGTCTGCCTAGCCGGCTACGGCCCGATGTTGCGGGCGGGACGGGTGCGTAGATCGTGCACATACTGGTCGGGCGCGCCGGCGATCTCGGCGGCGTCGGCCATCACCCCGAGATAGCGGGCCGAGGGCAGGCCGCCCTCCCAGGCGTCGACCACGTACAGCCAGGCCAGTACCGGATCGGTGTTGGTGTCCGACGAGGTCCGGTCCACGCGGCAGCGGATCTTCTTGTGGAATCCGAGCTCGGAGCCCTCCCAGTGGTCGAGGCTCTGCTCGTCGGCCGGCGTCATGTCGTAGAGCACGACGAACACCTTCGCCAGCGGGTCCTCGACGACGGTCGCCAGCGCGCCTTCCCAGCCGATGTCCTCACCGCCGAACGTCAACCGCCAGCCGTGCAGCCACCCGGTACCCGCCATCGGCGAGTGCGGAGCCCGCTCGAGCATTTGCTCCGGGTGCATATTCGATCCATACGCGGCGTAGAGCGGCACGGTAAGACAGCTTAATCGGCGAAGTTGGTTAGGTTAGTGCCGTGGCTACCCGCATCGTGATCATCGGCGGCGGACCCGCCGGATATGAGGCGGCCCTCGTCGCCGCTGCCCGCGGCCCGGAGGTCGCTCACGTCACCATCGTCGACTGCGACGGCATCGGCGGCGCGTGCGTGCTGTGGGATTGCGTGCCCTCCAAGACGTTCATCGCCTCCACGGGGGTGCGTACCGAACTGCGGCGTGCCCCCAACCTGGGATATTCGCTGGATTTCGAGCAGTCCAAGATCTCGCTGCCGCAGATCAACGAGCGGGTCAAGAACCTCGCGACGGCGCAGTCCGACGACATCGCCGAGCGGCTGCGTAACGAGGGCATCGAGTTGATCGCGGGGCGTGGCGAACTGATCGACGACGTCCCGGGCATGGCCCACCACCGGGTCAAGGTGACCGGCCCGGACGGCGCGGCGAGCCAGCTCACCGCCGATGTGGTGCTGATCGCCACCGGCGCCAGCCCACGCGTCCTGCCCAGTGCGGCACCCGACGGGGAACGCATCCTCAACTGGCGCCAGCTCTATGACCTCGAAGCGCTGCCCGAACACCTCGTGGTGGTGGGATCGGGTGTCACCGGCGCCGAGTTCGTCAACGCCTACACCGAACTCGGTGTGACCGTGACGGTGGTGGCCAGCCGCGACCAGATCCTGCCGCACGAGGATTCCGACGCCGCCGCGGTGCTGGAGGAGGTGTTCTCCGAACGCGGTGTCACGCTGATCAAGAACGCCCGCGCGGAGTCGGTCACCCGCACCGACACGGGCGTCCGCGTCACCATGGCCGACGGCCGTTCCGTCGACGGCAGCCACGCCCTGATGACGGTCGGATCGGTTCCCAACACGAGCGGTCTGGGTCTGGAGCGCGTCGGCATCGAACTCGGACCGGGCAACTATCTCAACGTCGACCGGGTGTCGCGGACCTCGGTGCCGGGCATCTACGCGGCAGGGGACTGCACCGGATTACTTCCGCTGGCCTCGGTGGCGGCCATGCAGGGACGCATCGCGATGTATCACGCGCTGGGCGAGGCGGTGGCCCCGATCCGGCTGCGAACCGTGGCCGCTGCGGTATTCACCCGCCCCGAGATCGCCGCGGTCGGCGTGCCGCAGGCGGCGATCGACGACGGGTCGGTGCCGGCGCGAACCCTGACGCTGCCGCTCAACACGAACGCCCGGGCCAAGATGTCCAGCCTGCGCCGCGGCTTCGTCAAGATCTTCTGCCGTCCGGCCACCGGTGTGGTGATCGGCGGTGTCGTGGTGGCGCCGATCGCCTCCGAACTGATCCTGCCCATCGCCCTGGCCGTGCAGAATGGCATCCCGGTCGATGAGCTGGCCCAGACCTTCTCGGTGTACCCGTCGTTGTCCGGCTCGATCACCGAGGCGGCGCGCCAGTTGATGAAACACGACGATCTGGACTAGCGGTCACACCGTGCGGCGCCTTCCGTTGCGGGTAACCGGGAACGTAACCCGGAAGCGGCGGGTACTGCTGGCCGGGCCATCCCGGGGGTGGAGTCGACACGACGGGAAACCTACCCATCAATGTGAGCGAATCGGCACTGCACCACGCGGGATCCGGCAAGACACAGGCCGGCGGCCTGCAGAATCGGGCGGATCCCACGTCGTCCACGTAGCCTGGGGATCGTGACTGACCCGATCTCAGCACCGGGCGACGGGCAAACCTTCCTCGGACCGGAGCAAAGGGCGCAAGCCTGGCAACGACTCGGCAGCGAACAATTCGACGTGGTGGTGATCGGCGGCGGTGTCGTGGGCGCCGGCGCTGCGTTGGACGCGGCCACCCGAGGATTGAAAGTCGCGCTGGTCGAGGCGCGGGACTTCGCCTCCGGCACCTCCAGCCGCAGCTCCAAGATGTTCCACGGCGGCCTGCGCTACCTCGAGCAGTTGGAGTTCGGGCTGGTGCGAGAGGCCCTGTACGAGCGTGAACTGAGCCTGACCACGCTCGCACCGCATCTGGTCAAACCGCTGCCGTTCCTGTTCCCGTTGACCAACCGCTGGTGGGAGCGGCCCTATGTGGCGGCCGGTATCTTCCTCTACGACCAGCTCGGCGGTGCGAAATCCGTTCCCGCGCAAAAGCATCTGACCAAGTCTGGGGCGCTGCGTCTGGCCCCGGGGCTCAAGCGCAGCTCGCTCATCGGCGGGATCCGTTACTACGACACGGTCGTCGACGACGCCCGGCACACCATGACCGTGGCCCGCACCGCCGCCCACTACGGCGCGGTGGTGCGCGCGTCGAGCCAGGTGGTTTCGCTGTTGCGCGAGGGCGATCGGGTGGTCGGTGTGACACTGCGCGATTCCGAGGACGGGGCCACCACAGAGGTGCGCGGCCATGTCGTGGTCAACGCCACCGGGGTGTGGACCGACGAGATCCAGGCCCTGTCCAAAGAGCGCGGCCGGTTCCGGGTACGCGCCTCCAAAGGTGTGCACATCGTGGTGCCGCGGGACCGGATCGTCAGCGAGGTGGCGATCATCCTGCGCACCGAGAAATCGGTGCTGTTCGTGATTCCGTGGGGCACGCACTGGATCATCGGCACCACCGACACCGACTGGAATCTGGACCTCGCGCATCCGGCCGCGACCAAGGCCGACATCGACTACATCCTGGGCCATGTCAACACCGTGCTGGCCACCCCGTTGACCCACGACGACATCGACGGCGTCTACGCCGGGCTGCGTCCGCTGCTGGCCGGTGAGAGCGAGGAAACCTCCAAGCTCTCGCGTGAGCACGCCGTCGCGGTGCCCTCGCCGGGCTTGGTGGCCATCGCGGGCGGGAAGTACACCACCTACCGGGTGATGGCGGCCGACGCGATCGACGCTGCCGCAGAGTTCGTCCCCGCCCGGGTGGCACCGTCGATCACCGAAAAGGTTCCGCTGATGGGCGCCGACGGGTATTTCGCGTTGATCAATCAGACCGAGTTCGTCGGGAAGCATTACGGGCTGCATCCCTACCGCGTCCGGCATCTGCTGGACCGCTACGGCTCGCTGATCGGCGAGGTGCTCAAGATGGCAGAGGGCCGGCCCGAACTGCTGGCCCCGATCACCGACGCGCCGGTGTACCTCAAGGTCGAGGCCTACTATGCCGCCGCGGCCGAAGGTGCTCTGCATCTGGAGGACATCCTGGCCCGGCGGATGCGGATCGCGATCGAATACCCGCACCGCGGAGTCAATTGCGCCCGCGAGGTCGCGGAAGTGGTTGCGCCCGTGCTGGGGTGGACCGCCGAGGACATCGACCGCGAGGTCGCCACGTACATCGCCCGGGTGGAGGCCGAGGTGCTTTCGCAGACCCAGCCCGACGATGAATCCGCCGATGCCCTGCGTCAGGCCGCACCCGAGGCCCGCGCCGAGATCCTCGAGCCCGTGCCGCTCAATTGAGAAAACGCCCGCCGCCGCTGCCGGTGCGTGACGGACTCGGCCCGGCGCGGCTGCGGTTGCTGGGCGGCAACGTGCACGACGAGTTGCAGGAGCGGTTCGGTATCGGCGCGAAAGTGCTTGCCGGAGAGGTTGTTACGCCGGACGGTGTGGCCATCGATGCCACGACGTCGCTGCCCGCCGGTGCGCATGTCTACTTCTACCGCGATCTGGCCGACGAGGTGGAAGTGCCGTTCGATATCCCGGTGCTGTATCGCGACGACGACATCGTCGTGGTCGACAAGCCACACTTTTTGGCCACCATGCCCCGCGGCGGGCACATCGCGCAGACCGCGCTGGTGCGGTTGCGCCGTGAACTGGATCTGCCAGAGTTGAGCCCCGCGCATCGGCTGGATCGGCTGACCGCGGGCGTGTTGCTGTTCACCGTGCGCCGCGAGGTCCGGGGCCGGTATCAGCGGCTGTTCGCCGAGGGCGGGGTGCGCAAGACGTATCTGGCCCACGCTGCCGGCACACTCACGGTGGCGCTGCCCACCACGTTGCGCAGCCGGATCATCAAGCACCGCGGGCAGTTACAGGCCTTCGAGGAGCCCGGGGAACCCAACGCCGAGACGTATGTCGAGGAGCTGGGAGAGGGGCTGTACCGGCTGTTGCCCCGAACCGGGCGGACGCATCAATTGCGGGTTCACATGGCCTCGATCGGGTTGCCGATCATCGGTGATTCCTTGTACCCCAACGTGATCGACGTCGCGCCCGATGATTTCGGCGACCCGCTGCAACTATTGGCCCACCGCCTGGAGTTCACCGATCCGATAACCGGTGAGGACCGCGAATTCGTCAGTGCCCGGATAGTGGGCCGAAGCCTTGCGTGACCGGACCGCGGTGATGTTCTACTGACGGGGTGAACCGTGAGACTTTTGACCATCTGTTCGACATGACCGACCGGACCGTGATCGTCACCGGCGGCACCCGTGGCATCGGATTGGCTCTCGCCGAGGGCTTTACGCTGGCCGGCGCCCGGGTGGTCGTCGCCAGCCGCAAGCCCGAGGCCTGCGAGCGGGCGGCCGAGCACCTGCGCTCGCTAGGGGGAGAGGCGATCGGGGTTCCCACACACAGCGGGAACGTCGACGACCTCGGCGCATTGGTGGACCGCACGGTCGCCGAGTTCGGCGGGATCGACGTGGTGGTCAACAACGCCGCCAACGCGCTGGCCCAGCCCCTGGGTGAGATGACGCCGGAGGCCTGGGCGAAGTCCTACGAGGTGAACCTGCGCGGGCCGGTGTTCCTGGTGCAACACGCGCTGCCGCATCTGAAGGCCAGCCCGAAGGCGGCCGTGCTGAACATGGTGTCGGTCGGGGCGTTCAACTTCGCCCCCGCACTGTCCATCTATGCCTCGGGCAAGGCCGCGCTGATGTCGGTCACCCGGTCGATGGCGGCTGAGTTCGCCCCGTTGGGTATTCGGGTGAATGCCCTGGCGCCGGGACCTGTCGACACCGACATGATGCGCAACAACCCGCAGGAGGCCATCGATCTCATGAAGGGCGGGACCTTGATGAAGCGGCTCGCCACCCCGGACGAGATGGTCGGCGCGGCCCTTCTCATGTGTTCGGACGCCGGCAGCTACATGACCGGGCAGGTGATCATCGTCGACGGTGGCGGGACACCTCGCTGACCTCGGCAAGGCTGCCGGTGCCGACGGACAGGATCTGGCTGCGGTTCTCCACATGCAGCGCCGTTTCCAGACAGCCGGCGTCGAGGTTGGCCCACAGCACCTGTTTGGTCGATTCCAGCCCGAATTTCCCGTAGCCGCACAGGGTTTCGGCGATTTCAAGGGCGGCGTCGAGCAAGTTCGCCGTGTCGTCGACGACGCGGGTGACCAGTCCGAGCCGCAGCGCCTCCGGCGCCTCGACCGCTCGCGCGGTGAGGATCAGGTCGAACGCCGGGCCCGCACCGATGATCCGGGGCAGGGTGTAGCTCACCCCGATGTCGCAGCCGCCGATGCCCAGCTTGATGAACTGCGTGCAGAACTTCGCCGACGGACCGGCGATGCGAATGTCGCTGGCCGCGGCCAGCGCGAAGCCGCCACCGTATGCCGCGCCGTTGACCGCGGCGATGACGGGTTGACGCAGCCGGTGCAGTTTGACCGTCAGGTTCGCGATGCGTTCCTGCCACCGCATGCCCGAGCGGGGGAATTCGGTGCCGCCGCCGGCCTCGGGCGGATTGGGATCGCTCAGATCCAGGCCCGAGCAGAAGCCACGTCCGGCGCCGGTGAGCACCACGACGCGGCACTCGTTGTTCGCCGCGATCGCGTCGAGGGTGGCGTGCAGGGCCTCGACCAGTTCGTAGGACAGCGCGTTGAGCTTTTCGGGGCGATTGAGCGTGATGACGGCGATTTCGGGCCGCGGGTAGGCGAGATCGAGTGGCTGTGCTGGGGGCATGAGCGGACCCTAGCCGGTGCTGTGCCACCCGTTGACGCCAACGGCGATCATCCGTAGTTGTTTGACCGCGGTGCGGTGGATGGCCTCGACGGCCGCCGCATCGCCCGCATCTTCGAGGCTCTCGGCTATCGAGATCATCGAGTTGACGAACAGGTTGGACAGGATGTTGAGATCCTCGCTGCTCCAGTCCTTGAGGCCGGGGAAGCGGGCCAGGTCGATCGCGAGCTCGGACGTGATCAACCGGATCTCGGTGCGAATCGCGTAGCGCAGCACCGACACACCGCTGGAACGTTCGCGGGCGATGAACCGCCAGTACTCGCGCCGGTCGTTGAAACTGCCGATCAGGATCTCGGCCGAGGATTCGATGACGTGGTGCGGGTCGAGCTTGCCGGCACGCGCACCGCGCAGCATGTCGCGCAGGGACCGGAACGACTCATCGATGAGCACCAGGCCGAGCGCATCCATCGAGTCGAAGTGCCGGTAGAACGCGGCGGGCACGATGCCGGCCTCCCGGGTGACCTCCCGGAGGGACAGCGCGCTGAAGCTGCGGTCTTCCAGCAGGGTCAACGCGGCCGTGATGATCGCGCGCCGGGTGGCCTCTTTGCGTTCTTCTCGGGACAGCGTGTCCCGCGACCGCGACGACGATTCGGATCGTCGCGTTCGTGAGCTCGATGTTCGTGAATTGGGCGTACGTGTGTTCACTGATGTGAACCCTACCACTTGCTGGGTTTTTATCGTTGACAGAGTCATGTGTGCACGCGCACTGTGTACACATGTTCACTCAAACTTTGGCTGAAGGTGTTGGCCGACGGCTACTGGCCGGCCCGCGAATGAGTGCTCTCGCGAACCTGCTTACCGGCCCCCACGGGGTCGACCGCTACACCGAGCTGGTCGAGCCGACATGGACCCGCGGCGACGCCCGGGCCAAGGTGGTGGCGGTGCGGCGCCAGACACCGCGCAGTGTCACGCTGACCCTGGAACCGAACGCGGCCTTCGCCGGATTTCGAGCCGGTCAGCACATCAACCTCTCCGTCGAGATCAACGGCCGGCGCCGTACCCGGTGCTACTCGCCGGCCAATGCCGAAGGGGCGGGCCACCTCGAGTTGACCATCGGCCGCCACGACGGCGGGCTGGTGTCGACCTACCTGTGTGACCACGCCTACCCGGACATGGTGCTGGGCCTCGACTCGGTCGGCGGAGATTTCGTCCTGCCCGAGGCACTGCCGCAGCGCATCCTCTTCGTCTCCGGCGGCAGTGGCATCACCCCGGTGCTGTCCATGCTGCGCACATTGCGTGCACAGGCGTTCACCGGGGAGGTCGTGTTCCTGCACTACGCACGCGGCGCCGACGAGGCCTGCTACCGCTCTGAGCTGGCGGCCATGCGTTCGGCCGGCGTCCGGGTGCTGCACGGTTACACCCGCGACGGGGCCGTCGGCGACCTCGACGGGTACTTCGGTCCCGCGCACCTCGCCGCGGCCTTCCCCGGCGCCCAGCCGGACGCGGTATTCGCCTGTGGCCCGCAGGCATTGGTCGACGCGGTGCGGGAGGTGCGTCCCGACGCGCAGTCGGAGAGCTTCGTCCCACCCGTGTTCGCCGTGCCGACGGGATCCACCGGAGGCACCGTCCGGTTCGCCAACAGCAACGTGGAGGTGACCGACGACGGTCAACCGCTGCTGGTGCAGGCCGAGGCCGCCGGACTCGCGCCGGAAAGCGGCTGCCGGATGGGCATCTGCCACACCTGCACCCGATTCAAGACCAGCGGCGTCGTCCGCAACCTGATCACCGGCGCGATCTCCAGCGCCGACTGCGAAGACATCGAAATCTGCGTCACCGCACCCGTCGGCGACGTCGTCATCGACCTCTGAGACCTATCGACCTCCGAAAGGCACAGACATGACCCACTACACCCTGACCCCCGAGCAGTTCGAAACCTTCGGCGCCGAACTCGACGCCATCCGTGAAAAGGCAATTGCCGATCTCGGTGAGCGCGACGCCACCTACATCCGCGACATCATCAAGATGCAGCGCAAGCTCGAGATCGGTGGCCGTGCGCTGCTGTTCCTACCGCCGGCCTGGCCGGTCGGCACGGTGATGCTCGGGCTGTCGAAGATCCTCGACAACATGGAGATCGGCCACAACGTCATGCACGGTCAGTACGACTGGATGGGCGATCCGGCGTTGCGCGGCCAGAACTTCGAATGGGATTCGGCCTGCCCGTCCAATCAGTGGCGGCACTCCCACAACTACATGCACCACACCTACACCAACATCGTCGACATGGACCGCGACATCGGCTACGGCGTCCTGCGGATGAGCGAGGACCAGAGATGGAGCCCGTACTACCTGGGCAACCCGCTGTACGCATTCCTGCTGATGGTGTTCTTCCAGTACGGCGTGGCTCTGCACGAACTGGAGACCGAGCGGATCCGCACCGGTGAGATCAAGCTGCGGGACAAGAAGGACATGCTGCGCGAGATGTGGGACAAGGTGCGCAAGCAGACCGTCAAGGACTATGTGGCCTTCCCGCTACTGGCGGGCCCGTTTGCGCCATTCGTGTTCGCGGGCAACATGACTGCCAATCTGATGCGCAACGTGTGGTCCTACACGATCATCTTCTGCGGGCACTTCCCGGAGGGCACTCACGAGTTCACCATCGAGGAGACCCAGGACGAGACGCGCGGCCAGTGGTACTTCCGCCAGCTGCTGGGTTCGGCAAACCTGACCGGCGGCAAGTGGTTCCACATCTTCAGCGGCAACCTGTCGTTCCAGATCGAACACCACCTGTTCCCGGATATCCCGGCGCACCGCTACGCCGAAATCTCCGGTGAGGTCAAGGAGATTTGCCAGCGCTACGGTCTGCCCTACAACACCGGCCCGATCCACACGCAGTTCGCCTCGGTGGTGCGCAAGATCGTGCGGCTGGCGTTCCCGTGGGGCAGCAAGCCCAAGGATCCCGAGCCGGCCGCTAAAGAGCCTGCACCGGAACCGGCTTCGCGGCCGATCTGTGAGCCGGAACTCGTCAACTGCTGACCGCCAGGCTGCACTGCAGCAGCACCGTGTCCAGCCATCGTCCGTGCTTATAGCCGACCGCGCGCAGTCGCCCGGCCTCGGTGAAACCGTGCTTGCGGTGCAGGGCAATGGATGCCGCTGCCTCGTCGGTGTCGACCACCACGGCGATGACCTCACGGATACCTGCCGCGGTGCAGCCGTCCAGAAGTCCTTGCAGCAGTAGCGTTCCGATCCCACGACCGGCGCACTGCGGCGTGAGATAGATCGAATTCTCCACGGTGTGCTGATAGGCCGGGCGCAGCTTCCACGGTGAGCAGTAGGCATAGCCCACGATCTCGTCGTCGAGTATCGCGGTGAGGAACGGCAATTCACTCATCCGGGCCGTCGCCACCCGACGTTCCCACTCCTCGCGGTGCGGTGGGATCAGTTCGAACGTGGCCACCCCGGTCTCGACATGGTGGGCGTAGATGACGCTGATCGCGTCAAGGTCATCCGGTGACGTAGGGCGGACGACGGCGTTGATCATGTTTTCAGCCTAAGGGGCGTTGACCCGGTCGGTTGTCTGACTTTCTCCTAAGCTGTCGCTCAGTTGAGGAAGGGATTCCGATGGCCTACGTCAAGGCAGCCGAGCGTCACGAACAGATCGTCGCGGCGGCGATCCGCGTGCTCAGTGAAGTCGGCGTACCGGGTACGACGCTGCGTGCCGTCGCGGCCGAGGCGGGCATCCCGTTGGGCACGTTGCATTACGTGTTCCCGTCCAAGGATCAGATGCTGCGCGCCGTCATCGCCGCGGTCATCGACGATGTCGTCGCCACCGTGCATGACAGCCTGCAGCTCGACCAGGGTCTGGCGCACGCGATGCGTCACGGCGTCATGGCGTTCTGGGACGCCTTGGTTGAAGGCGATGTCGGTGTGCAGGTCATGCAGTACGAGCTGGCGATGTACTCCGTGCGCAGCGAGGGATCGGGGGGATTGGCCCAGCTGCAGTACGACCGCTACACCGCACTGGTGACCGAGTTCTGTGAGCAGGCGGCGAACGCCGCCGGCGAGCGGTGCGCCGTCGATTTCGCCACCCTGGGCCGGTTGGCACTCGGGATGCTCGACGGGCTGATCATCCAGTACATCGCGTGCCGAGACGGCCGTCGCGCGCGCAGCGACCTCGAGCGCGCGATCCAGATGCTCGTGGCGCTCGCAGACCCCCAGCCAGTGGCGGGTATGCGCAGCTAGCCGTCGACGGCTGTTGCCCCTGGTCAGTCCCGTGCTTAAAAGTCGGACGGTTGACCGACTTAGAACCTGGAGGTCTCATGACGGCGCAGGGCAGCGCGAGGGACGCCACGGTGGTCGTGGTCGGCGCAGGTATGGCGGGGCTGACTGCGGCCCGCGAGCTTCATCGCCGCGGCATCGACGTGGTCGTGCTGGAAGCGGCCGACCGGCTCGGCGGACGGACGATGAGCGAGACCACCGCGCTGGGATCGACGGTTGACCTCGGTGGTCAGTGGATCGGCCACGATCACCGTCGTCTCATGGCGTTGGCCGACGAGCTCGGACTCACCCGGTATCGGATGCACACGGGTCCGATGCCGGGCCTGATCGACCGCTCGCGCCGGTTGTCGGCGGTCGCACCACCGGTTCTCGCCGCCATGGTGGTTCTTGCCGGCCTCGAAGTGCTGTCCCGTACCGGGGTGCCACAACGCTGGAACGACACGACGGTCGAGTCGTGGCTGCGCCGGGCGCCGGGCCGTACCGCACGCCGGCTGCTGGAAGTGATTGCCGCGGTGTCCTGGACGGCAGACCTGGACCGACACTCGGTCTACGCGATGATGCGGATGATCCGCCAGCAGGGCGGTGTGCGCACCATGTTGTCGACCAAAGGGGGCGCGCAAGACTCGTTGCTCGTCGAAGGTATGAAAGGACTCGCCGACGGTTTGGCTGTCGACCTGGGCTCCCGGATCCGCTTGGGGCATAAGGTCGTATCGATCCGTCGCGACAACTCCGGCGTGACCGTCGGAACGACCGCGGGCGACTTCCGGGCCGCCAAAGCCATCGTCACCGTTCCGGCGCCCATGGCTGGATCCATCGCCCATCAACCACCGCTGCCGCCGGAGCGGGCCCGGGTCGCGGACTGCACCTATATGGGATCGGTCTACAAGGCCATCGCGGTGTACGACCGGCCGTTCTGGAGGCAGCGCAAGGGCGGCGAGCTGATCGTCCTCGACGGACCGGGCAGCGGTGTCTTCGACACCAGCCCGCCGGATGGGCCGGGCCACCTGTGTGTGCTCATCGGTGGACCTGCGGCGCGTCAGCTCGATGGCCTCTCCATCGAGGAGCGGCGCAGGGCTGTGCTGGACCCGCTGATCGGCCACATCGGGCCGGAGGTGCTTGAGCCGGTCAGCTGGCATGAGAAGTCATGGCATACCGATGAATACGTCGGCGGTGGCTACATGGTCCTACCCATTGCGGGCACCCTGGAGGGGCTTCTCCCGTTGCCCTCCACGCCCGTCGGCGGCATCCACTGGGCGGGAACCGAAACCGCTGGCGATCACCCGGGTTACATCGAAGGCGCGATCGAATCCGGCCTCCGCGTGGCGCAGGAGGTCGCCCAGGCGCTGAGTGTGGCAGCGGACTAGAGGCTGAATGCCCCAGCGAAACGCCGTTCAGAAGGGTGGGGGTGGTCCGTATTCTTCGGCGAGCCAGGCTTGGTATTGGCGTTCGATTTCGAGGTCGTTGTTGAGTTCGGCGCGTAGGCGTCGTTCGGCGTTGATGCGGTCTCGGCGGTCTTGTTCGCGGGTTTGGCGGCGGGTGGGCATCATCGCGCCCCGGTTCGGGTGGTGGGCCGGGGGTTCGGGGAGGTTCAGTTCCCCGGTGGGTTGGGCCAGGGTGGGGAACATGCTGGCGCCGTGGGGTTCAGTGGTGTAGGTGTGCCCGGTGGGTGTGGTGAATTCGACGGTGCCATCGGGGAATTGACGGTCCGACCACCCGGCGCAGAAGGTCTTGACCAGGTGGTGGGCGCGGCAGTAGAGCTTGTTGTTGGACGGATGCGTCGGGCCCAGCGGGTAGGGCATCGTGTGGTCGATGTCGCAGCGCTCGACGGGGGCATCGCAGCCGGGGAAGCGACACGTCAGGTCTCGCCAGCGGATGAACTCCGAGAGCGCGACCGAAGGGCGATACCCGGGCTCAGACCCATCGGAGTCGGTGGGTTGGGGTGGCTCGGGCTCGGAGGCGGGCTCGGCGGCCTCGCCGGGTTCGGTTGGCCCGGCGGCCTCTACCGGTTCGCTGGGCTTGGCGGGTTCGGCAGGCACGTGCAGCGGCTTGATCCTCGCCGTGGCGGCCAGGTCACGCACCGACTCGGCGGGCAGGATCCCATGCCCCGGTAGATATCCCGGATCATCCGAGCTGCCATCGACGGTGGCCCGATCGGCCAGCACATGAACCACCGCCGCATCGGCGGCCGCACGCTTCCGCGCCGCGGGGCACTCGTCACGACCACACCGGCAGGCCAGTTGGGATTCCAACCGGGCCAACGGCCCCACCGCATCCGCGCGACGCTGCTCACGGGTCCGCGGATCATGCTCACACACCGTCGCCGCCAGGGCGTTGAGGCGTTGATCCAACGCTGTCCCTTCGGCGGCATCCAGGTTGGCCCACACCGATGCCATCCCGGGGCTGCCCGGCTCGATCTGCACGAACCGTTCCTCAGCCACATCCGGGGGCACCCGCACCCCATTCGGGTCGAGTTTGGCGATCCACTGATCCACCCGGTCCCGCAACTGCCGCTGCGAGAACCGCATCCATCTGTGTGCCCGCGCCGCCAGTTCGGCATCCAGCCCGGCCCAGACTGCTGGGTCGACGATGCCGGTGCGGGCAATGATGGTGCACACCACCCGATAGTCGATATCCCCGACAGCGAACCGTGCCGCCACCAACGGCAGCTTGTCCCGCAACACCCGGGCATGGTGAACCTGGGTACCGGCCCGCCCCCGGCTGATCCGCAACGCCGCCGACACCTCCGCGGCCACTTCTTCGAACGGATCAGTCCGCCACAAAATGGACTCGGCCAGCTCCTGTTCCCGCAGGGAGTCCAACGCCCCGATCGCCGCCAACCGGCCCGCGATCGCCACCGACTCCGCCCGCGCCGCACCACTGATCCTGTCGATCAGCTCCGCATCGGAATCGGTCTCGAACATGCGTTCGATTATGCCATGCGTGACCGACATTGACTCTGTTTTCGGGTACGAGTTCGGGTCCGGGTGAGGCTCGAACCGGGCCGTTCCTCGTCAACGCGCAGTGCGTCAATGACCCTGCCCCACGAGAGAATTCAGGATTGGCAGGTTGGGCACCAGTACGTCACCCGCTCGGTGCCGGCGTCGGTCTCGATCAAGGTCCCGCATCGGCGGCAGGGCTCACCGGCGCGGCCGTAGACCCACAATTGTCGGCCGGGCCGCGTGTCCCCGGTCGTTGTGCGATTCCATCGGGACCGGTTGAGCCACAGCATGTCCCGGGCGCGTTGCACGACGCGCAACGGGTCGGTCAGCGTGCTGACGGGTGAGGTCGGCAGCCGGCCGAAGACGAAACACAGTTCGTTGCAGTAGACGTTGCCGACGCCGGCCATCACCCGCTGATCGAGCAGGGCCTGCGCCAACGGACGCTCGGGATCGGTAGCCAGATTGGCAGCCGCGGTCCGTGGCTCCCAGTCAGGGCCGAGCAGGTCCGGACCGAGGTGGGCTACCGCTGCCATATCGGTGTCGCGGTCGAGCACTTCGAGAACGCCGAGGTCGATCCCGGTGGCCCGACTGTCGGCGGTCTCCAGCACGATCCGAATCCGGTGGGCCGCACCTTTGGACCACCCGATGCGCCAACTGCCCTCCATCTTCAGATGGGAGTGGATGCTGGCCGGACCAACTCGGATGAACAAGTGCTTACCGCGGCTGAGCACCTCGTCGACCACGTGCCCGGTGAGATCGACGGTGGCGTAGCGTGGAACGCGAATGTCGCATCGCGTCAAGGATTTTCCCGCCAGAGCGGTGCGCAGTGCCGTGGCGGTGTGGAAGACGGTATCTCCCTCTGGCATGTTTTCATTGAACCAGTTGTCATGGAAGTTGACGGTCGCTCGATGGCATAATCGGCCGATGATCAATTCTCGACCCGGCGGGAGGGGCGTTCCCGCCCTCCAGTGAGCGGCGCGGAGGCGCCGCACCCGGCGCCTCGCATTCGAACCCGTAAAGAGATCCACCGGCAGCGGCGCTCTGGCCGTCACCAGTGCTGGAACCACATCATCGTCGCGCCACTCTGGCCCAAGCACGGCGTGAATCTGGGCACGTTGCTCCGCACGTGCGACGCCGTGGGTGCATGTCTGGCCGTACCACGCCTGCCGTGGGCTTCCGAGGCTCTACGCAAGGGAAACACTCTGCGGCACAGGTCATGCGTCCACTGGATCTACGGCGACGTCGTCGGCTGGCTGGAGAAGCAACGGGAGCGGTCGCACATCATCGGTGTCGAACTCGCCGACGAGGCGATCCGGCTGGCGGATCTGCCCGCGGCGCGCACGCGCACGGTGTTGGTTCTCGGCAACGAGGGCACCGGTATGCCTGCCGAAGCAATGGAACTGCTCGACCTGGCGGTCGAGATTCCAATGGTGGGCACCGGTCACAGTCTCAACGTCGCTGTTGCGGGATCGCTCGTGCTGTACAAGGTCGCCGGCCTCCTGTGAGGCGGTTCACCGCAGCCACTGACCACGCGGCGTGCGGGCGAACCCCGACGCCGCCTCAGCGTCAACAACCTCGTACGGGCCGGTCATGCCACCACGTACCAGTCGTCGCCGATGACTGACCGCAGAAGCGCAATGTGTACATGAATCTGGAACAGGTGGGTGGCCTCCACAATTGCGGCGCCACCGATCAGCAGACCCGGCGCGAATCCGTACAGCTCATCGAACCGCAGGGCGCCGAGATGCTGGTAGACCCGTTCGAACGTAGGCGCTTCGTTGCGGTCGTAGAACTCGAACCGCTCCATCCCAGATGCGGTGAAGAAAGCGTGCAGCGAGCGCTCGAATCCACCCGGCGTCAGATCTCTGGCCGGCGGTTTGAGGAACAGAACTCCACGTACCGGATCAACAATGAGCGATATGCCGTACCCGGGCGTCCAGAACCACACCTTCCCGAAAGCGCTTCGGATGAAAGGAATGTACTGCGCGTACGTGCCCAGCCGCGGGTGCTGAACCTTATCGAGGAGGACCTGTTCGGTGGTGACCCTCCATTCGACCGGATCCACCAACCAGGCCGTCCCGTTGCCGAATCCGGAGAACCCGAACTCCTGCCAGTAGGAGATCAGGCAGTCCGGGACTAGCCCGGTGTAGGCGCGCACGTGCTCGTCAGTGCACGGGGGACCAGGGATCGAGAACGGAAGCTCTTCGAGGAAACACTCGAAGAATTCGTCGGGCATGCCGTCACCTCCCATCAAGCGCGTCTAGGCCTGCAGCCGGTCTCGGTTAGCCAGCGATGGGGCCCGCGAGCGATGCCATGCGCCACGCGGCCCCCAGGATGGCCCCCTGGGCGAGAATGCCGATCAGCGGCCACCAGAACCCAATTCGGTTGCGGGCCAGCTGAATGACGCCGACACAGAAAAACAGCCCAGCCGGCACCATCGTCGCGAGCGCGGTCCACATCGCGAAGTTGATCCACTTCTCATCGCCGCATTCCACGTAGGCGCAGTTGTCGATGCTCATCGGGAAAACCATGAAGCTCATCAGCGCGACGAAACCCAACCCGGCCTGGACTACGAACAGCAACACACAGACAGTGATGTCGGCGATCCGGACACCGCGGGGGAGTCGACGCACCTCGTAGTGCGCAACGTCGTTACCGAGCGTTGGCTGCACCTGTTCGGCCGGCTCGTTCATACCGCTCAGTATCCCGGTGCCGATCAGACCTCTGCGGTCACGGCGCGCCCCCGATCGACCAGTCATTCTTACTGTGACTTGTAAGAACTCATCCGATCATCGCAGCCGCAAACCGCGCGGGGTGCGGGAAAATCCGGCCCCGGTCAGCGCGTCCTGCACGGCGGCACGGTCCGCGTCGACGCCGGGATCGAGCACCGCGACCCCGTTGATCCGCTCCACCAATAACGACGGCATGCGCCCGGTGCTCACGAGTTCCGCCAGAGCCCCCGCCGCGGCCCGCTGCGTATCGGCGTCCGAGGTGAAGCTGAGCAGGGTCCGGCCACCGCGCTCCAGGAACCACACCAATTGCCCGTCGACCAGCGCGACCAGGGCTCCGGCTTTGCGGCCGGGCCGGTGCGTGTCGTCGCCGCCGCGTTCCGGCCAGGCCAGTGCCGCTCCGTAGGGATTGGCCGGATCCGTCGCCGCGAGAACGACGGCGTGGAACTCGGGTCGCTGTGGATCGACCCCGTCGAGATAGGACCGCAGCCGGTCGACTGTCGAGGCTGCCGCGAACTGTGCCCCGCCCAACGACTCCACGAAGTAGCCCCGCTGGCAGCGGCCGGCGTCCTCGAACGCGCTCAACACCTTGTACAGGGTGGCGAACCCGCCGGGCACCCCCTCGGCCGCTGCCGCCCCTTTGGTCAGCACTCCGTGCCGGTTGAGCAGCAGCTCGGCCTGGAAGTGCGCCCGTACCGTCGAATCCGGTTCTGCGCCAGGCAATGCCGACCACCGGCCGGACACCATCGGATCGGCCGCCCGGGTGTGCGGGCGCGCCACGCTGTAGCGGCTGAGCCGGGGCGGGCGCTGGCGCTGGCGGTGCGCCGGCGTCCCGGACCGCCGAGGACCCGTCAGCATGGCGCGCACCGGCGCGAACGTGTCCCCGGTGACCCATCCGGCCCAGATCAGTTCCCACAGAGCGGTTTTCAGCTCAGATTCGCCGGCAGTATCGGTGAGTTGCCGGAAGAAGTACGCCCCGCCGCGCCCGAGCGTCTCCATGATCGCCCGGTGGGTATCGGTGAACTCGATCTCGGCGGGCACCGGCAGCGTCAACGGCGCGGTCTCGGCAAGATGGAATGTCACCCAGCCGTCGCTGCCGCCGATCTGCCCGGCGCCCGACCACATCACCTCACCGGAAGCGAGCAGCTCGTCGAGCATGGCCGGTTGATAATCGCGGACCCGTTGACCGAAGACGAGCGACTCCACCGCCGATGCGGGAACGGGAACGCCGGCCAGCTGTTCGATCACCGCGGCCAGCCCGTCGATCCCCGCGCTGTGGCTCGATCCGACGTGTTGCCAGGCCGGCAGGAAGCGACCGTAGGCCGCGGTGCTGACCGGTTCGACCTGAGCGCGCAGCGCGGCCAGGGAACGGCGGCGCAGGATCCTCAGTACTTCGGCGTCGCACCACTGATCGCCGGGGAGATCGTCGACGAATTCACCGCGCACCAGCCGGCCGTCGACAGCCATGCGACCCAACACATCTGCGGTCACCCGCAGGCCCAACCCGAACCGGGCGGCCACCTCGGTGGTGGTGAACGGCCCGTGGGTGCGGGCATAGCGGCCGATCAGATCCCCGAGCGGGTCGTCGACGGATTCGGTGAATGCCGCGGGCACCCCGACCGGCACCGGCGCGCCGACCCCGTCGCGCAACAGGCCGATGTCTTCGACCGCCGCCCACCAGGTCTGGCCGCCATAGGTCACCGGCAGCGCACGCTTGGCGGCGTGCAGCCCGTCGAGCCAGCCGCCGATCGTGTCGGTGGTGGCGCGCGCGGCGATCTCGACCTCGGTGAGCGGACCGAGCATCCTCAGCAGATCTGCCACCGCCTCGGCGTCGCGCGCCGCGCGCTCCTCGGTCAGGTGTTGCAGTTGCGCGGACGTCGACGCGACCACCGCCGGGTCCAGCAGTTCGCGCAATTCGACGCGCCCCAGCAATTCGGACAGCAGCACGGTGTCCAGTGCCAGCGCCGCGGCCCGCCGCTCGGCCAGTGGGCTGTCGCCCTCGTACATGAACGCGCCCACATAGCCGAACAGCAGCGATGCGGCGAACGGTGACGGGGTGGCGGTTTCGACCTCGACCACCCGCACCCGACGCTGCGCCACCCGCCGCATCAGCTCGGTCAGGGCGGGCACGTCGTAGACGTCCTGCAGGCACTCCCGCACTGTTTCCAGCACGATCGGGAAGTCCGGGTACTTGCGGGCGATGTCGAGCAGTTGTGCGGCGCGCTGCCGTTGATGCCATAGCGGGGAACGTTTGCCCGGGTGCCGGCGTGGCAGCAGCAGGGCACGGGCGGCGCACTCACGGAACCGGGACGCGAACAATGCCGAGCCGCCCACCTCCGCGGTGACGATGGGCTCGACCTCGTCGGCATCGAACACGAACAGGTCTGCGCCCGGAGGGTTTTCGCCGCTGTCGGGCAGTCGCACGATGATGCCGTCGTCGGAGGCGGTCGGCTTCTCGTCGATGCCGTAGCGTTCCCGCAGCCGTCGGCCCACCGCGAGGGCGAGTGGTCCGTGGACCCGCAGCCCGTACGGGGAATGGAGGATCACCCGCCAGTCACCGAGCTCGTCCCGGAAGCGCTCCACCACGAAGGTGCTGTCGCTGGGGACCACACCGGTGGCCTCCCGCTGATCGTGCAGCAGCTGATACAGGTTGTCGGTGGCGAATCCGGCGAAACCCATTGCCTGGCAGCGCTCATCGAACTCAGCGCGGCCCAGTGCGGCGAGCTCGCCGGTGAACGCCCCGACGGCCGCGCCCAGCTCGGCGGGTCGGCCCACGCTGTCGCCGCGCCAGAACGGCAACCGGGCGGGCTGGCCCGGCGCCGGGATGACCAGCACCCGATCGTGGGTGATCTCCGTGATCCGCCAACTGGTGGCGCCAAGGGAGATGACATCACCCGGGCGTGACTCGTAAACCATCTCCTCGTCGAGTTCGCCTACCCGGGACGGTTTTTCGGAATCGGTGGCCAGGTAGACGGTGAACAGTCCGCGGTCGGGGATGGCCCCGCCGGAGGTGACGGCCAGGCGCTGCGCGCCCGGGCGGGCGGTGAGCGTTCCGTGGTCGCGGTCGTACACGAGCCGCGGCCGCAGCTCGGCGAACTCGGTGGACGGATACTTCCCGGACAGCAGGTCGAGGGTGGCCTCGAAGGCGCTGCGCGGCAACGTGGCGAACGGTGCGCTGCGCCGGACCGCGTCGAACCAGGCGTCGGCATCCACCGGCTCCAGGGCGGCGACGGCCACCGTGTGCTGGGCCAGCACGTCGAGCGGATTGGCCGGGACATGCATCGTCTCGATGTCACCGGAGCGCATGCGCTGCACCGTCACCGCACAGCCGATCAGATCGGTCCGGTGCTTGGGGAACAGCACGCCCTGGGAGATCTCGCCGACCTGATGCCCGGCACGTCCGATGCGTTGCAGCCCACTGGCCACCGACGGCGGTGACTCGACCTGGATCACCAGATCGACGGCACCCATGTCGATGCCCAACTCCAGGCTGGAGGTGGCGACCACGGCGCGCAGCCGACCGCTTTTGAGATCGTCCTCGACCTGGGCCCGCTGCTCCTTGCTGACCGAACCGTGGTGCGCCCGGGCCAGCAGTGGCGGCGCGCCGTTCGCCTGGCCGCTGGCCATGAGCTGAGCCGGGGCGCCGCCGCCGACCTGCGGGTTACGGTCCAGCGAGAGCTCGATTCCGGCACGTTCGGCATGAATCTCGTTGAGCCGTGAGGTCAGCCGCTCGGCCAGCCGGCGGGAATTGGCGAACACGATCGAGGACTTGTGCGCCTCGATCAGGTCCACGATGCGCTCCTCTACATCGGGCCAGATGCTGTTGTTGTCGAGGTTGGCCATGTCCGGAACCGGAACCTGGACCGAGAGGTCGAAGGTCTTCGCGGCAGGCGGGGCCACGATGGTGGTGGGCGCCTGCCCGGACAGGAACCGGGCCACCTCCTCGGGCGGCCGCACCGTCGCCGACAATCCGATCCGCTGGGCCGGCTTGTCGAGAAGCTGATCCAGCCGTTCCAGTGAGAGTGCCAGGTGCGCACCGCGTTTGGTGGCGGCTACGGCGTGAACCTCGTCGACGATCACGGTCCGCACCGATGCCAGCGTCTCGCGGGCCGCCGAGGTCAGCATCAGGAACAGTGACTCCGGGGTGGTGATCAGGATGTCTGGCGGCTTGCTCAGCATCGCGCGGCGTTGACTGGGCGTGGTGTCCCCGGAACGGACCCCGACGCTGATCGACGGGGCGGGCACTCCGTGGCGCTCGGCGACCCGCGTGATCCCGGTCAGCGGGGTGCGCAGGTTCCGCTCGACGTCGACGGCCAGCGCCTTGAGCGGTGACACGTACAGCACCGTCGTGCCCGACCGCGGGTCGGCGTGGGTCCGGGCCAACTCGTCGATGGCCCACAGGAACGCGGCGAGGGTCTTGCCCGAGCCGGTGGGGGCGATGACCAGGGTGTTGTGGCCCTCGGCGATGGCGGACCACGCCTGTGCCTGAGCGGCCGTCGGCGCCGGGAAGGCAGCCGTGAACCACTCCCGGGTCAGTGCACTGAACCGGGCCAGCGGATCGACCGGCGTGGTGGCCACCTAGCCATACTGCCGCGCGGTACCGACAAGTGGGCGTCAGCGGTGTTCAGGGGCGGCAGCGCAGAGCAGTTCGGCGGGCAGTCCGGGCACTCGGCCGATCGCATCGAGCAGGGCGTGCGCACAACTGTCGGCGACGAAGCCCGCGTCGATCGACGGATCCTTGAGCCGTTGCCGGCACATCTCGAAGGTCAGTGCCAGCCAGCCGTACACGGTGGCCCGCAGGTCGCGCTCGACCTTGGCGTCCAGCGGTTCGGACACCGCGTCGCCGATCCGGCCCATGATCCGGTCGGCCTGCCGGTCGTTGTCGACGTCGTCGACGCCGCGCAGCACGGGGTCGGTGCGGCCCAGGCCCATGTACGCCGCCCACGCACCGTGCGGATGCTCCTCGTCATAGCGCAGGTAGGCAAGCACGCCGGCGCGCAGCTGGCCGAACAGGCTCTGGCCAGGCTCGGGAGGGGTACTGGTGGCCTCGAACAGGCGCTCGCCCTCGGCCTGCACCACGGCGGCGAAGAAGGCCCGCTTGTCGGGGAAGTAGTGGTACATCAGGGCCCGGGACACCCCGGCGCGTTCGGCGATCTCGTCGATGCGGACCTCGTCGTACGGTCGTTGGCCGAACACTTCGGCTCCCAGCGCCAGCAGCTCGTTGCGTCTGTCGGCGGGGGACAGCCGGCGTCTCGACTCGGCACCCACGTCTGCAGCTTAACTTGCAGGGCCGCTCATCCCCGGCGAAGCGACTTCCTCGCGCCTCCTTACTTGACACATGTACAACAAGGGCGGAATCCTGGTGGCATGACCGTCTCGGGTGTGCGGACCTCACCTTCTGCGGGGGCGAAGTATCCGAGACTGCCCCACCCGCCGCGACGGGTGCCGCTGCTCGGCGACGTGCTCGGACTGCAGCCCGACTCGTCGATGCAGAACGCGATGGGGATGGCCGAGCTGGGGCCGATCTGCGAATTCCGGTTCCTGGGTGCCCGCTACGTGGTCGTCACCGGTGCCGACGCGGTCGCCGACCTCAACGACGAGGCCCGGTTCTGCAAGCATGTGGGACCCGACATCGAGGCACTGCGGATCGTCGGCGGCGACGGGCTGTTCACCGCGTACAACGACGAACCGAACTGGTACAAGGCCCATCAGCTCCTGATGCCGGCATTCAGCCAGGTCGCGATGCGCCGCTACCACGGCGTGATGTTCGACGTTGCCGGGCAGCTGACCGACCGCTGGGATCAGCGGGCCGCCGAGGGCGACACCGTCGATGTCTCGGCCGACACCACCAGGGTGACGTTGGAGACGATCGGGCGGTGTGCGGCCGGATATTCGTTCGGATGCTTCCAGGACGACGCGATGCACCCGTTCGTCGCGCACATGGTGTCCGCGCTTCTGGCGGCTGACCGCCTCGGGGTGCTCCGCGAAACCTTCCTCCCCGCCTTCGCCTACCGGCGCTACGAGCGCCGGGTCCGCAGCGATGCGAAGTACCTGCATGAGTTGGCCGACGACATCGTCGCCGGCCGGCGCGCGCAGCAGTCGGGCAGCCACGACGACCTGCTGCAGATCATGCTGGGGTCCGACCTCGACGCTGCGAACATCCGCTATCAGCTGATCAATTTTCTGATCGCCGGGCACGAGACCACATCTGGCGCATTGTCATTCGCGCTGTATTTCCTGTCGCAACATCCGGAGGTGTTCGCCCGCGCCCGCACCGAGGTGGACGAGGTGTGGGGCGATGAAGCGCGACCGGAGTTCGAGAAGATCGCCAAACTACGGTATGTCCGGCGGGTTCTCGACGAATCGCTGCGATTACAGCCGACGGTGCCGGCGTACTACCGCGCCGCTCGCCACGACACCGTGCTCGCCGGAATCCACCCGATGCGCGAGGGGGATTGGGCGCTGGCGCTGACCTCGACCCTGCACCGCGACCCCCGCTGGGGCCCCGACCCGGACGCATTCGATCCGGACCGGTTCACACCGGAACAGATGCGGGCCCGGCCCGCCGGCCTGTACAAGCCGTTCGGCACCGGTGAAAGATCATGCATCGGAAGGCAATTCGCACTGCACGAGGCGGTTCTGATGCTGGCGGTGCTGATCCGGCGCTATGACCTGACGGCTGATCCGGACTACACGCTGCAGGTACAGGAGCGCCTGACCATGATGCCGTCCAATTTCCGGCTGGGTCTGCGACGGCGCTAGCTCGCCGTACGAGGCGTGAATCGCCCCGAATCGGGGTACCGTCATCGTGGATAGACCCGCAACGTCGGCAGGTCCGCGTATGGAATGGTTCAACGCAGACGAATATTGGTTGGCCAGACAGGTGTTGCAGCGGGGGACCGCCGCGATCTACCTGATCGCGTTCATCGTGGCGGCCCGGCAGTTCCGCGGGCTCCTCGGTGCGCGGGGGCTGCTCCCGATACCCCGTTTTCTGGCCGCCAATTCGTTCCGGCGCGCCCCGAGCCTGTTCCAGTTCCACTACTCGGACCGCTTCTTCGCCGCGGTGTGCGCAACCGGCGCGGTGCTTTCGGCGGCACTGGTGGCCGGCGCCGGAGATCTGGTGCCGCTGTGGGCCGCGATGCTCGCCTGGCTACTGCTGTGGGTGCTGTACCTGTCGATCGTCAACGTCGGGCAGACGTGGTACTCGTTCGGGTGGGAATCCCTTCTGCTCGAAGCCGGGTTCCTGGTGATGTTCCTGGGCAACGACGACGTCGGGCCCCCGCTTCTGGTGATATGGCTGGCCCGCTGGCTGCTGTTCCGCGTCGAGTTCGGTGCGGGACTGATCAAGCTGCGCGGTGACCCGTGCTGGCGCAACCTGACCTGCCTGTACTACCACCACGAGACACAGCCCATGCCCGGGCCGCTGAGCTGGTTCTTCCACCACCTGCCCAAGCCGCTGCACCGAATCGAGGTGGCCGGCAACCACTTCGCCCAACTCGTCGTGCCGTTCGCCTTGTTCGCCCCGCAGCCCGTGGCCAGCGGGGCGGCGATCGTCGTGGTCATCACCCAACTGTGGCTGGTGGCATCGGGCAACTTCGCCTGGCTCAACTGGGTCACCATCGTCCTGGCGTTCAGCGCGCTCTCGGATTCCACTGCCGCGGTGGTATTCCCGGTCTCCGAACACCAATTCGGACCAACCCCAACATGGTTCGTCGTCGTGGTGGTCGGGTTCGCGGTCGCGGTGGCAGCTCTCAGCTACTGGCCCGCACGCAACCTCGTCTCCAAACGGCAGCGGATGAACGCCTCCTACAACCACTATCACCTGGTGAACTCCTACGGGGCGTTCGGCACCGTCGGCCGCACCCGCGATGAGGTGGTGTTGGAGGGCACCTCGGACCCGCGTTTGACGGATCACACCGTCTGGAAGGAGTACGAATTCAAGGGCAAGCCAGGCGATGTCCGTCGGTGGCCCCGCCAGTTCGCGCCGTACCATCTGCGGCTGGACTGGCTGATGTGGTTCGCTGCCATCTCGCCGGCATATGCCCACGGCTGGCTGCGCATGCTGCTGACCCGGCTCCTGGAGAATGACCGAGACACGCTGAAGCTGCTGCGGTGCAACCCATTCCCCGACGAACCGCCGCGCTATGTCCGGGCCAGGCTGTACCGGTACGAGTTCAGCACCTGGACCGAACTGCGCCGCGACCACGTCTGGTGGCACCGCATCTCGCTGGGCGTGTATGTCCCGCCGCAAACCTTGCCTTCTGCCGGGCGCTCATCGGCCGGCGCGCAGTGACCGCTGGTAACGGCGCATCCCCGCGATCCACCGGTCGTAGTCGGAGCCCTTGTGGCGGTACATGTCGAGCACCTGCGGGTGGGGGAGCACCAGAAAGGTGTCCGACCGCACCGCCGCCACGGTGGCCGCCGCGACATCATGGGCACTGATCACGTCGCCGGACTGCACGATCGACGCCGCGCCGGCCGCGGAATCCGGATCCGCCGAAGCGCGCACCGCGTCGAGCAGCGGGGTGGCGACCCCCAACGGGCATACACAGCTGACCCCGATGCCGTCATCGCCGTACGTGATGGCCAGCCATTCGGCGAATCCGACCGCGGCGTGCTTGGTGACGGCGTATCCGGCCGCGCCGATCTGGGACAGCAGACCGGCGGCCGAGGCGACCGACACGAAGTACCCGCCGCCGCGCGACCGCCATTGCGGGACAAGCACTTGCGCAGCTCGGACGTGGGAGCGCAGGTTGACGTCCAGGATCGAATCCCAATCCTCGTCGGTGCCGAGACCCGGCGCGCCGATGATTCCGGCGTTGGCGACGTAGATGTCGACGGGGCCGAACTCGGTGGCGGTCAGCGCCTCGATGTCGGCTGTGACACCGGCGTCGGCCCGGACTCCCAGCGCCTGCCCGCCCCCGGAACGGATCTGCGCGGCGGTCTGTTCGGCCGACTCCTGATTGAGGTCGGCGGCCACCACGCGGGCGCCTTCCGCGGCGAACGATTCGGCCAGTGCGCGGCCGATGCCTGATCCGGCGCCGGTGATGACCGCGACCGAGTTCTCAATCTGCATGCCTCCTGCTTACAGCCGATCCTCCTTGAGAGCCAGAGCCGAGGTGCCCCTGGTGTAGCTGACTTCCCGGATCCCCAGGACATCGTGCAGGCGGCCGGCCGGAAGGGTCACCGGTTTCGGTGCCGGCCCGTCGCCGGGATGCGGCAGCGGATAGGCCGTGGTGGTGCCGCTGTAGAACGTCACATTGCCCTCGGTTTTCGAGAACAGCTGGTGGACATGCCCGTTGAGGCAGGTGACCGAGGAGAACCGGCGCAGGTGGCTCAGGGCCTGGGCGGAGTCGTCGGTACCCCAGCCCCAATCCGGGTACATCGCGAACAACGGCATGTGGCTGAACACCACGATCGGGGTGTCCGAGGACAACGGGGCAACGTCCTTCTCGATGAAGTCGAGCTGATCGGCACCGAGGTGTCCGAGCTTCTTCAGATTCAGCGTGTTGACCAGTCCGATGACATGCACCCCGGCGATGTCGAAGCTGTACCAACCGTCGCCGCGGGTGCCTGCGCCGAACACCGACCGGTACTTCTGGCCCGCATCGTCGACGGAGTCGTGTTCACCCGGCACGGTGAAGACGTGCGGTGTGTTGAGTCCCTGCATCATCTGCTTGACCTGGTCGAACTGGGCGGGAGTGGACAGGTGGGTGAGATCGCCGGTGTGGATCACGAAATCCGGTGTGTAATCCAGCGAGTTGATCTGCGCGATGGCCCGGCCGAATGACCCGGCCACATCGGTGTTGGCCGCGCCGGTGAATCCGATGTGGCTGTCTGAGATCTGAGCGAAACGCACCGTCGGCCCCGCGACGCCGGCGGTGTGCGAGGTGGCCGCGTGAGAGACGACCTCGCCACCGACCACGACGAGACCGACCGCGGCACCGAACCAGGCGCCGTGCCGGATGAGCTGGCGCCGCGTCATGGTGTGGGGATCGGTCATGGTGTCACCACCACGGTGCCGTGCATGACGGGATGGATCGAGCAGATGTAGTCATAGCTGCCCGGATTGGTGAAGGTGAAGCTGAAGGTGGCGTTGGCGCCCATGCCGGGGGAGCGGAAGGAACCGTCCCCGGCGGCGACGGTGTGCGGTTCCTCATCGTGGTTGGTCCACGTCACCGTGTCGCCGCGGTGGACCGTCAGGGTGGCGGGGGCGAATGCGAAGTTGTCGATGCTCACCGCGGTGCCGGCGACCGGGGCGGGAGCTGTGCTCATCGGTGCTGCCGGGCTCATCGGCGCCATTTCGTGCATCGGGGCCATGCCGACCGATGTGCCACCGCCGAAGTCCACGGTCGGCGGTGCTGTGGGCGGCGTGCTCGAGCACGCGGACGCCGTCGCCACCAGGGCGGCGATAACGGCAGATGTCGGGAATCGTCGGACCATCGGGACCTCCGTTGTCTCTCAAAGCGGTGCAAACCGGTCACCAGGAGATAGCGCACCGGGTTACACGGGTGGATGCTGATGGGGTGCGAACGGCGTTCGCGTGTAACCGCCCGCCCTATCTAGGTGTGCGGAGCCCTGTGTCGGACTCCGCGCGACGAAAGGTGGGTGGCCGGTGATGGTCCGACGTGACCGCCCCGAGCTGAGGATCGTGCCCGAGGGGTGTTACCCCAGCTGGGAAGCCGTCTACGACGACAACGTGACGTGGGTGTACCGGCTGCTCTACGCGCGGCTCGGCAGCCGCTCCGACGCCGAGGACCTCACCTCCGAGGTGTTCCTGGCTGCGCTTCGGCCGCTGCGGCTCTCGGCGAGCGTGGCCGAGGTCCGGTCGTATCTGCGTGCCACCGCCCGCACCGTGCTCGCGGCGCATTGGCGGGCCACCATGGGACGCGAGATCACCGTCATCGACGACGATGTGGCCGCGCCTGACCCGGGCCCGGACGGCGAGACCAGTACCGCGCCGCAGCGCGTGGCCGCAGTGCTGGGGCAACTGCCGCCGCAGTACCGCCGGGTGCTGGAACTACGTTTTCTGCAGGGCCGTTCGGTGCGGGAGTCGGCGAATGACATGGGAGTAAGCGTCGCCAATGCGAAGGTGTTGCAGCACCGGGCGTTGCGATTGGCCGCTCAGATCAACGAGGGAGAGTCACGGTGACCAGGCGCGGGGTACGCAAATACGTCGACGATCTACTCGCCGGGCGACGACCGGGATCCTTCCCTGCCGACGATTTCGACGCCGCCCAGATCCGCACGGCAATCGAGCTGCGGGCCGCCCAGCCCGATGCCGACGAGCCTCGGCCCGAGTTCGTGGACGACCTCAAGGACCGTATCGCCCAACAGTTTTCCCCGGAGCAGCCGGATGAACCGGGCCCGACCCGCCAGGGTCCGTCGGCGACGCGGCGGCAGGTGATCGTCGGCACCGCTGCGGCGGCGACCGCAGCGGTGGCGGTCGTCTCGATCGAGCACGTGATGACCGGCCGGGGTGCGTCGCCGGGTTCCGAACAGGCCGGATCCGAACTGGTGCCCAGTGAAGGTGCATGGTTGCCGGTGGCGAAAAGCGCTGACCTGGTGGAGGGGTCGGTGTTGCCGTTCGACCTATCGACGGTGTCGGGATTCGTGCGCCGGGTAGCGGGCGGCAACGTGGAGGCGGTGTCCGGGGTGTGCACCCACCAGGGTTGCAAGCTGTGGTTCGACAACTCCGCCGACAGTCTGCGCTGCCCGTGCCACGTGACGTCCTTCTCGCCCGCCGGCCAGGTGCTCACGCATCAACTTCCGATCGCGCCGAAGCCCCTGCCGCACTTCGAAGTCCGGGAACGGGACGGGAATGTCGAGGTGCTGGCGCCGCAACCACCGGCCCGGCCGGCCTGAGCCGGTGTAACCACCGCGCATATCGATAGGTGAAACCTACGGATGCGGGAGGTCCACCAGATGAACAGATCGATATGGGCAATTGCGGTGGCAGCGGGGCTCGTCAGCGCCGCTGTGCCGGCCGGCCCGGCGTCGGCAGCACCCACCGGCGGCACCAAAGCCCCCGATGTGGTGCGAGAGCTGACCGCGGCCGGCTATGCCGTGCAGATCAACGGGGACAACGGAGTTCCGCTGTCACAATGCACGGTGACCGATGTGCACGGGGTGCCCGCGTCGCGTACCAGCGCGCTGCAGTTCACCACCGTGTACGTCGACGTCGAGTGCGAGCAAGAAGGCTGAGCCGCCTACCCGAAGTGCACGCCCTGGGCCAGCGGCAGCTCCGAGGAGTAGTTGACCGTGTTGGTCGCGCGGCGCATGTACGCCTTCCACGCATCCGACCCGGACTCGCGGCCTCCGCCGGTGTGTTTCTCACCGCCGAACGCGCCGCCGATCTCGGCGCCGGACGTCCCGATGTTGACGTTGGCGATCCCGCAGTCGGATCCGTCGGCTGCCATGAACCGCTCGGCTTCGCGCACGTCGGTGGTGAAGATCGCCGATGAAAGACCCTGCGGTACCGCGTTGTTCAGCGAGATCGCATCGTCGATGTCGTCGTAGGTCAGCACGTAGAGGATCGGGGCGAAGGTCTCGGTGTGCACGACCGCGGTCTGCGCGGGCATCCGGACCACCGCGGGGGCGGCATAGAACGCACCCTCGTCGCCGAGGTCGTGACGCTCACCGCCGAACACCTCGCCGCCGTCGGCACGGGCCTCCTCCAGCGCCCCGACCATGTCCCGGTAGGCGCGGGTGTGAATGAGCGGACCGACCAGGGTTCCGTCCACGCTCGGGTCACCGATGGGCAGGCTCTGATAGGCCGAGACGATCCGGGACACCAGGTCGTCGGCGACAGAGGAGTGCACGATCAACCGGCGCAGCGTCGTGCACCGTTGCCCGGCGGTGCCCGCGGCGGAGAATACGATGGCCCGCACCGCGAGGTCCAGATCGGCCGAGGGGGTCACGATCGCGGCGTTGTTGCCGCCGAGTTCGAGCAGTACCTTGCCGAACCGGGCGGCGACCCTTGGTCCGACCTGCTGGCCCATCCGCACCGAGCCCGTGGCGCTGACCAGGGCGACCCGTGGATCGTCGACCAGTCGCTCACCCAACTCGCGCCCGCCCAGGATGAGCCGGCTCACCGCCGCGGGCGCACCGACATCGGTCGCAGCTCTTTCGATCAGGGCCTGGCAGGCGATCGCGGTGAGCGGGGTCAGCTCCGAGGGTTTCCAGACCACGGTGTCGCCGCAGACCAGCGCGACCGCGGTGTTCCACGCCCACACCGCCACCGGGAAGTTGAACGCGGTGATCACGCCGACGACGCCCAGCGGATGCCAGGTCTCCATCAGCCGGTGTCCGGGACGTTCGGACGCGATGGTGCGGCCGTACAACTGGCGGGAGAGGCCGACGGCGAACTGGCAGATGTCGATCATCTCCTGCACCTCGCCAAGTGCCTCGGAGGTGATCTTGCCCGCCTCCACCGTCACCAGAGTCGCCAGATCTGACTTGTGTTCGACGAGCAGCTCGCCCAGGCGTGCCACCAATGCACCGCGCACCGGTGCCGGGGTCGTGCGCCAGGTCGAAAAAGCTTGTGCGGCATCGGCGATCGCGGAATCGACCTGTTCAGGACTGTCCTTGGACAGGGTGAACAACACATCGCCGCTGATCGGTGTGCTGGCATGCAGGCCGGGTCCCGGGGATGTCGGCTCGCCGAGTTCCGCCCGCGCACCGACAGCCTCCAAGGCCTGGCGCACCCGCCGGCGCAGCTCCTCTGCGGTAGGGAGATCGGTCCGTTCGGTGGTGGTCATCGTGTGCCTTTCTGGTTCGCTGCGGTGCCGGATACAGTGCGGGCCATGGGTGAAGCCGACGAATACGTGCTGGACGACACCGACCGGACCCTGGCCCGCGCGCTCGCCGCTGACGGCAGGGCCACGCTGGCGCAGCTGGCATCGGCGGCCGGGCTGTCGGTATCGGCGGTGCAGGCGCGGGTGCGCCGGTTGGAGTCGCGAGGTGTCGTGACCGGATACGCCGCACGACTCAACCCCGAGGCGTTGGGCAACATGCTCTCGGCGTTCGTCGCCATCACTCCTCTCGATCCGTCCCAACCCGATGATGCACCCGCGCGGTTGCAGCACATCCCCGAAATCGAATCGTGCCACTCGGTGGCGGGCGAGGAGAGCTACGTCCTGCTGGTCCGGGTTGCCTCGGCCCGGGGCTTGGAGGACCTGCTCCAGCGGATCAGGACCGCGGCCAACGTCCGAACGCGCAGCACCATCATTTTGCAGACATTTTACAGTGGTAGAGACTACATTCCGTAACAGTTCCTGCTGTAGAGGGTAATGGCCGTAAAGATTCCGTTAGTATGGCGGCATGACCGCAGTGCTGACGACTACTCCGCACGTAACGCCAGACCGGGTGCGAGCGGTCCTGGCGCGCAGCGTCCTGACCGACGGTTTCGACTTCGTCCTCGACCTGGACCGCTCCCGGGGGGCCTACCTGGTGGATGCGCGCACCGGCGCACGCTTCCTGGACATGTTCACGTTCTTCGCCTCGTCTGCACTCGGGATGAACCATCCGGCGCTGGCCGCGGATGAAGATTTCCGCGCCGAGTTGGGCCGGGTGGCGGTCAACAAGCCGAGCAATTCCGACATCTACAGCGTGCCGCTGGCCCGTTTCGTCGACACCTTCCGCCGCGTGCTCGGCGACCCGGACCTGCCGCATCTGTTCTTCGTCGACGGCGGAGCCCTGGCGGTCGAGAACGCGCTCAAGGTGGCATTCGACTGGAAGAGCCGGCACAACGAGGCCCGCGGGATCGACCCTGCACTGGGTACGAAGGTGCTGCACCTGCGCGGGGCGTTCCACGGCCGCAGCGGATACACCATGTCGCTGACCAACACCGATCCGGTCAAGGTGGCCCGCTTCCCGAAGTTCGACTGGCCCCGCATCGACGCCCCGTACGTGCGGCCCGGTCTGGATATCGCCGCACTCGAAGCTGATTCGCTGCGCGCGGCCAGGGCTGCGTTCGAGGCCAACCCGCACGACATCGCCTGCTTCATCGCCGAGCCGATCCAGGGTGAGGGCGGTGACCGGCACATGCGGCCGCAGTTCTTCGCCGCGATGCGTGAGCTGTGCGACGAGTTCGACGCTCTGCTGATCTTCGACGAGGTGCAGACCGGGTGCGGGATCACCGGAACTGCCTGGGCCTACCAGCAATTGGGGGTCACCCCGGATGTGGTCGCCTTCGGGAAGAAGACGCAGGTGTGTGGGGTGATGGCGGGTCGCCGAGTGGACGAGGTCGCCGACAACGTCTTCAGCGTGAGCTCGCGGATCAACTCCACCTGGGGCGGCAACCTGGTGGACATGGTGCGCTCACGACGAATCCTCGAAGTCATCGAGTCCGAGGAGCTGTTGCGCGCCGCCGCGGTGACCG
The DNA here is from genome assembly GCF_055419465.1 of Mycobacterium sp. IDUB_17. Taxonomy (NCBI): domain Bacteria; kingdom Bacillati; phylum Actinomycetota; class Actinomycetes; order Mycobacteriales; family Mycobacteriaceae; genus Mycobacterium; species Mycobacterium sp. IDUB_17. The sequence continues at coordinate 370,899 of NZ_JBVAXS010000004.1, read as the reverse complement.
GTGATTATCTGCTCGGTCAGTTAGCGGCGCTGGCAACGGATTTCTCTGACACAGTGCTCGCGCCACGTGGCCGAGGCCTGATGTGTGCGTTCAGCCTGCCCACCACTGCCGCACGTGACGAGCTGGTTCGGCGGTTGTGGGACCGTCGCGTCATCATGCTGCCGAGCGGCACCGATTCGGTACGGTTCCGGCCCGCGCTGACCGTCACGCGCAAGGAGATCGACGAATGCCTCGACGCCGTGCGGGAGGCGCTGCGATCACCGCTGGCGGGCTAGGGCTGGTCGGTGGCCGGTTCTGAAGATGCCGCGCGGCGCAGGATCGACTTGAGCCTGGGGAGGTCGGCTCCGCCCACCAACTCGCAACCGTGAAGTTCGGCGAGTTTACGTGCAGCCGGGGTGAATTCGTTGTTGGTGACCACCATGGTCCTGCTGCAATCCTGCATCGGCGCGCCTGCGACAACCTCCTGCACGGCGCCCGCGCCCACCGGCCGTGACAGTCGTTTGCATTGCACGGCGATCCGATTCGGCCGGTGTCCGACGATCAGATCCACGCCCCAGTCTCCGGTGAGCGGAGTCATGATCACCGGCAACCCGCAGGTTCGGGCGACATGGGCCACGTGGTCCTCGAATTCCAGCCCGGTCATCTCGGTCGTCGGCTGCTCACGGGCGCTGGGCGTGCTCGCGCCCCGGAATGCACCCAGCAGGAACCGCGGAGTCGCCGCCAAGGCCAGTGGCACCGCGACACCGATCGCCAGGCTCCATGCGGCGTCGACGCCGGCGATGTGACTCGCGATCGCGGCCGCCGCGCCGGCCGCGATGAAGAGCTTGATCCTGAGCCGTCTCACGGCGTCGAATGTAAATGTCACGTGTGACAAATACGGTGAGCCGGCGTCAGCTCCGCGCGATAATCTCAAGCTGTGACGAGTGAGCCCACCACGGGAAACGCCGAGTCGCCGATCGCGCACGCACTTGCCGGCGGCGAGCCGCAGCGTGTCGGTTGGTTCCGGTTCTACTTCGCCGATGAGCGCTGGGAGTGGTCACCCCAGGTGGAGCGGATGCACGGATATGAGCCGGGTACGGTGCAACCGACGACCGAGCTGGTGCTCTCCCACAAGCACCCCGAGGACTACGGACAGGTGGCGGCGACGCTGCTCGAGATCCGGCGCACCTCCGGCGCGTTCAGCACCCGGCACCGGATCATCGATACAGCCGGCGATGTCCACCATGTCGTCGTCGTGGGGGATCAGCTCTTCGACGATGCCGGCGCGGTCATCGGAACACATGGTTTCTATGTCGACGTCTCACCGTCGATCACGCAGGCACGGGAGGACGCCGTCAGCGAGGTGGTGGCCGAGATCGCGGAGGCCCGTGGTGCTATCGAGCAGGCCAAGGGCATGCTGATGCTGATCTACCGGATCAATGCGGATGCGGCGTTCGAACTGCTGAAGTGGCGGTCGCAGGAAACCAACACCAAGCTGCGGCTGTTGGCCGAACAGCTGGCAGAGGATTTCCTGAATCTCGATTACAGCGAGACGCTTCCCAGCCGCGCGGTCTTGGACCGGTTGCTGCTCACCACCCACCTGCGGGTCAGCCCGGAGGTTTAGCCCGACTCCGGGTGGTGGATCGCCAGCGCGCACCTACGCGTGCGGCGTATCGAAGAACGTTGGTACACAGAGCATCCCGACGTGATCAGGCATTCGAGATGGCCCAGCCAATGGCGGCTGGGCCATCTCTTCAAACAGGCCGGGGCTCGCGCTCCAATTAGGGGCGCTGGCTGGCCTGCTCGCGTTTCTCGGCGGCTTTGGCGCCCGCCCGGGCGGCTTCGGCTTCGGCTTCCTTCTTCGCTACGTCCTTCTGGGCGTCGGCCTTGTCCTGCTGGGCTTTACCCTCGCGGACCAGATCTTCGCGACCGGTTACGGTACCGACAGCTTCCTTGGCCTTGCCCTTCACGTCCTCGACGGCGCCCTTGACGGCTTCTTGAGGTCCTGAGTTCTTCTCGGTCATGCTTACCTTTCCGCTACTGGAGTGGATTGGTGATCACCGCACGGCTTCTCCGCGCATCCTCCTGGATTCCCGAATGGGCCCGTACTAAACGTGAGGTGACGAATCCGGTGTTGGTGCTGGATATTTCGCCTCGTGCGGAGACTCCCGTCGCAGCGGTGGTTTGGGTGCCGCTCCCGGTTTGTGAGCGTCCTTGTCCGGGTATTCCGAAGCAGAATGAGAATTGAGGTCAGTCATGTCCGGGGCAGCACAACCCGATCGGTGCGGGTTAGAGCTCGTCTTCGAGCGGATCGCCGAGGTTATCGATTGGCAACATAGGCGTGCTCTGATCGAGCAGGCCTATGTCGAACAGGTATGGCATCGCCCGGGTCGCGCGATAGCTGACCGCGCAGGGCCGGAGAGCGGCCACCGCGCAGCGTGATGTGACCGGATCAACCTTCGCGCTCGAACTCGTCGAGACCCGGATCCTCCGCGACCACTTCACGTTGTTCTTGCCAGTCCTGATCCGTCGCCTCCAGTGGCGGGCTGTCCAGATCGGAGACCGGGGCTTCGGCGTCCGCTGCCGGTTCACTCTGCTCACGCTGCTGCTCGAGCGCATCGGCCAGGGGCACCTCGTCGGGCACGTTGTTGCGTGTCATACGGCCGGAATACCCAGTGGGCCCTTGATCAAACGCTTCCCGTAGCCCGGCCCGCCGACGACGCTGCGGCGCAGCCTCATTGAGTCAGGCTCTTCGGTTTAGTCACCGGATGGCTGTGGGTACGCGACGAATATGTCATCGTCAGGCCGCGCACCGAGGCACCCGCTGACTCTGCTGCACGGTCAGCGAATTCCCCTCCGGGGATCTGGTCACATCAGCGGACCACGAGCGGTGGAACTCCGGGTGCCCGCCCGAACTGAGGCACTGGCCGTAGTGAGGGCAATGACGGGCTGCCTGGCCGACTACGAGGATCTGAGCGGCGACACGGCTGCCGACTTGGCCTTGGCGGTGGATGAAGCCTGCACCGTGCTGATCGGCCTGGCTTCGCCCGGAGCCACTCTCGCGCTGGTCGAAGACCCCCGCGCACGGGAGCTGAGTGTTCGGGTGTCGACCATCTGCGACAGTGTCGACAGCGACGCCGACAGCGTCTTGAGCGGTTTCAGTCGCCGGGTCCTCGAAGCGCTCACCGACGAGGTCGACACCTTCGTCGACGACGCTGACTTCAGGCGCCGGGCCAGCGGCCGGGTGGTCGGCATCTCGCTGACCATCCGGCGGGATTGGGCCTCAGCGAGCCGTTAGCGATGCACGTCCACCATCTGCAGCTGCCGTGGCTGATTGCGCAGCATCGACAGGGCGGTAGGCAGGCCGGTGGAGGTCGGAAGGGCGCAGGCGGGATCGCAGATGCCCAGCACCCGGGACACCGCGGTGCTGGGAATCAACACCCAGTCGATATTCTCCCCGGCGCAGCGCACATTGAGGGTATGCAGGCAGGCGAAACAACCTGCGCCGAAAAACTCGACCTCGGTCATGTCCAGGACGAGCTGTCCGCTCGGCCTGCTGTTCCGGATTCCGCATTCGGTCAGCTCAGCGGCATTGGACGCGTCCAGCTCACCGTGGACGCTGATCACGGCGGTGGCCGGCCACAGCCATTGGGCACAGAATTCCGCGCGGGTGTGATCGTTGGAACGTGGTGTGGCTCGTTTCGCCACGTTGATGGTAGACATTTGGGTTGACTCCTCAGTATGAAAACTGTGGTGACGTCACGTTTCGGGTTCTGTGGGCTCAAAACCCTGGGTGCGGGAGCCTCACGACCCTGCACCCGATGACGATTCCGGGGCGGCTGTGAACTCAACCTGCATTGGACTCTACGCCCCATCATGGTCGCGAACAATCGGTCCAGGGGCTTCATGTGACTCTCCCGTCGCGTTGGCCACATGCACCACACCGCTACCTCCGATATCCGGAAGGAGTTGGGGCGCAACGCGATCAACGTCGGGGTCAGAGGCGGCCGAGCAGGGTTCTCGCGCCGGTACCCGTGAGTTCCTCGGCGGCCTGCCGGCGGCCGGTCATGGCCAGCAGCAACGCCTCGCTGGTTCCGGTGACTTCGGGGCCGCTACCATGCTCCCACTCGATATCGTTGGCGTACAGTCGAAGTCCTCTGATTCGCCGGCCCGCCCCGAGCCGCGGGTTGCCCGGTACGAGGGGCAGGATTCGTCGCAGGCGCTGCGCCGGCACGGCGCGGGGGCGGTCGAGTGCACGGCGGATGTCCTGATGATGGACGGTGCCGTCGACCAATCCGATCATTCCGCCGAATCCCGCGGTCAGCCCCTGCGGCCGCAGATGCTGGTTGAGGAACTCGAGCAGTTCATCGGTGGACATCGTCGAGTATTCGGCGACACCGACCTCGTTGGCCCGCATGATCCGCCCCTTCGCGAATCGCTTGAGCAATCCCGCAGGACCCAGATCCTCGTAGCTGATGACGTGTGCCACAACGTCTTTCACTGTCCATCCCGCGCACAGCGATTCGGTCTGCCATTGCGCAGCGGTCAGGGTGGCGAGGAATTCGGCAAGGTCGGTTCGCTCGTCACGTGCCAGGTCCATGAGTGACGGCTCGTCGGCGTTCATCGCGATGCCTCCTGTGAACGCGAACTCTACGCTTGCCGTGGTCCCGGATTGGGGCGCGATGTCGGCCGCACGTTTGACCCACGCGTCAGCGGGGTACATCGCATGCCATGAGACTTGGTGGATTGTTCGGAACACTCGTGCTCATCTGGTTGATCATCGGCGTGGTGGCAGCCTGGCAGCGCGACTATTTCCATGGTGGATCAACTAACTGCGCGACCGCCGGGGCCATAGCGCTGACGGTCCTCGCCGGCCCGCTCAACTATGCGGGCGTCAATCCGAAGGTGGACGAGTGCCGTTTGCCGCAACCCAGCGCGATGGAATCCATCGCCGCCCTGAATTGAGGTCGCCATGATTGTTCTCGGGGCAATTCTGCTCATCCTCGGCTTGATCTTGAATGTTTACCTGCTCTGGGTGGTGGGCGTGATCCTGCTGGTCATCGGCGGGGTGTTCTGGCTGCTCGGCGCGGTCGGACGGCCGGTCGCCGGGCGGCGAAGCTGGTACTGACAGAGGAGGTAGCTCGATGCCGAATCCGTCGATCAAGGACGAGAAGCTCTACGAGGAGCTGCGGGACGAAGGCAATTCGAAGGAAAAGGCCGCGCGGATCTCCAACGCCGCTGCCGCCAGGGGTCGTTCGAGCGTTGGCCGCTCCGGCGGCAAGTCCGGTTCCTATGCCGACTGGACCGTCGACCATCTGCGCAGCCGGGCGAAAGAGCTTGGCATCAAAGGGTATTCCGACAAGAAGAAGCGCGAGCTGATCGGGATGCTCCGAAACCACTGATCCCTGGCCGGAGGGGAGGCCGGCCCACGGCCCCGCTGCACCGGAGCGGGGCCGTGGTGTTCGGCCTGAGGCCACCGGTGCCGTCTGTTCGGCGTATGACCTGCTCAGGGCGCTTTGTCTGGCCTCAGCCGGGGCCGTTGTAGACGATCATGGTGTTTTTCTCGCCAGACCTGCCCAGGCGATCTACCGTGGAGTCAGCCCATGCACGGCAGGTGGGGCAGGAATGGCGGGAAGGAGCAGCCATGCACGGCCCAAAAGATCCGGTTGATCACGCTCGGACAACCCGACCGCACGCCGGAGAGTCGATGAAGGACAACGTCATCTTGCCCGCGCTGGTATTGATCCTCGTGGGGCTGGTGCTGTTCGTCGGCACTTTGGCGGCTTTCGCCACTGGCCACTCCGATGTGGGCCTGACCGTAGGCACATTGTCTGCGGCCGGATTCGTCATCGGATCGATGTGGCTGGCGCTCGAACATATGCGGGTGCGGCGTATCGAGGATCGCTGGTACACAGATCATCCCGGCGTCATGCGGCAGCGGCCGAGCAGCTGACGTCCGCGCCGAGCGACCCGGCCGCGGTGCGGCCGGGTCCGTGTCTTGTGGTGCGGTGGGTGCTCAGAAGGTGAGTGCCAGTACGGCGAAATCGATCGCCAACAAAGCTAATCCGGCCAGTGGGACGAGAATGCCGTACCGAAGCCGGGAGGTGAAGATCGATACGGCGATCGTCACCACCGGCACCACGGGCGCGCCGTAGAACAGGATCCCGAACCAGAATTCTCCTGGACCCTTGGTCGCACAGCCCTCGCCGGTGCAGCCGGCCATGCTCATCACCGCAGCCATGCCGTACAGGTACACCGCGACGGCAGCGGGCACTGTCAACAGGACCAGTACCCAGGTCAGCGAAATCCGCATCCGGCGCTGGCCGTTGTGCTGTGTCTGCACAGTCTGTGATTCGGTCATGGCGTCCGCATACCCAGTTTCGGGGACTTCTGCACGGGTGGCAGCCCACGTTGATCACAGGTTTCGGGTTACGCAACGATGGGCATCCCTGGCGGGGGTCCCAGCTTGGGATACTGTCGATCCGAGATGTCGGGAGGTGAGATGGCCGACGAACAAGGCCAACCCAGGCCGCCGCACCGCACGGAGCGGGCGGTGGAGATTCGGGTCGCTGCCAGGTTGGAGAACCTGGCCGTAGTGCGCACACTGGTCGCTGCGGTAGCAGCATTCGAGGACCTTGATTTCGACGTCGTCGCCGACCTGCGGCTGGCCGTAGACGAGGCCTGCACCGCCCTGATCCGCGCCGCGGTCCCGGATTCGAGCCTGCAGCTGACCGTCGACCCGGGTGATGAGACGTTGGTCATCACCGCCGCCACCACCTGCACGGGCGCCGGGGTGGTCGAGCCGGGCAGCTTCAGCTGGCACGTGTTGAGTTCCCTGACCGACGAGGTCAAGACGTTCAACAACGGTGACGGGCCCGACACCGGCCACGTATTCGGCATCACCCTGACGACGAGGCGAGCGAGCCTGCTGCGGTGACGTCCGAATATGCGGATGTTCGCGACATGTTTCGTGAACTCAGCGGACTGTCCGAGGACTCGTCGGCCTACGAACGCCAACGTGAGCGGATTGTCGAGCGGTGCCTGCCGCTCGCCGATCACATCGCACGCCGATTCGACGGCCGCGGTGAACCGCGTGACGACCTGACCCAGGTGGCCAGGGTCGGCCTGGTCAACGCGGTAAACCGATTCGATGTCGAGGCCGGATCGGACTTCGTGTCGTTCGCGGTGCCGACGATCATGGGGGAGGTCCGGCGCCACTTCCGGGATAACAGCTGGTCGGTGAAGGTACCGCGGCGACTCAAGGAACTGCACCTGCGCCTGGGCGCGGCGACTGCGGAGCTGTCCCAGCGCTTGGGTCGGGCGCCGACGGCCTCCGAGCTTGCCGCGGAACTCGACATGGACCGCGAAGAGGTGATCGAAGGACTGGTCGCGGGCAGTTCGTACAACACACTGTCGATCGACAGCGGCGGCGGGGGCGACGAGGACGCGCCGGCGATAGTCGACACGCTCGGCGATGTGGATGACGGCCTGGATCAGATCGATGATCGAGAAACCTTGCGGCCGTTGCTCGCTCAATTACCTGAGCGGGAACGAACGGTACTGGTGCTGCGATTCTTCGAATCCATGACCCAGACGCAGATCGCCGAGCGTGTCGGTGTCTCGCAGATGCATGTATCGCGACTGCTGGCGAAATCGCTAGCGCGACTTCGTGACCAGCTGCAGTAGCGGAGTTTTGCCGTTCAGCATGGACAGTGCCGCGGCCACGCTGTAGCACGTGCGCAGCGCCGAATCCGGGTCGCAGATACGCAGCAGCCGGTTCACGGCCCTGCTGGGCACCAGCACCCAGTCGATATCGGTCGTCGAGCACTGCAATCCGATGGCCATGAGGGCGGAAAACCCTGCAGTGCCGAAGAATTCGACATCGGTGAGATCGATCACGACGCGCTCGGCCTTGGTGGTGTGCCGCAACGCGTAGTCGGCGAAATCAGCTGCGTTGACGGCGTCGATTTCGCCGTGGGCGCTGATCACCGCCGTTGACGGCGGCAGCCAGCGCGTGGCGAATGTGGCTGGCGATTCGTCGGTCTGGTCTATCAGTGCGCTCGTCGAAAAGACGGTCATTGGTAGCTCCATCAGTCGTAATACACGTATTCGTACTGTTGGTGCGGCGTCAATCGACAATGATGCGAGTTCCCGCGCGTATGTCGATGACGCTCGCTGCGGCTGTGAACTCAACCTGCCAACGACCCTACCGCGATCAAGGTCATCGAACAATTTGTCTGAGTGGATTCTTATAGTTCCAGGTCAGACTGTTTCGCATGCCGAACACCAACGCCATTGCCGGGGTGCTGCTGGCCGCCGGTGCGGGCACCCGCTTCGGAATGCCGAAAGTTCTTGCTGAAGAGGGTGATTGGCTGTCGCGGGCGGTGATCGCACTCGATGACGGCGGTTGCGATGACGTGATCGTGGTACTCGGTGCCGCCGTGGTCGAGGTGCCTGCGCCCGCCCGCACAGTGGTGGCCGCTCGCTGGGCCGATGGCATGAGCGCGTCGGTGCGCGAAGGACTGGAGGCCGTCGGCGACGCCGAATGGGTCGTCCTGCACACCGTCGACACCCCGGATGTCGGGGCCGGGGTCGTGGCCCGGGTCCTGGGCGCAGCGCGCGCCTCCGGCTCCGGCCTGGCACGCGCCAACTACGACGGTCGCCCCGGTCACCCCGTCGTCGTGTCCCGCAGGCATCTGGCGGCCCTCGCAGCCACGCTGCACGGCGACCAAGGGGCCCGTGCGTTCCTGGGCGGCCGCGACGACGTCATCGCCGTGGAATGCGGTGACCTGGCCACCGGACTCGACATCGACGAACGCTGACCGTTAGAGCAGGCCGAGCCGCTCGACCGCCTGGCGCTCGTCGAGCAGTTCGGCCACCGACGCGTCGATACGGGCCCGGGAGAAGCCGTTGATCTCCAGGCCCTCCACGATCTCCCAAACTCCGTCGACCGCGCGCACCGGCAGCGAGGCGACAACCCCCTCAGGGACCCCGTAGACACCGGGAGAAGGCAGTGCCACCGACGTCCAGTCATCGGGATCGGTGCCGTCCACCCAGTCCCGCACATGGTCGATGGCCGCGTTGGCCGCCGACGCCGCCGACGAGGTGCCCCGCGCCTCGATGATCGCGGTACCGCGGGTGGCGACGGTCGGGATGAAGTCGTTGGTCAGCCAGTCGGTGTCTGATGCGTAGTCGGAGCCCGGCCGCCCGTCGACCACCGCGTGGAAGATGTCGGGGTACATGGTCGGGGAGTGGTTGCCCCACACGGTCACCCGGGACACGTCGGTGACGTGCACACCCGCGTGGGTGGCCAGGGCGGCGACGGCCCGGTTGTGGTCGAGCCGGGTCAGCGCGGTGAAACGCTGCGCCGGGATGTCGGGGGCGTGCGCGGCGGCCACCAGTGCATTGGTGTTCGCCGGATTGCCGACCACGACGATGCGCACGTCATTGGCCGCGCCGGCGTTCAGGGCCTTGCCGGACTCGGCGAAGATCGCGGCGTTGGCCGCCAACAGGTCCGCACGTTCCATGCCTTTACTGCGCGGCCTGGCCCCGACCAGCAGCGCGACGTCGACACCGTCGAACGCCCGCACCGGGTCGTCGTGAATCTCGATGTCGACCAGCCCATCGAAGGCGCTGTCGACCAGTTCCATGACGACGCCTTCGGCCGCACGGACCGCTGAGGGCAGTTCCAGCAGGCGCAGCTTCACCGGGACGTCACGTCCCAGCAGGGCGCCCGCCCCGATGCGGAACAGCGCGGCATAGCCGATCTGGCCGGCCGCACCGGTCACCGTGACGACCTTGGGGTTCGCGGGCGTGCTCACGTGTGCACCTCCAGCCCGAGGATTTCCGTCGCGTACCGCCGCACGGTGTCCTCCGAGATCGCGGCGGCATCCTCGAAGCCGGGGCGGCCCCGACTGCTCAGGAATCCGGTGACGGGATCGAGGATGACCTCCGCGAGCAGCTCGCCGGTGGTCGGTTCACATACCGCCCAGGTGTACCGGGTGTCGTCGGCCCAGCCGTCCATGGCGTCGTGAACGTAGTCCAGGTCCTCCTCGCCCATGTCGGTGAGCGCGGGCCGGTCGTCGACCCGGTCGTCGGCACGCAGTCCGCGCAGATACCACTGGCCGTTGTTGATCTCCACAGGTTCCACAGGACCAGCGTTCCATAGGCGCCCGCCTGAAACGCAGCGAGGCCGTAGTCACCTGGTGACTACGGCCTCGACGGAAAGAACTGGGCGTTACTTGATCTCGGCGATCACGGTGCCCTGGGTGATGGCGGCACCGGCCTCAACGGACAGGCCGGTGATGACGCCGTCCTTGTGGGCGGTCACCGGGTTCTCCATCTTCATGGCCTCAAGCACCACCACGAGATCGCCTGCGGCGACTTCCTGACCCTCTTCGACGGCCACCTTGACCACGGTGCCCTGCATGGGTGCGGTCACCGAGTCACCCGAGGCTGCGGTGGCACCGCCGCCACCGCGCTTGCGGGCCTTGGGCTTCTTCCTGAGAACACCGCCGGCACCACCGCTTGCGCCGCCGCCACCGAGCGCCAGGTCACCGGGCAGCGACACCTCGAGGCGACGTCCGCCGACCTCGACGACCACGGTCTGGCGAGGAATGGTGTCCTCTTCCTCGATCGGATCGCCACCGGTGAACGGCTCGACGGTGTTGTCCCACTCGGTCTCGATCCAGCGGGTGTGCACGTCGAACTTCTCGCCGTCACCGATGAAGGCCGGGTCGGCGGTCACGGCGCGGTGGAACGGGATGACTGTGGCCAGGCCCTCGACGTTGAACTCAGCCAGGGCGCGACGTGAGCGGGCCAGGGCCTCTTCACGGGTGGCGCCGGTGACGATCAGCTTGGCCAGCATCGAGTCGAACTGGCCGCCGATGACCGAGCCGCTCTCCACACCGGAGTCCATGCGGACGCCCGGGCCGGTCGGTGCCTCGAACTTGGTGACCGGGCCGGGGGCGGGCAGGAAGCCGCGGCCGGCATCCTCACCGTTGATGCGGAACTCGAACGAGTGGCCGCGCGGGGTCGGATCCTCGGTGATGTCCAGGGCTTCGCCGTTGGCGATCTTGAACTGCTGCAGCACCAGGTCGATGCCCGAGGTCTCCTCGGTGACCGGGTGTTCCACCTGCAGACGGGTGTTGACCTCCAGGAAGGAGATCAGGCCGTCCTGGCCGACCAGGTACTCAACGGTGCCGGCACCGTAGTAGCCGGCCTCCTTGCAGATGCGCTTGGCGGACTCGTGGATCTCCTTGCGCTGCGCGTCGGTCAGGAAGGGGGCCGGGGCCTCCTCGACCAGCTTCTGGAAGCGGCGCTGCAGCGAGCAGTCGCGGGTGCCTGCGACCACGACGTTGCCGTGGGTGTCAGCGATGACCTGGGCCTCGACGTGGCGCGGCTTGTCCAGGTAGCGCTCGACGAAGCACTCACCACGGCCGAACGCGGCGACGGCCTCACGGGTCGCCGACTCGAACAGCTCGGGGATCTCTTCGAGGGTGCGGGCGACCTTCATGCCGCGACCGCCACCGCCGAAGGCGGCCTTGATCGCGACGGGGACGCCGTACTCCTCGGCGAACGCGACGACCTCGTCGGCATCCTTGACCGGGTCCGGGGTGCCCGGCACCAGCGGTGCCTGTGCCTTGGCCGCGATGTGGCGCGCGGTGACCTTGTCACCGAGATCGCGGATCGACTGCGGGCTCGGCCCGATCCAGATCAGTCCGGCATCGAGCACGGCCTGGGCGAAGTCGGCGTTCTCCGACAGGAAGCCGTAACCCGGGTGGATGGCGTTGGCGCCGGACTTCGCGGCGGCGTCCAGGATCTTCTCGAAGACCAGGTACGACTCGGCTGAGGTCTGACCCCCCAGGGCGAAAGCTTCATCGGCGAGCCGTACGTGCGGTGCATCGGCGTCCGGCTCGGCATACACGGCCACGCTGGCAAGTCCAGCGTCTTTGGCGGCCCGGATCACCCGGACCGCGATCTCCCCGCGATTGGCGACCAGCACCTTGGAGATCTTTGAGCTGGCGTGGTTGGCCACGGTGCCTCCTCGGCAGTTCTCTAAGAAACGTCTTTAAGAATCTATCGCGGGCAGTTTATGCGCCGCACCTTGAGGCTTCCCAATCCGGTATCGGTTACCGATGAGTAGGTTCTGGCTGAAATTCGTCCGCGGGCACATCGATCCTGCTGACGTGCGAAATTCCCGTCTGGCCGGACAGTCCGACGCTATTACCGTTGGCCCGTGGGTACGGGGATATTGGTCATTGTCGTGGGCGTGTTGGTGGGCGGGGCCATGGCGACCTCACCGAAGCGCATCTGGTGGGTCACCCAATCGTGGAAGTTCAAGGATCCGGAGGCGAACGAACCGAGCGACACTGCCTACGGGATGACCCGGGCGGGCGGGGTTTTCGTGATCCTTCTGGCGCTGTTTCTGGGTGCGTCGACCATTCACAGTCACTTCCAGCGGCAGAACCGCCGCGAAGCGAAGGAGCAGCGGCGCGCCGCTGAAATCGAGTTCGTGGCTCCGTCGCCCGAGAAGCGCGGGTTGTTGCCGGTGATCGGCTATTTCGCCGAGCAGCGGGAGCGCGGCGCGACGATCACGGTGTATTACCTGGCGCCTGGCGAATCGGTGCGTGAGGCGATAAGCCACATGAACGGTTACTCGTGCTACACCTCGGCGGGGCCGAGTCCGGCGTGGGACGCGCCACCGGTCGTGAACCCCGAATTGATCTGGGCGCCCAAAGAACTCGGCGACCTCGCGAAGTCCGACCGCTGCCGTCCGGGCGCGGGTCGTAAGGTCCACGAAACGTCACGGTTCGTCGACAGCTCGGTGGCACTGCCGGTCGTCACCGACTCGGCCATCGTCGATCGGAACGGAACCGAGATCCGGCCGGCGGCGCCGGGCAACGTCGTCCCCAAACTCTCCGAGGAACTCCGGACAGACCCCTGAGCGCGCGCTCAGGCCGCGCGCAGCCGCCGCTTGATCCGCGTCAGCATCGCCGACATTCCGCGCAGGCGCAGCGGGCTGATCAGCGCGGCCAGGCCCAGCGCGGTGTAGAAGTCGTCGGGCACCGCCAGGATGTCATCGGCGGACTGGCCGTCCAGGCCGGTGGCCAGGATCGCCGCGAACCCGCGTGTTGTGGGGGCCTCCGGGGGAGCGCTGAAGTAAAGCCGAACCTTCTCCCGGTCGGACGCGTCGACGTCCAGAAACAGCGGGGACTGACACTCCGGAACCGGCTCCATGGCCGCTTCCTCGAGGTGAGTCGGCAAGGGTGGCAACTCGTTGGCGAACTCCAACAACAGCTGCAACTTGTCCTGGCCGGTCACCTCCTGGAAGTCGGAGACAACCTCCGCCAGGGAGTCCGGCATCGAACTCATGAGGCGCTCGGGGCGTCACCTGGATCCGGGCCGACGGCCACGGGGACCCGAACCGCGTTGCCCCATTCGGTCCATGAGCCGTCGTAGTTGCGCACACCGGGCAGCCCGAGCAGGTGGGTCAGCACGAACCAGGTGTGGCTGGAGCGCTCACCGATCCGGCAGTACACCACCGTCTCGTCGTCAGGGTTGAGGAAGCTGTAGAGCTCCTCGAGTTCGGCGCGGGTGCGGAACTGACCGCTGTCCTTGGCTGCCTTGGCCCACGGGATCGACTTCGCGGTGGGGATGTGCCCGCCGCGAAGCGCGCCCTCCTCCGGGTAGTCGGGCATGTGGGTGCGTTCGCCCGTGTATTCCTGGGGTGAGCGGACGTCGATCAACGGCTGCTTCCCGAGGATGTCGAGCACGTCGTTCCGGTAGGCGCGGATCGGGGCGTCGTTGCGCTCCACCACCGGGTAGCCGCTGGACTGCCGGGTGGGCACCTCAAGGGTGGTGTCACGACCGTGGGAAACCCACAGGTCGCGCCCGCCGTCGAGAAGGCGCACGTCAGGGTGGCCGAACAGGGTGAACACCCACAGTGCGTAGGCCGCCCACCAGTTGCTCTTGTCGCCGTAGATGACGACGGTGTCGTCGCGGCTGATGCCCTTGCGGTCCATCAGCTCGGCGAACTGCTCACCGTTGATGTAGTCGCGCACATTGGGGTCATTGAGGTCGAGATGCCAGTCGATCTTGACCGCGCCCGGGATGTGGCCGGTGTCGTAGAGAAGGACATCCTCGTCGGACTCGACGATGGCCAAACCGGGCCGACCCAGATTGCTGGCCAGCCAATCGGCAGTGACCAGGCGCTCCGGATGGGCGTACTCGGCAAGGGTGGGGCTGGGATCAGCAGGCAGCGGCACACCAAGAGCGTACCGTCGGTCCGGATATTGGCGCCGTGGCACTGTCGACGGGTCGACGGTCGGTGCTGATCGACACCTAGGCGGTGAATGCCACCTCGTAGGCCACGGCGAAGCGGCGGGCGCCATTGTTGGCGCGGAACAGCGAGCCGCCGTTCTGAGACCAGGTCACCACACGCAGCAGTCGCTTACCCGGCGACAGGCGCTTGGAGATGATGTCGGCGAATGCGGCGCGCAGCCGCTCCAGATCGCATGTCTCGAAGTCGCGTGCTACGCGAACATCCCACATTGTTTCTTCGACTGGCATCGGCCCAGTGTCAACCCGTAGTTGAGACTATTCGGGACGTCGGCGCGGCGTGCCGCCTCGGAGAAGGTTGCAATTTGGTCACTGTGCGCCGGTGGAATTCACCACGGTCGTGCCGACATCGAGTCGGCCGGCCGGAGGTGATCAGAATCGGCGCTCTGGAAGACGTTGTGAGAATGAACTTTTCGGGTGCTTCTACGGTGCTCGCAGGCCGGTGAGCTGATCGAAGCGGTACCCGACCAGAGCGTCACCGACCTGGAAAACCCCGTTGTAGTCGACGGGCTGCCGCCACAGGACCCGACAGGTGGCCATATCGGTGGCTACGAGACTGATCCCGTTGGGGCTGTCCGTGGTTGTCAGGACGACCGATGCCTTGCCTGCGACGTAGTCTGCGAGGTCCACACCGCAGGTCTGACCGCTCGCCCCGGTGGCCAGATCCCAACGCTGCCAGCGATGGTCATTCGGCTTGTCCGAGATCGGTACGTACAGCTGCGAACCCACGTTGCGGAACGACGATGGAGTGTTGCGCGTGACCGGGATCGTCGCGACTTCTCCTCCGTCCGGCTGGAAAACCCGAAAGACGTCCCGGTCCATCGCGATCAGCACGGAATCGATGGCGTAGACGCCGTAACCCGTGAGTTCTCGACGGGCCAGCAATCGGCCGGTGTTGTCGTAGAACAGCACCCCGGCCGTCGGACCGCTCTCGAATTGGTAGGCAAAGCCGGCCGGGTAGGTAACCGCGCGCTTGAGTGCGGTGCCGGGAGGTGGCGTCGGGGTGAGTTCGTGACCGTCGGACACCGAGAACACGCGGTATGCCGGGTCTTTCGTACTCGCCAGCTGTACCGCCACTGTCGCCGAGGTGCCGCTCGATTGCGGCTTGTTGGGTTCCGCTCCATCGCCTGGCACGAACCACGTCAACTCGGCGTGCTCCCCGATGCCACGCAGTCCCTCGCCGGGAGCGCTCGCGGCAAGCCAGATGGGGTGTCCGCCCACGGCGGCCGTCGCCACCACACCGTCGAAGCCACCATCGAATTCGGCATCGCCGGTGAAGCTGACCGCACCCCGGTCAAGATCGACCACTGTCACTCCGGTCTTGCCGTCACGGCCTTGTCCGTACGGCAGGCACAGGGCCCTCGCCGGACCGTTGCGCATGCAGGTCCCGAACCTGCTGCCGGGAAAATCTGGCAATTCCACTGGCGCGAAAAGCGCTTCGCCCGAGTGGGTATCGATCCCGAACAGCCAGGTTTTGGCAGTGCAGTTCTCGGCGCAGTCCGCGAGGAAGTACGCGAAATGCCCACGGGTGGCGAATGGGCGGCCACCGATCGAGGTGTCTGCGGGCAGGCCCAGTGATCCGGCGGTGACCTGCCATCCGGGAACCAGCGCGCGATCGAGCCCGAAGGCCACGAGTTGACCCGGCTCGTCCGCGGGCGCAGCCCGCGAAACCTTCGGTACATCATTGGTTTTCGTGGGAGGGGTGGTGATGATCGAGTCGGTGTGTCCCCGGATTTTCGGTACGGCGAGGCCGGCCGCAATGGCCACGACCACCACGGCCACGAACGTGCCGACGACCAGCCACAACCCGCGCCGCCGGGACATCAGAACGTCCAGCTTCCCGCCGGGGTCAACATGAACCCACGGTTGACGACCGGATCGATACATGCGGTCACATTGCCCTCTGCGACCGCACACGTGATGTTCGACGAGGTCAGTTTCTGGCCTGGCTTGAGCACGGTGGATGGCCGGGCGACATCCGCTTTCGGGCAACTGCCACTGCTCGCATAGCTGTGGAGAAATCCGTACGTGTCGGCCCCACCTACCCAGTCGCCCTGGAATCGCACTTCGGTGCATCCTGGTTCGTCGCGGTCGACGACATGAGAAGGAACACCGGGGACATTGCCGATGCAGTTGATTTCCGGGTGCTTGACGACATCGTTCGACTGCTGCCAATTGCAGTACACCCCATCGGGAGTGCCGAACGACACGGTGCTGCCCTTGCCGCCCCGGCCGTAGTCATAGCTGTGCGTGAACGGCCCGGCATCGACTGCCACGAACTTGTCGAGGTCAGGAAACCCGGGGGGATACGCGTGGGCCGCGGGAATGCCGATTGTCATCACCGCAGCGGCGATCACAGAGACCAGCCCACGTCGCGCGGTCCCCACCCAAGCTGGCACGACTGCCATCGTAAGTGGGCGAACGATCAGTCTTGCGCAGAACTTTTCCACAGATCGGCGATCGACACCCCGGCCGCGGCAAGCATCCGGCGCAGCAGTGGCAGGCTCAGGCCGATCACATTGGACGGATCGCCGTCGATGCCGTCGATGAACCAGCCACCCAGCCCGTCGATCGTGAAACCGCCTGCGACACCGAGCGGTTCGCCGCTTTCGAGATACGCGTCCAGGTCGGCGTCGGTCGGTGAGCCGAAATGCACTGCGGTGATACCGGTATCGGCGATGCGATGGGTGACGGCTCCGTCACGCACGACAAGCACCGCGTGGCCCGAATGTAGCTGAGCAGTCCGGCCCGACATCGCCTGCCATTGCCGCCGTGCGGTATCGACGTCTTTTGGCTTGCCGCACAGCTGCCCGTCGAGAAGCAGCATCGAGTCGCAGCCGATGACGACACAGTCTCCGGCGATCGCCTGGGGCAGATGGGTGAACACCTCGTCGGCCTTGGCGGCGGCCAGTGCGCTCACCACCTGCTCGGGTGGGGCGTCGGCCAACGACGCGAGGACGGCGTCCTCGTCGACACCGGACACCACCACCAACGGATCGAGGCCGGCCTGGCGTAGAACGCCAAGCCGGCCCGTCGATGCCGAACCCAGAACGACCCGGGTCATTCAGTGCTGTCTCTTCTTCGCGCGAGCGCTCATCAGCGCCGCATGTGGGTGCGCTCCCACAGCGTGATGCGCTGCCAGCTGAAGATCGCGTAGCGCAGCTTGTCCACCGGATGCCCCCACAGGTTGCGGTCGCGCACCACGGGGCCTTCGACGCCGCCACCGGCGGTGCCGAGGATGGCCATCAGCGCGGCCATCTCCTCGTCGGTGGGCTGACCGCGCAGCACCTTGATGTGTGCCTGGTGGTCCGCCTTGACCTCGTCGGCGGCGACGTCGGCCTGGTCCGCCACGGTTCCCTCGCTCGCCCCGCTCACAGTGGGATGTTCCCGTGCTTCTTCGGCGGCATCTGGATGATCTTGCGCTCCAGCAGCCGCAGGGCGTTGGCCACGTAGCCACGGGTGTGCGACGGGGGGATGACCGCGTCGACGTATCCACGCTCAGCGGCGATGTAGGGGTTGACCAGAGTGTCCTCGTAGGTCTGCTGCAGCTCCAGGCGCAGCGCGTCGACATCCTCGCCGTTCTTGGCTGCGTCCCGCAGTTCGGAGCGGTACACGAAGCCCACCGCGCCCGAGGCGCCCATCACGGCGATCTGAGCCGTCGGCCAGGCCACCACGACATCGGCGCCCATGTCCTTGGAACCCATCACGCAGTACGCGCCGCCGTAGGACTTGCGGGTGATGACGGTGACCTTGGCGACCGTGGCCTCACCGTAGGCGTAGAGCAGCTTGGCGCCGCGCCGGATGATGCCGTTGTACTCCTGGTCGGTGCCGGGCAGGAAGCCGGGAACGTCGACCAGCAGGACGATCGGGATGTTGAAGCAATCGCAGGTCCGGATGAACCGGGCGGCCTTCTCCGAGGCGTTGATGTCGAGGCAGCCGGCGAACTGGGTCGGCTGGTTGGCCACGATGCCCACCGGGCGGCCGTCGACCCGGCCGAAACCGATCAGGATGTTGCCGGCATACCCGGCCTGCACCTCGAGGAACTCATCGTCATCGAGGAGGCGGGTGATGACCTCGTGCATGTCGTACGGCTGATTCGGGGAATCCGGGATCAGCGTGTCGAGCTCGATGTCCTCGTCGGTCAGGGTCTCCTCGATCGAGCCCTGCGCCGCGGCCACCGGGTAATGCGGCGGCTCGGCGTAGTTGTTCGGGGGCAGGAAGCTCAGGAGATCGCGGACGTACTCGAAGGCGTCCTGCTCGCCGGAGGCGACGTAGTGCGCGGTGCCGGACTTGGCCATGTGGGTGTGGGCGCCGCCCAGCTCCTCCATGGTGACGTCCTCGCCGGTGACCGTCTTGATGACGTCAGGCCCGGTGATGAACATCTGACTGGTCTGGTCGACCATGACGATGAAGTCGGTCAGCGCGGGGGAGTACACGTGGCCACCGGCCGCGGCGCCCATGATCAGCGAGATCTGCGGGATGACACCCGAGGCCTTGATGTTGTTGTGGAAGATCCGGCTGTACAGGCCGAGGGAGACCACACCCTCCTGGATGCGGGCGCCGGCGCCGTCGTTGATGCCGATCAGCGGACGGCCGGTCTTGATGGCCAGCTCCTGGACCTTGACGATCTTCTCGCCGTAGACCTCACCGAGGCTGCCGCCGAACACGGTGGCGTCCTGGCTGAAGATGCAGACGTCGCGGCCGTCGATGGTGCCGTAGCCGGTGATCACGCCGTCGCCCAGCGGCCGGTTGCTCTCCAGGCCGAAGTTGGTGCTGCGATGCTTGGCGAGCGCGTCGAGTTCGACGAACGACCCCTCATCGAGCAGGGCAAGAATGCGCTCGCGGGCGGTCAGCTTGCCCTTGGCGTGCACCTTGTCCACGGCAGCTTCGCCGACGGGATGCAGCGTCTCCTCGGCCCGCCTCTTCAGATCGGCCAGCTTGCCTGCAGTGGTGTGGATGTCCACCTGGTGCTCGGCGGACGGCTCGGTAACGCTCGTCATGAGTCACGATGTTATCGGTAACCCTAAGACTGGTCTAAGAGAGGTGGACGTGGCGCGCGTCACTGCGGTGGGCGTTGTGTGCTGTGGCCTGCCGCCGCAGCGGGCCGTGGGCCTACGCTCTCGACCATGACCACCGGGCCGCTTGTGCTGTCCGAACTGGGCACCGATCCCGCATCGGTGCTGCGGCTCGTCGCGCAGTTCGACGCGCTGGAGGAGCAAGAGGCCAATGCCGACGCGGCCATACGGTTTGCCGCACTGATCGCCGGGTGCCCCGTGGGTGTCCGTTGGCCGGGCGGCACCGTCGTCCGTTATGACGCGTCCGGACACCTCGATCCGATCGAAGACGGGGCCGCGGGGGCATCGGATCAGCACGAGACGGTCGTCTGGGTGGAACGCGACGGATCCGGGCACCCGTTGGACGAGGTGCTGCTCGACCGGCTGCGACGACTGGTGGGCCGGGTCGCGGTGCGGACCGGGGTGAGCGGGACTCCGCATCTGGGTGATCCCGCGCTGCTCGAGGTCGTGCTGTCGGCCAAGGAACATCGCGAGGACCGTGCCCGGGCGATCCGGTTGTTGGGGCTCGACGAGACCAGGCCGACGTGCGTGCTGGCGGCATCGGGGCATTCGCCGCGGGAGACGGTGCGCCTCATTACCGGTGAACTGGCCGCGCCGACGGTGCGGTCGGCGGTGATCGGCAATGCGACGGC
Organism: Mycobacterium sp. IDUB_17; assembly: GCF_055419465.1. Lineage (NCBI taxonomy): Bacteria > Bacillati > Actinomycetota > Actinomycetes > Mycobacteriales > Mycobacteriaceae > Mycobacterium > Mycobacterium sp. IDUB_17. The sequence continues at coordinate 350,873 of NZ_JBVAXS010000004.1, read as the reverse complement.
CATCGTGTGCCAGGGATCGTTCGACATGAGGGAGCTCTCGGATCGTCTGGAGCGCCTCATCGTCGAACAGTTTCCGGCCGTGGTGAACATCGGCACGGCGTCGGGCCCTTGGATCGGAATCGGATCGGTGGGCAGCGCATTCAGTGCCTCGACCTCATGGCACGAGGCCGTACGCGCACTGCGGTTCGCGTCGTCGACCGGATTCGGCAGGCGCGTGGTGGCCTATGAGCGGCTGAGCTCGCTGGAGCTGCTGGCCGACCTCCCTATCGACCGGGTGCGACGTAATCGAGATGTGGCCCGTATCAACGAGATTGCGTCAACGCCTGCCGGGGATCTCGATGTGCAGACCACCGAGGCGTTCTTCGTCTACGGCTCGCTGCGGCGGACGGCCGCCGAAATGCACGTGCACCACAGCACGGTCGCGGCCCGGCTGGCGCGGGTGCAGGCCGCGATGGGGTGGGATTTCGAGGATCCCGTCGACCGCTTTCTGGGCACCCTGGTCCTCATGGTCCGGCGGATCGCGATCTCGTCGGCGGAACTGGCCGATGCGGACCTGCTCTAGTGGCCGCATCGAAACTGAAGCCAGGGACAGATGTGGGCCCTTTTTTGTCCCTCAGTTCAGTCTCGGCGTCCGGTGCCCGCACCCGACCGACAACTGTCGGATGAATTGGCGAAATCGGCCGACGTATGGCGGGTGACGGGCATCACGGCATTGGCCAAGATTGCGATGCAGCCCAAACAAGCAAGGAGGCCGATATGGCCATCATCGATCCGACCAAGACCTGGGTCCCCGTGGAAGAACGTCTCGCCGTCACCACCAACGAGCGGCACCGTCAGGTGCTCAGCGTCGTTCTCGAGCACATGAAGGCCGAGGCCGAGCCCGATATGGAACGGCTCATGGCGACTCTGAGCCCCAATCCGGACTACCACTTCTGGTACGCCAATGCCGATATGGGCCCCAAGACCACTGAGGGGGTCCGCGCCTATTACGAGGCATTCGTGGCCAGCGGCGCCAACCACCTCGTTTTCGAGATCGATCGCCTTGCCGTCGACGATGATCTGGTGATGACCGAAGGCTGGATGAAGATGATCTATCCGGGCGCGGCCGCCCAGGCGATCGGCGTCGAGGTGGACGATCCGGACGGCGACTACCTGCTGCTGTTCCGTCAGCTGATCAACTGGCCGATCGACGCCGACGGCCTGATCGTCGGTGAGGACGCCTACCAGACCGGCCCGGTCAGCGTGACCAGGCTGAGCCAGGAAGACTTGCCGCAGAAGTACATCGACCAGAAGCGCGCCGCCGCCGAAGCTCATGCCTGACCCAGTGCGTGACTCGATCGGCCAGATGCTGCTCGACCGGGTCGGCGATCAGCATCTCGGCCTGCGCACCCGCGACCGCGACTGGACCTGGGACGAAGTGGTCGCGGAGTCCGCCGCGCGCGGGGCGTACGCGACGGAGCTCCGCGGCTCATGCCCAATTGAAGGCCCCTTTCACATCGGCGTCCTGCTGGACAACGTGCCGGACTTCCTGTTCTGGTTGGGCGGTGCCGCACTCGTCGGCGCGACCATCGTGGGGATCAACCCGACCCGTGGCGCCGCTGAGATGGCGGCCGAAATCCGCCATGCCGATTGCCAATTGATTGTCACCGATACCGCAGGTGCCGAGCGACTGCGTGGCCTGGACCTCGGCCTGGAACCCGATCGGTTCCTCGTGGTCGACTCTCCCGGGTACCGCGAGGCGGTCGACGCGCTTCGGGTCACCCCGGCGTTGGCACCGGGCGTCGGCGAGGACTCGCAGATGCTGCTGCTGTTCACCTCGGGGACGACGGGTGCCTCCAAGGCCGTCATCTGCAGCCAGGGCCGGTTGGCCCGGATCGCCTACGCGGCCGCGGAGAAGTTCGGCCACGTGCGCGACGACGTGGAGTACTGCTGCATGCCGCTGTTCCACGGCAACGCCATCATGGCGCTGTGGGCGCCGGCGCTGTCGGTCGGCGCGACGGTGTGCCTCACGCCCGCGTTCTCGGCCTCCGGATTCCTACCGGACGTGCGGTATTTCGGCGCGACGTTCTTCACCTACGTGGGCAAGGCGCTCGGCTACCTGATGGCCACCGCCGAACAATCCGACGATGCCGAGAACCCGTTGGTCCGCGGTTTCGGCACCGAGGCATCGCCCGATGACCAGAACGAGTTCCGTCGTCGCTTCGGTGCCGAACTGTTCGAGGGCTACGGATCGAGCGAAGGTGGCGGGGCAGTGGTACTCGCCCCCGACATGCCTGCCGGCGCGCTCGGCCGGCCCGCGCATCAAGGGGTGGCGATCGTCGACCCCGAATCGCTCAAAGACTGTGTCCCAGCGGTTGTCGACGAGCACGGCCGCGTCCTCAACCCCGACGACGCCGTAGGGGAGATCGTCGACAAGTTCGGCACCCGCACGTTCGAGGGCTACTACAAGAACGACGAGGCCAACGCCGAACGCATCCGCAACGGCTGGTACTGGACAGGGGATCTCGGCTACCTCGACGAAGACGGGTTCATCTACTTCGCCGGCAGGCGCGGCGACTGGATCCGGGTGGACGGTGAGAACACCTCGGCGCTCAACATCGAGCGGGTCCTGCGCCGCCACCCGGAGGTGGTGGCAGCCGGTGTATACGCGGTGCCCGATCCGCGTTCGGGCGATCAGGTGATGGCCGCGATCGAGGTGGCCGACCCCGACGACTTCGACGCCTCGACATTCGTTTCCTACCTGGCCGACCAGGATGACCTGGGAACCAAGGGAATTCCGCGGTTCCTGCGGGTGTCGAAGAACCTGCCGGTCACCGGGTCCAACAAGGTGCTCAAACGTGAACTGCAGCAGGAGCGCTGGCACACCGACGAGGTGGTGTACCGGTGGGCGGGACGCGGAATGCCCCGATATCAGGCCATGGGCGACGATGACAAACAGTCGCTGGACGCAGAGTTCGCGCAGTACGGGAGGCAGCGTTACCTATGAAATGGGCCGACGAGTGTGACGTCCTGATCGCCGGGTCCGGCGGTGGCGGCGTGGCCGGCGCCTACACCGCAGCGCGCGAAGGACTGTCGGTGATCCTGGTTGAGGCCAGCGATAAATTCGGCGGCACCACAGCGTATTCCGGTGGCGGCGGGGTGTGGTTCCCGTGCAACCCGGTGCTCAAGCGGGCCGGCACCGACGACACCATCGAGGACGCGCTCGAGTACTACCACGCCGTCGTCGGCGACCGGACCCCGCGGGAGCTGCAGGACACCTATGTCCGCGGCGGCGCCGGACTGATCGAATACCTCGAGGCCGATGACAATCTGAAGTTCGCGCCGATGCCGTGGCCCGACTATTTCGGCAAGGCGCCCAAGGCCAGGACCGACGGTCAACGCCACATCGCGGCCCGGCCCCTCAAGGTGGAGAAGGCCCCGCACCTGCGCGAGCTGGTGCGCGGCCCGCTCGACGCCGACCGCCTCGGCGCCGAGCAGCCCGATGACTACTTCATCGGCGGCCGGGCCCTGATCGCCCGGTTCCTGAAAGCCATTGAGCAGTACCCGAATGCCTCGCTTCGACTCAATGCCCCGCTGGTGGAGTTGGTCGTCGAGGATGGGACCGTGACCGGCGCGATCGTCGAAACCGACGGTGAGCGACAGGCCATCCGGGCCCGCCGCGGCGTGCTGCTCGCCGCCGGCGGCTTCGAAGGCAACGACGAACTGCGCCGTGAACACGGTGTACCGGGTGTCGCCCGCGACACCATGGGACCGCCGGCGAATGTGGGCCACGCGCATCGGGCCGCGATGGCCGTCGGCGCCGACGTCGACCTGATGGAGCAGGCCTGGTGGTCGCCGGGCCTGACGCATCCCGACGGACGCTCGGCGTTCGCGCTCTGGTTCACCGGCGGCATCTTCGTCGACCAGAACGGACAGCGCTTCGTCAACGAGTCGGCGGCCTACGACCGCATCGGCCGCGCGATCCTGCCGCGACTGGCCGACGGTTCGATGACGTTGCCGTACTGGATGATCTACGACGACCGGGAAGGCGAGGTTCCCCCGGTGAAGGCCACGAATGTCTCGATGGTCGACACCCAGCGCTACGTCGAGGCCGGGTTGTGGCACACCGCCGACACCCTCGAGGAGCTGGCCGCCGAGATCGGCGTCCCCGCCGAGAACCTGGCCGCCACCGTGGCGCGCTTCAACACCTTCGTCGCCGCCGGATCGGACGAGGATTTCGGCCGCGGCGACGAGGCGTACGACCGGGCCTTCTCCGGCGGCGCGTCACCGTTGGTCGCGATCGAGAAGGGGCCCTTCCACGCCGCCGCGTTCGGCATCTCCGATCTCGGCACCAAAGGCGGGTTGCGTACCGACACCGCGGCCCGGGTACTCGACACCGACGGTCAGGTCATCGCCGGTCTGTATGCCGCGGGCAACACCATGGCCGCCCCCAGCGGCACGGCCTATCCGGGCGGCGGAAATCCGATCGGAACCAGCATGCTGTTCAGCCACCTTGCGGTCAAAGACATGCTAGGCAGGGACGTGGGAGGCTCTCATGAGTGACATCCGGGAAATCGATGCCGGCGCGGAGATGACGCGGTTCGCCCGCGGCTGGCACTGCGTCGGGCTCGCTGAAACGTTCCGTGACGGGCAGCCGCACGGCATCGAAGCCTTCGGCACCAAGCTCGTCGTCTATGCCGACTCCGCCGGCGAACTGCACGTGCTCGATTCCTACTGCCGGCACATGGGCGGCGACCTGTCCATGGGATCGGTCAAGGACGACAACCTGGCCTGCCCGTTCCACGACTGGCGCTGGGGCGGCGACGGAAAGTGCAAGCTAGTGCCCTACGCGAAGCGCACCCCGCGGCTGGCGCGCACCCGCAAATGGGACACCCGTGAGGTCAACGGTCAGCTGCTGGTCTGGCACGACCCGGAAGGCTCGACCGGGTCCGCTGAGCTGATCCCGCCCACGATCGAGGGCTACGAGGACGGCATCTGGTCGCCGTGGCAATGGAATTCGATCCTGATCGAGGGGTCGCACTGCCGCGAGATCGTCGACAACAACGTCGACATGGCCCACTTCTTCTACATCCACCACGCCTACCCGACGTACTTCAAGAACGTCATCGAGGGCCACACCGCGAGCCAGTTCATGGAGTCCAAGCCGCGTCCGGACTACGCCACCAGGGAACTCTGGGACGGCACCTACCTGCGTTCGGAGGCAACGTATTTCGGCCCGGCGTACATGATCAACTGGCTGCACAACGATCTTGCCCCGGACTTCACCGTCGAGATCGCCCTGATCAACTGCCACTACCCGGTCACGCACAACTCTTTCGTGCTGCAGTGGGGTGTCGCGGTCCAGCAGAATCCCGCGCTGTCGGCGGACAAGGCCGAGAAGCTCGCAGCCACGATGAGCCGGACCTTCGGCGACGGCTTCATGGAGGACGTCGAGATCTGGAAGCACAAGGCCCGGATCGACAATCCGTTGCTGACCGAGGAGGACGGTCCGGTGTACCACCATCGCCGGTGGTATGAGCAGTTCTACGTCGACGTCGCCGATGTCACGCCCGACATGACCGATCGCTTCGAGCAAGAGGTCGACACCACACACGCCAATGAACTCTGGCATCAGGAGGTTGCCGAGAATATGGCCAAGCGGTAGCCCGTCACCGATGCGAATAAGCTGACGGCCCATGGATGATCGTCAGCCGAACCGCCCACCGCTCGATGTCGCCGCCTTGCGGGGATCGTTGGGCGCGCCCTGGCACCGACTCGACATCGTCGACGAAACCGGATCCACCAACGCCGACCTCCTGGCACGCGCGGCCGCCGGTGAACAGATCGCCGGCGCGGTGTTGTTGGCCGAGTACCAGAACGCCGGGCGCGGCAGGCATGGCAGGCAGTGGTCGGCGCCGCCGCGGTCGCAGTTGGCGTTGTCGGTCGGGGTCGACGCGTCAGGGGCACCCGCGGATATCTGGGGATGGCTGCCTCTGGCCACCGGTGTCGCCGTCGTCGACGCCGTTGCCGAGGTCACGGGCGTGCGCGTCGGCCTGAAATGGCCGAACGACGTCCTGGTCGGCCCCGGTGGGGGAAAGCTGGCCGGCATCCTCGCAGAGGTGGCATCGCCGGCGCCGGTCGTCGTCGTCGGGCTCGGCCTGAACGTGACCATGACCTCGGACGAGGCCCCGGACCCGCGTGCCACCTCACTGTCGCAGCTCGGCGCGGGCACAGTGGACCGCAACCCGCTGGCTCAGGCGTTGCTCCGGCATCTGGCCGCCCGATTCGCCGGCTGGCGCAATTCCGATCCGAAGCTGGCCGCCGATTACCGCGCACGCAGTGTCACCATCGGCAGTAGGGTCCGCGCGATCCTGCCGGGGGACAACACGTTGGTGGGCACGGCCGTCGACGTCGACGAGCTCGGGCGGCTGATCATCGACACCGGGACCGAACGGGTCACGGTGTCGGCAGGCGACATCACGCACCTGCGCCCCGACGAGCCGTAGAGTGCTGCCGTGGGCTACCCGGAAAATGTGCTGGCCAACGACGAGCAGGTGGTGCTGCATCGGCATCCGCACTGGAAACGTCTGATCGGTGCGGTACTCGTCCTGATCCTGATCACCGCGGCAGCTGCGTTCGTCGCCGCCGTTGTCAACACCATGGACTGGCAGGCAACGGCCAAGAACGTACTGTTCATCGTGATCGGCGCGATCTGGCTCATCGTGGTCGGCTGGCTGACGGTCTGGCCGTTCCTGAACTGGTTGACCACGCACTTCGTCATCACCGACCGGCGGGTGATGTTCCGGCACGGCCTACTGACCCGCTCGGGCATCGACATCCCGCTCGCACGGATCAACAGCGTCGAGTTCCGCCATGGGCTGACCGACCGGATGTTGCGCACCGGCACCCTGATTATCGAATCGGCGTCGCAGGATCCCCTGGAATTCCACGACATTCCGCGCGTGGAACAGGTGCATTCACTGCTGTATCACGAAGTCTTCGACACCCTGGGGTCCGAAGAGTCACCGAGCTGACGCGCCTTCGCGTGGCCGGGTGTGAAATCCGGCGAAAATGGCTACCTATCAGCCATGACCGCACGGGTGAACCAATTGGCGACCGCTTTCGATCAGGCAATCGTCGTCATTCCGGCCCACAACGAAGCCGCGCTTCTGCCCCGCTGCCTGCGTGCGGTGATCACCGCCGCGGCCTGTTGCCCGATGCCGGTGCTGACCGTCGTCGTCCTCGATTCCTGTGACGACGGGAGCACCGAGCTGGCGGGCGAGTTCGGTCACGACCTCCACTTCGTCAGCGTGGAGGCGGGCAACGTCGGCGCGAGCCGGGCCGCCGGTTTCGCCTATGCACATGCGCTGTGCAACCACGTCGAAGACTCCCGCGCCTGGTACGCCACTACCGACGCGGACAGCCAGGTGGACCCCGACTGGCTGCTGCGTCAGACCGCGTCGGCGGCCGCCATGGTGCTGGGCGTCGTGCGGGTGGCGGACTGGCGGCATCACCCCGCGGAGTTGGTCCGGCGCTACGTGCATTCCTACGAGTCGAGAGCGCGGGGCACCAAGTGGCACAGCCACATCCATGGCGCGAATATGGGTTTTCGTGCCGACGCATACTGGGCACTCGGGGGCTTCCGGCCTCTGGCCACCGGCGAGGACGTCGAATTGGTCGAAAGGTTCGAGACCGCCGGCTACCGGATAGAACGGGACTCGACCCTGTCGGTGACCACGTCAGCGCGCCGAAACGGCCGGGCGCCAGGCGGCTTCGCCGGTTACCTCCGTGATGTGTCGCGGTCGGTATTTCGTTCGGCCGAAAGGGGTTCCGCATGACGGCCGGTTTGGTTCGGAGCTGGCTGGAGTCAGGCCGTTTGGACCTGCCGCTGCCGGGTTCCGGTGCGACGGAGCGGCGTTGGCAACGGCTTGCGGAGCTGACGGAGATCGACGTCGTCGCCGGACGACTCGCGGAGGCTCACGTCGATGCCGTCGCGATCCTCGACGAGCTGGGTGCGAAACCGCCTGCGGCAGGCGAGCTGTGGGCGGTGTGGGCTGCCGAAGATCCGGACGCGGTGCTCAATGCGCACATCGCCGGAGACGGTGAAACAGACACGGTGAAGCTGTCGGGCACCAAAGCGTGGTGCTCGGGGGCGGGCCTCTGTACACACGCGTTGGTGACGGCCCGCCGCGACGACGGCCGACGCGCGCTGTACGCGGTGACGACGAGCAGCGAAGGGGTGCGTCCGTTGCCCAGCACCTGGAGGAATCCCGGCATGGCGGCCAGCGACACCCGCTCGGTCCAATTCAGCGACGCGCGTGCGATGCCCGTCGGTGATCCCGGCGACTATCTGGATCGCCCCGGCTTCTGGCACGGTGCAATCGGTGTCGCGGCGTGTTGGGTCGGTGCTGCCCGCGCGGTCGCCGCGCCCCTATACGAACGCGTCGCCCGCGGAGCTGCTGATACCCACGTGCTGGCCCACCTCGGGGCTGTCGACGCCGCGATCGCTGCGGCCGAAGCGATGCTGGTCGCGGCGGCCGAGGCGACCGATGCTGACCCTTTCGACCGGTCCGGGTCCGCTCAGTTACTGGCCCGGCGAACCCGCGCTGTCGCTGAAACCGCTGTGGATGAGGCGATTACCCGCACTGGCCGCGCACTCGGGCCCGCGCCGCTGTGCCAGGATGCCCAGCACGCACGTCGCGTCGCGGATCTGACGATCTATGTGCGGCAGAGCCACGCTGAGCGTGACCTCGCCGCGCTCGGGAAGCTGGCGGGGGCGCGCCGATGACAGCCGCAGAGCCCGCTGAACAGTGCGGCAATGCCGCGAGGTTCGGGTCACGGCCGCTGAGCTGTGGTGGCACCCCGGGTCACGCCTGGACGACCTGGGACCGCTCCTTCAGGGAGCTGGACCTCGCGACATGCCCTGCCCTGGTGGTGGTCGCACCGCATCCCGACGACGAGACCCTTGGCTTCGGGGCGACGATGGCGCTGCTGGCGGAGCGGGGTATCGATGTACGGGTGGTGTCCGTCAGTGACGGCGGGGCCGCCGATGAGGATCTCAGCCCATTCGACCGTATCCGGCTGGAGCGCACCAGAAGCACCGAGTTGAGAAAGGCCGCAAGGATTCTCGGGGTGGGGGAGCCGGTCAACCTCGCATTGCCCGACGGTGAACTCACCGGCCACCAAGACTCACTTGCCGATCTGCTGACCGGGATACTCGAGGCGTGCCCGCCGGGCACCTGGTGTGCAACGACGTGGCGCGGTGACGGGCACCCCGATCACGAGGCGGTTGGACGGGCTGCTGCCACGGCCGTGCACCGCACCGCGGCGGTTCTGTTGGAGTACCCGGTCTGGATGTGGCACTGGGCCACGCCCGGTGACTCCGCAGTGCCGTGGGATCGGGCACTCATGGTGCCGTTGACGGCCTCCGCCGTGGGGCGTAAACAAGCTGCGGCGCAATGCTTTCGAAGCCAGTTCCTCCCGCAGGCACCGGGCGCGGGCCCGGTGCTGCCGCCGTTCGTGCTGCCTCGGCTGCTCGCGGTCGGGGAGATGGTGTTCCGATGACGGAGCGCCTGCCCGATTCGTACTTCGACCGCATGTACGCGACCTCGGCGGACCCGTGGCGACTGGCCACCCGCTGGTATGAGCAACGCAAGTACGCGATCACGCTGGCGATGCTGCCGCAGCGGCGCTATCGGCATGCCTTCGAGCCGGGTTGCTCGATCGGCACTCTCACGGCGTTGCTCGCCGAGCGCTGCGATCACGTCACCGCGATGGACGTGGCTGGAGCCGCCCTGGACATCGCCGACGCGCGACTACGTGCCGATGGCGGCCGGGACGGGCTGCGGGATCGTGTCACCCTGTCGCGAGGCTCGCTCGACGATCGTTGGCCGCCAGGATCTTTCGACCTGTTGGTGCTCTCGGAGGTGGCGTACTACCTGGAGGAGGAGTCGCTGGCCGGGCTGCTCCGCCGCGAGTGTCCGCAGTTGGCCCGTGGTGCGACCGTGATAGCGGCACACTGGCGTCACGAGGTGGCCGACTATCCGCTCACCGGTGATCAGGCCAACAGGGTCATCGCGGCGACGCCGGGACTCAATTCGATCGCCAGCTACCGCGACCGCGATGTCGTCATCGAGGTTTTCGATACCCATAGCGCAGCATCCGTTGCCGAACGCGACGGTGTGCCCGGCGTCGGTTGACCAAGGCGGATAGGGCTGTCCCCCAATGCACTCGGGTATGCCGCCGGGGTGGCGGTCTAGTAGTAATGACTGCGGCCGCCGATGGCATGTCCTGCCCTTCCCATGACCATCAGCACCAGGCCGATGATCAGGAGGACGACCCCGATCGTCCACAGCAGAGAGATTTTCAGCAGAAATCCTGCGATGAGAAGGATGACTCCGAGAACGATCATGGTGTTCACCTGGTTTCGATGTAGATGGAAGAGTCCGGGCAAGATCAATTCGTCGTCGCCATCAGCTCAACTTTGTGTGGCCCTGATATACCCGCATTGACCAGTCGCGAAACCGCGATGGTCATCGCCGATCTCCCGAGGGTGTGGTTAGACATTGCCGGGATGGGTATCCCGTGGTGGCAGCGTGACGAATATCGTTCGCACGCTGCGTCATTCCGTGTCGCGAATCCGCGGCATGGCCAGCGCAACAAATCGGGAGAAACACATGAGCGCCGTCGACAAGGCCAAGAACAAGGTCGAAGAGTTGGCTGGGAAGGCCAAGGAAAAGGTCGGGGAGGCAACCGGCGACAGGGAAACCCAGGCCGAGGGACATAAGGATCAGGCCAAGGGCAACCTCAAGCAGGCCGGCGAGAAGGTCAAGGACGCCTTCAAGAACTGACCGCAACGAGATGCGGGACTGAGCGCGCACTTCGCCAAGGTGCTGGAGGTTCCGATGGTTGAACCTGAAAACGATTCGCCGCCAACGGCTGTGGGTCCGGCGGCGCACAACAACGCCGTCGGGCAACCCCACACCGAGGCCGAGGGTCAGGCGATCGTCGCCGCAGAGCAAGACGCGGCGCGGATCAGCTCACCCGCCCATCCGTTGGGTGAGGCTGGTCCCAGGTTCAACCGCAAGTCGCCATTCATGATCGGCATGGTCGCCGCGGCAGGGGTGGCCATCACCTACGGCGGGATCCAGTTGCTGATCACCGCCCGCGGGGTTCTGGTCCTCATCGTCATCGCCGCATTTCTCGCGATCGGTCTCGAACCCGCCGTGTCCTGGTTGGTGCGACACCGTATTCCTCGCTGGGCAGCTGTGGGCCTGGTCTTTTTGGTGGCCTTCGGCATGCTCGCGGGGTTTCTGGCTGCTGCGATTCCGCCGATGGTTGCCCAGGGAACCGCACTCGTCCACAACAGCCCGGACTATTTGCACCACCTCCAGCAGAGTTACCCCGCCATCGACCAGCTCAATAGTCGATTCCACCTCCAGGACAAGCTCCAGGAGGCGCTCGGTGGCGGAAACGTTCCCAACGTCGTCGGCGGGATCGTCGGTGCCGGGGAGTTCGTGTTCAGCGCCGTCAGCGGAGCCATGATCGTGCTGGTCCTCACCGCCTACTTCCTCGCCAACTTCGCCCGGATCCGCGCGTCGCTCTATCGGCTGGCACCCAATTCCCGGCGTCCCCGCACGATCCTGATCGGTGATGAAATTCTCGCCAAGGTAGGCGGATATGTACTGGGAAACATCCTGATCTCGGTGATCACCGCAGTCCTCACCTTCATCTGGCTGATCGCCTTTGGGGTGCCCTACCCGCTGCTGCTCGCCGTGCTGGTCGCGGTGCTGGACCTGATCCCGATTGTCGGATCGACGATCGCCGGCATCGTCGTCGCACTGGTGGCTTTGACGGTGTCGGTGCCCGTTTCACTCGCCACAGTCGTGTTCTTCGTTGCGCTGCGACTCGTCGAGGACTACCTGCTGGTGCCACGGATCATCGGGCGGACCGTGCAGGTGCCGCCCTTGGTGACCGTCGTCGCTGTCCTGCTCGGTGCGGCGTTGCTCGGAATCGTCGGTGCACTACTGGCAATTCCGATCGCCGCGGCCATCTTGCTGTTGGCGCGGGAGACACTCTTCCCGCAGCTCGACCGGCGATGAACCGGCGCATCGTTTCGTGTGGGGTCACCCCCGCGGTATCACGAAGTCTTCGACACCCTGGGGTCCGAAGAGTCACCGAGCTGACGCGCCTTCGCGCGGCGACTCGGCCGGCGCAGCGGCGTCACGGTGGCGGACTTGTGTTCGGCATGATCCTCGAACGCCTCGGCGAAGCCGCCGCCGGTGAGCGTGGATTCCAGCGCCAGGTCGGGCTTGTCGACGAACTCGTCGGGGAACACCCAGCGGCGGAATGCCCAGAACCGGAACGCCATCTGCAGCAGGTTGCCCACGATGTAGGCCGAGATGAAGTCGGCGATGTTCTCCACCGTCAGCGACACCTCGGGAACCCGAAGGCCCAGGACGTAGCTGGAGAAGTACAGCGGCAGCATCGACAGCAGCACACCCACGCCACTGAACGCGAAGAACAGCAGGGCCTCGTGGTGGCGCTCGCGGCCGCCGCGGTTCTGGAAGCTCCATTCCCGATTGAGGATGTAGGACGCGATGACCGCGACGACGCCGGCGATGATCTTGGCGGTCACCGGCTTGGGCTCAAGAACCGTGAGCTTGAGGGTGAAGAAGATCGCCGAATCGATGACAAACGTCGTCGCGCCGACGATCGCGAACTTGATCAGTTCGTGATGCCGCTCGGCATAGGGACGGACGAATCGCGGCAATCGAGCGATTGTCGCATCGGCGAAGGACACAGCTAGGCAGTGTACGTAAATGCGTCGTTCGATGCCGCATCGCTGCGGATGCCGGACCTTAACCGCAGGTCAATGCACCGGTCACGACGAGGACATGAATCCGCGCATGACACCATAGAGGGCGTGCCGACAACTCCCAAGAAACCACCTGTGGTGGCGATGATCGGCGGTGGCCAGCTCGCGAGGATGACGCACCAGGCGGCCATCGCACTCGGGCAGACCCTGCGGGTGCTGTCCGCCGGGCCGGACGAATCCGCCGCGCAGGTCACTCCCGACGTCGTCATCGGCTCCCACACCGACCTGGATGCGCTGCGCCGGGCGGCGGACGGGGCGACGGCAATAACGTTCGACCACGAGCACGTGCCGACCGAACACCTGGAGACGCTCGTGGCCGAAGGGGTCACGGTCAACCCGCCGCCGCAGGCGCTGGTGCATGCCCAGGACAAGCTGCTCATGCGGCGCAAGCTGCAGAGCCTGGGTGCCCCGGTGCCGCGCTTCGCCGAGATCACCTCGGTCGCCGACGTCGAGGAATTCGTGCGGCAGATCGACGGTCCGGTGGTGATCAAGACCGTGCGCGGCGGGTATGACGGCAAGGGCGTGGTGATGGCCGACGACCTGGCTGCCGCGCGCGAGGTGGTGGCCGGTTACCTGGCCGACGGGGTGGCCGTGCTGGCTGAGGAGCGCGTCGCGATGCGCCGGGAACTCGCCGCGCTGGTGGCCCGATCGCCGTTCGGGCAGGGTGCGGCCTGGCCGGTGGTGGAAACCGTGCAGCGCGACGGCGTCTGCGTCGAGGTGTACGCCCCGGCGCCCGGCCTGTCCGACGAACTCGGTTCGGCCGCAGAGGAACTCGGCCTACGGGTGGCGAACGAGCTGGGCGTGGTCGGGGTGCTCGCGGTGGAGTTGTTCGAGACGGTCGACGGCACGCTGCTGGTCAACGAGCTGGCCATGCGTCCGCACAATTCCGGGCACTGGACCATGGACGGCGCGGTCACCAGCCAGTTCGAGCAGCATCTGCGGGCGGTCCTGGACTACCCGCTGGGCGACACCTCGGCGATCGCGCCCGCTGCGGTGATGGCCAACGTGCTCGGGGCGCCGCAGACGCCGACGATGTCGATGGACGAGCGGATGCACCACCTCTTCGCGCGGATCCCCGACGCAAAGGTGCACCTGTACGGCAAGGGCGAACGGGCCGGCCGCAAGCTCGGGCACGTCAACATCATCGGCACGGACATGGACGAACTTCGTGAGCGTGCGGTGCGGGCAGCGCACTGGTTGTCACACGGCGAGTGGACTGACGGATGGGATGAACATGCCGGAAAGTAATGGCCCCAGGGTCGGACTCATCATGGGCAGCGACAGCGACTGGTCGGTGATGTCCGACGCGGCCACCGCGCTCGCCGAGTTCGAGGTGCCGTTCGAGGTCGGTGTGGTGTCCGCACACCGCACCCCGCAACGGATGCTCGACTACGCCACGACCGCGGCGGACCGGGGTGTCGAGGTGATCATCGCCGGAGCGGGAGGAGCCGCCCACCTGCCCGGCATGGTGGCGTCTGCAACACCGCTTCCCGTGATCGGAGTTCCGGTGCCACTGGCCCGCCTCGACGGCATGGATTCCTTGCTGTCCATCGTGCAGATGCCGGCCGGAGTGCCGGTGGCCACGGTTTCCATTGGCGGAGCACGTAATGCGGGCCTGCTGGCCGTGCGGATCCTCGGGTCATCCGATACCGCGCTGCGGGACCGGATGGTGAAATTCCAGGCTGACCTGGAAACCATGGTGTTGGCCAAGGACGCCGCGTTGCGCGATCGCCTATTGGGCGAAGGCTGAGCGAAGCGCGCGGGTAGCAGCCCGCGCGTGCACTCAATCGCCGATCAGCCCGCGAATGCGGGGGGTCAGGGACTCGATCGGCTCATCGGTGGACATCACCACCACCGCGGTGCGGCCGCCACCGCCCCGGTAGATCGGCCATGTCGCGGCCAGCGCCTCGGCCAGGTCCGACCGCGGGTTGGCCGAGTCGCCGCGCAGCCATCGGCGCAGAACATGGTTGTGTGCAGCGACCACGGCGTTGGCGAATAGCTCGGCGCGCAGGTCCGCCGTCCAATCCGCGGTCAGTGCGGTCCGCAGGTGTTTGGTGAACAGCCGGACGTAGCGCGACACCACGGCCGTTTCGAAGTCGCGCAGGGCAGGTACCGAGCGGGTGAGCCGATAGCGCGTGCGGGCGCGCTCGCCCTCGGCGAGATAGTTCTCGAATACCGAGGTTGTCGCCACCGCGATGACTTCGGCGGGGAGCGATTCGGCCGGCGCCGCCGACAACCTCTCGTCGGCGCGGCGCAGCAACGCTTCGTGGTCGGGAAAGATCAACGCCTCTTTCGATCCGAACTGACGAAACGCGGTGGTGCGTCCCACCCCCGCCCGTGTCGCGATGTCATCGACGCTGGTGGCCTCGTACCCACGTTCCTCGAACAGGTCGAATGCTGCGCTCACCAGGCGCTCCCGGGTGCTTGGCAGGTCGGGCATGAGTGCACCTTTCATGGTACTGAGTGCCGATGCTATGGTACTGGGTACCAAAAGTAGCAGGACGATGTACTCGATGTGCAGTCCGCGCAACGATTGATCCAACAGAGCCGAGAGCTGAAAGCTAGGGAGAAGATCATGGCCGGCTGGGGCGGTAACCCATCTTTCGATTTGTTTCAGTTGCCTGAGGAGCACCAGGAGCTTCGGGCGGCGATCCGGGCGCTGGCGGAGAAGGAAATCGCCCCGCACGCTGCCGACGTCGACGAGAATGCGCGCTTCCCGGAGGAGGCCCTGCGGGCGCTGAACGCCTCGGGTTTCAGCGCGGTTCACGTGCCCGAGGAGTACGGCGGTCAGGGCGCCGACTCGGTCGCGGCCTGCATCGTGATCGAGGAAGTGGCCCGGGTGGACTGCTCGGCGTCGCTGATCCCCGCCGTCAACAAGCTGGGCACGATGGGCCTGATCCTGCGCGGCTCCGACGAGCTGAAGAAGCAGGTGCTGCCGTCGCTCGCCTCCGGTGAGGCGATGGCCTCCTACGCGCTGTCCGAGCGCGAGGCCGGTAGCGACGCAGCGGGCATGCGTACCCGCGCCAAGGCCGACGGTGATGACTGGATCCTCAACGGCACCAAGTGCTGGATCACCAACGGCGGCAAGTCGACCTGGTACACCGTGATGGCCGTGACCGATCCGGACAAGGGCGCCAACGGCATCTCGGCGTTCGTCGTGCACAAGGACGACGAGGGCTTCAGCGTCGGCCCCAAGGAGCGCAAGCTCGGCATCAAGGGCAGCCCGACCACCGAGCTGTACTTCGAGAACTGCCGCATCCCGGGCGACCGGATCATCGGCGAGCCGGGCACCGGTTTCAAGACCGCACTGGCGACCCTGGATCACACCCGCCCGACGATCGGTGCGCAGGCCGTGGGTATCGCCCAGGGCGCGCTGGACGCGGCGATCGCTTACACCAAGGACCGCAAGCAGTTCGGTAGCGCCATCGCCGATTTCCAGGCCGTGCAGTTCATGCTGGCCGATATGGCGATGAAGCTGGAGGCCGCGCGCCTCATGGTTTACCACGCTGCCGCGCGCGCCGAGCGTGGCGAGACCAACCTCGGGTTCATCTCCGCGGCGAGCAAGTGCTTCGCCTCCGACGTGGCCATGGAGGTCACCACCGATGCGGTGCAGCTGTTCGGCGGCGCCGGCTACACCGTGGACTTCCCGGTCGAGCGGATGATGCGGGACGCCAAGATCACCCAGATCTACGAGGGCACCAACCAGATTCAGCGCGTGGTCATGAGCCGCGCCCTGCTCAAGTAATCCAACACCGCCCAGTGGCCAGTTAACGCACAGTTTCGCCGAAAGGCCGTGCAATAACTGGCCATTGGGCATTTGGTCGGCGAAAGAAGCTAGCCGCGGGTGACCTTCTCCGTCGTGCGACGCCGTTCCTGTGCGCCCGCATCGGGATTGGCCACCTGCACGAGTGACGCCCCGGCGGCGAAGACTGCGACCAGATTCGCGATCAGCTCATCCGGGGTGGCCCACGATGCGGTGGACAGCACCCGGTCGCGGTCGGTGAAACCCTGTGTGGCCGCGGCATTCCGGGCCGCGTCCAGTACCTCGGCGACCGATTTTCCGGCCAGGGCCGGACCGGGAACGCGCTCGGGCACGATCTGGTCGCCGTGCACGCGCACCGCGGTGGCGTAGTCGGTCACCCCGATGGGCAGATCCGGGGCGGGCTTGCCGAACGGGTCGAGCGACAGCACCGCGACCTCGCCACCGGAGACCGCGTCGTCGGCGTCATCGAGTAGATCCCGGGTGCACAGCGCCATGTCGGCTTCGCCGTCGAGCACGACTTCACCTCCGATCCACCAGATCCCGAACAACACCGCTGCGGTCTGCCAGTGTGCGGGCAGAAGCACCGCCACCCGCGTGCCCGGGCCGGCCCCCATCTCGTCGCGCAACAGGTTGGCGGTCTTGGCGGCCCAGTTGGCCATGGTTACCGTCGACAGCTCGATCCGCTCACCGGTGGCGTCGTCGTAATAGGTGATCCGTGGCCCCGCCGGATCCGCTGCCAACAACGGATCCAGCACCGCGGCGCTGACTGTGCTCATAACCCCTGGTTTTACTCGAGGACGATCAGTTCACGCACTTGGGATCGTCCGAACCCGCGTTGAGGATCGGCGACGGTGGTGGTGGCGGGCTCTGTTCGCCGGTGTCGCTGTAGGTGTCGGTGGCCGCGGCCGGATCCACGATGCCCGCGGACGGATCCATGCCATCGGAGCCGGGTCCGGTGTAATCCGCTGCGAGCACCACCCGCACCGCGCCCGGCGGCAACGACGAATCTTCGTTCACGGGCAACCCACCGAGATCCTTCGACACCGCCTGGGCACCGAGATCGTCGGCCTTGGCGGCCAGCACCTGGCTGGACGCGGGCGCGACACCTTCGTGATTGCCGGTCGCGCCCGGAACGAATCCCTTGTTGCTCAGCACCTGTGACACCGCGGCGGCCAGGCCGTTGATGTCGGTGCCGTTGACCACCTCGACAGTGGTGCTGTCCGGCGAGTAGCTGAGTTGTTCGGTCTTGCCCGCGTCCTGATCCTGCAAGAGGCCCGACACCCACTGGCGGACATCGGCGGGATCCACCCGGACCACGCTCTGCATGCCGTCGTCGCTCCAGCCGTCCTCACGCAGGATCGGGATGGTGGCGAACGCCACGCTGCCGCCCGCCAGCTTCTGCAGCTGTTCGACGAAATCCATGATGTCCCAGCCGTCGGAGATCACCATCGACCGCTGCACGGCTTCCTTCAACCGGCTCAGCGTGCCCGGGCTGGACAGCGTCTTGCTGGAGATCACATCGTGGGCCAGCGACGCCATCACCGACTGCTGCCGGGTCACCCGGTCGAGGTCGCCGCGCGGCAGATCATGGCGCTGGCGGACGAAGCTCAGCGCCTGCGGGCCGTCGAGCTTCTGCCAGCCGGCGGGAAAATCGGCACCCGAAAGCGGTTCGTAGACAGCATCTTTGAGGCAGACGTTGACGCCGCCCAGGGCGTCGGTGATCAATGCGAAGCCGAGCAGCCCGATTTCGGCGTAATGGTCGACCGTGACACCGGTCAATGAGGCGACGGTCTTGATCAGCTCCTCGCGGCCGGCCTCGGTGGCCTTGGGCTCGGCGACGGCCGGATCTTCACCCTCGACCTCGACGAGTTGCTTCATCCGGTCCAGCTTGACGTCGCCGAACACGCCGTTGATCTTCATCTTTCCCCAGCCCGGCGCTTCGACGTAGGAGTCGCGGGGGATGGAGATGGCGGTGGCCGACTTCCCGTTGTTCGGGATACGCACCAGGATGATGGTGTCGGTGTTGGTCGAGACGTCGTCACCGGCGCGCAGCGTCTGCAGCTCCTCGGCCGACAGCGGGTTGCCGTGTGCATCGGTACGGCTGTCCATACCGACCAGCAGGATGTCGATGGCGCCGTCGTCGCCGCCCCCGCCGAGCGCCGCCGAGCTGATGTGGTTGATACCGGATTCGAACGAGCGGATCTGGGTCCAGGCCACCCCCGTTCCGAGCACCACGGCCGACGCCGTGGCGACAGCGATGGAGCGAAGCAGGGGGATAGGCACCTGCCCAGGCTACTTGCGGCGCAGGCGTGAGCCGGGTAACGGCGACCGGCGTGCCAGACTCGGCGCATGGCGCAACGGATTGTGATCACCGGGGCCGGCGGCATGGTCGGCCGGGTATTGGCTGATCAGGGACGCGGCGAGGGTCGTGACGTGCTGGCCCTGACCTCTGCCGAATGTGACATCACCAACGTTGACACGGTGCGAGGGTTCGTCGAGCCCGGCGATGTGGTGATCAACTGCGCGGCATACACGCAGGTGGATACCGCCGAGACCGACCAGGTCAGGGCCTACGCCGTCAACGCCACCGGTCCGGGCAACCTCGCCACGGTGTGTGCACAGGCCGGCGCTGACCTGGTGCACATCTCCACGGATTACGTGTTCGGCGCGTCCGCGCAGCGTCGCACCCCGTATGAGGTGGACGACCAGACCGGACCGGTCAACGTCTACGGCCAGACCAAACTGGCCGGGGAACACGCGGTGCTGGCCGCCAAACCCGATGCCTACGTCGTCCGCACCGCCTGGGTGTACCGCGGGGGCGACGGAGCCGACTTCGTGGCGACCATGCGCCGGCTGGCGGCCGGGGACGGCCCGGTCGATGTGGTCGCCGACCAGATCGGGTCGCCCACCTACACCGGTGACCTGGTCGCGGCGTTGCTGCAGATCGCCGACGGTGGTGTGCGGCCCGGCGTGCTGCACGCCGCCAACGCCGGACCGGCCAGCCGGTTCGACCAGGCGCGGGAGACCTTCGCGGCCGTCGGTGCCGATCCGCAGCGGGTCCGGCCGGTCGACAGCAGCCGCCACCCGCGGCCCGCGCTGCGGCCGGCCTACACGGTGTTGTCCGCGCTCCGGTCCGCCGAGGCGGGCCTGACCCCGCTGAGGGATTGGCGGGAAGCCCTGGTGGCCGCGGTTGGAAAAGAGTGCCCGTCCGGCCCGCTACCCTCTACGCCGTGACTGAGGATGCGGCCCGCCCGCTCGTGGTGGTGACGGTGACGTACTCGCCGGGCCCGCACCTGGACCGTTTCCTGGCCTCGCTTGCGTTGGCAACCGATCGGCCGGTGACCGTCATCATGGCTGACAACGGCTCGACCGACGGTGCACCCGAGCAGGCCGAAAAGCGTTACCCGAACGTGCGCCTGCTCCGTACCGGCAGCAACCTGGGTTACGGCCGCGCGGTCAACCGCGGCGCCGAGGAGATATCGGATGCGGAGTGCTCGGAGTTTTTTATCGTCGCCAACCCGGACGTGCAGTGGGGGCCCCACTCGATCGATCTGCTGCTCGACGCGGCCCGGCGCTGGCCGCAGGCCGGGGCGCTCGGGCCGTTGGTCCGTGACCCCGACGGCTCGGTCTACCCGTCGGCGCGGCACCAGCCCAGCCTGGTTCGCGGCGGCATGCATGCCGTGGTCGGCCCGTTCTGGAAGTCGAATCCGTGGACGGCGGCCTACCGCCAGGACCGCCAGGATCCCACTGAGCGCGAAGTCGGTTGGCTTTCCGGTTCGTGCCTGTTGATGCGCCGGGCGGCCTTCGACGCCGTCGGCGGGTTCGACGAGCGCTATTTCATGTATATGGAGGACGTCGACCTCGGTGACCGGATCGCCCGGGCCGGGTGGCAGAACGTCTATGTGCCGTCGGCCGAGGTGCTGCACGACAAGGGCCACTCCACCGGCCGTGACCCGGCGCGCAACTTGGCCGCCCACCACCGCAGTACCTACACTTTTTTGGCTGATCGGTATCCGGCGCCCTGGCAGGCGCCGTTACGGTGGACGATTCGGGGCGCGCTGGCAGCACGTGCGGGCCTGGTGGTCGGTAGTTCGCGACGTAAACATGCGAAAGGGCACTGACGTGATCAATCCCGCGGAGGTGGACGCTGTCGTCCTCGTCGGTGGACGAGGCACCCGGCTTCGGCCCCTGACGCTCTCGGCGCCCAAGCCGATGCTGCCGACGGCCGGAGTTCCGTTCCTCACCCATCTGCTGGCGCGGATCTCCGCGGCCGGGATCAATCATGTGGTGATGGGCACCTCGTACAAGGCCGAGGTTTTCGAGGAGGCGTTCGGTGACGGCTCCGATCTCGGGCTCGAGATCGAATACGTCACCGAGACAGAGGCTCTCGGCACCGGTGGTGGCATCGCCAACGTGGCGGACAAGCTGCGCTACGACACGGCCATGGTGTTCAACGGTGACGTGCTGTCGGCGGCCGACCTCGGTGCGCTGCTGGAGTCACATGACACCCACCAGGCCGACCTCACGCTGCATCTGGTGCGCGTCAGTGACCCGCGTGCGTTCGGTTGTGTGCCCACCGATGCCGACGGCCGCGTGACGGCATTCCTGGAGAAGACCCAGGATCCGCCGACCGACCAGATCAACGCCGGCTGCTATGTGTTCAAAAAGCATGTCATCGACCAGATCCCGAAGGGCCGGCCGGTATCGGTCGAACGCGAGGTGTTCCCGGGCCTTCTCGCCGACGGGCTGAAGGTGTGCGGGTACGTCGACACCTCCTACTGGCGCGATATGGGCACACCCGAGGATTTCGTGCGCGGATCGGCCGATCTGGTCCGTGGCATCGCGCCTTCGCCGGCGCTCAACGGCCAGCGCGGTGAATCCCTGGTCCATGAAGGTGCGGCGGTCGCTCCCGGCGCCTTGTTGATCGGCGGCACCGTGGTGGGCCGCGGAGCCGAGATCGGTGCAGGCGCACGGCTCGACGGCGCGGTGATCTTCGATGGTGTGCGCGTGGAAGCCGGTGCGGTGATTGAACGTTCGATCATCGGCTTCGGTGCCCGCATCGGCCCGCGGGCACTGATCCGCGACGGCGTGATCGGCGACGGGGCCGACATCGGTGCCCGCTGCGAACTGTTGCGCGGTGCCAGGGTGTGGCCCGGGGTGAACATCCCGGACGGCGGCATCCGGTACTCCACCGACGTCTGAACTGCGCCGAAACCACGCTTTCTGACGAGAATTGGCGGCACCGCATCCCAGGCCGTCGTCTCGGCGTTGACACAAGAAGTGTATTTGCCGACCTCTGCCGCGCCTTAAGATTCGATGGGCGAAAGGGGAGGGCCATGTTGAACGGACTGGGACGTAAGGCGGTGGCGCCGCTCGCGGCGGCGTTGGTGCTCGGAGGGGTTTTCGGAGCCACCGCGCCGGAGGCAGCGGCCTGGCCGATACCGCTGACCGGTGAAGACAACGCCTATCTCAAGGCCACACGAGGTGTCTTTCCCGGCGATGACGACCAGTTGCTGCTGGTGGGCCGGGAGATGTGCCGTCTGCTCTACACCGGTCAGCCCGCATCTGCGGTGATCGACCAGATGGCAGGACAGTATGCGGCCACGCCGGAGCAGGCCGCGGTTGCGTTGCGTGCCGCCCGCCGGGCGTACTGCACGCAGGCGCCCGGCTAGACGCCGACCATCTCCGCGCTGCGGTCCCAGAGCTGTTGTGCCAGAACAGGATCGTTGGCCTGCTTGTTCGGCCGACCGGGCTTGCGCCGGGCGTAGTACTGTCCGGACGTCCAGTCGGAGCCCGGGGGCGACGTGGCCAGCCATACCAACTGATCTGCCCCCTTGTCCGGGCTGACCAGGAGGAGCTTCTTCAGCGGTGTGCGGTAGAGCAGTTCCAAGGCCGGGTTGTTGGCCTCCGCGCCGAAGTTCGAGGCCACCGAGCCCGGGTGGAACGAGGCCGTGGAGATCCCAGCAGAGTGGTAGCGGCGGTGCAGTTCCTTGGTGAACAGGATGTTGGCCAGCTTTGCATCGCCGTAGGCCTTCTGCGCCTTGAAACCGCGTTCGTGGTTCAGGTCGGTGATGTCTATGTGGCCGAACAGCCGGTTACCGACGCTGGAGGTGTTGATCACCGATGCCTTGGCGTCGATCAGGCGATCCAGCAGCAGGGTGGTCAGCAGGAACGGGGCCAGGTGGTTGACCTGGAAGGTTTTCTCGAAGCCGTCGACGGTCGCCTGCCGGGTTCCGCTCATGATGCCGCCGGCGTTGTTGGCCAGCACGTCGATGCGCGGATACCGATCCACCAACTGGGCGGCCAGATCGCGGACCTGGCTGAGTTCGGCGAAGTCGGCAACGAGGTGGTCGGCGCCGAGCGCGCCGGCCACCGCCGCAGTCTTACCAGGTGACCGGCCCACCACCACGACGTTGTCGCCACGCCGGCTCAACTGGCGGGCGGCCGCGGCACCGACGCCGTCGCTGGCGCCGGTGATGACGATGGTCCTGCGCTCCGGGTTCACCGGCCCAGACTAGACCGTTCCGGTGACAGAGTCGGTGAGTTGTTGAAGGCCGAAGTCGGTGCTCTCCGGCAGCGCGTCCAACGGCCACCAGCGCAGGTCCAGAGACTCGTCGCTGCAGGCGATCTCGGCGCCTTCCGGTGCCCGCACCACGAACTGCATGTCGAGGTGGCGGGTCGGCACGCCCAGCGAGCAGGTCACCGGATGCACGTGTAGCGCGGCCAACTGCGGGTCGATGGTCAGCCCGGTGATGCCGGACTCCTCGGTGGCCTCGCGCAGTGCGGCGGAGCGAATGTCGGAATCTGTTTCCTCACAGTGCCCGCCGAGCTGCAACCAGCGGCCGAAGCGGGGATGCAAGGTGAGCAACGTCTGGGTTCCGGTGTGATCGACCACCAGTGCCGAGGCGGTGATGTGGCCGGGTACGCACGCGCGCAGGCAGGCATCGGGCCGGGCGGCCAGAAACGACAGCACCGCGTACCGCAGGGTGTCCTGGCCGGGATCGGCTGTCTGCCAATGCGTCAGCATCTCGACGGCGGAGGCGTGCAGGCTCTCGGCGCTCACTTCACGACCAGCAGGCCGTCGGTGGGCACCGGGTCGCGCGGCGGTTGCGGATCGGCGGCGTGACCGATCGCGATGGCGCCCAACGGCTCCCAGTCCGCGGGCAGATCGAGCTCGGCACGCACCAGGTCACCGGCGAAGATGGTCGAGCCGATCCAGCAGCTGCCCACGTCGCGTACCGCCAGCGCCACCAGCAGGGCCTGCACCGCCGCACCCACGGCGACGGTGAACATCGTGTGCTCGGCCTGGGTGCGGGCCTCGTCGGGATAGCTGTGGGCGCCGTCGGGAACCAAGAACGGAATCACCAGTTCCGGGGCGTCGTACAGGATCTGACCGCGGTTCACACGGCGCTCGACGGACTCCGGGTCCCGGCCGTCCCCGGTGAGATCGGCCCGCCACCGGTCCTTCATCCGGTCCAGCAGCCGGGTCCGCACGGCACCGTCCTGCACCCAGACGAAGCGCACCGGGCGGGTGTGATGCGGGGCGGGCGCGGTGAGTGCATCGCTGACGGCGGCTTCGATGAGTGCGTGGTCGACCGGTTCGTCGGAGAACGTGCGCACTGAGCGACGCAGTAGCTGAGCTTGGTTGCGCCCCATCTCGATTGCCTCGGCGGTACCGAGCCAGAACAAATCGTCCTCGCCGGACCGCAGCAGCGTGCGGGCGTTCGATCCGTCGTCGGTCAGCTCCAGCCCACGCACCACCGCGACGGGGATCGCAGTGAGCTTGCCCTTCACCAGATCGGCTGCCGCAGCGATCTCGTCGGCCACCGCCACCTCGGTGACCAGAAGTTCGTTACCGTGCCGATCGCGTGCGCCCGCATAACCGTGCAGCACGGTGAGCCCGGATGCGCCGATGGCGAAATCGGCCTGGCCGTTGCGCCAGGCGCGGCCCATGGTGTCGGTGATCACGACGGCGACGGTGACGCCGAGTCGCTCACGCAGGTTTTCGCGAAGCGCCTGTGCGCTGCCGTCGGGATCGACCGGCAGCAGGGCCAATTCGTTCGAGTCGACATTGGAGCCGTCGACTCCGGCGGCGGCCTGGACCAGTCCGATGGCGTTCTCGGTGATCAGGGTCCGGCCCTTGCGTGCCAGCACGCGGACCGCCTCGGCGTCGATGAGCTTGCGCCGCAGGGTGTCCCGCTCGTCTGGGTCGGAAGGGGCGGTGACGATGCGGCCTTCACACTTGGACACGATCTTGCTGGTGATGACCAGCACGTCCCCATCACGCAGCCACGGCGTCGCCTCGGCGAGGGCGGCGGCCAGATCATCCCCGGGTCGGAACTCGGGAAGCCCTGGCACCGGCAGAATCTCGACCCGGTCGGCAGACCCGTGCTCGGTGTTCACCCCGGTGGTCACAGCGCAACGCCTGCCACATCCAGACCGGCCCGCACCATCTCTGCGGTGGTCGGCGGGTCGGTCATCAGCAGCGGTACCGTGCGCACAGCCACGCCCTCGATCTCGGCGTCATCGCCCTCGTGTACCAGCCAGCCGTCCAGGATCCCGGTGCCCGACCGGGCGCCGAAGTGCTGGCCGACGGCCTGCGAGGTGGATTCCACGCCGATGATGGACAGACACTCATCTGCCATGCCGCGCAACGGTTTTCCGTCGATGATGGGGGAGTAGCCGACCACGGGTGCCTTCGTCGAACGCAGCGCGCCGCGGACACCGGGGATCTGCAGGATCGGCCCGATGCTCACGACGGGATTCGACGGTGCCAGCAACACCACGTCGGCCTCGGCGATCGCGTCGGTGACGCCCGGCGCGGCGGTTGCCTGTTCTGCACCGACGAACGCGAAGCTGTGTGAGGGCACCTGTGCGCGGTAGCGCACCCACCACTCCTGGAAGTGGATGGCCCGTCGTTCGCCGTCCTCGGGGTCGGTGATCACCACGTGGGTCTCGCTGCGGTCGTCGGTGACCGGCAACAGCCGCGCACCCGGTGACCAGCGCTTGCACAGCGCCTCGGTGACCTGCGACAGCGGGTAGCCGGCGCGCAGCATCTGGGTGCGGACCAGATGGGTGGCCAGGTCCCGGTCGCCCAGGCCGAACCAGTCAGGTTGCACGCCGTACGCGGCAAGTTCTTCCTTGGCGTGCCAGGTCTCATCCTTGTGACCCCAGCCGCGCTCGGGATCGATGCCCCCACCCAGGGTGTACATACAGGTGTCGAGGTCCGGGCAGATCCGGACGCCGTGCATCCACGCGTCGTCGCCCACGTTCACGATCGCGGTGAGTTCATGCTTGCTGTCGCTCCCGGCGAACTGGCCGAGGCACAACAGGTGCTGTACCCCCAGCAAAAACCGGGCGCCTCCGACGCCGCCGACCAGAACGGTGATCTTCACAACGTCCGACCCTAAGCTCTGAGGGCGCGCGGATGGAAACGACGTCGTCACGGGCAGGACACGCCGATGTCGCGACGCGCCGATTTGACATTACGAGATGGTATGAATTCGCGTCCCGGCGCTTGACCCTGGCAGCTAACACGTGTGTAATCACATATGTGTCATTTCCCGGTCGGTGACCGATTCCGGTGTCGCGGACCGAGATTCGATCAACTGTTCGAATGGGGTGACCGCACATCGCAATAGTGGGGCTCCACTTAGGATCTATGAGACCGAGTGAGGAGGCGGGGGATAATGTCTTATGAGAGCGGCGATTTCGATCATGTGGTCCGGTTCGACAACCGGCTACTCGGCTCGGTAGACAACGCACCGCACATCAACGCCGGGCCGACACCGCTGGGGATGCCCGCACGTCCTCAGCTGAGTTTGGTACCCGAACACATTGATGTTGATCCGGAAAACGAAGACGACCAATGGCAGGAACGTGCGCTGTGCGCACAGACCGACCCGGAGGCGTTCTTCCCGGAGAAGGGCGGGTCTACCCGCGAGGCCAAGCGCATCTGCCAGGGATGCGAAGTGAAGGACGCATGCCTGGAATATGCGCTCGCGCATGACGAGCGTTTCGGAATTTGGGGAGGGCTGTCCGAGCGGGAGCGTCGCCGGCTCAAACGCGGCATCATCTGACGCTCTTCCCGGCAGGGCGCTTCATCGCAGGGGTGCGGCGCTCGATGTCAGTCGTCGTCGATCGTTGGGTCGATGACTGACGGTTCAACTCCCAGATAAGTGGCCACTTGGGCCACCAGGATTTCATGCAGCAGATCGGCAAGCTCATCGGATCCTTTGACCCGGCGCTCGATGGGCTTGCGGAACAAGACAATTCGAGCCCGGGTCGCGTTCCCTCTGACGTCGACCCCAGCAGGTATCAGCCGTGCCAGCGCGATCGGCCCATCGGCGATGACCTCGGGTGGCCATTGCACACTGTCCGGGTCTTTCGGGGACATCCGCGGAATCTCATCGACGGCGACGTCCAGTTCTCGCAGCCGCGACGCCCACCGGCGTTCGATCGGTTCGTAAGCCTCCAGCACCGCCATGTCGAACCGCTCGGCCCGGCTGCGCCAGCCGGGAACCGAGCGCGGAAGTAGCGGCCCGCGCATATCGCGGCCGCGGCGCGATCGCCATGGGTTGCGCTGGGCCACGGCGATGATCGTAACGGTTCGGGATCGGGGCCCCGACGGCTGCGCGTGTCCGGCGGCCCACAGCGATCGTCCAAAGTAATCTCTGGGGCGTGAATGTTCCCCGTCGCTGCTGCCGGCCCGGGTGCCCGCACTATGCCGTGGCGACGCTGACTTTTGTCTACTCCGACTCCACGGCGGTAGTCGGACCACTGGCCACGGTGTCTGAGCCCCATTCCTGGGATTTGTGCGTCGGCCATGCCGGCCGCATCACTGCGCCGCGCGGTTGGGAGCTGGTCCGTCACGCCGGGCCGCTGCCCACCCATCCCGACGAGGACGATCTGGTGGCGCTGGCCGATGCGGTCCGCGAAGGTCAACCCGGTGCGGTTTCCCGGGGCGGGGTGGTGGCCGGATTCTCCGATCCCTCCACCGGTCTGGGCACCAGCGCGGTGATGGTGCCACCGGCGCGTCCCGCGGAGACCAACGGACGTCGTCGCGGCCACCTGCGGGTGTTGCCGGATCCCACTGACTAGACAGCGGTCGGGCCAAGAGTAGTGAACGTATCGACGCCGCCCGACGGTTAGGCTGGCGCCAACGATTCCGTTTCACAAGGAGCTATATGTCTAGGCCAGCGGCGGCTGTTCACGATGTCATCAAGGCCTATGACGTCCGGGGACTGGTCGGCAGCCAGATCGACGAGGCGTTCGTGTCCGAGGTCGGCGGTGCATTCGCTCGGCTGGTCCGCGCCGAAGGTGCGGGACAGGTGGTGATCGGTTACGACATGCGGGCCAGTTCGCCGACGCTGGCCTCAGCGTTCGCCGACGGTGTCACCGCCCAGGGCTTGGATGTGGTCAGAATCGGCCTCGCCTCCACCGATCAGCTGTATTTCGCGTCGGGCCTGCTGGACTGCCCGGGGGCGATGTTCACCGCCAGCCACAATCCCGCTGCCTACAACGGGATCAAACTATGCCGCGCCGGGGCCAAACCGGTCGGCAAGGACACCGGCCTTTCGATCATCTCCGACGAGGTGATCGCCGGCGTGCCGGCGAACGACGGCCCGGCAGGCGTCACCTCCGATCGCGATGTGCTGTCCGACTACGGCAGCTTCCTGCGGTCCCTGGTCGATCTCAGCGCGCTGCGGCCGCTGCGCATCGCGGTCGATGCGGGCAACGGCATGGCCGGTCACACCACACCGGCGGTCCTCGGGCCGATCCCGGGTGTCACCGTGCTCCCGATGTTCTTCGAACTCGACGGCAGCTTCCCCAATCACGAGGCCAACCCGCTGAATCCGGCCAATCTCGTCGACCTGCAGGCCCACGTGTTGGCCTCCGGCGCCGACATCGGCCTGGCGTTCGACGGGGACGCGGACCGTTGCTTCGTGGTCGATGAACTCGGCCGGCCGGTGTCACCGTCGGCGGTGACCGCACTGGTGGCAGCCCGTGAGCTCAAACGCGAGATCGGCGCCACCGTGATCCACAACCTGATCACCTCGCGCGCCGTTCCCGAATTGGTCATCGAGCGCGGCGGCACGCCCGTACGGTCCCGGGTCGGGCACTCCTACATCAAGGGTCTGATGGCCGAGACGGGCGCCATCTTCGGTGGGGAACACTCGGCCCACTACTACTTCCGGGACTTCTGGGGTGCCGATTCCGGCATGCTCGCGGCCCTGCACGTGCTGGCCGCACTGGGCGAGCAGGAGCGTCCGCTGTCGGAGTTCATGGCGGACTACCAGCGGTACGAGGCGTCCGGCGAGATCAACTTCACCGTCGGCGATGCCCCGGCGTGCGTCGACGCCGTGCTCAAATCCTTTGCCGGCTCGATCCACTCCATCGATCACCTCGACGGTGTCACAGTCGATCTCGGTGACGGCAGCTGGTTCAACCTACGCACGTCGAACACCGAACCGCTGCTCCGGCTGAACGTGGAAGCGCGTGCCGCCGAGGACGTCGCCGCGCTCGTCGACAGAGTTTCGGCACAGATCCGTGAGGTGAGCGAGCCGGTGCCGTGAACGCCGTGGACGCCACGGTCGACTTAGGCGACGGTGACGGACTTCTCGCCGCCGATCGCAACGGTCTGCTGCGGGCCGCGGCAATGGCGGGCGCCCAGGTTCGGGCCACCGCCGCGGCGTCGGCAGAGGGTCTGCTCGACCCGCTGCGTGCCGATCAACCACCGCGCACGGTGATTTGGGTTGCCGGCCGCGGTACGGCCGAGAGTGCCGGCGCCATGCTGGCCGCCGTGCTCGGCGCGTCGATCTCGGCGCCCATCGTGGTGGCCGCCGAGGCCCCGCCGTGGCTCGGCGCACTGGACGTGGTGATCGTCGCCGGTGACGACCCGGGCGATCCGGCCCTGGTGAATGCGGCGGCCACCGGTGTGCGCCGCGGTGCCCGGGTCCTGATCGTGGCGCCCCATGAGGGGCCGCTGCGTGACATCGCGGCCGGGCGCGCGGTAGTGCTCGCGCCCCGGCTGTGGGTGCCCGACGACTTCGGGCTGGCCCGGTACCTGGCCGCAGGTCTGGCCGCGCTACACGTTGTGGATCCGGGTATGCGTGTGGATCTGGCCGCACTGGCCGACGAACTCGACGCCGAGGCGCTGCGCAACAGCGCCGGGCGAGAGCTGTTCACCAATCCGGCTAAGACGCTGGCCGAGCGGATGTCGGACAGCGCGGTCGTGCTGGCCGGCGACAATCCGGCCACCCTGGCGCTGGCCCGGCACGGGGCGGCCGCGATGCTGCGCCTGGCCGGGGAAGTGGTGGCGGCCGCCGGGCTGAGTGATGTGCTTGCGGCGATGGGCAGCGGGGCAGTGGGGGTGCCTGCGGCCCGATCGTTGTTCCATGACGAAGAGATCGACGGACCGCTGCCACGCCGCATGCGTACATTCGCGTTGATCACCGACACCGAACGACAAGCGGTGGGGGCACGGGTCAGCGGCTTCGACGACATCGCCGTGATCGGTGCCGAGGACGTACCGGAAGCGGCTGGGACGACCCTGCCGGTCGGGCGCCCGGAACAACAACTGGCGATTCTGGCTGTCCGTGTGGAGATGACGGCCGTATATTTGAAACTGGTTCGAGGATAAGAAGTGCATCTGCTACGGGGCGCGGTGCGGACCTATGCCTGGGGTTCGCGCACGGCAATCGCTGATTTCACCGGAAGGCCCAGTCCGACAATCCATCCGGAGGCTGAACTCTGGCTCGGGGCGCATCCGGGCGACCCGGCCTGGCTGCAGACCGAACACGGTGAAGAGTCGTTGCTGCAGGCGATCAATGACGACCCCGAGGGGCAATTGGGCAGTGTGGCGATCGGCCGATTCGGCGACGCACTGCCGTTCCTCGTCAAGGTGCTGGCCGCCGATGAGCCGTTGTCGTTGCAGGCGCACCCCAGCGCCGCTCAGGCCCGGGAGGGCTTCGACCGTGAGGACCGGCTCGACATCCCGGTGTCCTCGCCTGTCCGCAACTACCGCGACCGGAGCCACAAGCCCGAGTTGCTGGTTGCCCTTGGACAATTCGATGCGCTTGCCGGATTCCGCCCGGTCGACCGCACGGTCGAGCTGATGCGCGCACTGGCGGTCTCGGACCTCGACCCGTTCATCAACCTGCTGTCCGATCAATCCGGTGCCGACGGGTTGCGGGCCTTGTTCACCACCTGGATCACCGCTCCGCAGCCCGACCTCGACGTGCTGGTGCCGGCGGTTCTCGATGGAGCGGTCCACTACATCCGGTCCGGGGCAAGGAAATTCGCTGCCGAGGTCAAGACCGTGCTGGAGCTCGGTGAGCGTTATCCGGGTGACGCCGGTGTGCTGGCCTCCCTGCTGCTCAACCGAATCAGCCTGCGGCCGGGGGAAGGCATCTACCTTCCGGCCGGAAACTTGCACGCATATCTGCACGGTGTCGGTGTCGAGGTGATGGCCAACTCCGACAACGTGCTGCGTGGTGGGCTGACCCCGAAGCACGTGGATGTCCCCGAACTCCTGAGGGTGCTGGATTTCACTCCGACCCCTGACGAGCGGCTGCGTCCGGAAACCGTCACGGAAGGGCCGGAGACCATCTACCGGACGCCGGCGCAGGAGTTCGCGGTATCGGTGTTGTCGGTCGAAGGTGACCGCCTCGGTGACGAGATCGACGTGCACTCCCACCACGACGGGCCGCAGCTGCTGCTGTGCACGGAGGGCGCCGCGGTGATCTACGCCGACGACGACAAGCTGACCTTGGAGCGGGGCGCGGCAGCGTGGGTGGCGGCCGAGGACGGCCCCATCCGGCTGACTGCCGCCGAGCCGACGAAACTGTTCCGCGTCACCATCGGGATCTAGCCGGAATCCGTCACGCCGAGGGGGCGACGACCTCGGGCTCACGGTCGCTGCGCTCGGCGAGCCATTGCTTGATGTTGTTGCGCATGGCACGGCCGACCAGGCGGGGCGGCGGCACCAGATAGAGGCTGTCGATCAGGCTGGTCCTGCTCAGAAACCATTCGGCCACAAAGGGATCGGTCTCGGCTGCTGCGACAAATTGATTGAACAGCTCGTACGCCGGGCGGTACCACCAGGGGCGGTCGCCCACCGCCCCGTGCTCGGTATGGTCCGCTGCGGCGTTCATCAGCCACACGGGCCAAATCGTCTTGGCGTTGCTGAACGCCAGTCGCCACATCACGTTGTCCATTCCGCCGGCCAGCGCCCGGCGCAGGTTGTCGGCCTGCAGTGCCGCCATCGTCACGCCCTGCCCGAACGTGGGGTTGAGGCTGGCGATGGCGTCACCGAACGGCAGGATCCCCGTGGGAAATCTGCCGATCCGTTCGTAGCGCCGCCACTTGCTCGTCGGGTACCGGTGAAGGTTCATTTCGCCGACGGGCGTACCGGCTCGCAACGCGGCACTGATCTCGGCCGGCAGCAGCTCGTCGGCCAGCGCGCAAACCCCCGCGAAGTCACGGGGCGGTTCGGCCTTGGCCACCCCGAATGCCGTCACCATCCAGATGCCGTCCTCGTGGAAAAGCATGCCCATCCCCAACGGGCGGTTTCGGGTGGCGCCGACAATGATCATCTTCTGCGGCATCATCCCCTCGGGGATCTTCACGCGGTGCGAGGCGTAGGTGACGCCCACCTGTACCGAATCCTCGCGTGGGCGCTCGAATCCCCACTGTTGCAGCCACGCCGGAAGCCGGCTGCCGCGGCCTGACGCGTCGATGACCAGATCGGTCGGCGTGACATCGCCGTCATCGAGGACGACGCCGGTCACCCGCTCGGTCGCCGGGTCGTACTGCGGATGCGCGACGGCTCGGTGCGCAATCTCAACCCTGGCCAATGCGCTGACCCGCTTGCGGATCTGCCATTCGAGGTGACCACGGCTGGGAACGTAGGCGGTGTATTTGTCGTCCAGTCCGGTTTCCAGGACGTGGCCGGCCGCGTCGAAGTGGATCAACTCGCGGCGGTTGCGTATCACCGGGACGCCGGAGGCCGCCATGTCGTGGAGCAATCCGGGAAACAGCGCTTCCAGTTCCTGACCGCCACGGGCCATCAGCAGATGGACGTGCTGGCCCTGCGGGATGGCGCTGCGATTGACCGGCTGGTCCGGAAGCTCGTCGCGTTCGTAGACGGTGACGTGGTCGAAATGGTCGGCGAGTACCCGGGCCGCGCACAGCCCGGCGATGCTCCCTCCAACGACAACGGCTCGATTCGGCGAAAGTTCGTGAGTCCTGCGCATATGACGGCTACGGTACTGCGACCACGGCGTGAACCGGATCGGAATGAGAGGTGGCGTCAATTTTGTCTGCCTTTCGGTCGTCGCCGCGAGCGCATCTGTCGGCTGCGGGGGCGGATGCAGCCCACGTCATCGTCAGTGCTGGTACCGGCCGCCTAACGGGCTTGCAACAACTCGTGGCACAATCCCGTGGCTGAAGACGTGATACGGCTCTCAGATTGATACCCTCTGCAAGAAACTTCACACATCAACGGATGGGGCGATGACAACGGTCAGCGACGCGGACGGCACAGCAACTGGGGACCTCTATTTCGACAGGGTGGAGGCCCTCTCTCGTGCGACTGTCCGTCGACGCTTCGATCCCCATGTCGACATCGACTGGGACGCCCCCGAGAATGCGTTGCAGGACGACGATCCGCGGTGGCAGTTGGACCCGGAGAGCGCTCCGCTCGCGGCGACGGACTGGTATGCCGAACAGCCGTTGCAGCGCCGCATCGACATGGGCCGCTGGGTCACCGCGAACACGCTCAAGGTGACGCTGCAATTCGAGATGATGCTGATTCGCGGTGTGGTGCACTACGCCGGCAAGTTGCCGAATCGGTCGCCGGTGTTCCAATATCTGCTGCACGAGCTGATCGACGAATGTAATCACATCCAGATGTTCCAGGAATTCGTCAACCGCACCGGCGAGGATGTGCCCGGAATGCGACGCGGCTCGCGGGTGATCGGGCCGATCCTCGGCTTTATCGGCGGCTATGCCAACATCATCCATTTCATCGGAGTGCTGTGCGGTGAACAGCCGCTGCACTTCCAGCAGACTCTGCAGCATCGTGGCGCGGCTCATGTGCCGCCGTTGCTGAACAAGATCACCTACATTCACCTGGCGGAGGAAGCGCGGCACATTTCGTTTGCCGACGACCTTCTGGCTCAGCGAATGCAAAAGGTCACCCGCCTGAAGAAGGCGTGGTACGCCATTCTGTTCCCGTTCTTTCTCCGGTGGTTGATCGGGGAGATGATCGGGCCGCCGCGCACCTTTGCCCGGGAGTTCGGGGTTCCGCGACGGGTCTTCAAGTCTGCGTTCTGGCGGAGTGCCCGGTCGCGCCAGATGATGGCGGAATCGGCCGCCGACGTCCGGCGGGTGGCCGAGGACCTTGGCCTGCGGACGGCATGGTCGCGGTGGATCTGGCGAATGTTGGGTATCGAGGGACGGCTACCGCGGTACCGCGGTGAGCCTGACCGGAGCCCTGCGGTCGCGCGGGTGGCCGAGCTCCGCACCGCCCTGACGGCACGCCTCGCGGCAGTGGCGGTCATGGCGAGCGTTGCCCTGCTGGCGACACCGGACGGTGTGCGGATCATCGCGTGCGCCGCCGCTGGGGCCGGCGTATGGGCGGCCTATCACACCCTCCGGGAACGTCGCGGCGGTGTGGTGGGGAACCAACCGTTCGAATGGCCGCGGCTTTTCGTGTGGGTTGTGGTGTGCGTGGCCATGATTCCCGCGGGTGGGCTGATCGGGCTTGCACTGGTGGTGTTCATGATCCTGGCGCTCGCCGAGTTCATGCCCACCCTCTGAACCGGACCCGAATCATTCGCGGCACGCCTGCCGCCTGACTGCACGAACGACGAAGCGGCGCCCCGAGGGGCGCCGCTGGTCAAGGTGCTTCAGGTCGAACGGGCTGCTGTCAGGCGGGCTTGTGGTACGTGTAAACCCGGTACTGGATGAGGCCGAGCTTGGACAGCCACTTCATCCAGCGGGTGCCGACGATCATCGTCTTCTGGGCATCCGCTGAACCCTGCTCGCGGAAGAACTTGAGCAGGAAGGGATACGTCGGCAACGTGTTCTTCCGGATGTTGCGCTTTGCCGTGAGTTCGAGGCCCGCACGCTTGCCCATGGACTTGTAGCCCCGCAGGGGCACATTGCCGAGCGTTCCGTAGGACTTCGCGATCCGGGGGCGGATCGCCATCCAGATCGGTGTCTTACCGAAGAACATCAGGGTCGGCACGAAGTCGGACACCGCCAGGTAACCGCCCGGCTTGAGCACCCGCGCCGCTTCCGCGAGGAACTTCTCACGGGACGGGAAATGGAAGATGCACTCGACGGC
Organism: Mycobacterium sp. IDUB_17; assembly: GCF_055419465.1. Lineage (NCBI taxonomy): Bacteria > Bacillati > Actinomycetota > Actinomycetes > Mycobacteriales > Mycobacteriaceae > Mycobacterium > Mycobacterium sp. IDUB_17. The sequence goes on along the minus strand of NZ_JBVAXS010000004.1, from coordinate 315,902 downwards.
CAGGACACGGTCGAACGAGTTGTCCTCGAACGGCAGCTGACAGGCGTCGGCCTCGATCCAGCCGATCTTGTTGCCGTTGACCGGCTTGGTCTGGGCACCGGCGGCCGCGAGCTGGCGCGGATCGATGTTCAGGCCCGTGAGATCCATGTTGGAGTAGGTGCCGTTGATCTGCTGGATGGTTCCGCCGAATCCGCAGCCGGCATCCAGCAGCTTCTGTCCGTCGGCAACCTTTCCCGCCGCGAACAGCACATGGTCCATCTGCTCCATGGCGGCCTTGTAGTCGGCCCGGGTGCCCGTGGCGGTCTTGGGATTCTCCCAGTAGCCCCAGTGCACCTGGTTATCCCACAGCTGGCCGGTTTCGCCGCCGTCCTGCCTCTCATCGATCAGCAGGTCAAAGTAGGGGAGCTCAGCCATGCGCGGGACCGTATCACGATCGGAGCCGAGTGTGACGTAGACCCCACTGGGCGGCGAGGGCACGGTTCGGCGAAGTTTGAGAGTCCTACCTGTTTCGCCGCCACCGTGGTGGGAACATTGCGTGACCTAGGTCAGGATGAGAGGCCACACCACATATGTCTGCCCTTCGGCGAACCAAATCTGTCGAGCAGTCGATAGCCGACACCGACGAGCCGTCGACGCGGCTCCGCAAGGACCTCACGTGGTGGGACCTGACGGTGTTCGGGGTGTCGGTCGTGATCGGCGCGGGCATCTTCACCATCACCGCGTCCACAGCGGGCAATCTGACCGGGCCCGCGATCTCGATCGCCTTCGTGATCGCCGCCGTGGCATGCGGTCTGGCCGCCTTGTGTTACGCCGAGTTCGCTTCGACCGTGCCCGTCGCCGGCAGCGCGTACACCTTTTCCTATGCCACGTTCGGTGAATTCGCGGCGTGGATCATCGGGTGGGATCTGATCTTGGAGTTCGCCGTCGCCGCCGCGGTGGTGGCCAAGGGATGGTCGAGCTACCTGGGCACGGTGTTCGGGTTCGGCGGCGGAATAGCGGATTTCGGTGGCCTGGCGGTCGACTGGGGCGCGTTGGTGATCATCGCGCTGGTGACGGTCCTGCTGGTGGTCGGCACCAAGTTGTCCGCGCACTTCAGTCTGGTGATCACCATCATCAAGGTGTCGGTCGTGCTGTTGGTGGTGATCGTCGGCGCGTTCTATATCAAGGCCGCGAACTACACCCCGTTCATCCCGCCGAACGAGGCCGGCAAGGGGGCCAGCGGGGCTGACCAGTCGTTGTTCTCGTTGTTGACCGGGGCTGCCGGCAGCCACTACGGCTGGTACGGCGTGCTGGCCGGCGCCTCGATCGTGTTCTTCGCGTTCATCGGGTTCGACGTCGTCGCGACCACCGCCGAGGAGACCCGCGATCCGCAGCGCGACGTGCCCCGCGGCATCCTGGCCTCACTCGGCATCGTCACGGTCCTCTATGTCGCGGTGTCGGTGGTGCTCTCGGGCATGGTGTCCTACACCGTGCTGCGGGATGCGCCTGACGGCCACGCGAACCTGGCCACGGCATTCGAAGCCAACGGTGTGCACTGGGCGGCGAAGGTCATCTCGATCGGAGCGCTAGCGGGCCTCACGACTGTGGTGATCGTGCTGATGCTCGGACAGACCCGGGTGCTGTTCGCGATGTCGCGCGACGGTCTGTTGCCGCGCAAACTGGCCGTGACCGGCAGCCATGGGACGCCCGTCCGAATCACCGTGATCGTCGGTGTGCTCGTGGCGATCGCCGCCTCGGTGTTCCCGATGGGACGGCTCGAGGAGATGGTCAACATCGGCACGCTGTTCGCCTTCGTGCTGGTCTCGGCCGGTGTCATCGTGCTGCGCCGGACTCGCCCCGACCTGCCGCGCGGATTCCGCGTGCCGTGGGTGCCGGTGTTGCCGATCGCCGCGATCCTGGCGTGCCTGTGGTTGATGCTCAACCTCACCGGATTGACCTGGATCCGGTTTCTGCTCTGGATGGTGATCGGCGTGGTGGTGTACTTCGCGTACGGCCGGCGGCATTCGGTCCTGGCCAGCCGGGACGTCGCCACAGTTTGAGCGGCACGGCCTAGGAGCCACCGAAACTGAAGCCAGGGACAAATCCAGCGCCGATCTTGTCCCTGGCTTCAGTTTCGAGCTGCAGCCAGAAACCCCACCTGCCCGGTTTGTGACGCCGCACACCCGCAGCACTTTACAAAAGATAGCTCTATGTCTAGACAGACGACAGCACGCGCCATATAGTCAAGCCATTGCAGTGATAGCTCTCACAACAGGAGGCTCATCGTGGTGGCGGAACTCTCGAACGGACCGGACGTCGCAGACGTCGGGCAGTGGCGGGACAAGAAGCGGCATCTGTGGCTCATGGGTTTGATCGCCCCGACGGCGATCTTCGTGATGCTGCCGGTGGTCTGGGCGCTCAATCGGGCCGGCTGGCATGTCGCGGCGCAGGTGCCGCTCTGGATCGGCCCGATCCTGCTCTACGTCCTGCTGCCGCTGCTGGATCTGCGGTTCGGACCCGACGGACAGAACCCGCCCGATGAGGTCATGGAGCAGCTGGAGAACGACAAGTACTACCGGTACTGCACCTACCTCTACATCCCGTTCCAGTACGCGAGCGTCGTGATGGGCGCGTACCTGTTCACCGCGTCCGACCTGCACTGGCTCGGGTTCGACGGTGGGCTGGGCTGGCCGGCCAAGATCGGCATCGCACTGTCGGTGGGTGTGCTCGGCGGGGTGGGTATCAACACCGCGCACGAGATGGGGCACAAGCGCGACTCGCTGGAGCGCTGGCTGTCCAAGATCACGCTGGCCCAGACCTGGTACGGCCACTTCTACATCGAGCACAACCGTGGGCACCACGTGCGGGTGGCGACTCCCGAGGATCCCGCTTCGGCGCGTTTCGGCGAGACCTTCTGGGAGTTCTTGCCGCGCAGCGTGTTCGGCAGCCTGCGCTCGTCGTGGGAGTTGGAGGCCCAGCGGCTGCGCCGGCAGGACAAATCGCCATGGCACTGGTCCAATGACGTCCTCAACGCGTGGGCGATGTCGGTCGTGTTCTGGGGCGTACTGATCGCGATCTTCGGCGTCGGCCTGGTCCCGTTCATGGTGATTCAGGCGATCTACGGCTTCAGCCTGCTGGAGTCGGTGAACTACCTGGAGCACTACGGACTGCTGCGACAGAAGATGTCCAGCGGCCGCTACGAGCGCTGCGCACCCGTGCACAGCTGGAACTCCGACCACATCGTGACCAACCTGTTCCTGTATCACCTGCAGCGCCACAGCGATCACCACGCCAACCCGACACGCCGGTACCAGACCCTGCGGAGCATCGATGGCGCACCCAATCTGCCCAGCGGGTACGCCTCGCTGATCGGGCTCACCTATCTACCGCCGTTGTGGCGCAAGCTGATGGACCACCGGGTGCTGGAGCATTACGACGGCGACATCACCAAGGTCAACATCCAGCCGCGGCTGCGGGAGAAGGTCTTGGCCCGGTACGGGGCCTCCGGCACTGGTGCTGCGGCATGAGCGCCTACCGGTGCCCCGGGTGTGGCTACATCTACGACGAAGCCAAAGGTGCTCCGCGCGAAGGCTTTCCGGCCGGAACTCCGTGGGACGAGGTGCCCGACGACTGGTGCTGCCCCGACTGTGCCGTCCGGGAGAAGATCGATTTCGAGGCGATAGGAGTAGTGACGTGAGCGAGCCATACAAGCTGTTCCTCTGCGTGCAGTGCGGTTTCGAGTACGACGAGGCCAAGGGCTGGCCCGAGGACGGCATCGCCCCGGGCACGCGGTGGGACGACATCCCCGAGGACTGGAGCTGCCCGGACTGCGGCGCGGCGAAAGCCGATTTCGACATGGTCGAGGTCGTACGGCCTTGACGGCTTCGTGCGACGCGCTCGATAGCGGCCCGGAAAGCGATATTGTCGCCCGTGTGAGTCGGCCGCGAGAAAAGCAGCGCATTCCGTACGCGGAGGCATCGCGAGTGCTGTTGCGGGATTCGATCCTCGACGGCATGCGCGAGCTGCTGCTGACCCGTGACTGGTCGGCCATCACGCTGTCGCACGTGGCGCAGGTCGCCGGTATCAGCCGTCAGACGATCTACAACGAGTTCGGTTCACGCCAGGGCTTGGCCGAGGGATACGCCATGCGCCTGGCGGACCGCCTCGTCGACGCGGTCGACGGGGCCATCACCAACAACGTCGGCGAAGTGCACGCGGCGTTTCTGGAGGGCTTCCGCGCGTTCTTCCTCGAGTCCGCCGCCGATCCGCTGGTGATCTCGTTGCTCACCGGTGCGTCCAAGCCCGACCTACTGCAGATCATCACCACCGGCAGCGGGCCGATCATCTCCCGCTGCTCGCAACGGCTGACCGGAACCTTCCAGAACAGCTGGATGAAAGCCAGCGACGAGGACGCCGGGGTGCTGGCCCGGGCGATCGTGCGGCTGGCGATGAGTTACGTGTCGATGCCGCCCGAAGCGGACCACGATGTGGCCGGTGACCTGGCCCGACTGATGACGCCCTTCGCCGAGCGCTACGGTGTCATAGATACCCCCTAGCTGTCAGAGCGCCGCCGCTGTCAAAAACACATTGAGCGCCTGTCCCGCGAGCCCGCAGGCTAGAGGTATCTGCACGTGGCGTCGCTTTTCGGCGTGCCCGTGCGCTGGCAAGCAATCACGAATGGAAGAGGGCTCTACATGACTGAGTTGAAGGCTGACAGCCGGGGCGGCATCGACTTCAAGGTCGCCGACCTGTCGCTGGCCGATTTCGGCCGCAAGGAGATCCGCCTGGCCGAACACGAGATGCCAGGCCTGATGGCACTGCGTCGTGAGTACCACGACGTGCAGCCGCTCAAGGGCGCACGCATCTCCGGCTCGCTGCACATGACCGTGCAGACCGCGGTGCTGATCGAGACGCTGGTGGCTCTCGGCGCCGAGGTTCGCTGGGCCTCCTGCAACATCTTCTCCACCCAGGATCACGCGGCCGCCGCAGTGGTGGTCGGGCCGCACGGCACCCCCGAAGATCCCAAGGGCACCCCGGTCTTCGCGTGGAAGGGCGAGACGCTGGAGGAGTACTGGTGGGCCGCCGAGCAGATGCTCACCTGGGAGGGTGAGCCGGCGAACATGATCCTCGACGACGGTGGCGACGCCACCATGCTCGTGCTGCGCGGCGCGGAGTACGAGAAGGCCGGCGTGGTCCCGCCTGCCGAGGAAGAGGACTCGGCCGAGTGGAAGGTCTTCCTGTCCCTGGTGCGCAAGCGCTTTGAGACGGAGAAGGACAAGTGGACCAAGATCGCGGCGTCGGTCAAGGGTGTCACCGAGGAGACCACGACCGGCGTGCTGCGGCTGTACCAGTTCGCCGCCGCGGGTGAGCTGGCGTTCCCGGCCATCAACGTCAACGACTCGGTCACCAAGAGCAAGTTCGACAACAAGTACGGCACCCGCCACTCGCTGGTCGACGGCATCAACCGCGGCACCGACGCGCTGATCGGCGGCAAGAAGGTGCTGATCTGCGGCTACGGCGACGTGGGCAAGGGCTGTGCCGAATCGCTGGCCGGTCAGGGTGCGCGCGTGCAGGTCACCGAGATCGACCCCATCAACGCCCTGCAGGCGCTGATGGACGGTTACGACGTGGTGACCGTCGAGGAGGCGATCGGCAACGCCGACATCGTGGTGACCGCGACCGGCAACTTCGACATCATTCTGCTCGACCATATGAAGGCGATGAAGGACCACGCGATCCTGGGCAACATCGGCCACTTCGACAACGAGATCGACATGGCGGCCCTGGAGAAGTCGGGTGCGGTGCGGCTGAACATCAAGCCGCAGGTCGACCAGTGGACCTTCGGCGACTCGGGCAAGTCGATCATCGTGCTGAGCGAGGGCCGGCTGCTCAACCTCGGAAACGCCACGGGCCACCCGTCGTTCGTGATGAGCAACAGCTTCTCGAACCAGGTGATCGCCCAGATCGAGCTGTGGACCAAGAACGACGAGTACGACAACGAGGTCTACCGCCTGGCCAAGCACCTCGATGAGAAGGTGGCGCGCATCCACGTCGAGGCGCTGGGTGGCTCGCTGACCAAGCTCACCAAGGAGCAGGCTGAGTACATCGGCGTCGACGTCGAGGGTCCGTACAAGCCGGAGCACTACCGGTACTGATTTCCCTTTCTGCGCGAGCAGATGCGAAAGTCCCCGTCATCCAAGGATTTCGGGGACTTTTGCATTGGGGCACCTCCCTGACGCCCAGGGTGGTGGTGGCGGTCCCAGGTTGACTGAGCCCTTTTCGGCTCGGCGATCGCGCGGCACGGTGGAGGCATGAAGTTCGGTGTCAGCACATTCCTCACTGACCGGGGCCTGGCGCCCACGAAACTGGCGATAGCCCTTGAGGACCGGGGATTCGACTCACTTTTCGTTGCCGAGCACACTCATCTGCCGGTGGCCGGGCCGGTACCGCCCGAAGGTGACCTGCCCCCGCACGATTACTACCGGTCGTTGGACCCCTTCGTGGCACTGGCGGCGGCGGCCGTCGTCACCGAACGACTGCTCCTCGGTACCGGGATCGCATTGGTGGTGCAACGTGATCCGATCACGCTCGCCAAGGAAGCGGCGAGTGTGGACCAGCTCTCCGGCGGTCGGTTCCAGCTCGGTGTCGGCGCCGGTTGGTTGCGTGAGGAGATGCGCAATCACGGCACCGAACCGAGGACCCGACTGGCCTTGATGCGCGAGCGGGTGCTGGCGATGAAGGAGATCTGGACCGCCGAGAAGGCCGAGTTTCACGGCGAGTTCGTAGATTTCCACCCGATCTACTCATGGCCCAAGCCCATCCAGCGGCCTCATGTACCGGTGCTCGTCGGCGGCAACGGTCCCACCGTATTGCAACGGGTACTCGAATACGGTGACCAGTGGGCGCCGAATCTGGTTGGCACACCTGAGGGGTTCGTGACCCGGGTGCAGGAACTTCGGCGGCGGGGTGACGAGCGGGGACGCGACCGGATTCCGGTGACGCTGATCGGTGCCGACCAACGTGGCTACCTGGGGCCCGACCGGCAGAGCACGATCACGCCGTTGACCCGACGCGAGCTCGAGGTGTTGGCCGAGGGCGGCGTCGACCATTGCGTCTTCTTTCGCGACGCCGCCGCCGCGGAGACCGAGGCGTTGCGCTACCTCGACGAACTTGCCGAATTGACCAGGCCGTTCCGCGATTGAGCCCGCACCAGGGTGTCGAGCCGTTCGTCGGTACCGGTCCCGGGTCGCGGGTTGTACAGCACCAGGTGCCAGCCCGGAAGATCGGTGACGGCCAGGGTTGTCTTGTCGAACACCAGCTCGCCAGCCCGAGGATGCAGCACGGCCTTGACCGCCTGTGAATGGCGACCCACGTCGTGCCGTCCCCACAGCTCGACGAACTCGGGGCTGACCGCGCCGAGATCATCGACGATCTCGGCGAACCGGACATCGTCCGGATACCGTGCCGCGTCGGCGCGGAACGCGGACACCACACCCGGCGCGGCCGCTGCCCAGTGGACGTACATGTCGCGGTACCGGCTGTTGGTGAAGAACGTGACGAGGCAGTTGCGATCGGTGTCGCCGTAGCCGAACACCCGCCGAGTCGCTTCGTTGACCGCGAGCAGATTCCAGTACCGGTCCTGCAGGATCGCCGGTCGCGGCGACCACGCCTCGAGCAGATGGAGAAGCTCGGGCGTGACTTCGGTCGCGTGCTCCCCGGCCGGAGGGGGATTCATCCCCGACAGCGAATACAGGTGCGAGCGTTCGGGTTGCGAGAGCTGCAGGGCCGCGCTGATCGCGTCCAGCACGCTCGATGACACGTTGATGTCGCGGCCCTGCTCCAGCCACGTGTACCAGGAGGTTCCGACACCGGCCAGCAGGGCGACCTCCTCGCGGCGCAGTCCCGGGGTCCGTCGCCTGCCGCCGACCACCAACCCGACGTCGGCCGGCTTGAGCCGGGCACGGCGAGTCCGCAGGAAATCGGTGAGCTGCTCGCGCTTCATAAGGCGATGGTAGAAGTGCCGCCAGGGCCGGCGCACACGTCGGATTGGTGATGTCACCCCCTGGATTGGCGTGACTCCGGCGTGGTTACTTCTTGTTGTCGTGCTTGCTCTTGCTGTCGGCGTCCCTTCCTGGCCGGGCTGTCCGAGCCCGCCCGTGCCGAACCGGACGTGCTGGAGCCGTACGCACCGGCGCTGGAACTGCTTGAGCTGGAAGTGGATTCGGTCGACTGGCGGGTGCGGTCCATTGAATCCGTTGCGGACGTTCTTGACCGCGTCCTTGATATCCTTGACCAGCTTGGGCTGCGTGTTGAGCGACGTGCCGGTCCGGACCGTAGGAGCCTTCGCACCGGTCTGAGACTTCGGCTTCGTCGCATCGGCATCGCCGACCGATTCCGTTTGTGCCCCGGCCTTTTCGTCGGTTCCGGTGACCTCGCCTGCGGGGCTGGTCTGGTCGGCCGGACTCGGCAGTGGCACCGCCACCGTCTTGTTCGAGGTGGTGTGGATCAGTTCGGTGGCCGCGGCGCCCGCGTCGGAAGCTGCATTGTCGACGGTCGTGGCTGTGGCTGCCCTGTCGGCAACGGTCTCGGTTTCCGGGGCGATGCCTTGCAGCTTCTTCACGATGTCGTTGACGGCGGCGGTCTTCAAGGCCTTGCAGGGCCCCGATCGGGCCTACCGCCTCGCCCTTGACCGAGATGCCGATGGCGCCGAGTTTGACGTCCAGACCGAGGCTGTTGAAGATCGATTCGCCGACCGAGGGGATCGTGACCTTGTTGCCGTCTTCATCGGTGTACTCGTACGTGCTCCGGTCGGTGGAGCCGGGGGTGAGCAGATCGCCGGGCGATCTCGGGCACCGAGCGACGGCACCGGACAAAAATGCTAAGCATGGCTATCTTTACGGAAGGAGCTCAGGGCAATGAAGGAAGTGACCATCGCCTTCGATATCGACGGAACACTGCGTGACAACACCATCACCGATGCCTACGTTGCCAATGAGCGCATCCGCACACTGCTGATCGCCCTGGCGAGCATGAAGAACACGCGGATCATGCTCTGGTCCGGCGGTGGTGAGGGATATGCGCGTCGGGCCGCCGACGCGATGGGCATCGTGAAGTACGTCGACGTCTACGCCGACAAGGGCTACGGCGGCTACGACGCCGAGGGGCGTCCCATCTTCCGCACCGACCTGAAACCGGACATCGCCTTCGACGACATCGAGGAGTGCTCGCTCGGCGGCCTGAACCTCATCGTGCAGGAACGAGGGTTTACACCGGGTTACGTTCCGCCGCAGCAGCGGCCGAATTAGTCGGCCTCAGATGACGTCGCGGCCGAGAATGATCCAGTCGTCGGCATCGTTGACGATCTGAACTCCCGGGATTTCCGCTGTGCCCCTTGTCATGTCGACAAGGCTTTCCCAGGTGATGCCGCCGTACGTGATACCCGTGGCGGGTGCGGGTTGTGTAAGCCAAGATCCAACCGCTTCGCCCAGCCGCCGAAGAAGTGTGCATCGTCTGTTGCGCGCCGGGCGACGCATTGCCTCGCAGATGGAGGTAAAGCTCGCGTCCGCGCAATACGGCCAGCGCAGATTCAAACCAATCTTCGGGTCTGGCATCAACCGCGCAGGAGATGGCCATTTCAAGCTCGTCACCCCTCAGATCGGCGATGACAGCGGGCATGTGCTCACGCGAAATGGCAACTGTCTCGTTCTTGAGATTGGTGATCACGAGCCAGTCTGCCTGGAGCGATTCATGCGCAATTTCGAGCAGCGTCGGCCAGTGCGCACCGGCGAAATGTTGCGGTAGCTCAGGGTGCCTCTTCGACGAGTAGACGAGCATGGCAAGACTGCCGTCATCGAGTCTGCGAAGCGGGGTTGAAAACTTGCGTCCGCCGTCCACTTCGACGGCGGTTGCCGCGTAGTACATCTCCTTCCCGGCCAACGCCCGGAAGAGTTGCGCCCGCGGTAGAGGGCCACCGTCTTGTGCGGCGATCGTGAACAACTGCGCTGTCTGGTCGCTGGACATCCTGACGCCCCCATTTTCCGAATTCGACCGGCAGCAGCCTCCGCCTCAGCAGCCTAACCGTGGCAAAACCTGACCCGCCGCACCGATTACGCTGCCACTGTGCTCATAGCGATCGAGGGCGTCGACGGCGCGGGTAAACGTACGTTGACCAACGGCCTGCGAGCGGCGTTCGAGGCCGATCACCGCTCCGTCGGCAGCCTGGCGTTTCCGCGCTATCACCATTCGGTGCCCGCTGACCTGGCCGCCGAGGCGCTGCACGGGGCGCACGGGGACCTGGCCGATTCGATCTACGCGATGGCCACCCTGTTCGCGCTCGACCGGGCCGGCGCGCGCGAGGAGATCGAACACCTGCAGGGCGCCTACGACGTCGTCATCCTGGACCGCTATGTCGCCTCGAACGCCGCTTACAGTGCGGCCCGGCTGCACCAGGGGGCCGACGGTGAGGCGGTGGCCTGGGTGCGCGAGCTCGAGTTCGACCGCCTCAGACTTCCCAGGCCGGATTGGCAGGTACTGCTCGACGTCCCGACGGAGCTGGCCGCACAGCGGGCCGAGCACCGGGCCAACACCGAGGCCGACCGCGCCAAGGATGCCTATGAACGCGACGGTGGACTGCAGCAGCGCACCGGCGAGGTATACGCCGCCCTGGCCGCCACCGACTGGTGCGGTCGATGGGCCACCGCGGGCCCGGATGTGGACCCGGCAGCCCTCGCGGGTCGGCTAAGCAGCAGATAAAGCCGAGAAACCCGCGTGTGGTACCCCGGTTTTATCGCGATTGGGTGACACCATGGACACCATGAGGCAAAGGATCCTTGTCGTCGACGACGACCCATCGCTGGCCGAGATGCTCACCATCGTCTTGCGTGGTGAGGGATTCGACACCGCGGTCATCGGCGATGGCAGTCAGGCGCTCACCGCGGTCCGCGAACTGCGGCCCGATCTGGTCCTGCTGGACCTGATGTTGCCCGGCATGAACGGGATCGACGTGTGCCGGGTGCTCCGTGCCGACTCCGGCGTGCCGATCGTCATGCTGACCGCCAAGACCGACACCGTCGACGTGGTGCTGGGCCTGGAATCCGGCGCCGACGACTACGTGATGAAGCCGTTCAAGCCGAAGGAGCTCGTCGCCCGCGTGCGCGCGCGGTTGCGCCGCAACGAGGACGAGCCCGCCGAGCTGCTGTCGATCAACGATGTCGAGATCGATGTGCCGGCCCACAAGGTGACCCGTCAGGGTGAGCAGATTTCGCTGACACCTCTGGAGTTCGACCTGCTCGTGGCGCTGGCACGCAAACCGCGCCAGGTGTTTACTCGTGATGTGCTGCTCGAACAGGTGTGGGGATATCGCCACCCCGCTGACACCCGTTTGGTGAACGTGCATGTCCAGCGGTTGCGGGCCAAGGTCGAGAAAGACCCGGAGAACCCGCAGGTGGTGTTGACCGTTCGAGGAGTGGGATACAAGGCCGGACCCCCGTGATCTTCAGCTCCAGACGGCGCATCCGTGGTCGCTGGGGAAGCTCCGGCCCACTGTTGCGCGGATTGGGGACGCTCGGCAGAGCGCTGAGCATGGTGTGGCGTCGATCGCTGCAGCTGCGGGTGGTCACCCTGACATTGGGGCTCTCGCTCGCCGTCATCCTGGTTCTCGGTTTTGTGCTGACGAGCCAGATCACCGACCGGATTCTCGAGGTCAAGGTCAAGGCCGCCACCGAGGAGGTCGAGCGCGCCCGCATCACGGTCGGCGGCATCGTCGGCGGTGAGGAGAGCCGCTCGCTCGACAGCAGCCTGCAGCTGGCCCGGAACACCCTGATCGATCGCAAGGCCGATGCCCGCGCGGATATGGCCGGGGCGTTCGACGCGGTGCTCATGGTTCCCGGCGACGGTCCGCGCGAAGCCGCTGCGGCCGGGCCGGTGCAGCAGGTGCCGAAGGCGCTGCGGGACTTCGTCAAAGCCGGGCAGGTCAGTTACCAGTACGCCACGGTGCAGACCGATGCGTTCTCCGGACCGGCGTTGATCGTCGGCAGCCCGGCGTCCTCGTCGGTACCCAATCTTGAGCTGTACCTGATCTTTCCGCTGAACAACGAGGAAAGCACCATCTCGCTGGTGCGCGGCACCATGGCGACCGGTGGTGTGGTGTTGTTGGGTCTGCTGGCCGCGATCGCCCTGGTGGTGGCGCGGCAGATCGTGCAGCCGGTGCGTTCGGCTTCGCGGATCGCCGAGCGGTTCGCCGAAGGCCACCTCACCGAGCGGATGCCGGTGCGGGGTGAGGACGACATGGCCCGGTTGGCGGTGTCGTTCAACGACATGGCCGAGAGCCTGTCGCGCCAGATCCAGCAGCTCGAGGAATTCGGTAACCTGCAGCGCCGCTTCACCTCTGACGTCAGCCACGAGCTGCGCACCCCGCTGACCACGGTGCGCATGGCGGCCGACCTGATCCACGACCACAGTGAGGACCTGGACCCGGCGTTGCGCCGGTCCACCGAACTGATGGTCAACGAACTGGACCGTTTCGAGACGCTGCTGGCCGATCTGCTGGAGATCTCCCGCCACGATGCCGGTGTGGCCGAGCTGTCGGTGGAGTCGGTCGATCTGCGGTCCACGGTGCAGAGCGCACTGGACAACGTGGGGCACCTGGCGGCCGACGCCGAGGTCGAACTCGACGTCAACATGCCAGGTGACGAGGTGATCGCCGAGGTGGATCCGCGCCGGGTGGAACGGATCCTGCGCAATCTCATCGCCAACGCCATCGACCACGCCGAACGCAAACCGGTGCGAATCCGCATGGCCGCCGACGAGGACACCGTCGCGGTCACCGTCCGCGACTACGGCGTCGGCCTACGTCCCGGCGAGGAGAAACTGGTGTTCAGCCGCTTCTGGCGATCGGATCCGTCGCGGGTCCGGCGCTCCGGTGGAACCGGGCTCGGCCTCGCCATCAGCATCGAGGACGCGCGACTGCACCAGGGCCGGTTGGAGGCCTGGGGTGAACCGGGCAAGGGGGCCTGCTTCCGCCTGACGCTGCCGCTGGTACGTGGCCACAAGGTGACCGCCAGCCCGCTGCCGCTCAAACCAGCTACGCCCCAGCAGAAGTCGCGGCAGAGTCCCAACCGGGACCGGGAACATGCTGAGGAGAACGTGTGAAGCGCCTGCTGACGGTGGTGATCGTCGGTCTGGTAGTTCTGGTGTCCGGGTGCGCGGGAATTCCGAATTCATCGTCCCCGCAGGCCATCGGCACGGTCGACAGACCGGCGCCACCGAATCTGCCCAAACCGGCGCCGGGGATGGACCCCGACGTGCTCCTGCGTGAATTCCTCAAGGCCACTGCCGATCCCGCGAACCGGCATCTGGCAGCCCGGCAGTTTCTGACCGAGTCGGCCTCCAGCTCATGGGACGACGCCGGCAGCGCGCTGCTGCTCGATCGGGTGGTGTTCGTCGAAACGCGTGGCTCGGACCGGGTTTCGGTGAATATGCGGGCGGACATCCTCGGATCCCTGTCCGATATGGGAGTGTTCGAGACAGGGGAGGGGGCACTGCCGGACCCTGGTCCGATCGAACTCGTCCAGACTCCGGGCGGCTGGCGGATCGACAAGCTGCCCAACGGCGTTTTCCTTGACTGGCAACAGTTTCAGTCGACGTACAAGCGCAACACCCTCTACTTCGTCGACCCGACCGGAACCACGGTCGTGCCCGATCCGCGCTACGTCGCGGTCTCCGATCCCGACCAGTTGGCCACCGAGCTCATCTCCAAACTGGTGGCCGGGCCACGTCCGGAGATGGCCAGGACGGTGCGCAACCTGCTCGAAGCGCCACTGCAGCTGCGCGGTCCGGTAACCCGGGCCGACGGTGGCAAGACCGGGGTGGGCCGCGGATACGGCGGTGCCCGGATCGACCTCCAGAACCTCTCGACCACCGATCCGCACAGTCGTCAACTGCTTGCCGCACAGGTCATCTGGACCCTGTCGCGGGCCGGGATCAGCGGGCCTTATGTGATCAACGCGGACGGTGCACCGCTGGACGACCGGTTCACCGACGGATGGGAGACCTCCGACGTCGCGGCCGCCGACCCGGGGGCGGTGCCCGGTGCCGCCGCCGGCCTGCATGCGCTGGTGGGCGGCTCACTGGTGGCGCTGGACGGGCAGAGCACCAGCCGGGTTCCCGGGGCGTTCGGCTCGGCGCCAAATCAGATGTCGGCCTCGGTGTCGCGCAACGGTCAGGACGCGGCCTCGGTCGTGGTGCTGCCGGATGCGCCGGAGGCCACCGCCGCCTCGCTGTGGATGGGGCCGCTGGGCGGGCCCACCGCCATGGCCATCGAAGGCCGCACCCTGACCCGGCCCAGCTGGTCGCTCGACCAGGCCGTGTGGGTGGTGGTCGACAATGCCAACGTGGTGCGTGCCATCCGTGACGCATCCGGTGTGCCGGCGCGCATTCCGGTCGATGTGGCCGCGGTATCCACCCGCTATCCGGGTCCGATCACCGAATTGCAGCTCTCTCGCGACGGCACCCGCGCGGCGATGGTGATAGGTGGACAGGTGATCCTGGCCGGGATCGAGCGAACGCCCGAGGGACAATTCCTGCTCACCTATCCGCGGCGCCTCGGCTTCGGTCTGGGCAACAGCGTGGTGTCGCTGTCCTGGCGTACCGGCGACGACATCGTGGTAAGCCGGACCGACCCGACCCACCCCGTCTCGTATGTGAACCTCGACGGGGTGAACTCGGACGGGCCCAGCAGCAACCTGGTGGCCCCGGTGTCCACGGTGGCCGCCAATCCGTCGACGGTGTACGTCGCCGACCAACGCGGCGTGATGCAGCTTTCCGCGTCGGCCAGTGAGGGCAACCCCGGCTGGGTCGAGGTGCGCCCGCTGATGGTTCCCGGCTCGCTGCCGGTGCTGCCCGGCTGAGCCGCTGCCGCGCCGGTTTCTGCACCCGGGCTGTGCACCCGCCGGGATCCATGACCCAGGTGTGGAAAGCGGCGAAGTGGAAACCGGCGATGTCGGTGCCGGCGCGCAGACTGCCGGCATGCTCGACCTCATCCTGCCGCTGGAGTGTGGCGGCTGCGGGGCGCCGTCGACCCGGTGGTGTGCGTCGTGTGCCGCACAACTCGGCGTCGCTGACGACGAGCCGCACCTGTTGACTCCGCGGACCGATCCGGGAGTCCCGGTCTTCGCGCTGGGACGCCACGCCGGTGTCCGCAGGCGCGCCATCGTGGCGGTCAAGGAGCACGGCCGTACCGACCTGATCACCCCGCTGGCCGGCACGCTGAGTACCGGCCTTCAGCACCTGCTGACCTGGGGCATCGTCGGCACTCCGGTGACCGTCGTACCCGCGCCCACCCGGCGTGCGGCAGCGCGTCGCCGCGGAGGTGATCCGGTCGGCCGGATCGCGACGTCGGCGGCGTCCGGTCTGCCAGATGTGCGCGTCGTACCGGCGCTGCGCCTGCGGCCGTGGGTGCGTGATTCGGTGGGCCTGTCGAGCGCCGCACGTCAGCGCAACATCGCCGGCCGGGTGCGTCTGATCCGACCGGTTGCAGGTGAGGTGGTGTTGGTCGACGACATCGTCACCACCGGGGCGACGGCCGCCGAATCGGTGCGGATGCTCACGCGCGCCGGGGCTCAGGTGTCCGCTGTGCTGGCGATTTCGCATGCCTGACGCACCCGTCATTTCGCTGCGATCAAACCCACATGAAGAACTGAAAACACGTATTTGAAATTGGTGGCACGAGTGGGTGAACACGGACTACCGTCGGCAGCAACCACCCGTGAATGACTCACGGCGGCGCTCCCGTAACGCAGCGCCACTTCACCGCTGAACGGTAGGAGGTGAGTACCCGACACCTTTCGCCGATGGGTGGAGCAAATTTTCCGGCCCGTCGGCACGATCACGATTCGTTGAGAAGTAGGGCACGCGTGAGCGTGTGACAACTGAGAGAAACGAGTTGCCGAGTATGTCAACCCATTCCCCGGAAACAAGCGCCACCATGGTGGTCGACCCCGACGAGCAGGTCGGCGACACCACCCCGGAGCCGAACGCAGAAGTTGTGGTCAAGGGTCGAAACGTCGAAGTTCCAGACCATTTCCGTATCTACGTCTCGGAGAAGTTGTCGCGCCTGGAGCGGTTTGACCGCACCATCTACCTGTTCGACGTCGAGCTCGACCACGAACGTAACCGCCGTCAGCGCAAGAACTGCCAGCACGTCGAGATCACGGCCCGCGGCCGTGGCCCGGTGGTGCGCGGCGAGGCCTGCGCTGACAGCTTCTATGCCGCTTTGGAGTCAGCGGCCGGCAAACTCGAGAGCAGACTGCGCCGCAGCAAGGACCGGCGCAAGATCCACTACGGCGACAAGACCCCGGTCTCGCTTGCCGAAGCGACCGCGCACGAGGCGGTGTTCGAAGCCCAACCGACGTCGACGGCCGACGCCGGATTGGCGGATGGCCTCGACGACCACGAGCCTGGCCGGATCGTGCGGACCAAGGAACACCCGGCGAGGCCGATGACGGTCGACGACGCCCTCTATGAAATGGAGCTGGTAGGCCACGATTTCTTCCTGTTCCACGACAAGGAGAGCGACCGGCCGTCGGTGGTCTATCGCCGCCATGCCTACGACTACGGGCTGATCCGCCTGGCGTAGTGCGTCTCGGGTAGACACGAAGAAACGAAATCGCACCTCGGAGCAATCCGGGGTGCGATTTTGTTTCTTCGCGCCAGCAGAACCAGCGACTTCGACCGGTCACCTACGATGGAGGCCAACTAAGCCCGAGCGATCCCGCCCATGGGATCCATCGAACCCACAGGGGAAATAGCGTGCTGTCGAAGTTGCTCCGTCTCGGTGAAGGCCGCATGGTCAAGCGCCTCAAGAAGGTGGCCGATTATGTCGACACCTTGTCCGACGACATGGAGAAGCTCTCGGACGCCGAGCTGCGAGCCAAGACCGACGAGTTCAAGAAGCGGATCGCCGACGGCGAGGACCTCGACGACCTGCTGCCCGAGGCGTTCGCCGTGGCCCGTGAAGCCGCCTGGCGGGTGCTGAGCCAGAAGCACTTCGAGGTCCAGATCATGGGCGGCGCGGCCCTGCACTTCGGCAACGTGGCCGAGATGAAGACCGGTGAGGGCAAGACCCTGACCGCGGTGCTGCCCGCCTACCTCAACGCGCTGGGCGGCGAGGGCGTGCACGTCGTCACGGTCAACGACTACCTGGCCAAACGCGACAGCGAGTGGATGGGTCGCGTGCACCGGTTCCTGGGTCTCGACGTGGGTGTCATCCTCTCGGGCCTGACCCCGGAGGAACGCCGGACGGCCTATGCCGCCGACATCACCTACGGCACCAACAACGAGTTCGGCTTCGACTACCTGCGCGACAACATGGCGCACTCGACCGACGACATGGTCCAGCGTGGCCACAACTTCGCGATCGTGGACGAGGTCGACTCGATCCTCATCGACGAGGCACGTACCCCGCTGATCATCTCGGGCCCCGCCGACGGCGCCTCCAACTGGTACAGCGAGTTCGCCCGGCTGGCCCCGTTGATGGAGAAGGACACCCACTACGAGGTCGACATCCGCAAGCGCACCATCGGTGTGCACGAGCTGGGTGTGGAGTTCGTCGAGGACCAGCTGGGCATCGAAAACCTCTACGAGGCCGCCAACTCGCCGCTGGTCAGCTACTTGAACAATGCCATCAAGGCCAAGGAGCTGTTCCAGCGCGACAAGGACTACATCGTCCGCGACGGCGAGGTGCTCATCGTCGACGAGTTCACCGGCCGTGTGCTGCTGGGACGCCGCTACAACGAGGGCATGCACCAGGCGATCGAGGCCAAGGAGCACGTCGAGATCAAGGCCGAGAACCAGACACTGGCCACCATCACGCTGCAGAACTACTTCCGCCTCTACGACAAGCTGTCCGGCATGACCGGCACGGCCGAGACCGAGGCCGCCGAGCTGCACGAGATCTACAAGCTGGGTGTGGTGCCGATCCCGACCAACAGGCCGATGGTCCGTCAGGATCAGGGCGACCTGATCTACAAGACCGAGGAAGCCAAGTACATCGCCGTCGTCGACGACGTGTCCGAGCGCTACGAAAAGGGTCAGCCGGTGCTGATCGGTACCACCAGCGTCGAGCGCTCCGAGTACCTGTCGCGGCAATTCACCAAGCGCAAGATTCCGCACAACGTCCTGAACGCGAAGTACCACGAGCAAGAGGCCAACATCATCGCCGAGGCCGGCCGGCTCGGCGCGATCACCGTCGCCACCAACATGGCCGGTCGCGGTACCGACATCGTGCTCGGCGGCAACGCCGACTTCCTGGCCGACAAGCGGCTGCGCGAAAAGGGCCTGGACCCGGTGGAGACCCCGGAGGAGTACGAGGCCGCCTGGGACGACACCCTGACGGCCATCAAGGAAGAGGCCGGCAAGGAGGCCGAGAAGGTCACCGACGCCGGTGGGCTGTACGTGCTGGGCACCGAGCGCCACGAGTCCCGGCGTATCGACAACCAGCTGCGCGGCCGCTCGGGCCGCCAGGGCGACCCGGGCGAGTCCCGGTTCTACCTGTCGCTGGGTGACGAGTTGATGCGACGGTTCAATGGCGCAACGCTGGAGTCGTTGCTGACCAGGCTGAACCTGCCCGACGATGTGCCGATCGAGGCCAAGATGGTGACCCGCGCCATCAAGAGCGCCCAGACGCAGGTCGAGCAGCAGAACTTCGAGGTCCGCAAGAACGTCCTCAAGTACGACGAGGTGATGAACCAGCAGCGCAAGGTCATCTACAAGGAACGGCGGATGCTGCTGGAGGGCGAGAACCTCCAGCAGCAGGCCCACGACATGCTCGTCGACGTGATCACCGCCTACGTCGACGGTGCCACCGCCGAGGGCTACGCCGAGGACTGGGATCTGGCCAAGCTGTGGGACGCGCTGAAGACGCTGTACCCGGTCGGCATCGACCACCACGATCTGGTCGACTCCGACGCGGTCGGTGAGCCCGGTGAGCTGACCCGCGAGGAGCTCCTCGAGGCGTTGATCGCCGACGCCGACCGCGCCTACGCCGAGCGCGAGAAGCAGCTCGAAGAGCTGGCCGGCGAGGGCGCCATGCGTCAGTTGGAGCGCAACGTCCTGCTGAACGTGATCGACCGCAAGTGGCGCGAACACCTCTACGAGATGGACTACCTCAAGGAGGGCATCGGCCTGCGGGCGATGGCCCAGCGCGACCCGCTGGTCGAGTACCAGCGCGAGGGTTACGACATGTTCGTCGGCATGCTCGACGCGCTCAAGGAGGAGTCCGTCGGATTCCTGTTCAACGTTCAGGTCGAGGCCGCGCCGGCTCCCCCCAGCGCTCAAGTCGCACCCGTGGCTGCGCCCAGCGGGCTGGCTGAGTTCGCTGCGGCCGCCGCGGCGAAGGCCGGGGAGGCCACGGCCGCTGATCCGGAGTCGGGTGCGGTGGCCACCAAGGAGCGCCCCGCGCCGGCGTTGCGTGCGAAGGGGATCGAGACCGAAGCACCGCCCCTGACCTACACCGGACCGTCCGAGGACGGCACCGCGGAAGTGCAGCGCTCGGGCGGCGGACGGCATTCCGCGCCGACCGGTGGTGGCACCCGGCGTGAGCGTCGTGAAGCGGCCCGCAAGCAGGCCAAGACCGGCCGGCCGGCGAAGTCGCACCGCAAGAGCTAACCCAACTGCAGCGCAGTGAGTTGCCAACGGCCACTGCGTAATTCGATACGGCCGGCGATGGCGCGCACCCGCGCCCCGCGGGTGTAGGTGGCGAACAGCTCGGCGGCCTCTGATGAGGCTGCCGGGCGCAGCCCCACCCGGCGCAGGCTCGCTGTGGTCGGGTGGCGGGACTTGGCGGCGGCGATGACTGCATCGAGCACGAGTTGGCTCATCAACGACCTCAGCTGAGCCGGCGGCCTGCGCCGATCGAGGACTTCGAGGACCCGGCGCAGTGCCATGTCGGTGAACTGCGCGGCGCCGGGCTGCAGTCGCCGTTCCGGCTCGGGAATGGCCAGCCGCAACCGGCGCGGGGTAGGCCCGTGCAGCACGGTCGGCGCCGTGCACGCCGGTGCGGCTCCCAGCGGCAGCGCGGGCGGCTCGCAGTCGATCACCGGGGCGGTCAGCGCGGTGAGTTTCGGGATGGGCACAGGCAACCTCCAGCGGTCGGCATCATGGACGACATCTGCTGGAGAGGTGCAGACCTCCCCATGATCGCATGCGTTCGGCGTGCCGAAAGCACGGATCATGGGGCCATCGGTTTCGCCGGATAACGTGACGGTGACGCACACCTCGGGCACTGACCAGGGGGACAGATGGTTGAGCCCAGTATCGATTGGCCGGCCGAGCCGCTGCGCTCGCTGATATGGACGTTGCAGGCGTGGGTGATCACCTTCGTGGTGTTCCTTGCAGTCGCGCTGCTCATCGCGAGGTTCACCCGGTGGGGACGACAGTTCTGGCGGGTCAACGCCCCGTTCTTCCGCGGCCGGGGCAGTTGGCGCACCTGGGCGCTGCTGGCGTTCATCCTGTGGCACACCGTGTATTCGGCCCGGGTGGTGGTGATCTTCACCTATCAGTACGCGGATCTGATGAATGCGATCCAGGCCGGTTCGGAGGCACTGGCCACCCACGACGCCGACAAACTGGATGCCGCGCGCCAGGCGTTCATGACGTCGTTTGCGATCAGCGGGATTCTGGTGGCGCTCACGGTGATCTACACGGTGGTCGACCTGTTTCTGCGCCGGGTCTTCTCCATCCATTGGCGCATCTGGCTCAACACCCGCCTGGTCGACGACTGGATGACCGGTGATGCGTTCTACCGCAACCGCTTCCTGGATCCTCCGGTGGAGAACCCCGACCAGCGCATCCAGAACGATGTCGAGACTGTCACCACCAAGTCGGTCGACATGAGTGTCGGGGCGGTCAACAAGTCGCTGCTGATCGTCATGTTCACCGGCGTGCTGTGGCAACTGTCGGGGCCGTTGCAGTTGGGCGGCTGGGTGATTCCGCGGGCGATGGTCTTCGTGGCATTCATCTTCTCGATCACGGTGACGGTCATCGCGTTCTGGATCGGCCGCCCGCTGGTGCGGCTGAACTTCCTCAACGAACGGTTCAGCGCCAGTTTCCGGTACGCGTTGGTGCGGTTGCGGGACAGTGCCGAGCGCGTGGCCTTCTACCGGGGCTCCGAGCGCGAACGGCGGTTGCTGCACTCCCGGTTCGCCGAGATCATCGCCAACATGTGGCGCATCGTGTTCGCCCAACTCCGGCTCAACGGTTGGAACCGCGGCGTCGGCGATGTGACGACCGGCATGATCCCCTACATCGTGCAGGCACCCCGGTTTTTCGCCGGTCAGATCACTCTGGGTGGTCTGCTGCAGACCGTCGCGGCATTCGGAAACGTCTGTGCCGCAATGGCGTTCTTCCGGGACAGCTATGACGAGTTCACCGTGTACCGGGCCGCGCTGATGCGGATCGACCAGATGCTCGACAGCGATCGCCGGGCTCGGGAGTTGCCCAGGATCGCCGTCGGTCCGACGGCGGAATCGCTGGCACTGACCGATGTGGAGGTCGGTGACCTGCAGGGGCGTCCGCTGATCACCGATCTGACGATGGTGTTGAACCCGGGGGACAGCGTGGTGGTGAAGGGACCGTCCGGGTGCGGTAAGACCACCCTGCTGCGCAGCCTGGCCGAGTTGTGGCCGCGGACAGCCGGACTGGTGGAATACCCGTCGGGATGGGCGACGCTGTTCCTGCCCCAACTGCCGTATCTGCCGCTGGGCGATCTCCGGGCCGCGGTCGTGTACCCGCTTCCGATTGCCGATGTGAGCGACAGCGAATTGCGGGACACGTTGTGCGCGGTGGCCCTCGGGCACCTGGCCGAACGCCTGGAGGAAGAAGCCGACTGGGCGTCGGTGCTGTCGCTGGGCGAACAACAGCGCGTCTCGATCGCACGGGTGTTGCTGGTGCGCCCGCGGGTGGTGTTTCTCGACGAGTCGACATCGGCGTTGGACGAGGGGCTCGAAGACGCCATGTATGGGTTGGTGCGGAAACGGTTACCCGATTGCGTGGTGGTCAGTGTGGGGCACCGGTCCACGGTCGATCGTCATCACCGGTCCCGGTTGAGCCTGGAGGGCGACGGGAGATGGGAGCTTTCGGTGATTTCGGTCTGAACTCCGGGTGGCGCCGGCGTGACCAGGAGGATGAAATTGACGGGCGGCAGTACCCGTGATGCGCGGGGACAGAATCGCCGGTTAACGTGACGGGGTTCGAGCGGAGCGAGATGGGGGAGGTTGGCGCCGCATGGTGAGCAGGCTGTCGGCTTCCGACGCAGCGTTCTACCACTTGGAGAACACCGCCACGCCCATGTACGTCGGATCCTTGTCGATCCTGCGGAAGCCGCGTGCCGGCTTGAGTTACGAGACCCTGCTGGAGACCGTCGAGCACCGTTTGCCGCAGATTCCGCGCTACCGGCAGAAGGTGCGTGAGGTGACGTTGGGCCTGGCCCGGCCGGTGTGGGTGGACGACCGGGATTTCGACATCACCTACCACATCCGGCGCTCGGCGCTGCCTTCTCCGGGCAGCGACGCTCAGCTGCATGACCTGATCGCCCGGCTGGGTTCGCGGCCGTTGGACCGGACCCGGCCGCTGTGGGAGATGTACCTGGTCGAAGGGTTGACCAAGAACCGCATCGCGATCTACACCAAGACGCACCAGGCGCTGGTCAACGGTATGACCGCACTCGAGATCGGGCACGTGATCGCCGACCGCGCGCAGAAGCCGCCGGAGTTCGGCGAGGACATCTGGATTCCGGCCCGCGAGCCCAGCGACCGCCAGTTGATGCTCGGTGCGATCGGGGAGTGGGTCACCCGGCCGACCAGCCAGCTGGCCGCCTTGCGGGACACCGTGACCGAGGTGGCAACCAGTGCCACCGAATTGGCCGCGGTGGGTCGCCGGGTTGCCGACGTGGCTCGCACGGTGGCGCGTGGCACCGCGCCCAACAGCCCGCTGAACACGACGGTCTCGCGCAACCGCCGGTTCTCGGTGGATCAGCATCGGTTGGAGGACTACCGGCTGGTGCGGGCCCGCTACAACTGCGACATCAACGACGTCGTCCTGGCCGTGGTGGCCGGCGCGCTGCGCAACTGGCTGCTGTCGCGCGGGGAGCCGGTGACCCCGAGCACCACGGTGCGGGCGATGGCGCCGATGTCGGTGTATCCGGACGCCGAACTGGACTCGTCGGGGCCGGGGCAGGCGATCAGCGAGGTCTCGCCGTTCCTGGTCGATCTCCCGGTCGGTGAGGGCAACCCGGTGGTGCGGCTCTCTCAGATCGCCCATGCCACCGAGTCGCATTCCACCGCGGCCAGCCTGGTCGACGCGCGCACGATCGTGACCCTGTCCGGGTTCGCGCCGCCGACGTTGCACGCCATGGGTATTCGTGTGGCGACGGGGTTCTCGGCGCGGCTGTTCAACCTGCTGATCACCAACGTGCCCGGGGCCCAGAAGCAGATGTATGTCGCGGGCACGAAGCTGCTGGAGACCTATGCCGTGCCGCCATTGCTGCAGAATCAGGTTCTGGCCATCGGGGTCACCTCGTACGACGGCATGTTGTATTTCGGGATCAACGCCGACCGTGACGCGATGAGCGACGTCGACGTCCTGCCGAGCCTGTTCCGTGAATCTCTTGACGAGTTGCTCGAGGCCGCCAAGTAAATCTGGCAAAACGCATGACGTGTTTGACCTGAGCTGCAATTCGCGGTCTGATGAATTGATCATGCCAGCTGAGATACGAAAAAGTAGATCCGACAAGCACACGCAAGAAGCCGACGAAACCGCAGTAAAGAAAACGCAAGGCACGCTCAAGTCGCGCGTCACCGATGTGGTGCCGCACCATCCGGCGCTCGATGTTCCGGTGGAGCAGAAGGCCTATACCCGGCGAGCCGGGGTGGACTGGGTGGTCTTCGGCGTCACCGCCGCCATCGCTCTCGCTTTCCTGGTCTGGGGATTCGTCAGCACGGATTCGCTTGCCGCGGCGTCGTCGAACGCGCTCAGTTGGGTGATGGCAGATGTCGGTTGGCTTTTCGTCCTGACCGCGTCGGGGTTCGTGGTCTTTGTGATCTGGCTGGCCATGAGCCGTTACGGCAACATCCCGTTGGGCCGTGACGACGATGAGCCGGAGTTCCGCACGGTGTCCTGGGTGGCAATGATGTTCAGCGCCGGTATGGGGATCGGTCTGATGTTCTTCGGAGTCTCCGAGCCGTTGTCGCATTTCGCCTCCCCGCCGCCGGGCACCGGCGCACCCGGCAATCCCGAGGCCGCGCAGACCGCGATGGCGACGACGATGTTCCACTGGACGCTGCATCCGTGGGCGATCTATGCGGTCGTCGGCCTGACCATCGCCTACGGCGTGTATCGCAAGGGCAGGCTGCAGCTGGTCAGTGCGGCGTTCGAGCCCCTGCTGGGCAAACGTGCCAACGGGCCGTGGGGCAAGGTGATCGACATGCTGGCGATCTTCGCCACGCTGTTCGGGTCGGCCGCCTCACTGGGGCTCGGCGCGCTGCAGATCCGCAGCGGGTTGCACATCGTCACGGGGATCGGTGAGACCGGCAATGCCATCCTGATCATCATCATCACGGTCCTGACCATCGCGTTCGTCCTGTCGGCGGTGTCCGGGGTCGCGCGCGGGATTCAATGGCTGTCCAACACCAACATGGTGCTGGCGGTGGCGATGGCCCTGTTCATCTTCGTGGTCGGTCCCACGATGTTCATGCTGGACATGATTCCGACGGCGATCGGCAGTTACCTGGGAGACCTCCCGCAGATGGCAGCCCGTACCGGGGCCGAGGGCCCCGCGGTCAGCGCCTGGCTCCAGGACTGGACCATCTTCTACTGGGCGTGGTGGATCTCCTGGACCCCGTTCGTCGGCATGTTCATCGCCCGGATCTCGCGGGGCCGCACCATCCGGCAATTCGTGACCGGGGTGCTGCTGGTGCCCAGCGTGGTGTCGCTGGTCTGGTTCTGTGTGTTCGGCGGTGCGGCCATCTTCGAGCAGCAGAACGGTGTGGACCTCGCAGGTATGGGCAGCCAGGAGCGGCAGTTGTTCAGCCTGCTCGGTGAATATCCGATCGCTACTGTCACCAGCGTCGTGGTGATGGTGCTGGTCGCCATCTTCTTCGTGTCGGGCGCTGACGCCGCGTCGATCGTGATGGGTTCGCTGTCCGAGCGCGGCACCATCAAACCGACCCGCCCGACGGTGATCTTCTGGGGTGTCGCCACCGGTGCGGTCGCCGCGGTGATGCTGCTGGTAGGTGGTGCCGATGCCCTCAACGGTCTGCAGTCGATCACCATCGTCGTCGCGGTGCCGTTCGTGCTGGTGATGATCGGTCTCGCGGTGGCACTTGTGCGCGACCTTCGCCAGGATCCGTTGGTGGTTCGTCGTCAGTACGCGGTGGAGGCGGTGAGTAGCGCCGTGGTCAGCGGTGTCACCCAGCATGGCGACGACTTCGTGATTTCGGTGGAGAAGGACCCGCAAGCCGCGGATCGAAAGGACGCCGAGGACGGCTAGGGTCGCGGTGTGCGCGTCTACATCCCGACGACTCTGGTCGCCTTGCAGCAGCTTGTCGCCGACCGCCACCTGCTCGTCGTGAACGGAACCGCCTTCGCGGTCACCCCGACGCTGCGGGAGGCCTACGCCGAGGGCGACGACGACGAACTCGCCGAGGTGGCGTTGCGGGAGGCCGCGTTGGCCTCGCTGCGGTTGCTCGCGGGTGCGGATTCGCGGCCGGACTCGGGCCTGCCGCCGCGCCGTGCCGTGGTGGTGGCGGATACGGGGGCCGATGTGGAGGTGACGATCCGGCCCGACCTCGACGACGCCGTCGTGCGGTTGTCCGGGCCGTTGCCGATCGACGCCGTCGTCGCGGTGTACGTCGACAACGCCGATGCGGAGCCGGCGGTGCTGGCCGCCGTGGACGCCATCGACGATGCGGATCTGGGGGATGAGGACGCCGAACTCACGGTGGGAGACGCCCAGGATCACGACCTCGCGTGGTACGCCCCGCAAGAATTGCCGTTCCTGCTCGAACTGCTCTGACCGACGAGGCAAGGATCTTCATGCGCGCATTCGGGCTGTTGGCGTCGATGGCGGTGATCTTGGCCAGTGTGTCGTGTTCGGCCGGTGACGGCGACACCTCATCGGCCGGATCTTCCGAGCCCGACCGACCGGCAGAGTCCGCGCCGGCGCCGCCGCCTCCGGCACCTTCTGCCGCCGGGATGGCCATCACGGACTTCCGGAACGTCAAAATCTTTGACGGCCACAGTGATCGGCTGTCCGCGCCGTCGAACGTGCGGGTCAAGGGCAACCGGATCGAGCGGATCTCCACCGAGGCGCTGCCGGAAGAGTCGGGGGCCACGGTGATCGACGGCGGCGGCCGGACGTTGATGCCGGGGCTGATCGACAACCACTGGCACACGATGCTCGTGAGGCCGCCGGTGACCCAGTTGACGACCTTGGATCCGGGGTACCTCAACCTGTTGGCCGGCGCCGAGGCCAACGACACTCTGATGCGCGGGTTCACCACGGTCCGTGATCTCGGCGGCCCGAGCTTCGGTCTCAAGCAGGCCATCGACGAAGGGGTCATCGACGGACCACGCATCTACCCGTCCGGCGCGATCATCACGGTGACCAGCGGCCACGGTGATTTCCGTACGCCCGCGGACCTTCCGCGTAATCCGGGTGGCCCGCTGTCGCGCCAGGAGGAACTCGGCGCCGCCATGGTCGCCGACAGTCCCGACGAGGTGCGGATGCGCGCCCGTGAGCAGTTGTTCCAGGGCGCGTCGCAGATCAAGCTGACCGCCGGGGGCGGGGTGTCCTCGCCGCACAGCCCGCTCGACGTCACCACCTTCACCGAACCCGAACTGCGGGCGGCCACCGAGGCGGGCGGCAACTGGGGCACGTACGTGACGGTGCATGCCTATACCCCGCAGACCATCCAGCAGGCGATCCGTGCCGGCGTCACGTGCATCGAGCACGCCCACCTGATGGATGAGGCGACGGCAAAGGAGATGGCGGACAAGAACATCTGGCTGAGCACGCAGCCCATCCCGGCCGAGATGATCGGTGCGTTCCCGCCGGGCTCCGACGAGGCCGCCAAGGCCAAGGAGATCGTCGACGGTGTCAACAACGTCTACCAGTTGGCCCGCAAGTACAAGCTCAAGACGGCCTTCGGCACGGACATCTTGTTCTCGCCGCAGCTGGCGCCGAAACAGGGTGCGCTGCTGGCCGGTCTCGGTAAGTGGTTCTCGCCCGCCGAGACGCTGACGATGGCCACCGGAACCAACGCCGAACTGCTGGCGATGTCGGGCAAGCGCAGCCCCTACGCCGGCAAGCTGGGCGTGGTTCAGGAGGGTGCACTGGCGGATCTGTTGCTGGTCGACGGCGACCCGTTGGCACGCCTGGACCTGGTGGCCGATCCGGAACGCAACTTCAAGGTGATCATGAAGGACGGGAAAACGTACAAGAACACTTTGGTGTCCTGACCTGCAACAGCAGTCGTGCGACTAGCTACGTGGCAGTAACCTACGGTACCGTAGGTTCATGGCCAAGAACTCCATCAAAGTCTCGGCCAATGTGGCCGACACGGTCCGTCCCACGATTGCCGGCGCTGCGCGGCGTCCCGGCTGGAATGCTCTCCGCCGCATCGTCGGTCAGGTGACCACCCCGCTGCTGCCCGACGATTACCTCAAGCTGGCCAACCCGTTGTGGTCGGCGCGGGAGTTGCGTGGCCGGGTCGTCGAGGTGCGGCGGGAAACGGCTGATTCCGCGACATTGGTGATCAAACCGGGTTGGGGATTCTCGTTCGACTACGAGGCCGGCCAGTTTGTGGGCATCGGTGTGCTGATCGACGGGCGGTGGCGCTGGCGGTCGTATTCGCTCACCTCGACGCCGGAGAAATCCCCTGCGGCAGGTGCGCGCACCATCACGATCACCGTCAAGGCGATGCCCGAAGGCTTCTTGTCGACTCATCTGGTCGACGGCCTGCGTCCCGGAACCGTGGTGCGGTTGGCCGCGCCACAGGGCAACTTCGTCTTGCCCGATCCGGCGCCGGCAACGGTGTTGTTCGTGACGGCGGGCTCGGGCATCACCCCGGTGATGTCGATGCTGCGCACCCTGGAGCGCCGCGACCAGATCACCGACATCGTGCATGTGCATTCCGCGCCAACGGAATCCGACGTGATGTTCGGCCAGGAGTTGGCGGCGCTGCACGATGCGCATCCCGGCTACCGGCTGCTGTTGCGCAGTACGCGGACCGAGGGCAGGCTTGATCTGGCGCAGATCGGCGACGTGGTTCCCGATTGGCGTGAGCGTCAAGCGTGGGCATGCGGGCCGGAAGGCATGCTCAACGACGCCGAGCGGGTGTGGGCGGCGGCCGGTATCGCTGACAGCCTGCACCTGGAACGGTTCGCGGTATCGCGGGCGGCTCCGCATGGCGCCGGGGGCACGGTGACGTTCGAGCGCACCGGCAAGCAGGTCACCGTTGACGGGGCGACGCCGTTGATGGATGCGGGGGAGCAGGTCGGTATCCAGATGCCGTTCGGCTGCCGGATGGGGATCTGCCAGTCGTGCGTGGTGGGTCTGGTCGACGGGCATGTGCGCGATCTGCGCACCGGTGTCGAGCATGACCCGGGCACCCGGATCCAGACGTGTGTTTCGGCTGCTTCCGGCGACTGTGTTCTGGACGTCTAGACTTTACTGGCTAGTAACCTACGGAATCGTAGGTTACGCTACCGTAGGTAATTGAGAGGAGGCTGACGATGGCAGTTACCGACGTTCCCGCATTCGCGCATCTGACCGATGCCGACATCGAGAACCTGGGCATAGAACTCGACGCGATCCGGCAGGACATCGAAGACTCCCGCGGTGAGCGCGATGCGCGCTATATCCGCCGCACCATCGCGGCACAGCGTGCGCTCGACGTCGCCGGCCGCGTCATGCTCGCGGCGAGCTCCAAGCGTTCGGCGTGGTGGGCGGGCACCGTAACCCTGGGCGTGGCCAAGATCATCGAGAACATGGAGATCGGCCACAACGTCATGCACGGCCAGTGGGATTGGATGAACGATCCCGAGATTCACTCCTCGTCGTGGGAGTGGGACATGAGCGGGGCGTCCAAGCACTGGCGGTTCACCCACAACTTCATGCACCACAAGTACACGAACATCCTCGGCATGGACGATGACGTGGGCTACGGCGTCATCCGCGTGACCCGGGATGCCAGGTGGAAGCCGTTCAACCTCTACGGCAACCTGCTGTTCAACACCCTCCTCGCGATCGGCTTCGAGTGGGGCGTGGGGCTGCAGCACCTGGAGCTCGGCAAGATCTTCAAGGGCCGCGACAATCGCAACGCCACGTTGGTCCGGGTCCGCGAGTTCGGCGTCAAGGCCGGCCATCAGCTGGCCAAGGACTATGTGGTGTGGCCGGCGCTGACGTCGCTGTCGCCCGGCGCGACCTTCAAGTCCACCTTGAAGGCCAATGCGGTGGCCAACGTCATCCGCAACGTGTGGGCCAACGCGGTGATCTTCTGCGGCCATTTCCCCGATGGCGCAGAGAAATTCACCAAGACCGACATGGTCGGTGAGAGCCGCGGGCAGTGGTACCTACGGCAGATGCTGGGCAGTGCCAACTTCGACTCGGGTCGGGCGCTGGCCTTCATGAGCGGCAACCTGAGCTACCAGATCGAGCATCACCTGTTCCCGGATCTGCCGAGCAATCGGTACGCCGAGATCGCGGTCCGGGTGCGGGCGCTGTGCGACAAGTACGACCTGCCTTACACCACGGGACCGTTCCTGGTGCAGTACGGCAAGACCTGGCGCACCATCGCCAAGCTGTCGCTGCCGGACCGGTTCCTGAAGGACACGGCCGACAACGCCCCGGAAACTCGTAGTGAGCGGATGTTCACGGAGCTCGAAGGCTACGGCGTCACCGATCCCGACACCGGACGCCGTCGTGGCCTGAAGACGGCCATCGAGACGGTGCGGGGCTGGCGCCGCAAGTAGCTTCATCCAGTTTCTTCATCGAATGTGGGCTTGTGTTCGAAGATCCGTCGGGATCGGAGAGCGCAAGCCCACATTCGTGTCTGACCGGATGCCATATTCCAAGCAATCGCCCTACGTACTCCCAGGTTCCTCGCAGCCGTCGCTCATACTCTGTCGCTCGTGAAGAGGAAGCTCGGCGCGGCTGCCATGGTGCTCTGTGCCTCGGTCGTCCCCATGGGTGCGCTGGCCACCGGTGTCGCCGCGGCCGACGATTACGCGGGCCAGAAGTACTCTGACGTGCAGTCGGCGCTGGCCGGTTCCGGCATGAAGGGTGTCATCGCGACCCGCTCCGGTGATTCGGAATCCGACGACGACTGCGTGGTCACCAGTTCGGAAAAGGCGTCCTGGCACAAGGGTGACAATTTCGCACCGGTCACCGACACCGTGCTGCTAAACCTCAACTGCAATGCCGGGGTGGCGTCGGCGAAGACGCCGGGCAACTCGGCCGCCAGCCCGGAGGGACGCGCCGCCATCGCGGCGGCCAAGCAGCAGGCCGAACAGCAGCAGCAGCAGGCAGCGGCCGACGAGGCCAAGACCAAGCACTGAGCTGGCTTGACCTCGCCGGGGCGCGTCACATATTCAGCTCCCAGACCTTCGGCCAGTCTTTCCCGCGGAACGCGGCATCGGTACCGCCGTCGATGAAGATGACCGACCCGACGAAGTAACCCGCCTCGGGGCCGAGGAGGAACGCCACCAGTGCGGCCACCTCTTCGGGCCGCCCGCCGCGTCCGGCCGGGATGGTCTTGAGGAACTGCTCCATCGCCTCGCCGGTCAGTGGGTCCTTGCGCCCCTCCTGGGTCATCGGCGTATCGATGAGCCCGGGTGCGATCGCGTTGAGCCGGATGCCTTCGGCGATGTACTCCGCGGACTTGGTGCGCGCGTAGTACGCCAGTGCGGCCTTGGTGGCCGGGTAGGCCTGCAGCGCCGCGAAATCGCCATAGGTGGAGGCGACGGTGTTGGCGCCCGCCTCGTCGCCGGCGAGGCAGGCCTCGGCCATCTCGACCGGCCAATTTGGTTGGCTGGTAGTCGAATTCGAGCTGATCAGTACCACCGAAGCGTTCTCGCGGTTGGCCAGCAGCGGGCGCAGACCTTCCAGCAGCTCGACCGCCGCGAAGTAGTTGACGGCGATCAGCAGGTGCGCCGGACGGCCGGCTGCGGCGGCCAGCCCGGCGAACGGGACGAAACCGTCGATACCGTCGCCGGCCAGCTCGGTGACCTTCGCGATCGCTTCCGCGCGCCCGTCCGGGGTGCTCAGGTCGACGTTCACGTCGGCATCGCGCAGGTCGACGCCGATCACCCGATGTCCGTCGGACTCCAGCCGTTTCTTGGTCGCAGCGCCAAGTCCCGAGGCGCTGCCGGTGAGAACATAAGTAGCCACAATCAGCGACCCTAGTGCGCCGCGGCGGTGGATTTGCGCGATGTGCCGGCCAGCGGTACGCGAGAAGCGATCAGGCTTCCTTCAGAACCGCCAACAGGCGACGAGCGGCCGCGACGCGGCCGGCCGCCGGGCCGGACAAATTGTCCAGGGCGCACTCCGGGTCGGCGGGCGGGCCCATGTGGCCGCACCCGCGCGGACAGTCGTCGATGGTCTCCGCCAGGTCAGAGAACGCCAAGATCACGTCATCGGGTTGGATGTGGGCCAGGCCGAACGAGCGGATCCCCGGGGTATCGATCACCCAACCGGTTCCATCGAGCGGCAGCGCCACCGACTGGGTGGAGGTGTGCTTGCCCTTGCCCACCCCGGATACCTCGCCGGTTGCCCGGTCTGCCTCTGGGACAAGACGATTCACCAGGGTGGATTTGCCGACCCCGGAGTGGCCGAGGAACACCGTGACCTGATCGATCAGCAGCGGGGCGACTGCCTCCAGGGGATCTTCTCGGCCGGCGTTGACGATGGTCAGGTCCAGGTCGGCAAACTGTGCAGCGAAGGGTTCCGGCGGGGCCAGGTCCGACTTCGTCAGGCACAGAATGGGTTTCAGCCCTCCGGCGTAGGCGGCGATCAGTGTTCGTTCGACGAACCCGGTGCGCGGGGGCGGGTCGGCCAGCGCCACCACGATCAGCAGCTGATCGGCATTGGCGACCACGACACGTTCGGTCGGATCGGTGTCATCGGCGGTGCGGCGCAACACTGTTCGGCGCTCACCGCGGCGCACGATGCGGGCCAGGGTGTCGGGCCGCCCGGACAGGTCGCCGACGATGTCGACGTCGTCGCCGACCACGATCGGGGTGCGGCCCAGTTCACGGGCCCGCATGGCGACCACGCGGTGATGCGGGTCGCGGTCGAGCGCACAGCCCCACCGGCCACGGTCGACGGTGACCACCATCGCCGACTGGGCATCGGCGTGGTCCGGCCGGGTCTTGGTGCGCGGACGCGAGCCTTTACCCGGCCTGATCCGGACATCGGACTCGTCGTAATCCCGCGCTCCCAAGGTGGCTTACTTCCCCCTCACAGGCGGGTCGCCCGCCAGCATCTGCGCCCACATCGACGGGAAGTCCGGCAGGGTCTTGGCCGTGGTCGCGATGTTCTCCACCTCCACACCGGGCACCCGCAGGCCGATGATCGCGCCGGCCGTGGCCATCCGATGGTCGGCATAGGAGCGCCAGGTACCGCCGTGCAGCGGCCGCGCCGTGATGAGCAGGCCATCCTCGGTCTCGCGGCAGTCGCCGCCGAGCCCGTTGATCTCGGTGGTCAGTGCCGCCAGCCGGTCGGTCTCGTGCCCGCGCAGATGCGCGATGCCCCGCAGCTGCGACGTCGCGCCGTCACGGGCCAGTGCGGCCAGTGCGGCGACGGTGGGGGCCAGCTCGCCCACATCGTGCAGGTCGGCCTCAAATCCGGGGTACCCGTCACCGTTCTGCGTCCCACTGACGTCCAGATGTGAATCACGCTGGTGAACAGTCGCATTCACCTTCGTGAGCAGGTCGAGGATCGTGTCGGCAGGCTGGATGCTCACCGACGGCCAGCCGGCGATCCGCACCGTTCCGCCGGTGACGATCGCGGCGGCCAGAAACGGCGTGGAGTTGGACAGGTCAGGCTCGATGCTCCAGTCCCGTGCGGCGACCGGGCCGGGGGACACCCGCCACCGGTTGGGGACGGAGTCGTCGACCAGCACGCCGGCGTCACGCAACATCGCCACCGTCATCGACACATGCGGGGCCGAGGGCACCGAGGTGCCGGTGTGCACGATGGTGAGCCCGTCGGCGAACGTCGCACCGGACAGCAACAGCCCGGAGACGAACTGCGAGGAGCCCGAGGCGTCGATCTCGACCGTGCCGCCGGCCACGGCGCCACGGCCGCGCACCGCGAACGGCAGCGCGTCACCATCGACATCCACCCCCAGACCGCGCAGCGCGTCGAGCAGTGGGGCGATGGGCCGGGACCGGGCCTGCTCATCGCCGTCGAACGTCACCGAGGTGGTACTCAGCGCTGCGACCGGCGGCACGAACCGCAGCACAGTGCCGGCCAGTCCGCAGTCGACCCGGGCATCGGTGGCCGGCGCGATACCGCCGCTGACCGTCAACTCGGTGTCGTCGTGTTCGGCCGGTTGCACGGTGACACCCAAGGTGCGGATGGCGTCGATCATCAGATCGGTGTCGCGGCTACGCAGCGCGCCGCGGACCGTCGAGGGGCCCTGTGCGGTGGCCAGCGCGGCCAGCACGAGCGCGCGGTTGGTCAGAGACTTCGAACCGGGCACCGTCACCGTGGCATCGACCGGGGTTGTCGTCGACGGAGCCGGCCAGTGCTCCCACCGTTCCTCACGCGCGCTCACGCACTACATCCTGCCTTGTCCGCCGATTCTGCAACCATGGGCACTATGTGTGGACGTTTCGCGGTGACCACCGATCCCGCGCTGCTGGCGCAGAAAATCCAGGCCATCGACGAGAGCGCGTCGAGCACGGCGAGCTCGGGGGACAAGGATGTCGCGGGCGCGAACTACAACGTCGCGCCCACCACGACCATCAGCAGCGTGGTCAAACGGCACAGCGAACCCACCGACGAGTCGACGCGCCGCGTCCGCTCGATGCGCTGGGGACTGATCCCGCCGTGGGTGAAAACCGCCGAGGGCGGCGGCCCCGACACCAAGGGCCCGTTGTTGATCAACGCGCGCGCCGACAAGGTCACCAGCTCACCGGCATTCCGCAACTCCGCCAAGAACAAGCGCTGCCTGATCCCGATGGACGGCTGGTACGAGTGGAAGCCGAATCCGGACGCAAACAAGAAAGCCAAGACGCCGTACTACATGTACGGCGCCGACGGTGAGCTGCTGTTCATGGCGGGGCTGTGGACCACGTGGCGCCCCCAAGGGGCCCCCAGGGACGCGCCGCCCCTGCTCAGTTGCACGATCATCACCACCGATGCGGCCGGTCCGCTCGCCGAGATCCACGATCGGATGCCGCTGACCATCAGTGCGACTGACTGGGACCGCTGGATGGATCCCGACGCGCCGATCGACGAGGGGCTGCTGCGCGGCCACGGGGATCTGGACCGGATCGCGGTTCGCGAGGTGTCGCGACTGGTCAACAGTGTCCGCAACAACGGCCCGGAGCTCATCGAGCCGGCGGGGCCCGAAGAAGAGATGGGGTTGTTTTGAGCGGTTTCGGGGGTGGCGGCGTTGATGTAGACGTCGTCGACGCGATCGGTGCCGACCTCCGCTCGGCCGGGTTCACCACCGACGGCGTGGCCGATCTGCTGGGCGCCGACGCCAACGCCGCGCTGAGCCGGGGCGTGTGGTGGCCCGCCCTGCGTGTCACCCATGCCGTGCCGGCCGACCGTCAGCGCCTGGGCGTAATGGTGCGTCTTCTGCTGTTGGGCACCGAGGAGACGCCGCCGTCGGTCGAGGCGGCGTTCCCGTCCGTCAGCCTGCAGACGTTGGCCGCCAATGGCGTTCTGGAGATCAACGGTGACATGGTGCGGGCGGCCCTGGACATCCGGCCGCACAGTGACGGCGAGCGGGACTTCTACGTGGTGTCGGATCAGGACGCTGCGGTGCGGCGTGGGCCGTTGCGCCACGACCATGTGCTGGGCATCGGTGGGGCGTCGGTGTCACTGGCCCGTGCGGTGACGCGCAACCCCGCCGGCCGCGCGCTCGATCTCGGCACCGGATGCGGTATCCAGGCTCTGCATCTGAACGCGCACTGCGACGAGATCGTCGCAACCGACACCAACGAGCGGGCTCTGGCCCTGGCGGCGATGACCGCGCGGCTCAACGGTATGGCGTGGGATCTGCGGCACGGCAGCCTGTTCGAGCCGGTGGCCGGCGAACGTTTCGACCTGATCGTGTCGAATCCGCCGTTCGTGGTGGGCTCCGGTGCCCGCGACTACATCTACCGGGACTCCGGTCTGGCCGGAGATGCGTTGTGCCAGAGCCTCATCGAACAGGTAGGCGACCATCTGCTGCCGGGCGGTACCGCGCACATCATGGCCAACTGGATCGTGCGCGACGGTAAAGAAGGCGAGACCTGGCGCCAACGTGTTTCTGGCTGGCTGGCCGGAACCGGCCTGCATGCCTGGGCGGTGCAGCGTGAACTGGCCGATCCGGTCAGCTATGTGTCGCTGTGGCTGGCCGACGCCGGCGAGGACCTCGACCAGCAGGCGCAGCGTGGCGGGCGATGGCTCGACTGGTTCGCCGAACAGGGCATCGCCGGAATCGGGATGGGCATGATCTCGTTGCGGGTCCCGCGTGACGGGGCAACACCCGAGCAGATCCTCGAGGAGATCACCGGGGCCGACGAGGCGCTCACCGGCCCGGAAGTGGATGCGTTCTTCGCCCGGCGGGCCTACCTGCGCGACACTTCCGACGACGCGTTGCTGGCGGCGCGGCTCTCCACGGCGCCGGTGTTCCTGGAGGAACAGTCGCTTCCCGGACCGGACGGGTGGCAGCAGGTCGGCGCCGCGGTGCGCCGCCCCGGCGGCCCGGCCGCGGTGATCGGAGTCGACGAGGTACTGCGGGCGCTGCTGGCAGGTTGCCGCGGTGAGGTGCCCCTGGGCACCTTGATCCAGCTGCTCGCCGCCCATCACGGGGTGGATGCCGATGCACTGGCGCAGGCCGCACTGCCGGAGGTGCGTGCGGCGATCGGTCGCGGAATCCTCTATCAGGCAGAGTGACGGGGTTCTAGAGGATTCCTCGGTTTTGTTAGAGTGTTTCTCGTGCCACCGTCCAGGGCCAAAGGTGCGCGAGACCGATTGATATCGGTTGCGCGTCGTCGTTTCGCGGCCGAGGGGACCATTGCCCCGACACTGGACGAGGTGCGGCGCGAGGCCGAGGTGAGCGTCGGATCGCTCTACCATCACTTCCCCGACAAACCCGCGTTGGCGGCGGCGGTCTACGCACAGCTCATGACCGAGTACCAGGTGGGTTTCCTGGCCATGCTGCGCGAACAAGCCACCGCCGAAGACGGGATCCGTGGCGGTGTCCGCAACCATCTGAACTGGGTGGCGGCCCACCGCGGTGAGGCGGCGCTTCTGCTGGGCGATCGGCTGGACAGCCCGGAGCTGCGTGTCGCCAACCAGAACTTCTTCGCGACCATCCGGGACTGGTGGCGCCCGCACCACGCCTACGGGGCGCTCGTCGACATGCGGCCGGGTATCACCGCCGCACTGTGGCTCGGTCCCGCACAGGAGTACGCCCGCTACTGGGTAGCCGGCGACACCGCCGACATGGACGGCGATGTCGTCGAGACATTCGCCGATGCGGCATGGAAAGCACTGCAGGCCAGACCAGTTGAGGAGGTCTCGTGATGGACAAACCCTTGTATCGCAGCATGGTGGCCGACGGGGACGACCCGGACGCTCCACAACGGATTCTCGTCGACCGCAGCGGTGATCGCGCCGTGGTGACTCTTGATGAACCCGACCGGCTGAACGTCCTGTCCGCACCGCTGGTCCGGCAGTTACGCCGGGCGCTGGAAGATCTGGCCGCCGACAACAACATTCGCGCCGTGGTGCTGACGGGCGCCGATCCGGGCTTCAGCGCGGGCGGCGACTTGCGCATGATGCGCGCAGCCATCGAGAGTCGGTATCAGGGCGAGGGAACCGCGGACGTATGGCGCTGGATACGACGCGAATTCGGTGGCATCGCTCGGCTCATCGCGGGTTCGGACACCATCTTCGTGGCTGCCCTCAACGGGCCCGCGGCCGGCGTCGGGCTGGCCTGGGCGCTGACCTGCGATCTGACCATCGCCAGTGAGAAGGCCGTCATCGTGCCCGCCTTCGCGCGCCTCGGATTGATCCCGGAGGTCGGCACCAGCTGGGCGCTGACCCGGCGGCTCGGCTATCAGGGCGCGCTTGCCTACTACCTGAAAGGTGAGCACATCGACGCCGAAACCGCGCAGCGGCTGGGGCTGGTGCACGAGGTCGTCGCTCACGAGAAGCTGCTCGAAACCGCAGATGCGTGGTGCTCGCGTGTCGTTGCGCTGCCGCCGCACGCGGTCGCGATGGCCAAACCCCTGTTGCGCGCCGCGGCCGACGCCAGTTGGAACGATGCGCTCACGCTCGAAGAGTTCGCCGAACCGACCTGCTTCACCACCGCGGCCTTCGCCGACAGTGTCGAGACCATGTTGTCCGGTAAGACACGTCCCCGCTAGACAGCTACGGCTTTTCGGTCGAAAGCTGTTGCAGGACAGCGTGGGCCGCGGTGACGCGCGCGGCGATCGGATAGTTCTTGTTCGCGAGCATCACCAGGCCGATCCGTTTGTCGGGTACAAACACGACATAGGCGCCGAAACCATCTGTAGAGCCGGTTTTGTTGAACAGCGCCGGGGTCGAGGTGGGTTGGGGCGTGAGCGGAGTAGCCGGATTCGGCTGCATGGCCATGGTGTTTGAGTTGCCTGCCAGCAGCCGGTCGAGGGTGACCGGGTAGGAATACTGTTCCCAGCCGAGCCCTTGGATCATGTCGCCTGTCTTGAAATATCCGACGTGCGTTCCTTGGACAGCATCGCGCATCGGTGCCTCAAGATCGTTCGGCTCGATGTTGGTTTCGACGAAACGGAGCAAGTCAGCCGCAGAGGACTTGACGCCGTAGGCTTCGGCATCGAAAACGCCTGGGTTCACCCGGATTGGCTCGTTGTCGGCGTTGTAGCCCCAGGCGTAGTCGGCCATCTGGGATTGCGGCACTCGGATGTAGCTGTGGTGCAACTGCAGCTTCGGGAAGATCTCCCCTTCAATAAGGTCGCTGAAGTCACGGTTCATCGCCAGTGCGGTGAGGTGGCCGAGCAGGCCGATGCTCGGGTTGGAGTATCGCCGCTGCTGCCCGGGGGTGGCATCGGGTTCCCACTGCTGAAAGTAGGTCTGCATCTGGGCGTCATCTGTGACGTCCGACGGAAACTGCAGGGGCAATCCACCCGCGGTAAAGGTGCCGAGGTTGAGCAGGTCGGCTTTGTCGATGGCGCTGCCCGTCAACTGCGGCATGTAGGTGCTGGGGTGATCAGTCAGCGAGATTCGCCCGAGTGCTTGCGCGTAGGACGCCAGTGTCCCGGTGAACGTCTTACTGACCGAACCGATCTCAAAGAGGGTATGCGGGGTCACCGGCATCCCGCTCTGTCTGTTGG
Source organism: Mycobacterium sp. IDUB_17 (assembly GCF_055419465.1). Taxonomy (NCBI): domain Bacteria; kingdom Bacillati; phylum Actinomycetota; class Actinomycetes; order Mycobacteriales; family Mycobacteriaceae; genus Mycobacterium; species Mycobacterium sp. IDUB_17. The sequence goes on along the minus strand of NZ_JBVAXS010000004.1, from coordinate 277,316 downwards.
CCACGCCGAGATTGAAGTAGCGCTGTTGACCGTTGGCCGTCACCGCTATGGACATGCCCGGTATGTCGTACTGGGCCATGAGCGGTCGGAACGCACGGTCCACGGTGGTCGCGAGCGCATCGGGACTTCCGGCAGCAGTCGGGCCGGCCAGTGTGCCGAGAATCATGATGACGATGAGCAATGGCGTGACCGCTTTGGTGCTGCTCCGCAACTGGCATTCCTTCTTCTCTGGAATTATCTGTCAGACAACGTGATTCATGTTTTACGGCGCGCGGTGACCACGGCATAGGGTGCGTCGAAGGCTACCCGGCCCTCCTTGTCGGCCTGTGCGCTCAGCGCGGCGTTGAACGCGTCGAGCAGGCGGCCCCGCATCGGCTCGTCCAGCCGGCTCAGCAGGTCCACATGCATCGGTGATTCGTCGGCGATGAAGCCCGCCGCGGACTCGACCGAGTCGAATTGCCAGGTATGTGAACCGGTTTCGAACTGCACCTCGTCGAACCCCGCGGCCAGCCGGGACTGCACGACGTCGAGGTCGCCCCACTGATCGGGCGAATACACCGAGGCCGGCGGCCGGCCCAGGGTCTCGACGATCGGGGTGAAGAACGGGTTGCCCGCCTCATCGCGGACCCAGGTGGAGAACGCGAACACCCCGCCGGGTTTCAGCAGTCGGGTGACCTCGGCGACCAGGCTCGTGGGCTCGACGAAGATGATGCCCATGTTCGACACCACCGTGCCGAACCCGCCGTCGGGCAGGCCGGTGTGCGCAGCGTCGGCGACCACCCACTGCACCGCATCGGCACGCGGGCGCTCGGCGGCGATGGCGATCAACTCGGCGGTGAGATCCACGCCGGTGACCTGGGCGCCGGCTTCGGCGGCTGCCAGCGCCGCGCTTCCGGTACCGCAGGCCAGATCAACAAGCTCGGTGTCACGCACCGGCCGCAACCCATCGGCTGCGGAGACGACCTCATCGGCGATGACGGCGATGCGTTCGGCGACGGCCTGGTAGCGGCCGGCGGCCCAGTTGGTGGGTCGCGGGTCAGTGAGTTGTGGGTCAGGCATGCAGACGAGCCTAGCGACGCGACGGTACCGCCTCGATCAGATCAACGAAGCCATCGAGTTCGATTAGTAAGGCGGAGGTTTGTCGAGCTCGGTGTTGAGGCGGCGTTCAGCGTTGATGCGTTGGGTGCGGGTTTGTCGGCGCGTGCGTTGGCGGACCGGCATTTTCATGTGCCGGTCGATGGTGGCCGTGGGGGCCGACTTCGCGGATGGGGCCGGGGTGCGGGTGGCCCAGTCGGGGAACAGGATCTGGCTGAAGGGTGTGGTCTGGTAGGTGTGGCCGGTCGGCGCGGTCCAGGTGTGGCTGCCGTCTGGGTGCTGGATGTCGGTCCAGCCGTTCTGGCCGGTCTCAAAGGTTTTGATCAGGTGGTGGGTTCGGCATTTGGGTCCGAGGTTGCCGGGGTGGGTGGCACCGGCGGGCCAGGGCGTGGTGTGGTCGAGGTCGCAATTGTGGGCTGCTACTCCGCAGCCGGGGAACATGCACACGAGGTCGCGCATTCGGACGAATGTGGCCAGTCTTGTTGAGGGCCGGTAGCTGGCTTGAGCCGTGAGATCGTCGGAGTTGGTGACGTGTTTGACGGTGGCGCCGGTGACGATCAGCTCCGCGAGCAGCGGTGCGGGCACGACCCCGCCGCCGAGAATGATTGCGGGAGAGCCGGTTACGGCCGGTACGCGGTCGGCGCCGTATTCGCTGAGGTCGGGTTCGCCGTGGATGCGTGGGTCCCGGGGAAGCTGCGCCGGGTCCCGGAGTGCATGTGCGGGTGGCCCGACCCCTGTGTCGGAACCGGCACCGGCATCAGTCTCGTCTTCGCCTGTGTCACCGTGCTTCTCGTCACCGTGTGTGGCCCACTCGGGCAGCATTTGTGCGAGGAGATGGATGACAACGGCACGGGAGCGGGGGTCGATGCCGGTGGCTTGGCAGTCGGGGTTGCCGCATTGGCAGGTGAGGTGGTCGGCTCCGGCGCCGAGGGCGCCCAGTGCGTCGGACCGGCGTTGCCCGATGGTGCGCGGGTCGTTGTCGCAGACTCCTCGGACCATGGTGTTGAGCAGGTTTTTGATCAGGGCTGCGTCGGTGGCCAGGAGTCGTCCCCAGATGGAGACGGTGCCGTTGGGATCGTCGGGGTCACCGAAGTGGATGTCGCGCTCTCGTGCGGCGGTGCGGGTCTTGCGCACGGCGGCGGGGTCGAATTTTTCCACCCACACATCGATGGCGTGTTCTGTTTTGGTGGCGGTCAGCGCGCCATAGGTGGTGGCGGCGCCGGCCAGGGCGGTGTCGATCAGTGCCAATGCGTCATCGTCGGTGACGAGTTGGGTGCGCCAGGTGATGGTGGAGATCACTTTGGCCGAGATGTCTCCGCGGGCGAATACGGCGGCGACCTTGGGGAGCCGTTCGCGCAATGCCTCGGCGATGCGCATCTGGGCGGAGGCGGCACCGCGGCTGAGGTTGCAGGCGGCGCCGACTGCAGCTGTGGCGGTTTCCCAGCCGTCGATCGCGCGGTAGGCGGATGCGTCGTCTTCGTCGTCGCAGTGGCGGGCCACGATCTCGGCGATGACGGCCAGGCGCCCGGCGGCTTCAACGGCTTCAGCGCGGGTGCGGTGGTCGAGGGTGTCGATCAGCGCGGCGTCAGTGAGTGCACTGAGCGCCGGCCGATCGAGCAATTCGAACACATGTTCGATGGTAGTCGTGAATTTGCACGGCGGCAATGTTTTTCAGGTTGTCGCTGAAGGTCGCCGCGCCCGGCTACGGCTGGACGTATCCCGGCGGGTTGGGGGTGTCCACCCACAGGTCCACGCCGAGGTCCGATCCGGGCACACAGTCGTACACGGACAGATCGGTGACACCGTTGTCGAGTAGGACGTCCTCGCACAGCAGGCTCTGCCCGGTGTACTCCCGCGCCGGCTTGTTGAAGATCGTGTACGCCGCATCGGCATACACCGAAGGCTTGCGGGCGCGACCCATCGCCTCGTCACCGCCGAGCAGGTTCTGCACCGCTGCGGTGGCCACCAGGGTGCGCGGCCACAGTGTGTTCGAAGCGATGCCCGCCTCCCGCATCTCTTCGGCGATACCCAACGCGCACAACGTCATTCCGAACTTCGCCATCATGTACGCGGTCGGCTTGAGCCACTCGGATTCCAGCCGGATCGGCGGGGAGAGGGTGAGGATGTGCGGGTTTTCGCGACCCTTCATGTGCGGAATGCAGGCCTGCGACACGGCATAGGTGCCGCGGATCTGGATCCCGTTCATCAGATCGAAGCGCTTCAGCGGCACCTCCTCGATGGAGCCGAGATTGATCGCCGAGGCGTTGTTGACGCAGAGGTCGATGCCGCCGAACTGCTCGACGGCCTTGGCGACCGCGGCTGCCACCGAGTCGCCGTCGCGGACGTCACCGACGATCGGCAGGGCCTGCCCGCCGGCCTCCTCGATCTCCTTGGCCGCGGTGTAAACGGTGCCTTCGAGCTTGGGATGCGGTTCGGCGGTCTTGGCGACCAGCGCGATGTTGGCGCCGTCGGCGGCGGCCTTCTTGGCGATCGCCAGGCCGATACCGCGGCTGGCGCCGGAGATGAACATGGTCTTCCCGGACAGAGTCATAGGGACACGATAAGCGCCTCTAGGTCGCCAGTTTCTACGCCTGGGCTGTTGGTCGACGTTTTCCACAACCCTCAGGTAGAAATCGGCGCGGTTCAGCCCGCGGCGTCGGCCTGCAGCGGGGGACAGTTGCCCGCCGGGTCGGCGACGAGTTCGAAGTGCCACAGCTCATTGGCATAGATCTGGCACAGCCCGAAGCGCCCACCGTTGGCGATCAGCCAGCGATCGGCCTGCGGACCGCCGACATCGACCGCCTCCCCGGTGACATGCCGGGACGCGGTCGGCGTCTGCACGTACTGGCGTGCGGCGGCGAGGCTTCCGTAGGTCTGCACCGCCTGGTCGAGCAGTGACTGCTGGAAGTCAGCGGACCGCCAGCCCGAGTTGATCGTCATGGTCACGCCGTCGGCGGCCGCGGCATTGGCGGCGTTCTGGATGGCGGCCAGCAGCCGAGGATCCAGCCGGCCGATCGCCGGGTTCTGCACGTCGAACGGGGTCAGGACCTGCCCGTCGGACAGTGATCCGTCACCTTGGGTCATCGGGACGGTGTCGTCGACCAGACGGATCTGTGGTGCGGGTGCGGACGTGCCGAGCAGGGCCGCCAGTGCGGCGACGCTCGAGACCACACTTGCCCCCACCATCATCGGCATCACCGGAAACACATTACTGCGCCCGCGCGCGGGCCAGTACCAACGCCAACTCGGCCACCAGCGCCTCGATCTCCGCCGGGTTCTTCAGTCGATCGGGCACCCAGGCCAAGGCGATCCGGGCCGGTGACCAGGTGCTCTCGTCGATGGGCACCAGCGTGAACTCCGGCGGGGAGAAGATCTTGCCGATCAGCGATTCGGGTGCGTAGGGCACCAGCGCGACGAGGTGGCGGTTGGACACCTGGGCAGCCATCTCCAGTTCGCCGCCGAACTGGTTGGTGGTGCGCACGATGCGCGTCACCCCGCGTGCGTTCAGCGCTCGGGTCAGGCCGGCCAGCATGACCGGATTGGGCCGGGCGAAGTCGATCACCACGTCGCGATCGCGTAATTCCTCGATCGACACCAGGTCCTCGGTCGCCAGCGGATCGTCGAAACGCACCGCGACCGCGCCCTGGAAGGTGGCCACCACGCGGTATTGCAACCGCTTGTCGGAGGTGGGCAGATGGATCAGCCCGAGGTCGAGGTGGCCGGACACGAGCTTGGCCGTCACCTCCGCAGCCGACCCGGGAACACTGAACTCGGTCGGCACGGCCAGGTTGGCGACGGCGGTCCGGACCTGAGCCACGAAATCTGATGGCGCATAAGCGGTTGCGCCGACCCGGACCGTCGCGGCTCCCTCGGTGAGCCGTACCGCGGTGGCCTTCAACTCATCGACCTGGCGCAGGATCTCGCGGGCGGGACCGAGCAGCTTGGCGCCCAGCGGCGTCAGGCGGACCTCGTGGTAGTTGCGCTCGAAGAGCGGCCCGCCGAGCTCCTTCTCCAGCAGCTTGATCTGCTTGCTCAGCGGCGGAGGCGTGATCCTCAGCCGGTCGGCGGCCCGCTTGAAGTGCAGTTCCTCCGCGACCGCCACGAAGTAGGAGAGTCTGGTGAAGTCCATGCGGTCATTTCCGGCTGTGCGAGGGCGGTATTCGGGGTGTGATCCCCGAATCGTACGAGATGCGTGATCAGCGTCCGGTCGCTTGCACGGTCTGTGGAACTTCGAGCACCCCGGCGCTGATCAGCCCGTCGATGTCGGCATCGTCCATGCCGAGCAGTTCGGCGGCGATCTCCCGGGTCTGCTCGCCGAGCAGTGGCGCCTGTAGCAGTGGTGGATCAGCGATGCGATCCGAATGGATCTGCACGTTCTCCATCGTGAACGGCTCGTCGGCGTGGGGGTGCAGTTCCTCGCGGAAAGCGCGGCGCTGCACGTAGTAGTCCCAGTCGGCGACCTCGGCGGCGCGCAGCGCTGCGCCGGCCGGAACACCTGCCGCCTGCAGCAGATTCATCGCCTCGGTCGCCGGGCGCTGCGACGTCCAGGCACGCACGGCCTCGTCGACGCGGTTGCGGTGGGCGTCCCGTCCGGTGCGGGTCCGCAACTGTTCATCCACGCCGAGATCCGGACGATCGATCACCCCGCACAGCGCGTGCCAATCGGCGTCGTCGCGCACGGTCACGGCGAGCCAGCGATCCTCGCCTGCGGCCGGAAACAGGCCCCAGGGGGCGTCGTGGACGGGTTCGACCGTGGGTTCGTGCCCGCGCCGCACCAGGACGTCGGCGGCGATCTCGCCGGCCAGGTGGCTCAGCATCACCTCCGATTGCGCGACGCTGACAGACCCGCCGGTGCCCGTGCGTTCGCGGCGCAGCAGCAGAGTCAGCGCGCCGAGGGCACCGATCCGGGCCGCCACGTGATCGGGGTAGACGGTGACCGTGTCGCAGAACGACTCCGGTTCGTCGGGGTACACCCACAGGTCGGTAAAGCCTGCGGCCGCCCGCACCAGTGGGCCGTAGCCCATCCGTTCCGCCCACGGCCCGCTGGGTCCGAACGCCGAACTGTCGACCACCACGATGCCCGGGTTCAGTTCCCGCAAGCTCCGGTAGTCCATTCCGAGGGTCTCGGCCACGCCCGGTTTGAAGTTCGTCAGCACGACGTCGGAATGGGTGACCAGTCGGTGCGCAAGCGCCCGGCCCTGCGGCGTCCGCAGATCGATGCCGATCGAGCGTTTGTTGCGGTGGCCGGCGGCGTAGGTCTGCGACATGGAGGTCAGATTGCCGCGCAGTCCGTCCGGGAAGGCCGAGTTCTCGATCTTGATGACGTCGGCGCCGAGGTCGCCGAACAGTCGTCCGGTGTCGGATCCGACGACGATCACGCCGAGATCCAGTACGCGCACCCCCTCCAGCGGCAGGCCCTCGTCGCGGCGCCGGCGACCGGCGAGCAGCGGCGCGACATCAAGGCGGCGCGGGTGGCCGGCCCCCGCGGGCTCGGACACGTTCACCGTGTTGGCCCGGTGCCCGTCGATCTCGACGACACCTGCCGGCACCGGCGCCGACATTCCGGGGGACAGATCGACCTCGTGGAAGTACCCGCGGCTCTTGACCTGTTCGGTGCCGAGGGTTTCGGCCAGGGTCAGCACCGCCGCCGTCGGCACCCCGTGCCGCTGGCCGGCGACCTCCAGCTCGGCCCGAGTCTGCCCGGCGCAAAATCGCCCGATCGCCGACATCAGTTCCGGTGAGCTGAACCGCACCCGCAGCCGGTCGAACGACGGATCGGCGAACTGAACAGGGCGGCCCATCCACTCGAACATGCCGTGCCACTGGCGTTTTGCCAGCAGACAGATCCGCACGTGCCCGTCCTTGCACGCGATGATCGGGTACCGCAGCCGTTCGGCGTTCCAGTCACGTTGTTGCGCGCTCAATGCGACCCCGGCCGAGGCCGTGCCTGCCGTCCCGTACGGCGGGTCGAGTGTCTGCATGGCGCCGTCGAGGATCGAGAAATCGATGAAATCGCCTTCACCGGTACGCAATCGGTCCAGGTACACGCTGATGGTCATCACCGCGGCCTGCGCCGCCGCCACGTGATAGGGCAGTTGCGCGGCAGGCGGCACGAGGGGCTCGCGTCCCGGGATGCCTGACCGGGACAGCTCACTGGTCAGTGCGTGCAGCACCGGGGTGGTGGCCTGCCAGTCGTGGTAGCTGGTGTCACGGCCGAAATCGCTGATGGACAGGACCACCAGGCCCGGGTGTTCAGTGTGAATGTTGCGTGCCGCCAAGGCACTTTCGGCATCCGACCCGGGGCGGGTGCCCTCGATCAGGATGTCCGCCCCGGCCAGCAGTTGAATCCATCGGCGTTGGTCATCGGGGATCGAGGGATCGATGACGACGGTGTCCACCCCGTGTCGGTTGATCGCGATGCCAACCGAGTCGGGATCGACTCCGGCGCCCTCGGCGATGGGCCCGACGGGTTCTTCGGTGACACCGTGCAGGTGCACCTCGGTCACCGCGGCACCGAGGTCGGCCAGCAGGCGTCCCACCGCCGTCATCGGTCCGCGCGACAGGTCGAGGATGCGAACTCCGGCCAATGGCGGGTCGTAGCCGTCCGGGTCGGCCATCGGTGTCAACTCCGGCGGGCCTGGCGGAACGGGATGTCGCGATCGACCTCGGGCTCCTTGGCCAGTCCGAGGACGCGCTCGCCGATGATGTTGCGCTGGATCTGGTCGGTGCCGCCGCCGATCGAGGTGAAGAACGCGTTGAGGGTCAGGAAGTTGATGTCGTCGGCCTCGGGGTTGTCGGGGCCGGCCAAAAGTGCTTCTGCGCCGATGATCTCGGTCTTGAGGCGCGCCTCCGCATGCAGGATGTTCGACATCGCCAGCTTGCCCAGCGACATGATCGAGCTGGATGTGCCCTGTGCCGCAGCGGCTTTGGCGCGAGCGTTGTTGAGGGAGTTGAGTTCCCGCAACGCCAGCACGTTCGCCAGTTCCCTGCGGACGGCCGGATCCTCCAGGCGGCCGTGCTCGCGGGCCAGGCCGATGAGGTCGTCGGCCCGGGTCCGGTTGCGTGAGCCGCGCCCGCCGTCGCCCATGATGGACCGCTCGTAGGCCAGCGCGGTCTGCAGCACCCGCCACCCGTTGCCCTCGCCGCCCAGGAGGTAGGCATCGGACACCCGAGCGTCGGTGATGAACACCTCGTTGAAGTGCGATTCGCCGGTGATCTGGACCAGCGGACGGACCTCGATGCCGGGCTGACGCATCGGAATCATGAAGAAGCTCAAGCCTTTGTGCTTGGGCACGTCCCAGTCGGTGCGGGCGATCAGCAGCGCGTACTCGGACGTCGTGGCGCCCGACGTCCACACTTTCTGGCCGTTGATCACCCACTCGTCACCGTCGCGGACCGCGGTGGTGCGCACCGCGGCCAGATCGGACCCCGCGCCCGGTTCGCTGTACAGCAGGCAGGTGCGGATCCGTTCGGTCAGGAAGTCACGCACCAGGTCGTTCTTGAGTTGGTCGGTGCCGAACTTGAGTGCCGTGTTGGCCGGGATGCTGTATTTGTCCTGGCGCGCACCGGGGGCCTTGACCGCCCGGAATTCCTGCTCGATCACCGCGGCCAGCGCATTCGGGTACGCCCGCCCGAACCATTCGGTGGGGTACGTCGGCACGGCGTAGCCCGCGTCGAGCACCTTCTGCAGCCAGGCCACCCGCTCGGGCGAGCTGACCCACGGATCGGTGGATTTCGGTAACCCGGCCCAATTCTGGGCGAGCCAGTCGCGCACCTCGGCGCGCAGTTGATCGGCGCTGGGCAGGTCGTTGGCCGTCATCTTCAGGCGCCTTTCGACGAGAGGTAGCGCTCGCGGTGCAGCCCCGAACCGCCGAGCAGTTGCAGGCCGGTGCGCGCGCGGCGCAGGAACAGGTGTGCCGGATGTTCCCAGGTGAACCCGATACCGCCGTGCATCTGGATCGCCGACATGGTGGTGGTGCGGTAGGCCTCCGCGCACGTGAAACCAGCCAGAGCGATTGCGCCACTGGCCTTTTCGCTTCGCGCGTCATGTTCGGCCGCGGCGTGCTGGGCGGCTGACGTGGCTGATTCCACCTGCACCAGCAGGTCGGCGGCCATGTGTTTGAGGGCCTGGAAGCTGCCGATGGGGCGGCCGAACTGAATCCGGGTCTTGAGGTAATCGACGGTGATGTCGAAGATTCGCCGGGTCCCGCCGACCTGTTCGCCGGCCAGCGCGATCAACGCGAGGTCGAGGGCCTCCTGCACCGCGTCCCATCCGGTGGTGCCGATGCGGCGGGCCGGGGTGGCGTCGAACGTGTACGTCGACAGTGGGACGGTCGGATCGAAAACCGTTGCGGCCGTGCGCTCGAAGCCGTCGGCGCCGGGAGCGATCTGGAAGATGCCGAAGTCTCCGTTGACGCGGGCCACGACCAGGATCACGTCGGCCACCTGACCGTGGATGACGTAGTGCGCGTTGCCGGTCAGTGTGTGGTCGGCGTCGCCCGGGGCGTCGGCGGCCGCGGCGCGTACGGCGACGCCCTCCGGCGCCCAGGTCCCGCGGGAGCCGGTCACCGCGACGGTCCCCACCGAGGTCCCTTCGACCAGGCCGGGCAGCAGTCGTCGCTTGTCGTCTTCGGTACCGGCCGCACCGATCAGCGCCGACGCCAGCACCGCGCTGGACAGGAACGGAGCCGGCAGCAGCGCGGCCCCGGTCGCTTCGGCGACGGCCTCGAGCTCGAGGGCGCCGAGCCCGACGCCTCCGTACTCGCTGTCGACCAGCAGGCCGGTGACGCCCTGGGCGGCGAGTTTGCGCCACAACCGGCGATCGAACCCGTCGTCGGTGCCCATCACCCGGCGCACGTCCTGCTCGGTGCATTCGTCGTGCAGCAACCCGGAGACCGCGGCGGCCAGTTCCGCTCGCTCGGACACGCTGATCGTCATGTGCACCCGCCTTCCTCGTCGGGTCCATGCAATCTGGCCTCAGCCGTGGTGTAAATCACGCATTCGCACACCCACACGTTTCCGATTGCGACATGCCGGTGTCGCCGTCTTACCGGAATTCAGGCGGGAACGCCGATATCGGCTGTCACCGCCGATGTCGCGCGGATCAGGTCCTCGGGTGACAGCGCGATGTCCAAGCCGCGTTTGCCGGCGCTGCAGAGCACCTTGTCGAAGGCCAGCGCCGAGGTGTCGACAACCGTCGGCAGGCGCTTGCGCTGGCCCAACGGGGAGATCCCGCCCAAGACGTACCCGGTGGACCGCTGCGCTGCCGCCGGATCCGCCATTTCTGCCTTCGGAACGCCCAACGCGGCCGCCGCGGCCTTGAGCGACAGCTTGGTCGGTACCGGCAGCACCGCCACCGCCAGTCCCTTGGGCAACGCGATGACCAACGTCTTGAACACCTGCTCGGCGACGATGCCGCCGGCCGCCAGCTGGGCCACGGCCTCGTCGCCGAACGACTCGTTGCGGGAGTCGTGCTGGTAGGCCACCACTTCGTGGTCGATACCGGCCGCCACCAGAGCTGCGATCGCGGGTGTTGCTGCGCGTGCCACGGCGCTCAGCGTAGCCGGGAACATCGGGGCCCCCGCATGCTGTTATTGCTCTCGACACCTGCTCAGCGCTACTTGTCGGTAGCACGCTCTAGGATCTGTAAGGAGGATTCTGGTGCCAACCGTATGCCTGGAACGGCCGCCGGATACCTACTGGTATTCCGGACCTCTTGGTGGCGCCGTGACAGAAGGGAAGGTGTTTCCCACGATGACTGACGTCGAGCAGGCTGAGCCTGACACGCCGCAGCCGACTGCCGAAACTGATGCCGAGCTGACCGCCCGGTTCGAACGTGATGCCATCCCGCTGCTGGACCAGCTCTACGGCGGCGCTCTGCGGATGACCCGCAACCCCGCCGACGCCGAGGACCTGCTGCAGGAAACCATGGTCAAGGCCTACGCCGGCTTCCGGTCATTCCGCGAGGGGACCAACCTCAAGGCGTGGCTGTACCGCATTCTGACCAACACCTACATCAACAGCTACCGCAAGAAGCAGCGCCAACCCGCTGAGTACCCGACCGACGAGATCACCGACTGGCAGCTGGCCGCGAATGCCGAGCATTCTTCAACCGGGCTGCGATCAGCGGAGGTCGAGGCACTGGAGGCGCTGCCCGACACCGAGATCAAGGCAGCGCTGCAGGCGTTGCCCGAGGAATTCCGGATGGCGGTGTACTACGCCGACGTCGAGGGCTTCCCCTACAAGGAGATCGCCGAGATCATGGATACTCCCATCGGGACTGTGATGTCCCGACTGCACCGCGGCCGCAAGCAGCTGCGCGAACTGCTGGCGGATGTGGCCAGGGATCGCGGCTTCATCCGAGGTCAGCAGCTTGGTGAGCCGGAGGAGGTCTCGTCATGAGTGACAAGCGCGATGAGGACGAGCGCTGGACTCCGCCGGTCGGTCCCGTTGATCCCGAGCACCCGGACTGCGCCGCGGTGATCGCCGAGGTATGGACGCTGCTCGACGGTGAATGCACGGCCGAAAGCCGTGACAAGCTCAAGCACCACCTCGAGGAATGCCCGGCCTGCCTGCGTCACTACGGGGTCGAGGAGCGGGTCAAGCGGCTCATCGCGGCCAAGTGCAGCGGTGAGAAGGCCCCGGAGGGCCTACGGGAGCGGCTGCGCATCCAGATCAGCCGGACCACGATCATCCAGGGCTGACGGGGCAGCCGGCTCCGAGTGGCCCGACGACAAACCGCCCGATCTCCGAAGGGAGTCGGGCGGTCACAGTCAGCCGAAGTGGCTAGCGCACTGACTTCGAACCGGCGTTGGGGCGCTTGCCGTGGTTCGCCTTCGAGTGCTTGCGGTCCCGCTTCTTGCGGCCACGCTTGGCCATGATGATCCTCCAGATGGTGTAAGAGCTTGCTCCCTAGTGTCTCATGACCCGGGGGCGGCGCTCACCACCCGGTGTTGTGGTTCGATGTAGGCCGCAGAAGTAGTCGCGTAGCAGCCGGAGTGAAGTGGGGTGAAGATGGCCGAGGACGTTCGCGCCGAAATCGTGGCCAGTGTGCTGGAGGTCGTCGTTCACGAGGGCGATCAGATCGGTGCGGGGGACACCCTGGTGCTGCTCGAGTCGATGAAGATGGAGATCCCGGTCCTCGCCGAGGTCGCGGGCACCGTGACCAAGGTCAACGTGGCCGAGGGCGACGTGATCCAGGCCGGCGATCTCATCGCGGTGATCGAATAGACGCCGCAGGGCCCCGGTAAAGGCGCTGACTGATGTCCACCCTCGGTGACCTGCTCGCCGAGCACACCGTGCTGCCCGGCAGCGCGGTGGACCATCTGCATGCGGTGGTCGGGGAGTGGCAACTGTTGGCTGACCTGTCGTTCGCCGACTACCTGATGTGGGTGCGTCGCGACGACGGCGTGCTGGTGTGCGTCGCGCAGGTGCGCCCGAACACCGCCCCGACGGTATTGCTCGCCGACTCGGTGGGCACGCTGGCGGCCGCCGCGGATCAGCACATCATCACCACGGCCTTCGAGTCCGGGGCGATCGGGCGGGGAAACGGTGGTACGCAACGACATTCGGCAGACCTGCCCGGGCTGAACGTGGAAGCGGTGCCGGTGCGGCACCGCGATCACGTGGTCGCGGTGCTGACGCACCAGACCGCGCTGGCCGCCCGCCGGATGGCCAGCCCGCTGGAGGGCGCCTACCTGGACTGTGCCAGCGATCTGCTGCACATGCTGTCCGAGGGCACCTTCCCCAATGTCGGCGATCTGGCCATGTCGCGTTCCAGCCCGCGGGTGGGTGACGGGTTCATCCGGCTGGACGAGGTCGGCGACGTGGTGTTCGCCAGCCCCAACGCCATCTCGGCCTATCACCGCATGGGACTGGCCTCCGAAATCGACGGGCACAATCTGGTCACCGTGACCCGGCCGTTGATCTCCGACCCGTTCGAGGCCCAGGAACTGGCCAACCACGTGCGCGACTCGCTCGCGGGTGGCTCCAGCATGCGCATGGAGGTCGACGCCGGCGGTGCGGCGGTGCTGTTGCGGACGCTGCCGCTGGTCGTGCACGGCGCCGCGGTCGGCGCTGCCGTTCTGATCCGCGACGTCACCGAGGTCAAACGACGTGACCGTGCATTGCTGAGCAAGGACGCCACCATCCGGGAGATCCACCACCGGGTGAAGAACAATCTGCAGACCGTGGCGGCCCTGCTGCGGCTGCAGGCGCGCCGCACCAACAATCTGGAGGCCCGGGAGGCGCTGATCGAGTCGGTGCGGCGGGTGTCCTCGATCGCGCTGGTGCACGACGCGTTATCGATGTCGGTCGACGAGGAGGTCAACCTCGACGAGGTGATCGACCGGATCCTGCCGATCATGAACGATGTCGCCTCGGTGGACACCCCGATCCGGATCAACCGCGAGGGCGCCCTCGGCGTGCTCGACGCCGATCGCGCGACGGCGCTGATCATGGTGATCACCGAATTGGTGCAGAACGCGATCGAGCACGCCTTCGACGCGAATACACCCCAGGGTTGCGTGACGATCCGGTCCGAGCGCTCGGCCCGCTGGCTCGATGTCGTGGTGCACGACGACGGGCGTGGGTTGCCCGACGGGTTCAGCTTGGAGAAGGCCGACCGGTTGGGTCTGCAGATCGTCCGGACGCTGGTCACCGCGGAGTTGGACGGGTCGCTGGGCATGCATGACGTCGCCTCGGGCGGAACCGATGTGGTGCTGCGGGTGCCGATCGGTCGTCGCAGTCGCGGGATCCAGTGAGGCCCGCCGTCAGGGTTCACAGGGCGTCCACAGTGGGACGTCAGTACCAATGAAGTAATTACGCAGTTGCGTCAAAAACGAAATGTGACGACCATTACGCAATTTGCCATCGATAATTGCCACAAAAATAAGCTATGGCCCCGACATTCGTCGGGGCCATAGCTTGCGTCGGGGTCTGGACTGAAGGTCAGACTCCGGTGCGGGCCTTGGTGCGGGCGTTGCGACGCTTGAGCGCACGACGCTCATCCTCGCTCATCCCGCCCCACACGCCGGCGTCCTGGCCGGAGTCCAAGGCCCAGGTGAGGCACTCAGTGGTTACGGGGCAACGGTTGCACACCAGCTTCGCGTCGGCGATCTGAGCAAGCGCCGGGCCACTGTTTCCCACGGGGAAGAACAGCTCCGGATCTTCGTCGCGACAGACGGCCTTGTGGCGCCAATCCATAAGATCAAACTCCTTGTTAGACATGTCATGCGTGCGCGGCGAAGCGCACTAGATTTTCTTCGGCTGTTAACGCGTGCACACGAATGTTTCTGCACTGTTGCATTGATGCTTTCACAGGCTGAACAGATGTCAATAGCATTGAGTTAACACGTGGGCAAAGTCACTGGGTGGGTCGGTGACCGGACCGCTCACTCCTGTGTACTACACTTCAGAACTAGCTGCGCCCTAATTCCACCTTAACCGGTGCGTTTGTGCAGGTCAATCACTTTTCTTTGTCGGTGCGACGACGCTCAGCGCCTCGGGAACCGACGTGAACGTCATGGTTTCGCGCTTGCCGATGTAATCTCCGTCAATCTGGCATGCGACAGGCGTGTTACTCGTCACGGTGACTGCTGACACATTGTCGTCACGGATCAGGTGCTTGGCTTCGAGGCGCGGATTGCGGGCCACCATCTGGCGGACCACCCGCAGATTCGCCCAGACGTTCATGCTCGTGATGGCGAACACGCCCAAGCCGGTATCGAACGTGGTTTCGGGGTTCGTCCACACGGGGCGGCTGTTCGCATACGTCCACGGACTGGAGTTCGACACGAAGGCGAAGTGCACTCCGTCGACGGGGTCGGTGCCCGGCAGCTGAAGCGTCAGGCTCGGGTGCTTGCGTGCGCTGGCCAGCATCTCGCGCACCGCCACCCGGATGTAGCGCGATGCGGTGACCTTGCGGCCCTTCTCGCGCTGGGCCTCGACGGCCGCCACCACGTCACCGTCCACCCCCATCCCCGCGGTGAACACGCCCCAGCGCTCGCCGCAGTCCATCAGGCCGATGCGGCGCCACGGACGCCCCATCCGATAGCCGCCGAGCAGGTCGACGAGCTGATTGGTGGCCTCGATGGGGTCGGGGCTGATGCCGAGTGCCCTGGCAAAGACGTTGGCAGATCCTCCCGGGACGACCGCCACAGCGGGGGCCAGGGCGGGATCGGGGCGGGTGCCACAGTCCCCGAGCACGCCGTTGACCACCTCGTTGACCGTGCCGTCGCCGCCGTGAACGATCAGCACGTCCACACCGTCACGGGTGGCGTCTCGGGCGATTTCGATGGCGTGACCACGGTGGTTGGTGTGTTCCACGGTCAGCGTCACCCGGCTTTCCAGCGCATGGGCGAGCAGGTCGCGACCCGCGGGGGTGGTCGAAGTGGCGTTCGGGTTGACGATCAGCACGGCACGCACGGGGCATGAGCCTAACCGGGCAAGGTGTCCCGCCGTTATTCGTAGAGCTCCCCGTCGAGGTAGCGCCACTCGCTCTTCACCCGTTCGAAACGACTGCGTTCATGAAGGATGTGCCGGCCGCCGCCGTGGACGTACTGGGCGCGGAATTCGACCACGCCGCTGTCGTCGGCCTCACCGCCCGCGTCGGTGTCGACGATCTGCAACCGGCGCCAGGTGATGGCCTCGTCGAGGGTCAGGTCGGCGGGGCGGGTGTCGGGATGCCAGGACGCCAGCAGGTAGCCGACGTCACCGACGGCGAAGGCGCTGAACCGCGATCGCATCAGTGCGACGGCCGTGGGGGCCCGGCGGGCGCCGGTGTGCAGCGGCCCGCAGCAGTCGGTGTAGCGGCGGCCGGTACCGCACGGACAGAGGTTGACGCTCGACACGCGGTCAGTGTGGCAGGCCGGCGTCTTGCCTGCCGGGACCCCTGCGCCGGTACCGTACGGAGGTGACCGAACGCCCTGTGAAGCCTTGTCTGTTGCTCGTCAACGGGCCGAATCTCAACATGCTCGGCACCCGGCAGCCCGAAATCTACGGATCCACCACCCTGGCTCAGATCGAGCAGCGGGTGGCAGAGGTGGCCGCCGGGTTCGGCTTCGAGGTACGCGCGGTGCAGAGCAATCATGAGGGCGTGCTGGTCGACGCCATCCAGGCGGCCCGCGTGGACTGCACGGGCATCGTGATCAATCCCGCGGCCTACAGCCACACCTCGGTGGCGATTCGCGACGCGCTGAGCGCCGCCGAACTGCCGGTGGTGGAGGTGCACCTGAGCAACATCCACACCCGGGAATCGTTCCGGCACCACTCGTATGTGTCGGCCGTCGCCGAGGTGGTGATCGCCGGCGCCGGACCGGCCGGATACGAGTACGCGGTGCGCTACCTGGCGGAGCGGCAGTCATGACCCAGCCGCCTGCCATCCGGTACGCAGGTTTTCTGACCGCAGCCGAAGGGGTGGCCCTGTTGGTCTGGGCGGTCGTGCTGCTGGTGCGGGCGGTGGCCGGCGCCGACCAGCACATCGTCAGCGGTTACGGCACCGCGATCTGGGGTGCGCTGATCGGTGGCGGCGTCCTGGCCGGTGGCTGGGCGCTGATCACCGGACGCCGTTGGGGCAGGGGCATCGCAGTGACGGCCAACCTGTTGTTGCTACCGGTGGCCTGGTACGTCGTGACCTCGCACCACATCGTGTACGGCCTACTGATCGGACTGCTCGGCCTGGTGACGTTGGGCCTGTTGTTCAGCCCGTCTGCGGTGGACTGGATCGCCGGACGCGGCTAACCGCTGCGCTCGGCGGCCAGCGCCGAAAGCTCGGGGCCCGACACCCGGTAGGTGGTCCACTCGGTCTGTGGCTTGCCGCCGACGGCGTCATACAGCGCGATGGCGTTGACATTCCAGTTCAGCACCGCCCAGGTCATCCGGGTGTAGCCCTGCTCGACGCATTCACCGGCCAACGTGGACAGCAGTTTCCGGGCCAGACCGCGGCGCCGGAACGCCGGACGCACGTAGAGGTCCTCCAGGTAGAGCCCGGCGACGCCGTCCCAGGTGGAGAAGTTCAGGAACCACACCGCGGTCGCGGCGACCTGCCCGTCGATCTCCACCATGTGCGCATATGCCACCGGCCGGTCACCGAAAAGCGCTGTGTGCATCTGCTTTTCGGTCACCGTGCACTCGTCTGCGGCCCGTTCGAACTCGGCCAACTCGCGAATCATCGCGGTGATCTCGACCTCGTCGCCCGGCCGTGCCCGGCGGATCAACTCGCTCATGTCGCCCCTAGTCCAGTCAGGATGGTTCTGAATTTCGTGGTGGTCTCGTCGACTTCGTCATCTGGATCGGATTCGGCGACAATACCGCCGCCGGCGCTGGCCAGTGCCGTGTATCGATCCGCGGACAGCACCGCGCACCGGATCGAGACCACCCAGCGTCCGTCGCCGTGACTGTCGCACCAGCCGACGGCGCCGGCGTAGAACCCGCGATCGCCCTCCAGCTCGGAGATCAGTGCCGCGGCGCGATCGGTGGGAACTCCGCCGACCGCCGGGGTGGGATGCAGGGCAAGCGCCAGATCGATTGCCGTGGTCTTTTTTTCGCGCAACCGGCCCACAACCGGGGTGCTCAGGTGCCACAGTGCGTCGGTGCCGTGCAACTCGGGTTCCTCGGCGATCTGCAGATCCGCGCACAACGGGTCCAACGCCTGGCGCATGACGTCGACCACGAGCTGATGCTCGTGACGGTTCTTCGCCGATGCGGCCAGCGCGGCGGCGTTGGCCGCATCGATCTGGGGATCGGCCGATCGTGGTGCCGATCCGGCGAACGGCTGGCAGATCACCATCTCGCCCTCGCGCGCCACCAACAACTCGGGGCTCGCGCCCACCAGGGCGGTACCGGTGTGCGCTTCGCCTGCCGCGGAGAGATCCGCCAGGTAGACCGTGGCGGCCGGGTCGGCGTCGGCCAGCCTGCGCAGCACACTTCGAACGTCCCACGGGGAATCCGCGGTCAGCCGCAACGAGCGGGCCAGGACCACCTTGTCGATCGGGACCTGTGGGTCGCGCAGTCGCCGGATCGCCTCGGCCACCCGTCCACGATGCACCGGACCGGGCGGCAGGGTTTCGCGATCCAGTACCGCCGGGGGCGGGCTCGCGTGCCAGCCCGGCAGTGCGTCGGTGAACTGAACTGTGTCGGGTTCGTACAGGGCGGCGGGCGCCGATAGATCGAATGGCAACGCGCCCAACACAATTGGTGTTCCAGAACGCAATGCTGCCTGGGCGTCGGCGATGTCGGCATATCCGGCGCGGCTGCCTTCGGCCAGGACGGCGCCGGTCGGGCCGGCCAATACGAACGACGGATTCACTGCGACAGGCACGGGTTGGGGTGACCGGTCAGGCCGAGCGCGGTGATCTGGCGCACGCCGTGCTCGAATCCGCACACCGCGAGAGAGGCGGGCACCATCGATACCCGGATGCCTTCGGCCACCGGCAGTTCGGTCCAGCGGGTCAGCATCGCGCGGGAGAAATGCCCGTGCCCGACGAACACCACATCCCGGGCGGGCACATGCGCCAGCGCCAGTGCCACGGCCCGATCGGCCCGGGCACTGACCTGCGCGACGGTCTCCCCGCCGGGGCAACCATGCGTCCACACCAGCCAATCGGGCACGGTCTGGCGGATCTGTGGGGTGGTCAGTCCCTCGTAGTCGCCGTAGTCCCACTCGGACAGCACAGGGTTGACCTCATCGACGTGCAGGCCGGCCAGTTCGGCGGTGGCCAGCGCGCGGCGCCGCGGGCTGCTGATCACCAGCGGATCGCTCAGCTGCAGTTCGGCGAGCGCGGGGCGGGCCAGTACGGCCTGCTCGCGTCCGGCCTCGGTGAGTTCCAGCTCGGTGCGGCCGGTGTGCCTGCCGGTCGCCGACCACTCGGTCTCTCCGTGGCGGAGCAGGATCAGGCGGTGCAGGCGGTCGCTCACAACGGCGATTCTGCCCCACGTTCCGGCAATGCCGCCGAGAGCGTGCTTGGATAACAGTGTGACGCGAGTATTAGCGGTCGCCAATCAAAAGGGTGGGGTAGCCAAGACGACGACGGTGGCATCGCTGGGTGCGGCGATGGCCGAGCAGGGGCGGCGCGTTCTGCTGGTCGACCTGGATCCGCAAGGCTGTCTGACGTTTTCATTGGGACATGACCCGGACAAGCTGCCGGTGTCGGTACACGAGGTATTGCTCGGCGACGTCGAGCCGGGGGCGGCTCTGGTCGAGACGGCCGAGGGGATGACGCTGCTGCCGGCCAACATCGATCTGGCGGGCTCTGAAGCCATGCTGCTGATGCGGGCCGGGCGGGAATATGCGCTCAAGCGGGCCCTGGCCAAGGTCGAATCCGATTTCGACGTGGTGATCATCGACTGTCCGCCATCGCTGGGGGTGTTGACGCTCAACGGTCTGACCGCGGCGAACGAGGTGATCGTGCCGTTGCAGTGCGAGACCCTGGCGCACCGCGGCGTGGGCCAGTTCCTGCGCACGATCTCCGACGTGCAACAGATCACCAATCCCGAACTGGCACTGCTGGGCGCGCTGCCCACGCTCTACGATTCGCGCACCACCCACAGTCGTGACGTGCTGCTCGACGTTGCCGACCGGTACGAGCTGCCGGTGTTGGCCCCGCCGATTCCGCGTACCGTCCGGTTCGCCGAGGCCAGCGCGTCGGGATGCTCGGTACTGGCCGGCCGCAAGAGCAAGGGAGGCCTGGCCTATCGCGAGCTGGCCCAGGCCCTGCTCAAGCACTGGAAGTCCGGCAAGAAGCTGCCGACGTTCACGCCTGAGGCGGTCTAGGGCGCTACTTGACCTTCTCCTACGGGCAGACCCGATGCTGACGACATGAACGAAGATCTGCTGAGCATCGGTGAGTTCGCGGCCCGGACCGGGTTGTCGGCCAAGATGTTGCGTTCGTATGCGGCATCGGGGGCATTGGTGCCGGCCGCTGTCGATGAACTCACGGGTTACCGGTACTACTCGCGGGGCCAGATTGCTCAGGCTCGGACGGTGGGGTTGCTCCGGGGAGCCCAGGTACCGGTCGCCGAGATCGCTGAATTCCTGCGGGACCCGACCGAGCAGCAACTGGCTGCCTGGCGGACAGCGCTTGATGATGAATATGCGCACCGCCGTGAGGCGCTCGTGATGGTCCGCGGCGCGCTGCTCGCTCAATTTTCTCCGGTGGCAGGGGGTCGCCGGAGTGACGAGAGGACGATCTGGATGGCTTCGGTGTTACGGTCCGCGACGGCCACTGATCAGGGTCCGGTGCGGGAGAGCAACCAGGATTCACTGCTCGCGGACGGCATCCTGTACGCGGTCGCCGACGGCTTCGGGCCCGGCGGTGAACACGCCAGCCGGATCGCGGTCGAGGTGCTGGCCGCCGGATTCGCCGCCGCACCTGACCGCGACGGGCTCATCGGCGCGGTGCAGGCCGCCAACGAGCAGGTCTTCGCACATGTCAGCGCATCGGGTACCAGCTCGGGGGCCACGCTGACGGTGGTGGCGATGTTCGGCGACGAGCAGGGCGGCCCCATGGCCATCAACATCGGGGATTCGCCGTTGAACCGGATCCGCGACGGAGTCATGTGTCAGCTCACCGACGATCACAGTGTCTCGGGGGAGCTGGTGCGGGCCGGTGAGATCACCCGGGAGGAGGCCCGTTTCCACCCGCACCGGCACCTGCTGACCCGGGCGCTGGGCATCGGCCCCTTCATCCGGCCGGATCTGTTCGATCTCGACTGCCGTCCCGGCGACCGGTTCCTGATCAGCAGTGACGGACTGTTCGCCGGAGCCGAGGATGCCGACATCGCGGGCGCCGCCGCGGATGACGAACCCGAGGTCGCGGCGCAGCGGCTGGTTCAGGTGGCCAACGATGCCGGCGGCAGCGACAACACCACCGTGATCGTTATCGACATCGGCTGAGCCTGACCAGGCCGGGTCACGCTGGGCCCAGCGCCACCAATTGCGTGCCGCGCTGTTCGAGCAGGGTGTCTCCGGCCACCACCGGCACCACCGGCGACACGCTGGGTGTCCGTGGCAGCGCGATGTGCCGCTGCCCGGCACCGGTCTGCTGATCGAAGACGTCGTAACCGTCGTTGACCGGAACCAGGAGCTGCCCGGCCATCACCGTGGCGGGTCCGACGGGCATATGACGTCCGGACTCGTCCACGGTGGGCGTCACGGTGAACTTGTACTGAAGGCCGGCGGTTCCGGTGGTGCTGAATACCAGCACCGAGTCCCCGGTCCACCAGCTGATCAGATCCCCGGTGCGGGTGGTGGTCGACTGCGGTGCGGCCGGCTTGGCCAGCGGCAGGCTGGCAAGAGTCTTTCCGGTCTCGTCGATGACGTTCACCATCGGCTTCGGGGAGGGCAGGTATACCGCGGTCGTGGTGCCCGATACCGCGACCACCTGGGCCCCGGATTCGTCGGTGATGTCCTGCAGTTCGACGTACCGCACGTCGGGGGTGTCCTCTTCGTCGGCCGGGCGCAGCAGCGTCAGCCGGATGAACTTGCTCTTCGGGCAGGATTCCAGCACCGACACCGCCGAGGAACTCGCCGCCGCCGACAGCTGGCGGCACACCGGTGAGGCCGGTACGTCCGGTTTGATGCGGGCGTCCAGGGCGCCGTAGGAGAGCATCCGGACCATGTCCGAGCGCCACAGCTCGAGGCGACTGTCCCCGGCCGAGAGCACCGTGGAGCCGTCGGAGGACAGCCGGACCTCGGGGTCGGCGTAGGCGGTGCGGGCCGGCCCGCGCCTGCCGGTCTTGCCGTCGACGGTGCTGACCTGTCCGCAGCCGCGGACATCCGGATACACCGCGACGGCGTACTGGTACACCGACGTCACACCGCACAGTTCGAGGTCGCGGGCGTAGCTCCACAACACCGCACCGGTGACCGGATCACGGCCTTCGACGGTGGATGCGTCGCCGGTCACCACCGACCCGCCGGCGAGCACGGGTTCGGTGGTCTTCGGGCTGTCGGTGGTCCACAGCTCCTGCAGACCGGCCGGCACCTCGCGCGCCGGAGTCAGGTAGGGGACCGGTGACGCGGCGGGCCGGCTGATGGTGGCCCGGGCGTCACTGGTCCACCAGATCAGGCCGGCCGCCAGCGCGACGATCGCGACGATTGCCGCCGCGGCAGCGATGTCGCCGCGGGTGCGGCGTTCGGGTTTGACCACTGACAGGTCTTGTCTGGCGTTCGCCGGTCAGCCGGCCGTAGCGGTCTCGGTCTTCCGGGGACGACGCCGGCGGCGGCGACGTCCGGCGCTCGACCCGTCGCCCGCGGCGGTGTCCTCCGACTCGATCACCGGTGCGGCATCGGGGCCGTCCTGCGCCGGAGTCGAGGCGCCCTCGGGATGACCGGTGCCTGACTCGCCGCCGCGGGTACGCCGACGGCTGCGGGTCCTGGTCTTAGCCGGCCGATCCTCGTCCGCCGAAGAGATGCGCTTCTCGTCGGGGCTGCGCTTGGCCTTCGCCTTGCGCGGTTCGCCGATCCGGCCGGCGGCATCGGTCGGGATGCCCAGTTCCTCGTAGATATGTGGTGAGCTGGAATAGGTTTCGGCGGGATCGGGACACCCGAGCTCCAGCGCCTTGTCGATCATCTCCCAGCGGGCGAGTTCATCCCAGTCGACCAGGGTGATCGCGACACCGGTCTTGCCGGCGCGGCCGGTGCGACCGATGCGGTGCACGTAGGCCTGCTCATCTTCGGGGCACTGGTAGTTGATGACGTGCGTGACGTCGTCGATATCGATGCCGCGCGCCGCCACATCGGTGGCCACCAGCACGTCGACGGCGCCGGTACGGAACGACTTCAAGGCTTTCTCGCGCGCGCCCTGGCCCAGGTCGCCGTGCACCGCGTCGACCTTGAACCCGCGCTCGGCGAGTTCGTCGGACACCTTCTGCGCAGTGCGCTTGGTGCGGGTGAAGATCATTGTGGCGCCGCGGCCCTCGGCCTGCAGGATCCGGCTCACGAGCTCGGACTTGTCCAGCGCGTGGGCCCGATAGGCGAACTGTTCGGTGGTGTCGTGGGTGGCCGCCGAGTGCGGGGCCTCGGCCCGGATGTGGGTCGGCTGGTTCATGAACGTGCGAGCCAGCGTGATGATCGGGTCGGGCATGGTGGCCGAGAACAGCATCGACTGCCGGTCGTCGGGGGTCAGCCGCAGGATGCGCTCGATATCGGGCAGGAAGCCCAGATCCAGCATCTCGTCGGCCTCGTCGAGCACCAGCACGGACAGTCCGCCCAGCTGCAGGTGGCCCTGCTGGGCCAGGTCGAGCAGCCGGCCCGGGGTGCCGACGACGACGTCGACGCCCTTGCGCAGCGCCTCGATCTGGGGCTCGTAGGGACGGCCGCCGTAGATCGAGGTCACGGAGAACTTGCGGTCGGCGGTGGTGAGGTACTTGGCCGCTCCGGCGAGGTCGTCGTAGACCTGCAGACACAGCTCGCGGGTGGGCACCACGATCAGGGCCCGGGGGGTCCCGTTGAGCGGGCGGGTCTCGTCGCTGGAGACCCGGTGCAACAGCGGGACACCGAAGGCGTAGGTCTTGCCCATACCGGTGCGGGCCTGACCGATCAGGTCGTCCCCGGCCAGCGCCAACGGGAGGGTCAGTTCTTGGATGGCAAACGGGTGGTGAATGCCGTTCTCGGCCAGTGCGCGCACAATTTCGTCGCGGACGCCGAGCTCGGCAAACGTCTTATTCAGATGAGTCATGGTTGGAGGAGGTGGCCTTTCACTGTCAAACCTCATGGGCATCCAGCGCACACGAGTTTGACGGTGAAACGGTCGGGTTCGCCGGGATACAGGTCGTATCCCTCGGCGCTGCCGATCCGTTGGGCCCAGCTCCACGGGGCGGGCCAACTGCGTGCACGCACATTTCCTGGTAGCGGTTCGGGCGCCGAAATTGTCGGCTCGAAGCCGTTACCACATGCCATTGTAGCTGGTCGCGGGATCTGGGCCGATTTGCCAGCCGATCACGGTGGCCCGGCGGCGTCTAGAGTTGGCCTCATGAATTCGCCTCAGCCTGCCGCGGAACAGATCGCCGAACCGGTCGATTCGGGCGTGACGGCGGACCATCCGGGCGTCAACGAATTGTTCGCGGTGCTGGCCTACGGTGAGGTCGCGGCGTTCTACCGGCTCACCGAAGAGGCGCGCATGGCGCCGAACCTGCGCGGCCGGATCAACATGGCGAGTATGGCCGCTGCGGAGATGGGCCATTACGAGCTCTTGCGGGATGCGTTGGAGCACAGGGGAGTTGACGTTGTTCCGGCGATGACGAAATATGCGTCCGCCTTGGAGAACTACCACCGGATGACCACTCCCAGCACGTGGCTGGAGGCGTTGGTCAAGACCTACATCGGCGATGCGCTCGCCGCGGACTTCTACCTGGAGATCACCGACGCGCTGCCCGAGGCGGTGGCCACGGTGGTGCGAGCGGTGCTGTCCGAAACCGGGCATTCACAGTTCGTGGTCGCCGAAGTGCGCGCGGCGGTGACGGCCAGCGATCGCCAGCGTCACCGGCTGGCGCTGTGGGCGCGTCGCCTGCTCGGAGAGGCCGTCACCCAGGCCCAGTTCGTGCTGGCCGATCACGACGAGCTCGTCGACTTGGTGATGTCCAGCGGTGAGGGCCTGACCCAGTTGGCCGAGTTCTTCGGCCGGCTGCAGAACACCCACCAGTCCCGGATGCAGGAACTGGGGCTGGCGTAGTACCCGCCAGACCCAGTCCGCACTTCTCGGTTCGGTCCGCTACTGCGTGCAGGTGGTGATCATCGTGTTGTTGGCCTGCGCGACCAGCACGGCGCCCGACGCATCGGTGATCGAGCAGTTGAGCTGCCCGGCGACGCTCGTCGCGGTCACCGACTTCAGCGTGACACCCGGGTTGAGCACCACGGTCTTGGCCCAGGGCAACGCGACGTTGATGTCGGTCTGCAGTGCGCCCTGCTCGTCGGTGTAGACGATGGTCACCAGGTCGATGAGCTGGCGGTTGCCGGTCACACGGTAGGTGACGGCGGTCGGGGTCGCAATACCCGCGGGCGGTTCCGCTGCGGCGGGCGGTGCGGGCGCGGGTGTCGCGGTGGCGCTGGGTGCCGGCGTCAGTGTGGTGACGGTCTCGGGTGACAGCGGAGCGGTCGGCGCCGCGCGCGGCGGAACCGGCTTCGACGTGGCGTCCTGCGCGGGCTGGGTGGTCTGTGTCGGCTGCGCAGAGGGGGAGGTCAGGGTGGCCGACACCGACCCGCTGTCGCCGCCGCCCAGGATCACCACGGTGCAGATGACCGCGATCAGCAGGATGGCGCCGGCCACGGCGGCCACCCAGATCCAGCGCCGGTCGATGGGGTCCTCGTAGAACGTGACCTCGTCGTCGTAGTCGGCGTCGTAGCCGTAGTCCGACTCGGCGTCGGTCGAGTAGTCCGTCGTGTAGTCGGAGTACCCGCCCGGCTCATGCGAGTGGTCCCCGAAGCGCTCGGTCGGGGTGGTGTCATACGGCGAATAGTGCCTGGTCATGCGGCTGCCCCAGTCGTCTCGTCCAATGTCGGCACTGATGCTATCGAGGCAGAAGTGACAGATGAGGTTGAGCTTGGGGCGTGTCGGTCACGGTCCGGCGTCGGTTCGGTATCTGCGTTTCGCGGACGGCGTAGCTCGGTCGGCACCCGCTGGCGGCGGTGGGGTCCGGCTGTCCACTAGCCTGCTCAGGGAAGTCGACAAACGACGTGAGAAAGAAAGAAGGGTCCAGCGTGGAGGTCAAAATCGGTGTCACGGACAGCCCGCGCGAGCTGACCTTCAACAGCGCGCAGACACCCTCCGAGGTGGAGCAGCAGGTCACCGAGGCAATCGCCAAGGATTCGGGTGTGCTGGCGCTGACCGATGAGAAGGGTCGGCGATTTTTGGTGCAGAACAGCCGGATCGCCTATGTCGAGATCGGCGCCGCCGACGTGCGCCGGGTCGGTTTCGGTGTGGGAGCGGAAAGCGCCTGAGATCAGGACCGGGTGAGTGGCACGTGTGACAGTCCGCCCCAGGCGAACTGCACCGTGCCATCCACGGCCGTATTCCGGTCGATCGGCCGGTCATTGGTCAGCCAGTACCGCGCCGAGTCGACGCTGACGGCCACCAATCCGACCGCGATCATCCTGGCGCGGTGCGCCTCGAGTCCGGAATCGCGGCTGATCAGATCGAACACCGCATCGGTGCAGGCCTCGGTGGCAACCTTCACCTGCGCCGCCACCTGCGGCTCGCTGACATAGTCATTCTCGAAGATCAGCCGGTAGCCCTGGCTGTCGTGCTCGATGAAATCGAAGAACGCCTCGACTGCCGCGCGCAACCGCTGCCGGTTGTCGGTCGTGGTGCGCAGAGCCTGACGCACGCCGGACACGAGGTTGTCCACGTGGCGTTGCAGCACCGCCAGGTACAGCTCGAGCTTCGATGAAAAGTGTTGATACAGAACAGGCTTGCTCACACCTGCGCGTTCGGCGATCTCATCCATGCCCGCCGCGTGGTAGCCGCGTTCGACGAATACCTCGCTGGCGGCCGCCAACAGCTGTCCGCGCCGCTCATCACGAGGCAGGCGGTTGCCGCGTCGACCAGTGGTCGCAGGCTTGTCGCCTCTCCTCTCGGCGGTGTTGGCGAGATCGCTCATCAGGTCCTCAATCTGTATTGCTCTGGCGCACTTGGACATGTTCATCGAAGCCGCTGATCGCACCGACACTACTACCGTGGGACGCCACTTCCGTCGCGCGGTCGTCGCGAAACGGGCGCGGGTTTCGAAATGACACCAGCGCGGTCACGGCATAGCTGCGCTGAGAACCGATCCACAGGAGTCTGTGCAATCCTGGTCCGGTGACCTACGACCCGGGACGTCGCGGGGGTGGCCGTGTCCCGGCGCTGCGCAACGAGTGGCGGGAGCCGCTACGCGCTCAGCGGGATCCGATTGCCGCTGATTCAGGACGAGCCAGATCCAATCGGGACGACCATCAGCAGTGGCGCAAGCAGACGTGGATCGGCCATTTCGTATCCACCTACGGCTGGCGCGCGTATGCGCTGCCGGTGCTCGTCGTGCTGACCGTCGTGGTGATGTACCAGACCATCACCGGCACCAGCGCGCCGCACACCGCCCAGGAAGAGGAGGGCCCGGTGCAGGGCCCGCCCACCATCGACGTGGCCAGCACCTCGATCATCGGCGCGCCGCCCAAAGGCCTGACCCAGTTCGACGCGAACCTGCCCACCGGGATCCTGCCGGCAGGCGGTCAGTTCACCGAGGCCGGTACACGGACCTGGCGGGTCGTGCCGGGCACCGCGCCCAAGATCGGTGAAGGCACCACCAAGTCCTTCAACTACACCGTCGAGGTCGAGGACGGTGTGGACACCACTTCCTTCGGCGGCGACGACGGTTTCGCGCGGATGGTCAGCGAGACCCTGGCCAATCCGAAGAGCTGGACGCACAACGGGCTGTTCGCCTTCACCCGGGTGGATGAGACCAGTGGTATCGAACCCGATTTCCGGGTGTCGCTGACGTCGCCGATGACGGTGCGCGAGGGCTGCGGCTACGACATCCAGCTGGAGGCCTCCTGCTACAACCCGTCTTTCGACGGGCATCAGCCCCGGGTGTTCGTCAACGAGGCCCGGTGGGTTCGCGGCGCGGTGCCGTTCCAAGGGGACATCGGCTCCTACCGGCAGTACCTGATCAACCATGAGGTTGGTCACGCCATCGGGTATCAGCGGCACGAGGCATGTGAGGCCAACGGACAGCTGGCGCCGATCATGATGCAGCAGACGTTCTCCACCTCGAATGACGACGCGGCCAAGTTCGACCCCGAAACCGTCAAGGCCGACGGACTGACCTGCAAATTCAACCCCTGGCCGTACCCGATCGCCTGACCATCGGAGCTGTGGTCGGATTCGTGACGCCGTGCCGGCATCGTGAGCCGGAGCTGAATCGTCATGTATGCGGTCGTGGTGGCCGGACGGCGGGAAGCATCGGCACCGGATTACCGTTGTGTGTACGAGCAGCTGGGACGATGAAGTGACCCAAAAAACTGAGGAGACATGCGGTGTCCGCGAATTTGGACGTGTCGTTACCGCCGTTGGTTGAACCGGCCGCCGAGCTGACGCGCGACGAGGTGACGCGCTACAGCCGGCACCTGATCATTCCGGACGTCGGCGTGATCGGGCAGAAACGGCTGAAGAACGCCAAGGTGCTGGTGATCGGGGCCGGCGGGCTGGGGTCGCCGACCTTGCTGTACCTGGCCGCCGCCGGGGTGGGCACCATCGGCATCGTCGAGTTCGACGTGGTCGATGAGTCCAACCTGCAGCGGCAGATCATCCACGGTCAGTCCGACATCGGCCGGTCCAAGGCGCAGAGCGCCAAGGATTCGGTTCTGGAGATCAACCCGCTGGTGACGGTGAACCTGCATGAGTTCCGCCTGGAACCCGACAATGCGGTGGAGCTGTTCAGCCAGTACGACCTGATCCTGGACGGCACCGACAACTTCGCCACCCGCTACCTGGTCAACGATGCTGCGGTGCTGGCCGGCAAGCCCTACGTGTGGGGCTCGATCTACCGGTTCGAAGGCCAGGTGTCGGTGTTCTGGGAGGACGCCCCCGACGGTCTGGGCCTCAACTACCGCGACCTCTATCCCGAGCCGCCGCCACCGGGCATGGTGCCCTCGTGTGCCGAGGGCGGGGTGCTGGGCATCCTGTGCGCGTCGATCGCGTCGGTCATGGGTACCGAGGCCATCAAGCTCATCACCGGCATCGGCGAACCGCTGCTCGGCCGGCTCATGGTGTACGACGCCTTGGAGATGTCGTACCGGACCATCCGGATCCGCAAGGATCCGACCACGCCGAAGATCACCGAGCTCATCGACTACGAGGCCTTCTGCGGTGTCGTTTCGGAAGCCGCTACCGACGCCGCCGCGGGCTCGACGGTCACCCCGCTGGAGCTCAAGGAGCTCATCGACTCCGGGAAACCGTTGGCGTTGATCGATGTCCGCGAACCCGTCGAGTGGGATATCAATCACATCGAGGGTGCCGAGCTCATCCCGAAGCCGTCGTTCGAGTCGGGTGATGCGCTGGCCAAACTCCCGGTGGACCGGACACCGGTGCTGTACTGCAAGACCGGGATCCGCTCGGCCGAGGTGCTCGCCATCGTCAAGAAGGCCGGTTTTTCCGACGCGCTGCATCTGCAGGGCGGAATTGTGGCCTGGGCCAAGCAACTCGAGCCCGACATGGTGATGTACTGACCGCTGGTTTGCCGGTCAACACCTTAGGCTGAGGTTGTGAGTGTGGAACGGCCGCCGGAACATGTGCTGGCGGCGTTCGGCCTGTCCGGGGAGCGCCCGGTACCGCTCGGCGAAGGCTGGGAGGGTGGCTGGCGCTGCGGCGAAGTGGTGATGTCGATGGTGCCCGAGCACGCCCGTGCGGCGTGGTCGGCCAAGGTGCGTGAATCGCTGTTCATCGACGGGGTGCGGCTTGCCCGCCCGGTCCGTTCGACGGACGGCCGTTATGTGGTGGCCGGGTGGCGGGCTGACACCTTCGTCGCCGGCACGCCCGAACCCCGTCACGACGAGGTGGTCTCGGCGGCAGTGCGATTACACGAGGCCACCGCGAAGCTGGAACGGCCACGCTTCCTCACCCAGCCGCCGGTTGCGCCGTGGGCCGATGTCGACGTGTTCATCGCCGCTGACCGGGCGGCCTGGGAGGACCGGCCGCTGCACTCATTGCCGCCCGGCGCCAGGGTGTCGCCCGGCTCGTCGGACGGCCAACGCTCCGTGGAGCTGATCAATCAGTTGGCCGGCCTTCGCAGACCGACCAGGAGCGCGAGCCAACTGGTTCACGGTGACCTTTACGGCACAGTGCTTTTCGCCGGAACGGCGGCGCCGGGGATCACGGATATCACCCCGTACTGGCGCCCGGCGCCATGGGCTGCCGGTGTGGTGGTGGTCGACGCGCTGTCCTGGGGCGACGCCGATGACGGCTTGATCGAGCGGTGGGGCTCCCTGCCGGAATGGCCGCAGATGTTGTTGCGGGCGTTGATGTTCCGGCTGGCCGTGCACGCGCTGCACCCGCGATCCACCGCGGCCGCGTTCCCGGGCCTGGCGCGCACCGCCTCGCTCGTTCGGCTGATCCTCTAGCTCACCTGCTCGCGGTCAGAACTGGTGCCGGTACTCGGCCAGCCGCACCCGCCCGTCGACGGCCAGCACCCCCTCGGCGCGGAGCCGTTCCAGCTGGCGGGTGGCCAGGTGCGGGGCGGGCCGACCCGATGCCGTGATCACCCGGTGCCAGGGCAGGTCCGAAGAATCGGTCCGCATGATCCAGGCGACGATCCGTGGGCTGGAAAGGTCTGCGGCATCGGCGATGTCGCCATAGGTCGACACCTTGCCGGACGGGATCGCGGAGACCAGCGCCCGCACGGTCTCCACCTGTTCCTCGGTGACGGCAGCCATGTCAGCCCAGTTGCTCGAGGATCAACTTCGCGGTCTCGGCGGGTTTGGCCTGGGCCACCATGTGGTCGCAATCCCAATCCAGCAGCGTGAAATCCGGGCCGAGATGCGCACTCAGCGCGCTGATGAGACCGTCACGGGCGTACGGCGGGCTGGTGCGGGTGGCGCGGACCAGAACCGTGGGAGTGCCCTTGCCCGGCAGGGCAACCGGGCGGGCCAGCTCGCTCCAGTAGGACATCATCGCCGGGATGCTGATCCGCCACCCGAAGCGGCCGCCGGGCAGTTCGACGAGGTGCTCGTCGAGGTCACGGTCCAACTCCTCCGGTGCCACCTCGCCCCACGAACCGTTCGCTTTCTCGGCGCGCGCCTCGGCGCGGTCGGGATAGTCGGGCGAGGCCATCATGCTGTCGGCGATCTCACGCATCCATTCGCCGTCGAGTTCCACCGCGGGGTCCAACAGAACCAGCCCACTGACCAGATCCGGATGTGCGGCAGCGAGATTGAGGGCCACCGCACCGCCGAACGAATGCCCGGCGACCAGAGTCGGGCCATCCAGCAGCGAGGCCAGGGCCTCGACGTTGGCATCGAGCGTCCACGGGGCGGCCCACGATGTGCGGCCATGCCCGAGCAGATCGGGAGCGAGCACCGCCAGCTCGGGCAGGTGCTGCTCGGCCAGTGTCTTCCAGCGTTCACCATGTCCGGTCAACCCGTGGATCAGCAACAGCTTCGGGGGCTGGTCGGGGCCGTAGCGGTAGACGTGCAACTTCTCGGCTGACATCCGTTCATGCTGCCAGAGCAGCTACTTGCGGGCTATTCGCTCCAATCCGCTCCGCTACTTGCGGGCTATTCGCTCCAATCCGCTCCGCTACTTGTCGGTCCCTTCTGGTGTCATTCCCCTCATGACCGCACAACACGTCCAGCCCGCCCTGACCGGCACCGAGCTGCTGGCACCGGGGCGCAGCGGTGTGGTGCGGGTGCTTGGCGGTGCGGGCACCGGCAAGAGCTCGCTGTTGATCGGCACTGCGGTCGAGCACATCGCCTCGGGCACCGATCCCGAGTCGGTGTTGTTGTTGACCGGTTCGGCCCGGTTGCGCTCGGAGGCCAGGGCCGCCATCACCGCGCGACTGCTCGGGGCGGGCACCCATGGCGTGGTTCGCGAACCTCTGGTGCGCACCGTGCACTCCTATGCCTTCGCGCTGCTGCGGCTGGCGGCCCAGCGCAACGGTGATCCGCCGCCGCGGCTGATCACCACCGCCGAGCAGGACGGCATCATCCGCGAGTTGCTGGCCGGCGACCTGGAGGACGGTGCCGATTCACCCGTGGGCTGGCCCGAGCAGCTGTGGCCCGCGCTGAGCACCGCGGGTTTCGCCACCGAGCTGCGTGATCTGCTGGCCCGCTGCACCGAGCGCGGTGTGGATCCGCGTGCCCTGCAGCGGCTGGGCCGCTCGGCGGGACGCCCGGAATGGTTGGCGGCGGGCCGGTTTGCGCAGGCCTATGAGCAGATCATGCTTTTGCGGTCGGCGGTCGGTATGGCCGCACCTCAGGCCACGGTGCCGGCACTGGGGGCGGCCGAACTCGTCGGGGCGGCGTTGGACGCGCTCGGGACCGACGCCGACCTGCTGGCCGGCGAGCGCGCGCGGATCAGCCTGCTGCTGGTCGACGATGCACAGCACCTCGACCCGCAGGCCGCCCTGTTGGTCCGGGTGTTGGCTGCCCGGGCGGGGCTGACGGTCATCGCCGGCGATCCCGATCAGGCGGTGTTCGGTTACCGCGGCGCCGATCCGGCGTTGTTGCGCGATCACGGCGACGAGGACGCCCCGGCCCTCACCCTCACCCGGTCGCACCGCTGCGCCCCCGCCGTGGCATCGGCGATCTCGGGTATCGCGCGCCGGCTGCCAGGAGTCGGGCCCGGCCGCGTGCTGGAGGGCAACCCGGAGCACGGACAGGGCGAAGTGACCCTGCGGATGGCGGCCACGCCGCACGCCGAGAACGCGTTCATCGCCGATGCCCTGCGGCGCGCCCATCTGGTGGACGGGGTGCCGTGGTCCGAGATGGCTGTGGTCGTGCGCTCGATTCCGCGGGTGGGGGCGGCGCTGGCGCGGGCACTGAGCGGCGCCGGCGTGCCTGTGCAGGCCGCGGGCCCTGATCTGGGGCTCGCGCAGCAGCCCGCGGTCGCCGCCCTGCTCACCGTGTTGGAGGTGACGGCGACCAGGCACCTGGACGGTGACAGCGCGATCAGCCTGCTCACCGGCCCGATCGGCCGGGTCGACCCGGTGACCTTGCGGCAGTTGCGCCGGGCGCTGCGCCGTGCCGACGGCTCCACGCCGCCACGGGATTTCACCGACCTTCTGGTCGCAGCGATCGATGCAGAGCCGGCTGGGCTGTCGGCCGAACACGCCAAGCCGCTGCGTCGGCTTCGGTCGGTGCTGGCCGCCGCCCGCCGCAGCGAGCGTGACGGTTCCGATCCGCGCTACACCCTGTGGCAGGCCTGGAACGCCTGCCGGTTGCAGCCGCGCTGGCTGGCGGCCAGTGAGCGGGGCGGCACCATCGGGGCGCAGGCCGATCGGGACCTGGACGCGGTGACGGCGGTGTTCGATGTGGCCGACCAATATGTGAGCCGCACGGCGGGGGCGTCGCTGCGGGGGCTCGTGGACCACGTGACGACCCTGGGCACGTCGATGTCGGCATCGGATGCGAGCCCGCAGACCGAGGCGGTGGCGGTGCTCAGCGCGCACGCCGCGCTCGGTCGCGAATGGGATTTCGTGGTGATCGCCGGGGTGCAGGAAGGGTTGTGGCCCAACACTGTTCCTCGTGGCGGCATCCTGGGTACGCAGAATCTGGTGGATGTGCTCGACGGGGTGGCCGCTCCGGACGACCGTGCGGTATCGACCCGGGCACCGCTGCTGGCCGAGGAGCGTCGGTTGTTGATGGCCGCCATGGGCCGGGCCCGGACGCGGCTGTTGGTGACCGCGGTCGACAGCGATGGTGGCGACGAATCGCTGCTGCCCTCGCCGTTCTGTGCCGAACTGGCCGAGGTGGCAACTGAATCCGTGCCGCTGCCGCCATTGGCCGCGCCGCGGGTGCTGCTGCCCTCGGCGGTGGTCGGTCGGCTGCGGGCCGTCGTGTGCGCGCCCGAAGGTGCCGTCGATGACGAGTCTCGGTCTTGTGCGGCAACTCAATTGGCCAGGCTGGCCGCCGCAGGGGTGCCCGGGGCCGACCCGTCGCAGTGGCACACCATGACCGCACTGTCCACCGAGGATCCGCTGTGGTCGGATCCCGAACACGTGGTGAAGCTGTCGCCGTCGACGCTGCAGATGCTCACCGACTGCCCGCTGCGGTGGCTGCTGGAGCGGCACGGCGGCAGCGACGGGCGCGATGTGCGCTCGACGGTCGGGTCGCTGTTGCATGCGCTCGTCTCCGACTCCGGCAAGACCGAGAGCCAGCTGATCAACGACCTGGAGAAGGTCTGGGAAGATCTGCCTTTCGAGGCGAAGTGGTATTCGGACAATGAGCTGTCGCGGCACCGGGAGATGCTGGAGACCTTCACCCGCTGGCGCGCGGACTCCCGGGGCCAGTTGACCGAGGTAGCCACCGAGATCGACGTCGATGGCGTGATCATCGAACCGGGACCTGATGGGCCGGGCGTTCAGGTACGGGGCCGGCTGGACCGCCTCGAGCGCGACCAGGCGGATCGGCTCGTCGTCGTCGACCTCAAGACGGGCAAGAGCCCGGTCACCAAGGACGACGCGCAGAAGCACGCCCAGTTGGCCACCTATCAGCTCGCGGTGGCCGCGGGGTTGTTGCCCCACGGTGATGAGCCGGGCGGGGGACGGTTGGTATACCTGGGCAAGGCGGGGGCGGCCGGCGCCACCGAACGCGAACAGGATCCGATGACACCCGACACTCGTGCCGACTGGTTGGGCACTGTCAGCACCGCCGCTGCTGCCACGGCCGGGCCGCAGTTCGCGGCCCGGGTCAACGATGGTTGCGCGAACTGCCCGGTGCGTACATCGTGCCCGGCCCAGGCCGTCGGGGACCGGTCATGACGGAAACCGCCCCGGCCGGCGTGCGGTACAGCCCGGCCGAGTTGTCCACCGCGCTGGGCCTGTTCCCGCCGACCGAGGAGCAGGCCGCGGTGATCGCCGCGCCGCCCGGGCCTGTTGTGGTGATCGCCGGGGCGGGCGCCGGTAAGACCGAGACCATGGCGGCCCGGGTGGTCTGGCTGGTGGCCAACGGCTATGCCACGCCATCGCAGGTGCTGGGGCTGACCTTCACACGTAAGGCCGCCGGCCAGTTGCTGCGCCGGGTCCGCACCCGGCTGGCCAGGCTCGCCGGTGCCGGTCTGGCTCCGGTCGCCGGTGGCGCCGACGAGGTCGCCACGGTCAGCACCTATCACGCGTTCGCCGGCACGCTGCTGCGTGAGCACGGGCTGCTGCTCCCGGTCGAGCCGGACACCCGGCTGCTCAGCGAAACGGAGCTGTGGCAGTTGGCTTTCGACGTGGTCTGTGCACACCCGGGGGAGCTGGCGATCGAGAAGACTCCGGCCGCCGTCACGGACATGGTGCTGCGCCTGGCCGGTGCGCTCGCCGAGCATCTGGTGGACACCGACCAGCTGCGCGACACCCATGTGGAGTTGGAGCGCCTGGTGCTCACCTTGCCCGCCGGTCCATATCAACGTGACCGTGGACCCAGCCAGTGGCTGCTGAAAATGCTGGCCACCCAGACCGAGCGCACCGAACTGGTGCCGTTGATCGATGCGCTGCACCAGCGGATGCGTGCCGACAAGGTGATGGACTTCGGGATGCAGATGTCCGCGGCGGCGCGGCTCGCGTCGAGATTCCCTCAGGTCGGTGAGCAACTGCGCCAACGTTTCCGGGTGGTACTCCTCGACGAGTACCAGGACACCGGGCATGCGCAACGGGTGGCGTTGTCCTCGCTGTTCGGCGGCGGCGTCGACGAGGGCCTGGCACTCACCGCGGTGGGTGATCCAATCCAGTCGATCTACGGTTGGCGGGGCGCCTCGGCGACGAACCTGCCCCGGTTCACCACGGACTTTCCGCTCGCCGACGGCACGCCGGCCCCCACGCTGGAACTGCAGACCAGCTGGCGCAACCCGCCGAGCGCCCTGCATCTGGCCAACGCGGTGTCGGCCGAGGCGCGCCGCCGCTCGGTGACGGTGCACGAGCTGCGGCCCCGGCCTGACGCCGAGCCGGGCACCATCCGGTGTGCGCTGTTGTCCGATGTCGAGACCGAACGTGATTGGGTGGCAGACCATCTGGCCCGGATGTATCACGGCGCGGTGGCCCAGGGGGCGGCCACGCCGACCGCCGCGGTGCTGGTGCGGCGCAACGCCGATGCCGCGCCGATGGCCGAGGCGCTGAGCACGCGCGGTGTGCCGGTCGAGGTGGTCGGGGTGGCCGGACTACTGGCCGTGCCCGAGGTGGCCGATCTGGTCGCGATGCTGCGGCTGGTGGCCGATCCCGCCGCGGGGTCGGCGGTGATGCGGGTGCTGACCGGACCGCGATGGCGGTTCGGCGCCCGGGACATCGCCGCGTTGTGGCGGCGTGCCAGGGAACTGGACGACCGGTCAGTGGGGGAGCCCAGCCCCGCCGAGATCGTGGCACAGGCCGCCCCGGATGCCGATGCGGCTTGCCTGGCCGACGCGATCTGCGATCCTGGTGCCGCCGAACACTATTCGCCGGCCGGCTATCAGCGGATCGAGGCCCTCGGGCGCGAGCTGACCATGCTGCGTGCGCATTTGAGCCACCCGCTGCCCGAGCTGGTGGCCGAGGTGCGGCGCGTCGCCGGCCTGGATGCCGAGGCGCGTGCCGCCCGCCCGGTTGCCGCGGGCTGGACGGGGACCGAGAATCTCGACACGTTCTGCGATATCGTGGCCGACTTCGCCGGGCGTCCGGGCGGATCGGTGCTCGCACTGCTGGCCTACCTGGACGTGGCGGCCGACGTGGAGAATGGGCTGGCCCCTGCCGAATTGACGGTCTCGCACGACCGGGTGCAGATCCTCACCGTGCACGCCGCCAAGGGGTTGGAATGGCAGGTGGTGGCGGTTCCGCACCTGAGTGGCCGGGTGTTCCCGTCGACTGCCTCGGCGCGCACCTGGCTCACGGATCCGTCGGATCTACCTCCGTTGCTGCGCGGCGACCGCGCGACCGAATCGGAGCTGGGTGTTCCGGTGTTGGATACCTCCGACATCAACGACCGGAAGATCTTGTCGGACAAGATCTCCGATCACAAGCGCAGCTTGGAGCAGCGTCGCGTCGACGAGGAGCGCCGGCTGCTCTACGTCGCGATCACCCGGTCCGAGGACACCTTGCTCATCTCCGGGCATCATTGGGGTGCCACCGAGAGCAAGCCCCGCGGGCCGTCGGAATTCCTGTGTGAGATCAAGGAGATCGTCGAGGATGCCGCCGCACAGGGCCATCCCTGTGGGGAGATCGAGCAATGGGCGCTCGATCCGCCGGCCGGTGAGGTAAACCCATTGCGGGACAAGGCTGTCGAGGCGATCTGGCCGGCGGTTCCGGCCAGGGCTTCTGATGTCGACCGGGGCGCGCAGCTGGTGGCACAGGCGCTGGCGGGCGACGGTGCCCGAGAAGGCAGCGCGCAAGAAGGCGACGCCGCCGACGAGGAGGGCTGGGCCGCCGACGTCGATGCCCTACTGGCCGAACGCGATCGTGCACCGCGGGTCACCCCGGTCGAACTGCCCGGCCAATTGTCGGTCAGCACACTGGTCGAACTCAGCCGTGATCGGCAGGCCGCGTTGCAGCGTCTGCACCGGAGGCTGCCGCAGCGTCCGGATCCGCATGCCCTGTTGGGCACCGCATTCCACGAGTGGGTGCAGCGGTTCTTCCACTCCGAGCGGTTGTTCGACCTCGACGATCTGCCCGGCGCGGTGGACAGTGACAGCGGCCGTGCCAATGCCGCCGAACTGTCCGAGCTGCAGGATGCGTTCGTCATGTCGCCATGGGCCGCGCGCACCCCGATCGAGGTGGAGGTGCCGTTCGACATGGCGATCGGACGGACGCGGACCACCGTCGTGCGTGGCCGCATCGATGCGGTGTTCGCGCAGGAGGACGGCACCACGACCGTGGTGGACTGGAAGACCGGCGAGCCTCCGGCTACGCCGGAAGCGCTGGCGCAGGCGGCGGTTCAGCTCGCGGTGTACCGGCTGGCCTGGGCGTCTCTTCGGGGGTGTCCACCGGAGTCGGTGCGTGCCGCGTTCCACTACGTGCGGTCGGGGCAGACCGTCAGCCCCGAATCGTTGCCCGGGGAGGATGAACTCGTCGCATTGCTGACCGACCCCACGACCGCCTCCGCGGACCTGGCGCAGGAGTCCTAGCCGTCGCCGGCAGACGTCAGGTTCGCGATTTCGGATCCCCAGACGGCCCGTGCTCCGAGATCACCGACGCGGTAGATCTGAATGATCGAGGCCGCGCCCACCAGGACGGCGACCACCGCGACAACGCCGTTGTAGATCAGCCGCCGGCTGCTGTCGCGCCGTTCGGCGAAATGCAGTGCCACCAAGGCCAGTGCGACGACCAGTAGGGCGAGCGAGAAGTAGATCATGGTGTCGCCGCGCTCGGCGTGCTCTTCCAGCACGGCATCGTGAGCGGGTCGCAGGTCGTAGAGCCATTCGCCGGCGTACGTCGTGAGCGGCGTCAAAACCGTTGTCACGACGGCCAGGATGAGTGTCAGCCACAACAGATGGCCTCGGCGGGCGGAGGGCCACAGCGCACAGAGCATCTCCAGTGCCGCGGTCAGCGGCACGAGTACCACCAGAGCGTGGACGAGCAGAACGTG
Organism: Mycobacterium sp. IDUB_17; assembly: GCF_055419465.1. NCBI lineage: Bacteria > Bacillati > Actinomycetota > Actinomycetes > Mycobacteriales > Mycobacteriaceae > Mycobacterium > Mycobacterium sp. IDUB_17. The sequence goes on along the minus strand of NZ_JBVAXS010000004.1, from coordinate 239,011 downwards.
GGCAGGCAGGCCGTTGACGACGGTCACGGGACTCCTTGGCTGGTCGGGATGATGCGAGGCGGTCAGGTGATGGTGGTCCCCACCACAAGGCCGATCAGATAGGTGATTGCCAGGGCCAGGCCGCCACCGATCACGTTGCGCAGCACCGCGCGGCCCTGCGGTGCCCCGCCCAGCCCGGCCGACACCGCCCCGGTGAGCATCAGCGACACCAGCACCGCCACCACGGTCACCGGGATCCGCCATGTCGTCGGCGGGACCAGGATCGCGATCAACGGCAACAGCGCACCGATGGTGAACGACAGCGCAGAAGACGCGGCGGCCTGCCACGGGTTCGTCAGGTCCTTGGGATCGATGCCCAATTCGACCTCGGCGTGCGCGGCGAACGCATCGTGGTCGGTGAGTTCCTCGGCCACGGTGCGCGCGGTCGCTGTCGACAGGCCCTTCGCTTCGTAGAGCGCGGACAACTCGTCCAGTTCGGCGTCCGGGTCGTCACGCAACTCGCGGCGTTCCTTGCGCAGCAATGCGCGTTCGGTGTCACGTTGCGTGCTCACCGAGACGTACTCACCCAACGCCATCGACACCGCTCCTGCGACAAGGCCGGCGATACCGGCGGTCAGAATCGGCGCCGTCTCCACGGTGGCGGCTGCCACGCCCACGACGATGCCGGCCGTGGAGACGATGCCGTCGTTCGCGCCCAAAACCCCCGCACGAAGCCAGTTCAGTCTCGACGACAGTGAACCCACGTGCGGCTCGGACGGATGGCTGGGATTCGTCACGGTCCGACGATATCGGCCAAAACCACATGCCACCAGCAACGATAGCCTTGCCAAACTTGGCTCTGTGCGGGGTTCAGGCCGAGTCGGGCAACGAAACAGGCTGCCGCCCAGGAGTTCTGGTCAGCCGGTGAGACCAGGAGTATGCGACTACGAGTTGCGATACACCCGCAGGGCCCAGGTGATCATCGGGATCTGCAGTGGCAGCCGGGCGATGGCGACGATCCGCATGGGCCATGGCTTGTCCCACCACAGCCGGACCATGTTCAGGTTCCCGGGGAACACGGCGATGAACAACGCCACGGCGGCCAGCGCGCCGAGCCGCCGGGTGCGGGGCACGGCCAGCAAGGCGCCGGTGGCCAGCTCGCCCACCCCCGAGGCGTAGGTGTAGAAGCGGGCGCTGCCGGGCAGCTCGGTGGGGATGATCGAGTCGAAGGGCTTGGGTGCGACGAAGTGCAGCGTGCCCATGCCCAGAAGCAGGGCCGCCATGCGTTGGGCGGCGGGTGCGGCGGAGATCCGCTGAGGCTGGGGTGCGGTCATGGTTACATTGTGGCGTGCGTCTGATCAGATTGATCCCGGCGCGTCCCGGGGAGCTTTGCTCGATGATGGGGTCGCGTGGCTAAAGGCAGGCTGCGGCGCAGCCTCGCCGCGATCGACTCGAACCTGACTTCCCGCCCGGATGCCGCGCTCGTCGATGTGTTGCGCATCCCCGAACCGTTCGTCAGTCCGGCGCGCAAGATCTTCATGCGGGTGCTGTACGCGCTGGGGGCGCTGTTCGCCGCGGTGCTCATCGTCTACGCGGATCGCTACGGCTATCGGGACAACGACAGCGCCCCGGATGCCAACAACCCGCTGTCGTTCCTGGACTGCCTGTACTACGCGACGGTGTCACTGTCGACGACCGGGTACGGCGACATCACGCCGTACACGGATTCGGCGCGTCTGGTCAACGTCGTGGTCATCACGCCGCTGCGGGTGGCCTTCCTGATCGTTCTCATCGGTACCACCGTGGAGACCCTGACCACCCAATCCCGGCAGGCGCTGAAGATTCAGCGATGGAGGAACAAAGTGCGTAACCACACCGTCGTCGTCGGATACGGCACCAAGGGGCGGACGGCGGTCGCCGCGATGGTCGGCGATGAAGTCTCCCCGGCCGACATCGTCGTCGTCGACGAGAACGCGGCCGCACTGGAACGCGCCAAGGCCGCCGGCTTGGTGACTGTGCACGGCGACGCCACCAATTCCGGTGTCCTGCGACTGGCCGGTGCCCAGCACGCCAAGTCGATTGTCGTCGCAGCCGACAACGACGCCAGCGCGGTGCTGGTGACGCTGACGGCCCGGGAGCTGGCGCCCAAGGCCAAGATCATCGCGGCGGTGCGGGAATCCGACAACCTGCATCTGCTCAAACAGTCCGGTGCGGACTCCACCGTGGTGTCTTCGGAGACTGCCGGCCGGCTGCTCGGCATTGCGACGCAGACCCCCAGCGTGGTGGAGATGATGGAGGATCTGCTGACCCCCGATGCCGGCTTCGCCATCGCCGAGCGTGAGGTGACGCCCAAGGAGGAGGGCGGCTCACCCCGGCATCTGCACGACATCGTGCTGGGCGTGGTGCGTGAAGGCCGGTTGGTGCGGGTCGACGCGCCGGAGGTGGATGCTCTGGAGGCCGGGGACCGGCTGCTCTACATCCGCAGCGCGGACACTGAGCGATGACCGAACGCCTCACCTTCGGACTGCGCAACGTCCCGCTGCTCTCGCGGGTCGGTGCCGATCGTGCCGATGCGCTGCGTACCGATATCGACGCCGCGACCGAGGGCTGGCAGGACGCGCTGTTGCTGCGGGTCGACCGACGCAACCAGGTGTTGATCTCGGGTGGCCAGGTGGTGCTCGGCAAGGCCTCGAGCCTGGGCACCGACAAGCCACCGGAGCACGCGGTGTTCCTGGGCCGGCTGGGCGACGGTAGGCACGTGTGGGGCGTCCGCAGCGCGCTGGAGGCGCCCGAGGATCCCGAGGCACCCGCCGAGGTGCTCGATCTACGCCGGGCCGGCGAGGTCTTCGACGACGTCAGCGCCCAGCTGGTGGCGACGGCCACCGCGTTGCTGAACTGGCATGACAGAGCCCGGTTCAATGCGGTGGACGGCGCGGCAACGCGGTCGGCGAAAGGCGGTTGGTCGCGGGTCGATCCGGTCAGCGGTCATGAGGAGTTCCCGCGCATCGATCCGGCGGTGATCTGTCTGGTCCATGACGGCCATGACCGCGCGGTGCTGGCCCGGCAGACCGCGTGGCCTGAGCGGTTGTTCTCGATCCTGGCCGGATTCGTCGAGGCCGGTGAATCCTTCGAGACCTGTGTGGTGCGGGAGATCGCCGAGGAGGTTGGCCTCACGGTCACCGACGTGCAGTACCTGGGCAGCCAGCCGTGGCCGTTCCCTCGGTCGCTCATGGTCGGATTCCATGCCATCGGCGACCCGGAGCAGCCGTTCTCGTTCAACGACGGCGAGATCGCCGAGGCAGACTGGTTCACCCGGGCGGAGGTCCGCGAGGCACTGGATCAGGGTGACTGGAGTGCGGCCGACGGCGATTCGCGGTCGAGGCTGCTGCTGCCCGGTTCGATCTCGATTGCCCGCGAGATCATCGAGTCCTGGGCGGCCCTGGACTGACGGTCCGCGCCTGATCTGGCTGTGGAGCGCTCAGTTGAGCTTGGCCTTGACCTGCTTGATGGTGGGGTTGGTCAGCGTCGACCCGTCGGCGAACTTCAGGGTCGGGACCACGTGGTTTCCGCCGTTGACGGAACCGACGAACTCGGCTGCGGCCGGATCCTGCTCGATGTCGACCTCAGTCCACGAGATGCCCTCTGACTTGAGCGCCATCTTGAGCCGCGAGCAGTAGCCGCACCACGTGGTGGTGTACATCGTCACAGTCGGTGTAGCAGTCATAGTGCACATAACGTAGCTGAACCGCCGCCTCATGCCCGCAGTGACGCAGGTCTCCGGCCTGCACCGGTAAGTTGCTAATCCGCAGTGGACGGAGCTGAACATGACCAGGTTGGTGCCGCCGGTGGCCGGCGACCCGCATGCGCTCGACGAGTTGCGGTTGCAGGTGCGGCAGTTTGTCAGCGAGCAACAGGAGGCCGGCACGATCGGCCGGTACGCCGACAGCTGGCTGACCGGTTGGGACGAGGACTTCAGCCGGGCGCTGGCCGCCCGCGGGTGGCTGGGTATGACGGTGCCCGTCTCCTACGGCGGGCACGGGCGCAGTCACCAGGAGCGATTCGTGGTCACCGAGGAACTGCTGGCCGCCGGGGCTCCGGTGGGGGCGCACTGGATCGCCGACCGCCAGATCGTTCCGTCGTTGCTCAAGTACGGCACCGAGGAGCAGCGGCGAAAGTTCTTGCCCGCCATAGCCAAAGGTGAATGCTATTTCGGAATCGGCATGAGCGAGCCGGATTCCGGATCCGATCTGGCCAGCGTGCGCACGAAGGCTGTGCAGGTCGATGGAGGCTGGGCGATCACCGGCGCCAAGGTGTGGACGTCAGGGGCGCACCTGGCGCACGCGTTCATCTGCCTGGCCCGCAGCGCGCCCGTGGATCCGGCGCACCGTCACGACGGCCTGAGCCAGTTCATCGTCGATCTGCGCGCACCCGGCGTCGACATCCGGCCGATCATCTCGATGAACGGCAAACATCATTTCAACGAAGTGATCCTCGATGAGGTGTTCGTGCCGGACGCCATGGTGTTCGGCACCATCGGCAACGGCTGGCAACAGGTGACCTCCGAGCTGAGCTTCGAACGCAGTGGGCCCGAGCGCTTCCTGTCGACGTTCCCGCTGCTCGCCGACATGGCTACGCACATGGGTGACGGATCTCTGCCCCGTCACACCGATCTGGGGCGCTACCTGGGCCGCATCACCGGCCTGCACCAGATGTCGATGGCGGTCGCCGGTGCGCTGGAGCGGCACGAACCGGCCGATACCGCGGCCGCCGTGGTCAAGGTGCTGGGCACCGCCACTGAAGGTGACATCGCCGATTTCGCCGATGTCCTCGGTGAGACCGATGACGAGGATTACCGCTCGATGCTGGCCGACGCGGTGGTCCAGCGCCCGGGGTTCACGCTGCGTGGCGGTACCAACGAGGTTTTGCGTGGTGTCATTGCGCGGGGATTGGGGATGCGCTAGTGGACGCTGTCGACGCCGAACTGGTCGAGATGATGTCGGCGGTCTTCGCCGCACACCGCGAGCAGCACCCAACAGGTGAGGTCACCACCGAGTTGTGGGACCGGCTGGTCGAACTCGGCCTGGTCCGGCTGACCGGGTCCGAGGAATCCGGTGGTAGTGGCGCCGGCTGGGCCGAGGCCGTCGAGCTGCTGCGCGCCGCCGCCTGGCACGGAGTGAGAATCCCTCTGGCCGAACATGATCTGCTGGCCTGCTGGTTGTTGGAGACGGCGGGGTTGGGGGTCGATGACGCGCGACGCACCGCATGTCTGCTCGACGACGACGGTGTCGCGCGTGGCGTGCCATGGGCGGCCGGCTCGGAGCGGGTGGTCCTGCTCTGGCGCGACGGCACCGGTTACCTCGTGGCCGATGTGGACACCGCGTCGCTGTCGATCACCGCAGGGCGCAACAATGCGGGGGAGCCGCGCGACGAGGTCCGCGCGGACCTCGCGTCTTTGACCGGAAACCCGGTGCCCGACAACGTGGTCGAACAGATCAGGCGGCGGGCCGCCCTGGTGCGCGCCGTTCAGGTGTGCGCCGCGCTGGACCGGATCCTGGCGCTGTCGGTGGCGCACACCGGCGAACGCACCCAGTTCGGCCGGCCGTTGGCCAAGTTTCAGGCCGTGCAGAATCTGGTGGCCGACATCGCCGCCGAGTCTGCGCTGGCCCGGGCGGCCACCGACGGTGCACTGGCCGAGGCTCTGCGATCGGACTGGTCCTCGGCGCACCTCGATTTCTTTGTCGCCGTGGCACGTTCGTGCGTCGGGCACGCCACCTCGGTGGTGGTGCGCAACGCCCACCAGGTGCATGGTGCGATCGGCACCACCCTTGAGCACCGGTTGCACGAGTTCACCATGCCCGCGTTGTCCTGGCGTTCGGAGTACGGCTCGGTTGCGCACTGGGATCAGGTCCTCACCGAATACGCCATCGCTGCCGGCGCGGACGGACTGTGGGCCCTGGTCACTGCCGCCGGTGTCTGAGCGGCTCGCCGTCGACGATTCGGAATGTCGACGATATGACACTTGCTGTCCTATGGGACCATGTATGCGGAGCGTGCGTTGTGATCAGGAGGTGTCATGAGTGCTCTGTTGCGTGCTGTGCGTCAACAGCGGGGCATGACCCTTGAGGAGCTCGCCGAAGCGACCGGATTGACCAAGAGTTACCTGTCCAAGGTCGAACGTCAGCGTTCCACGCCGTCGATCGCGGTGGCGATGAAGCTGGCGCGTGCGCTCGAGGTCGATGTCGCACAATTGTTTTCCGAGGATCCAGCGGTCACGACGTTGTCGATTGACCGCGCGGGCGAGCGCGGCAACAACCGCTATCAAGCCGTGGCGGCGGGGATGCTCGGGAAGTCGATGTCGCCGTTCATCGTTCGGCCGACCCTCAAGTTCGCCGAGCATCCGCATCCGGAGCACGCCGGGCAGGAGTTGGTGTTCGTCCATGCGGGCGTGGTGGAGCTGCGCTACCAGGATGATTTGGTCACCCTGGAGACCGGAGATTGCGCGTATTTCGACGCCTCGTTGCCGCACCAGCTGCGGCAGCGGGGGAGTACGCCCAGTGAGGTTCTGGTGATCACCCACACCGAGTACGGCCGCAATCGTTGACTTGCGCTCCGGTGCCCCACGGGCCGTCAGCATTTCAGGTTGACGTGCACTGTGGGGATGGGTTCGAAATCCGGTAGGCCGTGAATGGTGACGGTCTTCGCTTGCGGGCGCACGACGACCGTGTGGACATTGGTCACCGTGCACTGACTGAGCGGACCGCTGCCGACTTTGTTGATGATCACCCGTTTGCCGTCGGCTTGTAGGCGCGCGATGGTTTCTGCTGCCGACGGGCCGGTGGGGGCCGCCGCGGCAACTGCGGCTCCCGCGGTGAGCCAGCTGATGACGGCGCCAATAGAAAACGCCGTGGACATTGCGATGTGCTTCATGGCTTCTCACTCCTTCTTCGATGATTCGATCAGTGCACCTCCAATCCTATGACACAAAGTGTCCTAATGGAAACCTAATTAGCGCGGGCTCGAGCCTTCCCTAGGTCGACGTCCTCGACTGCGCGCCGGCGACGTTGCGTCGGTACCAGGGTCGGCCGTGCCAGCGCTGGTAGTGCCAGACTGCGCTGGGTAGGAGGCCCCGCTTGTGCAGCCAGTAGCCGGCGGGGGCGTGGAGCTCGGCGTCCTGCCGGCCGGTGGTGATTTCGCCGAGCACCACACCCTCTCCTTCGTCTGCACGCCGCTCGGCGACGATCTCGCCGGATGCGGTGGTGATCATGGTTGCGCCTTCAAACCGGCCGCGATATTCCATCGGCAGCCAGGGCATCGCGCAACGGAGATCGCCTGCGTGGCCGGCGTGGACGCACGGGGCGCCCACGTACCTGGAGAACGAGGCTGCCGCGGTGTGCGCGTTAATCCGGTTGTTGTGTTCGGGGCGGTCGAACAGGGCGTGCGGCCGCCACCGGGGAATCGACCACCACCCCGATCCGGCCATCACCAGATCGACGCGACCTCGTAGTCGTCGGACGGTCTGCGTGCGCATCAGTTCCCAGCACACCGCGGCTCCGACCTGGTAGTCGCCGGCGGCGATGACTCCGTCGTCGCCGCCTCCCACGTAGAAAGCGTTCTCCCACATGGTGGGGAGATCCTTGTTGTGCCGTCCGATCACTCCGTTCGGGTCGGCGAGCAGGTAGGCGTTGCGCACGTGTCCGTCGGGATCGCGGCACAGGAACGAACCGCCGACAAGGGCGGCGTGTCGACGGGCGAGTGTTGTGAGGAGTTCTGTCGCGGGACCGTCGGGAGGTAGCGCCGCCGCGGCCAGCGAGTCCGCGAATCCGATTCCGGTGGAGAAGAACTCCGGTAACGCGATGATGCGCGCACCCGCATGTCCTGCCTCATCGCCGAGCCGTTCGCAGGCCGCGAGGTTGGTCGGAACATCGGCGAGTACCGCGTCCAGTTGGATGGCAGCTGCCAGAACCATGATCGAGCCCTTCCTGATGGTGGACACCGAGTGTCATTCGGTAGAGAGCGTAGCGCGCACCGCAAGACGCCGGTTCTCACACGATCGGCTCACCTATGTTGACGGAAGGACACAATGTGTCCTATGGTTCGAGTTGTGTCGCCGACCCCTCAACACGGAAAGGTGGGCCGAGATGACCACCACGCTTGGTGATTCGAAGCAGGTTCTGATGCAGCGTGCCCTGGATGGGCTGTCTGTCCACATCGAGGAGTCCACGCTGACGACGCGGCAGAAGTTGGCCCTGACGTGCCGGGCGCTGTTCGATGCGGGCCACGACTCGGGTCTGGCGGGCCAGATCACCGCGCGGGCCGAGAAGCCGGGTACGTACTACACCCAACGGCTCGGGTTGGGCTTTGACGAGATCACCGAAGGCAATCTGCTGCTCGTCGACGAGGACCTCAATGTCCTCGAAGGCGGGGGAATGGCAAACCCCGCCAATCGATTCCATAGTTGGATCTATCGAGCGCGCCCCGACGTGCAGTGCATCGTGCACACTCACCCCTTCCACGTAGCGGCGCTTTCGATGCTGGAAGTTCCGTTGCAGGTGTCGCAGATGGACATCGCGCCGTTGTATGACGACTGCGCCTTCCTGGCCGACTGGCCGGGCGTTCCGGTCGGCAACGAGGAGGGCGAGATCATCAGTGCCGCGCTGGGGGGCAAGAAGGCCATCCTGCTGGCCCACCATGGCCACGTGATCGCCGGAGCCAGCATCGAGGAGTCGTGCTCGTTGGCGATGCTGATCGAACGCGGCGCCGAACTGCAACTGGCCGCCATGGCGGCGGGAACGATCGCCGAACTGCCTCCGCGACTGGCGCGCGAGGCCCATGACTGGACGTTACGGCCCAAACGCAGCCAGGCCAACTTCGCCTACTACGCCCGGCGTGCGCTCCGTAACCATCCCGATGCCCTGACCAGCTGACCTCTCGAACCGGCCCTCAATCCGCACCGAAAGAAGGACAACGAAACATGCCGTCCAACACTGAGATCCACGGAATTCTCGCCTATCCGGTGACACCCTTCACCGAAGACCACCAGATCGACACGGGCAAGCTTGCCGCCCTGGTCGACCGGTTGGTGAGCGGCGGTGCGCACGGGATCGTCCCGCTCGGCAGTACCGGTGAGTCGGCCTATCTCACCGAGGCCGAGTTCGACGCCGTCATCGACACCACGATCGGCGTGGTCGACCGTCGGGTGCCCGTCATCATCGGCGCGTCAGACCTGACCACTGCCAACACCATTCGCCGGGCGCAGTACGCCGAGCGGTCCGGCGCGGATGCGGTGATGGTGCTGCCCATCTCCTACTGGAAACTCTCCGAACGGGAGATCGTCCAGCACTACGCGGCGATCGGCGCCGCGATCGGCATTCCGATCATGGTGTACAACAATCCGGCTACCAGTGGCATCGACATGCGGCCCGAACTGCTGGTTCAGATGTTCGAGGACATCGACAACGTCACCATGGTCAAGGAATCCACCGGCGACATCACCCGTATGGAGCGCCTGTCCGCGCTTACCGACGGCCGACTGCCGTTCTACAACGGCAGTAACCCCATGATTCTCAAGGCCTTCAAGGCAGGGGCCAAGGGCTGGTGCACCGCGGCGCCGAACCTGTTACCGCGGCCGTGCCTGGATCTCTACGCAGCGGCACAGGTCGGAGACTGGACGAAGGCCGAGGCCATCTACGCCGAAGTCAAGCCCTTCCTGGAGTTCATCGTGGCCGGCGGCCTGCCCACGACGATCAAGGGCGGACTTGAGCTGCTCGGCCAGGGTGTCGGGGTGCCGCGGCTCCCGTTGCTTCCCCTCGACGACAGCGGCCGCGAGGAGCTGCGCCGGCTCCTCGCCGTGTCCTGAAGGAGGCGAGATGGATTGCAACACGCAGGTTCTGGAAACCGCCACCGCGACGACGTTGCTCGCGGCCGGGTTGATCTTCCTGCTGGCTCTGGCGCTCGGAGTGTGGAAATACCGGCAGATGGTCACCTCCGAACACCATGTCGCGCATCCTTATGTCGACATCGCTCACCGCGCATCGTTGCTCTACGCGTTCGCCACGTTGCTGACGGCCGTGTTCGTCGAGCTCAGTGCCTGGCCGAGCTGGGTCAATCTGACCGCGGCGTTGGTCCTGGTGTTCTTCTTCCTGGCGGCGATCCTGAGCTACATGGTCCACGGCGCCCGGCGGGATACCGCCAATCAATTCGAATTCCCGAGTCCGGGGCTGCACATCTCGATGGCGCTGCTCATCGCGGCGGAAATCGGCGGATTCGCGGTTCTGCTCGTCGGCTTCGCGGTCGGGCAGTGGGGCTGAGCCGCGGTGCGGCTGATCCGTTCGAGGCCCTCACCTACCCAACAACTTCCGGGTGCGCGCCGGCGCCGCGACGGGCAGATCGGCGAGGATGCCGGCGAGGGTGACGCCGTCGAGGCTGGCTCGCCAGGCCTGGTGTGCGTCAGCCATTTTCACGGCCAGGATGCACTCGTGCCGGCACCAGCTGTCAGGTAGTGCGCCACGGCCCTGCCGGCGGATCTCGCGGCATTCGTACGGCGGGGACGCACCGTCGACGGCCTCGACGATCTGCAGCAGTGTGATATCGGCGGGTGCCCGTCCGAGTCGGAAGCCGCCGCGCGGGCCGGTCGTGGCGGCCAGCACACCCGCGCGGGTGAGCGCCTGCAACTGCTTGGCCAGATAAGGGGCGGGCAGGCCGAAATGCTCCGCGAGGTCGGCGGCCGATGCGGTGGCCCCGGGTTCGAGCTGCGCCAGCGACGTCGCGCAGTGCAGGGCCCACTCGGTGGCCACGGGGAGTTTCACAGCCCGTAGTTTATTACAGATATTACGGACCTATATAGTCCGAGATATCTATCGGCCGGGACGGGAGACACCATGCGAATCGCAGTTGCCGGGGCTACGGGAAACATCGGGGCGCGCGTGGTCGCCGCCCTGCAGGGTGCGGGACACGAGGTGGTGCCGATCAGCCGCTCGGCCGGGGTGGATCTGTCCACCGGGGAGGGGCTCGACGCGGCTCTGGCCGGGGTACAGGCGGTGGTCGACGCGATCAGTGCCCCGCCCGCCGATCGGGACCGCACGGTGGATTACCTGGGCACCGCCACCCGCAATCTGTTGGCCGCCGAGGAACGGGCCGGCGTGGGACACCATGTGCTGCTCTCGATCGTGGGGATCCACGACATCGAGGGCAATGCTCACTACGCCGGAAAACGTGAGCAGGAGAAGCTGGTCGAAGGCGGGCCCGTGCCGTGGACGATCGTGCCGGCCACCCAGTTCCACGATTTCGCCGAGATGGTGGTGAGCTGGACGGCGCACGATGGCCCCGACGGGGTCACCGCCGATATCGCCCCGCTTCTGGTGCAGCCCATCGATCCCGACGACGTGGCCGCCGTGCTCGCCGAGGTCGTCGTCGGCAACCCGCAGGGCCGCCATGTCGACGTGGCCGGCCCGCAGACACAGGATCTGGTCGACATGGCCCGGCGGTCCCTGGCGGTGCGCGGCAAGGAGGTGACGCTGGTGCCGACCTGGTCGTCGATCTTCGGCGTGTCGATGTCGGGCAATGCGCTGCTGCCCGGCGACGGGGCGCGCATCGCGCCCACCACCTTCGAGCAGTGGTTGAGCCGGCAGCGGTAGGCCGGGGCCACGCCGGGCCCGGGACTGTCACCGGTCCCTGACATCATGGACCGCATGCCGTTGGAGGCTCCCTCGCCCGCGCTGGGCGATCTGGATGATGAGCAGCGGGAGGCCGTCCTGGCCGCCCGCGGCCCGGTGTGTGTGCTGGCCGGCGCGGGTACCGGCAAGACCCGCACCATCACCCGCCGGATCGCGCACCTGGTGGCCGGCGGTCACGTCGCGCCCAGCCAGGTGCTCGCGGTGACGTTCACCGCGCGGGCCGCCGGCGAGATGCGGGGCCGGTTGCGGCTACTGGGCCAGGAGTCCGGGGTGAACACCGCTGCGGTGCAGGCGGTGACGTTCCACGCCGCGGCGCGCAGGCAATTGCAGTACTTCTGGCCGCGTCTGGTCGGCGACACCGGGTGGGAGCTGCTCGACAGCAAGTTCGCCGTGGTCGCGCAGGCCGCGAACCGGGCCGGGATGCAGACCAGTACCGACGACGTCCGTGACCTGGCCGGTGAAATCGAGTGGGCCAAGGCGTCTTTGATCACCCCGGAGGCCTACAGCACCGCGGTGGCCAAGGTCGGGCGGGACATCCCGTTCGATGCCGCGAAGGTCGCGGCCGTCTACTCGGGGTACGAGGCACTCAAGGCCCGCCGGGACGGCTCGGCGCTGTTGGATTTCGATGATCTGCTGCTGCACACCGCCGCGGCCATCGAGAACGACGCGGCGGTCGCCCAGGAGTTCCGCGACCGCTACCGCTGCTTCGTCGTCGACGAGTATCAGGACGTCACGCCCCTGCAGCAGCGGGTGCTCGACGCCTGGCTGGGGGAGCGCGACGACCTCACCGTGGTCGGTGATGCGAACCAGACGATCTATTCGTTCACCGGGGCCACCCCCCGTTTCCTGTTGGACTTCTCGCGGCGCTTCCCCGACGCCGCGGTGGTGCGGCTGGAACGTGACTATCGCTCCACGCCGCAGGTGGTGTCGTTGGCCAACCGGGTGATCGCGGCCGCACGCGGCCGGATGGCCGGCAGCAAGCTGCATCTGGTGGGCCAGCGTGACGCTGGTCCCGAGCCGTCGTTCTCCGAGTATCCCGACGAGGTGGCCGAGGCCAAAGCCGTGGCCAGGTCGATCAAGAAGCTGATCGAAAACGGAACGGAGCCGGCCGAAATCGCGGTGCTCTACCGGATCAACGCGCAGTCGGAGGTGTACGAGGAGGCGCTCACCGAGGCTGGGGTCGCCTTCCAGGTGCGCGGCGGTGAGGGCTTCTTCAGCCGTCAGGAGATCCGTCAGGCGCTGGTGGCCATGCAGCGCTTCGCCGAGCGTGACATTCCCGAAGACAACCTGCCCGCACTGGTGCGTGAGCTGCTGGAGCCGCTCGGCTTGACCGCCGAACCGCCGGCCGGCACCAAGGCTCGCGAGCGCTGGGAGGCGTTGACGGCGTTGGCCGAGTTGGTCGACGAGGAGGTTGCGCTGCGCCCGGAGCTGGATCTGCGGGCACTGGTCGCCGAGCTGCGTCAGCGGGCCGACTCGCGACATCCACCGGTGGTGCAGGGCGTGACGTTGGCATCGCTGCATGCGGCGAAGGGCCTGGAGTGGGACGCGGTGTTCCTGGTCGGCCTGGCTGACAACACGCTGCCGATCTCGCATGCGCTCGCACACGGGCCCGACAGCGAGCCGGTGGAGGAGGAGCGCCGCCTGCTCTATGTCGGGGTGACCCGGGCCCGGGTGCACCTGGGCCTGAGCTGGGCGCTGGCCCGCACTCCAGGCGGGCGCCAAGGCCGTCGGCCGTCGCGGTTCCTCAACGGCATCGCACCGCAACTGCAGAATTCGGCCGGTTCGGGGCCGGATCGGACGCGTCGTCAACGCGGCCCGGCGCCGCGCTGCCGGGTGTGCAATGCCGCCTTGTCGACGCCGCCTGCGATCATGTTGCGCCGCTGCGAAACCTGTCCGTCGGACCTGGATGAGGAGCTGCTCGCCGAGCTCAAGGACTGGCGGCTGCGCGTCTCCAAGGAGATGAAAGTGCCGGCCTATGTGGTGTTCACCGACAACACGCTGATCGCGATCGCTGAGTCGATGCCGGCCGACGAGGCCGCGCTGGTGGCGCTCCCAGGAATCGGTGCGCGCAAGCTCGAGCAGTACGGCCCGGACGTTCTCGAGTTGGTCCGCGGCCGCCAAAATTCGTAAAGATCGCGCCAAAACCGCAGGTAGAAAATAGGTTGTGCGAATTGGCTGTTAGGCTTTAGCCTCGTAACACAGCTCTGGTGACGAGACGGAAGGAGGGTGCCCGCAATGGATAACAACATCGAATTCAGCGGTGTAGCGGTTGCTGGCATGCCGTCGTCCGTGTTCGCCGTCGCCGCTGCCGCGGTTTCCCCGGCAGCTCGCCGGTACGCCGCACCCGCTGCCCCCGCCGCCGGATGGCTGGCCGCCGCTGCTGCTATTGCACCGCAGCATAAGCGCCGCCCCGCCGCCGCGACTGGCGCGTCCGTGGATCGGAGCCCCTACTAGGTAGAGCTCCCATCACAGCCAAATGGCCACGGACCCGCAGTCAATCGGATCCGTGGCCAATTTTTTTGGGAGTCGTTCTCCACCCCCAGAAACCTGGTCGCAGATCCATCGAAAGACAGATCGCAACTAACTACGACCAGGAAGTAGGGGGATAAGCACATGTCCATTGCGATGACCGCTCCGGAGGTGAGCGTCGCGCCGTTGACATGCGAGGAGCGGCTGCCGGCGGTGCCGTGCCACATCGGGAATCCCGACCTGTGGTTCGCCGAGAGCCCAGTCGATCTGGAGCAGGCCAAGGCACTGTGCGCGGATTGCCCGATCCGCAACGCGTGCCTGGCCGCCGCGCTGGAACGACAGGAGCCGTGGGGCGTTTGGGGCGGCGAGATCCTCGACCGCGGAAGCATCGTGGCCCGTAAGCGGCCGCGTGGGCGTCCGCGTAAGAACGCCGCGGGTAACCCGGCCGCCGCGTGATACCTGAAGACACCGACGGCGCCGAGTGCGAGACACTCGGCGCCGTTCGGTCCTTCGGCGTGCAGCGAAATCCGTTGCGCTAGGCCGCTTCCTCGGCGAAACCCGGAACCAGTTCGGTGGCAATGGCTTTCACCGGCACATGGGCATCGAGCTGGCAGCACATCGCGATCGTCGAGGCGATCACACGCAGCGGGATGGCCAGGTTCGGCGGCAGGTCGAGCTGTCGGGCCGTCTTGATCTGGGCCACCCAGTTGTCCATCTGGCCGGCCGCCATCTTCTGGATCCACCGGCGGTTGTAATGGAAGACGTCGACCTCGATCGGCTCGACGTACTGGCGCAACATGTCGTCGACTTCCTCGATCGAAACCTGTTGTCCCTTCTGGATGAAACCGGCTTCCTCCATGGTGGGCAGCAGGTCGTCGTAGTTCTTGTCCCGGGCCAGCCGGATGCACTCGCCCAAGGAGGTCGGGAAGCCGTCGGGCAGCGGTGCGACCGCGCCGAAGTCGATGACGCCCATCCGCCCGTCGGGCAGCAGCATGAAGTTCCCGGGGTGGGCATCGCCGTGCATCATCTGCAGCCGCTTGGGCGCGTCGAAGGTGAGTTCGGACAACCGGGTGCCCATCAGGTCGCGCTGTTCGGGGGTGCCCTCGCGGATGATCACCGACATCGGGATGCCATCCATCCATTCGGCGATGACGACCTTCGGTGCGCTGGCGACGATCGCTGGGACGCAGAAGTGCGGATCGTCGCGGTAAGCCTTGGCGAACGCACGCTGATTCTCGGCCTCAAGCCGGTAGTCCAGCTCCATGTCGGTGCGTTCGATCAACTCATCGACGATGCCCTGGATGTCGATGCCGGGGGCCAGCTGCTTGAACACGCCGACCAGACGCTGGATCGTCTTGAGGTCGGCGCGCAGTGCTTCGTCGGCGCCGGGGTACTGGATCTTGACGGCCACCTCACGCCCGTCGGACCAGACCGCCTTGTGCACCTGACCGATGCTGGCCGAGGCCACCGGGGTGTCGTCGAACGAGGTGAACCGGTCGCGCCATTTGGTGCCGAGCTGCGCATCGAGCACCCGGTGCACCTTGGGGGCCGGCAGCGGCGGAGCTTCTCGCTGCAATTTGGTCAACGCCTCGCGATACGGCTTGCCGTACTGCTCGGGGATGGCCGCCTCCAGCACGGACAGCGCCTGGCCGACCTTCATCGCCCCGCCCTTGAGCTCCCCGAGCACGGCGAACAATTGTTGAGCGGCTTTGTCCATCAATTCGGCAGTGACTTCGTCCTTGGACTTGCCGGTCAGACGCTTGCCGAAGCCCAGCGCTGCCCGTCCCGCCATGCCGCCGGCCAGGCCGGCGAGCTTCGCATTCCGTGCGACGCTTCCCCGTTTGATGTCGGTCACCAGACCATCATCCATGACTCGGCCGCACCGCCCACACCCAACTGGCAACAATCGTTTTCAACATGGGCAGTCGGGGTGCCGGGACCAGCGCCGCGCGACGATCGAGTAGCCCTCGATATCGAGTTCGAGGGTGGTGTTCAGCGTCGGCGGTGCCTCGGGCGCCGGCTGGTCGTCACCGGTGTGCCCGACAGCCCGGATCACCAGGTCCACCTGGTGCATCGCCAACGCCGCGGTGGCGAGGATGGTCGCCCGGCCGGCACTGCCGACTGCGCCCCGGAGTTGGGTGGCCACGGCCGGCCAGGCCGCATCGCGATCGGTGCGGTGCAGGTCGGCGCAATGCAGGCAACTCGTCAGCCCTGGGATCACCAGCGGCCCCACCAATCCGGCGCCATCGCGGACACACACCGACAGGTGGGCGATGCCGTCATGATGCAGGTCCTGCAGAAGCCGTGGGTCGGTGATCTGATCGTCGGCCAGCACCACCAGGTCGGTGGAGGCTGCCACGTTCCTGCTGTGCGGGTTCGTGCTTCGCCTCACCTTCGCGCCCGAACAGCGGAGGCCGTTGGCCAGTAGATCCGACAGGGGTCCGCGGCCGTGGACGCGGATGGAGGCCGAGCGGGTCCGCCGAGAGCCCGCGCCCGCCGTCGTTGTGAGCATTCCCGTCTCGGTCAGCGCATCGAGCAGCTCATCGATGGCTGCGGTGTCACCGAATGATTCTGTGGCCGTGAGCAATTCGTCCCGGGTGGCCCCTGCCTGCAGTGTGCGCAGCAGTTCGGCCAGTTGTGGCTGGGTCATCCCGTCCGGGGGACGGACCAGCATCGCGCGCCGCGGGTCCCAGCCCAGCTGAACCGCCTCGTCGGGACGCAGCAGGATCGGCCTGCCTGCGGCGAGCACAAAGCGCGTCATGCGATGACTCTGCCACGGCGGCGCTGACCGCCGTTTCAGTTATCCACAGGCCGTGCGGGGGTCAATTGCCGCCGTCGCCACCTTTGTCGCGGCCCTCGCCCTGCTCCTTCTCCAGGTCGGCGATGGCCTGTTCGAAGGCACTGTCGAGGCCGCTGGTGTCGCCGCCGATCATCCGGTCGATGAAGCCGGCCGGCTCGTCGAGATCGGCCGCGCTCGGCAGCAGGTCGGGGTGCTGCCACACACCGTCGCGGGCATCGGTGCCGACCGCTTCGGTCAGCCGTTCCCACAGCACCGCGGCCTCACGCATCTTGCGGGGGCGCAGTTCCAGGCCGACGAGCGTCGCGAAGGTCTGTTCGGCCGGCCCGCCGGTGGCGCGCCGCCTGCGCAGCGTCTCGGCCAGTGCCGAGGTGCCGGGGATGCGTTCGCCCAGTGCTGCGGTGACGACGGTCTGCACCCAGCCCTCGACCAGCGCGAGCAGGGTTTCCAGCCGTTCCAGGGCGGCTTCCTGCTCCGGGGTGGCTTTCGGTTCGAAGATGCCCTGGTTGAGCAGTTGCTCCATCTCCGACGGGTCGCCGAGGGAGGTGGGGTTGAAGCCGCGGGCGAAATCTTCGATGCCGGTCATGTCGACCTTCATGCCCTTGGCGAAGGCCTCGACCGCACCCAGCAGCTGACTGGACAGCCACGGCACGTGGCTGAACAGCCGATGATGCGCGGCCTCACGGGCGGCCAGGAAGGTCAGGATCTCGCTCCGCGGACGCTCCAGCCCCTCTGTCAGCGATTCGATCGCCTCGGGCATGAGGGCCGCGACGCCCTTGGGGCCCAGCGGCAGGCCGATATCGGTGGAGGTCAACACCTCGCGGGACAGCTTGCCCAGCGCCTGGCCCAGCTGGGAGCCGAACGCCATGCCGCCCATCTGCGACATCATCGCCAGCAGCGGACCGGCCATGCTCTTGGCCTCCTCGGGGAGCGCCGAGGCCCACACCGAGGAGATCTGCTCGGCCACCGGGTCACACAACCGCTTCCAGGTGTCCAGCGTGTTGTCCAGCCAGTCGCTGGGAGTCCACGCCACCGATCGGGTGGTGCCCGCGGGCAGCGGGGTGACCCCGTCGAGCCAGGTCTCGGCCAACCGCACCGCGTCGGCGACTGCGCCAGTGGTCTTTTCCGACACGGGGGCGACGAACCCGATCGAATTGGACGCCAGCTGCCGGGCCAGGTCGTAGTTCACCGGACCGGATTGTTTGCCGCCGGCCATCGCGCTGCCTGCGCCGCTGAACATCTCGCCGAGCTTGGTGAAGATCTGCCCGAGGTCGCCCATGTCGAAGTTGGCTCCGCCCATGCCGAAACCGAACGGATCCGAGCCCGGACCTGGTCCGGAGTTGCCGGAACCGGACCCCGAATCGGGGTCCTTCTTGTCTTTGTCTCGGTCGGGGTCATTCCCGGCGGAGAAGCCGAAGGGCAGGTCAGCCATACCCATAACGGTACTCATGCCCGGGTGCCCGGGTGTGGCTGTGGGTCACGCTGTGGGTGAACATGGCGGCAAAGGCTTTACTGTGGGCGGCGTGAACAGGCGGATTTTGACGCTGCTGGTTGCGCTGGTGCCGATCGTGGCGTTCGGCGTGCTGCTGTCGGTGGTGACGGTGCCCTTCGTCTCATTGGGTCCCGGTCCGACCTTCAACACCCTCGGGGAGGTCGAGGGCAAGCAGGTGGTCGACATCCACGGACCCGACGCTGACGTGCACCCCACCTCGGGGCATCTGAACATGACCACGGTGTCCCAGCGCGACGGCCTGACTCTGGGACAGGCGATGGCGTTGTGGATGTCGGGCCGTGAACAGCTGGTCCCGCGCGACCTGGTGTACCCGCCGGACAAGTCCAAGAACGAGATCGACGAGGCCAACAACTCCGACTTCAAGAAGTCCGAGGACAGCGCCGAGTACGCGGCGCTGTCCTTCCTGAAGTACCCGGTGGCGGTGACCGTGCAGAGCGTTACCGACCCCGGTCCTTCGGCGGGCAAGCTGCGCGACGGCGACGCGATCGACGGGGTGAACGGCATTCCAGTGGCCAACCTCGACGAGTTCCAGGCCATCTTGAAGAAGACCAAGCCGGGTGACCAGCTGGTGATCGACTTCCGCCGCAAGAATGCGCCGCCCGGGGTCGCGACCATCACGCTCGGCGACAACCCCGACCGGGACTACGGATTCCTCGGCGTCGGCGTGCTCGACGCCCCGTGGGCGCCGTTCGACATCGACTTCAACCTGGCCAACATCGGCGGCCCGTCGGCGGGGCTGATGTTCAGCCTGGCGGTCGTCGACAAGCTGACCACCGGTGACCTCAACGATGGCAAGTTCATCGCCGGCACCGGAACCATCACCGGCGACGGAAAGGTCGGGTCCATCGGCGGCATCACGCACAAGATGCAGGCCGCCAAGGAGGCCGGGGCAAGCGTGTTCCTGGTGCCCGCCGACAACTGCACCGAGGCGCGCTCGGCGCCCCAGGACGGCATGGATTTGGTGAAGGTGGACACGCTGACCCAGGCGGTCGACGCGTTGCACACGATTTCTGCCGGTGGCGAACCACCTCGCTGCTAGACCGCACGCAGCCCGTGGATGGCTAGAGTTATAGAAAATCGGGCGGCCCCATCGGGCATGTCACGAGTCCACCGAGGCTGAAACGGGAGTTCACGAGTGGGGATGCGGCCCGCGGCGAGGATGCCGAAGCTGACACGACGAAGTCGGGTGCTGATCGGCCTGGCACTGGTGGCGGTGCTGGCGTTGTTGATCGGACCTCGGGTGGTCGACGGCTACGTCGACTGGTTGTGGTTCGGCGAGTTGGGGTACCGGTCGGTGTTCACCACCGTGCTGGCCACCCGGCTCATCGTGTTCCTCGTGGTGGGGCTGCTCATCGGTGCGGTGGTGTTCGCCGGGCTGGCGTTGGCGTATCGCAGCCGTCCGGTGTTCGTCCCGGCCGCCGGCCCGAATGATCCGGTGGCGCGTTACCGCACCACGGTGCTGGCCCGGTTGCGGCTGTTCGGGATAGGGGTGCCGGTCTTCATCGGCCTGCTGGCCGGCGTGATCGCGCAGAGCTACTGGGTGCGGGTGCAGTTGTTCTTGCACGGCAGCGATTTCGGGATCACCGATCCGCAGTTCGGCCGGGATCTGGGCTTCTACGCGTTCGACCTGCCGTTCTACCGGCTGGTGCTGACGTACCTGTTCGTCGCGACCTTCCTGGCGTTCGTCGCGAATCTGCTGGGGCACTACGTGTTCGGCGGGATCCGGCTGACCGGTCGCAGCGGAGCGCTGAGCCGCGCCGCGCGCATCCAGCTGATCAGCCTGGTCGGCTTCCTGATCCTGCTCAAGGCTCTCGCGTACTGGCTGGACCGCTACGAGCTGTTGAGCAACACCCGCACCGGCAAGCCGTTCACCGGTGCCGGCTACACCGACATCAACGCGGTGCTGCCCGCCAAGCTGATCCTGTTGGCCATCGCGCTGATCTGCGCGGTGGCGGTGTTCTCTGCGATCGTGCTGCGCGACTTGCGGATTCCGGCCATCGGTGTGGTGCTGTTGCTGCTGAGCTCGATGGTGGTGGGTGCGGGGTGGCCGCTGATCGTCGAGCAGTTCAGCGTCAAGCCGAACGCCGCGCAGAAGGAAAGCGAGTACATCAGCCGCAGTATCACCGCGACCAGGCAGGCCTACGGGCTCACCAACGACACGGTGACGTACCGCAATTACGAGAGCAACGGTCAAACGACGGCCGCGCAGGTGGCTGCGGACCGGGCGACCACGTCGAACATCCGGCTGCTGGATCCGACGATCGTCAGCCCCGCATTCACCCAGTTCCAGCAGGGCAAGAACTTCTACTTCTTCCCGGATCAGCTGGCCATCGACCGCTATGCCGGTCCTGACGGCGGTCTGCGCGACTTCGTGGTCGCCGCACGCGAACTCAACCCGGACCGGTTGATCGAGAACCAGCGCGACTGGATCAACCGGCACACCGTCTACACCCACGGCAACGGATTCATCGCGTCACCGGCCAACACGGTGCGCGGTATCGCCAACGACCCCAACCAGAACGGCGGTTACCCGGAGTTCCTCGCCAGCGTCGTCGGCGCCAACGGCAAGGTGGTCTCACCCGGACCGGCGCCGCTCGACCAGCCCCGGGTCTACTTCGGGCCGGTGATCGCCGATACCGCGGCCGACTACGCGATCGTCGGCAAGAACGGTGATGTCGACCGCGAGTACGACTACGAAACCAACACCGACACCAAGAACTACACGTACTCGGGCACCGGCGGTGTGTCGATCGGCAACTGGCTGGCCCGGACGGTGTTCGCCGCCAAGTTCGCCGAGCGGAACTTCCTGCTGTCCAACGTGATCGGTGAGAACAGCAAGATTCTGTTCAACCGTGATCCGGCCCATCGGGTGGAAGCGGTGGCGCCGTGGCTGACCACCGACACCAGTGTGTACCCGGCGATCGTCAACAAGCGCATGGTCTGGATCGTCGACGGCTACACCACGCTGGACAACTACCCGTATTCGGAGCTGACCACGCTGTCGAGTGCGACGGCGGATTCCAACGAGGTGGCGGTCAACCGGCTGGCTCCCGACAAGCAGGTGTCCTACATCCGCAACTCGGTCAAGGCCACCGTCGACGCCTACGACGGCACCGTGACGCTGTACGCCCAGGACGAGCAGGATCCGGTGCTCAAGGCCTGGATGAGCGTGTTCCCCGGCACCGTCAAACCGAAGGCGGACATCTCCCCGGAGTTGCAGGCGCACCTGCGTTATCCCGAGGATCTGTTCAAGGTGCAGCGTTCCCTGCTGACCAAGTACCACGTCGACGATCCGGTGAAGTTCTTCACCAACGCCGATTTCTGGAACGTGCCGCTGGATCCCAACCCGACGGCAAGCAGCTATCAGCCGCCGTTCTACATCGTCGCCAAAGACCTCGTGAACAACGATGGTTCAGCGTCGTTCCAGTTGACCAGCGCGCTGAACTGGCTGCAGCGGGAATTCCTGGCCGCCTATGTCAGTGCCAGCTCGGATCCGTCGACCTACGGCAAGATCACCGTGCTCACCATTCCGGGTGAGGTCAAGGGTCCGAAACAGGCATTCAACGCGATAAGTACCGACACCGCCGTCACGCAGGACCTCGGTGTGATCGGACGCGACAACCTGAACCGGATCCGGTGGGGCAACCTGTTGACCCTGCCGGTGGCCGATGGCGGGTTGCTGTACGTGGCACCGGTTTATGCATCGCCGGGAACCAGTGACGCGGCGTCGACCTACCCACGCCTGATCCGGGTGGCCATGCTCTACGGCGACAAGGTCGGTTACGGTCCGACCGTCAGTGACGCGCTGACCGAACTGTTCGGCCCGGGGGCGGGTGCCACCGCCACCAATGTGGCTCCTACCGACGGCAAGCCGCAGGCTGCCGGTACTCCGGAAGCGCCGCCGGCCGCTCAGCCGCCGGTCAGTCCGGATGGTCAGGCGCCACAGGTCGTCGCGCCGCCGGCGGCGATCCCGCCCGGTCAGCCCATGCAGCTGTCACCGGCCAAGTCCGCCGCGCTCAAGGAGGTCGAGTCGGCCCTGTCGGAGGCGCAGGATGCGCAGCGCAGTGGTGACTTCGGCAAGTACGGGCAGGCGTTGCAGCGTCTGAACGATGCGATGAACAAGTTCAACTCGTCGAAGTAGCGGAGCGGATTGGCGCGTCGCCGGGCCGGTCCGGTGGGTGACAATGGGCCAGTAGTTCGGCGGACGGGGGGACTCGTGAGGTCGTGTCTGGCCGTGTTGTTGACCCTGCTGGTGGCGGCGGGGCTCACCGCTTGCCGGACCGGGGACCGCCCGTGGTCGGATGCGCCGTTCGCCGCCCCGATGAGGCCGGCGTTCGGCGCGCGGGTCACCGATGGCAAGCTGGAGATCTGGGTGCCGCCGGGCTGCGTCGGGGTGCGGTCGGTGGAGATCGGGTTTGGATTTGGCCCGAAGCTCGTGTTGACCGATACCTCCGGTACGGCGACTCTCGACCGGTTCAGCGTCGGTGGACCCTATCCGGGTCTGACCGTGACGGAAGCGCCGCCGCCTGGCTTCGATTGGCGCACAGAGGAATATTTGTTTCTCAATGTGCAGTCCACGCCCGGGGGGTACCCCGCTACCGCTCGGACGGCCGAGGTCGTTGCCGGATCGAACAGTCACCCGGCCGACACCTTCTTCTTCGACGGCGTCGGTTGGCTCGATCCCGCGGGCGTCGCCGAGAAAGAAGGCAAGGAGTTTCGCAGGGGTGTGCACGCCGCAAGAGAAATGAGCAGTGCCTGCTCGCCGGTTTGCGGTGCCGACAATTAAGCTGCGTCGGTGCACTTTCGTTTGCTCGGACCGCTGCAGGTAGTGCACGCCGGTGCGACCGTGGATGTCGGCGGACCCAAACAGCGCACGGTCTTGGCGCTGCTGTTGCTGGCGCACGGCCGGGTCGTCTCGGTCGACCGGCTGATCGACGCGGTGTGGGGTGATGATCCGCCGGCCAGCGCTAATGCGAGCCTTCAGGTGTACATCTCCAACTTGCGCAGGGCCCTGCGGGACGGTTCCCCGGTTGCTTCGCCGATCGTGCGTCAACCGCCGGGCTACTACCTCGATGTGCCTGCCGATGCCGTCGATGTCACGGTGTTCACCGCCGGATGCGCGCGGGCCGCGGCGGCCGCAGGCCAGGCAAGCTGGACAGAAGCACTGACAGTTGCCGATGAGACGTTGGCGCTGTGGCGGGGAGATCTGCTGAGCGATCTGGGGGATCAGCATTGGGTCACCCAGGATGCGGCACGTGTACGGGAGCTGCGCTCCGAATGTCTCGACCATCGGATCACGGCCCTGCTGGCGTTGGGGCAGGTACCGGCGGCGGTATCTGCGGTTGCCGAACTGCGTTCGGCTGAACCGTTTTCCGATCGCGGTGTGTGGCTTCAGATGTTGGCGCAGTACCGGTCGGGCCGGGCTTCGGAGGCGTTGGAGATCTATGCCCGCTATGCCCGCCTGCTCGATGAGGACCTGGGTCTGACGCCGGGGGCCGAGCTTCGGGAGCTACAGACAGCCATCCTGCGTCAGGCACCGGAACTCGCGGCCTGGCCCCGCTCCCCGGAGTGGTCGGGTGCCGGCGAGGTGCCCACCCCGGCGGCGTTTGTGGCCCAGGCCCCGGTACCGGATCCCGGCGGGGCCACGCTGATCGGGCGTGACCGTGAATTGAATGTCGCGGCAGAGCTTCTCGCCGAAGTGCGGGCGGGGGAGACGCGGTGGCTCGTGCTTTCCGGCCCGCCGGGGATCGGCAAGACCCGTCTGGCCGAGGAGATCGACCGTCGGTTCTACGGCGAAGCCGTCTGGGTGAGTTGCCCCGACGAGCAGGCGACCCCACCGTGGTGGCCCATGCGGCAACTCGTTCGGGGGTTGGGTGGTGACGCGGACGAGGTGCTCGAGGTGCCTGCGGACGCCGACCCCGACACGGCGCGGTTCCGGGTCTACGAACGGGTGCAGACTCTGCTGGAGTCGGCGCGCGGGCCGCTCATGGTCGTGATAGACGATGTGCAGTGGGCTGATTCGACATCGGCCGCCTGTTTGGCCTACATCGCCGGTGCATTGTGGGGCCATCCGGTCGCCGTGGTGCTCACGGTCCGCGATGGTGAACACATCACCGACGTCGCGCGCCTGCTCGCGACGGTGGCCCGCGGCTCCGGCAACCGGCAATTGGAGCTGGCCGCGCTGTCGTCCGAAGATGTTGCGGTACTGGCCAATCAGATCGCCGATGATTTCGTCGACGACGCCGAGGCGGGAGTGCTGGCCGAACGAACCGGCGGCAACCCCTTCTTCGTCTCCGAGTACGCCCGGCTGCCTCGGTCCGAACGCGGTGAGATCCCGGTTGCGGTGAAGTCGGTGCTGGAACGCCGGCTGGCCGGGTTGGGGCCCGAGGTGCTGGGGTTGATGCGAGTGGCCGCGGTGATCGGTGACACCATCGACGCCGACGCGGTGCCCGTGCTGGCCCGGGTGGCCGGGCTCGACTTCGACAGCCTCGCCGACCATCTCGACGTTGCGGCCGACGAGCGGATCGTGGTCAGCGCGCATGCCGGTGACGGTTATGCGTTCGCCCACGGGCTGCTGCGTGACCACCTGATCGCCGGCCTGCCGGCGATGCGCCGTCAGCGTCTGCATCTGCAGGTGGCGGACGCGTTGGCCGACAGTGCATCCGAGGAGGCGGTGACCCGGCGCGCCCAGCATCTGGTGGCGGCCCAACCGCTGGCCGATCCGCAGGAGGTGGTGGCGGCGTGCCGGTTGGCCGCAGAGCAGGCCACCCAACGGTGGAGTTCGGATATCGCGGCGCGGTGGTGGCAGGCGGCGCTCGATGCCTATAACCGGTTGCCGGGTTCCGCGCGCCACGATGCCGAGCGAGACGTGTTGACGGTGGCCATGCTCGACGCGTATTCGCGTGCGGGCCGGGGACGATTGGTGCTCGGTGCCGTCGAGCGAAACCTGGCTGATGCGTTGCGCAGCGAGCGGGCCGATACCGCCGGGAGGGTGGCCAGCGCGCTACTGCGGGCCAGTGGGGGATGGCCATGGCTGGCGCCGGGGGAGGATCCGGGTCCGCTGCTGTCCTTGTTGGAGCAGGCCGCGAAGATGGCGTCCGCCCACCCGGCCGCCGGCGCGCGGGTGCTGGCGGCGCTGGCCGTAGGTTGCTGCTATCATCCGGACCCTGCGCTGGCGGCCGGATATCTGCAGCGGGCCGATCAGTTGGCCGACAGCACAGGCGATCCCGATGTCATCGCTGACACTCTGATGGGCCGGCTCATCACCTATTCCGGGGTGGCCGAGTTCAGTACCGCGACCTTCGGCTGGATCGACCGGCTGAATTCTCTTCAGCACAGCAGGTCCCGTGAGGATGCCGTCATCGCCCACTCGGTGGCGACGATGGCGGCACTGAACCTGGGCGACATCGACCTGACCGAGCGGCATCTGCGTGCGGGTATCGCGGGTAGTGAGGAGCTGCAGCTTCCGGTGCTCCGGGCCCAATTGCGTTGGATGCAGTCGGTATTGGCGATCTGGCTGGGCGACTTCGCCGAGGCGCGAGCCCACCACGCCATCGCGGCGCGCGTGCACGAGCAGACTGAACTCTACGGCGCCGGAAGCGGTCTGCTGGCCGAGGCGACCTTGCTGCACGAGACAGGTGGGCCGGTCGAGGGGCTGACTGCCACGCAGGCCGGCATCGACAGCGGGGGGCAGGGGATGGAGGCGTTGGTGCGCACCGTTCTGCTCACGGCCGTCGAGGGCTCCAGGCGCGAGGCCGTCGAGCGCCTGGACGAGTGGCGTGCGGAACTCGGCCGGGGACAGGTGTGGACCGGGTTGGGGCAGGCCGCGTGGATGGCGCATCTTGCCGCCGACTACGGGTTGGCCGACTACGTGGGCGACCTGTTGGCGGTACTGGAGCCGTTCGCCGACCGCGTCGCCGTGCTCGGCCAGGTCGGGCATGCCGGGCCGGTGGCGTTGGCCACCGCCCGGCTGCACGCGCTCCGGGGCGATCGGGAGCGGGCCCTGGCGGATCTGGTCCGGGCCGAGGACATCGCCGATCGCACCGGGGCCAAGCCAACGAAACTGTGGTGTGCGCTGTTGCGGTGCCGGCTCGACCTCGAGATCGACGCAGACGGCCCGGCACCGCGCGCGGCGGCGCGCACGCTGGCCGCCGAGGCCGGGGCGCTGGGAATGCGCGGCCTGGCGACCCTCGCGCAACAGCTGGTCTGAACTGCGGCTTGTCCCCTTCTTGAACCGGTCGCCAAGTAGATGCCAAGTGGTCCCGGTGATGCTGTGCGCCGAGAATTTGCACGGATTTTTCGAGAGGATCCCGATGACTCTGACCGATCTCGCGCACGAGGGCCTGGACGACGCACTGGAGGGGCTACGCGCCCACGTCACCGCCCCTGTCGCGCTGCCGGGGGAGGCCGGCTATGAGCGGGCCACCCCGTGGAACGTGGCGGCCACCGTGGAGCCCGCCGCGGTGGTGTTGGCGACCTCCGCCTACGACATCGCCAACACCGTGGGTTTCGCCGCCGCCCGGGGATACCGGGTGGGCGTGCAGGCCACCGGCCACGGTGCGCTGTCGGTCGCGTCCGACACGATCCTGGTGGTGACCTCCGGCATGACCGACGTCACCGTGGATCCGGTGGCCCGCACCGCACGGGTGGCGGCCGGGGCGACATGGCAGCAGGTGCTCGACGCAGCGGCTCCGCACGGCTTGGCCGGGCTGTGTGGTTCCTCGCCGGGGGTCGGCGTCGTGGGATTCCTGACCGGCGCGGGGATCGGGCCGTTGGTGCGCACCGTCGGGTTGTCGTCGGACTATGTGCGGTCCTTCGAGTTGGTCACCGGCGCAGGGGAGTTGCTGCGCGCGACCCCGGAGGAGAACGCCGAACTGTTCTGGGGTCTGCGCGGCGGGAAGTCGACGTTGGGCATCGTCACCGCCGTCGAGATCGAATTGCTGCCGATCTCCGAGTTCTACGGCGGCGCGGTGTATTTCGACGGCGCGGATGCCGCGGCGGTGCTGCGTGAGTGGGCCCGCTGGTGTGCTGACCTGCCCGAGTCCGTCTCGACTTCCCTTGCGCTGCTACAGCTGCCACCGCTGCCCGGCATTCCCGAGCCACTCGCCGGCCGGTTCACCGTCGCGGTGCGCTACACCGCCCTCGGCGACTTCGTCGAGGCTGAACGACTCCTGGCGCCGATGCGTGCGGTCGCCACCCCGGTGCTCGACACCGTCGCGGTGATGCCGTACGCCGCAATCGGTGCCGTACATGCCGATCCGGTCGATCCGATGCCGACCTACGAACACCACACATTGTTGCGCGAACTGACCGCGGAGACGGTTGAGGTGCTGCTGGGGGCGGCCGGGCCGGATTCGGGCTCGGTGCAGACGATCGTCGAAGTCCGGATGCTCGGTGGGGCTTTGGCATGTGAGGCACAACACCGCAGCGCGTTCTGCCATCGTGACGCCGCGTTCGCCGTGACCGTCATCGGGGTCCTGGCGCCTCCGGTCGCCGAACTGGTGGTGCCGCAGGCCGGCGCGCTGATCGTGGCGCTGTCGGAATGGTCCAGCGGCGGCCAGCTCCCCAACTTCGCGCCTTCCGAGGACGCGGGGCGGGCCGTGCGGGTCTACGACGAGGAGACCCGGCACTGGCTGGCTGCGCTGGCCGAGCGTCACGACCCGGCGGGCGTGTTCCGATGTGGTCAGGTGGTGCGTTTCATGGCCTGACCCTGGGCCGGAATATCGACCGAATTCGGCCAAAAACCGCCTCTGAGCAGACGATTTGGAGCTCTTCGTAAGACCCCGGTAATCTTGTATTTGCAACGCGGGGTGGAGCAGCTCGGTAGCTCGCTGGGCTCATAACCCAGAGGTCGCAGGTTCGAATCCTGTCCCCGCTACTAAGAGGAAATGGCCCTCGGAGATTACCTCCGGGGGCCATTTTCTATTGGGGCGGGTACGAATCCGCATCGTTGCGCGGAGACCCGCGCGCGGCCGCCAGCGACAACACCCCGGCTGACATGACAGATCCTCGCCGCAGCCAAAAACCGATTTCCTGACCCAGGGTGTCCCACCTACCCTGGGGGGCTGCACAGACGACGTCTCGGGGGAGACAGGGGAGTGGTAATGACGACGGGCCCGAGCACCGGGGAGATCGCGGCACAACCGCGTGTCCAGTCGAGCGCCAACGTCATCATCGGGCTGTTGGTCAGCTCGGCGTTCGTGATGATCCTCAACGAGACGATCATGAGCGTCGCACTGCCGGCCCTGATCGTCGATCTGGACATTTCCGCCAGCACGGCGCAATGGCTGACCAGTGGGTTCCTGCTGACGATGGCCGTGGTCATCCCGATGTCCGGTTCACTGTTGCAGCGCTTCCCGGTGCGGAGCATCTACCTGGCATCGATGACGTTGTTCTGCACCGGCACGTTGGTGGCCGCGTTGGCGCCGGGGTTCGCGGTCCTGCTGGCCGGACGGATCGTGCAGGCGTGCGGTACCGCCGTGATGATGCCCTTGCTGATGACGACGGTCATGACGTTGATCCCGGCCGATCGGCGCGGGCAGATGATGGGCACC
The DNA here is from genome assembly GCF_055419465.1 of Mycobacterium sp. IDUB_17. NCBI lineage: Bacteria > Bacillati > Actinomycetota > Actinomycetes > Mycobacteriales > Mycobacteriaceae > Mycobacterium > Mycobacterium sp. IDUB_17. The sequence continues at coordinate 210,028 of NZ_JBVAXS010000004.1, read as the reverse complement.
ATCTCGATCGTCATCGCCGTCGCGCCGGCGATCGGTCCCACGCTGTCGGGGTTCATCCTCGGCTCGCTCGACTGGCGGTGGATGTTCTGGATCGTGCTGCCCATCGCACTGGTGGCGCTCAGCGCCGGCCTCGCCTGGCTGCGGGTCGACGATGAACGGCAGGACCCGACGCCGATCGATCCCGTCTCGGTACCGCTGTCGGCGATCGCGTTCGCGGGCCTGGTGTTCGGGCTCTCGCTGATGGGCGAGTCCGCACACGGACGGCAGGCGATACCGGCGTGGGTGCCGATGGCGATCGGTGCGGTGGCGATGGTGCTCTTCGGCGCGCGGCAGATACATCTGCAGCGACGCGACCGCGCGTTCCTCGACCTGCGGCCGTTCACCTATCGGCGGTTCTCGGTGTCGCTGAGTCTGGTGGTTCTCGGCTTCATGGGGCTGTTCGGCGCCATCATCATGGTGCCGCTGTATGTGCAGAACGTACTGGGGCAGAGCGCGTTGGTCGCCGGACTGACGAGCCTGCCGGGCGGTCTTCTGATGGGCGTGGCGGGTCCACTGGTCGGCCGGGCCTACGACCGTCACGGCGCCAGGGTGCTGGTTGTGCCCGGGTCGTTGATGCTGAGCGTGTCGCTGTGGGGATTCACCACGCTGTCGGCGGCGTCGCCGGTCTGGGAACTGGTTGTCCTGCAGACGATCATGATGGTCGGGTTGTCGATGATGTTCACCCCGTTGATGACTGACGCGCTCAGCGTTCTGCCCGACCGGCTCTACTCACATGGCAGCGCCATTCTCACGACACTGCAACAGGTCGGGGGCGCGGCCGGTACGGCCCTGTTCGTCACGGTCATGACGAAGTCGTCCCACTCGGGCGGGGCCCCGGATCTGCCCGGCGTGCACGCGGCATTCGTGGCCGCGGCAGTGATCAGCGTGATTGCCGTGGCCACGGCGTTCTTCACCGCGGCGCGCCCGAGTCCCGCGGGTGGTACGCCGACGCATTGAGCGTCGCCTCAAAATCTTTGGCCACTTTGGTCACGTCAGTCCCAATCCGGGGGTTCTTGTAGGGGGCCTCACCTGCCGTGACTGCGGCATTTCTGCCAAGCCCGCCGGTAGACGAGTAGTGCACTACGCGTGCGTGGTCCGCGACCGCGGCCGACAGTGGAAATGCCCATCGACCAGAGGGCGCATCGCATCGGCACTCGGCACAGGAGTTCAACATGAGCTGGAGATGGACTGGCAATCACGGGGACGCCCCGTCGGCGGCGGCCGCGGCCACCGCATCGGGAGCAGGTCCAGGCGAGGCGATCTTCGAGGTCAATGACGGCGGGACGGTCGGCCTCTATATCTTCGACAACCACACGGGCACCGGTGGCCGGTCTTGGAACTGGACAGGCAATCACGCGGATGCACCGTCGGCGGTGGCCGCCGCCAATGCGGCCGGCGCCGGCCCCGGTGAGGCCGTCTACGCGGTGAATGACGGTGGCACGGTAGGTCTTTACCTGCTCCGCTGAACTCCCTCGCCTCAGCGCAACCGGCGATCCTGGATGCGCTGAGGCGAGGTCGGGCACAATCGAACCCGTGCGGAAAGTCGTGATCATCACGGGCGCGGGCAGCGGCATCGGCCGCGCGACGGCCCGGGTTCTGTTGGACGCCGGCCATCAGGTGGTACTCGCTGGTCGCCGGCCGGAACCGCTGGCGGTGGTTGCCGACGGGAACCCCAATGCCCGCATTGTCCCGACGGACGTCACGGATTCCGCCTCGGTGCAGGAGCTGTTCGCCGATGTGGTCTCCGCCCTCGGACGCGTCGATGTGCTGTTCAACAACGCCGGGGTGTTCGGTCCGTCGGCTTCGATCGCCGACATCGACGATGCGCAGTGGCACTCCACGTGGCGCACCAACGTCGACGGCGCCGTGTTCTGCGCCAGGGAAGCCGCACGCGTCATGGCCGCCCAGTTACCCAGGGGCGGGCGGATCATCAACAACGGATCGATCTCCGCGCACCGGCCTCGCCCCAATAGCCTGGCCTACACCGTCACCAAACACGCGATGAGTGGGTTGACCGCATCAATGTTGTTGGACCTACGCGATCTCGATATCTGTGTGACGCAGATCGACATCGGCAATGCCGCAACGGACATGACGGCCGGATTCAGTCACCAGACCTTGCAGGCCGACGGAAGTCTCGCGGCTGAGCCGACTTTTGACGTCGAGCACGTGGCCCGCGCCGTCGCGCATCTCGTCGATCTGCCGCTGGAGGTGTCGGTTCCGTCGTTGACCGTGATGGCCCGGGCCATGCCGTACTTCGGCCGCGGCTGACGGTTCCACCCTTCAAAAGCAACAGAGCCGGGGCCTTCGGGCCTCCGGCTCTGTAAAGCGGAATCGTTGTTTCAGTGCTGTGCATCCTGAAGCTCGTACCGCTGGACCACTGCGATCAACTCTTCGCGAACCGATGAGTTGGGCAGTTCGTTGATCCGCGCGTAGAGGCGGCGCCGCATGTTGGCCCGCTTCTGGTTTGCACGGAATTGTGCGAACGACATACTTCTCACTCCTCAAAAGTGCCCCGGATCACGGGTACTCGTTTATTCGACATCCACATCGGGGATCGCCCGAAGATAAGGACACTTCCATGCTCCCGGTCAGCGATGATTAAAACCAATTCTTAGAGTGTGAGTTTCGCTACAGCTCAACCATTTTCACTGCTGACAAGTGCTCATCGTCACAATTGCGTATCGAGGTGACGCCGGTGACCGCCGAAAAGGAGTAAGACTGCTTCTGTGGCGCTCACTGTGCGGGACCTGGCTGAGGTCGACAGCCTCGGCCTTGTCGTGGTGGCAGGAGCGCGGGGCGCCGACCGTGAGATCTCCTGGGCGCATGCGATCGAGCTGACGGATCCGACCCCGTACCTGGCCGGCGGCGAGCTGGTGATGACGACGGGCATCAACATCGGTGCCGACGCCGCTGCGCAATCCGCCTACGTTGCGCGCCTGGCCGCAGCCGGGACGGCAGCGCTGGCCGTCGACACCGGCACCACGATTGCCGATGTGCCACCTGCCGTGCGCGCTGCCGGCGACGAATTCGGGATTCCGGTGCTCGAGGTGCCGGCGTCGACGCCGTTCATCGCGATCGCACGGGTGGTGATCGATGCGCTCAAGGCCGACGAACTGCGCTCGGTGCAGGGCGTGGTCGACGCTCAGGAGGTGTTGGCCCGGGCCACGCTGCGGGGAGGGATCCCAGGGGTGGTCGGCGCGCTGGCGGAGTGTCTGTCGGCCACGGTTGTGGTGGTCGACCCCGACGGCACGGTGTTGGCTGCCGCGGGCAGCGCGCAGGCGCGCCTGATCGCCGTACTGAGCGAGCAGGTCGACACAACTCGCCGGCACGGTGCGTACGTCACCGTCGACGGGGACGCCTATGTCACGATTCAGAACCTGCGGGCCGCCCAGCCGGTGCGCGGACGGCTCGCGGTGCGCACGCCCGGACCGATGTCCAATGCCGACCGTCTCCTGGTCGCACATGCGTTGTCGCTCATCTCGATTGCGATCGAGAAGCCGGCCCGGGTGGTCGACGCCGAGCAACTGCTGCGGATCGCGGTAACCCGCGAGATGCTCACCGGATCAGGTGCTGTCGACGATGCGGTGTTGCGCTACTTCGGTTTTGATCCCGATGGCGAGGTCGTCGTGGCGTCGTTCACCGGGGCGGGGCCGTTGTTGGCGGCCGAGCACGTACTGGGCCGCACGCTGACCTCTTTTCTGATGGCCCCGACGGGCGATGCGATTGTGATCGTGGTTCCGGCCGGTGGGAGTCGACGACGCATCCGCACCGTCGTCGACGAACTCGAAAAGCAGACGGGGATCACGGTTGGCGGCGGAATGAGCCGACCGGTCCGCCTGACAGATCTGCCCACCGCCCTGGAGCAGGCGCGCATCGCAGCTCATTCCAGCGCCGGGCGGTTCTGTGAATTCGGTGAACTCAGCCCGATGGGAGTGCTGCTCGAGGGTCGCAGCGCCGCCGAACTACGCGTATTGGCCGCACCATTGGATGCGCTGGCCGGCGGTGACGAGCTGATTCCCACCTTGGCAGCCTTCCTCGGGCGCAACGGCCAGATGGAGGCCGCGGCCGCTGAGCTCGCGGTCCATCGCCACACCATGCGCAACCGGATGCGTCGCATCAGTCAATTGTTGGGTGACGACCTGGAATCGGCCGATACCCGGGCCCAGCTGTGGCTGGCGCTCAAGGCGTGGCAGCTGCTGGCGTCTCGCCGGCCGGGCTGAGATCGTCGTCACCGCTGCCGAGCCGAGGCGGCCCGCTACGGTAGGTGACCGGTGTCGCCGACAACGTGATCGGGTTCGCCACTTGGGGTGTGGCCGTTCCAGGTACCGCGACCGTCGCCTCGATCCCGAGCCGGCGGGCGAAGGCGAAGGCCTCCGACAGGTCGTTGATCGGCCCGGCGGGCACACTCGCGGCGGTCAGCACCGAGTACCAGTGGTCGGCGCCGTGGTTGCGCAGCGCGGTTTCGATGATGGCGCACAGGGCATCCCGATGGGCGACCCGCTGTGGGTTGGTACCGAATCGGGGATCATCGGCCAGTGCCGGCTCACCGATGGCGATCGCGAAGGCCCGGAACTGCTTGTCGTTGCCGACGGCGACAGCGATGGGCCGGTCGGCGGTATCGAACGTCTGGTACGGCGCGATGCTCGGATGCCGGTTGCCCATCATCTGCGGCACCGCACCGGCGCCGAGATACCCGGAGGCCTGGTTCACCATGGAGGACAACAACACCGAGAACAGGTTGGTGTCGACGCGTTGCCCCGCCCCGGTGCGGTCGCGGTGCGCCAGCGCCGCCAGGATTCCGCTCAGCGCATGCAGGCCGGCCAGTACGTCGACCAGTGCCACGCCGGCCTTGGTCGGATCGCCCGGTTCGGTTCCGGTGACGCTCATCAACCCGCCGACCGCCTGTACCAGCAGGTCGTAGCCCGGCAGCTCAGCGCCGCCGTCGCGGCCGAATCCGGTGATCGAGCAGTAGATGAGATCGGGACGGATCGCCAGCAGGTCCTCGTAGCCCAGTCCCAGTTTCTCCATGGTGCCCGGCCGGAAGTTCTCCACCACGATGTCGGCGCCGGCCACCAGGGATCGGGCGCGCTCCCGGTCGTCCGGGTCGGTCAGGTCGAGTACGACCGACCGCTTGTTGCGGTTGACGGCATTGAAATACGTTGCCACGCCCGATGAATCGTAGGGCGGACCCCAGGCGCGGGTGTCGTCGCCGGTGCCCGGCCGTTCGATCTTGATCACCTCGGCCCCGAAGTCTCCGAGCATCATCGTCGCGTACGGTCCGGCCAGCACCCGGCTGAAATCCACGACGACGACTCCGTCGAGGGCGCTCATGCTCATGCGCCGGGTCGCCCGCCACGCAGGTACACCGTTGTGGTGTGGGTGAAGAAATCGCGCGCCGCGCCGCCCTGCTCCTTGGGGCCCAGTCCGCTCTTCTTGGCACCGCCGAACGGTACGTGCGGATCGGCGCCGGCCGACTCGGAGTTCACATGCAGCACGCCCACGTCGATCTGTTCGACAGCCTGCAGTGCCCGGGTCAGGTCTTGGGTGAAAATCGCTGCCGAGAGCCCGAACTCGCTGTCATTGGCAAGGCTGAACGCGGCCTCGGCGTCGGCGGCCCGTCGGACCGCCAGGACCGGTCCGAACAGTTCTTCGGTCCACACATCGGCCGGTGCCCCGTTGAGTTCGACGATGGTCGGTGCGATGAAGTAGCCCTCGGCCAGCGGGCCGTCGGTGTAGGGGAGCCCGCCGGTCAGCACCGCGGCACCCTGGGCCGTCGCGGCATCGATACCGGACGAAATGGACTGGTGCGCTGCGCCGTTGATGACCGGTCCCATCTGGGTCGCGTCGTCGGTCGGGTCGCCGACGGTCAGCCCCGCGGCACGTTCGGCGAGGGCGGCCAGGAACTTCTCGGCGATCCCGTCGGTGACGATCAGGCGGGAGGTCGCCGTGCACTTCTGCCCGGTCGAGCGGAAAGCGCCCAGCATGACCTGCTCGAGTGCGAGGTCCATATCGGCGTCATCGAGGACGACGGCGGCGTTCTTGCCACCCATTTCGGCCTGCGCCGGGATTCCGCGTGCCGCAGCGGCCGCCGCGATGCGCCGACCGACCCCGGTGGAGCCGGTGAACGTGACGGCGTCGACGCCGGGGTGTTCGACGATGGCGTTGCCGATGTCGGATCCGCCGATCAACAGGTTGAGCACACCCGCGGGTAGGCCGGCCTCGGTCAGCGCCTGCGCCAGCCGGATCGCCAGCAGCGGAACGGTACTCGCAGGCTTCCACACCACGGTATTGCCGTAGATCAGTGCGGGCGCAATCTTCCAGGCCGGGATGGCGATGGGGAAGTTGAACGGGGTGATCACCCCGACCACGCCGAGGGGCTTGCGGGTGACCAGGATCTGCTCACCGGCCCGGGGCGAGGCGAAGATCTGGCCTGCCTCCCGATCGCCCTCGTTGCCGTAATACCGCAGGATCTGCGCGGCCCGCCGAACCTCGCCGATGCCTTCGGCTTTCGTCTTGCCCTCTTCGCGGGCCAGTTCCAGGCCCCACGCCTCGGCGTTGCGGTCGACGACGTCAGCGGCGCTCAGCAGCACCGCGCCGCGCTGATGCATCGGGGCAGCGGACCAGGCCGGCGCAGCCGCGGTGGCGGCGCCGACTGCAGCGTCGGCATCGGAAGTGCGGGCGTTACTTCCCTGGGCCACAATCAGACTCGGGCGCGCCGGGTTCACGCTGAGCAGCGTGTCGCCGGTGCCGGGCACCCATCGCCCGTCGATCAGGTGCTCGATGGCGGCGGTCATCAGCGGAAGGCCGCCTGGCCGGTCAGCGCCTTGCCGATCGACAGCAGGTGCATCTCGGAGGTGCCTTCGTAGGTGAGGACCGATTCGAGGTTGTTGGCGTGGCGCAACGGTGAGTATTCGAGGGTGATTCCGCTGCCGCCCAACAGGGTCCGGCATTCCCGTGCGATGGCCAGTGCTTCGCGGACATTGTTGAGCTTGCCCAGGCTGATCTGCTCGGGACGAACGCCCTCGGCGTCCTTGATGCGGCCCAGCTGGATCGCCAGCAGCATCCCCTTGCCGAGCTCGACGGTCATGTTGGCCAGCTTTTCCTGGGTGAGCTGGTAGCTGGTCAGCGGCTTGTCGAACACCTCGCGTGCACCCGCGTAGTCGATCGCGGTCTCCAGGCTGTCGCGGGCCGCGCCGAGTGAGCCGAACACGATGCCGAACCGGGCCTCGTTGAGGCAGGACAGCGGAGCCGACAGACCCTCGGCCAGCGGCAGTTGTGCCGCGGCCGGCAGCCGCACGTTGTCGAGCACGAGCTCGGAGGTCACCGAGGCGCGCAGGGAGAGCTTGCGATGAATTTCGTTGGCGGTGAATCCCGGGGTGTCGGTGGGCACGAGGAAGCCCCGGATGCCGTCATCGGTCTGCGCCCAGACCGTGGCCACGTCGGCGAGGTTGCCGTTGGTGATCCACATCTTGGTGCCGTTGAGCACCCAGTCGGCACCGTCGCGCCTGGCGCGGGTGCGCATGCCCGCGGGGTTGGAGCCGAAGTCGGGCTCGGTGAGGCCGAAGCAGCCGATCGCCTCCCCGGCGGCCAGCCGGGGCAGCCATTCGTTCTTCTGTTCCTCGGATCCATAGCGGTAGATCGAGAACATCGACAGCGAGCCCTGCACGGAGACGAAACTGCGGAACCCGCTGTCGCCGGCTTCCAGCTCCATACACGCCAGGCCGTAGCTGACCGCGTTGGTACCGGCGCAGCCGTAACCCTGCAGGTGCATGCCCAGCACGCCGAGCTTGCCGAACTCCTTGGCCAGCTCGCGGGGCAGGGTGGCCGATTCGAACCACTCGCCGACGTTGGGCCGCAGGCGGGTATCGACAAATTGCCGGACCGTCGCGGCGATGTCGCGCTCGTCGGCATCGAGCAGCCGGTCGGTGTCGAACAACTCCAGCGGCCGGTAGGTGGACTTCTTGGCAGCCGGAGCGGCGGTGGCGGTCATGAGTCAAGGCTAGATTTGGCGGGCAAATCCGCCTATGGCCGGTTTGTACAACTGGTGTGGGAGATGTTGTCCAAATGGGCGGTTATCAGCGCTTGGATGCCGGAATGGACCACTCGTTGCGGTGGCCTATGCTCGGTGCGGCAAACGGCGTGGCCCCAGGTGTTCTCGTCGTCAGTGACCGGCGAGGACAGCCCAGGGAAAGTTTGACTGTGCAGGCGATTGTTGGCGATCCGGTCCGCGTTCCCGGCGTAGAGCGTCGGGTTCGTGATGACCTGATCGGGTTGAGCGGCGTGGCCGTCGTGATGGTGGTGGTCTGCCATTTCTGGTTCGGTCGGGCGCCCGGCGGGCTGGATGTCCTGCTGGTCTTGTCCGGATTCTTCATCGGCGGTCGCGTGCTCCGCGGCATCGGTACGGCGAGCGTGACGGATCTGGCCGCCGAGTTGGGGCGGGCGGCGCGCTGGCTGGTGCCGCCGTTGGTTCTCGTGGTGGTCGTGTGTTCGGTGCTCACAACGTTCGTTCAGCCGCAGACCCGGTGGGAGGCATTCGCCGATCAGACGCTGGCCGGGCTGGGCTTCTACCAGAATTGGCAGTTGCTCCAGTCGGCGGACGACTATGTGCAGGCCGGTGAAGCGGTGACGCCGTTGCACCATCTGTGGGCCATCTCGGTGCTGGGCCAGTTCGCGCTCGCGTTCTTCCTGCTCGCCGGGGTCATCATCGCGGTGACGGTACGTCGGGGTGGCGGCGCGCGCCGCACGACCCTGGTTGCCGCTTCCGGTATCGCGGCGGCGGCATCGCTGTATTACGCGCTCACGACGCAGCCGGACAACCCGATGCTCGCGTATTACAGCACCGCTGCCCGGGCCTGGGAGCTGTTGGTCGGAGTGCTGGCAGCGGCCCTCGTGGCCGGCCCGGTGGGGCGGCGAATCCGATGGCCCGGCTGGGTGCGGGCCGGTGCGGCCGCGGTCGGCGTGGCGGCGATCCTGGTGTGCGGTGTGCTCACTGACCGCGCCGTGCAGTCCCCGGGAATCTGGACATTGATTCCGGTGGCGGCGACGGTACTGGTGATCGTGAGTGCAGCCCAGGGGCTGTCCCCGAGGACGAACGAGTTCCTGCGCAGCACCCCGCTGGTGACCATCGGGGCGGTGGCCTACCCGCTGTACCTGTGGCACTGGCCATTGCTGATCTTCTGGCTGGCCGCCGTCAACGACGATGCCGTCGGCCCGGCCGATGGCACCGCGATCATGCTGGTCGCAGTGCTGCTGGCATTGTTGACGGCGCGGTGGGCCCAGCTGCCGTGGCGTCGGGGGCCCGGCCTGCGGGTGGTCTCGGGTGCGGTCGTCGTGTTGGTCGCGGTGGCGCTCGTGGCGGCGTCGCTGATGTGGCAGGGACATGTCGCCCTGGCCCGGGCCAGCGGCGCGGAACTCGGCATGCTCTCGATTCGCGACTATCCGGGCGCGCAGGCGCTCATCGAGCATCAACGGGTCGCGAAGCTGCCGATGCGCCCGAGCGTGCTGGAGGCCGATGACGACATCCCGCCCTCATCGCAGGATCATTGCGTCACGGGATTCACCGGTGCCGAGGTCGTCACCTGCGTGTACGGAGACCCCAAGGGTTCCCACACGATTGCGCTGGCCGGCGGGTCGCATTCGGAGCACTGGCTGACCGCGCTGCACCAGATCGGGCGCCAACACGGCTTCAAGGTGACCACCTACCTGAAGTTCGGCTGTCCGCTGACCACCAAACGTCTGCCGATCATCGCGGGATCCTTCGAGCCGTACCCGTCCTGCCGGACGTGGTCGGACAACGCATTGGCGCAGATCATCGCCGACCGGCCCGACTACGTGTTCTTCACCGCAACGCGCCCGATCCTCAACAGCCCGGGCGACTACGTGCCCGACTACTACCTGGGGATCTGGGATGAGTTGTCCGCCAATGGGATTCCGATGCTCGGCATGCGTGATACGCCGTGGATGATCCGGGACGGATGGTTCTTCTCGCCGGTCGACTGCCTGTCGAAAGGTGGTGACGCCGACTCCTGCGGGCTGCCGCGGGCCGAAGCCCTGGCCGAGCGCAACCCCACCCTCGACTACTCAGCGGACTATCCGCTGATGAAGATCCTCGACCTCAGTGATGCGGTGTGCCGGCCGACGATCTGCCGTGCCGTCGAGGGCAACGTGCTTGTGTACCACGATGCCCACCATCTGTCGGGGACCTACGTACGCACTCTCACCACCGAGTTGGCGCGGCAGATGTCCGGCGCCCTCGGATGGTGGTAGCCGTCATTCGACGATGAAGACCGGAATCTGTCGGGTGGTCTTGGTCTGGTATTCGGCATACGGCGGATAGGCCTCCACGGCCAGCTTCCACCAGTGCTCGCGCTCGTCACCGGAAAGTTCACGGGCGGTCAGCGACGCGGTCTTGTCGCCGTCCTGCACCGTCACGGCCGGGTTGGTCTTGACGTTGAAGTACCAGGACGGGTGTGCTGGATCGCCGCCCTTGGACGCCACCATCGCGTAGCGGCCGTTCTCCTCCACGCGCATCAGCGGTACGTATCGCTTCTTCCCTGATTTGGCGCCCGTTGTCGTGAACAACACGATGGGGCGGTCCAGCACCTCGACGCCGTCGGTGGTGCCTTGTTCCAGGATGCGTTGGGTCTGGTCGCGTACCCAGTCGGTCGGGCTCAGTTCGGCATGTTCAGTCACGCAAGCGGGAACACCGGGCGCCGCGCCGCTATTCCGCGGATCAGGTCAGGCATGGCGCGACGGGCTGGGGGCTTGGTCCAGCATGTTGACCCCGAACCAGCGCGGCATCCGTGGCGAACAGCGCCAGAGCACCGACGGCCAGTCCGGCGCCGATCCACGGCACTACCGGGTAACCGATCCCGGCCGTCAAGGCCATCCCGGCCAGCCACGGGCCGAAGGCGATCCCGACGTTGAACGCGGAGGTGGTTCCGGCCGCAGTCAGCGTCGGCGCGGACGCGCCCAGGGCGAAGACCCGCGAATTGAGCGCTGGGTTGGTGCCGAATCCGGTCAGTCCGAGCAGCACGCTCAGCGCGCTGACCAGCAATGCATGGTGGCTGACGATCGCGATCGCGACCAGAACGACGCACAATGCGCTGAATCCGACGAGTAGCACCCCGCGCGGCCAGCGATCGGCCGCGTAGCCGCCCACAGCCATCCCCGCCAACGCCCCGACTCCGTAGCCGAACAGGACCAGCGGCACCCATTCGGACCTCAGGCCGCTGGTTGTGATCAGCATGGCGCCGAGATAGGTGAAGGTACCGAGCAATGCCGCGGTACCGACCGCGGTCATGGCGTAGGACAACCACAGCCGGGGCACGGCGAGTCCACGCAACTCGTCGGCTATCCGCGGTGCGGCGTCAGGGCGTGCCGTCGGGACTGCCGCGAGGACTGCGCCCGCAGCCAGGGTGGACAGGGCTGCGACGGCCCAGAACGCGCCGCGCCAGCCCAGATTCTGGCCGATCCAGGTGCCTGCGGGCAGCCCGATGACCGTGGCCACGGTCAGTCCGCCGGCAACGACACTCATCGCGCGGCCGCGCCGGTCGGGGGTGACCAGTGACATCGCGGTGCCCGCGCCGACGGCCCAGAAGCCGGCGTAGACGAATGCCGCGATGAATCTCACCGCCACCAGCACCGGGTAGGAATCGGTGAGGGCACCGGCAACGTGCGCCAGGACGAAGATCGCCAGAAATATCAACATCGCCCGCCGGCGCGGCCATCGCAATGTCGTAATCGCGAGGATGGGGGCGCCGACCAGCATGCCGAGCGCGAACACCGACACCAGCAGGCCGGCTTGGGGAACCGTCACATCGAGATCGGCCGACAATTCGGGGAGTAGGCCGGCCAACATGAGTTCGCTTGTGCCCTGGGCGAATATTGCAACGCCGATGATCCAGATCGCAACCGGCATCAGAGCATCGACCCTCCGCTGGCGTCGATCCACTGGCCGGTCACCCACCGGGCATCCTCGGAAGCCAGGAACGCGACGATGTCGGCCACATCGGCGGGTTGGGCGACGCGGTTGAGCGGCGACTGTGCGGCCACGGCCGCGCGGCCCTCCTCGGAGGCCAGCCGGGCCGCGTTCATGTCGGTGTCGGTGCTTCCCGGTCCGACCGCGTTCACTGTGATGCCCCGCGCAGCAACGTGTTTGGCCAGGGTCGCGGTGAACGAATCGAGGGCGGCCTTCGACATCGCATAGGCGAGCAGCTCTGGTATCCGAGAGCCGTGGGTGAACCGCGTCGAGATGTTGACGATCCGGCCGTTGTCGCGAATCCGTGACAACCCCTGTTGGGTGATGAAGACCGGCGCGCGGGTGTTCACTGCGAAGATCTCGTCATAGGTCGATTCATCGAGGTCGTCGAAAGCGATTCTGCCGCCGAGTATCCCGGCGTTGTTGACAAGGATGTCGGGGCCGTCGGCGTGGCCGTCGAACGCCTCCCAGAGTTGTGATGCGTCGCCGGTGCCGCCGAGTGTCGCCGGTATCGCGAAGGCCTCGCCGCCGGCCTCGGCGATCTGCCGCACGGTCTGGTGGGCGGCGTCCGCTCGGTTGCCGTAGTGCACGCCGACACGGGCGCCGTCGGAAGCCAGGCGAAGGGCGATGGCCCGGCCGATTCCCCGGCTGGCGCCGGTCACCAGGGCGGTCTTGCCGATCAGTGATGGCACGTTGCCAACCTTTCTATAGCGGGCGATACAAAAATGGACGCTAGCACATTAACTAGCGGTCGCTATAGAATGGCTGGGTGACCTCGGTACGTGGACGGCCCCGCTCATTCGACCGTGACGCGGCGCTGGACAAGGCGATCCTGCTGTTCTGGGAGCGTGGTTACGAGGCGACCTCCACGCGCGATCTCAGCAGTGCGTTGGGTATCGGAATCCCGAGCATCTACGCCGCTTTCGGGGATAAGCAGTGCCTCTTCGCCGAAGCGGTGCAGGTCTATGACGAGCGGTACGGCGGGTTCATCAATGCCGCGCTGAGCGAAGAACCCACCGCCCGCGAGGCCTTTGTCCGGATTCTGCGCGAAGCTCCCGCCCGATATACCAGGCGTGGGCTACCCCACGGATGTCTCATCGTCAGCGGCGACGACGGCACCGTCGACCCGAAGGTGCGAGCAGCCCTGCAACGCATTCGCCGGCACAAAACAGGTGAGCTCGCCGACAAGGTCGGCGCGGATATCGCAACCGGGGACGTCCCGGCCGATACTGATGCGCAGGCGCTCGCCCAGTACGTGATGTCCACGCTGAGCGGCATCGCCCAAGCCGCCCGGGACCGCGTTCCGCGGGCGACCCTCGACCGGGTCGCCGCGATCGCGGTCCGGGCTTTGCGGTGAGTTCGGTTACCTGAGTTTCAGCACCACTTTGCCCTTGGCGCTGCGGTTCTCCAGTGACGCGATGGCTCGCGCGGCCTGCTCCAGTGGGTACACCTCGGGCTGGGGTGCGGGCACCGCGCCCGAGGCCAGCAGCGGCTGCAGCTCGGCCCACTGCTCCTGCAGGTATCCGGGATGGGAGAACGTCCAGGCGCCCCAGCCGGCGCCGATCACGTCGACATTGTTGAGCAGCAACCGGTTGACCTTGACCGTGGGGATCTCGCCGCCGGTGAACCCGACCACCAGCAGCCGTCCGCCCACCGCCAGCGAACGCAGTGAGTCGGTGAAGCGGTCACCGCCGACCGGGTCGAGGACGATGTCCACGCCGCGGCCATCGGTGAGTTCTTTGACCGCGTCCCGGAACCCGTCGGCCAGCACCACATCCGATGCGCCCGCGGCCCTGGCGATCCCGGCCTTCTCCTCGGTGGACACCACCGCGATGGTGCGCGCGGCGCCCAGCGCCGGGGCGAGTCGCAGCGCGGAGGTGCCGATGCCGCCCGCCGCGCCGTGCACCAGGACGCTCTCGCCCTTGGCCAGCCGGCCGCGGGTGCGCAACGCGAACTGCACCGTCAGGTCGTTGAACAGGATGCCGGCGCCGGCCTCGAACGAAACGGAGTCCGGCAGCGCGAACACCCGCTCGGCGGGCAGCGCCACGACTTCGGCCATGCCGCCGGACAACATGGTCAGCCCCAGCACGCGGTCACCGGCGCGGACATGGGCACCGGCCGGGGCACTGCGGACGACGCCAGCGACCTCGGCGCCCGGCGTGAACGGCAGATCCGGCTTGTACTGGTAGAGCCCGCGGGTGAGCAGGGCGTCCGGAAACGCGACCCCGGCCGCGTGGACGTCGATCACCACGGCGTCGCCGGCGTTGCCGTTCGGTTCCTCCACCTCGGCCACCTGCACCGCGTCGGGACCGTCGAGCCGGGTGATCTGTGCTGCACGCATCGGTGTCTCCTTCTGGTGGGGTCGCCAGCCAATTGTGACAGGTGTCAAGTCGGTGGCTAGCATCACCGGATGCTCAACGCCCGCGCCGCGGTGGTGTTCGACGCCGGAGCCGATCCACGGCTTACCGACGTGCAGATCCGGGAACCGGTCGGCGACGAAGTGCTGGTCCGCATCGAGGCGGTGGGCATCTGCCACACCGATGTGAGCGTGGCCGCGCGCTTCCGTAAGTTGCCGATGGTGTTCGGCCATGAAGGCGCGGGCACCGTCGTCCAGGCCGGGCCGGCTGCCGCTCCCGAGGTCGGCGACCAGGTTGTTCTCACGTTCGCCAGCTGTGGCACATGCCGTAACTGCCAGTCCGACGCTCCGGCGTACTGCGAGCATTCGACCGACCTCAACATGCGCGGTGGTCGTCGCGACGGCTCCGGTGCACTGCACTGCGACGGTGCGGCCATCGGGGGCGGATTCTTCGGCCAGTCCAGCTTCTGCACCTACGCGATCGCCGGCAGCCGCAATGCGGTGGTGCTTCCCGAGCCGATCGACCCGGCGCTGGCCGCTCCGCTGGGCTGCAGCGTGCAAACCGGTGTGGGTGCTGTGCTCAATGTGCTTGCGCCGCAACCCACGGATGCACTCGTGGTGTTCGGTGCCGGCGCCGTCGGGCTCTCGGCGGTCATGGGGGCCCGCATCGCGGGGTGCCGGACCATCGTCGCCGTCGACCCGATCGCGCAGCGGCGCACGCTGGCAGGTGAATTGGGTGCCACCACGACGATCGACCCGATCGCGTCCGACGCCGCTGCGGTCATCCTCGAGCTGACCGGGGGAGTGACCGCCGCGGTCGACACCACCGCGCGGCCCGATGTCCTCGCCGCGGCGGTCGGGGTGCTGCGTGAACGCGGCACCCTGGCGCTGCTGGGCCTCGGCGCGATGACCGCCGACCTGCCCGTCGCGGCCATCATGGGCAAGGGCCTGACCGTGCGCGGTGTGGTGGAGGGGGACAGCGAACCTCAGACCTTCATCCCGCGCCTCGTCGATCTGCACCGCCGTGGCGAACTTCCGCTCGACAAGTTCGTGAGCCGGTACCCGTTCGACGACTTCGACCGGGCCTGGGCCGCCGCCAAGGCCGCTGACGTGGTCAAACCCGTGCTGATCACCAGCGCGGCAAGCTCATGAATCCCCAGTTCCACCCGGCAACGGCGCCTATGATCGGAGCAGCATGACCCTTCCTCAGCTACCGCCGGGACGCAACGTCGAGGTTCGCGCCATCGACGGAGTGCGGCTGCATGCCGAGGTGTTCGGGCCCGAGGACGGCTACCCGATCGTGCTGGCCCACGGCATCACCTGTGCCATCGGGGTCTGGGCCCACCAGATCGCCGATCTGGCCACCGACTACCGCGTCATCGCCTACGACCATCGCGGGCACGGCCGCAGTGAGACTCCGCACGGGCGGCGCCGGTACAGCCTCAATCACCTCGCGGCCGACCTCGACGCAATCCTTGCCGCGACGCTGAAGCCCGGCGAAAGGGCCGTCATCGCCGGACATTCCATGGGCGGCATCGCGATCACCTCGTGGTCGCAGCGCTATCCGGCCCAGGTGGCCGCCCGCGCCGACGCTGTCGCGCTGATCAACACCACCACCGGGGATCTGGTGCGCGACGTGAAACTGCTGCGGGTACCGGCGCCGCTGGCGTCGACGCGCATCCTGGCGGCCAGTACTGCGATAAGGACGTTCGGCGGGGCGTGGGTGCCCCGGATCACCGAACGCCCCAACAAGCATTTCGTCGCTCACCTCGCGGTGGGTCACGACGCGGAGCCGTGGGTGGCGGAGTTCGTCTATCGGCTGTTCGCCGATACCCCGGCCGCCGGGCGCGGCGGTTGGTCCAGGGCGCTGGTCAACAGTCTTGGACCGCAACATATCTCGCTGCAGAACCTGACGGTGCCCACGCTGGTGATCGGTAGCGTCAAAGACCGCTTGCTGCCCATCAATGCCGCCCGCCGCATCGCTTCTGATGCCCCGAACCTGAGCGCCTTCGTCGAGATGCCCGGCGGGCACTGCGCGATTCTGGAATGCCCGTCACAGGTGAACGCCCAATTGCGCGCCCTGGCCGCATCGGTGGCCTCGCCCCGGGCGGTCAATCAGTAAGCCGGCCCGCGACTTCGGCGGCCGCGCGCTGCCCGGACCGGACCGCCCCGTCGAGGAATCCGGTCCACTCGTCGGCGGTTTCGGTGCCGGCCCAGTGGATGGAGTCCACCGGTTCGCGCAGCCACCGGCCGTACTGGGTCCACGAGCCCGGCGGCACCGCCGCTGTCGGGCCGCCAGGCGCGAATTGTTCTGTGCTCCAACAGTGGTCGATGTAGTCGATCGGCTGCAGCGCCGCCTCGCCGAACAGGGTGGCGAACCCGGACAGGGCCTGCTCGCGCCGTTGATCCGGAGGCAGCCGGTCGAACGTGCGGGCATCGGTGAACCCCAGCAGGATGCCGGGACCACCATCGCCCGGGCTGACGTCGAAGGTGATGAACACCGGCCCCTCGTCAGACAGTGCCTCGCCCGAACAGCCGTTGGCGCGCCAGAACGGTCGGTCATAGGCGGCGTAGGCCTTGCTGAGGTTGCCCTGCGGCCAGTTGTCGGCCAGCTCGGTGTAGGGCTTGGGGAGTGGCGGGTTGAACTCGATACCGGCCCGGTGCTGCGGCGGGATCGCCACGATCACCGCACGTGCGTGTACTTCGCCGGCCGGGCAGCTCACCGCCACAGTGCCTTCGGGGCGACGCTCGATGCTGCCGACGGGAGCGTTGAGCACCACCCGATCTCCGAGTTCGTCGGCCATCTTGCACGCGATCTGCTGGGTACCGCCGGGAAACCGGTCCTGCTGGGCACCGTCGCGGACGTCGAGCATGCGGTCCAGCCCGCCGGCGGCCTTGACGTAGCGGGCGGCGTGCAGCATCGACACCTCGTCGGGTTCGGCACCCCAGGTGACCCGGGACATGATCGCCATGAGGTTGAGTGTCGAGGCGTTGGCACCCGCCGAGCGCAGCCACTGCTCCAGGGTGAGCTCGTCGAGTTTCTGGGCGTTCGGACTCGTCCACGGCTCGTTGATCCGGATCGCCCGGCAGATCCGTTCGAAGCGCCACTGGATCCGCGAGACATCGAACAGTTCCATCATCGACAGCCGCGGGATGGTGCTCCGGTACGACCGCACCCGTCCGTGCCACCGGATCAGGTTCTTGCCGCGGTCATAGGTGGGCACCGTGCGGCAACCGAGTTCGTCGGCCAGCGCCAGCACCGCATCCTGGGTGGGTCCGACGAACGTCCCGCCCAGGTCGACCGGCACCTCGGCGATCGTGGCGGTCGACGAGCGTCCTCCGACGCGGTCGCGCCCCTCCAACACCACGACCTGGTGTCCGAGTCGGACCAGGGCGCGGGCGGCGGACAGGCCGGCGAATCCGGCGCCAACCACGACGACGTCGGTGCTCGTTGGGATGCTCACCTGTCTAGGCTCTCACGCGTGAAGGTCATGACAGCGTTGTTCGGGCCGCAAGACGCGATCGATCGGGCCGCGGCCCTGCGCGAGGCCGGTGCCAGTGGGGTGTTCACCTTCGAGGGACCCCACGATGTGTTCGCTCCCTTGACGCTGGCCGCCACCGTCGGGGGTCTCGACCTGATGACCAATGTGGCAATTGCCTTTCCTCGCAACCCGATTCACCTGGCACACCAGGCGATCGACCACCAGATCCTCTCCGGTGGCCGATTCACCCTCGGGCTCGGCACCCAGATCCGCGCCCAGATCGAGAAGCGGTTCGGCGCGGAGTTCGACCGCCCGGTGGCCCGGATGTCGGAGTTCGTCGCGGCGTTGCGGGCGATCTTCGCTGCGTGGGAGACCGGCGAGCGACTCGATTTTCGGGGCGAGTACTACCGGCACACGCTGATGACGCCGACGTTCACGCCACGGGACAACCCGTACGGTCCGCCGCCGATCTATGTCGGCGCGCTGGGCCCGCGGCTGACCCGGGCCACCGCGCAGTTCGCCGACGGGTTGTTGGTCATGCCGTTCGGGTCGAAGCGGTTCCTGCAGGAGGCCACGCTGCCTGCGGTGCGTGACGGGCTGGCCGCCGCCGGCCGTGACGCGGGCGAGTTGGCCATCGTCCCGGAGATCATCGTGTCGGCCGGGGACGATCACGACGCGGCACGACGACTGCTCGCCTTCTACGGCTCCACCCCGGCCTACCGGCCGGTACTGGAGGTACACGGCTGGGGTGATTTGCAGCCCGAGCTCAATGTGCTGTCCAAACAGGGCCGCTGGCAGGAGATGGGTTCGCTGATCGACGACGAGGTGCTGCACACGATCGCGGCCTGCGGTACCCCCGCGGAGATCGCCGCCCATATCCGGGACCGGGTGGGCGGGGTGTCCGACCGGATCTGTCTGTACCAACCGGGTCCGATCGGGGTGGATGCGCTTGCCCAGATCGTTGACGCACTGCGCGACTGAGCACATAGGGTGGTGGTACTGAGCGGGACCAAAGGAGGTTCGCCATGGACGGCGCTCGTCGGGCTGCGGATCCGGACTACTCGGATGTGCTCATCATCGGGGCTGGGATCTCGGGGCTGGGCGCGGCTTACCGCGTGCATGAGAAGAGCCCCGGGCTGACCTACACCGTCCTGGAACGTCGGGAGCGGATCGGTGGTACCTGGGACCTGTTCCGCTACCCGGGAATCCGCTCGGACAGCGACATCTTCACACTGAGCTTCCCCTACCAACCGTGGACCAGGCCGGAGAACGTGGCCGACGGCGACGACATCCGCGACTATCTCACCGAGACCGCTCGGGTGCACGGCATCGACCGCCATATCCGGTTCAACACCCGTGTGCTGTCCGCGGATTGGGATTCGGCCACCGACACCTGGACCGTGCAGGCCGAACAGGACGGCCGGTCGAAGACCTACCGGTGCCGCTACCTGTTCTGCGGCACCGGCTACTACAACTACGACGAGCCCTATGCCCCGGAATTCCCCGGTATCGAGAGCTTCACCGGCGACGTCGTGCACCCGCAGTTCTGGCCCGAGTCGCTGGACTACACAGGCAAGCGCGTCGTGGTGATCGGCAGCGGCGCCACGGCGATCAGCCTGGTGCCTGCACTGGCCCGAACCGCCGGGCATGTCACGATGCTGCAGCGTTCGCCGACCTACATGATGTCGATGGCGCGTATCGATCCGATGGTGCAGGCCATCCGGAAGTTCTTGCCGCGCAGGGTGTCTCACCAGGTAGTGCGGGCCCGCAATGCGACGATCCAGTTCCTGACGTACACCTTCTTCCGGAAAGCGCCCAAGGCGGGCCGATGGCTGGTCCGCAACCGCGCGGTCGCGGCCCTGCCCGAGGGCTATCCCGTCGACGTGCATTTCAAACCCCGGTACAACCCGTGGGACCAGCGCATGTGCCTGGTGCTCGACCGCGACATCTTCAACGAGATCAGCAGCGGCCGGGTTGATGTGGTCACCGATCACATCGACCACATCGATGCCACGGGCATCGTGCTGGAATCCGGTGCCCGGGTCGATGCCGACGTGATCGTCACTGCGACCGGTCTGCAACTGCAGGCGCTCGGCGGGATCAGGCTGGCGGTCGACGGCCAGGAGGTCAAGCCGACCGAGCGGTTCGTCTACAAGGAGTACCTGCTGGAGGATGTCCCGAACCTGGCCTGGTGCATCGGCTACACCAACGCTTCGTGGACGCTGCGGGCGGACATGACCGCGCGGGCATTCGCAAACCTGGTGTCCTACATGGGTGCTCATGGCTACACCCATGCGTATCCGCACAAGGGTGCGGCGCCGATGCCGGAGAAGCGGACGTGGGACCTGGAGGCCAGCTACATCCAGCGTTCCGAGCATGCGCTGCCGCGTTCAGGCACGCGGCGGCCATGGCACGTGCGGCACAACTATGTGTTGGATGCCATCGACCACCGCTTCGACCGCATCGAAGAGTCGATGGTCTTCGGCAGGGCGCCGGTCGCCGCCGAGCCCGTCGCTTGAGCATCCGCACGCTCGTCACTGTGTGCGGATACGCAATCCTGTGGTCAGCAGCTGTGTGGCCGAAAGCCCGAACGTGCTCTTGAAGGAGTCCGCCAGGTGTGACGGGCTGGCGAACCCGGAATCGGCCGCCGCTGTCGTCAGATTCTGCCCGGCCGCCACGGCGGTACCTGCTGACACGAGCCTGCTCCACATCCGGTAACGACGCAGGCTGGTCCCGGCCTCGCGGCGGAACAGATGCAGGAACCGGGATTCGGAGAGCCCTGCGGTGGCCGCGAGCTCACGCGCCGATACCGCCTCCGCCGGGTTTTCACGAATCTGCTTGGCCACCAGTTCGATTCGAGGATCGATCCGATGCGGTGTGTCCGGGGCGGCCAGGTCCAGCCAGCGGCGGGCGGCCCCGTCGTCGTCCGGCGTCATCGTCAGCGCGGGCTCGGCGGCGTGGCCGATGCCGATGTTGTCCCGGAATTCGGTGAACTGCTGTCGGCACGCCGCGCTGCGCTGCGAACTGGGATCGAGATAGCACGACACCATCGCTCCCGGCATCGACAGGTGGTGGGTCAGTCGCGGTGGAATCAACACACTGCCTGCGACGATCGCGTTTCCGGACACCGTGACAGTCAGCGGTCCGTCGACGCCGACGGCCAGGCACCACACCGATCCGGAGTGCGGTTGCAGCCCCAGGCCGGGCCCGGAGTAGAGCGCTTGTCCCGGCCACAGCCACACCGTCGGGTAGCAGGTTTGTGGAAGCGGTGGCACGGGTTCAGTCTGCATGCTGAACGGGCAACGTGAACAGGAGGCTACCGTGGCTGTTGCTGTCATCGCCGTCGTCGGCGTGTTCTTCGCCGGCATGGGTCTGTACGCGCTGGCGGCTCCCGCCGCGATTCTGCGCCCGTTCGGGTTCCACATTGAGACCGCGGCAACCCGTGCCGAAGTGCGGGCCGTATACGGCGGATTCGGGTTGGCGATCGCGGGTGTGCTGGGCTATGCGGCCGCGACACCGGGGGAGGTGCGCACCGGAATCCTCATCGCGGTGGGTGCGGCGCTTGCTGGGATGGCGTTCGGCCGCATCGTGTCCGGGGTGCTGGGGGACCGAACGGCCTTCTACCCCAACTGGTTCTATTGTCTGGTCGAGGCGATCGGCGCGGGCGCGCTGTTCTGGGCCGCCTGATTTCTCCGGCGAGCAGACGCAAACCTGCCCATTTTCAGTAGAAAACGGGCAGTTTTGCGTCTGCTCGCGCAGAGGAAGTGACTAGGGGGCGACGGTGAGCCAGTCGGCGAAGCCGGACGGGTCGTGCCGGCCGAGTGCGCCGTGTTCGAACAGACCCCAGCCTTCCACCGGCTCACCATTGCCCTCGGTGCACAGGGCCCGTCCGACGTGGTCGATCACGCCGAACGCGGTCCGGCCGACCACTGCCGGGTCGGTCATGTCGTAGGTGCGCCGTTCGGTGAACTTCTCGCCCTTCCACACGCCGTGGATCCAGTCGGTGTCGCCGCCGTAGCCGCCGCCAACGTGAATCGGCACGGGCAGTTTCGATTCCACGTCGAACCGGACGGGGGTGCCGTCGAGCGCGGTGGCCTCGATGGTGGCACCGGTCGGGATGCGGGTGCCGGAGCGGTAGTGGATCTTGATGCGCGGCCAGCCGAGCTGCTCGACGCGGCCGTCTTTCCAGACCCGCGTGCAGTCGTTGAGCGAACGGAACCCGTTGGGCTCCTCCTGGATGATGAGGACGATCGCGAAGTCGTCGAAGGCCATCGGCACATACAGCCACCACATGCCTTCGAACGGCGGGTCGGCCGGACGTCCGGCGGGCTCGGCCTCACCGATGGGCCGGATACCCCAGGACCGGTCGCGCGAGCCGATCCAGGTGTCCGGGTCGACGTCGATGCGCTGGCCGTCGATCTCCAGATAGCCACTCCAGGAACCCAGCTGGGCGAACCGCTGGGCGTCGAGGGTGACCCGGTTGCCCTGACGCATCAGGTGGGGCTGTTCCTGGACGACGTCGAACAGCCCGTTCCACGTGAGATCTGCTGCGATGCCCTCGGTTTCGTCGAGAACGATTCGCACCTTGTGCAGTGGTTCGGGGACCTCGACCCGGTAGGCGCCGACGTGCTGGTTGAGCCGGTCCTGATCGATCGCGTCGGAAAGGTGCACAGCGGTCTGCTCGTCACCGCGACGTACCAGGAAGTATGCGTCCTTCACCCCGAGGTTGGGGTAGTAGCCGAGGCCGGTGATGACGAAGATATCGCCGGTGCGGTCGTGGGCGTTGAAATACGAACGGTCGTAGAAGTTCCGGTCCGAAGAGCCGGGCCAGGCGATCGGCTGGGGGATTTGGTGGACCGGGAATTCGTCCATCGGGCCGAGCATCAGGAGTTCTCCTCAAGCAGTCGTCTCAGCAGAGATACGTGGTAGAAGACCGACTCCACGTCGTCGGGTTTTTCCATCTCGCCGAACCGTACGCGCCGGGCAGACGTGCGCATGAACACGCAGCAATAGACCACTCCGGAGTACACGTAGAACCACGTCAGGTCGCCCAGTGTGGCGCCGGTCAGCTCCGCGTAGGTGGCGCGCACGTCCTCCTCGCGCAGCACGTCCGGCAGGCCCGGGAGGCCGGCGATGCGGGCAATCTCCTCGAAGACCATGTGTGCGTAGATGATCCAGGAAACGTCGAGCTCGCGCGGCCCGATGGTGGCCATCTCCCAGTCGAGTACGGCAGACGGGCGGAAGTCGTCATAGAGCACGTTGCCGATGCGGGAGTCACCCCAGATCAGAACAGACTCCGATGCCGCCACATCCTCGGGAAAGTTGTCCTCGAGCCATTGCAGTGCCCGCTCGACCAGCGGTGACCGGCCGATATCGGGGACCGCGAACTCATACCAGTCCTTCAGCCAACCGAAGCGCCGACGCAGCGGGGTGTCGCCGGGAGGATCGATCTCGGACAGGAAACCGAACCGCTCTGCGGCGTCGGGGATCGCGTGCAGCTTCGCCAGCACCTCGACGGTGCTGTCCTGCAGCTCGCGCTGGCGTTCGAGGGGGGCATCGGCGAACCAGTTGCCGCCGAAGGTGTAGGGCATGACATCCGGCGGCACCTGGCCGTCGACCTGGTCCATCAGGAAGAACGGAGTGCCCAGCACCTCGCCGGTGGTGTCTATCCAGCGCACGTTGGGGACCGGTACCTCGGTGAGTTCGCCGACCTGACGCATCACCTCGAACTGGTGATCAAGCCGGTAGGACGAGAACACCGGGACATCGTCGGCGGTGGGGGCGACGCGAGCCACCCACTTCTGCTCCTTCGGCTCGCCATTCTCTTCCCAGCGACCGGTCAGCATGATCGTCTCCGAGGACATGCCGTTGGAGTCGACTCCGCTTTCCACGGTGATCTCGGGGGCGATGCCGCCCGGCATCAGGGTGGACAGCCATTTCGACAGCACCGATGGCAGGGTGGTGACGTCACGGCTGGAGCGTTGCAGGTGGTCGACGTTCTCCACAGGAGCGTCCACGGCCTCGTTTGCCATTCAACTGTTCCTTACGGCCACAATTACGATACTGTTAGTAGCGTTATGAAAGCAGAGCCATCACCGGTTGGCAAGAGCGCCGGAGCGGGACGTCCTCGCGACCCGCGCATCGACGCTGCCATATTGCAGGCGACCGCGGACCTGCTTGTCGAAATCGGATACGCGAACCTGACCATGGCGGCGGTCGCCGAGCGGGCGCAGACCACGAAAACCGCGCTGTACCGCCGGTGGTCGAGCAAAGCGGAGTTGGTGCACGAGGCCGTGTTCCCTGCCGCCGCGAGCGCGTTGACGGCGCCGGCGGGTGACATCGCCGCAGATATCCGGGCGATGATCGGTGCGGCCCGCGACGTGTTCACCAGTCCGGTGATGCGTGCGGCGCTGCCCGGGCTGGTCGCCGATGTCGTAGCCGACACAGACCTGAACGCCCGGGTGATGCAGCGGTTCGCCGGGACCTTCGTCACCGTGCGCGCCCGGATCGTCGACGGCATCGTGCGCGGTGAGGTCCAGGCCGATGTGGACCCGGACCGTCTTGTGGAGCTCATCGGCGGGTCGACCATGCTGCGGATGCTGTTATGGCCCGACCGTGAACTCGACGACGAGTGGGTGGCGCAGACGGCGGCGATCCTGGTGCACGGGGCCACTGTCGGCAAGTAACGTCTGACGCTTTTGCGTCAGGCTGAGGGCGCAAACATCGCCACGGTTGGTTGACATCAACTGCTCTTCAGGTTCGACACTGGTGTGATGAACGCCAAGGATCAACAGGACATCAGAGCCGTCATGAGTGCTGCCACCGACCTGTGGGTGGCCCACGACATGGACGGCTGGGGTCGGTTGTTCACCGAGGATGCCGACTTCGTCGCGCACAGTGGCCTGTGGTGGACCTCGCGCGGCACCAATGTCGATGGGCACCGCGATGTGCCGGAAGCCGTTGTCCGACAAAAGCGCAACTACACCCAGCGGGTCGAGGCCATCGCCGAGATCGTGCCGGGTGTGGCGCTTGTACACACCCGTTGGGACTGGCCCGACCACGTGCGGCCGGGAGCAGGCGCCGAAGACCGCAGCGGCATCATCAGCTACGTCCTGGTCGAACACGACGGGCGCTGGTTGATCCGCTCCGCCCACAACACGCGGGTGAGCTAGCCATGGCGGTGCAACCTTTTCCCGCAGATTGGCGGACCGCGCTGGTGTTGGTGCCGCATCCGGATGACCCCGAGTACGGGGTCGGCGCGGCGGTCGCGATGTGGACCGCTGCGGGGAAGACCGTGCATTACGCGCTGGCTTCACGGGGCGAGGTCGGTATCGCCGGCATGCCACCCGAACAGGCAGGCCCGCTGCGGGAAGGGGAGCAGCGCCGGTCGGCCGCCATCGTCGGGGTTGACGATGTGGCGTTCTGGGACTTTCCGGACAGCAACATCCGCGACACCCCCGAGCTGCGGGCGAAGATCGCCGAGACCATCGTGGCGCTGCGTCCCGACGTGGTCATCACGCTGTACAGCGGGCCGAGCTGGGCCCCTGGCGCACCCAACCAACGTGATCACATCGAGTTCGCCCACGCGGTCGCCGCGGCTTACGACACGCTGGCCGATCCGCCCACTTGGCTCTTCGAGAACGGGCCGGATCCGACGCATTGCGAGGTGGTCGACGGCTACACCGAGGTGGCGGTGAATTCCCTTGCCGCCCATGAGGTCTACCTGTCGGTGCTCGACCCGGAGACGCCCGTCGTCGACCAGGCCCGTCAACAGGTGGAGAACTCGACACCCGCGCGGCCGGGCTTCGGTGCGCGAACCGTTGGCTTCATCCTCAAGCGGCATCGCTGAACCGGCCGGGCCTCGGCCTACCATCGCACTTGTGCGTGCAGTGGTGTATTCCGAGGTCGGCGTACTGCCGACGGTGGTCGAGGTAGCCGATCCCGAGTGTCCTGACGACGGAGTAGTCGTCGAGGTGGCGGCCACCGGCGTGTGCCGGTCTGACTGGCACGCCTGGCGGGGGCATGATCCGGTTGCCTTGCCGATCATCCCCGGGCACGAATTCGCCGGAACCATCGCGGCGGTCGGTGTGAACGTGTCGGGCTGGCAGGTGGGCGACCGGGTGACGGCCCCCTTCGTGCTGGGGTGCGGGCGGTGCGAGTTCTGTGTGGCCGGTGACGCTCAGGTGTGTCCTGACCAGGTACAGCCTGGCTTCACCTTGCCGGGATCGTTCGCGCAGCAGGTGGCGGTGCCACGGGCCCAGACGAATCTCGTCCGCCTGCCCGACGGGGTCTCGTTCGCCTCGGCTGCCTCGCTCGGGTGCCGGTTCGCGACGTCGTTCCGGGCCGTGGTCACCCATGGTGAGGTGCGGCGCGGCCAGTGGGTCGCGGTGTACGGCTGCGGCGGGGTCGGCCTCTCGGCGGTGATGATCGCGAAAGCGTTCGGCGCCAACGTCATCGCGGTTGACCTGAACCAGGACGCACTGGCCGCGGCCGGTCACCTCGGTGCCGATGAACTGGTCAACAGCAGCGAAAGCGCCGACATCGCAACCGAGGTCGTAGAACGTACCGGCGGTGGCGTGCACATCGGTGTTGACGCTCTTGGTCATCCGGTACTCGCGGCCGCCTCGGTGTCCTCGCTGCGCCGACGTGGTCGGCATATCCAGGTGGGGCTGCTGCTGGGGGACGCGGCACAGACCGCATTCCCGATGGACCTGGTGATCGCCCGGGAACTGGCGATTCTCGGATCGCACGGCATGCCCGCTGTCGACTATCCGGCGATGCTCGACCTCATCGCGTCCGGAGCGCTGCAGCCGGAGTTGTTGGTCACGCGGCGGGTGGGCCTGGACGGCGCGGGCGCGGCGATGGCCGCCATGGACGCACCCACGGGGCCGGGAATGACGATCATCGAGCCCGTGCCGGCCGGCTAGCCGTCAATCTGGCCCCGGTTCCGTTGGGCCACAGCACGATAACGGTCGCCCAGGCCGTCGAGGTCGCGCGTCTGCGCACCGGCGATGGCCTGCTCGGCGGCGAGGGCCGGACCGATGAGGGGATCGCTGCCGCGGGTGTAGATCTCCTTGAGCCCGGCCATGATCGGGCCCGGTACCTCCGCGATCTGACCGGCCACCTCCAGAGCGCGGTCCAACAGTCGTTCGTGTGCGACCACCTCGGTGACCAGGCCGAGGCGTTCGGCGCGGGCGGCGTCGACCACCTCGCCGGTCATCGACAGCCTGCGCGCCATTGCAGCGCCGACCACATGAGGCAGCCGTGCCGTCATCCCGCCGCCGGGCAGGATCCCGACCCGGGCGTGGGTGTCGGCGAACACCGCGCGTTCGGAGGCGATCAGGAAGTCGCAGCCCAGCGCCATCTCCAGCCCGCCGGTGAATGTCGCTCCGTTGATCGCCCCGATGATCGGGGTGTGCAGCTCGCCGGTCTTGGTGATGCAGTTGTGGGACTGGAACTTCGCGAAATACTCCATGCCGAGCGTCTGCGCCTCTTTGAGGTCGACGCCGGCACAGAACGCGGGGTCGGTCCCGGTGAGCACGATGGCACGCACGGTCTCGTCGGAATCGGCGTCGGCCAGAGCTGCGTACAGTTCCTCGATCAACTCACGGCCCAGGGCGTTCCGCGACTGCGGGCGATTGAGCGTGAGGACCCGGACGGCGCCGTGGTCAGCGGTGAGGACGGTCGTCATGGATCGAATGTAGCCGGTCGTATCGCGTACCGGAGAGAATGCTGTCCACTTACTCGTAACTTGCTGTGAGCGTGGTCGATTGGTCTTCGGAGCAACGCGGATATTCGAGTAGTCGAGTACGCAGGCGCGCCACCGTCGGCGAATGCAGTCTAGGGGTAGAGCTGCGGATCGACCGCGCTCGACGCCGAAGGAGCCCACCATGTCGACAGTCCGTGCTTCTAACGCCGTACTCGCCGTGAATGCCTTCTGCGGCGACGCCAAGACCCTGCTGGCTTTCGACCTGACCGCCGACTCGGCGCGGGCGGGACTGGCCGGCTTCACCGTCGAGGTCCATCCGCCGGGAGTCCCGCCGTACTACGTCGACAACAACCTCCGCTTGGCAGCCTCGACCGACCATGCTCAGGTCGCGGGGCAGTCCGCGTATTCGAGTGTGAATGCCCCGATCCACAAGTTCCGCTGGGTGCATGTGCCGGGCCTGGTCCATCAAGGCGGCAGCCCCACTTTCGGCACGTACAGTTACGTCGTCACGCCGCGCTATTTCAGCGCCGCCGGTGCCCTGCAGCCGCTGGATCCGAGTCTCGGTGTGACCATCGATGTGGAAGTCGGCCCCTTCGTCAAAGGCAGCCTGACGGCCAGTTTCACTCGCGGCTATGTGCAATCTCAGGCGTTCGTCCGCCATTTCGGGCCCACCACACACCTGCGCCCAGCGGATGACGCGTTGACGTTCGATACGGCGGCGGCAGCAGCGACGGGACCTGACGGCCAAACCTACAGTTACGCACAAGAATACGAGTGGCTCGGGTTCACCGCGCGGCAACGGATCTTCGACCTGCTGACCGAAGTGCAGACCGATCCGACGCTGACGGTGGACGTATTCGCATACGACCTCAATGAGCCCGACGTGTGTGCGCTTCTGCTCAAGCTCGCCGCAAGCGACCAGGTCCGGATCATCCTCGACGACTGTCCCGAACATCACAGCACGACCAAAACCCTGCCCGAGGACCAGTTCTATGATCAATTCACCGCTCAGTCCGGCTCCACCTCAATCCTGCGCGGACATTTCAACCGCTATGCCCACGACAAGGTTTTGGTGGTCTCCGACAAGGACGGCCCGCGCACGGTGCTGACCGGATCGACCAACTTCTCGATCAACGGGCTGTATGTCAACGCGAACCATGTGCTCGTCTTCGAGGACCGGGACGTTGCCGGCACCTACGCCGCTGTGTTCAACGAGGCGTGGCAGGACGGAATCAAAGCCAAGCCGTTCGCAGCGTCGCCGTGGGCAACCCAACCGTACGTGTTCGGTGGAGGTACGTCGGCAACCCCGTCCACCTCGATCACGTTCTCTCCGCACACGGCGGACATCGCCAGTCAGATTCTGGGCGCGCTGGTCGACCGGGTGAAGGCCGAGTCGTCGGTGACGCCACCCCCGTTCGGTTCGGTGTTCTTCGCCGTCATGGATCTGGGCGGGACCTCAGCGAACCCGGTCTATGACGCGCTGAATGAAATACACTCAGACACTGCGGTATTCAGCATGGGCATCTCTGATTCGCCGAAGGGCATCTCACTGTACGTGCGCGGTCAGAAGGCGGGTCTGCTGGTCTCGGGAAAGCCCGGGCACGTCGTGCTTCCTCCGCCGTTTGACCAGGTGCCGCAAGTCGTAGGGCACGAGGTGCACCACAAGTTCGTTGTGTGCGGGTTCCGCGGTGCCGATCCAGTGGTGTACTGCGGGTCGTCGAATCTGGCGCTCGGTGGGGAACAGGCCAACGGCGACAACTTGCTGTCGATCCGGGATGCCGACGTGGCCACGGCTTTCGTGATCGAGGCCGTGGAGCTGGTGGACCACTACCAGTTCCTGGACACGCTGAGTACCAAGTCCGCAACGTCTGTGAGCGCCGCCGGCGCGACCGCCGACCGCCGCTCCGCCGCCGCGGCCGCGGGCTGGTTCCTCGGAACCACCGATGCCTGGGCACAGAAGTTCTTCGATCCCAACGATCTGCACTACGCCGATCGTGAGTTCTTCGGAAGCTGACCTATTCAGATCCGGGGGCAGCGGCGATAACGACGGGGATGTCCGTGTTCTCGTCGATGTAGTAGCTCGCGCAAACGCGGTGATAGCCGTCGGCGATCTGCACCGGTATGGCCGTGGAGATCCGGCCGCGCACCAGCAGGATAGGTGACAGGGACTTGCCCTGATTCACTTTGTCCAGGTCCGCTTTGACGTGCAGGTTGTCCTGCGGGAGCAGCGGAAGCCGGGCAGCCCGCAGGATGTCTTTGGCCTTCTTGTGCACGACCGCTCCCTCGCGCAGCGCGTCGACGATGTGAGAAACGGTTTTGGCGTCGGCGATCAGTTCGAGGTAATCGGCGGCCGCGGGGTAGTCGTGTGTCTCGGGCTTCTTCAGCCAGCTGACTTCCGGCATCTTCGTGTCCCTTTCGAATTCGAGTTGGCGGGCGGACGGTGCGTCACGCCGGTCTTCCGCTATCTTGCCTACCGGCGCGAGCCGCGTCACGCGTAGGTCGCTACTCGAATCGAATCAGGAAAAGCGCTGTGAGACAGCCGATATCTGGCTGTGAAGAGTTACCGTAGGAACGTCTCGGCGTTGTTGGCCAGATCCAACAGCGGCTGCGGAAGTGCTCCGAGCGCGAATGTGACGGCCGCGGTGACGGTGATGACGGCGGTGGTGAGTCCGCTGGGGACGACGACCTCGGGTGCGTCTTCGGGCGGATCGGTGAAGAACATCAGCACGATCACCCGCACGTAGAAGTAGGCCGCGACGGCGCTGGCGACGACGCCGACGATGACCAACGGAATCGCCCCGCCCTCACCCGCGGCCTTGAACACGGCGAACTTGCTGACGAATCCGCTCGTCAGTGGAATCCCGGCAAACGCCAACAGAAACAGCGAGAACACCACGCCGACAATCGGATACCGCCGGCCCAGACCCGCCCACTGGGACATGGCGGTGGCCTCTTCACCGGTGGCGTTGCGAACCAGGCCGACGACCGCGAACGCGCCCAACGTGCTGAATCCGTACGCGAACAGATAGAACAGTGTCGAGGACACCCCGGCGGGGTTGGCCGCGATCACGCCGGTGAGGATGAATCCCGAGTGTGCCACGGCGGAGTACGCGAGCATGCGTTTGACGTCGGTCTGTGTGACGGCAGTGATGGTGCCGACCACCATGGTCAGGATCGCGATAGCCCACAGGACCGGCCGCCAGTCATCGCGTAGCTGCGGCAGTGCGACGTAGAAGATCCGCAGCATGGCGCCGAACGCGGCGATCTTGGTGCCCGCGGCCATGAAGGCCGTGATCGCGGTGGGGGCGCCCTGGTACACGTCTGGGATCCACGAATGGAACGGAACAGCACCGACTTTGAACAACACCCCGACCAGCAGCAGGGCGATACCGATCAGCGCCAGCGGCGTGTTGGGGGCCTTGGTGACCACGGCGTTGGCGATGCCGTTCAGATCCAGGGTGCCGGCGTAGCCGTACAACATGGCCGCGCCGTACAGGAAGAACGCTGACGAGAATGCGCCCAGCAGAAAGTATTTCAGCGACGCTTCCTGCGACAGCAACCGCCGGCGGCGAGCCAGCCCGCACAGCAGATACAGCGGCAGCGACAGCACTTCCAGCGCGATGAACAAGGTCAGCAGGTCGTCGGCGGCCGGGAACAGCAGCATGCCGCCGATGGCGAACATGGTCAGCGGAAAGACCTCGGTCTGCATCACGCCGGTCTTCGTGGCCAGCTTCTCGGCCACACTGCCCGGTACCGCCGACGCCTGCGGTGTGAAGCCGTCCAGACCGCGGGGATCGCCGGAAGTCTCTGAGGCAGGCTGGCGTTCGGCTATGAGCAGGATGCCCAGGATGCCGACGAGGGCGATGGTGCCCTGCAGGAACAATGCCGGGGCATCGAGCACCACCGAGCCCAGCACCGCGGGCCTGCCGGGGGTGCCGTGCAGGTCCCGGGCGAGCAGAACCACCGCCACCACGGCGGCGACCAACCCACCCAGCGCGAGGGCGACCTGCGTCCCGTAACGCGCGGGCCGGGGCAGGAATGCCTCGACCAGCACGCCGGCCACACCCACTCCGAAGACGATCAGCATGGGGGAGAGCAGGCCGTATTCGATGCTCGGCGTCACCATGATCAGCGGCCCCCCTCGGCGATGGTCGGTGGTGCGCTCGGCACCGGATCGCTCTGTCCGATGGTGGTCAGGGTGTGCTGGACGGCGGGATTGATCACGTCGAGTGCGGGTTTGGGATAGATGCCCAACACCAGCAGCAGCGCGATCAACGGTGCCACCACGACGAGTTCGCGTGGTACTAGATCATGTAGGCCGCGCACACCGTCGTCGCCGTCGAGCAGCCCGTCGCGCACCGGACCGGTCATCATCCGTTGGTACATCCACAGGATGTACACCGCGGACAACACCAGCGCGGTGGCGGCGAACACCGCGACCACCGGATAGCGCGTGAATGTGCCGATGAGAACCAGGAATTCACTGATGAAGGGCGCCAGACCCGGCAGTGACAACGTCGCCAGGCCGGCCACCAGGAACGTTCCGGCGAGCACCGGGGCCACCTTCTGCACGCCGCCGTAGGCGTCGATCAACCGGGAACCGCGCCGCGACACCAGGAACCCGGCGATCAGGAACAGTGCGGCCGTGGAGATCCCGTGATTGATCATGTACAGGGTCGATCCGGCCTGGCCCTGACTGGTCATCACGAAGATGCCGAGAATGATGAAACCGAAGTGCGAAATCGAGGTGTAGGCGATCAGGCGCATTACATCGGTCTGACCGATCGCGAGGACGGCACCGTAGATGATGCCGATCACCGCGAGCGTGATGACCAGCGGACGGAAATAGGTTGAGGCATCGGGAAACAGCGGCAGGCAGTAGCGCAGCATGCCGAATGTGCCGACCTTGTCCATGATCGCCATCATCAGCACCGCACTGGCCGGGGTCGCCTGGACCGCGGCGTCGGGCAGCCAACGGTGGAACGGCCACAGGGGTGCCTTGACCGCGAACGCGAACATGAAACCCAGGAACAAGAAGTTCGCCACCGCGGGGTTGATCACGAACTCGCCCGACGAGGCCGCCGCGACGATGGCCCGGAAGTCGAAGGTTCCTGATGCGAACGCGTCGCTGCCCGCAGTGACCACGTACAGGCCGATCACCGCGGCCAGCATGACCAGGCCACCGAACAGGTTGTACAGCAGGAACTTCACTGCTGCTTTCGAAGCTTGAACTCGGTGTCCGCCAAACCCGCCGATCAGGAAGTACATCGGGATCAGCATGGCTTCGAAGAACACGTAGAACAGCAGGATGTCCAGAGCCACCAGCGACATGAACACCATGCCCTCGACAGCCAGCGTCAGCGCCAGGTAGGCCTGCACGCCCCGGCCGCCGAGCCCGGTCTGGCGGGCAGCATCGTTCCAGCCCGCGATGATCAGCAGCGGCAGCAGCACCGCCGTGAGAATGACCAGGGCCAGGGCGATCCCGTCGACCCCGAGGATGTAGCCGGTACCGAAGGACGGGATCCAGCGGTGCGATTCGACGAACTGATACTGCTCGCCGGCCGGATCGAAGCCGACGGCGATCACGCCCGCCAGACCCAGGGCTGCCAGCGAGATCGCCAGTGCCAGCCATTTCGCCAGTGTCCGTTGCGCGGCCGGGAGCAGCATCACCACCGCGGCGCCCACCGTCGGGAGCGCCCACAGCGCCGTCAGCCACGGAAATGTGCTCACCACAGTCGCACCGCCAGGATCGTCGCCACCACCAGAGCCGCCCCGCCGAGCATGGACAGCGCGTAGGACCGGGCGAAGCCGGTCTGCACCTGGCGCAATCCATTCGACGTTCGGCTCACCAGCGCGGCCAGCCCGCCCGCGGTGCCGTCGATCACCTTGTCGTCGACGGCGACCAGGGCCGCGGTCAGGGTCTGGCCGCCTCGCATGAACACCGCCTCGTTGAATGCGTCGCCGTACAGATCGCGACGGGCGGCCACCGTCAGCGCCGACCCGTCGGGCACCTCGGCCGGGACCGGCCGTTGCGCGTACATCCGGTAGGCCACCGTGATTCCGACCGCGACGACCGCGAGCACCATCACTGTGACGACCCATGCCGGGATCGCGTGGTGTGCCTCGTGGGCGCCGACCACCGGCTCGAGCCAGTGCGACAGCGTGCCGCCGATCGCCAGCGCACCACCGGAGACCACCGAGCCGACCGCGAGCAGGATCATCGGCCAGGTCATCACGGCCGGGGCCTCGTGCGGATGCGCCTGTTCCTCCCAACGAGGTTCGCCGAAGAAGGTCATCAGCATCACCCGGGTCATGTAGAACGCGGTGATCCCGGCTCCCAGGATCGCGGCCCCACCGAGGACCACGCCCCGCACCCCTCCGGCACCGAGCGCCGCCTCGATGATGCTGTCCTTCGAGAAGAAGCCGGCCAGCGGCGGCACCCCGATGATGGCCAGATAGCCGAGCCCGAAGGTGGCGAACGTGATCGGCAGGACCTTCCGCAGCCCGCCGTATCGGCGCATGTTCACCTCGTCGTTCATGGCGTGCATCACCGACCCCGCGCCGAGGAACAGACCGGCCTTGAAGAAGCCGTGAGTGAGCAGGTGCATGATCGCGAACGCGTAACCGGCCGGCCCGAGCCCGGCT
Source organism: Mycobacterium sp. IDUB_17 (assembly GCF_055419465.1). Lineage (NCBI taxonomy): Bacteria > Bacillati > Actinomycetota > Actinomycetes > Mycobacteriales > Mycobacteriaceae > Mycobacterium > Mycobacterium sp. IDUB_17. The sequence goes on along the minus strand of NZ_JBVAXS010000004.1, from coordinate 175,814 downwards.
GCCAGCACCATGTAGCCGATCTGGCTCATCGTGGATGCGGCCAGGGCCTTCTTGATGTCGTCCTTGGCGCAGCCGACGATCGCACCGAACAGCAGCGTGACGGCGCCGACGATGACCACACCGGTCTGGGCGCCCGGGGCCAGATCGAAGATCGGACCCGACCGCACGATGAGATAGACACCGGCGGTGACCATGGTGGCGGCGTGGATCAGCGCCGACACGGGGGTCGGGCCCTCCATCGCGTCTCCGAGCCAGGACTGCAACGGCACCTGGGCTGATTTACCGCATGCGCCCAGCAACAGCAGCAGACCCATTGCGGTGAGCGTGGACTCGCCCAATGCCGGTGCGGCGCTGAAGACTCCGGCGAATGAGATCGACCCGATGGTGGCGAACATGATCATCAGGGCGATGGCCAGGCCCATGTCGCCGACGCGGTTGACCACGAACGCCTTCTTGGCCGCGGCGGCGGCCGAGGGCTTGTACGACCAGAACCCGATCAGCAGATACGAGGCCAGGCCCACGCCTTCCCACCCGGCGTACAGGCCGAGGTAGTTGTCCGCGAGAACGAGCAGCAGCATCGCCGCCAGGAACAGGTTGAGGTAGCCGAAAAACCTTCGCCGGTCCGCATCTTCGGCCATGTAACCGATCGAGTAGATGTGGATCAAGGACCCGACGCCGGTGATCAGCAGCACGAAGCACACCGACAGCTGGTCCAGTTGAAGCCCGAAATCCACCTGCAGGCCGGCCACCGGGACCCAGGAGAACAGGGATTCAACGACCACGCGGTGCTCGCCGTCACGGCCCAGCATCTGCGTGAAGAGCGCAGCCCCGAGGACGAACGCTCCCAGCGCCGTCGCACAACCCAGCAGATGTCCCCACCGATCGGATCGGCGGCCGCTCAACAGCAGCACCGCGGCTCCGGCAGCGGGGAGGGCGATCACGAGCCAAATCGGAATCGTCATGTTGCCCTTAGTGCCTCAGCAGACTGGCGTCGTCGACCGAGGCCGAACGGCGGGTGCGGAAGATGGTCATGATGATCGCCAGGCCCACCACCACCTCGCAGGCGGCGACCACCATGGTGAAGAACGCGACCACCTGGCCGTCGAGCTGGCCGTGCATGCGAGAGAAAGCGACGAACGCCAGATTGGCGGCGTTGAGCATGAGCTCGACGCACATGAACATCACAATGGCATTGCGTCGCAACAGCACTCCCGATGCGCCGATCGTGAACATCAGTGCCGACAGGTAGAGATAGTTGTCGGGATTCATCGCATCACCCCTCCCCGTTCGGCGAGTTACTCATCGTGCGCTGCGGCAGAATGGCGCTGACCGATGATGCTGCATCGGAGCCATCGGGCAGCCGCGCCGGGACGTCGACGGCGTTGTGCCGCGCGTAGACACCGGGATTGGGGAGCGGGGTCGGATGCCCGCCGGCCTGGAAGCGTTCGACCGCCAGCTCGCGTTGGGTCTTGCGGTGCTCGAACCGTTCCCGATGGGCCAGCACCATCGCACCCAGGGCCGCGGTGATGAGCAATGTGCTGGTCAACTCGAACGCCCACAGGTACCGCGTGAAGATCAACGCTGCGAGCCCCTCGACGTTGCCGCCGCTGTTGGCCTGCGCCAGCCCGGTGAAGCCGGCGACCGAAACGTTACCGATCCCCGCGATCAACAGGATCCCGAATCCGGTGCCTGCGGCGAGCGCCGCAAGGCGTTGGCCGCGTAGCGTTTCGGCGAAGGATTCGGACAGGTCGACTCCGATCAGCATCATCACGAACAGGAACAGCATCATCACCGCGCCGGTGTAGACCACCACCTGCACCACACCGAGAAACAGAGCGTCCTGGGCGATGTAGAGCGCTGCCAGCGAGATCATGGTGCTGGCCAGGAAGACCGCGGAGTACACGGCTTTCGGTGCCGCCACCACTCCGATGGCGCCGAGCACCGCGACGGTCCCGAGGATCCAGAACAGAACTGCTTCCGACGTCGATGTCCTCGCCGCGCCTTCCGCCGCGGCGAGCCGCGAAATATGCTCCGCGGCGAGCAGGGCGACGTCGGGGCTCACGGGACGTCCTCGGTCAGGGGGTTGATCCGGCCGAGGTAGTAGTCGTCGTCGGTGCTGCCCGGCGCCATGTCATGCGGGGGCGCCTGCATGCCGGGTTGCAGCGGAGCCAGCAGCTTGTCCTTACCCCAGATCAGATCTGCCCGGTTGTCGTCGGCCATCTCGTATTGGTTGGTCATGGTCAGGGCACGGGTCGGGCAGGCCTCGATGCACAATCCGCACCCGATGCAGCGCAGGTAATTGATCTGGTACACCCGGCCGTAGCGCTCACCCGGCGAGAACCGTTCCGCGTCAGTGTTGTCGGCGCCTTCGACGAAGATGGCGTCGGCCGGGCAGGCCCAGGCGCACAACTCGCAGCCGATGCACTTCTCCAGGCCGTCGGGGTAGCGGTTGAGTTGATGGCGGCCGTGATAGCGCGGCGCGACCGGACCCGGTTCTTCGGGATACTGTTCGGTGAGTGTCTTTTTGAACATCGAACTGAACGTGACCGCGAATCCGGCCAAGGCGTCGAGGAACTTAGGCATCGACGGCCTCCTTTCCAGCGTTCGGCAGCGGCGGTACCGGATAGGCGCCGGCGCTCTGCTGCGGTATCGGCTGAACGGTTCTGGCCCGCAGTGCCTTCCACAGCGCGACGGCCAGCACCGCGACGACCACTACCGCGGTGGTCACCAGGCCGGTGGCCCAGTTGTGGTAACCGTGCTCGCGCAGGCTGTGGGTGACAGCGACGACCATGATCCAGACCAGGGACACCGGGATGAGCACCTTCCAGCCCAGCGCCATGAACTGGTCGTAGCGCAACCGGGGCAGGGTGGCCCGAAGCCAGAAGTACATGAACATGAACGTCCACACCTTGGCGGTGAACCACAGCAGCGGCCACCAGCCGCTGTTGGCGCCGTCGATCAGGTTGAACGGGAACGGCGCATGCCAGCCGCCGAGGAACATCGTGGTGGCCAGAGCGGAGACGGTCGTCATGTTCACGTACTCGGCGAGCATGAACATGGCGAACTTGAGCGACGAGTACTCGGTGTGGAATCCGCCGACCAGTTCTCCCTCGGCCTCGGGCAGATCGAAAGGCGCCCGGTTCGTTTCGCCCACCATCGAGGTCACGTACACCACGAACGACGGCAGCAGCAGGAACACGTACCAGGTGCGGTCCTGCGCCGCGACGATGCCGGAGGTGGACATGGTGCCGGCGTAGAGGAACACCGCGGCGAACGACAATGCCATCGCGATCTCGTAGGAGATCACCTGGGCGCTGGATCGCAGGCCACCCAACAGCGGGTAGGTGGACCCGGATGCCCAACCCGCCAGAACGATCCCGTACACCCCGATGGAGGTGACAGCGAGGATGTAGAGCACCGCCACGGGGAGATCGGTCAATTGCAGTGCGGTGCGGTGACCGAACACCGACACCTCGCCGCCCATCGGGATCACCGCGAAAGCCATGAAGGCGGGGATCACCGAGATGATCGGTGCGAGTAGGTAGATCGGCCTGTCTACACCTGCAGGAACGAGCCCTTCCTTGAGGGCGAGTTTCACGCCGTCGGCCAAGGACTGCAGCAGACCCCACGGACCGACGCGGTTGGGGCCGGGTCGCAGCTGCATGCGGCCCAGCACCTTACGTTCGATCAGGATCGCTGCGAGCACGGTGAGCAGCAGGAAGACGAACACCCCGAGCGCCTTGGCCAGGATCAGCCACCATGGGTCGTGACCGAACAGGGTGGGATCGGGGTACTTCATGAGTCGGCCCGCGCGATCGAGGCCCGTGCGATCGAGACCAAGGCCCCGGCGGTCACCCCGAGTTGGCGATGAATCGCTGATCCCGGGGAATTGGTGGGCAGCCACACCACCCGGTCGGGCATCTCGGTGACCGACAGCGGCAGCGTGACGGCGCCGCGGTCGGTGCTCACGGTCACCGGATCTCCCGCTGTCGCACCGAGTTCGGCGGCGGTGGCCGGGGACAGGCGCACCACGGGGCTTACCGCGGTGCCGGCCAGATACGGTTCGCCGTCTTGAAGGCGTCCGGCGTCCAGGAGCTGGCGCCAACTGGCCAGCACGGCCTGCCCGGGGCCCGGGGTCGGGGGCGGTGTGGGCACGGCCGACGGTTCGGCGGCGCGGGGTCCGGTCCAGGTGCCGAGCCCGGCCAGCTCGCCGTCGGCGGCCTCGGGTCCGGTCAGGCCGAGATCGACGCCGATCTCGTCGGCCAGGTAGTGCAGGACGCGAAGGTCGGGGACGGCGTTGGTCTGCAAGGCCGGTCGGAACGGGCGAATCCGGCCTTCCCAGTTGAGGTATGCGCCGCCCTTCTCCACCACCGGCGCCACGGGGAAGACCACGTCGGCCAGTTCGGTGACCTCACTCTCACGCAACTCGAGGCTCACCACGAACGGAGTGGCGCGCAGCGCCGCCAATGCGGCGGCAGGGTCGGGAAGGTCGGTGACCTCGACACCGCCGACGATGAGTGCCGAGAGCGTTCCGTCGGCGGCCGCGGCCAGGATGGCGGTGGTGTCGCGGCCCGCGGTGCCAGGCAGGTCGGACGTGTTCCACACCGCGGCGGTCTGGGCCCGGGCGTCGGCGTCGTCGACGGGGCGGCCGCCGGGCAGCAGGTTGGGCAGGGCACCGGCCTCCAGGGCGCCGCGCTCACCGGCCCGGCGTGGAATCCAGGCCAGCCGGGCGCCGGTGGCCGAGGCAAGCCGCAGCGCGGCCGACAGCGCACCGGGCGAGGTTGCCAGTCGTTCACCCACCAGGATCACCGCACCGGGGCGACGCAACCGCTCATCGGTTTCCAGCGCCTCCAGCGCGCCAGCTTCGGCCCCAGGGACCGTCGGGACCAGTGTGCCCGCCATCTTGGTCAGGCCACGGCTGGCGAACGGGGCCACCGCGAGTACCTGCAGGCCGTTCTTTCTGGCGGCCTTGCGCAGGCGCAGGAAGACGATCGGGGATTCCTCTTCGGGCTCCAGCCCGACGAGCAGCACGGTCGGCGCCTTCTCCAGTTCGGCGTAGCGCAGTGTCATGGGATGCCCGGCGACGTGTGCCGCGAGGAAAGCAGCCTCCTCGCCGGAATGCGGGCGGGCACGGAAGTCGATGTCGTTGGTGCCCAGCACCATTCGAGCGAACTTCGAGTACGCGTACGCATCCTGCACAGTGCAGCGCCCGCCCACCAGCACGCCGGTGTTTGCACCGGAGGCCAGCAGGCCCGCTCCGGCCACCGTCAGCGCCTCCGACCACGAAGCCGGTCGTAACGCACCGTCTTCACGGATCAGCGGCGTGGTGATCCGGTCACCGACCGTCGCGTAGGTGAATGCCCACCGGCCCTTGTCGCAGTTCCACTCCTCGTTGACCTCGGGATCATCGCCGGCCAAGCGGCGCAGTACCTTTCCGCGTCGATGGTCGGTGCGCTGGGCGCAACCCGACGCGCAGTGCTCACAGACGCTGGGGCTGGAGACGAGGTCGAACGGCCGGGCCCGGAACCGGTAGGCCGTCCCGGTCAGCGCCCCCACCGGACAGATCTGCACGGTGTTGCCGGAGAAGTAGGACTGGAGCGGTTCCCCCGGGGCGATGCCGACCTGTTGCAGCGCACCGCGTTCCAGCAGCTCGATGAACGGGTCACCGGCGATCTGCGCGGAGAATCGGGTGCAGCGTGCGCACAACACGCACCGTTCGCGGTCCAGCAGTACCTGTGCGGAAATGTTGATCGGCTTGGGGTAGGTCCGCTTGACGTCCTCGAACCGGGTTTCCGGGCGCCCGTTGGACATCGCCTGGTTCTGTAAGGGACATTCGCCGCCCTTGTCGCAGACGGGGCAGTCCAGCGGATGGTTGATCAGCAGCAGCTCCATCACGCCGCGTTGTGCCTTGTCGGCGGCCTCGGAGCTGTACTGGGTGTGTACGACCATGTCCGGGCTGACCGTGGTGGTACACGAGGCCATCGGTTTGCGCTGACCCTCGACCTCGACGAGGCACTGTCGGCACGCCCCGACCGGATCGAGCAGCGGATGGTCGCAGAACCGGGGGATCTGGACACCCATCAGCTCGGCGGCGCGGATCACCAACGTGCCCTTGGGGACACTGATCTGCTCACCGTCGATGGTCAGCGACACCATCTCCACCGGCGGGGCGTCCTTGGTCGGCTCAGCCAATGTCACGTACGGCCCCCTTTCCTCGCGGTGAGAAATCTCGCGGTGAGAAACATCTACGCACCCACCCCTTCGGTCGCCATCAGCGTCGAAGCGTGCGGATCGAACGGGCACCCACCGTCCAGGTGCGCCACATACTCGTCCCGGAAATGCTGGATCGAGGACATGATCGGGCTGGCCGCACCGTCTCCCAATGCGCAGAAGGACTTTCCGAAGATGCCGTCGGCGATGTCGAGCAGCTTGTCGATATCGGCCTGGCTACCCGCACCGGTTTCCAGCCGGGCATAGATCTGGGCCAGCCAGTAGGTGCCCTCGCGGCACGGTGTGCACTTTCCGCAGGACTCGTGGGCGTAGAACTGGGTCCAGCGCCGTACGGCCCGCACCACACAGGTGGTCTCGTCGAAGATCTGCAGCGCCTTGGTGCCGAGCATGGACCCGACGGAGGCCATACCCTCGTAATCCAGTGGCACGTCGATGTGTTCGGCCGTGAGTAGCGGTGTCGACGAACCGCCCGGGGTCCAGAATTTCAAGGTGTGCCCGTCGCGAACACCGCCGGCATAATCGAGCAGTTCGCGCAGCGTGATCCCGAGCGGTGCCTCGTACTGGCCGGGCCGGTTGACGTGGCCCGACAGCGAATACAACGTGAAGCCGGGGGATTTCTCCGAACCCATCGACCGGAACCAGTCCACCCCGTTGACCAGGATCGGCGGGACACTGGCGATGGACTCGACATTGTTGACGACGGTCGGGCAGGCGTACAGGCCCGCGACGGCGGGAAACGGTGGCCGCAACCGCGGTTGGCCACGCCGGCCCTCCAGGGAATCCAGCAGCGCGGTCTCCTCGCCGCAGATGTAGGCGCCCGCACCGGCGTGCACGGTCAGCTCCAGATCGAAGCCAGAGCCGAGGATGTCGGTGCCCAGATATCCGGCCGCATACGCTTCGGCGACCGCGGCCTGCAGACGCCGCAGCACCGGGACCACCTCACCGCGCACGTAGATGAACGCGTGGCGGGCCCGGATCGCGTACGCCGCGATGATCACACCTTCGACCAGGAAGTGCGGGGTGGTCAGCAGGAGCGGAATGTCCTTGCACGTACCGGGTTCCGACTCATCGGCGTTGACCACGAGGTAGTGCGGCTTGGCCCCCGCGCCGTCTTCACCCTGCGGGATGAACGACCACTTGGTCCCGGTCGGGAACCCGGCGCCGCCGCGTCCGCGCAGTCCGGAATCCTTCACCAGCGCGATCACGTCGTCGGGCCCCATCGCCAGGGCCCGCTGCAGCCCGCGGTAACCGTCGTGGCGGCGGTAGGTGTCCAACGTCCACGGTTCTGGTTCGTCCCAGAATCGGCTGAGTACCGGGGTCAGTGCGGTCATTCGATCGGACCTGCCTCAGGAGCGGACATTCCGCGTTTGTGGGCTTCACGCAGGCCGGCCAGGGTCGCTGTGCCGGGGGCGCCGCCCGACACGTGCGGATTGGTCAGGCCCGCCAGGGTGCGCGCCGTTTCCCGGAAGGTGCACAGTGGTGCCCCGCGCGTCGGTGCCGGGGGCGTCCCGCCACGTAAGCCGTCCACCAGATCTCGTGCCGACGACGGAGTCTGGTTGTCGTAGAACTCCCAGTTGACCATCACCACCGGGGCGTAGTCGCATGCCGCATTGCACTCGATGTGTTCGAGGGTGACCCGGCCGTCCGCAGTCGTTTCCCCAGCGTGGATGTCGAGATGATCCTGCAGTGCGTCCAGAATCGCGTCGCCGCCCATGATCGCGCACAGCGTGTTGGTGCAGACGCCGACGAGGTAGTCGCCGGTAGGGGTACGCCGGTACATCGAGTAGAACGTGGCCACCGCGGTGACCTCGGCATCGGTCAGGCCCAACAGCGCTGCGCAGAAACCGATTCCGGCAGGTGTGAGGCAACCGTCCTCTGCCTGCACCAGATGAAGCAGCGGCAGCAGGGCGGAACGGGCGTCAGGATAGCGGGCGGTGATCTGCTCGGCGTCGGCGCTGAGCCGGGCCGTCACCTCATCCGGATACGCCGCGGGCCCGTTGATCGGCGGGCCCGCTTCATCGGGGCGCTGCCCCAGTTGAATGAATACGTCGCTCATCCGTGCTGTCTCCTCTTCGCGCAAGCGCTCCTGCCCGGTTTCCTCTTCGCGCAAGCGCTCATCAGCGATCAACTCCACCCATGACCGGATCAATCGACGCCACCGCGGCAATGGCGTCAGCCACCATGCCGCCCTCGCACATCGCCGCCACCGCTTGCAGATTCGTGAACGAGGGGTCGCGGTAGTGCACGCGGTACGGCCGGGTGCCACCGTCGGACACGATGTGCACCCCGAGCTCCCCGCGCGGGGACTCCACCGCGACGTACACCTGCCCGGCCGGTACCCGGATGCCCTCGGTGACGAGCTTGAAGTGATGGATCAGCCCCTCCATGGAGTGGCCCATGATCTTGGCGATGTGCTCGGGGGAGTTGCCCAGCCCGTCCGGGCCGAGCTTGAGATCGGCCGGCCAGGCCAGCTTCTTGTCGGTGATCATCACCGGACCGGGGCCGAGTTTCTCCAGTTTGGCGACGCACTGCTCGACGATCTTCAACGACTCGCGCATCTCCTTGACCCGGATGATGTACCGGCCGTACGAGTCGCAGCGGTCATCGGTGATGACGTCGAATTCGTAGTCCTCGTAACCGCAATACGGTTGTGCACGACGCAGATCGTGGGGGAGTCCGGTGGAGCGCAACACCGGGCCGGTGATCCCGAGCGCGATGCACCCGGTCAGGTCGAGATATCCGACACCGACCGTGCGGGCCTTCCAGATGTAGTTCTCGTTGAGCAGATCCTCCAAGTCCTGCAGGCCTTTCGGCAGTAGATCGAGTAGCGCGCGAATCTGGCTCACCGCATCGTCGGGTAGGTCGGCGGCCAGCCCGCCCGGTCGGATGTAGGCATGGTTCATCCGCAGGCCGGTGATCGACTCGAAGACCCGCAGGATCTCTTCACGTTCCCGGAATCCGTAGAACATCGCGCTCATCGCGCCGAGCTCCATCCCGCCGGTGGCCAGCGCCACCAAGTGCGAGGAGATCCGGTTGAGCTCCATGAGCATCACCCGGATCACGCTGGCGCGCGGCGGGATATCGTCGGTGATGTCCAGCAGCTTCTCCACACCCAGGCAGTACGCCGTTTCGTTGAAGAACGGCGAGAGGTAGTCCATCCGGGTGACGAACGTGACGCCCTGCGTCCAGTTGCGGTATTCCAGGTTCTTCTCGATGCCGGTATGCAGATAGCCGATGCCGCAACGGGCTTCGGTGATGATCTCGCCCTCGATCTCCAGGATCAACCGCAGCACCCCGTGGGTCGACGGATGCTGAGGACCCATGTTGACCACGATGCGTTCGCCGGCATGCTCGCGGGCCGCAGCCACCACGTCGTCCCAGTCCTGTCCGCCGACCACCACGACGGGGGATTCGGTACTCATCAGGTGTAGGACCTCCGCTGATCGGGCGGCGGGATCTGCGCGCCGTGGTATTCGACCGGAATACCGCCCAGCGGATAGTCCTTGCGCTGGGGATGGCCGACCCAGTCGTCGGGCATCTCGATCCGGGTCAACGCCGGATGCCCGTCGAACACGATGCCGAAGAAGTCGTAGGTCTCGCGTTCGTGCCAGTCGGTGGTCGGATAGACCGTATACAGCGACGGAATGTGCGGATCCGCGTCGGGCGCCGCGACTTCCAGCCGAATCCGGCGGTTGTGGGTGATCGACATCAGGGGGTAGACCGCATGGAGTTCACGGTCGGTGTCGTCGGGGTAGTGGACACCGCTCACACCGAGGCACAGCTCGAACCGCAATTGGGGATCATCGCGCAAAATGCTGGCCACAGCGGGTAGTTGAACCCGGCTGACCTCCAGGGTCAGCTCATCTCGATGAACCACCACGCGCTCGATCGACACCGCATAGCGCTCCTCGCCGAGGATTTCGGTGAGCAGGTCCACCACCTCGTCGAAATACCCGCCGTAGGGGCGCGGGGAACTACCGGGTAGTGCCACCGAACTCACCAGCCGGCCGTACCCCGACGTGTCGCCCGTGCCCGAGGCGCCGAACATGCCGCGGCGCGTCGCGATCACCTCGGGCCCCTGGCCTGTGCCCGCCCCGGTGCTCTCGGTGCTTCCGTTGGCCGTGCTCACCGCAGCAGACCCTTGAGTTCGATGGTGGGTGTGACCGCCAGCGCTGCCTTCTCGGCTTCCCGGATCGCCTCCTCGCGGTTCACCCCGAGTGGCATCTGCTGAATCTTGTCGTGCAGCTTCAGGATTGCGTGCAGCAGCATCTCCGGTCGTGGTGGGCAGCCGGGCAGGTAGATGTCGACGGGCACCACATGGTCGACGCCCTGGACCACTGCGTAGTTGTTGAACATGCCGCCTGAGGAGGCGCAAACCCCCATGGCCAGCACCCATTTCGGCTCGGCCATCTGGTCGTAGATCTGCCGCAGCACCGGTGCCATCTTCTGGCTCACCCGGCCCGCCACGATCATCAGATCAGCCTGCCGCGGCGTCGCCGAGAATCGTTCCATCCCGAACCGGGCGATGTCGAAACGCGGTCCGGCCGTCGACATCATCTCGATTGCGCAGCAGGCCAGGCCGAAGGTGGCCGGCCACAACGACCCCTTGCGCACGTATCCCGCGACCGCTTCGACCGTCGACAGCAGGATTCCACCGGGCAGACGTTCCTCTAGTCCCAATTCAGGCCTCCTCGCCGCCAGACGTAGGCGTACGCCACGAACACCGTGAGCATGAACAGCAACATCTCCACCAGCGCGAACAACCCGAGGTTGTCGAAGGCCACCGCCCACGGATAGAGGAAGACGATTTCGATGTCGAACACGATGAACAACATCGCGGTCAGGTAATACCGGATGGGCATGCGTTGGCCGGTCACGCCGGCGGCGCCGGGCTGCATCGGCTCGATACCGCATTCGTAGGCCTCGAGTTTGGACCGGTTGTAGCGGCGCGGGCCGATGACGAGCGCGATCCCCACGGAAACCACGGCGAACGCCGCCGCGATCGCTCCGAGAACCAAGATGGGCGTGTATAGATTCATGCCACTTATCGCTCCCTCGGTGGGCTGTCGATGTGAGCTAACCCACAGCCTAGCGAGGTTTGCGGCCTGCGCCACACATTTTGGTTAGTATCGTTTCATATCGGGGCAGCGTGTCGCTGCGGCCAGAGCCATGCCGCGAACAATCAACGGCAACACGGCAATTCGAAAAAGGGTTACTGGACCGGGGTGCGCAGGAGCGACACCACCGCATCGCCCAACCGGATCGGATCGATCGGGTGCGGCACGGCCGCCTCGGCCCGTGACCAGCTAGCCAGCCAGGCATCGTCAGGACGCCCGGTCAGCACCAGGATCGGCGGGCAATTCGCGATCTCGTCCTTGAGTTGTTTGGCGACGCCCATGCCCCCGGCCGGGGTGGCCTCACCATCGAGGATGGCCAGGTCGATACCCCCGGCGTCCATCCGCGAGATCACCATCGGTGCGGTGGCGATCTCCACGTATTCCAGTTCGGGCAGTTCCGGATGCACGCGTTTGCCCAGTGCGAGACGTACCTGTTCGCGGGTGCGCGGGTTGTCGCTGTACACCAGGATGTGCAGCGGCGCGGGGCCGGCCATGATGCCGATGCTACTGCGCGGGGCCCCGTAGGCCGGACAACTCAGCGAATCCTGTTGTGGGGCATCAGACTCGGGTGAACACAAGTTCACCGGACAGGACTGTGGTCGGACCGACCATCCCCAGCAGGTCTCCCGACACGCCGAAGTCGTCTCGTTGAACCTGGCACTGGCCCGACAGCCGCAGCGCGCCGTCGTCGAGGACCTGCACATCGACCGGTAAATCGATGGGCTTCGACACTCCGCGAACCGTCAGGACCGTCGTCAACTGCACCCTGTCGTCGGACGGGCCCAAACCCGTCACCTCCATCGTGATGCCGGGATGGGCCTGGGCGTCGAAGAAGTCGGCGGATCGCAGATGGTTGTCCCGCTTGCTGATCCCGGTGCGCACCGATGCCGCGGCGATCACCACCCGGCCGTTCACCCCGGCGCCGGCGGAGCCTTCACCGGTGAACTCGGTGAACCGCCCGGTGACCGTCGACAGGCCCCACAGTGTCTTGTTCCGGAACGTCACGGCGGACCGATCCGGAACCAGTGTCCAGTTCCCGGCGCTCGCGGTGAGGATGTCGCTGATCGTGGCCATGCCATCTCCAGTCTTGTCGGGCCGGATGAACGGCTCGGGTCAGGTGAGCAGCGGCGCGATGTCCTTCGGATCGAAGTACTCGTCGATGCGGTGGATCAGACCGTCGGTACCCACTTTGATCACGATGCACACCCGCAATGCGATCAATGTGCCGTCAGGTGCGCCGGCGTGCAGGAGGTGCTGCTGGACGAATCCGCCGTCGAAGAACTGCCGGTCCAACACCTCGTAGCGGCGCTCCCGGGTGGCGTTGATGAACCAGTCGATGACTTTCAACGCGCGGGGCCGGTCGTTGTCCCTGGAATCGCCGGCGTGCCATACGACGACGTCATCGGCCCACAGCTGAGCTACACCGGCCTTGTCGCCGCGCTCGATCGCGTCGAACAGTCGGTGCGCGACGTCGTCGATGAGTTCGACTTCGGCAGGGGACATCATCGGCTCCTCGGGTAGGGCTTGACCTCAATGGCTATTCAGGTTTCAGACTCGAATCATGAACTCCACGCCTGCACAGTCGCTGTTCGACGAAGCCTACGAGTCCCGGACCGCGCCCTGGGTCATCGGCGAGCCGCAACCGGCCATCGTCGAGTTGGAACGCACCGGTCGTGTGGGCGGCAAGGTGCTCGATGTCGGCTGCGGCGCTGGTGAACACACCATGCTGCTGACCCGGCTCGGGTACGACGTCCTCGGTATCGACTTCTCCGAACAGGCCGTCACCCAGGCCCGGGAGAACGCCGCGCAGCGTGGCATCGACGCGCATTTCGCCGTCGCCGACGCGACCCGCCTCGGTGCGGAGCAGGACCCGCGTTACGACACGATCGTCGACAGTGCGCTGTTTCATGTCTTCGACGATGCCGACCGGCCGCGCTATGTGGCCAGCCTGCACCGGGTAGCCCGGCCTGGTGCGACGGTGCACGTCCTGGCGCTGTCCGACGCGGGTCGTGGGTTCGGACCCCAGGTCAGCGCCGAGGTGATCCGCCAGGCCTTCGCCGATGGCTGGGAGCTGGAGGCGCTGGACACCACGACATACCGCGGCGTGGTGGGTGCGGCCCATGCCGAGGCGCTGGGGGAGCAGGTCGGAGCCCGGGTGGACGAGCCGGCGTGGCTGGCCCGGATCCGCAGGCTCTGACGGCTCCGGCGGCCTTCCCGACGCACGCCGAGTTCTACACCAGGGCTGTGCCGGCGCGGCGCCCACGACCGTGGTGTAGAACTCGGCGCGACGGGGAGTCACGGTTCGTCGTAACCCGGATGCGCGGCGGCAAGCCGTTGACGCACCAGGATGCGTAGGCAGGCGGTGACGTCGTCGGCCCGGTCATCGAGTTCGCCGGCGCGGATCGCCGCCGCCAGCGCGGCCTCATCGGTGAACCCGACCCCGGCCAGGGCCTCAGACGAGGCGGTGGCCGCAGCAGGGGTGTCGGAGGCCAGCAGTTCGCGTTCGACCATCCGTAGCGCGTTGGCGGCGACCCTGGCCTGAAATTTCACCGGAGCTGCGACCGTCTCACTGTCGCGCACCTCGGTGTCGAGAAATTCCGCGACCGCGGCGACGAGTTCGGCCGCGGTCGGCCGTCCGTACAGGTTGCTCACCAGCTGCTCCCGTCCAGCAGACACAACAGGTCCCACTCGGTCTCACAGACTCGACGCCCGATCGTCGCCAGCTCTACCGACGGGGTCTGCCCGCTCAGGTGTCGTTCTGCCTGATAGCGGCAGATGACGCCCCAGCGCAGCGTGGCGAGCACCAGCCACCAGCGGATCGCGGACCTGTCGAGGGTGGCGCCGCCGGCTTCCTCGTAAGCGTTCAGAAAGCTCTCGATGCTGCCCAGCCCGCCCGCGCCGAGGATGGCCGGGGCCCCGAACCGCCAGGCCCGGATGCAGAACCAGGTCAGGTCCTCGTATACCTCGCCGAGGTGCACCAACTCCCAGTCCAGTACCGCGGCCAGGCCCGAGTCGTCGACGATCACATTGCCCATCCGGAAGTCGCCGTGCACCAGCCGCAGTGGCGAGGCGGGTGGCCGGTTGGCGGCCAGCCAGCGAAACGCCCACTCGAAAGTGGCTGTGGTGTCGCCCATCTCGTCGAGCTGCTCCCGCCACTGGGACAGCTGGTCCTGCTCGGCGAGGCCCGGTAGCGCGGGCGGTTCGGCCCGGTGGATGGCGGCCAGCGCCTGTGCGCACTGGGCGAGCAGCCGGGCCCGGCCGTCATCGTCGAGCGTGCGTTGAATGCGCCGCACGATGGTCTCGCCACCGATGAAGTCACAGATCAGGAAGGGATCACCCAGCGCGGCAACGGAATTGTCGGCGATCAGCACGTGGGGGACCGGCGCCCCGGCTAGAGCCGCTGCCCGTTGGGCACCGGCCTCCAGCTCCATCCCGGCATGTATCTCATCGGGTGCGCCGGTGCGCAGGATCAACGGGCGCCGAGCCGAGTCCGTGATGGCGTCGAAGGACCACGTGGTGCGGCTGGCTCCGCCGGTCAGCTCACGCAGGTTCTCCACGGCCACCCCGTCGCCGAGCACGGGGGTGAGAACATCGACCAGCCGGGAGGTGAGCAGGCCGGTCTCGGTCACCGCTTGGCCTTGCCGAACCCGAACAGCCGCTGCGCCACCCGGCGCATCTGGATCTCCTCGGCGCCTTCGGTGATGCGGTAGCGCCGGTGGTGGCGGTAGATGTGCTCGAACGGTTCGTGACGGCTGTAGCCGATGCCACCGTGCACCTGCATGGCCCGATCGGCGGCTTCGCACACCAGGCGGTTGGCGCGGTAGTTGGCCATCGACACCTTGTCGGACACTTCCATGTGGTGGTTCTGGTCCAACTGCGTCGCGGCGTAACGGACGAGCAGCCTGACCATCTGGGCTTCGGTCTGCAATTCCACCAACGGCCACTGCACGGCCTGGTTCACCGCCAGCGGCTTGCCGAACACCATGCGCCGGTTGGCGTAGTCCACTGCGCGGTCGATGCAGAACTGGGCCGCGCCCAGGCTGCTTGCGGCCTGACGAATCCGGTTCTCGTGCAGGAACGTCTGCCCGACCTCCAAGCCCCGGTCGACCTCGCCGAGCACCGCGTCGTCGGGCACCCGTACGTTGTTCAACTCGACCTCGCCGTGATCGGTCGGCATGTTGAACGTCCACCAGTAGAACGGGACGGTGAAACCCGGTGAATCGGTGGGCACCAGAAATGCGCTGATGCCACGGGCCTGTCCGGGCTCGCCGGAGGTCCGGGCGAAGATCAGATCGTGGGTGGCGCGGTGTACCCCGGTGTTCCACCGCTTGCGGCCGTTGATGATCCAACCGTCGCCGTCTCGGACCGCCGTCGTCTCCAACCAGGTGGCATCCGATCCGTGGTCGGGCTCGGTCAACCCGAAGGCCATCGAACGCTTGCCGGTGAGCATCGCCTCGACCCAGTCGGCCTTCTGCGCCTCGGTGCCGAACCGATCCATCATGATCACCTGAGGGAAGTTTCCCACGATCGAGGACTCGTCCTGCAGATCGTTGTGCAGCCCGAGGCCCTTGTGCGCCAGGTGTTCCCGGATGACCGCCATATCCAGGTTGCTGCCGTCCCGCCCGCCGAACCGGGCGGGCAGACCGTAGCGCAGCCATCCGGCGGCATCGGCCCGGCGACGCATCTCGTCGAGCAGATCCTCCCAGGCCCGGGCGGGCACTCCGCCGTTCTCCCAGTCGGTGCGGGCATATTCGCGGCGCTGGTCGAAGTACTGCATGTGCTCGCGCTCAAGTGGCTTGATCTCGGCCTCGATGAACTCGTCCATCTCGGCAAGCACAGTCGAAAGATGGTCGGGTAAAGCGAAATCCACGATGATCTCTCTTTCTCGGGTCGGAAGCTCGGGTCAGAAGCCGTACAAGGTTCTCTTCCAGATGGTGGACAGGGTGGCGATGGCGTCGGCATCGCTGATCTCGATACCCAGCCCGGACTGGCCGACAAAGACCGTGGTGAAGTTCTCGAACAACAAGGCGATGGCCGCGCCGACATGCTCTGGCTGCAGTCCCTGAGCGTGGCCCTGTCCCTGGGCGTGGTGCACCGATGCGATGACGATGTCGATACCGAACCGGCGGAACTTGTTCTGCACGTCGGCGAATCGCTGCTGGGTGGCCGCCAGTTGGGCGACCGCGATCATGATGCCGATGTTCTGTTTGAAGATGTTCCAGTAGCCGGTGACCACCGTGGTGAAGAACTCGGTGTCGTCAGGGGAGTCCGGCAGGTGCAGGTTCAGGCCGGACGGTTCGACGACGTCGTGCAGGAACGATTCGGCCAGCGCCGCCAGCAGGTCCTCTTTGTCGGTGAAATACCGGTAGAACACCGCCGGGCTCTTGCCTGCAGCCGAGGTGATGTCGGCCAGGGTCGTGCCGTGAAAGCCGCGCTCGGCGAACAGCTTCCGCGCAGCCAGTTCGATGGCAGACCGCGTCTGGCGGCCTTTGGTACCCAGCTCGGCAGCGGTCATCGACGCCTCAGCCCAGGATCCGGTCGCCGGCCCGCAGCAGCGCGCTGGGTAGCTCATGGCCCACGGCGTCCTGGGCGACACGGGCCGCCTCGATGGCGGCGGTCAGTTCGACATCGACCGCGATGTCGCTGTCGCGCAACATGTAGACGAGGTCCTCGGTGGCGATGTTGCCGCTGGCACCCGGCGCGAACGGGCAGCCGCCCAAACCGCCGACCGACGCATCCAGACGGGTGACCCCGGACTGCACGGCCGCGTAGGCACTGGCCAGGCCCGCTCCGCGGGTGTTGTGGAAGTGTGCCCCCAACGGCAGATCACCGATCAGCGGCCGGACCTGCTCGATCAACGAGCTGACCCGGCGCGGGGTGGTGGTGCCGATGGTGTCGGCAATGGCTATCCGGTTCACGCCGAAACCGACGGCAGCCGAGGCGATGTCGAGCACCCGCTGCGGATCGGTCGGGCCGTCGAACGGGCAGTCCCACGCGGTGGCGATGATCACCTCCACCGAGGTGTCGCTGTCACCCGCGATGGCCACGATGTCGGCGATCTGTGCCGTGGCCTCGGCCGAGGTGCGTCCCACGTTGGAATGGGAGTGGGCGTCCGATGCGGACACCACGTACTCGATCGACCGTAGGCCGGCGGCGATGGCGCGTTTGGCGCCGTTGGGGCTGGCCACCAGCGCGGAGAACTCCACCTCGGGGAACCTGTGCAGTTCTTCGGCGAGTTCGGCCGCATCGGCCAGTGCCGGTACTTTCGAGGGCGAGACGAACGCCGTCGCCTCCACCTCCCGTACCCCGGTCGCGACGATGGCTTCGAGAATCGCAACTTTGGCGGACAACGGAATCGGCGTCTCGATCTGCAGGCCGTCCCGCAGGCACACCTCGCGGATATCGACCTTCGTCGGCAGGTTCATCTCACAGCACCCCCTCTGCGCGCAGGGTTTCCAGGTCTTGTGCACTGCGCCCGAGCAGGTCGCCGTACACCTCGTCGTTGTGCTGGCCCGGCCGGGCTGAGCCGGCGTTGCGGATCGTGCCGGGTGATTCGGAGAGCACCGGGACGACGCCGGGGCCTTTTACGGTCCGTCCGATCCGCTCATCGAAGTGGTCGGCGATCATCCCGCGGGCCTGCAGTTGCGGATCTTCCACCACCTCGGCCACGGTGTTGATCGGCCCGCTGATCACACCGGCCTGCGACAGGGTTTCGATGATCTCCTCCGGCTGCCGCTTGCCGGCCCAATCGCCGATGATCTTGTCCAGCTCGTCCTGATTGCGGCCGCGGGCAACGTGATTGGCGAATCGATCGTCGGTTGCCAGCTCGGGGCTCCCCATCGCCGCGCACAGCCGGCGGAACACGGTGTCCTGATTGGCGGCGATCACCACCCAGCTGCCGTTGGCGCTCTGGTAGATGTTCGACGGCGCGATACCTTCCAGCCGCGTGCCCGACGGCCCGCGTACCACCCCGCCGATGTCGTAGTCGGGGATGGTGGATTCCTGTATCGCCAGACAACTTTCGGTGAGCGCGGTGTCGACGATCTGCCCCTCGCCGGTGACGGTCCGCCGGTACAGCGCGGCCAGGGCGCCCTGGGCGGCGAACATGCCGGCCAGGCTGTCGCCCAGCGACAGGGCGAGCCGCGGCGGGGGGCCGCCGGGGAACCCGTTCATGTGCCGCAGCCCGCTCGACGCCTCGGCCACCGAGGCATAGCCGGCCTTGCCGGCGTCCGGCCCGGTCTGTCCGTATCCGGACACCCGCACCAGGATGATGCCCTTATTGCGTTCGCGCAGAACGTCGTAGCCCAGATTCCACTTCTCCAGGGTGCCGGGCCGGAAGTTCTCCACGATGATGTCCGACCGGTCGACCAGCTCGAGGAACAACTCGCGGCCCTTGGCGGTCCGAAGGTCCAGGGTGACGGCCTTCTTGTTGCGGGCGTGCACGGTCCAGAAGAAGTGGTGCCCGTCGAGCTCGGCCTGCCCCCAGGTGCGCAGCGGATCCGGGGTGGCCGGCAGTTCGATCTTGATGACTTCGGCACCCATGTCGCCGAGCAGGCGGCCGGCGAACGGACCCGAGATCAGGGTGCCGAGCTCGATCACCCTGATGCCGTCCAAAGGTCCGGTGGTCATGCCGGATCCAGCGAAAATCCGTGCCGGTGCAGCCAATCCGTGCAGATCGCGACGGCCTGGCGGAGAGTGTCGCGCTGATCCGGGCCCGAGTAGTAGTGGTTGGCTCCGGGGATCTCGTGCATCTCCTTGTCGGAATGGCCGATCGCCTCGTACAGCCGGCGGGTGTGGCTGGGCGTACAGGCGTCGTCGGCCAGATTGCCGATCACCAGGGCGGGGACCGCGATATCCGGCCCGGCCTTGACCGCGTCACCGTTGGCGTCGTCGTAGCTCCACTGCGATAGCCAGCTGCGCAGCGTGCAGAATCTCGCCAGGCCGACCGGGCTCATGTTTACCACCTGGGGATCACCCAGATAACACGTACCGGGTTGGCGATCGTTGGGGTCGACGGTGGGGTCCAGCCACCGCGGGTCCGCCATGGTGCCGTGCACGACGAAGGCGAACTCGTCATCGGGACGTCCGGCGGCCTTGAGTTCCGCCAGCTTTTCCTTGACCCACTTGGTGATTCGCCGGTTCCGGGCGATCTGGGCCTGGTGGTAACGCTCCAGGAACTCCGGCGTGTAGGGCGGCTGGTTGGGGTTGTCCGGGTCGTAGAGATCGAGTTCCGGGTCCCGCTTGGTCGGGTCGTTCTCGTCGAGGATGGACGCGTCCATCCATTCGGTCATCGTGCCGTGCCGGCTGATGTGCGCGGCCAACAGCATGATTCCGTCGGCGGGGATCAGGCCGAGCTTGGTGAGGTCTGGCCCGTCACCGGACGGGCTCGCCGTCACCGTCGGATGCTGGGCCTGCTGTTGGTAGAACACCGACAGCGACCCGCCGCCACTCCATCCGGCCAGGACGACCTTGTCGTAGCCCAGTCGGTGCTTGGCGTCCTTGATGCACTCGCCGAGATCCTCGACCACCTTCTCCATGAGCAGTGCCGAGTCGGTGCCCCGGAACCGGCTGTTGCAGTAGATGACGTGGTGTCCGGCGCGGGCCAGGGCATTGATCATGGGCAGGTACGCGCCGCCGCCGATCGGGTGCATGAACACCAGCACCGTATCTGAGGACTTCGACTTGGGCCGCAGCAGGTAGCTCTCCAGCACGACGAGTTCTGCGACGCCGCCGTACACGTCGCGCACCGACGAGTTGTTCTGGTAGGCAACCAGATACGGGATGCGGTCGTATTCGTGCTTCACAGGCGCTTCAACAGTTGTCATCTCTAGTGCTGCCCCAGATCGTTGGCGAGGATTTCGGCGGACGGGATGAGACGGCGGCGGGTGTCGATGGCGATCACCGACCAGTCGACGCGGTCGTAGTCGTCGAACTTTCGGCGGGCACGTTCCCGCGCCTTCTCCGGGGCTCCGTGGTGAACACCCTGTGGTGCATGGGAAACCAGGCCGGGCGGCATCGGGATGCCGTACAGCGAACCACCGTGGAAGAACGCGATCTCGTCGTAGTCGACGTTGCGGTGATACCACGGGGTGCGCTCGGTGCCCGGCACGGTTTCGGCGGGCTTGGGCAGGAAGTTCATCACGTACACACCGGTGGCCTGCATGAAGAGGTGCACGGTCGGTGGCAGGTGCACGCTCTCGGAGGTGATGACGGTGTAGTCCTCGATATTGAAGGTGAACGGGAAGTTGTCGCCCCGCCAGCCTTCCACGTCAAGGGGATTGTGTTGGTAGAACAGCGAAGTCGGCCCGCCTTCATGAATCAGACGGACCTCGTATTCTCCGGCGTCCTGCGGCCCGACGCCGTCGTCGATCGGCTGCGGCTCTGGAATGGTGACCTGCGCCGGGTCGAACGGGAAGTGGCGGCCCAGGGTGCCGGCCGGCGGAACCCGGAAATCGTCGGTGGCCTGGATCATGAGCCACGTGCTCTCGGTGTCCGGCACCTGGCGGAATGTGCAGGCCTTCGGGATGTAGACCCAGTCGCCCTCGCGGTAACGCAGCGGGCCGAACTCGGTCTCCAGGAGGCCCGATCCCTTGTGGACGAACAACAGTAGGTCGCCGTCGACGTAGCGGACGAAGAACGGCATCTCCTCGGTACGCCGGCTCAGCAGCACCTGGCAGTCGGCGTTGGAGAACATCAGCAGCGGGCCGCCCTGGGCATCGGTGGCGTCGCTGGGCTTGAGCTCACTGGACAAAACGTCGGTGGGGCGCAGCGGGCCGACGGTGCGGTAGGCGGTGGGGTCATTGCGCCGGTACATGTTGGCGGTCCGGCCGACGAAACCGCCGCGACCGAGTTCGTCGTCCTTGAGGCCGTCGAGGTCGGCATGCACCCGTTTCGGGGTCTTGCCTTTACGCAGGTGGACGAAGGATTCCATGCTCGACTCCTGAAAGGTGCGGGGCAAAAAACTGAAAGTGACTTTACTTTTTGTTAAAGCCGGTGACAAGGGGTTCTGCGGACTGAACTTCCGCGTTTTGGGCTCGGCTTCCCGGGGTAGCCCTCCAGCGGGCGCCCAGGCTCGATGCTGCCCGTCGGTGTCAACGAAAGGACTGTCATGAGAAAGGAATTGGAAGGCCGCAGGGTCGGGATTCTTGCCGCCGACGGTGTGGAGCGCATCGAACTCGAACAACCCCGCGCGGCCGTCGAGAACGAGGGCGGTCACGTCGAGCTGCTGTCACTGAGGGCCGGTGAAATCCAGGCTCGTGATCACGATCTCGAACCGGCGGGCACCTTTCCGGTGGACCGCACGGTTGCCGAGGCGAAGGTCGATCAGTTCGACGCGCTGATCCTGCCCGGGGGGACCGTGAATCCGGACAGATTGAGGCTCGACAAGTCTGCGGTGGCGTTCGTCCGCGATTTCGTCCGATCGGGCAAGCCCGTCGCGGCGATCTGCCACGGACCGTGGACCCTGGTCGAGGCGGACGTGGTACGCGGCCGCACGCTCACCAGCTATCCGAGTATCCGCACGGATCTCGGGAACGCCGGTGCCACCGTGGTGGACCGGCAGGTCTGCATCGACGGCAACCTGATCACCAGCCGCGCCCCCGGCGATCTGCCCGCGTTCTGTGAGGTGATCATCGAGGCGTTGGCGTGCACACCGGCCCAGACGTGAGCGCCGGTCGACCCCGTCAGATCATGGACGTTCGGGGGATCTTCATGCCCAGCGTCAATGCACCGGCCAGCTCGCGGCTGGTGTCGTAGTCGAACACCACGTGGCCGGACAGGACGTCGACGTCGCGCTTGAACCGCTGCAGCGGGCTGGACAGGAAATGGATGCTCGCGCCGCCTGCGCCCAGTAGATCGGCGATCACCGCCTTGGACTCGCTGACGATATGCGCGGCCGACAGCCGGGCCTGCGCGCGCACCGGCTTGTCCACCGAGTCTCCGGCCGCCACGATGGCCTCGATCTCGCCGACGGTGTCGGCCAGCAGGGCGCGCAACGCCCGCACCCGCACCTGCGCCCCGGCCAGATGGGCCTGAGCGATCGGCTTGTCCTTCTGTATGACGCCTTCGTAGGGCAGCACTCGTTCGCCGAGGCGCTGCGCGTAGATCTCGGTGACCCGCTCGGCGCTGCCCAGCGCGGGCATCGCTGCCAGCAGGGCCAGGGCGGGCACCATCGGCCAGCGGTAGGAGGAGCTGTCGTGTAATCCGGCGCCCGGGGCCGTGCCGGAATAGATGTCGAGCACTTTCACCAGTCGGTGCTCCGGCACGAAGACGTCGGTGGCGATGACGTCGTTGGAGCCGGTGGCCCGCATGCCATCGGTGTGCCACACGTCGGCCACGGTCACGTCGCTGATCGGCAGCAGCGCCAGCGCCGGATACAGCGCATCGTCGGGGCCGCACAGCGCGGCGACGATGATCCAGTTGCCGTGCATGACGCCGGTGGCCCAGGACCACCTGCCGGTCAGGCGGATCCCGCCGTCGGCCGGCAGCCCGCGTCCGGTCGGCGCGAGTGGGGCCGGGGCCAGGAACGGTCGGCTCGCGAACGCCTCCTCCTGGGCCTGCTCACCGAACAGCGCCAGCATCCAGTTGTGCAGTGCCAGGAAGCCGATGGTCCAGGCGCTCGACGTGCAGCCATGGGCCATTCGGCGCACGGGATCCAGGACCGCCGGGAAATCTGCCTGCTGACCGCCGTAGCGGGCGGGCACCAGGAGTTCGGTGAAACCGGATTCCACAAGTTCGGTCACCGTCGCGTCGGGAAGCCGGCGCAGCTCTTCGGCTTCAGCGGCCCGCTCGGCCAGTCGTGCGACGAATTCGGCGGTGATGGAGCGCTCAGTGATGGGGGGTGACGTCATGGTCCGAAAACTACCATACTTTTTAGTATGGTCGAGTTGGTGGCCCGGCGGAAGGCGCTGAGCGGGCATTTCGAAAACCGGTTGGCGACGATCGGATAACCCTCCGGACACCAGTTGTGAACAGAAAGGCATCGGCGTTCATCGAGTGCGGTGGGCGCGGACCGGGGGTTGGCGGCGTTTTCCCAGGTAGATCAACTGGGTGCGCGTGATAGATAAAGCCGAATTCACTTTTTTGAATCCGTAGATATGCAGTTCGGCGGCGCGCGGCGGGTTTTCCACCGTCGTGGGCCCGTGATTTACTCATGGCGCAACAACTGAATTCTTCGGTCCGCTCTTCAGAGGCACCGGCTCGGGCGAGCGGGCGTGACAGTGCAGTGACTCCGTCGCTGCGGTGTCGCTGGGCGATGCTGATCGCTGATCGCGCAAATGGCGTAATGACCGGAAGACGGATGGATTCGCAGTATGACCTTCATTGACAAGATTCGTGGCCATTGGGCCCGCCGCATGACGGTGGCGGCTGTGGCAGCCCTGATGCTGCCTGGCTTGATCGGCGTTACCGGCGGATCGGCGACCGCGGGGGCATTCTCCCGGCCGGGCCTGCCGGTTGAGTACCTGATGGTCCCGTCGCCGTCGATGGGCCGTGACATCAAGATTCAGTTCCAGAGCGGTGGGCCGGGTTCGCACGCGGTGTACCTGCTCGACGGCCTGCGCGCCCAGGACGACTTCAACGGCTGGGACATCAACACCAACGCGTTCGAGATGTTCCTGAACAGCGGTCTGTCGGTGGTCATGCCCGTCGGTGGTCAGTCCAGCTTCTACACCGACTGGTACTCGCCGGCCTGCGGTAAGGCCGGCTGTGTCACCTACAAGTGGGAGACCTTCCTGAGCAGCGAGCTGCCGGCATGGCTGGCCGCCAATCGCGACGTCGCGGCCAACGGCAACGCCGCGATCGGTCTGTCGATGGCAGGCTCCGCCTCGCTGATTCTCGCGACCTACCACCCGGACAAGTTCATCTACGCCGGTTCGATGTCGGGCTTCCTCAACCCCTCCGAGGGCTGGTGGCCGTTCCTGATCAACATCTCCATGGGTGACGCCGGCGGCTTCAAAGCCAACGACATGTGGGGTCCGACGGAAGACCCGAACAGCGCCTGGAAGCGCAACGACCCGATGTTGCAGATCCCGACGCTCGTCGCCAACAACACCCGCCTCTGGATCTACTGCGGTAACGGCCAGCCCAACGAGCTGGGCGGCGGCGACCTGCCTGCCACCTTCCTCGAAGGCCTGACCATCAAGACCAACCGCACCTTCCAGGACAACTACATCGCCGCGGGTGGCACCAACGGTGTGTTCAACTTCCCGGACAACGGCACGCACAACTGGGCCTACTGGGCCCGGGAGCTGCAGGCCATGGTTCCGGACCTGCAGCGGGTGCTCGGCTAAGCCGAACAACACGCGATAACGAAATCGCCCAGAACACCATGTGTTCTGGGCGATTTCGTTGTGTGCGGGTCCGTACCTGGTCTGGAAGCCGCCGGAGACCTTCGCCACCGCACGTCCTGAGTACCAGCCGGCCCGGGCCGCGCCGCCGTACTCCGGGGTGTTCAGCACATCGGTCGGCGTCGTCACCCCAGTTGGCCGAGCAGACGCGAGAACCCCCCAAAACCATGGTTTTGGGGGGTTCTCGCGTCTGCTCGTGCAGAAAAAAGGGCTACTTCAGTTCGGCCGAGGACAGCCCCAGCAGGCGGCGGGCGACCACCAGCTGCTGGATCTGCTGCGTGCCTTCGAAGATGTCGAGGATCTTGGAGTCGCGGGCCCACTTCTCCAGCAGGGTCTGTTCGGAATAGCCGGTGGTACCGGCCATTTCGACGGCCTTGAGGGTGATGTCGCTGGCCACCCGGGCGGCCTTGGCCTTACCCATCGAGGCTTCTTTGGAGTTGGGGATGCTGTTGTCGGCCTGCCATGCGGAGCGGACGGTCAACAGGTACCCGGCCTCCCAGTCGGCCTCCATCCGCAGGAACTCCGCCGCGGGGGCGCTCTGCGCATGGGCCGGCTTGTCGTAGGAGATCTCGATGCCCGCATCGGTGAGGATCGCGCGCAGGTCCTCCAGCGCGGCTCGGGCGATGCCGACCGCCATGGCCGCCACGATCGGCCGGGTGTTGTCGAAGGTCTCCATGACCCCGGCAAAACCCTTCTCCACGTGGATCTCCGGATCACCCAGCAGGTTGTCCTTGGGGATGCGGGCGTTCTCGAAGCGGATCACCGCGGTGTCGGACGCCTTGATGCCCAGCTTGTGCTCCAGGCGTTCGACGGTCACGCCGGGATGTTCGCGCGGCACGATGAACGACTTGATCGCCGCCCGGCCCAGCGACTTGTCGAGCGTCGCCCACACCACGATGTGGGTGGCACGCGAACCCGCGGTGACGAAGATCTTCTCGCCGTTGATCACGTAGTCGTCGCCGTCGAGCGCCGCGGTGGTGGTCACCGCCGCCGAGTCCGAGCCGAAGCCGGGCTCGGTGATGGCCATGGCCGCCCACACGTCCTTGCCGAGGCGCTCGAGCTGCTCGGGGGTTGCCACCGAGGAGATGGCGGCGTTGCCCAGGCCCTGACGCGGCACTGACAGCAGCAGGGCGACATCGCCCCAGCTGACCTCGAGTGCGTTGACGAGTGCGGACATGTTGGCGCCGTTGACCGTGACCTTGTCGCCCTTGGTGTTGGCGTCGTCGCGGAACGCCTCGGCGCCGGCGAACGAGATCGTCTTGGCTTCCGAGATGCCTTCGAACAGCGTGGCCAGCGTATCCAGCTCGACCGGGTAGGCGTGCTCGGCGAGGTCGTACTTGCGCGAGATCGGGCGAAGCATCTCGGCGGCGCCCTGGTGGCCCTTCTCGATGACCGCCTGCAGCTTGCGGGGCATTTCCAGATTGATTGCCATGATTAGTCTTTCAGCTCAGAAAAGGAATGACACCGGGCTAGATAACGACGACACCCTCGGCGACGCCGATGGCCCGCAGATCGCGGTACCAGCGCTCGACCGGGTGCTCCTTGGTGTAACCGTGACCGCCCAGCAGCTGCACGCCGTCCAGGCCGATCTGCATGCCCTTGTCGGTGCCGAGCTTGCGCGCGAGGGCGGCCTCGCGGGCGAACGGCAGACCCTGCTCGGCGCGAGCGGCGCCGCGCCAGGTGATCAGCCGCAGGCCGTCGAGCTCGATGGCGATGTTGGCGGCCATGAACGCCACCGACTGACGATGGGCGATCGGCTCGCCGAACGCGGTGCGTTCCTTGATGTAGGGGATGACGTAGTCGAGCACCGCGTGCGAGGTGCCGACGGCCAGCGCGGCCCAGCCCAGCCGGGACAGCGCGATCGCTTCGGAGTAGTCCTGATCGGTGGCCCCGTCCTCGCCGAGGAGGTTGCCGAGCGGCACCGCCACGTTGTCGAGTTCGATCTGGCCGAGGGCGGCGGCACGGATGCCCATGCTCGGGTCGGCCTTGACGGTAAGCCCGGCCGATGAGGCTGCGACGATGAACAACGCCGGCTTGCCGTTCAATTGTGCTGCCACGATGAACAATTCGGCATCGGCGGCGGCCGGCACCAGCGACTTGACGCCGGAGAGGCGGTAGCCGCTGGGGGTGCGCACCGCGGTGGTCTTGAGCGCGGTGGGGTCGAACAGGGCGTGCGGCTCGGCGATCGCCACGCAGGCTTGCGGCACGTTCTCGCCGGCGAAGTCCTTGAGATAGGTGGCCTGCTGGTCGGCGCTGCCCCAGTGGGTCAGTGCCGAGGCGACGCCACCGGGAGCCAGGATCGGCAGGGCCAGACCCATATCGCCGTAGGCCAGTGCCTCTGCGACGAGTGCATTGGTCACCGTGCTGCGGTGTTCGGCGATGCCGTCGAAGTCCTCGGGCACGTTGACGGCGGTGATGCCCAGTTCAGCGGCCTTGGCGATCAGATCCGCGGGGTAGGCGGCGGCTTCGTCGGCGTCATGCGCGGCGGGGCGCAGGATCTCCGCGGCGAATTCGGAGACCGTCTCGACGATCATCTGCTGGTCTTCGTCGGGGGTCAGATCGAAGTAGTCGGCCCCGCTGGACTTCAGCCGGGTCGGTGCCTTGCCCAGGCCCTGAACCCGCTGGAATTGCCGGGTGACCGCACCTGCAGCCGAAAAGCCGTGTTTGACACCGTATTTGATACCGCGATTGAGCGAATCGCGCAGGCCGTAACGGTCCAGGAATTCCTGACCGACGATGGGCGTGATCAGCGCCAACCCGATGTCGGTCGCGGTCCGTTTGTGCTTGTGCAGCCCGACCGCGCTTTGCTGGCCGGAGCTGGAGGGACGGGAGGGGGTGCCGTTCTTGGACGGCAGGGTGTTGGTCATGTCAGCTGCCTCTGCTGGTCGGGGCGACGCATCTGACCGTATCTTACTCTAGAGTAAGGTATGGCATCTGTTACCAACTTCACACCGTCGGGGGATCAGGGTTCCGCTGCCGAAAGGCGGTCGTGCCGCTCGCGGTCTGCGCACACCACGTCTATGTGGGCCTCGGCCCACGACGTGATCCCGACCATCGGATGGTGCAGCGAAAGGCCCAGGTCAGTGAGCTCATAGGTGACCGTGACCGGCACGGTCGGGGTCACCGTCCGGGTGGGCAACCCGTCGCCTTCGAGAGATCGCAGCGGCTGGGTGAGCATCTTCCGGCTGACTCCGGCGTGGCGCCGGGACAGTGCATCGGACGCGGTTCGCCCGCGCCGCCGACTCCGGGGCGCGGGCCGTCGCCACCGAGCGTCGCCAGGATCAGCGCGACCCACTCGTCGCTGATCCGGTGGAGTAGTTGACGGCTGGGGTGGTTCGCCAGGAAGGCGTCGTATTCGAGCTTTGCTCGCTGATGCCCACCGGACGCTCGCCAATGGCTGCGTACGTGGCCGGCCTGTCCTCCGGCCGTGAGCTCAGTTGCCGGCGAGCCTGTTCAACACCGCTGCATGCAGCGGCCCGTTGGTGGCCAGCGCGCTGCCTCCGTGCGGGCCCGTGGCGCCGTCGATGCTGGTGAATGTGCCGCCGGCCTCACGGATGAGAATGTCCAGGGGAGCGATGTCCCACAGCTTCACCTCGGGCTCGCAGGCGATGTCTACCGCGCCCTCGGCGACCATGCAGTACGACCAGAAGTCGCCGTAGGCGCGCACCCGCCACACCGCGTCGGTCAGTTCGACGAAGCGGTCGCGACGGTGCTCCCACCCGGTCGTCAGATCCGAGTACGACAGGCTGGCCGACGCGAGGTCCGTGACCCCCGACACCGACAATTTCCGAGTTGCCCCGGCGAACGAGCCGAACGCGCCCTGGCCGAGTCCGGCCCACCAACGCCGCGCCAGGGCCGGCGCGCTCACCACGCCGATGGTCGGGACGCCGTCTTCGAGCAACGCGATCAACGTGCACCACACCGGGACGCCGCGGACGAAGTTCTTGGTTCCGTCGATCGGGTCGATCACCCACTGGCGGCCGGTCAATGTCGTTGTGCCCCCGAACTCTTCGCCGAACACCGTGTCTTCCGGGCGGGCCGCGGCCAGCGAGGCGCGCAGCGCTTCCTCGGCGCCTCGGTCCGCATCGGTGACGGGGGTGAGATCGGGTTTGGTCTCGATGTGCAAATCCAGGGCGCCGAAGCGATCCATGGTCAGTGCGTCGGCCTGGTCGGCCAGTTCGAGGGCCAGTGCCATGTCATCTGCGACGGAACTCATGGCTGCAGTCCTACCATGGGCCTCGTGTGGGAATTCGGCATACTCCTCTTGCTTGTCGGCGCGCTCGTGTTGCTGCTGGCGCCACGAATCATGCGGCGCCGGGGAATTCGCGGTGAACTGGCGCACGGCACGTTGCTGGTGACCGGGGTCAGCCCGCGTCCGGACGTGACGGGGGAGCAGTACGTCACGATCACCGGCGTCATCACCGGGCCGACCGTCACCGAGCACGTCGTGTACCAGCGCATGGCGGTCGATGTCGACAACTGGCCGACCATGGGCGCGCTGTTCCCGGTCGTCTACTCGCCGAGCAACCCGGACAAGTGGGCCTTCGCGGCGGACGGGCCGCCGGAGCCGCCGCACGCCTGATCAGGCGTGCGCGACCCGGAGCAGCTCGGCCACACTGGCCAGCTTCACCCGGGGGCGGCCCAGTGGTTCCCCGGCGGCGCGCTCATGCGCGTCGATCAGCTGCCAGTGCTCGCCGGTGACGAGGGCGGGCTGGTGTTCCAGCAGCCACTCGGCCAGTTCGCGGCCGTACTCGGACCCACGCTCGTCGACTCCGCCGGCCCGAAGGTCTTCCAGCAGGGTGTTGACGGTGTCCTGTGAGTCTTTCTTGTTGCTGCCGATCACGCCGGATGGTCCCCGCTTGATCCAGCCCACCACGTATTCGTTGCGGCTGCCGTCGATGCGTCCGCCGGTGTGCGGAATGGTGCCGGAGCGTTCGTCGAACGGCAGTCCCGGTGTCGGCACGCCCCGGTAGCCGACCGCCCGCACCACCAGCTCGACGGGCAACTCTTCGCGCTCGCCGGTGTCCTGGGCCACCATGCGCCCGTCCGCGTCGCGGACAAGTTCGTTGCGGCCCAGCACAATCGACTCGACACGATCCTCGCCGCGCAACTCGATGGGGGAGGTGCAGAAGCGGAATACGATGCGCCGCTTGGCTTCGCGGGGTTGCTCATCGACGTACTTGCGGAGCACCCTGATGTTCTGTTTGACGGTCTTGCCGGCCGCCTCGAGATCTTCGTCGGTGATGCCGTCGAAATCCGCCGGATCGAGGATGACGTCGACGTCGCCCAAACCCTCAAGGTCGCCGAGTTCACGGAGTTCCAGCGTGGTGAACGTCGCCTGCAACGGTCCGCGGCGCCCGATCACAACCACCTCTTCCACCCCGCGGGTGTCCAGTGAGGCCAGCGCGTGGTCGGCGATGTCGGTGTTGGCCAGGGCCTGTGGGTCGCTGACCAGGATGCGGGCCACGTCAAGGGCGACGTTGCCGTTGCCGACGACGACCGCACGTCCGCCCGCCAGATTGGGTGCCATGCCGTCGAAATGGGGATGGGCGTTGTACCAGCCGACGAAGTCGACCGCGGCCACGCTGCCGGGCAACTCTTCCCCGGGGATGTGCAGCGCCCGGTCGGATTGCGCACCGATGGCATAGACCACGGAGTCATAGCGCTGCGCCAGCTCGGCCGGGGTGATGTGCTCGCCGACCTTGATGTTGCCGAAGAACCGGAACCGGGGATCGGCCGCGGTCTTGTCGAACTGCGCGCTGATCGACTTGATCTTGGGGTGGTCCGGCGCCACTCCCGAACGCACCAACCCCCACGGGGTCGGCAGCATCTCGAGCATGTCGACTCGCACGTCGCGATCCGAGTCGGGCAAATCGGCGAACTTCAGCAGCGATGCAGCAGCAAAGAAACCCGAGGGGCCGGAGCCGACGATCGCTACGTGATATGGGCGCATACCCTGCCTTCTTACGAGCCGGAAAAGCCGTTACTACCCGGCCCTTGGCGTGCTGGACCGGGTACCACCCGATGCTAAACACAGATCGTCTGCGCTGCCGCGAGTCGGAGAGAACTGCCGCCGAAATGCCGCCGGGTACCCTGAACATTCGTGGATCCAGACCGCCAAGCCGCCGTAGCCGCACTCGACACCACCCTCACCACCGTGGAGCGGGTGCTCGACATCGATGGCCTGCGCCAGCGGATCGACATGCTCGAGCAGCAGGCCTCCGACCCGAAGCTCTGGGACGACCAGTCCCGGGCGCAGAAAGTCACCAGTGAGCTCTCGCATACGCAGAGTGAACTGCGCCGGGTGCAGGAGTTGCGTCAGCGCGTCGATGACCTGCCGGTGCTGTTCGAACTCGCGGCCGAGGAGGGCGGTGAGGACGAGCTGGCCGAGGCCGATGCCGAGCTCGCCAAGCTTCGCGAGGAGATCGAGACCCTCGAGGTCCGCACCCTGCTGTCGGGTGAGTACGACGAGCGCGAGGCCGTCGTCACGATCCGTTCCGGCGCCGGTGGCGTCGACGCCGCGGACTGGGCCGAGATGCTGATGCGGATGTACATCCGGTGGGCCGAGAAGCACGACTACCCGGTCGAGGTGTTCGACACGTCCTACGCCGAGGAAGCCGGGATCAAGAGCACGACCTTCGCCGTGCACGCCCCGTTCGCCTACGGCACCCTCTCGGTCGAGCAGGGCACCCACCGGCTGGTACGCATCAGCCCGTTCGACAACCAGAGCCGCCGGCAGACGTCGTTCGCCGATGTCGAGGTGCTCCCGGTGGTGGAAACCACCGACCACATCGAGATCCCCGAAGGGGACCTGCGCGTCGACGTGTACCGCTCCAGTGGTCCCGGCGGGCAGTCGGTGAACACCACCGACTCCGCCGTGCGCCTCACCCATATCCCCACCGGGATCGTGGTGACCTGCCAGAACGAGAAGTCGCAGCTGCAGAACAAGGTCGCGGCGATGCGGGTTCTGCAGGCCCGGCTCCTGGAACGCAAGCGTCTGGAGGAGCGCGCCGAAATGGATGCGCTCAAGGGCGACGGTGGCAGTTCGTGGGGCAACCAGATGCGGTCCTACGTGTTGCACCCCTATCAGATGGTGAAGGACCTGCGCACCGAGTACGAGGTCGGCAACCCGGCCACGGTGCTGGACGGAGACATCGACGGATTCCTGGAAGCGGGGATCAGATGGCGCAACCGGAAAGATGACGACGACTAATACGCTGCTGACCCTGTCCCTCGCCGACCGCTGGCACGATTTCTGGCACGGCGAGATCGGTGTCTGGATCCTGACCACCGGGCTGCGGATCGCGCTGCTGCTCATCGGTGGCCTGCTCGCTGCGCGCTTCATCAACTGGGCCGCGCAACGGGTGGTGCGCCGGATCGACGCCGAGTATCAGGAAAGCGATGCGCTGGTGCGCTCGGAGAGCGCCAAGCACCGGCAGGCGGTCGCCTCGGTGATCTCGTGGGTGTCGGTGGCGTTTGTGTTCGTCATCGTGCTCGTCGAAGTCACCGATGCCCTCGCGGTACCGATCGCCTCCCTGGTCGCCCCGGCGGCGGTGCTCGGTGCCGCGCTCGGTTTCGGTGCGCAGCGCATCGTGCAGGACCTGCTCGCCGGTTTCTTCATCATCACCGAGAAGCAATACGGCTTCGGTGACCTGGTCAGGCTGACGATCGCGGCCGCCAATGAGGCCGAGGGCACGGTCGAGGACGTCACGCTGCGGGTCACGAAGCTGCGGTCATCCGAAGGCGAGATGTACACCGTGCCCAACGGGCAGATCGTCAAGGCGCTGAACCTGTCCAAAGACTGGGCACGCGCGGTCATCGACATCCCGGTACCGGTGAGCGTCGACCTCAACCTGGTCAACGACGTGCTCAACGACGTCGCGGAGAAGGCCACCGAAGATCGTGAGCTGTCCAGGCTGCTGCTCGACAAGCCGCAGCTGATGGGCGTCGAGAGCATCGGGGTCGACACAGTCAACTTGCGGATGGTCGCGCGCACCCTGCCCGGCAAACAATTCGACGTGGGCAGACGGCTGCGGGTGCGGGTGGTGCGTGCACTGCGCCGGGCCGGCGTGGTGACATCGTCAGAAGCGTCGGTCGCGGCCGCGGGGGACTTCATGAATCAGGCCGCGGTCGCCGAGACGGTCACACCAGCGGCATCGGCCCAGGAGCCGAAGAAGTGAAACTGGACTTCACGCGGGTGGCCGAGGCCGTGACCAGGTTCTGGCACAGCCGTGTCGGTCGGATTCGCACCTCGACGGTCGTGCTGATCGTCGTGTTCATCGCGCTGTCGTGGGTGCAGCAGGAGTACCGGCCCAAGCCGGCCGCGCCGCAGTCGCCTGAAACCCAGGTGGTGCCGCCCGGGTTCGTGCCCGACCCGGACTACACCTGGGTGCCGCGCACCAAGCTGCAGACTCCCCGCACGACGACGCCGACGGTGACGCCGGAGACCACCGAGACCACCGTCCCGACGACCACGACGCCGACCGAGACCCCGGAGACCACCGAGACCACCACGCCCGGCGCGCCGACGAGTCCCACCACGCCGCCGCCGCCGGGGGCTCCGAGGACGACGGTGATCGACCCGGACGGTCCTGGACTGATTCCGCCGATCACGTTGCCGGTGTTCCCAGGGCCCGCCCCGAGCCCTACGGTCGAGCAGCAGCAACCGGGCCTGGAGCCGG
This sequence comes from Mycobacterium sp. IDUB_17, assembly GCF_055419465.1. Lineage (NCBI taxonomy): Bacteria > Bacillati > Actinomycetota > Actinomycetes > Mycobacteriales > Mycobacteriaceae > Mycobacterium > Mycobacterium sp. IDUB_17. The sequence goes on along the minus strand of NZ_JBVAXS010000004.1, from coordinate 142,439 downwards.
TGGCACCGACATTGCCGCGATAGCCTGACCTGCCGGATGCTGTCGCCCCGCTACACTGGCGTGCCGTGATGATCACCCTCGACCACGTGACGAAGCACTACAAGTCTTCGGCGCGCCCAGCGCTCGATGACGTCTCGTTGAAAATCGACAAGGGTGAGTTCGTTTTCCTGATCGGCCCGTCGGGTTCGGGCAAGTCGACGTTCATGCGGCTGCTGCTGGCGGCCGAGACGCCTACCTCGGGTGACATCCGAGTGTCCAAGTTCCACGTCAACAAGCTGCCCGGGCGGCACGTCCCGAGCCTGCGTCAGGTCATCGGCTGTGTGTTCCAGGACTTCCGCCTGCTGCAGCAGAAGACCGTGTTCGAGAACGTGGCGTTCGCGCTTGAGGTGATCGGCAAGCGCGGCGAGGTGATCAACCGGGTGGTCCCGGACGTGCTGGAGATGGTCGGCCTGTCCGGGAAGGCCAACCGGTTGCCGAGCGAACTGTCCGGTGGCGAGCAGCAGCGCGTCGCCATCGCGCGGGCCTTCGTCAACCGCCCTCTGGTTCTGATCGCCGACGAGCCCACCGGAAACTTGGATCCTGAGACCAGCAAGGACATCATGGATCTGCTGGAACGGATCAATCGCACCGGCACCACGGTGCTGATGGCCACCCATGACCATCACATCGTCGACTCCATGCGTCAGCGGGTCGTCGAACTCGAACTCGGCCGGCTGATCCGTGATGAGCAGCGCGGCGTCTACGGAATGGATCGCTAAGTGCGCTTCGGCTTTCTTGTCAATGAAGTTCTGACCGGGCTTCGTCGCAACGTCACGATGACGGTGGCGATGATCCTGACCACCGCAATCTCGATCGGGCTGTTCGGTGGCGGTCTGTTGGTGGTGCGCCTGGCCGACCAGTCCCGTGACATCTACCTGGACCGGGTCGAGAGCCAGGTGTTCCTGACCGACGACATCTCGGCCAACGACCCCAACTGCGACGCCGAAGCATGCAAGGCGCTGTACCGCATGATCGACGACCGCGACGATGTGCGCTCGCTGAGTTTCCTCAATCGCGAGCAGGCCTACGACGACGCGATCAAGAAGTTCCCGCAGTACAAGGATGTCGCGGGCAAGGACGCGTTCCCGGCGTCGTTCATCGTCAAGCTCAACGACCCCGAGCAGCACGAGGCGTTCGACAAGGCGATGCAGGGCCAGCCCGGTGTGCTCAACGTGCTCAACCAGAAGGACCTGATCGACCGCTTGTTCGCGGTGCTCGACGGTCTCAGTAGCGTCGCGTTCGCGGTGGCGCTGGTGCAGGCGGTCGGTGCGGTGCTGCTGATCGCCAACATGGTCCAGGTGGCCGCCTACACGCGGCGCACCGAGATCGGCATCATGCGTCTGGTCGGTGCAACCCGCTGGTACACCCAGCTGCCGTTCCTGGTGGAGGCGATGATCGCCGCCCTGATCGGTGTGGTGATCGCGATCGTGGGGCTGATCGTGGTGCGCGCGGTGTTCCTGGAGAAGGCGCTCGACCAGTTTTATCAGTCGAATCTCATCGCCCGGGTCGACTACGCTGACGTGCTCTACTTCAGCGCACCGTGGATGCTGTTCCTCGGCCTGGCGATGTCAGGAATCACCGCCTACGTGACGCTGCGGCTCTACATACGAAGGTAGTCGTGAACTAGTGGCGACCAAGAAGTCCAGCCCCGCCGGCAATAAGCAGATTGTGGCCAGCAATCGCAAGGCGCGGCACAACTACATGATTCTCGATACCTATGAGGCGGGCATCGCTCTCATGGGCACCGAGGTCAAGAGCCTGCGCGAAGGCCAGGCATCACTGGCCGACGCGTTCGCGACCGTCGACGACGGCGAGATCTGGCTGCGCAACGTGCACATCGCCGAGTACCACCACGGCACCTGGACCAATCACGCGCCGCGGCGCAACCGCAAGCTGCTGTTGCACCGCAGGGAGATCGACAACCTGATCGGCAAGATCCGCGACGGCAACCTCACGCTGGTGCCGTTGTCGATGTACTTCTCCGACGGCAAGGTCAAGGTCGAACTGGCGCTGGCCCGCGGCAAGCAGGCCCACGACAAACGCCAGGACCTGGCCAAGCGCGACGCCGACCGGGAGATCACCCGCGAGTTGGGCCGCCGCGCCAAGGGCATGTCCTAGTTAGCGGCACCGCGGGCTTGCCTCGCCCTCGCCCGACTACGGGCTGGTCTCGTCAGTCCGCTGGCGAGGATGGTTGAGGATCTTCCAGTGGCGTGTAGATGACGATCTGAAACTCAGGCTGATCCGCTGGCCGCAGTTGGTGGTGTTCGTAGCTGACGGTGCCCAACTCCGGGTGGTGGAAGATGCGCTCGCGAGATTCGAAGCCACGGATATCGTGTCGTTCCCAACCGGCGCGGAACTCGGAACTGGCGTCCGCCAGCCGGGCGATCAGATCGACGAGCGCGGGATCGCCCATGCGCGAACCGATTCCGGCGCGGAACTCGGCCAGAAAGCGCTGACTGGTGACCTGCCAGTCATCGAGCAGGACACGGACGGAGGGGTCGGTGAAGACGACCCACAGCAGGTTGCGCTCGGTGGCCGGCTTTGTCGCCACGTTCGGGTAGAGCCGCTCGTAAGCGGCGTTCCAGCCCGCGATACCCCACTCCGGGGTCAGGGCATAGGCGGGGTTTTCGCCGATCGCGTCGAGTAACCGTTGCACGTGGGACGGCACCGTCGTCACCTCGTCGGCGGTCGGTGCGGGCAGTGGCGCGAACCCGGCCAGGCCGAGAACGTAGCGGTGCTCGGCCACCGTGAGGCGCAGTGCGCGACTGACTGCGTCGAGCACCTGGCGCGAGGGGTTGATATCGCGGCCCTGTTCCAGCCACGTGTACCAGGTGACGCTCACGCCGGACAGGTATGCCACCTCCTCGCGGCGCAATCCGACCGTTCGTCCTCTCCCGCCGGCGGGCAGACCGAAGTCGACGCGGATCAGGCGTTCGCGGCTCGACCGCAGGAAGGCGCCGAGCTCGGCTCGTCGGTCGGGGTCGGTGGGCATCGTCCAAGACTAGTACTGCCAATACTAGTATTGAAGCCGTCTTCCCAGGGTGCGGCCCAGAACCGACAGTGGAACCATGATCCCGCTGCGTTCCCGCACTGTCACCCACGGCCGCAACATGGCCGGCGCCCGCGCCCTCCTGCGTGCCGCCGGAGTCGCCCGCGAGGACTTCGGCAAGCCGATCGTCGCGGTGGCGAACAGCTTCACCGAGTTCGTGCCCGGGCACACGCACCTTCAGCCGGTCGGGCGGATCGTCTCCGCGGCCATCCAGCAGGCCGGGGGAATCCCGCGCGAGTTCAACACCATCGCCGTCGATGACGGCATCGCCATGGGGCACTCCGGGATGCTGTATTCGCTGCCGTCGCGCGATCTCATCGCCGACTCGGTGGAGTACATGGTCGAAGCGCACCGTGCCGACGCGCTGGTGTGTATCTCGAACTGCGACAAGATCACTCCGGGCATGCTCATGGCCGCACTGCGGCTGAACATCCCGACGGTGTTCGTCTCCGGTGGCCCGATGGAGGGTGGCCGCGCGACGCTGGTGGACGGCCGGGTCCGTACCGGGCTGCACCTGATCGATCCCATGGCCGGCGCCGCCGATCCGACGCTCTCGGACGAGGACCTGGCCCGGATCGAGGAGGCGGCCTGCCCGACATGCGGATCGTGCTCGGGCATGTTCACCGCCAACTCGATGAACTGTCTGGTTGAGGCGCTCGGCCTGGCCTTGCCGGGCAACGGCACGGTGTTGGCCACCCACACGGCCCGGCGCGCGTTGTACGAGAAGGCCGGTGCCGCCGTCATCGACCTGACGACCCGCTACTACGGCGAGGGTGACGTCTCGGTCCTGCCGCGTGCCATCGCGTCGCGGTCGGCTTTCGAGAACGCCATGGCGATGGATGTCGCGATGGGCGGGTCCGCCAACACCGTGCTCCATCTGATGGCCGCGGCGTATGAAGCCGAGCTGGATTTCGCGATCACCGAGATCGACGAGATCTCCCGCCGGGTCCCGTGCCTGTGCAAGGTCGCTCCCAACGGCGCGTACCTGATGGAGGATGTGCACCGGGCCGGCGGCATTCCCGCGATCCTGGGCGAGTTGCACCGCGCCGGGCTGTTGGCCAAGGACGTGCAGTCGATTCACGCCAAGACGCTGGATGATTGGCTCGATGTATGGGACATCCGCGGGCTCAACGCCTCCGCGGAGGCCCTTGAGCTGTTTCACGCCGCACCGGGTGGACACCGCAGTGCCACCGCGTTCTCACAATCCGAACGGTGGGAGAGCCTGGACACCGATGCCGAGCACGGGTGCATTCGTGATGTCGCCCATGCCTATTCACCTGATGGCGGCCTGGCGATCCTGACCGGCAACCTCGCCCCCAACGGGGGAGTGGTCAAGACGGCGGGTGTCGACGCCGGCGTGCTGATCTTCGACGGTCCCGCGGTCGTAGTCGAGTCCCAGGAGGAAGCGGTCGACGCCATCCTCGGGGGCAGAGTGACCGCGGGCGACGTGATGGTGGTCCGCTACGAAGGTCCCCGGGGTGGGCCGGGGATGCAGGAAATGCTCTATCCGACTTCGTTTCTGAAGGGAAGGGGGCTGGGCAAGGTGTGCGCGCTCATCACCGATGGCCGGTTCTCGGGAGGTAGCTCGGGACTGTCGATCGGGCACATTTCGCCGGAAGCCGCAGCGGGCGGTCCCATCGCCCTGGTCCACGACGGCGACCGCATCCTGATCGACATTCCTTCGCGCACCTTGACTTTGGATGTGCCCGACGACGAACTCGCGCGTCGACGCGTCGAGCTGGAGGCGTCCGGTGGTTACCGGCCGCGCGATCGTGATCGCCCCGTCTCGGCGGCGCTGCGCGCCTACGCACTGTTGGCGACGTCCGCGGATCGGGGCGCGGTCCGGGATGTAGGGGAGGCCGGCGCCCACGAGCGACACGAGAATGCCGCGGAATAATGGCTTGGCGTTGGCCGTTGGGTGTGACGTACCATTGATTGTCCTGCCGAGATTCGGCAGGGATGCGAGGGGCTGATCGGTTTCGACTTCGCGCATCGAATCAAGGGAAGCGTGCCGGTGCAGGCAAGAGACCACCGTAAGCGTCGTTGCAACCAATTAAGCGCCGATTCCAATCAGCGCGACTACGCACTCGCTGCCTAAGCGACTGCGTGTCTGTCAGACCGGGAGCGCCCTCGGCCCGGACCCTGGCATCAGCTAGAGGGACCCACCCACGGGTTCGGTCGCGGGATCCGTGGGGACATCAAACAGCGACTGGGATCGTCATCTCGGCTTGTTCGCGTGACTGAGAGATCCGAGTAGAGGCAAAGCGAACTGCGCACGGAGAAGCCTCGAGGAAGTGCCGTAGGACCCGGGTTCAATTCCCGGCAGCTCCACCGAGAAGACGCAGGCCAGGGATCTAATCCCTGGCCTGTTTTCTTTGTTGTCACCATGTCGTCGACGCGGAGCCTCCGCGAGTCCGCCCGGCAAGGATGTTCATTCATCCTGGATACGGGTTAGGTTGAGGAATGTTCTCTCGCCGCATACACAGCCCTGGTACGGGCAGTGCGCGGTCAGGTGGTCGCTGGGTCGGGCTTGGCGCTGCTGCACTTCTCACCTCTGGTATCCCACTCGTAGGACTCTCCGCGCCGCCGATAGCGGCTGCCGCCGACTGTGCTGACGCCGAGGTGGTCTTCGCGCGCGGCACCGATGAGCCGGCCGGTATGGGCCGGGTCGGCGATGCCTTCGTCGATTCGCTGCGTAAGCAGGCCGCCGGCATGAACATCACCTCCTATGGGGTGAACTACAAGGCCAGCAAGCTGCAGCTGCACGGCGGTGACGGCGCCAAGGACGCGATTTCCCACATCAAGTCCACGCTGTCCTCGTGCCCCGACACCAAGATCGTCCTAGGTGGCTATTCGCAGGGTGCGAGCGTGATCAACATCGTGGCCGGCAACCCGCTGGGTGGCATCACCTGGGGCGATTCGCTCCCGCCTCAATACGCGGACAACGTCGCGGCGATCACCACCTTCGGCGACGTGGGCACCCGCACCAAGCAATCGATATCAACCCAGAGCGCACTGTTCGGATCCAAGGCGATCGACCTGTGTAACCCCATGGATCCGATCTGTCACGAGGGCCAGGGCAACGAATGGAGTGGACACACCGAGGGCTACGTCCCCGTGTACACCACCCAGGCGGCGGCTTTCGCCGCATCCAAGTTGCTGGCCGGCTCGGGCCAGACGGTGCCCGGGTACGGGCCGGCACTGCCGGATTACGGGTACGGACCGGAGACGCCGAGCTCCAGCCAGTACCCGGGCTACGGGTCGGCGCCGGGATATGACCCCAACACCTCCGTGCACGGCCCGCAACCGGGGTACAGCCCGGAGACGCCAGGGTACGGCGGCCTGCAACCGCCGGGGTCTGGTCCGTCGACACCAGCGCCCGCCTCCCCGTCCACCGGAATCGGTTGGGTCTGAGCGGGCTGTTTCAGCTCGCAGTCTGCGACGGTAGGGAGATCGCGATCTCGGTGCCGCGGGTGTCGTGAACGTCCAGTACGCCGCCTAGGGCCAACACCTTGGCGCGAATCGACGCAAAGCCGATGTGACCGGTTTCGACGCTCAGCGCGAGGCGCTCCGATTGAATGCCGACGCCGTCGTCGGCGACGGACAAGGTGGCTCGCCCGGCGGACCACTGCAGGGTGAACCACAGGTTGTCGGCCTTGGCATGCTTGATCGCATTCGTCGAAAACTCGCGCGCGGCACTGTAGAGCAGGTGATCAGCGTCGGTTCGCAAATCATCGGGCCAGCCCTCGAAGTCCACGTGGACGGCGAGGTTGGTGCGCGCCGCGATGCCGTCGGCCAGTGAGCTGATCGCGGCCCTGAGCCCGGCTCGGGCCAGTACCTCGGGGTGCAGTTCACGGACCACGTCGCGAAGCAGCCGGGAGCACTCGCCGAGCGCCAGATCGACGCGGTCCATCGATTCCGCGGATCCTTCTCGCACCTCTTCCATCTCCCGGCGTGATGCCAGGACGTACTGCAGCGCTCCATCGTGCAGTCTTTCGGACAGGGTTTGTCTTTCGCGCTTTTCGAGGGTGACGATCTCTTCGAGCAGTTGGCTACGTTCTTGGGCCAACCGGGCGATCGTTCGCTCTTTCGATTGCTGGATCCACGACAGCGCGACCGACCCCGCGGCCAACCCGAACAACACTCCCGTTGTCGTGAGGATCGAACCCCATGGTTCGTTTCCGTTGGCGGCCTGGTTTACCCAGAGCACGACGACGTATGCGGCGACCGTGGGCACGGCGATCACCGCACTCACGAAGGGATCAAGCTGAGCCGCCGCGATCAGGGGGATCAGAAACAGTCCGTAGTGGAGCACATCGGAGGTCCAGGTACTCGGCGAGCTGAGGCCTGATTCCACCGAAAGTGCCGACACCACAGCGACATCCGCGCACAACATGACCAGCGCAACCGAACGTCGGGCCTCGATCCCGGCATGATTGGACGGCCGCATCGCCCAGAAACTCCAACAGGCGATCGTTGCTATGTAGCCGATCCAGAGCAGTCCGTAGGGCCAGCGGTAGGTTTCGGGCGGTTGCAGGAACAACGCGAAGAAGATGAACGCCACCAAAAGAACCCGCAGAGCGAATTGCAGCAGCAGCCCGCGAAAAGCTGCGCCCTGGGAGTACTGCCACAAAGTCGTTGCCGCCGCGCGCCTGACCATTCTCTACTCCCGCCAACCGCAGGGTTCGGCAGGAGTATAGGGCGATTCGATCGTGTCCTGAGGCGGGTTAATGAACTTTCCCACCTCGCCTGCGATCATGGATAACGGTCCCTGCGACGAAACGGGGGAGTTGATCGAAGTGTTGTCTGCACAGCGCGAGTTTTCGGCGTACGGCCCGTCGCACTGGGTCGTGCTGGCGGTGTTCGCAACGGGCGCCGTGCTTCTGGTGGCGATCGGCCGTCGGCAGACCGAATCGCGGGCTCGCATTCTGAGCCGCCTCCTGGCGGTCCTTCTCATCGCCGCATTCGTCGTGGCGCTGGCCTACAAGCTGGTCGAGCCCACCATCGACACCTCGGTGCCGCTGCAGTTGTGTGACCTCGCGGAACTCGCGGCGGCGTATGCCTTGTGGTCGCAACGGCATTGGGCCTTCGTCCTCACCTATTACTGGGGCCTCGTCCTGAGCTCGCAGGCGTTGATCACCCCGGATATCGGTACGCCGAAGGAGGGCGCCCCCGACTTTCCCCACCACCTCTTCGTCACGTTCTTCACGCTTCACGTGCTCGTCGTGTTGGCAGCCATCTATCTCACGTGGGGGAGAGGGATGCGTCCGCGCTGGCGGGACTACCGATTCGCGGTCATCGCGACCTTGGCGTGGGCGGCATTCACTCTCGTGTTCAACGCGGTCACGGGAGCCAACTACGGCTATCTCAACCGGAAACCTCCCACCGCGTCGCTGCTGGACGTATTGGGCCCGTGGCCGGTGTATCTACTGGCCGAGGTCGCGATAGTCCTCGTCGTGTGGGCGCTGATGACCTGGCCGTGGGAGCGGGCGCGGCAACGCGCGACGACGGCCGCGCCCCAGCTGTGAAATTGCTGTCAGTTGACGCGCAAAGTAATTATTGACACCAACACTTTGACGGGCTAGGTATATTACGCGCGTTTGCGAATGTGTATCGCTTGCGACCTGTCCCACCCGGGCGACAGTGGCCTGATCGAAGGGGCGGGTTGTGCAGACCAGAGCATCACGTACACGCGCGGGATTTCGCACCCGGGAGCACACGCGATGAGCAGCCACAGCAACGGCGCGCAGAACGGATCGGGCATCGCCCGGGTCATCCGCGTGCTGGCGGTGCCCATCGTGCTCGGCTGGGTCGCGCTGACCATCCTGACGAACACTCTCATCCCACCGCTTGAGAAGGTCGGCGAGGAGAACACCGTCGGGCTCAGCGCCAAAGACGCGCCGGCGATGATCGCCATGCGAAAGATCGGCAGCGACTTCCAGGAGTTCGATTCCGACAGCAACGCCATGGTGGTGCTCGAGGGTGAGCAGCCCCTGGGCGACGACGCCCACCGTTACTACGACGGCGTCGTCGACCAGCTCGAGGCCGACACCGCGCATGTGCAGCATGTGGCCGATTTCTGGGGCGACCCCCTGACGGCGTCGGGTGCGCAGAGCAACGACGGCAAGTCGGCCTATGTCCAGGTCTATCTACGCGGCAACCAGGGCGAGACGCTGGCCAACGAGTCGGTGGCCGCGGTGCGCGAGATCGTCAACCAGTCGTCGCCTCCGCCGGGCATCAAGGTGTACGTGACCGGCGGCGCGCCGCTGATCAACGACCAGCACCATGCCGGTGACAAGAGCATCGCCAAGGTCACCACCATCACGCTCGTGGTGATCGCCGTGATGCTTGTGCTCGTCTTCAGGTCTGTCGCCACCATGATCCTGGTTCTGCTGATGGTGTTCATGGAACTCGGCGCTGCCCGCGGCATCGTGGCGTTCCTGGCCCACACCGGGGTGATCGGGCTGTCGACCTTCGCGGTGAACCTCCTGACTCTGATGGTGATCGCGGCGGGAACCGACTATGCGATCTTCGCCATCGGCCGCTACCAAGAGGCGCGCGGTGCCGGTGAGGACCGGGAAACCGCGTACTACACGATGTTCCGCGGTACCTCTCACGTCGTCCTGGGGTCCGGCATGACCATTGCCGGCGCCATGTTGTGTCTGAGTTTCACCCGCCTGCCGTACTTCCAGACCATGGGTGTTCCGTGTGCGGTCGGCACGTTCGTCGCAGTGGTCGCCGCGCTGACGATGGGCCCGGCGATCATTGTGATCGGCAGCCGGTTCGGGCGATTCGAGCCCAAGCGCAGCATCCGGTCGCGGGGCTGGCGTCGCGTCGGCGTCGCCGTGGTGCGGTGGCCCGGCCCGATCCTGGCCGCGACGCTGGGCCTGGCACTCATCGGTCTGCTCACGCTGCCGGGCTACAAGACCAATTACGACGCCCGCAAATACCTGCCCTCCGATCTGCCGGCCAATGTCGGATACGCCGCCGCCGAAAGGCATTTCAGCGCTGCCCGGATGAACCCCGAACTGCTGATGATCGAGACCGACCACGATTTGCGAAACCCCGCAGACTTCCTGGTCATCGACAAGATCGCCAAGGGCATCGTCCGGGTGCCCGGCGTCTCCCGGGTGCAGGCGATCACCCGGCCCAACGGCCGCCCGATCGAGCACACGAGCATCCCGTTCCTGCTCAGCCGGCAGGGCACGACCAACACGATGAACCGGAAGTACCAGCAGGACCGCATGGACGACATGCTGGTTCAGGCCGATGAGATGCAGAAGACCATCGACACGATGGAGGAGATGTCGCGCCTGACCCAGCAGATGGCCGACATCACGCACTCGATGGTGACCAAGATGAAGACGATGACCATCGATGTCGCCGAATTGCGGGACAACATAGCGAATTTCGACGATTGGTTGCGTCCCATGCGCAACTACCTCTACTGGGAGCCGCACTGCTCCAACATCCCGCTGTGCTGGTCGATCCGGTCGATGTTCGACACCCTTGACGGCGTCGACACCATGACCGATGACATTCAGAAACTGCTGCCCGACATGGAGCGGCTGGACACGTTGATGCCGCAGTTGGTTGCATTGATGCCCCCGCAGATCGAGACCATGAAGTCCATGAAGACGATGATGTTGACGCAGCGGTCGACGCAGGCCGGCCAACAGGATCAGATGGCCGCCCTGCAGGAGAACTCGACCGCGATGGGCAAGGCCTTCGACGAGGCCCGCAATGACGACACGTTCTATCTTCCGCCGGAAGCCTTCGACAACAAGGACTTCAAGCGTGGCATGAAGAACTTCATCTCGCCCGACGGAAAGTCGGTGCGGTTCATCATCAGTCACGAGGGTGATCCTGCGACGCCGGAGGGCGTCAGCCATGTGGACCCGATCAAGCTGGCGGCCAAGGAAGCGCTCAAGGGCACGCCGCTGGAAGGTTCCAAGATCTACCTGGCCGGCACCGCGGCCACCTACAAGGACATGAAGGACGGATCGTTCTATGACCTGCTGATCGCCGGAATCGCCGCGGTATCACTGATTTTCATCATCATGCTGCTCATCACGCGCAGTGTGGTCGCGGCGGCGGTGATCGTCGGTACGGTGCTGCTGTCCCTCGGCGCTTCATTCGGATTGTCCGTGCTGGTCTGGCAGCACCTGCTCGGGCTGGAACTGCACTGGATGGTGCTGGCGATGTCGGTCATCCTGTTGCTGGCGGTCGGTTCCGACTACAACCTGCTGCTGGTGTCGCGGTTCAAGGAGGAACTCCCCGGTGGCCTGAAGACCGGCATCATCCGGGCGATGGCGGGAACCGGTTCGGTGGTGACCTCCGCGGGTCTCGTATTCGCCTTCACCATGGCGTCGTTCGCATTCAGCGATCTCAAGGTCATGGCACAGGTCGGCACCACCATCGCACTCGGCCTGCTGTTCGACACCCTCATCGTGCGGTCGTTCATGACCCCGGCGATCGCTGCGATGCTGGGCCGGTGGTTCTGGTGGCCGCAGGTCATTCAGTCGGCGGCGTCCAAGCGGCGCCTGGCCGAGTTGCGGCACGACAACACATACAAAGCGTCTGCACAGCCCTGACTTAATAAGCGGGCCTAACGTAATTGATGGAAGTCGGAAACGACCGCTTCCGCTGACTCTGGACCGACGGGGCGATCCACAGTCTGGGTTCCGCAAGTCAGAGGGGTTTGGAAGATGTTGAAGTCCATCGCCATCAGCGCCGCAGCGGCCGGCGCACTGGGCCTGGCTGCCCTCGGTATCGGCTCAGGTGTCGCCAATGCTGCCCCCGCACCGGTGGCCGGATCGGGAGTCGGCTGGGCTGAGCACCCGGGGTGGGGTTACGGCCCCGGCCCGTGGGGCCCGCCTCCGCCGCCTCCCGCGTACGGAGCCGGTTGGGGTTACGGCGGCTATGGTCCGCCGTCCGTATGCGCCACGGGGCCGTTCCGGCTGGTGCAGGTCTGTAGCTGATCCGCTAAACGAAACTGCCCATGTGCGAGCCGAAAACTCTCGCACATGGGCAGTTTCGCTTAGTTACTTCTTGTTGCCCCCAGGCCGCGGGGGTGGCGGCGGCTTGGCCTTGGTCGTCGGCTCGAATTTGCCGCCCTTTTTCGGATCGAATGTTCCAGCCATGGTGATCCCTCTCGCTCGTTTCGATAGATCCACCAATGCCCACCGTAACCACGATCGCAAGGCCAGGCGTGGCGAACGGCGATGAACAGCTGAGAGTTCCGTGTGAACCACGCAGGTGCCAACCGTTTTCACGGCGGATCGGCGCGACGAGGCCGGCGAGAATCACGATGAGCCGAACGTAGCCGGCCATGCCAGGTCGCCGTGGCGACGCGTGGCAAGGCGACACGCCGGGTCTGTTGCGACACGGTCACGGGACGGTACCTATCAGTGCATCACCGGTCACATCGGCAACATTGATCACTAACGTCACATCAGCCAACTGTGACGTCATGTCGACGTCCCTGCATTGGGAAGGTGTGACATGTCGCGACGTCCTCGAGGTGCTTCGACGATGGCAGCGGCGGCCGCAATCGGACTCGTCGTCGCCGTCGGCGTAGCGCCCTCGGCATCGGCTGAACCCTGTGAAGGCGCTGCTGCGGCCGCGCAACCCCTCCCGAACCAGGCCTTCCAGATCCCCAAGCCCTCCAGGCTCGCCCCGCTCAACCGTCCGATCGGGCACATGCCGGCCGGGGCCAACGATCGGGCTCCGTTGCCCAAGCTCGGGCAGTTGCCGTTGGCCCTCCTCAAGGCGCTGATGCCGAACACGGGGCAGGTCAGGCAGAAGGCGGCGGTCGTCCCGGCACCCAATCCCGGCGGTGCCCAGCCTGTTCCGAACGCGGCTCAGCCGGCTCCGGTCCCCGCGGCGCCCCAGCCCGCCGCGGCTCCCGCAGCACAGCCGGCGCCGGGCGCGCCTCCCGGAACGTCGATCGTCGGATGGGTGACGGGTCCCGACAGCCCCAACCAGACGATCAAGCGCTTCGCCATCACGGGTACCGACCTCGGAATCATGTGGGACAACGGCGATCCGGTGAACCGCCAGGTACTGATGGCCTTCGGCGATACCAACGGATACTGCGGCATTCCCGGCAAGCAGTGGCGCTACAACGCGCTGTTCCGCAGTCAGGACGGTTCGCTGGCTCAGACCGTCGCTGTGCCCGACGGGGTGGTCGCCAACAAATACTCGGGTTCGCCGGTGTGGCGGCAGGGCATATCCAAGCAGATCATCAACAGCATCGGCCGGGCGCCGGAGGAGACCGGGATCATCCCGACGGCGGGGATTGCCGTCGGGCGCAACCAGTATCTGAACTTCATGTCGATCCGGAACTGGGACAGCCCGGGAGCGTGGTCGACGAACTTCTCGGCGATCGCGATGTCGCCGGACAACGGTGAGAACTGGAGTGTCTACCCGGGGACCATCCGTCCGCCCGGCGGAGGTAACGAGAACTTCCAGATGGGCGCGTTCCTCAAGCCTGGCCCTGGTGATCCGTACATCTACACGTTCGGCACGCCGAACGGGCGCGGCGGTTCGGCCTATATCGCGCGGGTGTCGCCGGCCTTCATCCCGGACCTCACGAAGTACGAGTACTTCAACGCCGACAACAATGCCTGGGTGCCGGGCAATCCGGCGGCGGCAACACCGGTGATCCCGGGTCCGGTGAGCGAGATGTCCGCGCAGTACAACACGTATCTCAAGCAGTACCTCGTCATGTACGGCAACGGGATGAACGATGTGGTGATGCGTACCGCGCCTGCCCCGCAGGGGCCGTGGGGACCTGAGCAGTTGATCGCGCCCTCATCACAGATCCCGGGCGGTATCTACGCGCCGTACCTGCATCCGTGGTCGACGGGCAAGGAACTGTATTACAACCTGTCGCTGTGGTCGGCCTACAACGTCATGCTGATGAAGACCGTGCTGCCGTGACCCGACCATTGACGTGCCCCAGCGGAGCCAACATCGCGTCGAGGCCGTATTCGAACACCGCGTCGTAGTCGGTGGGGGACTGCAGGGCCGCGACGAGCGCCTGATCGGGCCAGTCGGCGGTCCACAGGGACGGGTCCTCCTCCTCGTGCGCAGGGCCCCGCACCGCCGAGAACAGCATCACCGCAGAGGCGGTCACGTGCACCTGCACGGCCCGTAATACCAGTGCGGCGTGGGTTCCGGTGACGCCGGCCTCGGCCAGCTCGGCGGCGAGTTTCTGCTGGACCGGCAGGAACAACGTCGGTGTCCGGTCTCGCTCGTGGGCGATCGCCAGCAGATGCTGGCGGCGGATCAGCAGGCTGCGCTGGTTGCGGGCAAGCGCGGCGATCCGATTCACCGGATCCTCGCCCTCCATGGGCAGTCCGGCCATCTCAGCGACCAGGCGGTCGACCAGGCTGTCGAAGAGCGCGTCGCGGCCCCCGACATGCCAGTAGATCGAGGTCACGGCGACGCCGATCCGCTCGGCGAGCCCGCGCATCGAGAACGCCTCCACCCCATCGGATTCGATGAGACTTGCGGCCGCATCGAGGATGACCTCGGCGTCGATCGGCTTAGCCTTCGGGCTCATCGGCCGGCTTCCGCCTGACAGATGCGTTCGGGCTGGGGCAGGTCCAGGTAGCGCTCGAGATTGCGGTGCATGTTGATGATTCTCCGCTCCTCTGCCGACAGCACCAGATGGGTGAACCCCGGTTGGTGCAGACCGCGCTGGAGGCCGGTCAGTACGGCGATGTCCTGGCTCATCACCACGCCGGGGTGAGCTTCGTCGGCGCCCATGCGGACGTCCGTCGGCCGGACCCGGGGAGCCTGCGCCGGCATGCGGGCCATCAGCGTCATCACGAGCTGGCCCCGGTCGGGGTCAGGCCCGGGCAACGACGTCATCACCGTGAGATGGTCGGCGCTGGCCAGCAGGGTCAGGTTGGGGAAGACGTTGTACTGGTGCATGCACATCACCTGGTCGGTGCTGGCCCAGCCGATGTCGACACCGCGTCCGGCCGCGAATTCCTTGATCTGCGTGGCGATCACGTCGGCCACCGTCTGGCCAGGGGCCTGCCGGTCCCGGGGGAACGGCGTACCTTCGGCGAGACCCATCAGGGCTCCCTGGGTGTACACGTAGGCGTCCCACACCTCCTCGTCGCTCAGCGATCCCGCGAGTCGCGGGCTCGGAACTCCGTAGAGGGATTCGGATTTACCGGTGTGACCCCAGATCTTCTGCGGTGCGTACACATCGTCCATGCACCGGTGCAGTTCGGGATGCAGGGTCTGGACGTGATAAGTCTCGCTGTAACCGTCGGCGATGGTCTTCCAGTTGGCATCGACGTCGATGGTCATCGTTGCGTAGCAACGGAAGTCGCCGAGGCCGCACCAGGCGATGTCGCCGGGGACCGCCTCCAGATAGTCGGCCAGGGACATCGCGTCGGGGCCGAGGTTGACGAAGACCAGTCGTTCCCAGGTGTCCACCTGCACCGGAGCCAGCGGGAACTCGGACATGTGGACCGTCCCGAACCCTTTGCGGTTCGGGATCCGCTTCAGCGCGCCGGCCAGATCCCAGGTCCAGCCGTGATAGCCGCATTTCAATTCCCGCAGCGAGGAGCCGGCACCGGTGCACAGGGCGTTACCGCGGTGACGACAGGCATTCTGGAAGGCGCGCAACTCGCCGTCGTCTCCCCGGATGATGAGAACCGAGTAGGGGCCGCAACGGTATTCGAAGTAATCGCCGGGTTCGGCGACATGGTCGACCGTGCATGCCTGCTGCCACACCCGCGGCCACATGCGTTCCACTTCGAGTTGAGCGAACGCCGGTGAGATGTAGCGATCGGCCGGCACCAGCGTGGGACGTGCCGGCGGGTCGCCGATCGCGTCCACCCGTCTCGGGTCGTCGGTGTGCGTGGAACTCAGGGCCATGGAGGTGCCTCCCATTGAGAAGGACAAACTCGGGACGGTGGCAATGTAACGGTGTTACATTGCCACCGTAGCGGCCTGAACGCCTCAAGGGAGCAGAAACGTGTTCGATCTCAAAATCACCGGCGGCACTGTCGTCGACGGGACCGGTGCGGACCGGTTCACCGCCGATGTCGCGATCAAGGACGGCAAGATCGTCGAGGTGCATCGGCGCGGCGCCGGCGACCCGGCTCTGGGCGGCGACGCAGCCGAAACCATTGATGCCACAGGCAAGATCGTCGCCCCCGGATTCGTCGACATTCACACCCACTACGACGGGCAGGTCTCCTGGGACGCCGTGCTCGAGCCGTCCAGCAATCACGGCGTCACCACCGTGGTGGCGGGCAACTGCGGCGTCGGCTTCGCGCCGGTGCGTCCCGGCCAGGAGGAGTGGCTGATCTCCCTGATGGAGGGCGTCGAGGACATCCCGGGTACGGCCCTGACCGAGGGCATCACCTGGGGCTGGGAAACCTTCGGTGAATACCTGGACGTGATCGGACAGCGCGAACTGGCCGTCGACATGGGCACCCAGATCGCCCACGGTGCGATCCGGGCCTACGCGATGGGCGAGCGCGGCGCCCGCAACGAGCCGGCGAACCCCGATGACATCAAGGCCATGGCGAAGCTGGTGCAGGAGGCCATCGAAGCTGGGGCACTTGGTTTTTCATCGTCGCGTACCATCGCGCACACCGCGATGGACGGCGAGCCGGTGCCCGGCACCTTCGCCGCCGAGGACGAGTTGTTCGCCCTGGGCCGGGCCACGGCGGCCGGTGGCGCGGCGGTGTTCGAGCTGGCTCCGCAGGGGGCTGCCGGTGAAGACATCGTCGCACCCAAGAAGGAACTCGAATGGATGCGCCGTCTCGGTGAAGAGATCGACTGCGCGCTCAGCTTCGCCCTGATCCAGGTCGACGCCGACCCCAACCTGTGGCGCGACCAGCTCGACCTGTCGGCGGCGGCGCACCAGGCCGGTAGCCGGTTGTTCCCGCAGGTGGCGGCGCGACCGTTCGGCATGCTGCTGGGCTTCCCCGGCCACCACGCCTTCACCCATCGCCCGACCTACCGGCGCCTGCAGGCCGAATGCACCCGCGAGGAGCTCGCGGAGCGGCTCGCGGACCCGAAGGTGCGCGCCGCGATCCTGGCTGAGGAAGACCTGCCGATCGACCCGAACAAGCTGTTCGACGGCATGTTCATGCTGGCGCAGAATGTGGCAAATCGGCTGTACCACATCGGGGAACCGCCGGACTACGAACCGACCGACGAGCGTACCGTCGCGGCCATCGCCAAACAGCGCGGCGTCGACCCGCTGACGGCGATGTACGACCTGATGCTCGAGGCCGACGCAGGCGCCATGCTGATGTACCCGATGTTCAACTACTCCGACGGTAACCACGATGCGATCCGCGAGATGCTCACCCATCCTGCGGGTGTGCTGGGCCTGTCCGACGGCGGCGCGCACTGCAGCATGATCTGCGATGCCTCGTACCCGACGTTCCTGCTGACGCACTGGGCCCGTGACCGTCATCGCGGCGAGAAGTTGCCACTGGAGTACGTGATCCGTAAGCAGTCGCACGACACCGCGCAGCTCTACGGCATGTCGGACCGCGGCGTGATCGGCGTGGGCAAGAAGGCCGACATCAACGTCATCGACCTGGACGCGCTGACCTTGCATGCGCCGAGGATGGCGTATGACCTGCCCGCCGGCGGAAAACGGTTGGTACAGGGCGCAAGTGGTTACGACGCGACAATCGTGAGCGGCGCGGTGACCCGCCGTCACGGTGTCGACACAGGTGCCCGCCCGGGGCGTCTGGTGCGCGGGACCCGCTGATAGGTGTCTTTCCGCTACGACCCGCGTCAGCGGCCGGCGCAGCCTCCGGCACCGGCCGCTGACGCGTTCGCCATCCACACTGCCGTTGTCGCCGAAGGGGTTTCGCTGGCATTCGTCCGCGAGGGTATCGGCGGTGTGCCCCTGCTGCTGGTGCACGGGTATCCCGAGACCAAGCGGGTCTGGTGGCGCAACATCGCGGCCCTGGCCGCGGCCGGCTTCGAGGTCATCGTCCCGGACCTGCGCGGCGTGGGGGACAGCGCGATCCCGCCCGACGACCAGCACGACATCGTCACGTACTCCCGCGATCTGTATGCGTTGGTGCATGACGAGCTGGGGCACGACTCCTGCCTGATCGCCGCGAGTGATGTCGGGGCTGTCGTCAGCACCGACCTGATTCACCGGTTTCCCGGATTCGTCACGGGTTTCTGTGTTTTCAACACTGTGCCGCCCATGGCCGTCGACTACTCGGGAATCGGCACCCAGCATCCGGCATCGGTCGGCGGCGCGGCCGACCCGACCGGCGACTACCGGTGGATGCAGGGTGCTTTCCCCGACGAGCTCGCTGCGATGCTGACGACGCCCGAAGCGCGCAGGCAGTGGGTGGCGGCGATGTACACCAATCGGTTGTGGGGCTCGGCGTACGCGTTCAACCAGTCCGACGTGGATTTCATGACCGAGCCGTTCGCCCACGAGGCACGGCTACGGGCCGGCTGGGCGTCCTACCAACTCGCCTACGGCCGCGCCATGTCCGAGATCCCGTTGATGGATGCGGTCGAGGTGCCCACGTTGGTGCTCTACGGTCCCGACGATCATGTGGTCGGCGAGGACTTCGTTCCCTGCACCGAGCGCGCGTTTCTCAATCGCATTGGGCCGTTGGTGGTTCCGGGTGCCGGTCACTTCCTGCAATGGGAGCGCGCCGACATCTTCAACCGGTTGATCCCGGCGGTGTTCGGCGACGTCATCGCGAACCATCGGCAGGCTGCGCCAGAATCGACCCGCCCAGCCAGCGTCTGACGAAGCGTCGCAGCTCCTCGGGGCTGCGGGCGGGGTCGTCCGGTGCGACGAAGAACGACAGCATCGTGCGCAGGGTGAATTCGACCAGGTCGCGCAGCGACGATTCGTCGTACCCGTATTTCTCCCAGTCGACGTCGAAGCGCGTGATCATCCGCATGCCGAACGCCTGGCCTTCGTCGGATGCGACATTGACCGAACTGGCTGCGGCCTGGGGCCCCGACAGCATGATGCGCAGGTGCGGTATCCGGGTGACCTCCGCCAAGGTGAACATGACGCCTTCGGTCATCGCCTCGGCGGGATCGGTGATGCCGCGCACGCTCTCGGCGAGCCGGTCGAGAAATCCGTCGACCGTGGCGATGGCCGCCGCGTGCATCAGGGCCTCTGCCGTGGGGAAGTAGCGGTACACGGTCTGGCGGATGACGCCGAGCGATGCCGCGACATCGGCGATGCTGATGCTGGTGCCGGTCTCGGCGATCAACCGCACCGCGGCGGCCACGATCCGTTCCGAGGCCTCCTCGTCGCTGCCGGGCGGTTGCCCGTCCCACCCACGCCTACGCGCCACAGTCTGGATTCCTCGCAGGCAACACCCCTGCAGGATATCGCCACCCGTCGTTGACGGGCCGCATCCGCGTGTAGTAATCATACAAACCTGGCGTTGTTTGTATGATTGGTCTCGATCAGCAGGCAGTCGCGGTTCGAGAGTCCAAGACAAGGCGAGGTGGCACCGATGACGGATCTGATCGTGCGGAAGATGAGGTTCGCGTTCGCGGACCACCGCGTCCCGTTCCTGTGGAACGAGACGAACCCGGCGTTCTCGTCGATGGCCAACGCGGTGTCGTTCCTGGCCATCGCGTTCGAGAAGATGATCGGCCACATGATCACCGAGGCCATGCCGTTCATCGCCGATCCGGCGGTGGCCGAGGAGGCACAGGCCTTCGTGCGGCAGGAGGGCCAGCACTCGATGGCCCACCGTCAGCACGCCAAGGGACTGATCAAGACGTACCCGGCCCTGAAGGAGACCCTCGACGAGGTGATCAAGGCGTTCGACGACCTCACCGCCGAGACGCCGCTGAAGTACCGGTTGGCATACACCGCCGATCTGGAGGCGACGTTCACACCGGTCTTCAAGTTGATGCTCGATCATGACGACACGCTGTTCGCTCCGGGGGATGACCGGGTGGCGTCACTGTTCCTGTGGCACTTCGTCGAAGAGGTCGAGCACCGCAGCTCGGCGTTGATCATCTACGACGCGGTGGTGGACGACCCGTGGTACCGCATGCGGGTCGCCCCGTCGATCTTCAAGCACGTGTGGGCCGTGCTCAAGATCGCCTGTGAGGGCTTCAACAAGCACGTCCCCCTGGAAGAACGCCAGATCGACGCGGTGTCGATGTTCGGCATGCAGGCACGGAAAAAGGCCATCCTGCAAAAACTCCCGTTCACCAAGGCGCCCTATGACGGTCCATTCGACAACGCGTTCGCCCACCTGCCGGTACGGGAAATGCTGACTGCCCTGGTAGGGGTGGTCCGCAGCCAGGTTCCGGGCCACAACCCGGCCCACGAGAAGCTGCCGGTCCTGGCCGACGAGTGGTTCCAGCGTTATCAGGACGGCTACGACGTCACGCTGTGGTACACCGCCGACCAGACCCCGAGCCAGAAGGTGGATACCGCCGATGTCTGATCTGTGCACCCCGACCTTCTCGGGTTTGGCTGAGCGACTGGGCTTTTCGTGTGACACGGCCGGGGGTCTGGTCGAGTTCCGCAACCCGTTCGGGCTGGAGAACTGGACGCTTCCGGTGCTGGAGATCACCGTGATCGTCGGCGCGGTGCTGGCCCTGGTGTACGCCATCGTGCGGCTGCGCCGTCACAACGATCCGACCAACCTGGTGCTGTGGTTCGGTGCCATCGCCTATCTGCTGATCATCGAACCGCCACTGTATTTCCCCGGCGCGTTCGGGATCGCCGACCACGTCGACACGATGTTCGCGCACAACGTGTTCACCGTCGACTTCCTGTGGGGCCGGCTGCCGCTGTACATCGTCGCGATCTACCCGATGATGGCCACGGTGGCATACGAGATCGTCCGGATTCTCGGGATCTTCCGCCGGCGCGGTGTGCTGGTCGGCGCGATCTGCGTCGGATTCGTCCACCACGCGTTCTACGAGATCTTCGACCACATCGGTCCGCAGCTGCGGTGGTGGGAGTGGACGCTGGACCATCCGATGAACCAGCCGTTCTTCGCCTCGGTGCCGCTGCCCAGCGTCGTCGTGTTCGCGGCATTGTGGCCGATGTCGTTGGCCTTCTGCGTGCAGCTGTTCGTCGGCCGCCACGTCCAGGACGGCAAGGCGTTCACCGGCCTGCAGATCGTGGGCCGCACCATCGTGGTCGGCGTCCTGGCGTCGATCGGAACCGCGGTGCTGCCTCTGCCCGCCACGCTCGCCGCGTCGATCTCGGGCAGTACCACGGTCGGCGGGGTGGTCTACGCCGCCGAACTCGTCGTGCTCACCGTGGTGGCGATTCCGGTGCTGTTCAATCAGTGGTCGAGCCTGCGCCGGGACCGCGACCCGGCAACAGTGCGTTATTCGAACCCGCTCATCCTGCGCTACGCCGCGGTATATCTGGCGGTCATGACGGTGCTGTGGCTGACTGCTCTGCCGGCCTACTTCGGCGCGGTCGACGGTGTCACGGCCGACGGCGACCCCATCGGCAGCCTCGCCTACACCGTGATCTGCGTGCTCATCGCTGGATTGTCGATCGCTGCAGCGGCTACCGTAAATCCCGCTGGCCTGCGACAACTGCCCGATGCGGTGGCGCAGGAACTGGCGGGCGAGCGGGAATGAGGAGCGAACCCACAGGCGCGCCACACGGCTGACCGCGTGGGTGATGGGGCAGAATTGCGGAGGTGCCGACACCGCCGCAACGCCCCGGCGATCCAGGCCGGCGAGATATGCAAGGCCGCGGCCCTGTGCCGCCGCCCGATCCGGCCACCCGGCGGCTGCCCCGTCCCGGGCGGTCGGAGGCTCCGACCGAACAGATCCGGGCGCGCAGTCAGCCGCCGGAGGCCGCGACCGAGAAATTCAGGCCCCGAGAGCCCGCGACCGAGAAAATCGTGCAGAACCGTCCGCCGGTCGCGCCCCGGCCCGGGGGACCCCCTCCGCCGCCGCTGCCCCCGGTCGAGCCCAATCGGCCGCCGCCTGAGCCGGCGAAGCCGTCGTCACGGTGGCGCAGCCCGCAGGCGATCATCCTGGCCGCCGTCATGGTCGTCGCGCTTGTGATGATCGGGCTGACGGGCGCCGAACTGTACGCCCGGCACAAGGCCGGCTCGGTTCTCGTCGCCGTCGCCGAATGTGTGGTGGAGGACAACGCCTCGGTCTCGTTCGGGGTCAAGCCGCCTTTCCTGTGGCAGCACATCACCGGCCACTACACCAACATCTCGGTGGAAACCGGCGGCAAGCAGGTGCAGGCCGCCAAGGGCATGACGGCGGACGTGGCATTGTCCGACATCCGCTTACAGGGCACCGAGGACTCCAAGGGCACCATCGGATCGTTGAGCGCGACACTGACCTGGACAACTGCCGGGATCAAGAACACGGTGGCCGAGAACCTGCCCGGCGTCGGCTCCCTGGTCACCGATGTCAGCACCGATCCGTCCGCGGGCACCATCACCATGGAGGCGGTAGGGGACACCAAGGTGACTGCAAAACCGGTGGTGAACAACGGAAACCTCGATCTGCAGATCACCGACGTCAGCGGGCCCTTCGAGAAAGACACCGTGCAGACGGCGCTCGACAGCCTCATGACGAAGCTGAACGAGGCCTACCCGCTCGGGATTCATGCGGACAGCGTCTCGGTGACCGACTCCGGCGTGGTGGGCAAGTTCTCCAGCCAGAATGCGTCCATTCCCAACGACGAATCCAACGACGCCTGCTTCTCCAAGCTCTGATGCTCGCCCGATTCGCGACGGTCGGCGTGCTGACGCTCGCGGCGCTGTGCGGCGCTCCACTCGCCCGCGCGCAGGACCCGAGCCCGCTGCTGCCGTTGGTGGACGCCGCAGCGCAGCGCCTTCAGACCGCAGACCCTGTGGCCGCCAACAAGTTTCGCACCGGCGGACCGATCGAAGGCCCGCGCCGTGAACAGCAGGTCATCGATGCCACCACGGCCGAGGCCGGCAGTCGGCACATCGACCCGGCCTACGTGGGCCAGGTGTTCCGGGATCAGATCGACGCGACCGTCGCAGTGGAGCACGGTCTGTTCGAGCAATGGAAGCTGGATCCGGGAACCGCTCCCGCGAGCGCGCCCGATCTCGCGGCGTCGAGAACCGCCATCGATGCGCTCAACCACACGATGGTGAACGAGATCGCCGACCAGTGGCCGACCCTGCACTCACCGTCATGCCCGGGCGACCTGGCGAGCGCCGTCGATGGCGTGGCCGCGGCCCGAGATCTGGATCCGCTGTATCGGCGGGCGCTGGACTACGCCACCAGGTCCTATTGCCGCTGACGTCGGACCCAATCGGGAATTGACGTTTCTGTCGACGGTGCGCGGGTACTCCTTGCCGCAGGAGGTCTGGAAATGCCTACATGGAGTTGGATCGTCATCGCTGTAGTCGCCGTGGTGATCGTGCTGCTCGCGGTGGTCGTTGCCGCATCGATGATGCGTCAGAAGCGGAGCGAACGGCTCAAGGATCAGTTCGGGCCGGAGTATGAGCACGCCGTCGAAACAGCCGGTGGTCAGCGTGCCGGCGAGCGGGAACTGCGAGCGCGCGAACGCAAGCACGATAAGTTGGACGTCAAAGAGCTGACGCCGGAGTCCCGGGCGCGATACGTCGAGGCGTGGGGCGTGACGCAGACCGGGTTCGTCGACAATCCGTCGAGATCGGTCGGTGACGCCGATCGCCTGGTGACCGAGGTGATGCGCGAACGCGGTTATCCGATAGACGATTTCGAGCAGCGTGCCGCAGATGTGTCCGTGGATCACCCTGAAGTGGTCGAGCACTATCGGGCAGCGCACATCCTTCACCTGGCGCAAGAGCAGGGCGACATCGGAACCGAGGCGCAACGCGAGGCGATCGTCCACTATCGCGCGCTCTTCGAGCGATTGGTCGGAGTTGAACCCGCGACCCGTCAGACCCGTCAGCCCGAGATACGCGCCGAGGGGGAGCCCGGCACGGATTCGCCGAAGGAGGCGGGTGCGTAGGGCTACAAGCTGTCGACGATCGCGTTCTTCAGCGCCTCGGAACCTGTGCCGAACACCGCTTGAACGCTGTTACCGACCTCGATGACGCCTGCCGCGCCGAGGGCCTTCAGCCGGTCTTGGTCGACCTTGGTCTTGTCGGCCACTTCCATGCGGAGCCGGGTGATGCAGGCGTCGACATTGACGAGGTTCTCCCGGCCGCCGAACGCGGCGATGATCTGTTCGGCCTGAGTGTCTGCTCGCGCAGGTGCGGTGAGCGTGCCGGTGCCGCCGGTCGTCACGGTGGTGGCGGAATCGGCACCCTCGCCGAGGTTGGCCTGTTCCTCGGCCTCGAACTCCGTCTCTGGTTCGCGGCCGGGTGTGAGCATGTTCCACCTCTTGATCGCGACGTAGAACATCACGAAGTAGACGACCGAGAACACCGCTCCCATCACGACCAGCAGCCAGATGTTCTTCGCCGCGGGCGCACCGCCGTAGAGCAGCAGATCGAGGAGTCCGGCCGAGAACGAGAAGCCCAGGTGGATGTCGAGCAGATAGGCGATCGCCAGGGACAGCCCGGTCAGGACCGCATGGATGACGTAGAGCGGGAACGCCACGAACATGAACGCGAACTCGAGCGGTTCGGTCACGCCGGTCAGGAACGCGGTGAGGGCGGCCGCCGAGAGGATGCCGACCGCAACCTTGCGTTGCTTCTTGTTCGCGGCGAGGATCATCGCCAGCGCCGCGGCGGGTAGACCGAACATCAGCACCGGGTAGAACCCCGAGGTGAGGATGCCCGCGGTCGGGTCGCCCGCCGCGAACCGGGTGAGCTCACCGGTGACCACCGTGCCGTCCGCGTTCTGATAGTCGCCGTAGATGAACCACACGTAAGAGTTCGGGATGTGGTGCAGGCCCAGGGGAATCAGCATGCGGTTGGCGAATCCGTAGACGAATGCCCCCAGCGCGCCGCTGCCGCCGATGAACCGGCCGAGCCCGGTCAGTCCCGCGTCGAAGATCGGATAGAAGTAGCTCATCAGGAAGGCGATGAACAGACTCGCCAGGGACACCACGATCGGGACGAAACGTCGCCCGCCGAAAAAGCCGAGATAGGACGGTAATTGGATGGTGTGGTAGCGGTCGAACAGCCATGCCGTCACCAGACCCACCACGATTCCGGCGAACACGCTGTAGTTGATCTGGGCCTGATCGCCGGCCTTGTCCACTTCGCCGGCCAGCACGATGGGGGACATGGTCTTGAACACCGCGGCCATCACCAGATAACCGACCACCGCGGCCAGCGCCGTCGAGCCGTCGGCCTTGCGGGCGAAGCCGATCGCGACACCGACCGCGAAGAGCAGGGGCAGATTGGTGAACAGGGCATCGCCGGCGGCGCTCATCGCCTTGAAGAACGGGCCGATGACGGGGGAGTCGATCCGGCCCAGCAGGTCGGGTTGGCCCAGCCGCAGCAGGATGCCCGCGGCGGGCAACACGGCGATCGGCAACATGAGGCTCTTGCCGAGTCGTTGCAGCTGCGCGAAAGCGGGTATGTGCAGACCGGATTTCTCCTGTGCACCTTCAGATTTCGTCGTACCGCTCATCGCCTTCTCGCCCTCCTGGCCACCCGGCGCGACCCGCCGCGAAGCTGTGCGGAAGCTTAGACGAGAACCCGTAAACTCGCGGCCGTCTTTCGGTCACGCTCGTATTGTTGGGGCACGAGCCCCCCGCCACAAAGGAGCCGCACAGTGAGCAGCACGCGAGTACTCGCCCCGGTTGCCGGGCGCGCAGTGGCACTCCAGGATGTTCCGGACCCGGTGTTCTCGGCGGGCATGGTGGGGTACGGCGCCGCCGTGGACCCCCCACGGGGCGTGATCGACGCGGTTGCCCCGGTCAGCGGCAAGTTGTTGAAGCTGATGCCGCACGCCTACGTGATCATGACCGCCGACAATGTCGGCGTCCTGGTCCACCTCGGGTTGGACACCGTCGCGCTGAACGGCGAAGGCTTCACAGCACACGTGAGTCAGGGTGATGAGGTCACCGCCGGCCAGGTGGTGATCACCTACGACGTGCCGGCCGTCGAGGCCAAAGGCCTGAATCCGATTGTCCCCGTTGTGGTCATGGACGAGCGTGAGCCCGGCAATGTGACCGTGGCCGGGCCGGTGGCCGCCGGAGCCGACATCGACTCGGGTGCGGACCTTTTCACGGCGAACAAGTAGATGGAAGTCATCATCCTCGCCGATGCCGCGAAGATCGGCGGCGTGGCCGCGGATGCGGTCGGCGCGCTGTTGGACCGCAAACCGGACGCGGTTCTGGGCCTTGCCACCGGCTCGTCACCGCTGGCGATCTACGACGAGCTCGTCACGCGGTGTACCGCGGGGCAGATCTCGTTCCGGCAGGCCCGCGGGTTTACCCTCGACGAGTACGTCGGCCTGCCCGCCGACCATCTTGAGCGCTACCGCAACGTGATCGACACCGTGTTCGTCTCGCGCGTCGACTTCGCCCCGGGTGCGGTGCTGGGCCCCGACGGCCTGGCGAGCGACATTCCGGCGGCATGCGCGGCATACGAGGACGCCATCCGCGGCGCGGGCGGGGTCGACCTACAGATCCTCGGCATCGGCACCGATGGACACATCGGCTTCAATGAGCCCGGGTCCTCGCTGGCGTCACGCACCCGAATCAAGACGCTGACGCAGCAGACCCGCCTCGACAACGCCAGGTTCTTCGGAGGCGATCTGGACGCGGTGCCGACGCACTGCCTGACCCAGGGGCTGGCCACCATCATGGCGGCCCGGCACGTGATCCTGGTGGCGCTCGGCCGTAGTAAGGCCGAAGCGGTGCACCATCTGGTCGAGGGTGCCGTGAGTGCCATGTGGCCGGCGACCATCCTGCAGCATCACCCGCATGTCACGGTGCTGCTCGATGACGCTGCGGCACAGCGGCTTCAGCTCATCGGCTACTACCGTGAGACCTACCGCTCGAAACCGGATTGGCAGGGCATCTGAATGTTGCTGACCGCCGGCACGCTGATCACGGGCGCAGATCTGTTGCGGCCGGGATGGATTGACGTGTCCGGTGACCGGGTGACGGCGGTGGGTGCGGGTGCGCCACCCCGGCCCGCCGATCGTGATCTCGGCCCGGTGACCGTCGTGCCGGGTTTCGTCGACACCCATACGCACGGTGGTGGCGGCGGCAATTTCTCGGTCCCATCCGAGGCCGACACGTCGGCCGCTGTGGCGCTGCACCGGCGGCACGGCACCACCACCATGATCGCCTCCCTGGTCACCGCGAGCCCGGACGATCTGCTGCAACAGGTCGGTGCGCGGGCCGAGGACGTTCGGGCCGGGCGGATCGACGGAATCCACCTCGAAGGTCCGTGGCTGTCGACCGTGCGGTGCGGGGCCCATCAACCCGCGCTCATGCGCGACCCGGATCCGGCGGAGATCGACCGGGTGCTCAGCGCCGCCGCGGGGACGATCCGGATGGTGACGATCGCGCCCGAACGTAGCGGTGCGCTTGAGGCGATCCGGCAGTTCGTCGGCGCCGGTGTGGTGGTGGCCGTGGGTCATACCGAGGCGACCTACGAGCAGACCCGCGCAGCGATCGCAGCCGGTGCCACGGTGGGCACGCATCTGTTCAACGCCATGCGTCCGATCGACCGGCGCGAACCGGGCCCGGTGATCGCCCTGCTCGAAGACCCCGCCGTCACCGTCGAACTCATCACCGACGGGGTCCACATCGATCCGGCCATCTACCGGCACGTCACGCGTTCGGTCGGTCCGGATCGCGTTTCGCTGATCACCGACGCGATGGCGGCCACCGGCATGTCCGACGGGCGTTATCACCTGGGGCCGGTGCGGGTCGACGTGATGGACGGGGTCGCGTTCGTCGGCGGCACCGACACCATCGCCGGGAGCACGGCGACCATGGACCGGGTGGTTCGATTCGCCGTGGCCCATTGCGGGTTGACGAGTGACGAGGCTCTGCTGCTCGGTGTTCGCCAGGCGTCGATCAACCCGGCGCGGGCGCTGGGCCTTCCCGGTGGCGGCCTGATCCCCGGGGCCGCAGCCGATCTCGTGGCACTGGATGCGGATCTGACCGTCGCCGCGGTGATGCGCCGAGGCGTGTGGGAGCTGGAACCGGCGGCGTAGTCGCCCAATGGGCATGTGGGCCCGAGAAGTGTTTTCTGAGGCAAGGATTCGCGTTGCTGCGGCGGTGATTAGCCGTTACGAATTCTTGCACCGGCGTACCGTCACCCGGGTAACGCCGCAGAGCATCTGGGGGTCGTTCTTGCCGGACTGGCCGTTTGTCGCACGGGATTCCGAACTGCGCGAAGCCGCGCAGGCGTTGCGGGGCGGCGCCCGCGGGGTGGTCTTGGCAGGTAAGGCCGGAGTGGGAAAGTCGGCGCTGGCCCGCGTACTGGCTGAGGGCCTTGAGACAGACGGTTGCGCCGTCCGGTATGTGCTGGGCACCGAGACCGGGCAGGCGGTGCCGCTCGGGGCATTTCGCCACGCGCTCACCCTGACCGACGCGCGTGACCCGACGGTGATGCTCGCCGTGGCACATGAGATGTTGGCCACCGATCCCGACCTCGTCATCGTGGTCGATGACGCTCAGCACCTCGACCCGTTGTCGGCGCTGTTGGTCCAGCAACTGGCCGTGCACGGCGCGCCGAGGCTGATCGTCACCATCGGGAACGGCGCGGCTCCGTCCGATGCGGTGACCGCCTTGTGGAAAGAACAGCTGTTGCTGCGGTTGGACCTCGAACCCTTCACCCGGGAGCAGACCGCTGAGTTGGCTGCCGCGGTGTTGGGCGGCGAAGTCGACGAGCGTGCGGTCGGAGAACTGCACCGGTTCTCCTCGGGAAGTCCGCTCTACCTCCGGGGTTCGCTCAACGCGGCCCTGGGCGACGCGGTGTTCGTCTGCGAGCAGGGACGCTGGCGGTTGCGCGGGCAGCTGCGGGCGAGTGCCGATCTGCACGCACTGATCAATTCGCGGTTCGACACCCTCACACCGGACGAACGCGACGTGATGGAGGTGGTCTCCACCGCCGAGGTGCTCGACTGGGACGTGTTGGTGGGAGCCTGCGACCTCGACGCGATCGCCAGGCTCGAGCGCAGGGGAGCGATCCAGGTGCTCAACGACGCGGCCTGCACCCTCGTGCAGCCCGGCCACCCCATCATCGGTGAGGTGGCCCGCAGCCGGTGCCCGAAAACCCGTTCCCGGCAGATCAATACGCAGTTGGCGGCCCTGCTGGGCGCGCACCTGGAATCGCCGAACAACGGCCGGCTCCCTGACGTCCGGGGACGCATACAGCTGGCACGATTCATGGCGGGAGGCAATGGTCCGGCCGATCCGGGCGCCATCGCCGACGCCGCGGCCAGTGCGGTCACGATGTCCAATCTGGCGCTGGGAGAAGAACTGGCGCGATACGCACTGGATCACGGCGCCGGGGTGCCCGCGGCGATCGTCCTGGCCGACGCGATGAGCTGGCAGGGCCGCGGCGAGCAGGCCGAGGAGTTACTGGCCCGGTCGGTGCCACCGGCCGACGACGAACCGATGCTGGCGCGTTGGGGCTGCCTGCGGGCATCCAACCTGTTCTTCGGGTGTGCCCGACCTGACGCCGCGCGTTCCGCACTCGCCATGATTCGGCGGCAGGTGCACTGCCCGCAGACGTTGAGCCTGGTCGTGGCGATGGAGGCGGTTTTCGCGTTCTTCGCCGGTGAGCTTGCCGGTGCGATCACGCTGGGCATCGAAACACTCGGCGCTGAGGCGTGGTCGATGGCCAACAGGTCGACGGCCGACGTATGGGCGGCACTGGCCACCTCGAGTGCGCTGGCCTTGTCTGGTCGCCCGGGTGAGGTCGCCATGGTGGCGCAGGCGGGTGAATTGGCCGCCGAGGATTGCGAGTCGGGGCCGCAGCGTTACTGGCTGGCCTTTGCACAGGTCGCGGCGGCCGCGGCCGAAGGGGATCTGGCACGGGCGCAGCGGGTCTGTGACCGCTACGCGGTGTTGGCGGCCGGTTCTCCGCAGGCCGAGGCCATCGTCACCGCGCTGAGTGGGCGGGTGGCGTTGGCCCGCGGCTGTCTGCCTTCGGCGGGTGAAGCACTGCAGGCCGCGGTGTGGACCACCCCGCAGGTACTCCCGCCGGGGTGGTTGATGGTGGTCGCCGCGTGGCTGGCCCAAGCCGAGGGGATGCGCGGTAACGGCTCCGCCGCGGGCGCCGCGTTGCTACAGGCCGAGTCTGCCGCGGTCGGGCCGCTTGAGGTGTTCCGGCCCGAGCTGGAGTTGGCCAGAGCCTGGACGGCGGCAGCGAACGGTGACACGGGATCGGCCGTGGACCACGCTGCCCGGGCGGCGCAGTGCGCCAAAGCGGGCGGAATGAACACGGTCGAGCTCACGGCCCTGCACACAGCGTTGCGATTCGGGCAGACCGCGGGTGACCGCAGGATCCAGCAACTGGCGCGCCGCCATGGTGGCCGGCTGGCCGAGGCCATCGCCGCACACAGCCGCGGCCTCGCCCGCCATGATCCTGATCAACTCGTCGCGGCCACGGACCGGTTCGAGGCGATCGGTGCGTTGGGGCTGGCCGCCGATGCGGCCGCCCACGCGGCCAGGGAGTATGCCGGGGCCGGCTGCCGTGGCGGTGAATTGGAATCGGCTGCCAGGGCACTGTGGCTGTCGGGCCAGAGTGGTGCGATGACGCCGGCCCTGTGCTGCGCCGGAGACCCGCTGCCGCTCACCGAGCGTGAGTGGGAGATCGCCACTCTCGTCGGTATCGGGATGAGCAACCGCCAGATCGCCGGCAAGTTGTGCGTGTCGGTGCGCACCGTCGACGGACATCTGTACCGCATGTTCGCCAAGCTCGGTGTGGAGGACCGCGACCACCTGGCCCGGCTGGCGCGCTTCGGCCCGGCCAGTTGATCAGGCGGGGTGTTCGGGGTCCTCACTGGAACTCCGGGCACCCACGAATTCGAGGAGACGCGGATCTGTGGAGGTGAACCGGTCCGCTTCCTCGCCGCCGTCGCATCGCAGTAACGCGATCGTGAGGCTGTCGGCGGTGCGGGTGAGGACGCGCCAGTGTGCGCCGGAATCCTCCCAGCGCTGTAGATCTGCCAACCGGTCCGGGCCCATGCCTCCTACGATGGCATGTCATGGCCCCAAAAAACCGGGTGCGGGTGGCCCGTGTGTACACCGAACCGGAACCCGATGAGGGGCAGCGGGTCCTGGTCGACCGATTGTGGCCCCGGGGCCTGAAGAAGACCGATCTGCGGGTAGGGCGTTGGCTGCGCTCGGTTGCCCCGTCCACGGAGTTGCGTCACTGGTACGACCATAAGCCGGAGCGGTATGACGAGTTCGTCGCGCGCTACACCCAGGAGTTGCAGTCCGGCGAGGAGGCCGCGGCTCTCGATGAGTTGCGGGCGTTGGTCAGCGACGGCCCGGTCACCTTGGTGACCGCCACCCGTGAACTCGACCTCAGCCACCTGACCGTGCTGGCCAAGCTGCTGACCTGAGCTTCGAGCCCGGAGGAAGGTAAACCTACCCTCATTCGCTGCGGTAGGCTCGGCGCTCAAATGAGCGATATCGATACCGACGTGACCGACGTGCCGGGGGCCCCCGTACTGAAGCGCGAGCTGACCGACATCACCGCCGAGGTGCGCGCCGTCGAGGCCCCTCGCACCCCGGTCCTGGCTGAGCCGTACGACATCCGTCCGGCCGACGCCGGTGCCGACGCCGAGCTGGTGTCGGAGTGGATGAACCGCCCGCACCTGGTGGAGGCCTGGGAGTACGACTGGGCGCCGGAGCGCTGGCGCCGGTACCTGCAGGCTCAGCTCGACGGTGAATACTCACGGCCTTTCATCGCGAGCTTCCGCGGGAAGCCCGTCGGGTACATCGAGTTGTACCGGGCGGCCAAGGATTCCATCGCGCCCCGCTACGCCGCCGATCCGTACGACATCGGCATGCATGCCGCGATCGCCGATCTGAGATTCGTCAACCGCGGCATCGGCCCGATCCTGTTGCCGCGCATCGTGGCCAACGTGTTCGAACTCGAACCGAACTGCCGGCGGGTCATGTTCGATCCGGATCATCGCAACACCGGCGCCCGGCGGGTGTGCGAATGGGCGGGGTGTGAATTCCTGGGCGAGCACCAGATGTCCAACCGGCGGATGGCCCTCTATGCGCTGCCGCGCACACCCGACGACGCCCTCGGCGCCGCCGGGTAACTCCGACAACCGGTTCAGGCGCCGGCGAATTCGGCGTAGCCGTCGTAATCGGGCTTCATGGCCGCGGCCACCAGCTCCCACAGCACCTCATCGGTGCCACCACCGACGCGGGCCAGCTTCATGTCGCGCCACCACTTGCCCAGCGGCGTCTCGTCGACGAGATAGCCTGAGCCGCCGAAGATGTGCATGCACTCCGACGCGACCTCCTCGCCCAGCCGTGCGGCGGTCACCTTGAAGGCGGCGGCGGCTCGGAGATCGAGCTTGCCCTGCGCGGCTGCCCCGGCCAGGGCGTAACGCAGCAGGTCGACGCGAGCCTGCAGATCGGCGATCCGCATCCGCAGCGCCTGGTGCTCATAGAGGGTGTGGCCGAACTGCCGGCGTTTCATCATGCGTGCCAACGTGATTCCGAGGATCCGTTGTGAACCTGCGGCGACCTGTCCGGCGATCGACATGCGTTCGTGGGCCAACCCCCAGGAGATCGCCGCCAGCCCGGTGCCGGCCCTGGCCACCAGATGATCGGCGGGCACCCACGTGTCGATGTGCACCGCAGCAGTGGCCAGCGGGCCGTTGCCGACCTTGCGATAGGGCGGCTGGATCTCGACCGCCGAGGTCGGCACCGCGATGACGACGACGTTGCCGTGCCTGCTGGTCGGATCGTGGTCGACGCTTCGGGCCACCACCATGATGTGGTCGGCGATCGTCGACAGGGACACGAACTTCTTGATGCCCTTGATCTCGAATCCGTCTCGGGCCGTGCGGACTTCGGTCTCCACGATCTGCAGGTCCGAACCCCCGGATTCCTCGGAGGCCGCGATGCACAGCACGGCTTCGCCGTGGACGGCCTGTTCGCAGATGGTGCGCAGGTGATCGGATTTGCCGAAGCGGCGTAGCAGGGCGATGGCCGAATCATGCAGGCTGACACCCACACCGATACCCGAGGAACCGGTCCGGCCCAGTGCGGCGGCCAGTTCGATCAGCTTGGCCACGTCGGGTTGTTGACCGTCACCCCACTTCTCGCTGAACACCCCGTTGCGGCCGAGGTGTTCGATGAGCCGGCGCGGAAAGCTCTCGGTCTCTTCGGCTTCGGCGGTCCAGGCCTTGACCTGATCGTCGAAAACCCGATCCAGCAGGTCTCGGTACTCCTCGACCGTGGTGGTGGCCGGCGTTGGCGTGAGCGCGGTCATGACTTCGCTGTCTCCAATTGTCGTTTGACCTCCAGGCGGCGCAGCTTGCCCGAGGAGGTGCGGGGGAGCGACCCCGGCGTCAGGAACACCACGTCGGCGGGCACGATGCCGCACTCGGATGCCACCTGTTGGATGACCTGGCTGCGGGCCCCGGCCTCGTCGGGTCCACGGAACTCGGCCGCGATCACCAGGCCGGAGCGGACCGACTTCTCGCCGGCACCCACGGCCACGACGGCGCCTTCCCGAACGCCCTTGACCTGAGCGGCAACTCGCTCGATCTCGGTGGGGAAGATGTTGCGCCCGGCCACCGTGATCAGTTCCTTGGTGCGCCCGCAGACCACCAGTCCGCCGTCGACGAAGTAGCCGAGATCGCCGGTGGCGAACCAGTCGTCAGGCTTCAGCGGTGGCTGACCGAGGTAGCCCGACATCATCGAGGTGCCGCGGATCTCGATCTCGCCCACCTCGCGGTCGACGATGCCCGCGTTGTCCTCGCCGGGCCGCAGGCGCACTTCCATCCCACCGATGGCGTCACCGAGCACGGCGAGCTGCTGCCGATTGGACCCGGCGTCCGTCGCGACGGTGATCTCGTCGAGGACCACACCGTGCCCCGGCACGGGAACCGTGACCGCGCAGGATGATTCGGCCATCCCATAGGACGGTGAGAGGGCGCCGGGGTTGAAGCCGAAGCGGGACAGTTCGGTGCCGAACCGGCTCGTCGCCTCGCAATCCACCGGCTCGCCGCCGTTGAGCGCGAACCGCAGGGCCGACAGGTCCAGATCGGTCAGGCGTCTGGAGTACTTGCCGATCAGGCCGTAGGCCATGTTCGGCGCGGCGGTCAGGGTGGCGCGGCTCTCGGTGAGCCACCGCACCCAGCTGAACGGTGAGGCTGCGAAGGCCATTGTCGGGGCCTGCCACACCTCGATGCCGTTGACCGCTCCGGCCAGCAGGAAGGTCAGTCCCATGTCGTGGTACAGCGGCAGCCATGAGCATCCGATGTCGCTGTGCGACAAGCTGATCCGATCGCTGAGCCCACGTAGGTTGGCCAGCACCGCCGATGGCGTCAGCTGGGCGGTGCGAGGAGTGCCGGTGGAGCCGGCGGTGCCCTGCAGGACCGCGACCGGGCCGGTTCCCGGCGCCAGCGTGGTGGAGCGTTGAGCGTGGGCGACGACGGCGTCGTCGTGGATCCTCAGCGAGGTCTCGGCCGTCCGCAGCAGATCCAGGTGGGCGCCGTGGCTGAATACCGTGCCCGCGCCGATGTCGGAGAGCCGGTTCACCGTGGACTGCGCCCAGGTATTCGCGTCCGCGCCCCGGATCGGGCCGGGCAGTACGGACAGTGCCGCGCCGGCCAGCAGAGCGCCGAGGACCGTTGCGATGCCCTCCACGGTGGGCTCACCGACCACGCCGACTGCGGTCGAACCGTCCTGGCCGATCTGTTCGGCGACGTTCTCGGCGCGCGTGTACACCTGGCCCCATGGATGGCGGGCCCAGGTGCGTGTCTCGTGGTCGTAGACCACGAGGTCGGCGTCGGTGGTGGTCAGCGACGCGGCGAGCGCCGTGGCCAGCACGCTCACTGGCTGCTCTGCGCGGCAGGCACTTTCGCCAGGATGGCCGCCTCGAGATCACCGACGGTGTCGCAGCTGAGCAGGTCCTCTTCGGACAGGGCGACCCCGAGCTTGTCCTCGATCGCCACCATGCCGACGGCGAACGCCACCGAGTCCAGGCCGACGTCGTCGATGAGTCGGGATTCCCTGGTCACCCGGCGGACATCGACATTCATGTCGTCACGAAGGATATCGGTGAGAGCGGCGCTGACCGCTTCGGGTGTTGTCGACTGCATGGGGTGGCACGGTACACGCCGGAGGAAAGGTAGGCTAGCCTTACCGGGCCGCCTGTGAGGTCAGTAACTGAAGCGCGCCAGATCGGTCCCGCCGTGCCGGTGTCCGGCATCGACAACCGTTGCCGAGGGCACCATCTCGGCGCTGACCACGCCGTGCTCGCGGGTGATTTCGTCGACGATCTCGAACGATGCGGCGATCCGGTCGGGGGTGTCCACCACGATGGTCGTCACCGGGACGTGCCGTCCCATCTGGAAAAGCTTGTCCCCGCGGGGTTTACCGTCATCGCTGTAACCCCAGACCCCACGCAGCACCGTCGCGCCGCCGGCCACATTGGACTCCAGCAGCCTGCGGACGATGGCCCGGTGGATCGGCACCCCGTCATGTTGTGCGGTTTCGGCGGTGTGGACCATCAGCTTCTGCCACAGCGGACGGCCCTGAGCGTCGGCGCCGGGCAGCGCGGCCGGCCGGGTCAGCAGCTGCCCGCCCTGCTTGCACAGTTGCGCCCGTTCGACGGTGAGCAGCGGGTTCTCCAGCAGCTCGGTGAGTTCGCCCAGCACCGCATTCACCTGCGCCCCGGTTCCCAGCCCGATGATCATGAGCGGCACCTCGGCATTGCGGCTGAAGAACGCGGCGCGTCGACGCTGGCCGTGGGCGGTCCCGTCCACCCCGAGAAACACCGTGGTCGCGGCGAAGCCGCGCCGGTGCAGCAGATCGCACACCGCGCGGTAGGCCGGAATACCGGCGACCCGGTGATGACGGCCGACGTACACCGTCAGCTTGCAGACGTCGGTAACCGTTGGGGCCGGCGACTGGCGGCGGACCAGCTGGGCCCGCTCCAGGGTGATCAGGCCACGGGGAAGCAGCTCCACCGTCTGCTCGGCCAGCGCGGAGATCTTGTCGGCCGCATCGACAGCGGCGATCGCGACCGGGGGATCCTCTGAGGCACTCAGTGTCTCGTCGGTGCGCAGGTGGTGGTGTGGACCGAAGCTGGAGATCCCGCGCAGCATCACGCTGATCGCGATGTCGCTGGCTCCGTACAGGTCCAGGAGCGCATCGGCGACGAAGCGGTGCTCGTGGCGCAGCCGCTCGGCGAAGTACGCGGTCAGCTTGAGGTAGTCGGTGGTGGTCACAGCCGGCTCCCCAGTGACATGCCGAGCCACGCCGCGGCCAGGCCGAGTACCACGCTGACGACGATGTTGCCGACCGCGGGCCAGATCCGGCGCTCCTCGCCCAGGCGCTGGGTTTCCAGCATCCAGGTGGAGAACGTCGTATAGGAGCCGACGAATGCGGTGCCGGCCAGCAGCGCGGCGTGCCGGTCCAGGGCCAGGCCGCCGAGGAAGCCGAGCAGGAAGGCGCCGCTCAGGTTCACCGCCAGGGTGCCGAACGGGAACCCCCGGGTGTGGCGTGCGGACACCGCACGGTCGAGCAGGAACCGGCAGACCGCCCCGACGCCGCCGAGCAGCATCACCCCGGCCCAGACGACGGCGGTCATCGCACCGCGGCCCGGCGCACCAGAGCGGTAGCGAGGACCACCGCGAGTAGACCGGCGGCGATGCTGGCGGCGGTGTAGCCCGCGGCCAATGCCCAGTTTCCGTGCTCGAGCATCGTGATCGTCTCGACCTGCATCGTGGAGAACGTGGTCAGCCCGCCGCACACCCCGGTACCCAGCAGCGGCCGTCGGTAACTCGACACCGGCAGCCGCTCCAGCAGTCGCGTGGTGAAGTACCCCAGCATGAACGCGCCGATGATGTTCACGATGAACGTCGGCCACGGCCAATGGCCGGGTTGAGGTGCCGCGAGCACCGCCAGGACGGCGCGCGCCAGCGTGCCCAGGGCGCCGCCGACGAAGACCGCGGCCAATTCTCGGGGGTCATGGCCAAACATGAAGTAAAAGTATGGCGGCAACTGCGCGACTGGCGGGCACCGACATCCGTTCGGGAGCAGAATCGGGAACCATGGCTGCCAATCCCCGTGCCGGGCAACCGGCTCAACCCGAGGATCTGATCGACATCGCCGCGGTGGTGACCGCCTACTACACCAGGCGGCCCGACCCCGATGACATTGCGCAGCAGGTGGTGTTCGGTACCTCCGGGCACCGCGGCTCCAGTCTGGATACGGCGTTCAACGAAGGCCACATCCTGGCCACCACCCAGGCCATCGTCGAGTACCGGGCTGCACAGGGCACCACGGGCCCGTTGTTCCTCGGCCGCGACACCCACGCCCTGTCGGAACCGGCCTGGGCCTCGGCACTCGAGGTGCTGGCCGCCAACGATGTTGTGGCGATGATCGATTCGGCCGATCGCTATACCCCGACCCCCGCGGTCAGCCACGCCATCCTGACGTTCAACCGCGGCCGTGACGCCGACCTGGCCGACGGCATCGTCGTCACCCCGTCGCACAACCCACCGCGCGACGGCGGCTTCAAGTACAACCCACCCAACGGCGGTCCCGCCGATACCGATGCCACCGGGTGGATTGCCAAGCGCGCCAACGAGATCCTGCGTGAGGGCTTCAAATCGGTCAAACGCATGCCGCTGTCGCGGGCGTTGCAGATGGCCCAGCGCCACGACTACCTGGACGCCTATGTCGCGGACCTGGCGAATGTGGTGGATCTGCACGCGATCCGGGCCGCGGGCATCCGCATCGGTGCCGACCCGCTCGGCGGGGCCAGCGTGGACTACTGGGGCGCGATCGCCGAGCGGTACGACCTGGACCTGACCGTGGTGAACCCGCTCGTCGATGCGACGTGGCGGTTCATGACCCTGGACACCGACGGCAAGATCCGGATGGACTGCAGCTCACCGAATGCCATGGCTGGGCTCATCGCCAACCGGGATTCCTATCAGATCGCCACCGGCAACGACGCCGACTCCGATCGGCACGGCATCGTCACCCCGGATGGCGGGCTGATGAATCCCAACCACTATCTGGCCGTGGCGATCGACTACCTCTACACCCACCGGCCGAACTGGCCGGCGGCCACCGCGGTGGGCAAGACCGCGGTGAGCAGTTCGATCATCGACCGGGTGGTGGCCGGGCTGGAGCGCAAGCTGGTCGAGGTGCCGGTCGGGTTCAAGTGGTTCGTGGACGGGCTGATCGGCGGCGGCATCGGTTTCGGCGGCGAGGAGAGTGCCGGGGCGTCGTTCCTGCGAATGGACGGGTCGACGTGGACCACCGACAAGGACGGCATCATCCTGGCGCTGCTGGCTTCGGAGATCCTGGCGATCACCGGGTCGACGCCGTCGCAGCGGTATGCCGAACTGGCCGAACGCTACGGGTCGCCCACGTATGCGCGCATCGACGCGCCGGCCGACCGCGAGCAGAAGGCGCGGCTGGCGAAACTGTCGCCCGAGCAGGTCAGCGCCACCGAGCTGGCTGGCGAACCCATCACCGCGAAGCTGACCTCCGCGCCGGGCAACGGCGCGCCGCTGGGCGGGCTGAAGGTCACGACGGAGAACGCCTGGTTCGCGGCCCGACCGTCGGGCACCGAGGATGTCTACAAGATCTACGCCGAGTCCTTCCTCGGCCCCGACCATCTTGCGGAGGTGCAGGAGGCCGCCAAGGACGTGGTTAATACAGTCATTGGGTGAGCGTTACGGAGGATGACTGTCAGACCAGGGCGAAGCTACCTGGTGAAGTCTGGGTCCTGATCGTCGCCAACGCCGTCATCGCGCTCGGCTACGGCGTGGTGGCGCCGGTGCTGCCGGCCTACGCTCGCCACTTCGGGGTCAGCATCAGCGCCGCGACGTTCGTCATCACTGCGTTCGCACTGATGAGGCTGTGTTTCGCGCCGGCCACCGGTGTGCTGATCCAGCGGCTGGGCGAGCGTCGGATCTACGTGTGGGGTCTGCTGATCGTCGCCGTCACCACCGGTGCCTGTGCGTTCGCGCAGACGTATTGGCAGCTGCTGCTGTTCCGGTCGCTGGGCGGGATCGGCTCGACGATGTTCTTCGTGTCGGCGCTGGGGCTGATGATCCGGATCAGCCCGGAGGACGCCCGCGGCCGCGTGGCCGGCATGTTTTCCTCGGCGTTCCTGGTCGGGTCGGTCGGCGGGCCGGTGCTGGGGAGCATGACCGCGGGTCTGGGCCTGAGCGCTCCGTTCGTCATCTACGGCGCCGCTCTGTTGGTGGCGGCCGCGGTGGTGTTCATCAGCCTGCGGCACTCGTCGTTGGCCGCGCCCGCGCCGGATGAGGGTGCCAAGGTGACCGTCCGCACGGCGCTGCGCAACCGCGCCTACCGGGCGGCGTTGTTGTCGAACTTCGCCACCGGGTGGTCGGCCTTCGGGCTCCGAATTGCCTTGGTGCCGTTGTTCATCGTCGACGTGTTGCATCGCAGTCCCGGGATGGCG
Organism: Mycobacterium sp. IDUB_17; assembly: GCF_055419465.1. Lineage (NCBI taxonomy): Bacteria > Bacillati > Actinomycetota > Actinomycetes > Mycobacteriales > Mycobacteriaceae > Mycobacterium > Mycobacterium sp. IDUB_17. The sequence goes on along the minus strand of NZ_JBVAXS010000004.1, from coordinate 102,815 downwards.
GGGCTGGCGCTGGCCACTTTCGCCGTCGGCAACGTGTCCGCGGTGATCCCCAGCGGGTATCTGTCCGACCGGGTGGGGCGACGCCATCTGCTGATCGTCGGGCTCACCGCGGCCGGGATCTCGACCGTGATGGTCGGGTTCACCGACGGGCTGACGCTGTTCCTGGTGAGTGCCTACATCGCGGGCTTCTCGACCGGCATCTTCACCGCACCGCAGCAGGCTGCGGTGGCCGACATCATCGGCAACAAAGCCCGTGGCGGCACCGCGGTGGCGACGTTCCAGATGATGGCCGACGTCGGATCGGTCGGCGGGTCGCTGCTGGTCGGGCTGATCGCGCAGTACCTGTCGTTCTCGTGGGCCTTCGTGATCAGTGGGGTGATCCTGCTGGTGGCCGCGGTGGGCTGGGTCTTCGCTCCGGAGACCCGCGGGCGGCCGTCTGCCGAGCACACCCCGGCCCGTGCGCTGGGCCCAGAGGCCGGTGGAGAGGTTCCCTGACCAGCGATTTTGAATGGGGGGTAGCGGTGGTGTAACTTCGTGGAGCACGGAAAACGGGGCTATGGCGCAGTTGGTAGCGCACCACACTGGCAGTGTGGGGGTCAGGGGTTCGAATCCCCTTAGCTCCACGTTTGAAAAACCCGCTCTGACTTCGGTCAGGGCGGGTTTTTTGGTTTGCTGCCGGGTTCTGTTTTTCAGTGAATATTCACAGCGAACCGTGCGTTCACGCAACGGGTATGAGGCGTTTGATGAGGCGTGCGGGGACAGCGGGCGAGAGGTTCCAGACGGCCGCGTTGTCGATCCCTGAATAGGCGGGTATGCCGTCGACGAGTAGGCCCGGAACGCGTGACTCGCCGAGCTCGTCGGCTGACCACGTGAACAGTGCGTCGATGCGTGGGCGGATCAGCCCGACGTCGAGGACGTGGCCGAAGCTGTGTTCAGCGTCCACGAAGTCCGAGAGGTTCCCCTGTAGCGGGTACGTGTCCGGCAGAACTCGCGAGAGGGACAGGAAGATGCCGGTCATGCCGAGGCGCGGGTCGCCGAGCAAGGGGGCCAGCGGGGCGCACCAGCCGAGCGCGAGACGGGGCGCTGAGACGAGTGCGTGAGCGAACAGCACCCGCACCAGCACCAGGTTGATGAAGAACCGCTCGATCGGGTTCTCCTTCGCCGCCAGCTGTTCATGGTCGAGATAGGCCGCGACCACAGCGGCGTTGTGGGCGCGGTACCAATTGTGAACCGTTGGGCACCGGGCGAATTCGATGCACAGCCGTGCGCTGGGTGAGGATGCCTCGTTCTTGTACCCCTCCAGAACCGCCCTGGATTCAGCGGTGTCGTGAAGCAGTCGCTCGTTCACCGCGCGCCACCACGGGCTTCCTGGTGGAATCTCGCCGGCCGGCCGGGCGGGATTGAGCAGCCCGCGGCGGAACTGCCAGTCCATGAACGCCAAGGCCGCGCGGCGGTAAGGCAGATGGTCGCCCCGTCGGTTCGGAGAGCCCTCGTAGAGCGCGGCCATCAGGGCGACCCGTCCGGCCGGGTCGTCGCGGACGGTTGCCACCTGGTCGGCGGCGCGGTCGGCGGCGCTCTTCATCAGGAGAAATTCTGCCTCGGAACAGTGGCGCAGGCGGCGTTCCCGCAGGAGCCGCACCAAGTCGGACAAGACCTTGCGGGCCGCTTCGACCCGCGACCGTCGCCGCACGCCCTGCGCCACCCCTATGTCGGCTGTTTTCCGTACCTCTGCTGAGCGCCTAGCATTTGTGTAGCCCCAAGGGAGGCGAAATGAGCGGACCCGAGGACCTCGACTTCTTTACCGACAAGTCGCTAGTCGATAACCCCTACGACTATTACGACGCCCTCCGCCGTTGCCCTTTACGGCGCGAGCCGGCGCACGGCGTAGTGATGGTGTCGGGGTACGACGAGGCCATCGCCGTGCAGCGCGACACGGAGGAGATCTTCTCGGTATGCAATATCGTCAGCGGACCATGGTCGGGGATTCCGATCGCAGCCGACAGCGATGACGTCTCGGATCTGATCGAGCGGTACCGCGACAGGGTTACATTCGGCGACTACTTCATTACGTTCGATCCTCCGCGACACACCGCACACCGCTCGCTGTTGAACCGGCTGTTTACGCCGAGGCAACTCAAGAACAACGAGGAATTTTTGTGGCGTCTTGCCGATGAGCAACTCGACCATGTTGTTGCGGATGGCAAGTGCGAGATCGTCGTCGACTACAACTTTCCGTTCACCCTCGACGCGATTACCGACCTGCTTGACGTGCCCCAGGCCGACCGTGAGCGATTCCGCCGCGCGGCGATAGCCAGCAGGCTCGAAGGCGAACGCAGCGGTTTCGTTGGTGTGAAAGAGGAGTGGTTCGTCGACTACATCGAGGAACGTCGGCGCGAGCCGCGCGACGACGTCCTCACTGAGCTTGCGCTGGCAAAGTTTCCAGACGGCACGACACCCGAGGCCATCGACGTCGCCCGTGTCGCCACGTTCATGTTCGCCGCCGGCCACGGCACGACGATCGACCTGCTGAGTCTCGCGATGCTGATGCTGGCGGAGCGACCGGACTTGCAACAGCAGCTGCGCGAGGACACGTCAAAGATCCCCGGCTTTATCGAGGAGATGCTGCGCTTCGAAAGCCCGATCAAATCGAACTTCCGCATGGCGCGGCGCAGTACCAAGATCGGCGACGTCGATGTGCCGGCCGGTACCAGTTTGCTGGTGATGAACGGTGCTGCGAACCGCGATCCGCGACGGTTCGACGAGCCCGGAGAGTTCCGCCTCGACCGTCCAAACGTATTGCACCACATCGCGTTCGGTCGTGGTATTCACACTTGTCCGGGGGCTCCGATTGCACGCGCCGAAGTGCGGGTGAGCCTGGAACGTATCCTTGACCGGATGGCCGACATTCGGCTTTCAGAGGCCGAGCACGGTTCTGCAGGCGCGCGTCGATTCAAATGGGACCGCACCGTTCTGTTCAGGCGCCTCAAGGAATTGCACCTCGAGTTCACTCCGGTTCACTGAACATTTCCTTGGTGAACACCGACGATCGCGGTCGAGTAGGCAATTGTCAACCAACGGAACGGCTGGGATCTGTGAACTAGCAAGCAAATCCGGGCTGCGCTTCAACCTCTGGGTGGGTATCCGAGGGCGGGACATCGTCTCGCCGGATGTTTGGTCCAACGCCCGCCCGGGAATTTGAACTTAGGTTCGGGGGTCTTCGTAACATCTGTTAGGAGGACGCTTACGACGAACATCGCTAGTGCGCTGGCAGCCCCGGCTGATCAATGGACTCGTCGTCGAATCGGACCACCCGAGCCGCCTGCCCGATCTGTTGGTGCGTCACCGAGGACGCCCAGCGGCTCGCACGGACTCGGGCGAACCGATGACGAGAGGCGGCGAGCCATGCTGGGCACGACCTCCCGGCAACCCGCGTGGCGCACCGAAGTGTGGCCGTCTGAATCACGCCGAAAACCCCGCCCACTCGGCTGCCCTCCAGCGGGGCTTGGCCCTGGTCACGGCGACGCGGGGGTTGGAGAACACATGAGCGTCAACCTTTTTGACGACAACGAAGGCAGCTCTTTCGACTTGGCCGTACACGGGGAAGCGGACCAACCGACAAGGGTCAGGCGTCGGCTTGATGGGACAACTCGATGGAAACACGGCTAACTGATCGTGTGTTTCCGCTGATGCGGGGACAGCTGGACATATGGCTTGCGCAGGAAACGGATCGTCTCGCTGCGAGGTGGCAGCTGGGCTATCTCGTGCGACTCGAGGGCACGGTCGACCCCGGTTCGCTTGAGTGGGCGGTCCGTCAGGTGGTGCGCGAGGCCGAACCACTTAGAGCCGTCTTTTTCCAGGTGGATGGCCAGGTTTTCCAGAAGACGGTCGATTGCCCGGATGTTGAGCTTGCCTGCCATGACCTCAGAGGCGCGCAGGATCCCGTCCGGGAAGCCCATCGGCTGGCATCCTCGATTCAGCGCACGGTGATGGCGCTTACTGGCCCGCTGTTCAAATTTGCGTTGTTGCAGACGCGGGTAAATGAATTCTATTTTTTCGTGTGCTGCCATCACATAGTGGCAGACGGAATTGGCCTTGCTCTTGTTTGTCATCGGATCGGCGATGTCTACAGTGCGGTAGCTTCGGGCGCATCGATTCCCCCGGCTTATTTCGGGTCGCTGGGAGATCTGATTGCTTGCGAGTCGGAATACGAAGCGTCCGCCGACTATCTCGATGATCGGGCCTACTGGACCGAGAACCTGCCGCAGGAAAACGAAACACGGTATCGGTTGGCGCCCGCGGCCGCGGCCGCGGGCGAGCGTGATCCGTATGAGTCGTCTGTACCCGTTGAATTGGACCCTGTCGTCGTCGCCGGGATCCAGGCGTTCTCTGAGGCGTTGGGGGTGCGGCGCTCATCGGTGCTAACCGCGGCGTGCGCGCTGCTGGTGCTTGGGTGCGACGTCGAGAGTTCAGAGGTGGTGTTCGAATTTCCGGTAAGTAGGCGTGTGCGTCCGGAGGCGCAGACCGTGCCCGGAATGGTTACCGGGTTCGTCCCACTGGCGTTGAGAGCTTCGCCGGGGTCTGAGGTTTCCAGCTTTTGTGAACACGTCGATGCGCGACTGCGGGAAGCGCTGCAGCATCAGCGGTTCCCGGTGCGTGCCATCGAGAACAAGGCACATCTCCGCGGCTCCGCGCAGGCGCCAAATCGCGTAATTCTCAATTTCATTCCGACCACGCACCTGGCGAATATTGCCGGCGCGACGGCAACGGGGACCCTGACCCATACCAACCTCGTCGATCAGTTCGGACTGGACTTCTTTATTGACGATGATCGGCTGTTTCTCGGCGCGCAGCCGAGCGAGACGACGAGTGGGTCCGCGGGTGCTGGGCAATGGCTTTCGGATTGTGGTGCCCGCGATTTGGTGCAGCGGTTGGAGCGGGTGTTGGTGGGGTTGACTGCTGATCCGACTCGGTTGTTGTCGTCGGTGAATCTGCTTGGTGCCGATGAGCGTGCTCGCTTGGATGGGTGGGGTCATCGGGGGGTGTTGAGTAGGTCGGGGCTTGCGCCGGTGTCGGTTCCGGAGTTGTTCGCCGAACAGGTGGCTCGCTCACCGGAGGCGGTGGCGGTCAGTTTTGAGGGCCGCGACCTGACGTACCGAGAGGTGGATGAGGCCGCTAATCGGTTGGCACACTTGCTGGCTGCTCATGGTGTGGGCTGCGGTCGGTGTGTGGGGGTGTTGTTGCCACGGTCGGTTGAGGCGGTTGTGGCGATTTTGGCCGTGCTCAAGACGGGGGCGGCGTATTTGCCGATTGATCCGGGGCATCCGCGAGAGCGGATTGGGTTCATGCTCGGTGATGCTGCGCCGTTGGCTGTGGTGACTGCCACGGGTTTGCGTTCGCGGTTGGATGGGTTTGATGTGGTGGTCATCGATGTGGATGATCCACGCATTCAGAGCTTTTCGTGTGCGGCGATGCCGGCGCCGGCTCCTGACGATGTGGCGTATCTGATTTACACCTCGGGGACTACCGGTGTTGCGAAGGGGGTGGCGATCACCCACCGCAATGTGACCCAGTTGTTGGTGTCGTTGGATGTGGGGCTGCCGACGGCGGGCGTGTGGAGCCAGTGCCATTCGTATGCCTTCGATGTTTCGGTGTGGGAGATCTTCGGTGCGTTGTTGCGCGGCGGGCGGCTGGTGGTGGTGCCCGAGACGGTGGTGAGTTGCCCGGAGGATTTCGCTGAGGTGCTGGTTGCGGAGGGGGTCAGTGTTCTGACTCAGACTCCGTCTGCGGTGGCGGCGCTTTCGCCGGTGGGGTTGGGGTCGGTGGCGTTGGTGGTGGCTGGTGAGGCGTGTCCGGCTGAGGTGGTGGATCGGTGGGCTCCGGGGCGGGTGATGGTTAATGCCTATGGTCCGACTGAGACCACGATGTGTGTGGCGGTCAGTGCGCCTTTGGTGGCGGGGTCGGGGGTGCCGCCGATCGGGTCGCCGGTGGCGGGGGTGGCGTTGTTTGTGCTCGATGGGTGGTTGCGTCCGGTGCCGCGCGGTGTGGTGGGGGAGTTGTATGTGGCTGGTGCGGGGGTGGGGGTTGGGTATTGGTGTCGGGCTGGGTTGACGGGTTCGCGGTTTGTGGCGTGTCCGTTTGGGGTGTCGGGGGAAAGGATGTATCGCACTGGGGATTTGGTTTGTTGGGGTGCTGATGGGCAGTTGCGGTATCTGGGGCGTGCTGATGAGCAGGTCAAGATTCGTGGGTATCGGATTGAGTTGGGTGAGGTTCGGACGGCGCTGGCGGGGTTGGCTGGGGTTGAGCAGGCGGTGGTGATTGCTCGTGAGGATCGTCCGGGGGATCGGCGGTTGGTGGGTTATGTCACCGGGGTGGTAGATCCGGTCGAGATCCGCGCTGCGCTGGCCGAGCGGTTGCCGGAGTTCATGGTGCCGGTCGCGGTGGTGGTGTTGGACGCGTTGCCGTTGACGGTCAACGGCAAGTTGGATGTTCGGGCTCTGCCGGCACCTGAATATCGAAGTGGCGGTGGTGGTTACCGTGCTCCGGCTGGTCCGGTCGAGGAGATCTTGGCAGGTATCTATGCTGACGTGCTCGGGCTGGGTGTGGAGCGGGTCGGGGTCGATGACTCGTTCTTCGATTTGGGTGGGGATTCGTTGTTGGCGATGCGGGTGGTCGCCGCGGCCAACACCGCACTGAATGCTGACCTTTCGGTACCCACCGTGTTCGACACACCTACGGTTACCGGGCTGGCGCTGCGCATCGGCGCGGATTCGAGTCGGCCTGAGCCATTGGTGGCAGGTGAGCGGCCGGCGGTGGTGCCGTTGTCGTTTGCCCAGCAGCGGTTGTGGTTTATCGACCAGTTGCAGGGGCCCTCAGCGGTATACAACATACCGGCGGCGTTGCGGCTGGAGGGGCACCTGGATGCCGAGGCGCTGGGAGCGGCGCTGTCCGATGTGGTGGGCCGCCACGAGAGCCTGCGCACCTTGTTTGTGGCGCCCGAGGGCATCCCCCAGCAGTTGGTGGTGGCGCCCGAGCGGGCCGACTTCGGTTGGCAGATCATCGATGCCACTGGGTGGCCGGAGAGCCGGCTGGGTGGGGCCATCAACTCGGCGGCGTGCTATTTGTTCGATCTCGAGAATGAGATCCCTTTGCGTGCATGGCTTTTCCGAGTGGCTGACGATGAACACGTGCTGGTCGCGGTGGTGCACCATATCGGCGCGGATGGCTGGTCGATCACCGCGCTGGTGCGTGACCTAGGTGTCGCCTATGCCAGCCGGTGCGCGGGGCGGGCCCCGGGCTGGGCGCCCTTGCCGGTGCAGTACGTCGATTACACGCTGTGGCAGCGCGCCCAGTTCGGTGATCTGGAAGACAGCGGCAGCAGCATCGCTGCGCAGCTGGCGTACTGGGAGCAGGCCCTGGCCGGGATGCCTGAGCGGCTGCAGCTGCCCGCCGATCGGCCTTATCCGCCGGTGGCCGATTACCGCGGCGCCAGGGTGTCGGTCGATTGGCCGGCCGCGCTGCAGCAGCGCGTGCGCGAGGTGGCCCGCGAACACAATGCGACCAGCTTCATGGTGATACAGGCCGCCCTGGCGGTGCTGCTGGCGAGGCTCAGTGCCAGCCCCGAGGTGGCCGTCGGATTCGCGATCGCCGGCCGACGCGATCCCGCGCTGGATGAGCTGGTGGGGTTCTTCGTCAACACTCTGGTGCTGCGGGTCGATGTGGCCGGTGATCCCACCACCGCTGAACTGTTGGACCAGGTGCGCGCGCGCAGCCTGGCCGCCTACGAGCATCAAGATGTGCCTTTCGAGTTGCTCGTCGAGCGGCTCAGCCCCACCCGCAGCCTCGCCCATCACCCACTGGTTCAGGTGGTATTGGCCTGGCAGAACTTCCCCGGGCACACCAGCGACCCTGCCGCCGGGTTGGCCTTGGGCGATGTGCAGGTCACGCAGATGCCGGTGGACACCCAGTCGGCCCGCGTGGATCTGACATTCACGCTGGCCGAACGTCTCACCGATGCCGGTGAGCCCGCCGGGATTTATGGAGACGTGGAATTTCGCACCGACGTGTTCGACGCGGCCGGCATCCAGGCGCTGATCGAGCGGTTGGAGCGGGTGTTGGTGGCGATGACCGCCGACCCGGGCAGGCGGCTGTCGTCAATGGATCTCCTCGATGCCGGTGAGCACGCTCGTCTGGATGAGATCGGTAACCGGGCGGTGTTGACCCTGCCTGCGGGCACGCCGGTGTCGATTCCGGCGTTGTTCGCCGAGCACGTGGCCCGCACACCGGAGGCGGTGGCGTTGACCTTCGAAGGCCGCTCGATGACGTACCGCGAGCTGGACGAGGCCGCCGACCGCGTGGCGCACTTGTTGACCGCCCATGGTGTGGGCCCCGGCGAGTATGTGGGGCTGTTGTTGCCCCGCTCCGCCGAAGCGATCGTGGCGATCCTGGCGGTGCTCAAGACCGGGGCGGCCTACCTGCCGATCGACCCGGCCCACCCGGCGGCCCGCATCGAGTTCATGCTCGCCGACGCGGCACCGATGGCGATCGTCACCACCGCCGGGCTGCGCCCGCGGCTGACCGGGCACGACCTGACGGTCATCGACATCGAAGACCCCCGCATCGCCACCTACCCCTGCGTCGGATTGCCGGCACCGGACCCCGGCAACATCGCGTACCTCATCTACACCTCGGGCACCACCGGGGTCCCCAAAGGCGTGGCGATCACCCATCAAAACGTCACCGCACTGATGGGGTCTCCGTATGCGAATCTGCCGACGGCAGGAGCATGGACGCAGTGTCATTCCTATGGCTTTGACTTCTCGGTCCACGAGATATGGGGTGCACTTCTCAGTGGCGGGCGGCTGGTGGTGGTGCCCGAAGCGGTGGCCCGCTCGCCGGAGGACTTTCGCCGGGTAGTGGTTGCTGAACGCGTCAGCGTGCTTACCCAGACCACTTCGGCTCTGGCGGTTTCGTCGCCGCAGGGGTTGGAGTCGGTGACGACGTTGGTGTTCGGCGGTGAGGCCTGCCCGGCCGAGGTGGCGGATCGGTGGGCGCCCGGGCGGGCGATGATCAACCAATACGGTCCGACCGAGACCACAGTGTTTGCGGCGGTCAGTGCGCCCCTGGTGGCGGGGTCGGGGGCGGCGCCGGTCGGCTCGCCGGTGCCGGGGGCGGCGTTGTTTGTGCTCGATGAGTTGTTGCGCCCGGTGCCGGTGGGCGTGGTCGGGGAGTTGTACATCGCCGGTGCCGGTGTGGGAGTTGGGTATTGGCGTCGGGCCGGGTTGACCGGGTCGCGGTTTGTGGCGTGTCCGTTCGGGGCAGCGGGCGAAAGGATGTATCGCACCGGGGATTTGGTGTCGTGGGGTGCTGACGGGCAGCTGCAGTACTTGGGGCGTGCCGATGAGCAGGTCAAGATCCGCGGGTATCGCATCGAATGTGGTGAGGTGCAGGCGGTGTTGGCTGCACTCGACGGGGTCGAGCAGGCGGTGGTGATCGCCCGCGAGGACCGCCCCGGGGATAAGCGTCTGGTGGGCTACATCACCGGGACGGCCGACCCGGCTCAGACCCGCGCGGCGCTGGCCGAGCGGCTACCGGAGTTCATGGTGCCGGCCGCAGTGGTGGTCATCGACGCCATACCGTTGACGGTCAACGGAAAACTGGATAGCCGCGCCCTGCCGGAACCCGAATACCAAAGTGGCGGTGGTGGTTATCGCGCTCCGGCGAGTCCGGTCGAGGAGATCCTGGCCGGCATCTACGCCCGGATACTCGGGCTGGAGCGGGTCGGGGTCGATGACTCGTTCTTCGATCTGGGTGGGGATTCGCTGCTGGCGACGCGGGTGGTCGCCGCGATCAAGACCGTCCTGGATACCGGCCTCGCGGTGCGCACCTTGTTCGACACGCCCACGGTTGCCCGGTTGGCGCCTCGTCTCGGCGGGGATGGGGGTGGGCGTAAGCCGTTGGTGGCGGGTGAGCGGCCGGCGGTGGTTCCGTTGTCGCATGCTCAGAGCCGGCTGTGGTTCCTCAACCGGTTCGAGGGCGGGGCGGCGACCTACAACATGCCGACCGCGTATCGGATCAGCGGAGCGCTGAATATCGAGGCGCTGAGCGCGGCCCTCGATGATGTCATCGCCCGCCACGAATCGCTTCGCACCATATTTCCCGACATCGACGGTGTGCCGTTCCAGCAGGTGCTGCCGGCGCAAGCCGGGATGTGGCGGCGCGGGGGCGCCGCGGTGGTGTCGTTGCCGGAGTCGGGTGTGATCAGCGAGTTGACGGCGCTGGCGGGGTACCGGTTTGAGTTGGCGACCGAAATTCCGATTCGTGCGCAGATCTACTCGTTAGGGACCGAGCGGTATGTGGTGGGAATCGTGGTGCACCACATTGCTTTTGATGGGTGGTCACTGGCCCCGATGGTCAGGGATGTAGGCGTGGCGTACGCCAGCCGGTGTGCGGGCGCCGAACCCGATTGGGCGCCACTGCCGGTGCAGTATGTCGACTACACGCTGTGGCAACAGGAGTGGTTGGGAGCTGAGTCCGATCCGGACAGCGTGATCGCTGAGCAGTTGCGGTACTGGCAGCACGAGCTGGCCGAGCTGCCGGAGGTGGTGTCGCTGCCGACGGATCGGGCCCGCCCGCCGGTGCCCAGTTATCGCGGTGATGGGGTGGGGTTGTTCATCAACCCGCAGATGTGGGCGGGTATCAAGCGGTTGGCCGCGGCGCATAACGCGACCGCCTCGATGGTCCTGCAGTCCCTGGTGGCGGTGTTGTTGTACCTGGTCGGGGTGGGCGAGGACGTGGCGATGGGCACGCCGATCGCCGGACGAGTCGATGAGGCGCTCGACGATCTGGTTGGCTTCTTCGTGAACACGTGGGTGTTGCGGGTGGGTGTCAATGCTGCGCAGCGGTTCAGCGATGTGCTTGAGCAGGTGCGTCGGAAAGCGCTGGACGCCTACAGCAACCAGGATGTGTCGTTCGAGCTTCTCGTCGAGCAGCTCAACCCGACGCGCTCCACGTCGCACCATCCGCTGTTTCAGGTAGGCATGGCCTTCCAGAACAATGTGCTCCCCCAGGTGGCATTCGACGGGGTCAGCGTCGAACCGGTGACGGCGCCCGTCCTCACCGCAAAGTGGGATCTGGATTTCGATCTGAGAGAGGTGGCCACCGAGGACCCGGCCGCGCCGATGGTCACCGGGACGGTCTCGTATGCCACGGACTTGTTTGACCGGACCACCATCGAGCGATTGGTCGGCTGGTTTGGGCGGTTGGTCGAGGCGGTTGTCGCCGACGCGTCGGTGGTGGTCGGGGAAGTGGCGCTGCTGGACCGTGACGAGCGTGATCTGTTGCTGGATCAGTGGTCTGGTGTGGGTGTGGCAGCTCCGGTGGGGGTGGCTCCGCAGTTGCTGGAGGCGGCCGTAGCCGCCGATCCGGATGCAATGGCCGTGCTCGATGGTGCGCGGGCGCTGTCCTATCGCGAACTTGACGAGGCATCGAACCGATTGGCGCGGTTGCTGATTGAGATGGGGGTGGGTCCAGAGCGCACGGTCGGTGTAGCGATGGATCGGTGCGTCGAGCTGGTGGTGGCGTGGTGGGCTGTGGTCAAGGCCGGTGGGGTCTATGTACCGGTGGATCGGACCCATCCCGGTGAGCGGATCGCCACGGTGTTGGACACGGTGGCCGCGGTGTGTGTGCTGACCTGTGGCCCCGACATGGTGGCCGGCGCCGCGGGGCGTCCGGTGATTCGCATCGACGCTCTGGACCTGTCGGGGCGATGCGCAGAGGCGATCACCGATGCCGACCGGTTGGCGGCGCTGGGGGTGGATGACGCCGCCTATGTGATCTTCACGTCGGGGTCCACCGGTGTGCCCAAAGGGGTGGCGGTCAGCCACGCGGGTCTGCTGGGGATGGCCCAAGCGCAACGAGCGGTCTTCGGGCTGGGCGCGGATGCGCGGGTGCTGATGGTGGCCGCGCCGACCTTTGACGCATCGGTGTTCGAGTTGTTGTTGGCGGCGGGATCCGGGGCGGTGTCGGTGGTGGCCCCGCCGGACGCCTATGCCGGGGAGGCCTTGACCGCCCTGCTGCAGAGCCAGGGGGTCAGCGCAGCGGTGTTGACCCCGACGGTGCTGGCGTCGCTGGATTCGGCTCAGGTGGACGGGGTGGACACGCTGATCACCGCGGGCGAGGCCTGCCCGGCCGAGTTGGTGGCCTCCTGGGCGCCGGGTCGACAGATGTTCAACGCGTATGGGCCCACCGAGACAACCGTCTGGGCCACCTGCACTGCGCCGCAGCCGGTGGGCCGGTCGGTGAGCATCGGCGCCCCGATCCCAGGGGTGTGCGCGTTGGTGTTGGATGCTCGGCTGAACCCGGCACCGTTCGGAGTAGTGGGCGAGCTTTATCTGGCCGGACCCGCGTTGGCGCGCGGCTATGTCGGCCGGGCGGAGTTGACCGCCGACCGGTTTGTGGCCAATCCCTTTGGGGCTGCCGGGACACGCATGTACCGCACCGGCGACCTGGTGCGCTGGACCCCGGTTGGCACCCTGGACTACCTGGGCCGCGCCGACACGCAGATCAAACTGCGCGGACAGCGCATCGAACTGGGCGAAATCGAAAATACCCTGCTGGCCTGCCCGCAAGTCATACAAGCGGCCGCCACTGTGCACCACGGCATCACCGGCTCCCACCTCATCGCCTACGTCACGCTGGAGCACGCCAGCACCGCCGAGCAGGACGCCGAAATCGTCGACCGGTGGCACCACATGTACGACGAGCTGTACGGCGCCGAGGTCGCGGCACCCGCGTTCGGCATGGATTTTCGAGGCTGGAACAGCAGCTACACCGACGATCCGATTCCGCTCGAGGAGATGGCGGAGTGGCGGGCGGCCACGGTGGATCGCATCCTGGTCATGCAGCCGCGGCGCATGTTGGAGATCGGCGCGGGCTCCGGGCTGATGTTGTCCCAGATCGCCCCGTACTGCGAACATTATGTCGGCACCGACGTCTCGGCGGTGGCCATCGACGCCCTGGCCCGATCGCTGGAGCAGTTGCAGATCGGGTGGCGTGATCGGGTCCAACTGCTGACCCAGCCCGCCCACGTCACCGGTGCCTTGCCGCAGGGTTACTTCGACACCATCATCCTCAACTCGGTGATCCAGTACTTCCCCAACGCGGCCTATCTGGCCGAGGTCATCGACAACGCCATGGATCTGCTGGCTCCCGGCGGGAGACTGTTTCTCGGTGATGTGCGGAACCGCACCCTGCAGGGCGCGCTGCAAACCGGGGTCGCACTGGCCGGCGCCACCGCCACGTCCGATGCCGACGAAATCCGCCAACGTGTCCAGCGTGCGGTGCTCGGCGAAACCGAATTACTGCTGGCCCCAGAGTTTTTCACCACCTGGGCCGCCGACCGCCCGTCGGTTGCCGGACTCGGCATCGAAGTCAAACGCGGAGTGGCCGACAATGAACTCAACCGGTACCGCTACGACGTCACCATCCATAAGACCCCCGCGCCCGTACGCTCGCTGGCCGCGACAGAGTGCTGGGCGTGGACCGAGTGCGCAGGCCTGCGCGGGCTGCACGAACAGTTGACATCCCGACGCCCCGTTGCCGTTCGCGTCACCGAGATCCCCCGCGCCGGACTGCTCGGCGACGTCCACGTCGAACACGCCCTCGCCGACGGACTGTCCCTGGCCGACGCACTGGCTGAAGCCGGCGCCGCCGATGCCGTTGTCCCCGAAGAATTGCACCGCCTCGGCGAAGCTACTGGATACCAGGTCGCGGTCACCTGGGGCGCCCAACCCGGCACCCTGGATGCCGTCTTCATCATCCCCGTCGACCCCCACCGCCAGCGCACCCCAGCGCTGACCGACCTTTACATCCCACCCGACGGCGCCCGCCAACGCAGCACCCACGCCAACGACCCCCGCACCAACTCCAAACTCACCGCGGTGCGTCAGCGGTTGAGTGCGTGGTTGCCCGAATACATGGTGCCGACGCACATCGTGGTGCTCGACGAGTTCCCGTTGACCCCATCGGGCAAGCTCGACCGAAAGGCCTTGCCGGCACCGGTGTTTGCCGCCACGGCCTTCCGGGCGCCGCAGACCCCGACCGAAAAAATCATCGCCGGGGTGTTCGCCGAGGTGCTGGGGATGGACGCGGTCGGTGTTGACGACTCGTTCTTCGATCTGGGTGGGGATTCAATGTCGGCGATGCGCTTGATCGCCGCGGTCAACAACGCCCTGAGTGCCGATCTCTCGGTTCGCACAGTGTTCGAGGCGCCCACGGTTGCCCAGTTGGCGCCCCATGTCGGTGCGGATGCGGGGCGGCTGCCGCCGTTGGTGGCGGGTGAGCGGCCGGCGGTGGTGCCGTTGTCGTTTGCCCAGCAGCGGTTGTGGTTTATCGACCAGTTGCTCGGCCCTTCACCGCTTTACAACGTGGCGGTGGCGTTGCGGCTGGAGGGGCACCTGGATGCCGACGCACTCGGTGCCGCGCTGTCCGATGTGGTGGGCCGCCATGAAACCCTGCGCACCCAGTTGCCGGCGGTCGAGGGTATCCCCCGGCAGTTGGTGGTGGCGTCCGAGCGGGCCGACTTCGGGTGGCAGATCATCGATGCCAGCGGCTGGCCGGAGAGCCGGCTGGGTGAGGCCATCAACGCGGCGGTGCGCCACACATTCGATCTGGCAACCGAGATCCCGTTGCGGGCAGGGCTTTTCCGTGTTGGCGACGATGAACACGTGCTGGTGGCCGTGGTGCACGAGATCGCCGCGGATGGCTGGTCGATGACTCGGCTGGTACGTGACTTGGGTGTGGCCTATGCCAGCCGGTGCGCGGGGCAGGCCCCGGGCTGGGTGCCCTTGCCGGTGCAGTACGTCGATTACACGCTGTGGCAGCGCGCCCAGTTCGGTGATTTCGATGACAGTGAAAGCAACATCGCTGCGCAGCTGGCGTACTGGGAGCAGGCCCTGGCCGGGATGCCTGAGCGGCTGCAGCTGCCCACCGATCGCCCCTACCCGCCCGTGGCCGATCAGCGCGGCGCCAGGGTGTCGGTCGATTGGCCGGCGGAGCTACAGCAGCAGGTTGCTCGGGTGGCCCGCGAGCATAATGCGACCAGTTTCATGGTGGTACAAGCGGCGCTGCTGGCCCTGCTTTCGAGGCTCAGCGCCAGCAGCGATGTGGCGGTGGGGTTCGCGATCGCCGGGCGCCGCGACCCGGCACTGGATGAGCTGGTGGGGTTTTTCGTCAACACCTTGGTGCTGCGGGTCGATGTGACTGGTAATCCCACTGTGACAGAACTTTTGGACCAGGTGTGCGCGCGCAGCCTGGCCGCCTACGAGCATCAAGATGTGCCGTTCGAGGTACTCGTGGAACGGCTCAACCCAACCCGCAGCCGGGCCCATCACCCTCTGGTTCAGGTGATGCTGGGCTGGCAGAACTTCCCCGGACAAGTCAACGTCCCCGCAACCGGACTGCGTTTGGGTGATCTACAGGTCACGCCGCTGCTCGCGGATACCCAGGCCGCGAAAATGGATCTGGTGTTCTTCCTGAAAGAACGCTTCACCGATGCCGGTGAGCCCGCCGGGATTTATGGGGAAGTGGAATTTCGGACCGACGTGTTCGACGCGGCCGGCATCCAGGCGCTGATCGAGCGGTTGGAGCGGGTGTTGGTGGGGTTGACTGCTGATCCGGCTCGGTTGTTGTCGTCGGTCGATGTGTTGGTTGCCGGTGAGCGCGCCTGGTTGGGTGAGGTTGGTAATTGGGGCGTGTTGGGCGAGCCGGTGGGTGCTCTGGTGTCGGTTCCGGAGTTGTTCGCCGAACACGTGACGAACACCCCGGAGACGGTGGCGCTGGTACACGAGAGCCGCTCGCTGACGTACCGCGAGCTCGATGAGGCATCGAACCGGCTGGCGCACTTGCTGATTGGCCGTGGCGCGGGTCCCGGCCAACGGGTGGCATTGCTGTTGCCGCGCACGATCGAGGCGGTCGTGGCGATTTTGGCGGTGCTCAAAACGGGGGCGGCGTACCTGCCGATCGACCCCGCAATGCCGGAAACGCGGATCAGGTTCCTGCTCACCGATGCCGGGCCGATCGCCGCGATCACCACTGCGGGGCTGGCCGACCGGCTCGACGGGTGTGACCTGCCGGTCATCGATGCCGAAGACCCCGCCATCGAAACCTACCCGTGCACGGGCTTGCCGGTGCCCGCGGCCGATGACATTGCCCAGATCATCTACACCTCCGGCACTACCGGTGTCCCGAAAGGGGTGGTCGTCACCCACCACAACATCACCCAGCTGCTGTCGTCACTGGATGCCGGCCTGCCGCGCGCAGGTGTGTGGGCGCAGTGTCATTCCTTGGCCTTTGACGTCTCGGGCTGGGAGGTATTCGGTGCGCTTTTGCGCGGCGGGCGGCTGGTGGAGGTGCCTGAGTCGGTGGCCGGCTCACCGGACGACTTCCACGCCGTGCTGCTCAGTCAGCATGTCAACGTGTTGACTCAGACTCCGTCTGCGATTGCGGCACTCTCGCCGGAGGGGTTGGAATCGGCGGCATTGGTGATGGCAGGTGAGGCCTGTCCGGCCGAAGTGGTGGACCGCTGGGCGCCTGGGCGGATGGTGATCAACGCCTACGGCCCGACCGAGACCACGATGTGTGTGGCGATCAGCGCCCCGCTGACAGCGGGGTCGGGGGTGCCGCCGATCGGGTCGCCGGTGGTGGGGGCCGCGTTATTCGTGCTGGATGGGTGGTTGCGCCCGGTGCCGCGCGGCGTGGTGGGGGAGTTGTATGTGGCCGGCGCCGGGGTGGGGGTTGGGTATTGGCGTCGGGCCGGTTTGACCGGGTCGCGGTTTGTGGCGTGTCCGTTCGGGGTGTCGGGTGAAAGGATGTACCGCACAGGGGATCTGGTGTCGTGGGGCGCTGATGGGCAGTTGCGGTATCTGGGGCGCGCGGATGAGCAGGTCAAGATCCGCGGGTATCGCATCGAGTTGGGTGAAGTCCGGACAGCGCTGGCCGGGCTGGATGGGGTCGAGCAGGCGGCGGTGATTGCCCGTGAGGACCGTCCCGGGGATCGGCGGTTGGTGGGTTATGTCACCGGAACTGCTGACCCTGCCCGGCTACGCGGCGCGCTGGCCGAGCGGTTGCCGGAGTTCATGGTGCCGGCCGCCGTGGTGGTGTTGGACGCAATACCGTTGACGGTCAACGGCAAGTTGGATGTTCGGGCTTTGCCGGCACCTGAATATGTGGACGGCGGTGGTGGTTACCGTGCTCCGGCTGGCCCGGTCGAGGAGATTCTGGCTGGGATCTATGCCGATGTGTTGGGTGTGGAGCGGGTCGGGGTCGATGACTCATTCTTCGATTTGGGTGGGGATTCGTTGTTGGCGATGCGGGTGGTCGCCGCGGCCAACACCGCTTTGGATGCCCACCTTTCGGTACCCAACGTATTCGACACGCCATCCGTAAGAAGCTTGAGCCAGCAGGTGGAAAGGCAATCCAGCTCGTCGGATGTGGCTGCCGCCAACGGGCCCAGCTTCGAGTCCGTGCATGGCTGCGACAGCACCGAGGTGCACGCCCGCGATCTCACACTGGACAAGTTCATCGACGCCACGACGCTGACCGCGGCCCCGACGCTGCCACGCGCGAGCGCCAAGTTGCGGACGGTTCTGTTGACCGGGGCGACCGGTTTCCTCGGGCGTTACCTGGCCCTGGAATGGCTGGAGCGGATGGACCTGGTGGACGGCACACTGATCTGCCTGGTGCGCGCCAAGTCCAATGAGGATGCGCAGCAACGCTTGGAGAAGACCTTCGACAGCGGCGACCCGGGACTGTTGCGGCATTTCCAGGAGCTGGCCGCCGATCATCTGGAGGTCCTCGCCGGCGACAAGGCCGAAGTCAACCTAGGCTTGGACCAGCAGACCTGGCAGCGGCTGGCCGACACCGTCGACCTGATCGTCGACTCCGCGGCTCTCGTCAGCGGCGTCCTTCCTTATCGTGAGCTGTTCAGGCCCAACGTCGTGGGCACCGGCGAGCTGGTCCGCCTCGCGCTCACCACGAAGCTGAAGCCCTACACGTACGTGTCGACAGGCAACGTAGGCGACCAGGTCGAGCCGTCGGCGTTCACCGAGGACGCCGACATCCGGGTCGTCGGCTCCACTCGCACCATCGACGGCAGCTTCGTCAACGGCTACGGCACCAGCAAGTGGGCCGGCGAGGTGTTGTTGCGCGAGGCCAATGACCTGTGCGGGCTGCCGGTCGGAGTGTTTCGTTGCGACCTGATCCTGGCCGACACCACGTATGCGGGTCAGCTCAACGTGTCGGACCTGTTCACCCGAATGGTGCTGAGCCTGTTGGCAACTGGCATCGCGCCCGCCTCGTTCTACCAACTTGACGGCGACGGCAACCGGCAACGCGCGCACTTCGACGCGCTGCCTGTCGAATTCATCGCAGAAGCGATCACCACGCTGGGTGCCCGCGTGGCCGACGGGTTTGAGTGCTATCACGTGATGAACCCGCACGACGACGGCATCGGGCTCGACGAGTACGTCGACTGGGTGATCGAGGCCGGTTACCCGATCCAGCGCATTGGTCACTTCGGAGAGTGGTTGCCGCGGTTTGTGACCGCCCTGCGGGCCTTGCCGGATCGACAGCGCCGGCGCACCGTGCTGGAGATGTTGCCGTCGGGCGATGCCACGAATTTGCAGCCTGCAGAGCCGATGTGCGGGTCCTACGCGCCGACCGACCGGTTCCGTGCGGCGGTGCAGGAAGCGAAAATCGGCCCCGATCACGACATCCCGCACGTCTCGGCGCCGATCATCGTCAAATACGTCACCGACCTGCAACTGCTCGGCGTAGATCAATGGCGGTAGGCATCCACAAGCCCCCTCATTCCAAGTCGGAGAGGGCCTTTCGGGCAGCTTCGAGTTCGGCCTCGAGTGCGGCGACCTTGGCGGCCTGCTGGGAGCGTGCCTCCTCGATCACCTCGTCGATCGGAGTGGAGAGGTCCTCGTGCAATTCCTTGGCCGCACGCGAGACGGCAGCGGCCGCGACCGCGACGTTGCGAGCCAGGTAGGTGGTGCCCTGCTTGAGCTCGGCGTGCCATTCGCCGTCGGCGGTACCGGTGACGGTGAGAGTCAGCTCGATCGTCTTGGCTTTCTTGCTCACTGCCTTCTTGGCTGGAGCCTTCCTCGGCTTCTCGTCGGTAGGAGCTTCAGCGGCGGGCGTCGGTGTGCCATCGAGAGGAGTAACCAAGTCGTCGGGAGCGTCGGACTCGGTAGGTGAGGTTTCTGCTACCTGAGCGTCTACAGTCATCGTCACGCGAAACTCCTTCTGAACATCGCCCGCAGTAAGCGGGATGGGCGGCGTCCAGTATTAGAACACACGTTCGACGGTTTGGGTCAACCTGTGCGCGTGTCGGGCCACGAGGGTCACGGGTCGCATGGCGGCACCCGGTGAAATGTTCTGGTCCCCAAAGACATCGCGAAGCAGACGCCGCAGGTGGGCGATGCGGGGCATCCTTTCGGACGCCCCGCACCAATTGTCTAGCTGTTTATGACGAACACCTTGCGGATGGTTTCGTGAACCTTCCAGGTGGTGACCTCGCCGGCGTCGATGAAGACAAGGTCCCCGGCCGCGACGTCGATGCTGTCGCCGTTCTGGCCGCTTACCGTGGCCTTGCCGGCGAGGATGACGACGGTCTCCTGTCCGGGGAGATTCGCGTGAGTGCCCGGTTCGGCCTGCCAGACTCCGTGGAACTGTGTGTCCTCGTCATTGGCGTATAGCCGCTGCAAACGCACTGCGGCATCGCTGTCGGGGCGGGGCTTGTCCTCCAGGTCGATCGTCATCGGGTCGAACTTGCGGATGGTGGCCATATCCTTCTTTCGGTCGTGCTGAGTGGGTTTCTTTGGGGATACCGGCTATTCGCCGGTCAGATGGGCCAGGGCGGGGCGGACCTTGGTGCCCATCAGTTCGAAGCTGCGGCGGTACACGTCGGGCTCGTCGTAGTACTCGTGGCAGAAGGTGACCATGCTGCCGAAGCCTCCGACGTTCTGGTACAGCTCCTCGACCTTGCCGATAACCGTGTCCGGCGAACCGACGATGAGGAAGTTCTCTACCATCCACTCGATCGACAGGTCCTCGGGGGCGATCGTCCCGCCCGAGATCAGATCTCCGATGTGGAGCTTGTGAACGAACGTCGGGATGTTGTACTCGCCCCACAGCTTGCCCAGCGCACCGTTGTACACGCGGTCGAGGGCTTCGTCGTCCGTCTCGGCGACGAAGTAATCCCTGCAGATGCGCCAATCAGCGCGTGATGGCGTGCGTCCGGCCTCGGCGGCCGCTTTCGAGTAGGCGTCCCAGTGTTGAACGAGTACGGACTCGTGCACCTGCTGACTCATCGGGATCGCGCCCCGTCGCCCGGCCTCGGTCAGGGATGGCGAACTGGGTTGCATGCCGGTGATCATCAGCGGGATACCAGGCTGCTGGAGCGGTTTGAGATGGGGGCCGACGATATTGGGATCGAATGCCGGCATATCGACGGAGAAGAACTCACCTTCGATCTTGAACGGTCCGATCCGGGTCCAGATCGCTTCGATGATGTCGAGGGCCTCGACGAGCATCTTCGGATTGTTCTTGCCCGTGCCGAACAGTTGTGCATCGCTCGGGTAGGCACCTGGTGCGACACCGGCGATGTACCGGCCGCCGGTCATGTGATCCAGCCACATCATGCGATGCGCCAGGCCGACGGGATTGTGGTAGGGCAGCAGGTGGGCAGCCGCACCTAGCGTGATGTTGGACGTGAGCTGCGAAGCGGCGGCGATCATCTGGTCCGGTGCAGGGGACGGCTCGTCACCGAGCGTGTAGTGCTCGGCGAAGAACGCCTCGTCCAATCCGTACTCGTCGGCCCACTTGGTGATCTGCAGATCCCAGTCGATGACCTGGCGCGCAGTCCGCCGGCCTGACGAGTATCCCAGGGCATAAGGGATGTTGAAGACTCCGAATTTCATTGCACCAGTTTCCTTTCGATTCAGATGTGACAACAGGAGTTCAGGCGGGGGAAGCCCGACCGATGAAATACCAACGGCGCCATGGCGTGATGTTCGTGCGGTGACACGCTGGCGCCCAGGACCTTCGCCACCACGATCGTGTGGTCGCCGCCGTCGTAGTGGGTCTCGGCGCGGCAGTCGATCCAGGCACTGGCACCGTCGAGCCTAGGGCCGCCCTCAGTGGCATCGGACGTGTAGCCGATGCCCGCGAACTTGTCCGCGCCGCTCTGTGCGAACTGGCGGGCCAATCCGGACTGATGCTCGGCGAGCACGTTGACCAGGAAACGCCCACCAGTGGCAATTCGCGGCCAGCTCACCGATGTCTTCGCAACCGACAGGAGCACGAGTGGAGGATTCAGTGACAACGAGAGAAAGGACTGGATGGTCATCCCGATAGGTTCGGAATCACCTGTGGCCGTGATTATTACGACTCCAGTGGGGAAGTGTCCGAGTACTGACCGCATCGTGGATTCATCGACATGCGAATTCTCAGGGGTGCTCATGGAACGTCATCCTTGCGCCGGGTGCTCAACCATTCCGCTATATATGAACATTTGTTCAATGTTTCGATGAAGGTACTCGCAGACCCACCGGCCGTCAACCGTTTGGGTGCGGGAGTTTCCACTCGGCCATGTGGCGTCCTGGTGAACACGGAAACGGGTTGTTGAAAACTGCTGCAGTGAAGGTCATTTCAGCCCGGCTTGATGTGGCATCGGTTTGATGATCGGTCGACCAGTGGTCGGGGGTTGACAGCTCGAGGGTGGGGAGTGATCATGGATCCACCCAAGGTTGAACAAAAGTTCAAATTGGAAAGCCTGGTCCTCCTCGGCCGGCCCGTGCGGCATCCGGACATGCGGGTGGCGAGAGCGAACAACTGACAGGAATGGGGTAGCGAACGTGACTCTTGAGTTCGCCGGCAAGACGGTACTGATCTCGGGGAGTGCCCGAGGTCAAGGCGCCGCACACGCAATGCGTTTCGCCGAGGAGGGTGCCAACGTCGTCGTCTCCGACATTCGCGACGAGCTCGGGGAGGGCGTCGCCGAGCAGATCCGGCAGAAGGGTGGTCGGGCTGTCTATCAACACCTGGATGTCCGAGTCACGGATCAATGGGATCAGGCCGTCGCGCGCGCCGAGGAGGAATTCGGCGCCCTGGACATCCTGATCAACAACGCCGGAATCGTCAGCTGCGATGCGGTCGACGCGTGCAGCGATGACACCTGGGGCACCGTGCTCGATACGAACGCCGCCGGAGTGTTCAAAGGTATGCGCGCGGCAGTCCCGGCGCTGAAACGGGCCGGCGGCGGCGCGATCGTGAACACCGCATCGATGATGGGTGTCGTCGGATCGTGGGGCTACGCGGCCTACGTGTCCAGCAAGTTCGCCGTCGTCGGGTTGACGAAGTCGGCTGCACTGACCTATGCCGCCGACAACATCCGGGTGAACGCTGTCGCCCCGGGCTGCGTTGATACCCCCATGCTCGACGAGGAAAAGGCGATCATGGCATCGAACCCCTACTGGGACTTCGACGAATGGGTTGCCACACAGCCGATCTCAAAGATTGCCCAGCCCGAAGAGGTCAGCGAGCTGGTGCTGTTTCTGGCGTCGGACCGCACCCGCTACTGCACAGGCGGCGTGTATCCCATCGATGGCGGTTCCACCGCGGGCTGAACATCGCTGGTGCACCCGGCCGTCCTTCCGCGGCCGGCCCCACCACGCGCAACGTGTGCCCTCGGCCAGAAGGCACCCCGATGTCGACTCGACACTGAAAGAGGAGTTCCAAGAATGGGTTTACTGGACGGAAAAGTCGTCTTCATCACCGGTGGAGCCCGGGGGCAGGGACGTGCGCATGCCGTCGCCTCCGCACGTGAGGGTGCCGACGTGGCCCTGCTGGACCTCGCACACGATATCGACACCGTCGGTTATCCGCTGGGCACCGCAGATGATCTCGAGCAGACCGTGTCGCTCGTCGAGGAGTTTGGCCGGCGCGCTCTGCGTTTCACCGGTGATGTTCGGTCGCAGTCCGATCTCGACAGTGCGGTAGCGGCGACCATCAGCGAGTTCGGAAAGATCGACGCACTGATCGCCAACGCGGGTATCTGGGCTACGGGCCCGTTCTGGGAACTCTCAGACGAGCAGTGGTCGGACATGATCGGGGTCTGCCTGACCGGGGTGTGGCGATCCGCAAAAGCGGTGGCACCGCACATGATCGAGCGTCAATCGGGCTCGATCGTCATGACGTCCTCGGTGGACGGCCTGGAACCGGGCGGGATCTACGCCCACTACACCGCCGCCAAGCATGGTGTTATCGGATTGATGAAGAGCGTGGCGCTTGAATTGGCGCCCCATGGTCCGCGCTGCAACTCGGTCAATCCGGGAGCGGTGGATACCCCGATGCTCGACAATCAGCCCGGCTATGACCTGATCTCGGGTCATCCAGGCGGTACCCGGGAAGATCTCGTCGAGGGCGGTCACCGGTTCAATGTTCTGAGAGGCACTGACCTTCTCGACCCGATGGAGATCGCAAACACCGCGGTCTATCTGAACTCGGATCTGGCCGCCAAAGTTACCGGTACGACGGTGTTGGTAGATGCCGGGCACATGCTACTGACCGGCTATAACCACAGCCCGGTCCGCTGAGACGCGAGCGTAAATGAGCGGTTCCGCACTCAGCGCGAACTCGCCCCCGAGTGACTGCCGGTCCCTGGTCATGACGGTCCTGATGACACCCGATATGGCCAACTTCTCCGGAAATGTGCACGGAGGTGCCATATTGCGGATACTCGACCAGGTCGCCTACTCGTGTGCGAGTAGCTATGCCAAGAGCTATGTGGTGACGTTGTCTGTCGACCGGGTGCTGTTCCGCGATGCCATCCATGTCGGGGAACTCGTCACCTTCGCTGCGTCGGTGAACTACACGGGTCGGACATCGATGGAGATCGGCATCCGGGTCGACACAGCAGACATCCTCACCGGTGCGTCCAGACACACCAACAGCTGCTACTTCACCATGGTGGCCGTGGACCATGCCGGCGTGCCGGTGGACGTGCCGACCCTCGTTCCGCAAAACCCAGTTGAGACACAGCGATTCAACTCCGCGAGGTTGCGACGTAGGGCGCAACGCCGGCAGTTCGACAGCGCCCACGGGTGCGACCAGACAGGAGAAAGAAAGAATGAGTCAGACCGTTCGGGGTGTGATCTCCCGGAGTAAGAAGCAGCCCGTTGAGTTGGTCGACATTGTCATTCCCGATCCGGGTCCCGGCGAGGTGGTGGTCGACATCATCGCCTGCGGCGTGTGCCATACCGACCTGACCTACCGCGAGGGCGGGATCAACGACGAGTACCCGTTCCTGTTGGGCCATGAGGCCGCGGGCACCGTCGAATCGGTGGGTGAGGGCGTCACCCATGTCGAGCCGGGTGACTTCGTGATCTTGAACTGGCGTGCGGTGTGTGGGGAGTGCCGGGCCTGCAAGCGGGGCCGTCCGCAGCTGTGCTTCGACACCCACAACGCGGCTCAGAAGATGACGTTGACCGATGGCACCGAGCTGACCCCGGCGCTGGGCATCGGCGCGTTTGCCGACAAGACCTTGGTGCATGAAGGGCAGTGCACCAAGGTCGATTCGGCGGCGGATCCGGCGGTGGCCGGGCTGCTGGGTTGTGGCGTGATGGCCGGAATCGGTGCGGCGATCAACACCGGCGCGGTGACCCGCGATGACACGGTCGCGGTGATCGGCTGCGGTGGGGTGGGTGATGCGGCGATCGCCGGTGCCGCCCTGGTCGGGGCCAAGAAGATCATCGCGGTGGATCTTGATGAGCGGAAGCTTGTCCAGGCCCGTGAGTTTGGTGCCACCCATACCGTGAATGCGGCTCAGGTTGATGTGGTCACCGCGATCCGGGAGCTGACCGGTGGCTTCGGTGCTGATGTGGTGATCGATGCGGTGGGGCGGCCTGTGACGTGGGAGCAGGCGTTCTACGCCCGCGATCTGGCCGGCACGGTGGTGCTGGTCGGTGTCCCGACCCCGGACATGACACTGCAGATGCCGTTGGTGGACTTCTTTTCCCGCGGCGGCTCATTGAAGTCCTCCTGGTACGGCGACTGCCTGCCCGAGCGTGACTTCCCGACCTTGATCTCGCTGTATCTGCAGGGTCGGCTGCCGTTGGAGAAGTTCGTCTCCGAGCGCATCGAGCTGGACGCGATCGAGGACGCGTTCCACAAGATGCACGCTGGCGAGGTCCTGCGCTCTGTCGTGGTGTTGAAGAAATGAGCGGCCCCGCCCAGATCCAGCGGGTGGTCACCAGCGGCACGTTCGAGCTCGACGGTGGCAGCTGGGACGTCGACAACAACATCTGGATCGTCGGCGATGACTCCGATGTGGTGGTGTTCGACGCCGCCCACACCGCGGACCCGATCATCGAGGCCGTCGGCGGACGCAACGTCGTCGCGGTGGTCTGCACGCACGGCCATAACGACCACATCACCGTCGCCCCCGAACTGGGCAAGGCACTCGATGCGCCGGTGCTGCTGCACCCTGCCGACGAGATGCTGTGGCGAACAATCCATCCGGACGAGGATTTCCGTCCGATTGTCGATGGGGTCGGCGTGTTCGCCGGTGGTATCGAACTGCGGCCGTTGCACACTCCGGGGCACTCGCCGGGATCGGTCTGCTGGTCGATCCCCGACCTGAACGCGGTGATCTCCGGCGACACCCTATTTGCGGGCGGGCCGGGTGCCACCGGACGGTCCTACTCCGACTTCCCGACCATCCTGGATTCGATCTCCAAGCGGCTGGGCCTGCTGCCCGGTGAGACGGTGGTCTACACCGGCCACGGCGACACCACCACCATCGGCAACGAGATCGTGCACTACGACGACTGGGTGGCCCGCGGCCACTGATAGGTATGCCGAGGGCGTGAATTCGCCCGCACCCGGAGAGGTCACCAACGCACATCGGGGCGACCTCTCCGGGTTGTGTCATCGCTACGGCCAACGGCCGCATTGCAAGACTGGTTCACGATCACCGATTGACGGTGCCCGGGCCGGCCAACGCAGCCATTCTGCGCTCTGGCCGGTCCGATTTTGGTTTGTCGACTATCTGGTCGCAATCTCTAAAACCGCAAGGCGGCAAGGTATTTCGCCGAAACAGCCGCTCGGCTGCGCTGTGTGCGGTATTGCGCGAACATCTAGCACGGATGACGCAATCAGGCATTGACGTAGATCACACATGCGCTTATATTTTCCATCGGTTGAACTTTTGTTCAAAGTAGGCCGCGGCGAGACATGTCTCAGAAGGAGACCGTATCGAGATGACCACCACCCAAGACCCGACGGAGAGTGCGGGAGTGACGCCGCAGCAGCTCGTCGGTCGCCTGACCACGACCAAGTTGATCCTCACCGTGCTTGCCATGTCGGCTCCGCTGGGAGCGGTCGCCGGGATTGTGCCGCTGGTGATTTCGGAAGGCAATGGCATCGGTGCGCCGATGACCTACGCGGTCATGGGCCTCATCTTGCTGATGTTCGCCGTCGGTTTCACCACGATGGCACGCAATTTCCCTCGCACGGGCGCGTTCTACGCCTACATCACCGGCGGCCTGGGTAAGCCGATCGGCTTGCCGGCCGCTTTCCTCGCTCAGCTCGGTTATCTTGCTCTGCTGGTGGGCACGTACGCTTTCTTCGGCGACTCGGCCAAGGTATTGATGGTCTCGCTCTTCGGGGAAGCCTTTGTGCCGTGGTGGATCTGGGCGATCGCGCTATGGGCCGCGGTGTCGGCACTGGGGCACTTCAACGTCGAACTGTCCGGCCGCATCCTGAGTGTTCTGATGGTTCTTGAGGTCGTCATCGTCTTGATCTTCAACGTCAGCTTGACCGCCACGGGGGGACCTCACGGACTGCAGTTCGAGTCGTTCACTCCCTCGGCGTTCACCTCTGGTTCGGTCGGGGTAGCCATTCTCTTTGCGAGTGCCACGTTCCTCGGTTTCGAGGGAACCGCGATCTACCGGACCGAAGTCAGGGATCCCGCACGGACGGTGCCACGTGCTACGTACCTGGCGATCATCCTGATTGGCCTCTTCTACGTGTTCTCGTCGTGGGCGCTGGTCACCTTCTACGGCGTCGACGGTGCGGTGGATGCCGCGAGAGCGGACTCGACCGGAATATTCGCCGCTGGGCTGCGTTTCTATGCCGGCGACGTGGTCGCGGAGATCATGACTTGCATGGTGGTGACAAGTCTCTTCGCTGCCACTTTGTCCGCTCATAATCCATTGGCGCGCTACACGTTTGCACTTGCACGCGATGGTGTGTTGCCGCCGGCGTTGGGTCGCGTGCATCCGAGGCACGGGTCCCCGGCAATCGCCTCCGCAACGGTGTCGACCGTCGCGCTCGCGCTTACCCTCCCGTTCGTCTTCCTGGACGTGAATGCCGTGACGTTCTATTCGTGGATGTTCGGTATCGGCACGTACGCCATCCTGACTCTGATGGCGCTGACCTGTCTTGCCGTGCTGGTGTACTTCCGCCGCGTGCCGCATCAGGAGCGTCCGTGGAATACCCTGATCGCGCCTGGCCTGGGCCTGGCCGGTCTGATCACGATGCTGGCGATCAGCAGCTACTACTTCCCGTTGCTCGTCGGTGGCAACTTCGCCATCGGACTGGGGCTGCAGCTGTTCATTCTCGGACTCGCAGTATTCGGATTCGTTCTCGCTCTGGTGTGGCGCCGGACGCGCCCCGACGTCTACAGCAGGATCGGTGGCGAGGCAGCGACACCCGAAGGCGTCGATGTTTAACCCAGCGGTGCCGTCAGCCGGCCTTGGCCACTTTCCTGGAGGCGTTCTTGCGCTTGCCGGCTTTCGGCTTCTCCTGGCTCAGGATCAATCGGAACAGCGGTTCGGCGTCGCTCGCGGACTTCACCGAGCCGCCCATGACCAACTGGACACCGATACCTTCCCAGGCCGCTTCAAGACGTTGGGCTGTTTCGCTGCTGTAGAGGCGCGCGAGTTCCGAGCGGGTGGAAGCCGACCAGTTCTCGACCAACTTGTGATACGCGGGATCGCGAACGGAGTGGGCGTAGATCTCGAAGAGCAGGATTCGGTCCTTCTCGTCGCCGTACATGACGGAGAGCAGGTGGAGCACTGCGGCTACCAGCGTGTCCTCATCGACAGCAGTTCGGAACGGCGGCATGAAGCGGTCGCTCTGCGTTTGCACCCAGGCCGCAAACGCCTCGAACATCAGTTCATCGATGTTCTCGTAGTGATAGCTGGCCGAGCCGAGGGCAACAGATGCCGCGGCGGCGACGCGGCGGTGGGTGACTCCCTTGACGCCGTACTCGCTGGCCACGTCGAGAGCCGCTTGCCGCAAAGCGGCCCGTGTCGGTTCGGACCGGATGTTGTCTCGGGGCACCTGAGCTCTGCCTTTCCGCACCGTTCTTTCAACGTATGTTCATGGCTCAGAGTAACAGGGCGCCGGGGCGTACCTGTGCACGACAGGTGCGGTGAAGTGGTTCATACGAACACATCTCGGTCCTGTCGGACCAGGTCGACGACGCCGATCCGGCTTTCGCGGCCAGTCTCGCCGAAAATGCCGCAACGCATGGCTTTCCTCAACCAAATCAACAGTGGTGGGAGATGATGGTGAGACAGGACAGCGCACCGATTGTGCGCGAGCAAGCAGCCCAATCCAGTTCCGGCGCAAGGGCGCAAACTTCCAGTCGGCAATCGCGGAAGGTTCCCACGGCGGCCGCAGCTCCTGGTGATGTCGATACTCTCTCGGAATTCGATTGGGATTTGATCACTTTCGTGGTCCGGTGGGCTCGGTACGGTGGGCCTGACCCTGAAGAGGTGCTCCCGAACTTCGGGATGAGCTGCGCTCGCCTGCGTGAACGCCTCGGGCAGATCGTGGAGTACACGGATCGCCATCCCAACCGGGTGACCACCGCACAACGGGAACTCGTTGGGCGTGCGGAGCGCTGGTTGTCGACGGTTGACGCCGGTCGGCCCAACGGCACGCGGCCCGGTGGCGCTGACCTCCTCGAGTTGCTCGGCCGGCCGACGTTGAGGCGAGGGGTCTGGCGGTGGCGGTGAGCAGCGCATCTCAGGGCCTCGACGAGTTCGCACCCGCGCGTGTCGCTCAACTGCCACAGGGCTTCGAGGCAACGGTGGCCGATTATGCGCAGGGGGACCCGGTCATCATCGGCTACGGTGCCGAATGTTTGATGGCTCTTGCCGGGGCCCAGGCGACGCCCCACGGGACGGCCGAATTGGTCCGCTACGGAGCCGGGGTGATCTTCGTTGCGATGCACAGTCAACGGCTAGACGCCCTGCGCATCCCGCCTATGCCGGCCGATCATGGCTCTCGGTGCCCAAACAGCTACGTTGCCGTGGATGCGTCGAGCGGAATCAGCACCGGCATCTCGGCATTCGATCGGGCCACGACCATCAGGAGGCTCAGTGACCCCGACAGCACACCGGATGCTTTTCGACGCCCCGGCCATGTTCTACCGGTGGCGGCCGACCTGGTCGTAGGAGCGGTTGCCACGGCTCCGCAGATCGCGCTGATGTTGGCGTCTCTCGCCGGCATCGAGCCCGCGGTCGTAGCTTTCACTGCCCTGCCTTCGGTGGAACTTCCTTGGGAGAACGCCACTTCGGTTGAAGGTCGGCGTATCGCCAAGCGATTGGGCCGCAGTTTCATCGACAGGCTGACGATCGCGGCCGCCTTCTACGGTTGTCGGTAGTCGGCGCGGGTCTTATCCCGTCGTTCCGGCCGAGGCCGGAGTGCGTTGCTGGACGATCGCCAGCGGCGATACTCGTTCAGTCCTCCAGCCCGTATTCGTCGAACCAGTAGGCGAGTTTGCCGCGCCGGCTCACGGCCCGCATCCGCGCCTCGGCGGCGTGCCGCGTCTTGCTGGTGGTGACGATGAGCAGTTCGTCGCCGACGGCGATGCGGGTGTCCGGCAGCGGGACGAACGTGCGGCCGTTGCGGATGATCAACGTGATGACCGCGGGATCAGGAAGCCGCAATTCGAGGATCGTCACGTTGTGGAGCCGGGAATGGGGCTGCACGGTCATGGTCAGCAGCTCGGCGTCGAGCACATCAAGCGGAGCGGCTTCGACCTGGATCTCGCGGGTGATGTCGCGGGTGATCAGACCCAATGCATTGGCCACGAATCGAATACTGGGCGCCTGCACCAGGGTGAAGATCACCACGAGGACGAACACGATATTGAGCAGCCGGTAGCTGTCGGGCACGCCGGCGACGATCGGGAAGGTCGCCAGCACGATCGGCACCGCACCGCGTAACCCGGCCCACGATAGAAAGAGTTGTTCGCGCAACGGGATCCGGAATCCGGCCAGGGACAGCACGACCGATACCGGCCGGGCGATCAGCAGCAGCACCAGCCCGATGACGATCGCCGGGATGATGTCGCCGGCCAGATCGTGCGGGTTCACCAGCAACCCGAGGAGCACGAACAGCCCGATCTGGGCCAGCCAGCCCACCCCCTCGGCGAAGGAACGGGTGGCGGACTTGTGCGGCAGGCCCGAGTTTGCGAGGACCACCGCGGACAGGTACGCGGCGATGAAACCGCTCGCGTGGGCACTGCCCGCGGCGGCGAACGCAATGAAACCCAGTCCGAAGGTAGCGATCGGGTAGAGACCCGAGGCGGGCAGCGCGATCCGGCGCAAGGCGAACGCACCGGCGAACCCCACGCCCAAGCCCAGCAGAGAACCGGTGACCAGTTCGTAGAGCAGGTCGGTGATGGCACCTTCGGGGTGGAACACGAACGGCACCACGCTGAACATCAGCACGAGGATCACCGCGGGCGCGTCGTTGAAACCGGATTCGGCCTCCAACAGGCCCGCCAGCCGTCGCGGCAGCGGCAGGATCCGAAGCACCGAGAACACCGCGGCCGCGTCGGTGGAGGCCACGATCGCCCCGAGCAGTAGCGCGAGTTGCCAGTCCATGCCCAGCAGCAGGTGCGCACCGAAGGCGGTGATGAGGGTGCTGACCACCACGCCGACGGTGGCCAGCACCGAGGCGGGTGCCAGTACGCCGCGGATATCGGAGAACCGAGTGGTCAAACCACCTTCGACCAGCACGATCGCCAGTGCGGTGGTGCATACATTGCGGGCCAGTTCGACGTTGTTGAACTCCAGCCCGATCCCGTCGACGCCCAGCACCATGCCGACGAGCAGGAAGAACAGCAGGCTGGGGAACCCGATCCGGGTCGCCACGCGCGTGCCGATGATGCTCGCCAGGAGCACGATGCCGCCGGTGAGCAAGGTCAGGTACAGCTGGTTCAGGCTCATCGGGATTTAGTTAATCAGGACGAAGGGTCGTGAGTGTGCCGTGCGAATAGGCGAAAATGGCTGAGTGGCGGAACGGAACATGCGAGTAGTGGTTGCCGGTGCGGGCAATGTGGGCCGTTCCGTTGCGCGCGAGTTGCTCGAGAACGGTCATAAGGTCTTGCTGATCGAGCAGCTGCACCGCCGATACGAGCCGCACACGGTGCCGGGCGCCGACTGGTTGCTGGCCGACGCCTGCGAGCTCTCGGCGATGGAGGAGGCCGGGATCGAAACCTGCGACGTGCTGATCGCCGCCACCGGTGATGACAAGTCCAATCTCGTGGTCGGGTTGCTGGCCAAGTCCGAGTTCGGCGTGCCGCGGGTGGTGGCCCGCATCAATGACATCCGTAACCAATGGTTGTTCGGTCAGGACTGGGGCATCGATGTCGCGGTGTCGACGCCGGGCTCGTTGGTGGCCGGTGTCGAGGGCGCCATCGATGTCGGGCACATGGTGCGGTTGATGACACTGCGCGGGGGCCGGGTGGAGCTGACCAAACTCACGCTGCCCGAAGACAACCCCGTGGTCGGTCAGCGGGTGGACCGCCTGGATCTGCCGGTCGACACCGCGCTGGTCACCGTGGTCCGCGGCAACAAGGTCAGGTTGCCCAAGCCCGACGATGTGCTCGAAGCCGGCGACGAGCTGCTGTTCACCGCCAACCGCACCTCGGAGAATTCGCTGCTGGCCGCCATCCACGGTGGACAGTTCCTCAGGGAAGTGGTTTCCGAGGAGCCGTAGGTCGTCGTCGCCTTTCTCGACAAGGTCGCACTCGCGATCCAGTCGGCTGTGCCATCAGCTCACCTGATGTGCAAACACTTCCGGCAGGTCAGCGCGCCCTGGACCACCAGGGCTGGCTGCATCCGACATGGCCCCAGGGGCTAGGCGACTTTCGGTGGTGGTTGGGGTTGGAAGGGTTGGTACCACCACCATTCGGCGCGTTCCCCGGTCGGTCCGGGACACGGTGGAACATCCGGTGGGGGTGTCGTGGGTGGACGGGCCAGCGACCCGCCGTGCAACGGTCTGCCGGCACTGTCGGTGACCACCAGCCGATCAGCGGGCCCGGTGATCGTGATGAGGCGGCGGTGGTGCAGCCGGTGGTGATACGGGCAGACCAGCACCAGGTTGTCCAGTTCGGTGGATCCGCCGTCCTCCCAATGCACGATGTGGTGGGCGTGCAGACCGCGGGTGGCCCCGCAGCCAGGCACCGCACAGCAGCGGTCGCGGTGCTCGAGGGCCCGGCGCAGCCTGCGGCTGATCTGCCGGGTGCTGCGCCCGGCGCCGATCACCTGCCCGGATCGTTCGAACCAGGCTTCGTAGGTGGTGTCGCACAGTAGGTAGCGTCGTTCTTCGTCGGTCAGCAGCGGCCCCAGATGCAGTGCGGCGACCGGTTTGTCGCCGTCCTTGTCCAGGTCGACATGCACGACCACCGTGGTGTGCTGCCCATGCGGACGACGCGCTGCCTCGGTGTCCCAGCCGGCCTCGATGACACTCATGAATGCATCCACGCTGTCGGGAAACGGCTGCTGCTGCCCGTTGTCGCCGTCGGAGTGGTTGTCGTCGGTGTCGTGATCGCGCTTCCAGTCGGCGATCAGCCCATCGTGATGGGCTTGCCGGGCGGCGTCGAACTTCGCCGCCTCGATCCGCGGCAACCGGATCCGGTAGGTCGTGTACTCGTCGTTGACGGTTTTGGTGATCGAGCGTTCGGGTTCGGGCTGTGCATCGGGTTCGGGGCGTGGCTCGAGCTTTACGGCCGTGCGCAGCTGAGTAACCGTCGCCATCGCCGCCAACTCCGCATAGTGCTCATCGGATCCGTCGGCAGCCTTCTCGGCGATCACCCCGACCTGATCCAGCGACAGCCGACCCTCCCGCATGTCTTCGGCGCAGCGGGGGAACTCCTCGAGCCGCCGCGAGACGGCCACCACGGTCTCCGCGTTGCGCGGGCTGACGCCGGTCTTCCAGGCCACCAGCGCCTTCATCGAGCGGGCGCCGGTGGTACCGCACAACTCGTCGCGTTCCATCTCGGCGACGATCTCGACGATGCGTCCGTCGATCGCGTTACGTTGGCCGGTCAGCTCCTCCAACTCCTCGAACAACGCCTCCAACCGCTGCGCAGGACTCACTTCAGCGTCGAAAGTGGCTGCGGCCGAGGACATAACCCCATCATCGCAGAGGGGTACGACAAGTTCTGGATCAAGCTTTAGTCTGATGCCATGGACGCCGAAGACGCCGAACCGGAACGCCGGCTGGTCATCAGGGTCAACTCGAACGCCAAGATGTCGCGCGGTAAGGCCGCGGCGCACGCGGTGCATGCGGCGCTCAAGCTCTACGGCATCGAATACGAGCATCCGGTCATCGTGATCGGCGGTAAGCCCGACGAGATCCTGGCGCAGACGGTGCACGTGCGCGACGCCGGGCGCACCGAATTGGAGCCCGGCACACTGACTGCGGGGGCGAGCTGGGAGTACAAGGACGAACCCGACGAGGCCGACGATTAGCCGCTAACCCGTTGCGGCCGTGTGCTCCCCGTGCCCCGGATGCTCGGGCAGCGTCAATCCCAGATGCTCGCGCAGGGTCGTTCCCTTGTAGTCGGTGCGGAACACACCGCGCTCCTGCAGGAGCGGGACGACGCGCTCGACGAACGGGTCGAGCCCGCCCGGGGTGACGTGGGGGACCAGGATGAATCCGTCGCTGGCATCGGATTGCACGAGAAGGTCGATCGATTCGGCGATCGTGGCGGCCGACCCGACGAAGTTCTGCCGCCCGGTCACCTCGACGATCAGCTCACGGGTGGTCAGGTTCTGTGCCTCGGCCTTGGCGCGCCATTCGTTGGCGACCGCGATCGGGTCCCGGTGCATCCGCACACTGGCCCGGCCCTTGGCGATGGTGTTCTCACCGACCACCGGGTCGACCGAGGGTAATGGCCCGTCCGGGTCGTGATCGGAAAGGTCCCGGTTCCATAGCTGTTCGAGGAACTTGATCGCGGTGGCGGGGGACACCTGGGCCAGACGCACCTCGTGGGCCAGGTCGGCGGCCTCGTCGTCGGTGTCCCCGAGGACGAAGGTGGCCGCGGGCAGGATCAGCAGCTGGTCGTGACGGCGGCCGTACTTGGCCAGGCGGCCTTTGACGTCGGCATAGAACTTCTGACCGTCCTCCAGCGTCCCGTACCGCGAGAAGATGGCATCGGCGGCCGCCGCGGCGAACTCACGCCCGCGATCGGAGTCCCCGGCCTGGAAGATCACCGGACGCCCCTGCGGGCTGCGGGGGACGTTGAACCGGCCACTGATATCGAAATGATCGTTGCGGTAGGCGAACTCACCGGCAGCCGGATCGGACAGGAACACACCCCGGTCTTTGTCGGCGACGATTTCGTCACCGTGCCAGGAGTCGAACAACGTATGGGTGGCGGCCAGGAAGCTCTCGGCGCGCTCGTAGCGCTGGTTCTCGGGCAGGAAGCCGCCGCGGCGGAAGTTCTCGCCGGTGAAGGCATCCCAGGAGGTGACGACGTTCCAGGCGGCCCGGCCGTCGGACAGGTGGTCCAGCGAGGCGAATTGCCGTGCCACTTCATAGGGTTCATTGAAGGTCGAGTTGATGGTGCCGGTCAGCCCGAGCCGATCGGTCACCGCGGCCAGCGCCGCCAGCACCGTGAAGGTGTCCGGGCGCCCGACGACGTCGAGGTCATAGATCTGGCCGCCTTGTTCGCGCAGTCGCAGCCCCTCGGCCAGGAACAGGAAATCGAACTTGCCGCGTTCGGCGGTCTGCGCGAACCGGACGAACGAATCGAATTCGATATGGCTGCCGGATTCGGGGTCGCTCCACACCGTGGTGTTGTTGACCCCCGGGAAATGTGCGGCCAGGTGAATCTGTTTGACGGGCTTGCTCATGGGCGTTTCCTGGTCCGTGTCAGACGGTCGTGTAGCGGTTGGCGGGGCGGGTGAGGCCGAGCAGCCCACGCAGCGTGGATGCTTCGTAAGCCTCGCGGAACAGACCGCGGCGCTGCAGGTCGGGGACCAGTGCATCGGTGATCTGCTGCAGGTCGTGAGGCAGGGATGCCGGGCGAAGCCGGAAGCCGGTGGCGCCGGCGGTGTGCCAGTCCTGCAACAGATCGGCCAATTGGCTCGCTGTCCCGACGAAAATCTCGGCGTCACTGCGGTATTCGGTGCCGGCCAGCTCATCGAGGCGGTCGCGTCGGGCCTGCGCCCCGTCGGTCGTGTCGTCGAGGAACACCACCAGGTCGGCGAATACCCGCACCGGCGGGGCCTGCGTGGGGCGGAGCGCGGCGATGGTGTCGACCAGGGCGGTGACTTCGTCGGCGCTGTGCGGGGTGACGAAGCCGATGTCAGTGCTGTCCGCGATGAGTTGGTAGGCGGGGTCGACGTGGCCGAGCGCGGCCACGATGGGTTGGCCCTGCGGTGGCCGCGGGGTGATGGAAGGCCCCTTCACCGAGAATGTCGCGCCCTCGAAATCGATGTAGTGCAGTTTGTTTCGGTCGATGAACCGTCCACTGGCCACGTCGCGGATCTCGGCGTCGTCCTCCCAGCTGTCCCACAAGCGGCGCAGCACTTCCACGTAATCCGCGGCCTCGCCGAACAATTCGGTGGTGAGCATGGCGCGGTCCTCGGGCAGTTCGCGCCGGCCGAAGTGGGCTGCGGCATCCCGGCGGGAGGACACCTGGACCCGTACCCCGGCCCGGCCGGTGCTCACAAAGTCGAGTGTCGCGATGGCCTTGGACGCGTGGAACGGCTCGGTGTGGGTGGTGACGACGGTGGGCACCAACCCGATATGTCGGGTGCGGGGCGCGACGCGCGCCGCGATGAGCACGGCGTCGAGGCGGCCGCGCACTCGGTCGGTGCGGTCGTCGGGGCGGAATGGATGATCGGACTGCAGCGTGAGTCCGTCTTCGATCGTGACGAAATCCAG
Source organism: Mycobacterium sp. IDUB_17 (assembly GCF_055419465.1). Lineage (NCBI taxonomy): Bacteria > Bacillati > Actinomycetota > Actinomycetes > Mycobacteriales > Mycobacteriaceae > Mycobacterium > Mycobacterium sp. IDUB_17. The sequence goes on along the minus strand of NZ_JBVAXS010000004.1, from coordinate 66,554 downwards.
TAGTCCGAGTTCGGCCTGGCGGACCAGGTCGGTCCAGTACCGCGGCGCGAGCGTCTCGGTAGGGCGGGCCAGAGGCTCGCGCCAGGATGCCGGGTGCCAGCCGGTGCCATCGAGTGCGACGGCGAGGTGCAGTGGGGTGCCCATCGACGGTTCTCACTTTCAGTCGCGGTCTCTGGCGACAACGCGAGCTCACACCCGGGTAATCCCGGGCGGGAGCCGCTGCGAGTGTCCAACCCAGTCTGACCTGGATGAAGAGATCCACGCAGGGTGATGCGAAACCGGTGATGGTCGGCGGGGGGTCAGGCCTGGGCCCAGGGTGTCACCCGGGGAATCCACCGCGGCACGTGCCGGCGGTACGCCTCGTACTGCGCGCCGAACCGCCGGAGGAGGTGCGGTTCCTCGATGGTCGGGATGGCGATGGCGACGATCGTGGCGAACAGGGCAAACCAGGCGAACAGCCAGGGGGAAGCTGTAGCGACGGCGGTACCGAGCTGGATACAGAACACCGCTGTCATCATCGGGTTCCGGACGTGCCGATACGGTCCTCGCAGGACCAGGTGGACCGGGGAGCCGATACCCAACGTGCCTTCGCCGACGCGGTCGAACAACACCACAGTCCAGACCAGGAACCACAGCCCGAGCGCGATCAGTGCGGCTCCCACGAGGGCGAGGAGGACGCCTGTCGGGGTGCTGAGGTCGGGTGCTTTCACCCCGGTGAGCCAGATGATCAGGCCCGGAATGAAGACCGTCATGGTCGCCGGGGCGATCAGCACGGATATCAGGTGTCGCCACCAGAGGCGCCGTTTCGTCATGTCGAACTCCTTTCTTCAACTCATGTTGAAGAAAAACGCTACGCTCGCCTCCTGCATAGGTCAACGGGTGTTGAAGTAAGCTCCGGCCATGTCGGAGACCCGGCGGAGCGGCCGGTGGCGCACCGGTCAACAGAACAAACAGCGGATCATCGATGCGGCCCGCGAGCACTTCATGCGCGCCGGCTATGAGCGCGCGACGGTGCGCGGAATCGCCACCGATGCCGGGGTCGATGTCGCGATGGTCTACTACTTCTTCGGCAACAAAGAGGGCTTGTTCAATGCGTCGGTGCTCGATACTCCGCAGCATCCGTTGCACCAGTTGGCGCTGTTGCTCGACGAGGGAACCGCGGATATCGGCGCACGTCTGGTCCGTGACGTCGTCCAACGCTGGGACGCCGCCTCGTTCGATCCCTTGCTGATGGTGTTCCGGTCCGCGGGCGTCCAGCCGTTGGCGCGCAAGCTCTTACACGATTCCCTGGCCGGACCGGTGGCCCAACGGGTGGCGACGGAGTTCGGCGTCGACGATGCCGAGCTTCGAGTCGAATTGGTGACCGTGCACCTCGTCGGACTGGCGTTCGCGCGGTATCAACTCAAGATCGAACCGATGGCGTCGGCCGGTGTCGACGAGCTCGTCGCCTGGATGGGGCCGACCGTGCAGCGCTACCTGACGGATCCGAATCCCTAAGCGCGTAATAGAGCCGACCAGGGATGGTCGGGGCAGAGCCGGGTCAGCCAGCTCAGGAGCCGTGTTCGCCCCGTGCTCGTCAGTCGTGGTGCTACGCGGCGGAAGTCCTGCTCGTCTTTGGCGGCAGTGCGGTGCGCCTTGAATAGGAGCGCGACTTCCGGCACCAGGTAGGGGATTCCGTCGCGGAAGCCGATCAGTTCCGGGTAGGGCAACGTGATCGACGGATCGCGCCGACACAACCATTGATCCCCGCTGTGCGGCTCGCGGAAGACATCGAGGTGATACCGCCCGGTGGTCGGGTCGCGGCACCAGGTTTGGTGCAGGGCGGGGTGATCGCTCACGTCCGAGTAGGGCCACAACCGGCCGGCACCTGCCACGTCCCAATCGAATCCGTCCAGTGCGGCGGCGATCTGCGGAAAGTCTCGGCGGGGAACGGCAATCTCGATGTCGGCGTGTGGCCGCGGCGGATCACCGAGGTACAGGTCGATCGCCCATCCTGCGGCTACGCACCACGGAGTATCGACGCCGGCCAACCGGCGGGCCACCTCGGCCGGAGTCCATGGGTCCCAAAGCTGGTCGGCCTCATCGGCGCTTATTGCCAGGCCGTGCGGGGGAAGGTCATCAGACATCGGCATCCAATATCCTCCGTGGCCGCAGCCGTCCGCGCAGCACCGCCATGATCGGGCGCGGATCGGCGCGCCCGTCGCGCCGGAACGGCATCGAGTCCCGAGATGCACTGATCCACTCGGAGCGGGCCATGTCATCGAGGAACAACCGGCGACCGGCCCGGCCGGCGAGCAGATGCAACAGCAGCGTTCCGGTGCGCCCATTGCCTTCGCGGAACGGATGGATCTGGTTGTAGTCGGCATAGATTCGGGCCAGCCGATAGGACAGCGTGCCGTCGTCGATCTCGGTGCCCTCGTCGGTGAGTCTGCCGATCTCGGTGTGCAGTGCCTCCAGGGCGTGTGGAATGCGGGCACACGGGCCGAACGCGCTGTCACCCTTGCGGAGTTCGACGATGCGCGGCTCGCCTGCCCACGCGTACACATCCCCGAACACATGCTGATGCAGTGACCGGATGTCCAGATCGGTGTCCTGGGTGCGCAGGTGCACCTGCAGGATTCGGCCGGCGGTCGCCACGAATTCCAGCTGCGCGAGCACCGTTGCGTCCTGCACGCCGAAGTTGTTGCGCAGCACCGACGTTCCCGGGATGAAATACGGGCGGCGGCGGGCGAACACCCGGCGGCGTGGCGGTGGGGCAGAGGTGGGGAGTTGCCGCCCCAGGTACTCGCCGAAGGTCTCCGCACCGGACAGTAAGGCGGTCAGGGAATCGATCTGCTCCGGTGTGGGCTGCCAGCCCTCCAGGCGTTCGGCGGCGATGGTCTGGGCCAGGGCATGACGGTCGGCCCCATCGAGTTCGGCTACCACGAGGAGAACGTCGAGGTCGACGCCAGGTAGTCGAGTTTGCGTCGGACGCCGGTGAGTTCACGCCCGATGCTGCGCAGGGCGGTGCGGTCCTGCGGCGGGAGTTCTGACAATTCGACCCGCTCCGCGAAACCGGCGGAGTCGCCGTCGGAAGCCGGCCAGCGGGCGGCCCGCACCCGCCAGCGGATGCTCGACCCGATCGCGTGACATTTCGCAAGCACCCGGGCGTCGTCGGCATCGAGGTAGCGGGTGCCGGCCGCCGCGGCGATCCGGTCGGCGGTGGGCAGTGCGTCGGACCCGCAACTCAGCGCGGCCCAGCGTGCGATGCGGACAACCGGGTCCACCGCGGCGAGTTTGATGTCGACGCTGCCCTCGCTGGACGTCAGCGCGCGTAGCCGAGACGGGACGTGGGCGCGGGGGAAGGTGGAGTCCTGCAGCATCGCGGCCAGCGCCGCGGGTTGCGCCCGCGCTGCGATACCGACCTGATCACGGATGTCGGGTCCGTCACCGACGGGGACGGCGTCGGCCAGCAGGCCGATCATCACCACACCTCGATCGGCAGCCGGGTCGGCGGCCCACCGGCCGATGCCGACCGCCCAGTCCTGGGCGGTGCGGTTGAACCGCGTCCGGGAGGCGACTGCACCGTTGTCGTCGGCACGGATCCCGCAACAGGCCAGTAGATCGTGGACATGCGCGGCCTGCGTCAGAGCCGACTCTACTGTCACGTCGGGGCTGCGGACCACCAGGGTTTCCAGGTCTGATCCAGGCAGTGCATCGCCGCGGCCGACGCTGCCCGAGGTGTACCAGTAGAGGCGGGGGGTCACCAACCGCGCTGCGGTCGACAGCGCGGCGCGGACCACGGCCGACCACGCCTCGGCGACCGGGGCGGCCCCGACGCGGGTGTCGATCACTTTTGTCACCGCATCGTGGGCTGCGGCAGCGGCCGTCACCAGGTCGCCCTCGCTGTCCGCCGACGCGATCCGCCGGTGGGCATCGTCCAACGGAGCCACAGCCATGTCGGCGATTGTGACAGGCGATGGGTCCGGTGAGGATTCGGCAACCCAATGCTTACTGCTGGCTACATGAACGAAACACGTGGGTGACAGCTCGGACACGCCGAGAGGCTTATCTGTCAAGTGACAGTTAAGGAGCTGGCGGCATCGCCCCCGAGCCTGAGAGAAACGCCTATGACCAGCAGCGCTACCGAGAGCCAGCGAGATGTGGCCGGCCGTCTTGGCGACCATGACGACCTGGCCGAGTTTGGTTACGACCAGCAGTTGCACCGTCGGCTCGGCAAGTTCGAATCGTTCGCCGCGGGCTTCTCGTTCGTGTCCATTCTGACCACCATCTTCCAGTTGTTCGGCCTCGGGTTCGGCTTCGGCGGTCCCGCCTTCTTCTGGACCTGGCCCGCGGTGTTCCTCGGCCAGTTCCTCGTTGCGCTGTGCTTCGCCGAGTTGGCCGCGCGCTACCCGATCTCGGGGGCCATCTATCAGTGGTCCCGGCGGATGGGTGGCGAGGTGATCGGCTGGTTCGGCGGCTGGTTCATGATCCTGGCGCAGATCGTCACCGCGTCGGCTGCGGCGATCGCGCTGCAGGTGGTGCTGCCCACGATCTGGTCCGGATTCCAGATCATCGGCGAGGACCCGGCCCTGACCTCACCGAGCGGGGCGGCCAACGCGGTACTGCTCGGCACGGTCCTGCTGGTGCTCACCACCACGATCAATTGCCTTGGTGTCAAATGGATGTCGCGCGTCAACAGCGCCGGCGTGATCTGCGAGATCGTCGGTGTCATCGCGGTCATCGGGGTGTTCTTCACCCATGCCCAGCGCGGCCCGCAGGTGGTTTTCGACACCGGCCACGCCGGCGGCCAACCCGGCTACGTGTGGGCCTGGATCATGTCCGGGCTGATGGCGGCCTACGTCATGGTCGGTTTCGGCTCGGCGGGTGAACTCGCCGAGGAGACCCGCAATCCGCGTCGCGTCGCGCCCCGCACCATCCGTCTGGCCCTGTCGGTCTCGGCACTCGGCGGCGGGCTGATGATCTTGGGCGCGCTGATGGCGGCCCCGAGCCTGACCGACGGACGCCTGGCCACCGAAGGTCTGCCGTACGTACTCGACACCGTGCTGTCCTCACCGTGGGGCACGGTCCTGCTGATCGACGTCTGTATTGCGATCACGATCTGTACCTTGGCAATTCAGACGGCCGCCTCCCGGCTGATGTTCTCGATGGCACGTGACGGGCGACTGCCGGCGTCGGCGATCCTGTCCCGGGTCAACAGCCACACCGGAACACCCATCTGGCCGTCGGTGCTCATCGGCCTGCTGTGCATCGGGGTGTTGCTGGTCAACGTCGGCAATTCGGCGATCTTCGCGACCCTGGCCAGCGTCTGCATCATCCTGATCTACCTGGCATATCTGCTGGTGACCGCTCCGCTGCTGTATCGCCGGCTCAAAGGCTGGCCGGCCCAGCGCAATCAGGTCGATGCCGAAGGGTTGCCGCTGTTCTCACTCGGCAAATTCGGCCTCGTCGTGAACGTCCTGGCGGTGCTCTACGGCGCCGTGATGATCGTCAACCTCGGGTGGCCGCGTGCCGAGATCTTCAACCCCACAGGTGAACTGCCGATCCTGCAATGGGCCGGACCCCTGAGCATCGCGGCCGCCGTCGTCCTCGGCGCACTGTGCTTCCCGCGCGGCAAGACCCACCCCAATCCCGTCACGATCGGAGCCTGACCGATGACTACCGCGACAACCACAGGCGCCCGCGACCACGCCCGGGCCCAGGCCGGCACCCTCACCGACTCGATGCCCGTCGTACCAGCATCGGCGTGGCCCACGCCGCCGCAGAACGTTGCACCTGAGCAATTGACGTGGGCTGAAACAGTTCCCGGCGGCCGCTACACCAGCAAGGTGCTGGCCCGCGGCACCCGGCTGCGTTTGCGTGATCTGGACGGCACCGCGTGCGCTCACCTGCTGCTGTGGCGGGCCGACGCACCCTGGGAGCGGCTCAACGTCGCCGACACGGTGAAAGTGCCCTGGCAGGCCTACCTTTCGACAGGACATCCGCTGCTCAGTGACCAGGGGCGGGTGCTGGCCACCCTGGTGTCGGACACCTCGGGGCACCACGACGCGTTGTGCGGCACGACCACCCGGACCGGCAATGCGGTCAAATACGGTGCGGGCGAGGTGGAGTCATCCAGCCCTGCCGGGCGTGAACTGCTCGCCCTAGCCGCGCTCAAGAACGGCCTGACCCGTCGCGACGTGGCACCGAGCCTGTCTTTCTTCCACGGTGTGCGGGTGGACGCCGACGGCACGCTGGTGTCCACCGGATCGGCCGGTGCCGGCACCGCCGTCGAACTGGTCACCCATCTCCCGCTGATCGTGGCGATCGCCAATACCGCCCACCCACTGGATCCGGCACCGCAGTTCACCGTCGGCCCGCTTGAGGTCCTGGCTTGGTCGGCGCCCGGCGACCTGGCCGAGATCGGCGCCACGGTCGGTGACCGCGATCCCGAATATCAACGCGCCTACCTGAATTCCGAAGACGTTTGGAGTGCCCGATGACGATCACCGCCGCCAACACCCTTGTCGATGAAATCGTCGCACCGCGCGCCCCGTGGTCGAAGATCGTGTGCGCCGGGGATGTGCTCACCATCGTCGACCTGTACGGCAACCAAGCTGTGGACACCCTGTTCTACGGCGCCGAGGACCACACCGTGCGCTACAGCGCTCCGGCCACGATAGTGGCACAGGGCAACATCTTCCTGACCACCGGATCGGTACTGCGCGACAGCGACGGCGAGCCGATGCTGACCATCGTCGATGACGAGGTCGGTTATCACGACACCCTCGGCGGGGCCTGCTCGCAGGAATCGAACACCTTGCGCTACGGGCACCACACCAAACACCAGCACGCCTGCGTGGAGAACTTCATCGGCGAGGGTGCCCGGTGGGGGCTGACCAAGGCCGACATCGTCAGCAACATCAACTTCTTCATGAATGTCCCGGTGGACCCCGACGGCTCACTGGGCATCGTCGACGGCCTCTCCGCTCCGGGTAAGACCGTGTCGCTGCGCGCCGAGATCGACACCTTGGTGCTGGTGTCGAACTGCCCGCAGATCAACAACCCGTGCAACGGATTCGACCCGACGGCCGTGCGGATGATCGTGACGCGCCCGTGACCACGATGGAAGTCATCCGGCCCGGCATGGCCACCACGGTCCAGGATTGGCCGGGTCGGACCGGGTACTGGCAGATCGGGGTGCCGCCGTCGGGCCCCATGGACGATGTGTCCTTCCGGCTGGCCAATATCGCGGTGGGCAATCCGGAGGGCGCGCCCGGTCTCGAGGCCACGATGGGCGGGCCGGCGTTGCGGTTCGACACCGACACCTGGGTATGCGTCACCGGTGCGCCTGCACCGGTGACCGCCGACGGGACGCGGGTCGCGCAGTGGGTGCCCGTCCTGGTCAAGGCCGGCCAGGTCCTGGACGTGGGAATGGTCGACGGCCCGGGCCTGCGGATCTACATCGCGCTGGCGGGCGGGCTGCAGTCCGATGAATACCTGGGCAGTGCATCGACATTCACTCTCGGCCGGTTCGGCGGCCACGAGGGCCGGGCGCTGGCCGTGGGGGACAAGCTGGAAACCCTGGATGTGCCGACCGGAACACGGCGCCGCATCCTGTTCGAGGAACAGCCGGCCATCAGCAACCACTGGTACATCGCGGTGACCGTCGGCCCGCACTCCGCGCCGGAGTTCTTCACGCGCAACGACATCGACACACTGCTCAACCATGACTACGAGGTGCACTTCAACTCCGACCGCACCGGCGTCCGGTTGATCGGACCGAAACCGGAATGGGCCCGCCCCGACGGCGGCGAAGCCGGATTGCACCCGTCGAATATCCACGACAACGCCTATTCGGTGGGTTCGCTCGACTTCACCGGGGACACCCCGATCCTGCTCGGCCCGGACGGCCCGAGCCTCGGCGGTTTCGTCTGCCCCGTCACCGTCACCGCTGCCGACCGCTGGAAACTGGGTCAACTCGCCCCCGGCGCCACCATCCGGTTCGTCCCGGTCCGGGCGTCCGCGGCACCCGCGCCGGCCACGGTCGGTCCTGCGCGGCGCGCCTCGATCCCCGCGGTGTTCTCCGCCGGCGGTGACGAGGACGACGGAATCATCGCCGGCACAACCTCATCCGATGGCACGACGGCAGTCACCTACCGCCGGATCGGGGACGACAACGTCCTGGTCGAGTACGGCGAGATGCGACTGGACCTGGCGCTGCGGGCCCGTGCCCACGCACTGCACCACGCGCTCGAACAACACCGGCCGGACGGGCTGATCGACCTCACACCCGGGATCCGTTCGCTGCAGGTCAAGGTGGACCCGGCCCGGCTCCCGCAGGCCAAGCTGGTGCCGCTGCTCACCGAGCTCGAAGCGTCGTTGCCCGCCGCGCAGGATCTCGTGGTGCCCAGTCGCACCGTGCGGTTGCCGCTGAGCTGGGACGACCCGTCGACCCGGGAAGCGATCGAACGCTACATGCACGGCGTGCGCGCCGACGCGCCGTGGTGCCCGTGGAACATCGAGTTCATCCGCCGGATGAACGGCCTGGCCTCGGTCGACGATGTGCACCGAATCGTCTATGACGCCGAGTATCTGGTGCTCGGTCTCGGCGATGTCTACCTGGGTGCGCCGGTCGCCACCCCGCTGGATCCGCGTCACCGTCTGGTGACGACCAAGTACAACCCGGCGCGGACCTGGACCCCGGAGAACGCGGTCGGTATCGGTGGGGCATACCTGTGCATCTACGGGATGGAGGGGCCGGGCGGATACCAGTTCGTCGGCCGCACCACCCAGATCTGGAACCACCGGCACCCACTGGTGGCCCAGGGCTTCGAACCCGAACACCCCTGGCTGTTGCGGTTTTTCGACCGCATCCAGTGGTATCCGGTGTCCGCCGAGGAGCTACTGGACCTGCGTGCCGACATGGCCGCCGGACGCGGCCAGGTCGAGATCACTGACGGAACGTTCTCACTGGCCGAGCATGAGCGGTTCCTGGCCGCCAATGCCGGGGACATCGCGGCGACCCGCGCGACGATGGAAGCCGCCCGGGGTGAGGAGCGCGAGCGTTGGGCAGCGGCAGGAGAATTCGCACGAAAGGAGTCTGCGTGACCCGCATTGCCGAGATCTACCGCGCCATCGCCGAGAGCGGACGCGACGAGGTGTTCATCCACCTGCGCCCGCAAGCCGAGGTGGAGTACGAACACCGCGCCGCGCTTGCCGGTGACGGCCCACTGGCCGGGTTGCTGCTCGCCGTCAAGGACAACGTCGACGTGGCCGGGATACCGACCACTGCGGCGTGCCCGGATTTCCGTTATATTCCCGATGCCGACGCACCGGCGGTGACCGCTCTCAAGGCCGCCGGTGCTGTCGTCATCGGGAAGACCAACCTCGACCAGTTCGCCACCGGATTGGTGGGGACACGCAGTCCCTATGGCGCCGTGCGGGATTCCCGCCGACCGGACTACATCTCCGGCGGGTCGAGTTCGGGGTCGGCGGTGGCCGTCGCGCTCGGCTTCGCCGACATCGCCATCGGCACCGACACGGCAGGGTCAGGTCGCGTTCCGGCCGGACTGCAGGGCATCGTCGGAATCAAAGCCACGGTCGGCCTGGTCTCCACCGAGGGTGTGGTCCCGGCTTGCGCGAGCTATGACTGTGTGACGATCTTCGCCGCTGACCTGGTCACTGCCCAGTCGGCGATGGCTGTGATGAGTGCCGGTGCGCCGCAACGGCAGTGGCCGGCCGACGTCCCTTTCGCCGCGCCGGTGACTCCCAGAATCGCGATACCGGACACATTGGCCGGGCTCGATGATGACTGGCAGGCCGCGTTCGGCGCTGCCGTACGCCAGGCGAACGACGCCGGATTCGACACGGTCCCGATCCCGCTGGACGACTTCTTCGCCGCCGCCAACCTTCTTTACAGCGGCGCACTTGTGGCTGAAAGGTGGGATGCGGTAGGGGAGTTCGTCGGCGCAGCCGGTCCCGATGCCAGGCTGGACCCGACGGTGTCGGCCATCATCACCGCCGCTGGAGCGCATTCGGCGGCGGATCTGCTGCGGGACCGGCGGCGGGTCGAGGAGCTCAGAGCCAAAGCGCTGGCCCAGCTCGCCGGTTGTCATGCGCTCATGGTCCCGACGGCTCCCGAGCATCCCCGCATCGACGAGGTCGCGGCCGACCCGGTCGCGGTGAACTCCCGGATGGGCCGGTACACCAACTTCTGCAACCTGTTCGACATGTGCGCCATCGCGATTCCCGCGGGGGTGGTGCCCGACGGTGCGCAGTTCGGAATCACCCTGCTGGCACCGGGATTCCACGATGGCGTCATCGCCGATCTGGCAGCTCGGTTCCTCGACGTTCCGTCGGCTGCGACCTGGCCGGAGTCGGGCGGCGCGCCACTGACCGAACTCGCGGTGTTCGGTGCGCATCTGCGCGGGCAGCCGCTGGAACATCAGCTCACCGGGCGGGGCGCGCGCTGGGCGGGTCCGATCACCACCGCGCCGCACTACCGCCTGTATGCGCTCGACACCGTTCCACCCAAGCCGGGTCTGACCCGCGTCGACGAAGGCGGGGCACCGATCGTGGGTGAGCGGTGGCTGTTGTCCCCGGCCGCACTGGGGGAGTTCCTGGCCGAGTTACCCGCGCCGATGTTGCTCGGGAAGGTGGAGCTCGACGACGGCCGCTGGATCACCGGATTCGGCTGTGACCACATCGCTCCCGCGCAAGGCCGCGACATCACCGAGTACCGGGGCTGGTTGGCCGCGATGGCGTAAGCCGGCACGAGTGGCGTGTCAGCTCCCGGGCACGATCAGCGAGACCATGGTCTCGAGCTGGCGGGCCATCTGCCGGTAACTCATCGCTCCCGATTGCGCCTGCAGCAGTGCGCCCCAGAACACTGATTCCAAGGTGGCGAGTACCTCGGGCCATGCTCCGCCGCCCAAGGCGGTCGAGATTCGGCGCGTGATCTCAACCGCGATCCGCCCACGTACATCGTCGACCATCTCGTCGTCGGTGCTCATCAGTGCCTGGGTGCAGGCGCGGGCCAACCGAGGCTCATCGGCCATCAACAGCGTGAGTGCGGTGAGCTGCTGGGTGACGCGGTCGGTGGTGCTGGTCGCGGGATCGATGTCGAGCGGCAGCTGAATCACCCGGTCGAGGTACAGCTCGGCGAACACCACCTCGATGGATGAGAAATGTGCGTAGAGCGCCGCGGGCGCCATCTTCGCGCGAGCTGCCAGCGCCGGCACCGAGACGTCGTTGTCTGCATCGAGAAGTTGCGTCGCCGCACCGAAGACACGGCGTTGCGTGCGGATGCGCTGACACTGTGCGTCGTGTAGGCGAGTGACCGTAGCCACCGCTGGCCTGGACATGTGTCCAAGATATAGATCCGCGGCACGATTGGCAATTGTTCAGTGAAATTGCTTGTATCAGCGCATTTTCGGCTGTGATTTTTGTCCAGTTCGGCCACCCCGAGCTCTAGTGGTGCCACCTGCGTCTCGCGAAATCGGACATGTGTCCAGTATGATCTGCCCAGATCTGACAGGGGAGGTCCGATGGCTTACGTGATCACGCAGAACTGCTGCAAGGACGCCAGCTGCGTGCCGGTGTGTCCGGTGGACTGCATCCGTCCGGCCGAGAGCGGGCTGGATTCCGCGTCGGCCGAGATGCTCTACATCGATCCGGAATCGTGCATCGACTGCGGAGCGTGCTTCGAGGAGTGTCCGGTCGGCGCGATCCACTACGAAGAGGACCTGCCCGGCGAACTGAAGCGGTTCAAGGACCTCAATGCCGCCTATTTCGAGCGCCATCCGCTCGAGCCGGTGATCGGACCTGCGCCGGTGTCCCGCGCGCGGGTCGAGTCGGGATCACTCCGGGTGGCCATCGTCGGATCCGGGCCGGCCGCCTGCTATGCGGCCGCCGAGTTGATCGATGTCGACGGTGTGGAGATCAACCTGTTCGAGCGGCTGCCCACGCCGTTCGGCCTGATCCGGGCGGGAGTGGCGCCCGACCACCAACACACCAAGTCGGTGGTCGACATCTTCGAGCGGGCGTTCACCAACCCGCGGTTCGCCAGCCATTTCAACGTCGAGGTCGGCCGCACCGTCAACCACGATGAGCTGCTGGCCCATCACCACGCGGTGATCTACGCGGTGGGCGCGGCCACCAGCCGGCGACTGGGCATTCCGGGTGAGGGCTTGGTGGGTCATCACGCCGCGGCCGAGTTCGTCGGTTGGTACAACGGGCATCCCGACCACGCCGGGCATCAGTTCGACCTGTCGGGCCAGCGAGCGGTCATCGTCGGCAACGGCAACGTGGCGCTCGACGTCGCCCGGGTGCTGCTGATGGACCGGGCCGCACTGGCCGCCACCGACGTCGCCCAGCACACCCTTGATGCCTTGGCCGGCAGCGCAATCCAGGAAGTGGTGATCCTGGCCCGGCGCGGCATCGGCCACGCCGCATTCTCGGCGGGGGAGTTCCTGGCCCTGGGACACCTCGAGGGTGTCGACGTCGTCGTCGACCCTGCGGACCTTCCCCGGGACGACGAGCATGACGACATCGAAGCCTCGTTCAAACTCGCCATCGCCCGGGAGTACGCCGAGCGCACCCCGACCGCTGGAAACAAGCGTGTGGTCTTCCGCTTCGGTGCTATTCCGGTCGCCGTCCAGGGTGCCGACCGGGCCGAAGGGTTGGAGATCGAGAGTGACCGACGAGGCACCGAGGTGATCGAGACGTCACTGATCTTGCGGTCGATCGGCTACCGCGGCCTGCCTGTCGCGGGACTGCCCTACGACGAGGACTCCGGAACCGTGCCCAACGAGTCCGGACGTGTCGTCGACGGTGCACCGGTGCCCGGTGCCTATGTGACCGGTTGGATCAAACGTGGACCGCGCGGGGTGATCGGTACGAACCGGTTGTGCGCCGAGCAAACAGTGGCCCAGTTGTGGGCGGATTTCGATGCCGGCCTGCTGGCCCGTGACGTAGAGGGCCGGGAGTCGCTCGATGCGCTGTTGGCCGCACGGGGAGCCGAGCCGGTCGGCTGGCCGGGTTGGCGCGCGATCGATGCCGCCGAGCGGGATCGCGGCGTGCAAGCGGCGCGGCCCCGGGTGAAGTTCGTGTCGGTCGAGGAGATGCTCAGCGCGGGCTTGCGCGGCTGACCTCGGCCTCGATCCGCGGATCGGGATCGCGCGGAGTGCGGGTGGCCAAGATCGATCCGGCGAGGATCAGCGCGAGCCCGGCCACGTTGTAGACGGTCAACGGCTCACCCAGCACGATGACCCCGGCGGCCAGCGCTACTGCGGGGTTGACGTAGGTGAACACCAGTGCCCGCGCGCCACCGACCTCGCGGATCAGCGCGAAGAACACCACGAAGGCCAGTGCCGTGCAGATCACGGCGAGTGCGGCCAGCGCGATGAGCACGCGCCGCGACGGCATCTGGTCGGGCCAGGTCAGCAGCGCCGGGGTGGTGTAGATCAGCGCCGCGATCGTCAGACACGCCGCCGTCAGCGGAAGGGTGGGTACGTCGCCCAGATAGCGCGCGGCGATCAGTGGCGCGATCGCGTAACAGGTTGCCACCAGCAGCACTTCGGCGATCGGCCAGCCGTGCCCACCGGTGAGCCCCGGCCCGGCGAGCACCGCCACTCCGGCCAGGCCAATACCAAGGCCGGTGATTCGCTTGGCGCTCAACCGTTCTCCACCGGTCAGCCGGTCGAGAACCGCGGCGATGATCGGTGCGGTGGCGATCAGCAGGCCCGTCAACGAGCTGCTCAGGTGGCGTTCGGCATCCGAGAGCAGGAACCACGCCGCGATGATCTCGAAGAACGCGAACGCCAGCACGGGCCGCCAATGCCGCAACACCGGCGCCCACGCGGCGCGAGACATCACGAGTGGCAACAACACGGCTGCGCCGACGGCCGTGCGGGCCAGGACCAGCACGGGTACCGAGACGCCGTCGACGGCGATTTTGATCAGCAGGTACGGGATGCCCCAGATGATGCTCATCGCGCCCAGCAGCAGCCAGCCCCGCACACTCACCCGATCCAGATTACGGATGCTGGGGAGCTAAGGGCCGGCCTTGTTGACCAGCCGGCGGGCCGCGTCGATCAAATTCAGCGCGTGCAGCTCGAAAAGCGCGATGAGATCCACTGAATCGCCACCGATCTCCCTGGCGATGAACAGCCCGTCGGCGCCGGCGATCGCATAGGTCGCCAGGTGGGAGACGTCGGCGTCGCTGAGTTCGGGTGTCCAGCTCCGGATCGTCTCGGACAACTGGCTCAGTGCCTGCGCGCGCGCCTGCAGGAACATTGCCCGGGCCCGGGGCTCGACGGGGCGCCGTTCCAGCGCGAGCATCAGACCCAGCCGGATGAAGTCGGGGGAGTCCACCAGCGCTTTGGCTACGTGTGCGCCGAGGCCTACGGCGCGATCTTCGGTGCTGCCGTCGTCAGGCACCTGCCAGGCCGCCAGCCAGGTTCCGAAACTGCGCTCGATCACTGCCGCGATCAGATCGTCCTTGTCCTTGAAATGCCAGTAGATCGAGCTGGCCGGCAAGCCGCACTTCTTGCTCACCAGCGCGATGCTGGTGCCTTCATATCCGCGCTCGGCGGCGATTTCAGTGGCGGCGTCGAGGATCCGTTGCCGCGACTGCTCGCCATCGAGGCGGCGACGGCGTGGCTTGGGCTGCTCGCCAGCGGGCATGTGGACTCCCGTCATTTCCTTCTTGACGCTGTAGTGATCGCTACATTACCGTAGCGATCACTACGGAAACAAGTTCTGGACGATAAGAGATGCCACTGTGACTGCAGACCTCTATGACGTAGCGGTGATCGGCTATGGGCCCACCGGGGCTACTGCGGCGAACCTGCTGGGGGCGCAAGGGTTGAAAGTGCTTGTCGTAGAGCGTGATCCAGATGTGTATGGCAGGGCCCGGGCGATCAGTACCGACGAAGAGGTGCTGCGCATCTGGCAGTCGGTCGGACTCGCGGATAGGTTGCAGCAGGACATGCTGCCCGACCGGCCCGCGGCATTCGTCGACGCCGAGGGCGTGCCCTTCATCGAGACGACGATCGTCGCGCGAGGATCAGGCCACCCGCCGCAGCAATTCATCTACCAGCCCGCGGTCGACCATGTCCTGCGCGAAGGCGTGGAGCGCTTCGACACCGTCGCGGTGCTGCTCGAACACGAATGTCTGCGGGTGCTGGCCAAATCGGATCACGTCGAGCTGATGCTGGCCGACCTTCGCACCGACACGTTCAAGCGAGTGCGGGCCTCCTATGTCATCGCCGCCGACGGCGGATCCTCCCCGACGCGTGGGCAACTGGGCATCGGGTATTCGGGTAACACTTACGCCGAGCGATGGGTTGTCATCGACACCAAGGTGCTCACCGAATGGGATGCCCACGACCGGCTCCGATTCCACTGCAATCCGGACCGTCCCACCGTCGATTGCCCGACACCGCTGGGGCACCACCGCTGGGAGTACCCGGCCCGGGCTGGTGAGGACGAGCAGAAACTGGTCAGCGAGCCCGAGATCTGGAAGGTGCTGGAGGATCAGGGCATCACTCGCGAAAACGTCGAGATACTTCGGGCCGTGGTCTACAGCCATCATGTCCGGGTTGCCGACCGCTGGCGGGTGGGGCGCATCTTCCTGGCCGGCGACGCTGCGCACGCCATGCCGCCATGGATCGGCCAGGGTATGTCGGCCGGTGTGCGCGATGCGGCCAACCTGTGCTGGAAGCTCGCCGCGGTGCTGGTCGGCCAGGCCCCGGATGCGCTCCTGGATTCCTATGAGGCAGAACGCAAACCGCACGTCGTCGAAGTCACCCGCCGCGCCTGTCTGGTCGGCCGCGTGATCACCGAGCGCAACCGGGTTCTCGCCGCCGTCCGCAACCACACCCTGCGGGCACTGACCAGGCTTCCCGGGGTGCTGGGCGGCGGCCAGAAGCTCTATTGGATCCCGGATGCGCGATACGACGAGGGCCTCTTCGTCCGGACCGGCAATCGGGCAGTGGGTTGGCAGCTCCCGCAGCCGTGGGTCATCGACGACACCGGCGTGACGCGTCGCCTCGATGACGTCGTGGCTGGGCGATGGACGGTGCTTCACACCGGCGTGGCCCCGGCCGGCGCGCAGGCGTGGACCGACATGGGCGTGCCTGCGATCGCGTTGGCCGGTCCTCGGAGCGGCACCAGACCCGGTGCGGTCCGCGACATCGACGGCACTCTCGTCGCCTGGCTGCGACGGAAGAAGGCCGCCGCCGTGGTGCTACGGCCTGACGGATTCATCTATGCCGCAGCCGAACCCGGGCAGCGGCTACCCGCACCACCAACCGGCTACACGCCGGCTACCCCGATCAGAACTGGAGTCCGCGCATGACCACGACCGAACTTGCCGAACACACCGTGACGGTCGCAGGCCGATCCATCTTCTATGCCGAGGCCGGCGCCGGTCCTGCCGTGGTGATGTTGCACGGTGGCGGTCCCGGGGCCACCGGGCTGTCCAACTACGGCCGCAACATCGACGCTCTCGCAGCACATTTCCGGGTGATCGTGCCGGATATGCCCGGCTATGGGCGCTCGGCCAAGGGAATCGACAAGGCCGATCCATTCGGGTTCCTTGCCGACGTGATCCGCGGCCTGCTCGACGAACTGGGCATCGAGACAGCGCATCTCATCGGCAACTCATACGGCGGCGCGGCAGCATTGCGGTTGGCGCTGGACACCCCACACCGGGTGGAAAAGCTGGTTCTGATGGGCCCCGGCGGGATCGGGACGACCAGAGGCTTGCCGACCGCGGGCCTCAACAGCCTGCTGGCCTATTACACCGGCGACGGTCCGAGCCGCGAGAAGCTGGCTACCTTTATCCGCAATTTCCTGGTCTACGACGGCAGTTCGGTGCCCGATGATCTGATCGACCTGCGGTACCGGGCATCCATCGATCCCGAGGTGGTCGCCGATCCGCCGTTGACCCGGCCGTCGGGACCGAAGGCCTTGCGCACGCTGTGGCGCATGGATCTCACCCGTGACAGCCGGCTGCAGAACCTGCAGACGCCCACCCTGATCCTGTGGGGTCGCGACGACAAGGTGAACCGGCCGGCCGGCGGCCCGATGCTGCTCAACGCCATGCCGAACGCTGAACTCGTGATGACCTCGCACACCGGCCACTGGATGCAGTGGGAACGCTCCGCGTTGTTCAATCAACTTGTTACCGAGTTCCTCCGACAGAACTCGAATCTCGCTCATGCCTAGCGTATTTGGCAATGTGCACCTCGGCTACGTCGTCATCGAGACCGAGAAGTTCGGCGATTGGCGGCGTTTCGGCCGCGACGGGGTCGGCATGCACGTCGACGACGCGGTGTCGGATGTCCTTCGCTTCCGGCTCGACGACCACGAATGTCGCTTCCTGCTGCGGCGTGGACCGGCCGAGGACGTCACGGCGCTCGGATGGCAGCTCGACGACCATGCCACGTTCGACGACATCGTCGGACGCATCGTGGGTCACGGTGTGCCGATCACCGAAGGCAGCTTAGAAGAAGCCGCCCTGCGCGGGGTGGAGCGGCTCGTGCGGTTCCCAGGCCCCAACGGGTTGACGCAGGAGATCTTCACCCGCGCCCATTCCGCCGCCGCACCACTGCAGATGGCCGTGCGCGGTGGGTTCGTGACCGGTGACTGCGGCATCGGGCATGTCGCGATCGCCACGAAGAAGCCGCACCAGATGCGGGGCTACTACAACACTGTGTTCGACGCCCGGCTGTCCGATTTCATCGACGAGACGATCGGCGGCGTCAAGATCAAGATCCGGTTCCTGCGGGTCAATCAGCGCCACCACTCGGTGGCCATCGCCTCAGTGCACCGCCTGCCCGTCAACCCGATCCGTACCCGTGTCCAGCACCTCAACATCCAGGTCGCCGACCTCGACGATATGACCACGTCCTACCGGCGGATCAAGGAACTCGGCTTCGATATGGCATTGGGAGTCGGGCAGCACACCAACGACCGGCAACTGTCCTATTACGCGATGACGCCGTCGGGGTTTGAATGGGAGGTGGGGTGGAACCCGCTGGTCGTCGACGAGATGACCTGGGAGCCCACCACCCACCAGGGCATCAGCATCTGGGGCCACACCCCGGAAGGACAGACGGTCATCGACAAGCTCGCCCAGTTCAAGGCCGGCGCCCGCTCGCTGCTGCGGGCCGAGGACAGCGTCGCGGCGCTGGCCGGTGCCGGCATCGCCGACAGCTAGGGAAGGACGATCATGAACCGAATCGATACCCATCACCACATGATTCCGCCCGCCTACGGAAAGGCGTTGCAGAAAGCGGGGATCGACGAAGCCGGTGGACGGGCAATGCCGGACTGGAGCCCGGAGGGCTCATTGCAGACCATGGCAGAACTCGATATCGCCACCGCGATTCTGTCGGTGTCGACGCCGGGAACCACCTTTCTGCCGAATGCGTCCGACGCTACGGCTCTGGCCATCGATCTCAACGATTACGGAGCCGAGGTGTTCGCCTCGCAGTCGGATCGGTTCGGTTTCTTCGCCACGCTTCCGATGCCGCACGTCGAAGCCGCGACAACAGAGGCCATCCGCGCGCTCGACACCCTCGGTGCCGACGGAGTCGTCCTGCTGGCCAACAACGGCGGGACATATCTCGGGCAAGGGGGACAGGACGAGTTGTGGGCTGCGCTCGACGCCCGGTCCGCGGTGGTGTTCATCCACCCGGCCGAGTTGCCCGGGCCGACGGTGCCAGGCGTGGTTCCGTTCGCCGCAGACTTTCTGCTCGACACCACTCGTGCGGCTTACCTGTTGGTGCGTAACGGGATACGGCGCAAGTACCCGAACATCAAATTCATCCTCAGCCACGCCGGCGGGTTCGTCCCGTACGCCTCGCACCGCATGGCGGTGGCCATCATGGCGGATACCGGCCGCAGTCCAGCCGACACCCTCGACGACTTCGCGAGTTTCTACTTCGACACCGCGCTGTCGTCGAGCGCCGCCGCGCTGCCCACCTTGCTCGCGTTCGCCAAACCCGGCCACATCACCTTCGGTTCCGATTGGCCGTTCGCCACACTGCCCGCGAGTCAACTGTTCGCCGGGGGCCTGGACACCTACGACGGACTGGATGCCGCTGCCCGTCGGGCGATCAACCGCGATAACGCGCTGGCGCTGTTCCCACGGCTCGGCACCGCCCCGGCGGCCCGGGCGCCGTCACCGCTGGATCAGGTGCGGCACCAGGCCACCCGGGTGGTGATGCGCGGAGTCGCCCGCCTCATCAACACCAGATGAACCCGTCTGGAATACCGAAACTGAAGCCAGGGACAAAATCGGCGCTGATTCTGTCCCTGGCTTCAGTTTCGGTTCGGGCGGGTCCCTTGGTGCAGTCCCTCAGGCCCGCGTCAGCTCCGCGTAGCGGGTGACGTGGTAATCGGTTGAGCCGAACTCGTACTGCACTGCGGTGAGCCGTTTGAAGTAGTGACCGATCGCCAGTTCCTCGGTCATGCCCATGCCGCCGTGTAACTGCACGGAGTTCTGCCCGACGAAGCGAGCCGCCCGTCCGATGGTGGCCTTGGCCGCCGATACCGCCTTGGCCCGTTGCGCGGGCGCGGCGTCGAGGTTCAGTACGGCGAGATAGACCGCAGCCGAAGCCTGTTCGACTTCCATGTGCATATCCACCATCCGGTGCTGCAGCGCCTGGAAGCTACCGATGGGCAGGCCGAACTGCTGGCGTTGTTTGCAGTACTCGACCGTATCGGCCAGTACCTTGCGCATTCCGCCCACCGCCTCGGCGCACACCGCCGCCGCTCCCTCGTCCCGGGCCAGGTCCAGCGACGGCCAGGCCTGACCCTCGGTCCCCAACAACGCCCCGGCAGGCAACCGCACATCGGAGAACGTCAGGTCCGACGCCCTGCGGTCGTCCACCGTGCGATACGGGTGCGCGGTGAATCCCGATGTCAACGAGGCGATGTCGGCCAGGAACAGGGAGATCCCGTCGGTATCGGCGCGTTCCCCCGAGGTACGCGCGGTCACCAGCAGATGGGTGGCCAGCGGTGCGTCGACGACCATCACCTTGGCGCCGTCGAGCACCCACTCGTCGCCATCACGGCGCGCGCTGGTGGACACGTCGCGCCAGTTGTCCCCGGAGGTCGGCTCGGTGGCCGCAAGTGCGACGATCGCCGAACCCGCCACGATGTTCTCCAGCAGGGCTGCGGCGGCCGCGTCACCGGACCGGTGCAGCAGGCCACCGGCAACCACCACGGTGTCCACGAACGGCTCGATCGCCAGGGCGCGGCCCAAAGCCTCAGCGATGACCATGGTTTCGACCGGGCCACCACCGATGCCACCGGCCTCCTCGGGCAGGGTGGCGCCCAGGATTCCCAGTTCGTCGGCGAAGCCGCGCCAGATCTCGGGCTGCCAGCCGGGACCGGTCTTGGCCGCGGCACGGCTCGATGCCAGGTCGTAGCGACTGGCCAGGAACTTGGTCAGCCCGTCGCGCAGCAGTTCCTGTTCGTTGGTCAGGTTGAAGTCCATCTAGAGCCCCAGTTCTGCCTTGGCGAGGATGTTTCGCTGAATTTCGTTGCTACCGGCGTAGATCGAACCGGCCCGGTCGTTGAAGTAGCGCAGCGGGGCGACCGCCTGCCAGGGCGCTCCGCTGTGATAGCCGTCGGCGGGCGGTTCGTATTCGGCCACCGGGCCGCCCGGGAACGTGGCGTGCGGTTGGTAGGCGCGGGCGAGCGGACCCGCGGCCTCCATGGACAGTTCGGTCAGGGTCTGGCTGAGTTCGGTGCTCAGGATCTTCAGCATCGACGACGCCGTGCCCGGATGGCCGCCCTCGGCAACCGCGGCCAGTACCTGGTACTCCAGGATTTCCAGCACATCGGTGCGGATCCGGGCGTCGGCGAGCCTGCGGCTGAAGGCCGGGTCATCGATCAGCCGGCCGCCGGCCGGTCCGGGCTGTTCGGTTGCCGCCGTGGCAATCTCTTCGCCGAGTACCTGCAGGGCCGGCGCGTTGGCGCCGCCGCCGCGCTCGAATTCCAGCAGATATTTGGCCACCGTCCAGCCGTCGTCGATCGTGCCGATCACGTTGGACTTCGGTACCCGGACTTCGTCGAAGAAGACCTGATTCTGAACCTCTTCGCCGGAAGTCATGACCAGCGGGCGGATTTCGATGCCGGGGGAGGTCATGTCGATCAGCACGAACGTGATGCCCTGCTGCTTCTTGGGCCCACGCGTGGTCCGCACCAGCGCGAACATCCAATTGGCTTCCTGGGCGTGGGTGGTCCAGATCTTGCTGCCGGTGCACACCAGGTCGTCCCCATCGGACACCGCTGCCATCGACAGCGCGGCCAGGTCCGAGCCGGCCTCGGGTTCGGAGTAGCCCTGGCAGAAGAACACCTCGCCGGTGAGGATCCCGGGAAGGAAGTAGTCCTTCTGCGCCTGTGTGCCGAATCTGATGATGGCGTGGGCCACCATGCGGATGCCCATGGGTGACAGCGACGGGGCGCCGGCCAGCGTCGATTCGCGGCTGAAGATGTAGTGCTGGGTGAGGCTCCAGTCGCAGCCGCCGTGTTCCACCGGCCAGGCCGGGGCCGCCCAGCCACGCTCGTGGAGGACCTTCTGCCAGGCCATGCTGGCGTCGTGATCGGCATACACGCTGGTCATCAGCTGACCGGCCTGCCGGAGTTCGGGAGTCAGATTCTCGGCGAGAAAGTCGCGAACCTCGTCGCGGAATTCCTGGTCGCTCGTCGACCACTTCAGGTCCATGCCTGCCCCTGTCTGCTGGTGTCGCTCCACAGAGTAAACCTAGTTAGTCAAGTGGCGCAGGCCACCCCGGCCCCGCGGCTCGGCCCGGCAGGGATGCGTCATCGCCGCACGTTGCTGGGCGGTGGTGGCACCTGCAGGGGGCCGCGGGCGATAATCGACGCGTGGAGCGTCGCCAGAGCGGTCAGGACCCCGAATCTCCGATGGCACTGCTGCAGAACATTCCCGCGCTCGTGGTGCTGGAGCGGTTCCCGGTGCCGGTGTTGGCAATCGCCGAAGACGGAACGATCCTGTTCGCCAACACTGCTTTCGGCGAGATGGTCGGCCGCGACACCGATGCGGTCAAGAGCATGCAGTTTGCTGAGGTGTTCCACTCGCTGCCGGCCGACGAGTCGGCGGTCTCGGTGATGCGGGCCCACGCCGGCCTGCTGGTCGACCTCGTCCACCGTGACGGTTCGATCGTGCGGGCGCGGATGAGCAAGTCGGCGCTGCTGCGCGGCGACGACCCGGTGGCGCTCGCGACGTTCCAGGACCTCACCGAGCGGTTGTGGGCCGACGAGCTGTAGGACGTCAGCCGGCAGCCTGCGTCCGGCGCAGCGATTCGCGGGCCAGGAACTCGTGGAAGTAGTCCAGCGATTCCCGGCTGACGATCGCGGGGAGCAGAAGATCCCAGGTGTGGACCACCCGTTCGCGCAAGTCGGTGTCGGTTGCGTTCGCGCGCGAGAGAGCCTCGGCGCCCAGCATGGACCCCAGGATCACCTCGGCGGCGCCCGCGATGTCCAGGCTTTCCCGTAGGTCGCCTTCGTCGGCCGCCTGGATCAACTGCTTCCTGAGCTCATCGAGCCAGCTCATGTACACGTCGGTGGCGGCGGCATTGATGCCGCTGAACGTTCGCAGCAGTTGCATCCCGATCTGCGCCACCTTGTCCGAGCGGGCGAAATCGGCCACCACGAACAATCCGTGGATGGTGTTCTCCAACGCCGGTGATGAGGATTCGGCGATGACGCGGAACGCGGCCAGCATCGCGGTGCCGCCGTCGCTGATGATCGCCTCGGCCAGTGATTCCTTCGAGTCGAAGTGGTAGTAGAGCGCGCCCTTGGTCATCTCGGCCCGCGCGATGATGTCGCCGAGCCCGGTCGCCGGATAGCCGTGCTCGCTGAACAGGTCGACCGCGGCGGTGATGATCTTCTGCCGGGTCAGCTCCGATCGAGCCTGGCGTGCCATGTCAGGCCGGCCCGACGGCTGGGTTGGAGGCGCCGTCCGGTGCGTGGGGGCGCAGGGCCACGACCTTCTTGGCGCCCACCGCGGTGCGACGCCGGATGAACTGCCTGAGGTAGGCGAGCCGCTCCGGCTCGACGAACCCGGGTAGCGCCAGCCGCCAGCTGTGCTCGAGGTCGGTGAGGAACCGCGGGGGATCGTCGAGGTCACTCGTCTGGCGCACACCCAGGTAGATCGACACCAACAACCGGGCGACCGCTTCCGGGTCGCTGTCTGCGGTGAAATCACCCTCACCGATGGCGCGTTTGGCGATCCCGGCGAAACCCTGTACCCATTCGTCGATCACCCGCGGCCCCAGGCCGTCCGTCCGGCCGATGGATTCGACCAGGTTCAGGGCTGCCCGGGCCATCGGATCACCGATGTCTTCCGCGGCGACCAGGCAAGAGAGGTCGATCAACGTCTCAGCTCCGGACAGATTGCGGGCCAGGACGTCTTCGACGGACTTGTTGCCCCGTGCGGACCGGTGCTCGACGATCGAGACTGCCAGCGCGTGCTTGGACCGGAAGTGGAAGTACAGCGCGCCCTTCGTGACATTGGCGTCGGCCAGGATGTCGTCGAGGCTGACCAGGCTGTAGGGCGTGTGGGCGAACTGCCGCGCTGCCGCCTGCAGGATCTGGAGGCGGGTCAGCTCTGCTCGCCGGTCGAGCTGCTCAGTCACCTCGGGGCCTTCCTGACTCTGAGCGGCCGGTGGCGCTGTCTGATTTCGCCATCACCACCAGCAGACTCAAAGTCTTCGCCGTACGTGCATTACATTCTAAAGGTATGTATCGTGCTTAGCGTGATAACTCTTGGTTCGTCACGGGTTGCCCGCCCGGCGGTGGCGCACGCCACGGCCGCGGGCGCTGTGATGAGCGCCCCCTTTTGGCGGTCGACAGTAGCCAAGGGCTATCCTGGAAGCGTTGCCATGGCCTGCACCGGCAATCCCCCTCGAATCCCGGTGCGGGCCATGGCGACCCCATCTCCCGGTGTCTACCAAGACGATTCGATCTTGATGTGGCACCGCGCGGTACGTTCGGAGTGTCGCTAGCCGATGTGGGATGACGAAGTCGACGTCGTTTGCTACGGCTCGGGCGTCGGGGCGTTGGCGGCGGCGGTCGCGGCAGCGGATGCCGGGCTCGACGTGCAAATCGTGCGGCCAGGCGTAGCCGGCAGCCCCCAACCCGTGACGCCCAGCCCCGAGGCCCCATGGTTGGGCGTGGGCATCGAGGATCCCGAGACCCGTGACTACCTCGACGAGTTGGCGGCGGATCTGCCGCCTGTCGAGGATGCCGAATACGACACCGCCCCCAGCGTCCGGCCGGTCAGCGACTGGACCCCGGTTTCCGGACGCGGCCGGATCGCGCCGTTCTACGGTGCTCGGCTGCAGGAATGGGCGCAGCGGTGCCTGACGTCTCCCTATGGGGTGCTCTACACCCGGTTGGCGGATCGGGGGACGACCTCGATGAAGACCCGCGCCGGCGAGGAGATCCAGGTCAAGGTGCTCGGGACGGTGGACGCCGAGAGCGAGTCCGGCGCCGCGTCGGTGCTCGCTGACTGGCTGTCGGCGCAGGTGCACGACCGGCAGATCCAGACCCTGGACGGCGGCACGCTGCTGCGCGTCGTGTTCGAGGAGGGCGAGGTTGTCGGGGCGGTATTCGACACCGCCGACGGGCCGCTGGCCCTGCGGGCGCGCCATGGCGTGGCACTCTCGACGGAACCACGCGCTGCAGGCGGCGCCTCGGTGGCCGGGCAGCTCATCGAGCCGGGAAAGCCCCTGCAGGTAGGACTGGTCGGCTACAGCGCCAGCAGATTCGGTCGGGTCGAGTTGCTGGACTTCGAGCCTGACACCGGACGATCGGACTACTGCCGGTCGGGAGGAGTGCACGACTCACCGCGTGAGTCGTACCGATCACGTGCGCGGCGCGGCTGAGAAGTGCACCGGTACCCGCCCTTTGGCCAGTAACGCGGCCATCTCGTGGCCGAGGATCGGCTTGGACAGCAAGAAGCCCTGTGCGCGGTAGCAGCCGTGCCGCAACAGGGTCAGCGCGGCCCGTTCGGTCTCCACCCCTTCGGCCACCAGCTGTAGGCCGAAGGCGCCGGCCAGAGCGATCACCGCGCGCACGATCGGCAGGTCACCCGGGTCTGATCCGAGCCCGGCGACAAAGCTGCGGTCGATCTTGAGGGTGTCCACCGGGAGCGATTTCAACAGGGACAGCGCGCTGTAACCGGTGCCGAAGTCGTCAATGGCCACCTGCACGCCCACCTTGTGGAGTCCGGTCAGCGTCGAGCGGGTGGTTTCGATGTCCTGCACGACGATGCTCTCGGTGATCTCCAGGCATACCGATCCGCGGGGCAGGCGGAATTCGTTCATGATGCCGGCCACCGACGCGACGAATCCGTCGGTCACCAACTGCACCGGCGACACGTTGATCCGCAGCACGATGTTGCGGCCGACGCCGTTGGACCGCCACCGGGCGAACTCGGCGCACGCGGTTCTCAGTACCCAGCGGCCCAACTCTCCCGCCAGGTTGATCGATTCGGCCACGCCGATGAACGAGTCGGGGGACAGCAGGCCTCGGGTCGGGTGCTGCCATCGCACCAGAGCCTCGGCGGCCAGGACCTCGCCGGTCCGCATGTCGATCTCGGGTAGGTAGTGCAACACCAGCGCGCCGCTCTCGATCACGCTCTGCAGGTGCAGCTCGATGTCGTTGCGGAAGTCGATCTCCATCGCCATCTCATCGGAGAACACCGCGACCCGGTTGCCTCCGGAGTTCTTCGCGGTCAGCACCGCGTGGTCGGCCCGGTTGAGCAGATCGGAGGTGGAGTCGCGGCCCGGAATACCTTGGGCCAGACCGATGCTGACGGTACGGGTGAGCATCTCGCCATCGATGGTCACCCGCTCGCGCAGCACCGACTGGAGTCGGTAGGCCAGTGCCGTGGCGGCCTCGATCGTCATCGAGGCGGCGGGGACCACGACGAACTCGTCACCGCCGAGTCGTGCGATGAGCTTGGGGGAGTCGTCACCGCGTTGCAACCGCTCGGCCAGGATGCTGATGAAGGCGTCACCGGCGGTATGACCCAGATAGTCGTTGATCGCCTTGAGCCGGTCCAGGTCGAAGAACATCACCACAACCGGGCCGGGTTGTCCCGGAGCCAGCCGGGCCTGCAGATGGGCCATGAGCGCCCTGCGATTGTGCAGTCCGGTGAGGTGGTCATGATCGGCCAGATAACGCAACCGGTCCTCGGCCTCGATGCGGGCCTGCACCTGGGCGAACAGCGAGGCAATCGCCTTGAGCGCGTTGAGCTCCGCGGGTAGCCACTCGCGATCACCGAATTTGACGAACCCCAGGACGCCGGTGGTGATGTCCCCGGACAACAACGGCACACATGCCATCGAGGTGCTGGGGATGTGCCGTCCCGCCTCGATCGTGCGCTGGTAGTCGTCGGTGGCCGGCTCCGGACGGAACACCGCCGGTTCCTTGAGGTGCTCGGCCATCGCGAACACCGGATCGGCATCGGCGAAGTGGATCACCGCGATCGGGTCGGTCAGGGCGTCCGGCGGGCGCGCCGGCCACTCGGCCACCAACCGCGTCGCATGCGCCTCGTGATCGTTGTGACGCAGGAAGCTGACGTCCACGTCGAAGAACGAGACCAGCTCTGCCAGCACCTGCTGGCTCACCGTGACCGAGGTCGCAGCGTCGACCGCCATCAGTTGTGTGGCAACCGATGTGACGAGCAGTTCGAGGCTGCCTGGCACCAGATACCTCCGCGTATACCTCGGCACGTGACTCAGCCGTACTGCGATGTCGAACCCGTCCGGGCTCGGCGCCGGCTGCGTACGGTCGGCCGCGGCGCGTAGGACAACCTCAACACCAGCGCCTGTGATTCGTCGCGCTCGGTGCTGGTCAACCTGCGAAAAGCGTACTGCAGGTCGCGTAGCGCGTCGGCGTGACCAGGAGATAGTGCACTGCGGTCCCGGTCATCGTGGGCGTAGAGGAACACCGGCGACACCGGTTGAACCGCCAGCCCGTGGCGTTGGGCGCCCACCCAGACTGCTTCGACGGCCGATCCGGCCTGCGCGTAGTCGGTCAGCCGGCGGCCCCGAACCGAGACGACAGCCAGCGCCGAGCTCGAGGTGACCCGTTCGTAGGTGTCGTCGCCGAGAGCCGAGCCGGCGTCCCAGTCGGACAACTTCGACATCACCTCGGGCCGGCGCAGGATGTCGAGCACCACCATGTCGGCCGGGTCCAACCCGAGCGTCGTCACCTCGATACCGGTATCGGGGTCTGGATCACCGGGCCAGCGCAGCTCCGACATCATCTCCCGGTGCAGGTTCGGGGTCAGATAGCGGATCCGGTCCGCTTCGGCGAGTAGGCGCGCGGCGTTTTCGATCTCGGCCCGGTCGTCGAGGATCGTCAGTTCGGCACCCTCGTTGGCGGCGGCGGCCCGCAGACCGTCGAGCACGTCGGCGGCGATCGGAGTCGCCGTGCCCCGGAGTCGGTTGGTCTCTCTGGCCAGCATCGGTTCGTAGAGCTCAGCCAACTCCGGTGCGTTGCCAGCGGAGAATTCTGCGATCCCGTACAGGGGCGTGCCCTCGTCGCCGCGGGACCACTGCACATGCCCGGTCAGACCGTGTGCGGCCGCGGCCACCCTTGCGTTGAACGCGGCCGCCCCCAGCGCCACTGCGCTGCCGCGGTACCCGACGTCCATGGCCGTGGTGTATTTCGTCGCCAACCGGAGGCTGATCTGGTCGTCACTCGCGTCGATGTGCCACGGTTGGACATTGCCGCCCGAGGGCGCGCGCGTCGCCGCGTCGGTCAGGATGTCTGCCATCCCGACCGGTTCGGCTTGGGTGTCCTCGGGGATGGGCGGGGGCATGGGGGCGGACCCGGCTACCAGCGGATCGTCGATACGGTCGAGCACGTCGGCGATATCGACGCGGACCCGCCCCGACGGCATCGGCTCACCCAGGCCGATACGCCGCACGGCATTGGCCACGACCGTCGCCCCGAGCACGACCTCGGAGGCGAGTTGGGGCCAGGTGCTCAACGTCTTGCCGACTTCGACCAGCGAGGCCGCCATCCGGGGTGAGAGCTGAGCCGCGTCGAGAATGCGCAGCACGTGGGGCACTTTGTCCTTGCTGCTGAGCCCGGCCAGGTCGCGCGCGGCGATGTCGCCGAGCAGGCCGTGCAGGATCGGCCGCGTGGGTTCGAGGTCGAACCGTTCGACATCGAGTAGCCCGCGATCACCCGTGGTCATCAGCACAGGCAGTCGTCGGGCCCGGGCAGCCTCGCGGACAAGCACTTTGGCATCCAGTGAGTCGCATTCCTCGACGATGACGTCGAGCCCCTCCAGGAACTGGTCGATGGACTCGGGCACCGCACCGTTGCGGTCGATCCGAACCTTGATGTAGGGGTCGATCTCGGCGATTCGGCGTGCGGCCACCACCGCCTTGTTCAACCCGAGATCGAACACGGTGCCGGGGACCCGGTTGAGGTTCGCCAACTCGAGTGCGTCGAAGTCGGTGAGGCGAATCTCGCCGCACAGCCCCTCGGTGGCCAGGTTGTAGGCGATGGCGTGTCCGACGCTGAGACCGATGACACCGATCCTCAGGCCCGACAATCGTCGCTGTTCGCCGGCGGTGACGAGGTTGCGGTTGCGGTCCAGGCGCAACCGATTGAACGCGGCCGGCCCCAGAATATGCACCAGGCTGCGACGCCATGGGTAGTAAGCCCACCGGGTCGGCTCGTCGTGCACTTCCTGGCCGACCGCAGGAACAAGCGTGCGCAGTGCGGACCGCTGCTCGTGACACTCATCGATGACGGTGATGCGCGGGTCCCGACGCAGCTGGTCGAGGGTGAATTCGTCGTCGATGAACATCGCACGATGCTGATCGGGGTGGTTGAGTTCGCCCAATTCGGAATTCCCGATGCTTGCGTGGGTGTTTTTGTCGGTCATCGTCCCACCGCGGTCTGAGTGTGGGCGTTGAAGCCGGCTGCGGCCGTGTGCGGGCCGATCCTCTGAGCCTCGGCGAAGTAGCGCGACAGCTGCCCCGGGTCCGCGTGGTTGGCGAATGTTCTGCTATCCCACCACATCATCTTCGTCTGGTATCGCTCGTCCGGATAGGGCGTCGCCGGAATTCTTGCCGCGAGCACCCCGCCCGATGACAACCAGCGTTTGAGCACATAGGCCGCGGCTGTTGCCATGGCAAATTGAATGTCCAACAGTGTCATGGCGTGCAGCGGCATACGCGCCAGCGTATCGGTGAGTGCGCGGCTCTGTTCCGGGTCGTCGCATACCCAGGCGGTCTTCATCTCGACCACTCCGAACGGCAGGCGGTCGGCGATCATCTTGCGTACCGAATCGAGTGCGGGCTGTCCGCTCCATTCGACGATTGCATGGCTGTCCTCGACGTGCTGGTGCGGGCCCTTGGCCCGCAGGCCGCCGACGACGTCGCCGGCACTGTTGATCCCGACGCAGAACAGCGCCGTATCCTCGCCTGTCCTTAGGGTTTTCGGATCCAGCGCGCATTCCACTCCGTGTTTGCGGTAGTTGGACTGGGCGCCGTAGACGTATTCGTTCCACAGCTCACGTTCCGCGGCCGGCCGGGCCACGACGATCGTGCACTCGCTTTCGGGGTCCCACCAGCTTGGGCTTTCGTCCAATGTCACGCAGCGGCGGCCTGCGGCATCGAGTTGGGGAGCGGTCATCTGGAATCCATTTCGTCGGTCAGCCGTGCCTTTCGACTGGGACGGCTGATTTTGGCGTGTAGCACGGTTGTGCGAATACGTGTGATGAGTATTGCGCCGCCTCGTAGGGGAATTCCAGCGAGCTGAGAAATCTTGTCCAGGAGGGCGGTGAATTCTGTCCGGACGTCTCCGATTTACTGACGGGTACATGCAATTCTGGCAAATTCGGATCGCGCTATTTATCCCGTATACGTCGATTGAAGATGGCGGTGGCAAAAATTCTGAATTGACGGCGATGTCGAATGGGTGGTGTCCGGGTGCGGCGGCGAGCTTTTGCTGTGACGGCCCTCAGCCAGCGCTTCGGGGATAGCGCGCCACGGTGAATGGCGATCGACTTCGCGTCGGCTCGGCCCTTTCGGGCCGGTGATGCATTGGTGGGTAGTGTCCGGGCCTCGCAGCCCAGGTGACATTCTGTTGGTGATGACCGAGGAGTATCCGAAAGCAACCGCCCTGCCGGCTCGCGATGTCGGCAGGCTGCTGCTGCGTTGTGCAGACCGGCCCGGCTTGGTCGCTGCGATCAGCGGCTTCCTCACCGGCGCCGGCGCCAACATCGTGTCGCTGGATCAGCACTCCACCGAGCAGACCGGCGGCACCTTCATTCAGCGGACGATCTTCCACCTACCGGGGTTGGCCGCGGCGCGCGACGAACTTGAGCGCGACTTCCGGCGGCAGGTGGCCGAACCGTTCGAGATGGACTTCCGTCTGACCGAGGCCGCCAAACCCAAACGGGTGGCGCTGATGGCCTCCCGCGAGGATCACTGCCTACTGGATCTGTTGTGGCGCAACCGGCGCGGTGAACTCGACATGTCCGTGGTCATGGTCATCTCGAACCATCCCGACCTTGCCGATCGGGTGCGTGCGTTCGGTGTGCCGTTCCTCTACGTTCCCGCGACCCCTGGGAACCGGGTCGAAGCCGAACAGCGCCTGCTGGAGTTGTTGCGCGGCAACGTCGATCTCGTGGTGCTGGCCCGGTACATGCAGATCCTCACTCCCGAGTTCCTCGATGCCGTGGGCTGCCCGCTGATCAACATCCATCACTCCTTCCTGCCGGCGTTCATCGGTGCGGCGCCGTACCGCAGGGCAAAGGAACGCGGGGTCAAGTTGGTCGGTGCGACAGCGCATTACGTGACCGGAGATCTCGATGAGGGGCCGATCATCGAACAGGACGTGGTCCGTGTGGACCACCGCCATTCGGTCGGTGACCTGGCGCGGCTGGGTGCGGACGTGGAGCGGCTGGTGTTGTCGCGCGCGGTGCTGTGGCACTGTGAGGACCGCGTAGTCCGGTTCGGAAATCAGACGGTGGTCCTCTGACCACGGTTCGAGAGGAGTGAGCGTGAAAGTCTTCGACGGTCTTGACGAGTTCGTGGCGGCCAAGGGCAGCGAGTTGGGCCCGACCGAATGGATGGAGATCACCCAGGACCGGGTGAACCTGTTCGCCGACGCCACCGATGACCATCAGTGGATCCACGTCGACCCGGACAAGGCGGCGGGCGGACCCTTCGGCGGGACCATCGCACACGGCCTGCTGACCCTGTCGCTGTTGCCGCACTTCACGCATCAGCTCTATCGCGTCGACAACATCGCGATGGCGATCAACTACGGCTACAACAAGGTTCGGTTCATCACCCCGGTTCGGGTCGGCTCCAAGGTGCGGGCGAGTGCGACGATCGCCGATGTCGCCCAGCTCGACGGTGCGGTGCAGGCGACCATGACCGTGACTGTCGAGATCGAAGGCTCGGACAAGCCGGCTGCGGTCGCCGAGTCGATCGTCCGCTTCATCGCCTGATCCCAGGCCGGTTTCCGGCGGAATTTCCGACGAGCAGTCTCCCGTTCGGGGGACTGCTCGCGGCGTTTCTGACACTTGTCAGAATTCATTGACGTCCGTCAAAGCCCGCTGTTAGTGTTCTGCATCACAACGTGAAGGAGCACTGTGTTGCAGCGTTCACTGCCGCGGACCGCGATCATCGGCGCGGGCATCAGCGGGCTCACCGCCGGGAAGATGCTCAAGGACTACCGGGTGCCGTACACGACGTTCGAGACGTCGGACCGAATCGGTGGGAACTGGGCCTTCGGCAATCCGAACGGGCACAGCAGCGCGTACCGATCCCTGCACATCGATACCAGCAAGCACCGGTTGTCGTTCAAGGACTTTCCGGTTCCCGAGCACTTCCCGTCGTTCCCGCACCACTCCGACATCAAGTCGTATCTGGATGCCTACGCGAATGCGTTCGGGTTGTCGGAGAACATCGAGTTCACCAACGGAGTGGTGCACGCGGCCCGGATCGACGGGGGTGGTTGGGAGATCGAGGATCAGGCCGGCGCCCGCCGCGAGTTCGACCTGCTGGTCGTTGCCAACGGTCATCACTGGGACCCGCGACTGCCGGAGTTTCCCGGGACGTTCACCGGTGACGAGATCCATTCGCACCACTACATCGACCCGAAGGAACCGCTTGAGCTGACCGGCAAGCGGATTCTGGTGGTGGGCATCGGGAACAGTGCCGCCGACATCACCGTGGAGTTGTCATCCAAGTCGTTGCAGAACGAGGTGACGCTGTCCACCCGCTCGAGCGCCTGGATCGTCCCGAAATACATTGCAGGACAACCAGGTGACAAGTACTTCCGCACCAATCCATATCTGCCGTTGTCGTGGCAGCGCAAGATGGTCCAGCTGATCGGGCCGATGCTGGGTACCGATCCGACGATGTACGGCCTGCCTGCGCCGAATCACAAGCTCTTCGAAGCGCATCCGACGCAGTCGGTGGAGTTGCCGTTGCGGCTGGGGTCCGGCGATGTCATCCCCAAGCCGAACGTGTCCCGCCTGGACGGCGCCACCGTGCATTTCGAGGACGGGACGAGCGGCGACTTCGATGTGATCGTCTATGCGACGGGCTACAACATCACCTTCCCGTTCTTCGACCGGGATGTGATCAGTGCACCCGACAATCACATCCGGCTCTACAAGCGGATGTTCAAGCCGGGCATGGACGATCTGGTGTTCATGGGTTTCGCGCAGGCGATTCCGACGCTGTTCCCGTTCGTGGAATGCCAGTCCCGGTTGTTGGCGGCCTACGCGGTCGGACGCTACGCCCTGCCGCCGGTGCCGGAGATGGAGCGGGTGATCGATGCCGATCAGCAACTGCACGGTGGACATTGCACTGACCGGCCCCGGCACACCCAGCAGGTGGACTACTTCTATTACGAGCACGATATCCGCACGCGCGAACTGCCCGCCGGGGCCAAGCGAGCAGCCGACCGCGCCGGTCTGACCGCCGGAGTGACGGCATGACCTACACCGAGCTCACGTTCTTCTCGGCCGGTGACCGGTGTAGCGCCTGGCATTTCGCCGCGGCCGGTGACGGGTACACCGGGGCGGCGGGACGACCGGTGGTGGTGATGGCGCACGGGTTCGGCGGCACCAAGGACTCCGGCCTGCAGCCGTTCGCGGAGCGGTTCAGCGCAGCCGGGTTGGACGTGGTGGCCTTCGACTACCGCGGCTTCGGAGCCTCCGACGGGCAACCGCGGCAGAGCGTTTCGGTCGAGCGCCAGATGGCGGATTACGCAGCAGCCATCGCCGCCGCTCAACAATTGCCGGGGGTGGATCGCAGCCGGGTGGTGCTGTGGGGATCGTCGTTCTCGGGTAGTCACGTCCTGCGCGTGGCTGCACAGTGCGCCGACGTGGCCGCGGTGATCGGCATGACGCCGCTGACGAGTGGGCTGGCCGCCAGTCGTGCGGCCGTGGCGCATGGCGATGTCGCATCGGCGCTGCGCTGGACCCTGGCGGGGGTGAAGAGCCGCATGGCCGTTGCGGCCGGCCGGGCACCGACGTTGATGCCGCTGGCGGCCCAACCAGGGGAGGCCGGCGCGCTGGCCCTCGACGGTGCATACGACAGCTACCGTGCCATCGCCGGGCCGACGTGGCGCAACGAAGTCGATTCGGCCATCGGGATGGAACTGGTGCAGATCCGCACCGGCGCCGCGGCCAAGGCACTGAAATGCCCTGTGTTGATTCAGATCGCCGACTTCGACCGGTTCGTGCCGGCCAACTCGGTGATGAAGACGGCCGTACAGGCCAGGGCTCAGGTCCATCACTACCCGTGCGATCACTTCGACGTGTGGCCGGGCCATGACTGGTTCGACACCGCCGCCGAGGATCAGGTGAAGTTCCTGGCCCGGACCTTGGGTTCGGTCTGACCTATTCTGTCGAAGAGTTATGGGCCGTACAGCGCCGCAACGTCTCCCGGCCGCACCTTGAGGGCGGCATTGCGGGGGAGCGCGTCGACGACCGCCACGGCCACCGGCACGTGATGGCTCGGAAGCGCCTCGCGCACCAGGTCTTTCAGTTCGGCTTCGGTGGGAGCGACAGCATCGCGGCGTAGCTCGACCGCGGCGAACGGAACCGCGCCGAGGCGAGCATCCGGAACACCCACGACGCAGGCATCGAGCACGCTGGGATGCGAGATCAGGACCCGCCGAACCGTTTCCGGGAGAATCTTGAAGCCACCGCGGTTGATCGCGCCGTCGCCTCGCCCGTGCAGGGTGACGAACCCGTCCTCGTCCACCGAGGCCAGATCGGTGGTGCGCACCCAGTCCGGTCCGATGACTGCGACGCTGGCTTCGAGCAGCCCGATGCTGCCCGCCGAAACCTCGGCCGCAGTGTCTGGATCGACGATGCGGACGCGCACACCGGGCAGCGGCCGGCCGACGCTGTCCGGCTTGTCCGCGCCATACCGGCGGTACAACTCTGGTGTCCAGCTGCACACCGATCCGGCGAATTCTGTTGCCCCGTAAGCCCATAACAATGGTATGCCGTAGCGACTCTCGAACTCCGTCCGCAGTTCCGGCTCCAACGGTCCGGAGCCGCCCGAGAGTCCCTGCAGCGACGCCAGATCCTCGGGAGGAACGTCGGCCTGCAGCAGCATCCGGAGGATCGCGGGCTGCACGCCCGCCCGGGTGATCCGGTAGGTCTTGATCGCCTGGACCCACTCGGCGACGCTGAACTTCTCCAGCAGCACCATGCGCTTGCCCGAGCACGGTGCGGCCAGCAGCTGGCACACGCCGATGCTGCCGAACGGCCAGTAGACGAGCGCGGGTGGAGCGTCGGGGCCGACCACTTCGGTGCCCGCACCGATCGTCATGCTCAGCACGGTGTGGGCAAGCACCTTGGTGGCGACCGGGATTCGCTTGGGTGGGCCGGTGGTGCCGCTCGTGAGGATGTGCAGGCCCGACTGTTCCAGGGTTGGGTCGTGTCGGCTGCCGGGCTGCCGCGCCGCGATCGTGCCGACCCCGAGCGGCTCACCGGACAACGAGACACCGGCCGATCCGGCCGCGCGCACCGCGCCGTTGAGTTCCGGTGTCCAGTCGTCGATATCGGCGAGGATCGCCGGCAGACGCAGGCTTTCGGCATCGCGGGCGATCGCGGTGGCCGATTGGTACGAGTAGATCATCACCACCGGGCGGCGCGACGCGATGAACCCGAGGATCGCCGCGGCGTGGGCCACCCGGTTGCGCACGACGATGCCGACCGGCTCGTCGGGCCCAACGCCCGCGTCCCGCAGCACGACCGACACCTGCTCGATGAACTGCGTGATCTCGTTGCCCGAGTACCATTTTCGGGCGAACTCGATGAACGGTTGGTCACGGTAGGTGTCCAGCCCGGTGGCCAGACTGTCGGCGAAGTCCGTGGATATCGGGCTGGACATGCCGGCCTAGAACTGGGTGGAGCCCAGATCGACGGCCACCCGGCTGGCGGTGACATACCGCGACTCGTCGCTCGCCAGCCAGATCGCGGCATCGGCGATGTCCTCGGGTTCGGCGATGTAATCCGGCAGGAACGGCGTCACCATCTGCATCAGGCCGGGGTTGGTGTCATTGGCCCGGTTGAGGGCGGCCAGCATGTCGCCGGTTCCCATCGGGGTGTTGACCGCACCCGGATGCAGGCTGTTCACCCGGATCTTGTGCTTGCCCAGTTCGGCCGCGAACGCCCGGGCCATACCGGCGACGGCGTGCTTGCTGGCGGTGTAGTGCACCATGAACGGCTGCATCTTGATGCCGGCGGCCGAGCTGATCAGGATGATCGACCCGCCGCGGCCGCCGTCGATGATGTGCTGGGCACCGGCCATCACGGTGTTCCAGGTTCCGGTGACGTTGATGTCCATGACGTCGCGGAACGACTCGGGGGTGGTCTCGTTCCACGGCTCGGGCACCGTGATGCCCGCATTGGCCACGATGACGTCGAGCCGGCCGAACTCGGCGACACCCTTGCCGACGATTTCCCGCAGCGCGTCGTGGTCACGGGTGTCGGCGGCGGTGGCGATGATGCGCTTGCCGGTGGCCTCCACCAGGCGCACGGTCTCGGTCAGATCCTCGGGGGTGGCGGAGTCGTAGGGCACACTCGGCGGCAGCGGCCCGGCGATGTCGACCGCGATGATGTCGGCGCCCTCTTTGGCCATCCGGACCGCGTGCGCGCGTCCCTGCCCGCGGGCAGCTCCGGTGATGAAGGCGACCTTTCCGGCGAGCCGCTCGGTCATGGATTCTCCTTGGTGAGTCTGTTGATGGGTGGGTGGTTCAGTGCTGGCGCTGGGCGGCCTTGACCAGCCCGCCGCCGATGATGAGTCGCTGGATCTCGCTGGTGCCTTCGTAGAGGCGCAACAGTCGGACCTCCCGGTAGATGCGCTCGACCGGGACTTCGCGCATGTAGCCGGTGCCACCGTGGATCTGGACCGCGAGATCGGCTACGTTGCCTGCCATTTCGGTGCAGAACAGCTTGGCCGCCGAGGGGGCGATGCGGCGATCCTCGCCGGACACCCACTTGGCTGCGGCGTCGCGCACCAGAGCCCGGCCGGCCATCACTCCGGTCTGCTGGTCGGCGATCATCGCCTGCACCAACTGGAAGCTGCCGATCGGTTGGCCGCCCTGGGTGGCCGCGGCGGCGTAGGCGACTGACTCGTCGAGCGCGCGTTGGGCGGATCCCACCGCGAGTGCCGCGATGTGGACCCGGCCCCGCGCCAGGGAGGTCATCGCGGCGCGGTAGCCGACATCTTCGCTACCGCCGACAAGTGCGCTGTTCGGCACCCGCACATCGGTGAAGTTGACGTCGGCGGTCCAGGCGCCCTCCTGGCCCATCTTGGCGTCCTTGGCACCGACTTCGACGCCGGCAGCGTCGGCCGGCACGAGAAAGACAGCGATACCGGCTCCATTCTCGTCGGCGGGACGGGTGCGCGCGAACACGACGAACAGGTTCGCGGTGGGCGCGTTGGTGATGAACCGCTTCTGGCCGTTGATCACCCAGTCGTCCCCGTCACGAACAGCCTTGGTGCGCAGGCCCGCCGGATTGGATCCGGCACCGGGCTCGGTCAGTGCGAACGAGGCGACGACGTCGCCGGAGGCGATGCCCTCCAGCCACCGGGACTTCTGCTCATCGGTGCCGAACCCCACGAGCACCTGCCCGGCGATGCCGTTGTTGGTGCCGAACATCGACCGCAATGCCAGCGACGTATAGCCGAATTCCATTGCGAGTTCGACGTCTTGGGCCAGGTTGAGCCCGAGCCCACCCCACTGCTGAGGTATCGCGTACCCGAACAGCCCCATGGCCTTGGCCTGTTCCCGCAGATCGTCGGGCACCTGATCGGTGGCCAGGATCTCGTTCTCGCGGGGCACCACAGCGGTGCGGATGAAGCTGCGGGTCTGCGCCAGGATCTCCTGGAAGTCCTCGTCGCTGACTTCGGCGGTGGCCGCGGTGGTGGTCACAGAGGAACTCCATTTCTTCGCGCGAGATCCGTGGGGATGACCCTGGGCATGACCCGTGGGGTGACTGCTCGCCAATATCGTATATGAAATATGATCTGGCTCAGACAGAGCCCCCGGGATCGAAAGTTAGGTGATCAGGTGTCGTTGCTGACCGGTCAGACTGCAGTGGTGACAGGCGGTGCCCAGGGTCTGGGCCTGGCCATCGCGAGACGTTTCATCGACGAGGGCGCCCGGGTCGTTCTCGGCGACGTCAACCTGGAGGCAACGGAAGCGGCCGCCCAGGAACTCGGCGGGCCTGAGGTGGCGACCGCGGTGCGTTGTGATGTGACCTCGTCTGCTGAGGTCGAGGCCCTCGTGCAGGCCGCTGTCGAGCGGTTCGGCGGGCTGGACATCATGGTCAACAACGCCGGCATCACCCGCGACGCCACGTTGCGCAAGATGACCGAGGAGCAGTTCGACCAGGTCATCGCGGTGCACCTGAAGGGCACGTGGAACGGCACCAAGTCGGCCGCGGCGATCATGCGGGAGAACAAGCGTGGCGCGATCGTGAACATGTCCTCGATCTCGGGCAAGGTCGGACTGGTCGGTCAGACCAACTACTCGGCGGCCAAGGCCGGCATCGTCGGCATGACCAAGGCATCGGCCAAAGAACTCGCCCACCTCGGCGTGCGGGTCAACGCCATCCAGCCGGGGCTGATCCGCTCGGCGATGACCGAGGCCATGCCGCAACGGATCTGGGACCAGAAGCTGGCGGAGATCCCGATGGGTCGCGCCGGTGAACCCGACGAGGTGGCCAAGGTCGCGCTGTTTCTGGCCAGCGACCTGTCGTCGTACATGACCGGCACGGTGCTCGAGGTGACCGGCGGTCGGCACGTATGACCCGCGACGCGGTCATCTGTGAACCGGTCCGCACCCCGATCGGCCGCTACGGCGGCATGTTTCAGTCCCTGACGGCCGTCGAACTCGGTGTCGTGGCACTCAAGGGTCTGCTGGAGCGCACCGGGGTGGCACCCGCGCAGGTGCAGGATGTGATTCTTGGGCACTGCTATCCCAACAGCGAGGCCCCGGCCATCGGCCGCGTGGTGGCGCTCGACGCCGGCCTGCCGGTCACGGTTCCCGGTATGCAAGTCGACCGGCGATGTGGCTCCGGGCTGCAGGCCGTGATCCAGGCGTGCCTGCAGGTGCGCAGCGGGGACAACGATCTGGTGGTGGCCGGCGGCGCCGAGAGCATGAGCAACGTCGCGTTCTACTCCACCGACATGCGTTGGGGTGGGGCTCGGAGCGGTGTGCAGATTCACGACGGGCTCGCGCGCGGACGCACCACTGCCGGTGGGCAGTTCTACCCGGTGCCCGGCGGAATGCTGGAAACCGCCGAGAACCTGCGCCGCGAATATGGCATCACCCGCGCCGAGCAGGACGAACTTGCGGTGCGCTCGCATCGAAGTGCTGTGGCGGCCCAGGAGTCCGGCGTTCTGGCCGAGGAGATCATTCCCGTGACGGTCCGCTCCCGTAAAGGCGAGACCACGGTCGACACCGATGAACACCCGCGTGCCGACACCACGGTCGAGGCGCTGGCCAAGCTGAAACCTGTTCTGCTCAAGCAGGACCCGGAGTCCACCGTGACCGCGGGCAACTCCAGCGGTCAGAACGATGCCGCGTCCATGTGCATCGTCACCACCCCGGAGAAGGCTGCCGAGCTGGGCCTGCGGCCGCTGGTGCGGATGGTGTCGTGGGGTTCGGCGGGTGTCGCCCCCAACGTCATGGGCATCGGTCCGGTTCCGGCCACCGAAGTGGCGCTGGCCAACGCCGGCCTGCAACTCAGCGACATCGACCTGATCGAGCTGAACGAGGCGTTCGCCGCCCAGGCGCTGGCCGTGATGAAGGAGTGGAAGTTCGGCGAGGCCGACTTCGAGCGCACCAACGTCCGGGGATCCGGCATCTCGCTGGGGCATCCGGTCGGGGCGACCGGCGGGCGGATGCTGGCCACGCTGGCGCGGGAACTGGATCGGCGTCAGGCCCGCTACGGGTTGGAGACCATGTGCATCGGCGGCGGTCAGGGGCTGGCCGCTGTGTTCGAAAGGGTGGCATCGTGACCAGACTCGCCCAGACGCTGGGGCTGACCGAGTTCCAGACCGAAATCGTCTCGACGGTACGGCAATTCGTCGACAAAGAGGTCATCCCGACCGCCCAGGAGCTGGAACACTCTGACACCTACCCGCAGGCCATCGTCGACCAGATGAAGGACATGGGCCTGTTCGGGCTCATGATCCCCGAGGAGTACGGCGGGCTCGGCGAGTCGCTGCTGACCTACGCGCTGTGCGTCGAGGAGCTGGCCCGCGGCTGGATGAGCGTGTCCGGGGTGATCAACACCCACTTCATCGTCGCGTACATGATCCGCCAGCACGGAACCGACGCCCAGAAGCAGAAGTTCCTGCCGCGCATGGCGACTGGTGAGACCCGTGGGGCGTTCTCGATGTCCGAGCCCGAGCTGGGGTCGGATGTGGCGGCGATCCGCACTCGGGCCAAGAAGAACGACGACGGTACGTACACGATCGACGGCCAGAAGATGTGGCTGACCAACGGCGGCAGTTCAACCCTGGTGGCCGCGCTGGTCCGGACCGATGAGGGTGCCGACAAGCCGCACCGCAACCTGACCGCGTTTCTGGTCGAAAAGCCCACCGGCTTCGGTGAAGTCGTTCCCGGGCTGACCATTCCGGGCAAGTTGGACAAGCTCGGCTACAAGGGCATCGACACCACCGAGCTGATCTTCGACGGCTACCGCGCCAGTGCCGACGACGTGCTCGGCGGAGCCACCGGGCAGGGTTTCTTCCAGATGATGGACGGGGTCGAGGTCGGTCGCGTCAACGTCTCGGCCCGGGCCTGCGGCGTGGGAATCCGCGCCTTCGAGCTGGCAGTGCGGTACGCGCAGCAGCGGGAGACGTTCGGCAAGCCGATCGCCGAACATCAGGCCGTGGCATTCCAATTGGCCGAGATGGCAACCAAAGTCGAGGCCGCGCATCTGATGATGGTCAACGCCGCCCGGCTCAAGGACTCCGGCGAGCGCAACGACGTGGCCGCCGGCATGGCGAAATATCTGGCCAGCGAGTTCTGCTCGGAGGTCACCCAGCAGAGCTTCCGGATCCACGGCGGGTACGGCTATTCCAAGGAGTACGAGATCGAGCGGCTGATGCGCGATGCACCGTTCCTGCTGATCGGTGAGGGCACCAGCGAGATCCAGAAGAACATCATCAGCAAGCGACTGCTGTCCGACTATCGGGTCTGAACCGTGTCCATACCCGATTTCGCTTCTCGGCCACAGCTGGCCGAAGATGTGGCGCGACTGATCCGGCGCCGGATCTTCGACGGCACCTATCCGGCGGGCAATTACATCCGGCTCGAACAACTCGCAGCTGAACTGGGGATCAGCGTGACGCCGGTGCGCGAGGCGTTGTTCGGCCTGCGCACCGAGGGGCTGCTGACGCAGCAGCCCCGGCGCGGGTTCCTGGTGCTGCCGGTCACGCGGCGGGACATCGACGACGTGGCCGGCGTGCAGGCCCATATCGGCGGGCAGCTGGCGTCCCGGGCAGCCGGCCAGATCACCGACGGTC
The DNA here is from genome assembly GCF_055419465.1 of Mycobacterium sp. IDUB_17. Lineage (NCBI taxonomy): Bacteria > Bacillati > Actinomycetota > Actinomycetes > Mycobacteriales > Mycobacteriaceae > Mycobacterium > Mycobacterium sp. IDUB_17. The sequence goes on along the minus strand of NZ_JBVAXS010000004.1, from coordinate 25,470 downwards.
AACTCGGTGAGCTCGCCCGGATCCAGCGGGAGCTGGAAGACGCCTATGCGCAAGACGATCATGAGGCAGCGGTACGGCTCAACCATGCGTTCCATCGCGGCGTCAACCGGGCGGCCGAATCGCCGAAGCTGGCCCAGCTGATGTCTCAGATCACCCGGTACGCACTGGAATCGGTGTACCCGACGGTGGAGGGCTGGCCCGAGCAGTCCACGCACGACCACCGCCGGATCCTGGCCGCACTGAAGGCCCGCGACGGGGATGCGGCCCGCGACGCCATGGCCGAGCATTTGTGTGCCGCGTCCAAACCGCTGACCGAGCACCTCGACCGGCTGGGCGTACTGGAGTAGCGAGTTGACCCCGCGAGCAGACACAAACCTGCCTATTTTCACGCCTAGATGGGCAGGTTTGTGTCTGCTCGCCGAAGAAAGGTGAGCGGGAATGCCAGGTGTTCTCGACGGAATTCGGGTGCTCGACTACGGCCGGTTCATCGCCGCGCCCTGGTGCAGCGCGATCCTCGCTGACATGGGGGCCGACGTGCTCCGGGTGGAGAAACGCGAAGGCGGGGAAGACCGTTGGGTGCAGGCCGTCACCGAGGGCGGCGAGGGCGGCACCTTCCTGCAGTGCAACCGCAACAAGCGCTCACTCACGCTGGACTCCACCACCGCTGAGGGCGCGGAGATCACCCGCCGGCTGGTGGCGCAAGCCGACATCGTGATCGCGAACATGCCCGCGGCGGGGATGCGGGCCAGCGGGCTGGACTACGAGACGCTCAAGGCGGTCAAGCCCGACATCATCCTGGCCAGTGCGACGGCCTACGGCGAGGGCGGTCCGTACAGCGAGAAGATCGGCTTCGACGGCGCCGGACAGGTGATGTCCGGGGCGGTCTACCGGCAGGGGCTGCCGGACCAACCGATCCGAACGGTGGTTCCCTACGCGGATTTCGGGACCGCGCTCACGCTCGCGATCGGCGTCATGATGGCGCTGTATCACCGCGACAAGACGGGGGAGGGGCAGCATGTCGAGGGTGCCCTGCTGCCCACCGCGCTGATGTTGTCGAACGCCTTCCTGATCGAGCGGGAACTGCTGCAGGTCGACAAGCCCCGGATGGGCAACAAAGGTGCGTCGGTCGCGCCGTGCGATCTCTATCGCACCGCCGACGACCAGTGGGTCCTGCTGCAGGTCGCCGGACAGCCGATGTTCAAGCGCTGGTGCCGGCTGGTGGGTCGCGAAGAACTGTTCGACGATCCACGCTTCGCCAACGACGACATCCGTTGGGCCAACGGCAACATCCTCAATGACATCATGGCCGACTGGTGTGCGGACAAGACCAAGGTCGAGGTGTTGGAGCTGTTGGAGAAGGCGAAAATGCCTGCGGCTCCGCTGCATTCCACACAAGACGTGCTCGATGACCCGCACGTGCAGGCCATGGGTTACCTGAAGCGGGTTCCGTTCCCGGGTGCGTCGCGCGATGTGCCGATCATCGAGACTCCGTTCCGGATGTCGGCGACGCCGGGGACGATCCGCCGACGGGCTCCGCTGTTGGGTGAGCACACCGACGAGGTGCTCGCCGAGATCGGTTATGACGCAGCGCAGATCGCCGAGCTGCGGACGAACGAGATCGTGTGAATCTACAGCGCTTCGCCCATCGCGTGGAGCGCCGCGAGTTGATCGCAGAAGTGTTCGGCATTGTGCGCCTGCACCGTGCAGTTGGCGATGGTGGCTCCGGCGTCGCGCAACCGGACCAGACGGCCGCGTGCGGTATCCGGGTCGCCCAGTGGGTCCAACGCGGTACCGGGGGAGAGGACGACATCGAAGTCCGCGGGCAGCTGGTGCGGTGCGAGGAACTCGGCGATGGTGGCAGGCGAGAGGCCGAAAGGCATCCAGCCGGTGCCGAGTTCGACGGCACGACGTAGCGAGCGTTTGGTGCGCCCACCCACCCAGACGGCGAGATCCGTACTGGTGGCGTGCGGTTCGATGACGAAACCGTCGACCTCGCGCTGCCCCCAGGCGGCGCGAAGCCTGGCGATGTCCTGGTCGGCCGCGGCCCCGCGATCCTCCCACTGCGCGCCGAGCAGTTCGAATTCCTCGGTCAGCGATCCGACGCCGACGCCGAGGATCACTCGTCCACCGCTCAGCCGGTCGAGGGTCCCATAACTCTTCGCCAGCGCCACCGGGTGGTGATAGGGGAGCACCACCACGGCGGTGGCCAATCGGATGCGTCGGGTCCGGGCGGCCAGGAACGACAAGGTGGCCAGCGGATCCCAGTACACCGTCCCGCGTACCGCGGCGGCGGAGGCGGGTATTCCGGTGTGCTCGGCGCACGTCAGGTGGTGAAATCCCAAGCCGTCAGCGGTCTCGGCGATCAACGCCAGCTCGTCGGGGCCGGCGCCGGCCTCCCACGGTGAGAACTCGCCGGGGTGTTGCATGACGATGGGTGTGGACAGTCCGAGCTTCACGACGTTGCCTCCTTGATATGGATCATCGCAAAGCTGACGCCGGCGACGACGGCCAGGTCAGATGTTGGTGGTCAACGGTCAGTCCCTCTCCAGCATGGCCCGCAATGCAGCGTTGTCGACTTTCCCGGTGGCCCCGCGCGGGACGGCATCCTCGTCGTCGAGGAGCAGCCACCGCGTGGGCACCTTGAACGCGCTGATGGCTGCCTGGGTGGCCGAGCGCAGTGCTTCGACCGACAGCCCGTCGCCCACCACGGTCGCACCGACCCGGTTGGTCTGGCCGTCAGGAACGTTCACCACGTACGCGGTACGTACCCGGGGAATGGACCGCAGCGCCCGCGCGACTTCACTCGGATACACCGTGGCGCCACGGACCTTGAACATGTCGTCGGATCTGCCGCGGTAGAACAGAAACCCCTCCGCATCCAGATGCCCGAGATCGCCGGTCGGGTAGTAGCCGTCGGCAGTGAACACGTCTTCTCGGTTACGCCGGCAGATTCCGCGCATCACGTGCGGGCCGCGGATCTGGATCGCGCCGGTTTCGCCGTGGCGCAGCGGCCCGCCGGTATCGGCGTCGACGATCCGCACCTCCATACCGTCGAACGGTTTCCCGCAGCTGCCCCACGCGGACTCCGGCATGTCGGTGTCGGCGCGGTATCCGCTGTACGGGCCGAACGATTCGGTCATCCCCAACAACGAGGCCCGTGCCCCCGGCCGTGACCGCATGCCGTCCGGCAACAGCGCGTCCAGACTCCCCGGCTGCAGCGAGCGCAGATCCGCGGTGCCGGCGTGGCGGGCCAGCGCCTCGGCCTGCTCGGGCCAGCCTCGGAACAGCGTGACCTGTTCGCGCTGAAGCAGCTCGAGTGTGGATTCGGGGTGGGGGATGGGTTCAGTCACGAGGGTGGCCCCGGCGAGCAGGGCCGAGAGGATCCCCGCACCGAAACCGCCCACCCAGAAGAACGGCATGGGCAGATACAGCCTGGTATCAGTGGTGATGCATCGCGCGGCAAGCCCAGAGCGCACGGCGCCCAGGGCATTTCGGTGTGAGTGAATGGTCCCTTTGGGTGGCCCGCTGCTTCCCGAGGTGAACATGATGACCATCGGGTCGCTTTCGCGCACGCAGGCCGCCAGCGCATCGGCCGCGCCACGTGTTCCACTGAATCCCAGTGCTTCCTCGGCGGTCCACACTGCGCGCAGCGCGGGCACCTGATGCCGGTCCAGCGGGTAACGATGGCCACGGAACTCTTCGACCGCGATGAGGAACTGCACTGACGCCATGCGCAATTGCGCCGTGAGTTCGCCCGGGCGCAGCAGTGTGCTGAGCGGGACCAGCACGGCACCGATCCGCATCAGCGCGATGGCGATCCGCACCCACTCCACCCCGTTGGGCATGATGAGGCCGACCCGGGACCCCTTGGTGATGCCCGCGGCGATGAATCCGGAGGCCAGTTCGGCTGTGCTGGAGTCGAGTTCGGCGTAGGAGATCCGGACTGAGGGGTCCACCACCGCAGTCTTCCGGGATGATGAATGAGCGCGTACCAGCGCGTCGATGGTGTCAGGCTCGCGATCAGGCACTGAACAGCCTCGCCAGTGCGGGTAGATCGAGCTTGCCGCTGGAGAGTGTCGGTACCTCGTCGGTCCCGCACAACGCGAACACCCGAGGGACCTTGTAGGCCGACAGCGTGGCGCGCAGGTCGCTTCGCACCGCCTCGATGTCGACGGGGTCGTCGGTGACGATCACCGCCGCGACGATCTGCCCGCGAGTCGTGTCGGGCAGGCCGAGGACGTGGGCGGTGAGTCCCAGTACCGCCAACGCCTTCTCGACCTCACCGGGGGTGACGTTGGCGCCGGCGGTCTTGATCATCGCGCCCGCGCGGCCGAGGAAGTAGAAGTAGCCTTCGTCGTCGACGCGTACCAGATCGCCGGTGTGAAACCAGCCGTCGGCGTCGAAGGAGTCTTCGCGGTTGCGTCCGTAGTAGCCCTGCATGACGTATGGCCCGCGTACGCACAATTCTCCGGAGTCGAGCACCTTCGTGTCGAATCCGGGTGCGGGCCGGCCATAGCTGCCACGACGATGCTCGGGTTGGTCGCCGTCGTCGCCGTCGACCAGGACCACGCTGCCGGTCTCGGTCATCCCCAGCATGTTGTGACGTAGCTCGGGATCGGCGGGCCGGCAGTCGGCCGCCATGACGGGGTAGAGATTGCCTCGCCGTGCCGAGAAATGACGGTTCGGGTAGCTGGGATGGCTGCTCAGATGGCTGATGCCGGCGACAAAACCATTGGTGATGGTGGGTTTCTCGGCCTCCAATAGGTCGAGGGTGGCACCCGCGTCGGTGGCGTTCGAACAGATCAGGGTGGCCCCGGCGGTGATAGTGGCCAGCAGGCCGAAGGCGAACCCGCCGATCCAGAAGAACGGCGAGTTGCAGAACAGCCGGTCGGCCGCGGTGAGGCCGCGGATCCCGTTGAGGTTGCGCTGATGTTCGATCAGTGATGCGTGGGTGTGGACCACGCCTTTGGGGGAGCCGGTGGATCCCGAGGTGTAGATGATCGCCAATGGATCACTCCCATCCACATCGTCTTCGAAATCGGCAACCGTTCGGACGTTGGCGCGCGGCAGATCGAACAACACCTGCCGCAGGCAGGGTGCGTCGATACCGGCGAGGCGTTGCGCATAGTCGTGATTACGGAAACTGCGTGCCGACAGCAGGATCGCGGTATCGCTGTCGCGCACCTGGGTATCCAGCTCGGCCGCGGTGAGGAATGTGGAGTACGGCACCACCACCGCACCGATGCGGGCGGTCGCGAGCATCCCGACCACGAAATCGACACCGTTGGGATAGAGGAGCCCGACGTGCGTGCCCTTCCCGGCGCCGAGCGCGAGCAGGCCGCCGGCCACCTCGGCGGAGCGGCGCTGTGCCTCGGCGTTGCTGATCCGCTCCTCATCGCAGACCAGCAACGGGCGATCGGCACACCCGCGCAGCAGCCCCGCAACGGTGTCAGACACGCGAGGCGAAATGGTCCCGTACGGCGCCGAGATCAGCCTTCCCCGAAGGGGTTCGGGGAATCGCCTCGACAATGGCGATATCGGTGGGGATCTCGTAGCGGGCCAGTCGGCCGCCCAGGTACTCGAGCAGAGCATCGACGGTGGTGGCGCCGTGCAGTTCCACCATCGCCACCGGAGTCTCGCCCAGACGGTCATCGGATGTGCCGATCACGGCCGCACCGCGCACCGCGGGGTGGCTCTCCAGGGCAGTGCGGACATCGTCGGGCATCACCTTGAACCCGCCGCGGATGATGGCCTGGTCGGCGCGGCCGAGGATCCAGACGAATCCGTCGTCATCGATACGGGCTAGGTCGGTGGTGCGCAACCACTCCGCGTCGGCGTCGAACTGTGCCGGTTTGACCTCCAGCAAGCCCTTTTCGTCCGGCCGCAGTGGATTGCCGTCCTCGTCGACCACCCGCAGCCGGGCACCGGGGTTGGCCCGGCCCACACTTCCGCGCTTGGCTTTCCAGTACTTCCGGTGATCTGCCAACGTCCAGCCGGCCACCCCACCGCCGAACTCGGTCGCGGCATACGAGGTCAGTACCGGGATGCCGAACTTCTCGGTGAATGCGTCGGCGTCATCGGCGGACAGGGGCGCGGTACCGGAGGTGACCGCACGGACGCCGGCGAGATCGTCGCGGGTCAGGTCGGAGTGCAGCACCATGCGGAGCGCCGCCGGGACCAGTGACACCGCCCTCGGTTGGTGCTCGCGTACGGCGTCGGCCCAGCGCGTGAGGTCGAATTTGGCCAGCAGCACGAATGATCGGGCTTCGGCGATGCACAGCAACACCCGGTACACGCCGCCGACATGCACCAGCGGCGAGTTGACGATCGCCACGCCACGCCGCAGTTCGGTTGGTGCCGGGGAATTTTCGGGATCCCGTCCGATCACGCTGCGGGCCAGCATGTCGTAGGTCAGGTCCACCCGCTTGGGCGGGCCGGTGGTTCCGCTGGTCAGCATCCACACCGCCACACCCGGACGCCCCGCATCACGGGACGGGCTCCGGGCGGGCCTGACCTCGGGTTCGGTATGGAGATCGCGGATCGTCACGGTTGTCGTCGCAGGCGAGGGGGTGGCCAGTGCGGCGATGTCCTCGGCCAGGCCGATGAGCACCGGCAGACCGAGGGCTTCGATGTCGGCGCGGGTGCGCTCGTCACCGCGGGACGGGTTGATCACGACGACGGTTCCGCCTGCGGCCAGTACCCCGAGCAGTGCCGCCACATGCTCGGGCTGATTGCGCAGCATGATGCCGACCCGCGTGCCGGAAGAGACCGCGCTGATGCGCCGCGCCAGCGTCGCGACCTGGCCCCAGCTGTGCCACTGGCCGTCGTACTGGATGGCGTTCGCGTTCGGGTCCAGGTCGAGTACGTTGTCGATGCGCTGCGAAAGAGGGTGGGCCATCAGCGGATCCGGGGCGCTGTCTTTGGCAGCGGGCGCTCTGTCAGCTCGGCCTTGGCGATCGGATTGCCCAGCCGGGTGTAGATGAGGCCCTGGTCCATGGCGGCACGGTAGGGCTTGTCCAGCGATTCCCAGATCGCCTTCACGGTTCCTTGCGTGGCGGTCGGCGGTTTCGCGGCGATGGTGGTGGCGATCTCGTTCGCGCGTTCCCACAACTGGTCCCTGGCCACCACCTCGGTGACCAGTCCGATGCGCAGCGCGGTCTCGGCGCCGACGCGTTCGTCGTTGCCCATCAACGCCATCCGCAACGTGTCGCCGAGCCCGACCCGGCGCATCAGGCCGATCGGCTCCAACGCCGACACCAAACCGGCGCTGACGTGGGAATCGAAGAACGTGGCCTCCGGTGAGCAGATCACGACGTCGGACTCGTTGACGAAATAGAGTGCTCCGGCCGTGCACATGCCCTGCACCGCGCACACCACCGGTTTCCACATCTTCTGCCACTTCGGGCTGAGCAGTTCGCCGGGATCTTCGTGGTTCCAGACGATCTCGGGCTGGCCGTAGCTGGACTTCACGTCCAATCCCGCACTGAATGCGCGGTCGCCCGCCGCGCGCAACACCACGGCATTGATGCCTTCGTCATCTTTGATGGCATGCCAGGCGCCACGCATCTCATTGCACATGGCGCGGTTGAACGAGTTCAGCGCTTCGGGGCGGTTCAGGGTGACCGTGGCGACCCGTGATTCGTGGTCGAAGTCGAGGAGAATCGTGTCCACTACCGTGCCTGCCAGTTGGGCTTGCGCTTCTCCACGAACGCCCGCGGCCCCTCCAACGCATCCTCGGTGCGGACCACACGCTCGCGGAACGTCTCGGCCAGGATCTCGCCCTCGTGTAACGGCAGATCCAGGGTCTTGTGAATGGCCAGCCGGGTTCCCCTGACCGCCAGTGGGGCGTTGAGACACACCGTGTCGGCGATCTCATGTGCGCGTTCCAGCAGCTTGTCGTGTTCGACGATCTCAGTGATCAGTCCGAGTTCGTAGGCGCGCTCGACCGTCATGCGTTCGTGCTTGCCCATCAACGCCATTCGCAGGGCCACCGAACGCGGCAGCGCCTTGGCCAGGCGGACCATCTCGCGGGCGGCAACCAGGCCGATGCTCACGTGGGGGTCGAAGAACGTCGCCTTGTCCGAGGCGATCACGATGTCGCCGGTGGTGACCCAGTCCAGTCCGGCGCCGCAGCAGATTCCGTTGATCGCGACCACGACGGGCTTGGCCATGCTGCGAAACGGCGGGGTGCCCTCCTGCGGTGCCTCCCATTGTTCGTAGGTGGACAGGTAGGGCCGCTCGTTGAGCACCTTGCCGTCGCCGGGGATTTCCTTGACATCGGCGCCCGTGCAGAATGCGCGACCGGTCGCGGTGACGATCATCAGCCAGACGTTGTCGTCGTTCTCGGCTTCGTCGTAGGCGGCCCGCAACTCCGTGATCATGTGCGGCGACAGCGCATTGAGCGCGTCGGGCCGATTCAAGGTGATGGTGGCCTTGTGGCCGTCCACCTCGTACTTGATGGTCTCGTAATCGGTCATCTTTTCCTCTGGTTATCGGCCTTGGAAATTCGGGTCGCGACGTTCCCGGAACGCGGCCAGGCCCTCTTTGAAATCGGTGGTGCGGCAGGAGAGTTCCAGGTTGGACAGCTCCTGGTTGAGTGATTGCGCGAGCGTTGCGTGCTGGCCGTAGGCGATGGCCTGCTTGGCGAGCCCGATTGCCACGGTCGGTCCGGCGGCCAGCCGCGCCAATAAGGAGTCCACTGCCGTATCCAACTGGTTGGCGGCAACCGCATCGTGGATCAACCCCCAGTCGGCAGCCTGGGACCCGGTGACCTGCTCGCCGAGCAGCAGCATGCGCTTGGCCCGGGCCACCCCGGCCAGCCGGGGCAACAGCCAGGTCGCGCCGGAATCGGGGGTGAACCCGCGGCTCATGAATGGTTCCCAGAAGGTGGCGCCGGTGTCGGCGATGGTGAAGTCGGCGGCCAGTGCCAGGTTGCAGCCCAGCCCGACGGCCCAGCCCCGCACCGTGCACACCACCGGCAGCTGGATGGTGGCGACCAGTTCGATGACGCGGTGCGCGGTATGGGGGATCCGCCGGACCAGATCGCCGGTGCGGGGCCGCTGACCTGAATCGTTGGTGGCGACCCAGTCGGCTCCGGTGCAGAAGTCGTCACCGGCCCCGGTGATGGCGATCGCCCGCAGGGAATCGTCGTAGGCGGCCGCCGACAGGATGCCGACCAGATCGTCGATCATCTGATGGTTCAACGAATTACGCCGCGACGGGCGGTCGAGAATGATGCGCAGGGTGGAGTCCGCGCGGGACGTGGTCACCGAACCGTCACTCACCTGGATTCCAGCCTTTCCCAATCCATACAGTTGCCCATACAGTAGGCGATGCGGTTACTATCTTGTACAAGTTAGCAAGGAAAGGGCGCTGATGGAAGGACGCGTGAGGCGCATCCGGCAGCCTCGGGTTGCCGAGATCGTCGCGTCCAAACTGCGCGACGACATCCTGTCGGGCCGCCTGCGTGAGGGCGACATCCTGCCTACCCAGGAGAGCCTGTTCCAGGAGTTCGGGGTCAGTCCGCCGGCGTTGCGTGAGGCCATTCACCTGCTGGAGGCCGACGGGTTGATCTCGGTCCGCCGCGGCAACGTCGGGGGAGCGGTGGTGCAGATGCCCTCGGCCGACCGCACCGCCCACATGATCGGCATGGTGCTGCAGACCCGGGCCGCCACGCCGGCCGACGTGAGCGAGGCGCTGCTGCACCTGGAGCCGATCTGTGCCGGAATGTGCGCCGCCCGGGAGGACCGCGCCACCGAGGTGGTGCCGTACCTACAGGCCGAGATCGACCGTCAGGCAGCGCAGTTCGACGACACCGCGCAGTATGTGCCCAACGCCCGGCGGTTCCACGAAGCCCTGGTGTCCCGATGCGGCAACGAACCGATGATCCTGCTGATCGGCTCGCTGGAGCTGATCTGGTCGACGCACGAGTCCGGGGTATGGACGGGTGAAGGCGAGGCGGGCATGTCGGCCCCCACCATGCGGGCCGCACTGCGGGACCATCAACGGCTGGTGGAGGCGATCGCCGACGGCAATACGGCCCGGGCGACCAAGCTCGCGGCCGATCATCTCACCGCGGCGCGGCGCACCACGCTGGCCGCCAACAACGGAAAAACCATTGAAGCGAGGTTGATTTCGCATGACAGATGACCGGGTGCTGTTCGAGGTCGATGCGGACCACCGCATCGCCACCATCACGCTGAACAATCCCAAGCAGCGCAATTCCTATGACGCCGCGATGCGCGACGAGATCGCGCGCTACCTCGACATCGTGGCCGACGACGACGATCTGACCGTGGTGCTGCTGCGTGGCGCCGAGGGGGTGTTCAGCACCGGCGCTGATATGAACAACGCGTACGGCTGGTATGGCGATGAGCGCTCGCGCGAAGAGCAAGGTAGTGGGGCGGGGAAGGGCTCACGCAAGTCGCGCCCCAGCCAGCGTCGCCGACTCACGGTGGACCGCAAGTCTTTTGGCTTCTACCACAACTTCATGGGGTTCCCGAAGGTCACCGTGGGCGAGATCAGTGGTTACGCACTCGGCGGTGGATTCGAGATGGCGTTGATGACCGACATCTCGGTGATCGCCCGTGACACCAAGATCGGGATGCCGGCCACCCGGTTCCTCGGCCCTGCGCTGGGCAGCCTGCACATGTTCTTCCACCGCCTCGGGCCGGTGCTGGCCCGGCGGATGTTGCTCACCGGGGACATCGTCGAGGCCGGTTCCATCGAACACCTCGGTGTCTTCACCGACATGTGCGATGCCGATCAGGTGACGGCCCGCGCGCAGTACTGGGCGGCCAAGGTGGCCAAGATGCCGGCCGACGGGGTGGTGATCGCCAAGGAGGCGTTCCGGCTCGTCGAACAGAGTCAGGCCTACCAGGGCGAAGAGGTGGCGAGCTACATCTTCCACGCGTACGGCACCAACCTGCAGTTCTCGCCCGGCGAGTTCAACTTCGTCAAGACTCGCGCGCAACACGGCACGAAGGAAGCGTTCCGGCTGCGTGACGAACATTTCCACGTCCCCGAGCCGCAGTAGAAACCCGTCCTGATACCGTTACATAAACACGATATAGCGTAAAGGTGAAACCATGCCAACACCCGTCATCGTGGGCGCTGCCCGCACAGCGATCGGCCGCTCCTTCAAAGGAACGCTGGTCAACACCCCGCCGGAAACCCTGATCACCACCGTCCTGCCCGAGGTGGTGCGTCGGGCCGGCATCGCTCCGGAGGCCATCGACGATCTGATCTTCGCCGAATCCAATTACGGTGGCGGCGATATCGCGCGCTACGCGGCCGACGCGCTGGGCTGGGAGTCCGTGCCCGGCCAGGCCGTCAACCGGCACTGCGCGGGATCGCTCACCGCGATCGGTAACGCCTCGGCCCAGATCGGCTCCGGCATGGAGCGAGTCCTGGTGGCCGGCGGCGTGCAGTCGCTGTCGTCATCGCCGCTGATGAAGTGGCGGGTGCCCGGGCCGGAGCTGACCTTCATCGAGCCGTGGATGACCCCGACGCATGTCGAGACCCCGGATGCGCCGATGCGCGACATGTCGATCACGGTCGGCTGGAACACCGCGCAGGCCGCCGGGATCACCCGCGAGGACATGGACGCCTGGGCCGCCCGATCGCACCAGCGGGCCATCGCGGCCATCGATGCGGGCAAGTTCCTCGACGAGATCGTGCCGTTGAAGGTGACCCAGCCCGACGGCTCGGTCATCGAGTTCAGCGTCGACGAGCATCCGCGCCGCGGTACCACCGCCGAGAAGCTCGCCGAACTCAAGGTCCTGCACCCGGAGATCGAAGGATTCTCCATCACCGCGGGCAACAGCAGCGGCACCAACGACGCTGCCGCTGCTGTCGCCCTGGTCGGCGACGACTATGCGGCCGCGGAGAACCTCAACGTGATGGCCAAGGTCAGGGCCTGGGGTGCCGTCGGTGTGCCGGCTCGTGACTGCGGCCTCGGCGGTGTCGAGGTGATCGGGAAGGTCCTGGACCGGGCCGGGCTCAAGCCCTCGGATGTGGCGCTGTGGGAGATCAACGAGGCGTTCGCCTCGGTGCCGATCGCCGCGGTGCGCAAGTACGGCATCGACGAGGAACTGGTGAACTTCTCCGGCAGCGGCTGCAGCCTCGGCCACCCGATCTCGGCCTCCGGTGCCCGCATGGTCACCACGCTGATCTACGAACTGCAGCGCCGCGGTGGCGGTATCGGTGTCGCCGCGATGTGTGCCGGTGGCGGCCAGGGCGGCGGGCTGGTCATCGAGGTCTGAACCAGGTTGGCCCTCTGCGTCCCCGGCGCGAAGCTCCGAAAAGGATGCGCCGTGGACGCAGAGTCAGCTGGCTGTGACCTTGCGCCGGGCGGGCGTCTTCTTGGCCTTGCCGGCGTTCGCCGCTATCCGTTGAGCGGCGTGGTCGAGGATGCACTCCAGGCCGTACTCGAAGTTCTTCTCGTCGGCCGCGCCGATACGGTGGCCCTCGCTGGTGACCTGTGCCAGCAGCGGGGTGACCTCGGGGTCGATGACCATGGTCTCTTCGTAGTCGCCGGGGGCATTGTCGTTGGCCCGGTTCTTCTCGTAGAGGCGGTGCAGTACGACCGAGCCTCGGACGTGTACCGACACGGCCGAATAGGTGTCGAAGGCATCCTCGACCGACAGCCCCGCCTCGACCAGCCCGGAGATCGCGGTCTCCATCTCCTGCACACCCAGGCGTGCGGCGCGCGGGCTCAGTGCCGACCGAATGAGAATGAGATCACACAGAATCGGGTTACCCATGAAGGCTTTTCGCATGGTCCGGGCGTGGTTGGCCAGTGACTCGCGCCAATCCTTGGCCTCGACGTAAGGGGTGGCGACGACGAACTCACGCAGCGCGCGGTCTGTCATCGCGTTGAGCAGATCGTCCTTCTTGCGGAAGTACCAGTAGATGCTCGTGACACCGACGCCGAGATGTTTGCCCAGCAGTGGCATGCTGAGGTTGTCGATCGACACCTGCTCGGCGAGTTCGAATGCGCCGTTGATGATGTCGTCAGGATTGATGGACCCACGTTCGCGCCGTTGACGTTTCTCAGCGGTCGGTTGCTTTGCCACTGCGGGCACCTCCATCGAATCGATTCTGCTCAAGTCGTCCCTGTGCCGCGGCTCAATCGCAGGTGAATTTACCGCCGGCCACCAGCTGAACTGCGCCTATGGGCGCGTGTCGCGGGGTCTTGTCGCTGTCAACCTTACCGGTAGCCCTTCCGTGGAGGCCTTCCACCGTTCGCGCCGATGCGTCGCTCGCGCACTGCCGATGGGGTGCCGCCTTTGTACTGTAATCCCTATAGTAGGCTTTTCCGGGTTATTGGGCCGCGAGTAAAGGGGCAGCGATGTCGGACGAAGTTCTCACCGAACGACGGGGGCGCACCCTCGTCATCACCATCAATCGGCCCGAGGCGCGCAATGCGTTCAACCTGCCGGTGGCGGAGGGTCTGGCCGCGGCGATGGACGAGCTCGACGACAGCCCGGAGCTGTCTGTCGCGATCCTCACCGGTGCGGGCGGGAACTTCAGCGCAGGGATGGATCTGAAGGCATTCGCCTCCGGTCAGTTGCCTTATGTGGAGGGTCGCGGGATCGGCTTCACGGAACGGCCGCCGCGCAAGCCCGTCATCGCTGCCGTCGAGGGCTACGCGCTCGCCGGCGGAACCGAGATGGTGCTGGCCACCGATCTCATCGTGGCATCGCGGACGGCCAAATTCGGTATCCCAGAGGTCAAGCGCGGCCTGGTGGCCGGTGGTGGCGGGCTGCTGCGGCTGCCGCACCGCATTCCGTACCAGAAGGCGTTGGAACTCGCGCTCACCGGTGAGAATTTCACCGCCGAGGAAGCGGCCGACTGGGGGTTCGTCAACAAGCTGACCGAGCCCGGCGAGGCGTTGGCGGGTGCACTCGAGCTGGCCGAGAAGATCACCGCGAACGGGCCGCTGGCGGTCGCCGCGACCAAGGAGATCATCGTCAAGTCGGCTGAGTGGAGCCAGGCCGAGATGTGGAAGAAGCAGAACGAGCTGCTCGGGCCGGTGTTCGCTTCCAAGGATGCCATCGAGGGGGCGACGGCGTTCGCCGAGAAGCGTGCGCCCAACTGGACCGGTTCCTGACTCTCCGATGGATCTCGGGTTCGCAGGTGCGGCCACCGTCGTCGTGGGCGGTGGCCGCGGGATGGGCTTTGCGACGGCGCAATGCCTGGCCGAGGACGGTGCGCGGATTGCGATCGTCGGGCGGTCCAGGGACGTACTTGATGCTGCCGCAATGGAGCTGGCCCGCCTGGGATCGCCGGAGGCGGTGGCGATCGTCGCCGATACCTCGGACAGCTCCCAGGTCGAGCGGGCCTTCGCCGAGGTGGGCGAGCGTTGGGGTGAGCTCAACGCACTGATCAACACGGTCGGCCCGGGGGCCGCGGGCAACTTCGAGGAGTTGACCGATGACCAGTGGCAGGAGGCGTTCGACGCCGGCCTGATGGGCATGGTGCGCTGCGTACGTGCGGCATTGCCGTTGCTGCGCAATGCCGAATGGGCACGCATCGTCAACTTCTCCGCCCACTCCACCCAGCGGCAGAGCACGCGGCTGCCGGCCTACACGGCGGCCAAGGCGGCCGTGAACAGCGTGTCCAAGAACCTGTCGCTGTTGTTGGCCAAGGACGAGATCATGGTCAATGTGGTTTCCCCGGGCAGCATCTCGTCGGAGGCGCTGCGGGGCTGGGCCGGCACTGTGGGTGTCGACGGCGACGACCCGTATGCGTTGATGGCGGCCATCGACGAGCATTTCGGGCACCCCGCCCACTTGCCGCGTGCCGGACTTCCCGGTGAAATCGGGCCTGTAGCAGCATTTCTCGCGTCCAAGCGCAACTCGTACATGACGGGCGCGAACATCAACGTCGATGGCGGTAGCGACTTTATCTGAGCCCAGATCTAGAGGAGCGCGATATGGCAACGGCAGGCGAAGCACGGGACTGGGCCCGCGGTGCCCTGCGCGGGATCGGTGACTCGCTATATACCCCGTTCTGCGGAACCGACGGCGACGACATCGACTGGGATGCCTACCGGTACCTGGTGCGCTACTGCGTCGGCGACCTCGGTCACCAGATGCTTTGGTGTACCAGCGGTTTGGCCGAGTTCTGGGCGCTGACCCTCACCGAGCGCAAGCAGTTGCTCGAGGTGGCGATCGAGGAGGGGCGCCGGGCCAACCCGGATGTCGTGATTCAGGCCTGCACCGCGGCGACCTCGGCCAAAGGCTGTCTGGAACTCACGCTGCATGCGCAGCAGTCGGGTGCCGACATCGTCTACATCCAGACGCCGATGATGGAGGCGCACGCGGGAGAGGGCGTTCTGCGCTTCTTCCGATACATCGCCGACCGCACGGATATCGCGCTGGGGATGTTCAACTCACCGTCCTCGGGCTACGTACTGGCACCCGACGAAAGCGCCCGGATCGCCGAGGCGATCCCCGCCGTGTGCGCCACCAAGGAGGGCGCGTTCCGCCCCGCGGCGAGCCGTCGACTGCACGAACTGGCGCCATACCTGGCGGTCTGGGAATGCGACACCACGGTGTACCGGGCCGGCTGGCTGCGGGAGGGCATCGTCTGCCCGGCCCAGTTGGGCACCGCCGGATACCTCTATGAAACGCCGCAGCACCGCATCTTCACCGAATACTGGGACCTGGTGTACGCCGACCGGCTCATCGAGGCGATGGACTTCGGCCGGGAGTCGGGGTTGGACCAGTTCAGTCTGGACATGGGGTCCTGGTTCACCTGCTACCCGGGTCGCGCTGACTATTTCACCCACTGGTCCGACGCCTTCAAATACGCGGCCTCGGTGCTGGGATTGCCCGTCGGCGGCTACCCGCATTCCCGTCCGCCCCAGGCATTGCTTCCGGACGCGGCGAAGACTCAGATCGAGACCGCCTATCGAAAGCTCGGTTTGATCGACGCCTGAACCGTCTTTGCGCAGGTCGTGGGGGCGACACGAGGCTTGCGGAATGCACTACCGATAGGTATACAGTATGTATGTCTGAACGGCTGGTGGGGCATCGGGAGGTATCTGCGCATGACGGTCGCTGACAGTGTGGGAACCGAGGCGGTCCTCTACGAGGTCACTGGCGGCGGGGTCGCGGTTATCACCCTCAACCGTCCGGATCGGCTGAACTCCTGGGGTGCGGACATCTCCACCGGCGTGTACGCGAGTTTCGATCGCGCAGAAGCCGATCCGGCCGTCCGGGCGATTGTGCTGACCGGTAGCGGACGCGGCTTCTGCGCCGGCGCCTACATGGGTGCCATGCAGGATCTGGGTGCCAGCATCAACGAGGACACGGATGTCAGCAAGATCGTCGGCGAGCGGCACCCGCATTTCCTCACCGAGCTGCGCAAGCCGGTCATCGCCGCCATCAACGGGGCGTGCGTGGGTATCGGCCTCACCCACGCGCTCATGTGCGACGTCCGATTCGCCGCGGCCGGTGCGAAATTCGCCACCGCGTTCCCGCGCCGCGGGCTGATCGGCGAATACGGCATTACCTGGATCCTGCCCCGACTGGCCGGTTGGGGCGTCTCGGCGGACCTGCTGTTGTCCGGCCGGACGTTCTTCGCCGAGGAGGCCTTTGCGCTCGGGTTGGTGAAAGAGGTTGTCGCGCCTGAGGATCTGCTGACCCGCGCGGTGGAGTACGCCGAGGATCTGGCCCGCAACTGCTCGCCGGCTTCAATGGCGGTGATCAAGCGGCAGCTCTACGGCGACGCCAATGACAACGTCGTCGACGTCAGTGACCGCGCCGAGAAGCTCATGCACGAGTCCATGGTCCGCCCCGATCTCGTCGAGGGCATCACCGCGTTCTTCGAGAAACGGCCCCCGAATTTCCCGTCCCTGAAAGAAGGTTGATGACATGACCGAAGCTCCCGAACGGCTTCCGTACCTCGCCGTCGACGTCGACAACCATTACTACGAGCCGGTCGATGCATTCACCCGGCACCTGCCCAAGGAGTTCCGGAGCCGTGGAGTGCAGATGGTGCAGGACGGCAAACGTACGTTGGCGATGTTCGGTGGGACGGTCAACCATTTCATCCCCAACCCCACCTTCGATCCGATCATCGAGCCGGGCTGCCTGGATCTGCTGTTCCGCGGCGAGATCCCCGAAGGGGTGGACCCCGCGTCACTGATGAAGGTCGACCGGCTCGCTGACCATCCCGAATACCAGAATCGCGATGCCAGGGTGAAAGTACTGGACCGCCAGCATCTGGAGACCGTGTTCATGCTGCCGACCTTCGCCTGCGGTGTGGAGGAAGGACTCAAGCACGACATCGAGGCAACCATGGCTTCGGTGCACGCCTTCAACCTGTGGCTCGATGAGGACTGGGGATTCGACCGGCCCGACGGCCGATTCGTGTCGGCTCCCATCATCTCGCTGGCCGATCCCGAAAAGGCCGTCGAGGAAGTCGAATTCGTGCTGAGCCGCGGCGCCAGGCTCGTCTGTGTGCGGCCGGCACCGGTACCGGGTGCGGTCAGGCCCCGCTCACTCGGTGACCCGCTGCACGACCCGGTGTGGGCCCGCCTGGCCGAAGCCGGTGTCCCGGTCGTCTTCCATCTGTCTGACTCCGGGTACATGGCGGTCCCGGCATTGTGGGGCGGTAGCGGAGTATTCAAGGGGTTCGGCAAGCGTGATCCGCTCGACATGGTGATCATGGACGACCGCGCCATCCACGACACCATGGCCTCGATGATCGTGCACCAGGTGTTCACCCGGCATCCCAAGCTCAAGGTCGTGAGCATCGAGAACGGTTCGTACTTCGTCTACCGTCTGATCAAACGGCTCAAGAAGGCGGCCAACAACGCGCCGTATCACTTCAGAGAGGATCCGGTCGAGCAGCTCCGCAACAACGTCTGGATCGCGCCGTACTACGAGGACGATGTGAAGCTGCTCGCCGACACCATCGGTGTCGACAAGATCCTGTTCGGCTCCGACTGGCCGCACGGTGAGGGTCTCGCGGATCCGACAACGTTCACCGCCGACATCCCGCAGTTCCCCGAGTTCAGCCTCGAGGACACCCGGATGGTGATGCGCGACAACGCACTTACCCTGCTCGGTGACGTGAATCGTGTTGCAGCCGGTGCCGGGCACCTGACGGTGCCGGCGTAGTCAGCATGGCGGAGTGGACGATCGGCGCCGTCGTCGATGCGATCGCCGAGGCGGTGCCCGACCGGGAGATGACGGTGTGCGGCACCCGCCGCACCACCTTCGCCCAGGGCGCCGACCGGACCCGCCGGCTGGCCAACTTTCTGGCCTCCCGGGGCCTGGGTGCGTACCGGGAGCGTCGGGACCTGAACCGTTGGGAATGCGGTCAGGACGTGGTCGCGCTCGTCATGCACAACGACCGGTATCCCGAGATGGTGATCGGCTGCCTCAAGGCGCGGACGGTCCCGGTGAACGTGAACTACTACTACTCGCCGGGCGAGGTGGCCGACTTGTTGGCCTACCTGAAGCCCCGCGCGGTGATCTACCACCGATCGCTGGGGGCCAAGTTCGCTTCCGTATTGGGGGATGAAGCGCTGCGGCCCGAATTGCTCATCTCGATCGACGACGGCAGCGGAGCCGAGTTGCCGGATGCGGTGACACTGGAAGATGCTCTGGCTCAGGGAGATACCGACCGCGACGTCGCCCCGTCACCCGATGACCTGCTGATGGTCTGTACGGGCGGTACGACGGGCCGTCCCAAAGGCGTGATGTGGCGTCAGGGCGACATCTACGTGTCATCGATGAACGGCGCCGACCACGATGAGGTGAGCGAGATCCACGACAAGGTGGCCAATGCCGGCCCGCCGTGGTTCGCGGTGTCGCCATTGATGCATGCCGCCGGGATGTGGACCGCTTTCTCCGGCCTGCTGTCCGGCCAGACCGTGGTGCTGCACGACACTAAGCCACGCTTCGACCCGCGCACTGTGCTCGAAACCGCGCAGCGGGAGAAGATCGGGCTGATGACGATGGTGGGCGACGCCTACGCCGCCCCGATCGTCGAGGAGTTGGGCCGGCGTTCCTACGACCTGTCGTCGATGTTCGCGATCGGCACGGGTGGTGCGGCCACCAACCCGAAACATCAACGCGCACTGCTGGAACATATCCCGCAGATCACCATCATCAACGGGTTCGGCTCTTCGGAGACCGGCAACATGGGATTCGGTCACACCCAGCGCGAAACTGCGACTGCCGAAACCTTCCAGCTACGGGCCGGCGGGCTGGTGCTGGCCGACGATTACTCCCGTTTCCTTGATCCCGGCGACACCGAGGTGGGCTGGGTGGCGCGCAACGGCCGGATCCCACTCGGCTACTTCAACGACGAGGCGGCGACGGTGAAGACCTTCCCCGAGGTTGCCGGAGAACGGGTGGTGGTCTCGGGTGACCGCGCCTCGCTCGACGCGGACGGCACCCTGCGCCTGTTGGGACGGGATTCGTTGGTGGTCAACACCGGCGGCGAGAAGGTGTTCGTCGAGGAGATCGAAGAAGTCTTGCGTGCGCATCCCCAGGTGGTGGACGCGCTCGCGGTGGGCCGGCCCAGCGAGAGGTGGGGCGAAGAGATCGTCGCCGTCGTGGCAGTGCGCGACGACGTGAGCCCAGATGCGTTGAAGGATCACTGCGCGAATGTGCTCGCGCGTTTCAAGATCCCCAAGGAAGTCGTATTCGTCGAGCAGATCCGACGGCTCGGCAACGGTAAGGCCGACTATCGCTGGGCCAAGGGGGTAGCGGTGGCTGCTGGCCAGACGGAGAGGGAACGGGTATGAGTCACAAGGTGATCGACTGTCTGGCCAACGTGCACTTCGGCGAGACCGAGAACCAGCCCACCTTCATGAAGAAGGTGCGCGACGATTACTTCAAGGGTCCGAAGTCGATGTACGACCAGATCGACCTCTCGGAGATGCTCGATGAGATGGACACCCATGGGGTACGCAAGGCCATCTTGATGGACAACCTGGCCAAGCCGTCGGTGACGGCGCGTAAGTTCGTCGAGGCCCACCCCGATCGGTTCGCGCTGGCGATCGGCGGGGTCAATCTGTTGCGCCCCATTCCGTCGCTGCGTGAACTCGCGGCCGTCGTGGCAGATCTCCCCGTCGCCTATACCGTTGTCGGACCGAGCTTCTGGGGAGACGGGCAGTACCCGCCCAGCGACGCGGTGTACTACCCGCTGTACACCAAGTGCGCCGAGATGGAACTGCCGCTGTGCGTCAACACCGGGCTGCCCGGCCCGCCGATTCCAGGTGAGGTACAGAACCCCATCCATCTCGACCGCGTATGCGTGCGCTTCCCGGAGCTGAAACTGTGCATGATCCACGGCGCAGATCCGTGGTGGGACATCGCGATCCGGATGCTGATCAAATACCAGAACCTGCGGTTGATGACATCGGCGTGGTCGCCCAAGCGGCTGCCGGAGTCCCTGCTGCACTTCATGCGAACCAGGGGGAAGGGCAAGGTCATCTTCGCCTCGGATTTCCCGGTGCTCCGCATGCAGCGCGTTGTGCCAGAGGCGCTGGCACTCGATCTGCCGGCTGATGTGCTGGACAACTACCTCTACAACAATGCCGCGGAGTTCTTCTTCGGCGAGAATCGGGAGAGCTGATGGACCGCTACGAACTGCGCAGGCTGGATTACAGCCTGACCGAGGACCACGTCGACCTCCAGACCGCATACCGGCAGTTCTTCAAGACGCACTCCGACATCGAAACCGTGCGTGCGGCCGAGCCGTCGGGCTTCGACAAGAGTTTGTGGGAACGGTTGTGCGCCATGGGTGCCACGACGATGGCACTCCCGGAATCCGCCGGCGGTGACGGGGCGACACTCGTCGACCTGACCTTGGTGGCCGAGGAGCTCGGCCGCTCGTTGGCGCCCGTGCCGTGGATCGACCATGTCGTGGCGGCGCGGTTGCTGGCACGACTCGGTGCGCTCGAGTCAGAGGACATTGTCAACGGCACCCAGATCGTCGGGCTCGACCCGCAGCAGGTGGCGCCGACCGGCACCCGGCTCATTCCGGTCGGATCGATCGCGGACCACATCATCGTCCGCGACGGCGATGGAGATGGAGCTGTCGTGCTCCTAGGTTTCTCCACGCGCCCGGCACGCGTCGACAATATCGGCAAGCTGCCGATGGCCTGGGTCGACCCGGCTACCGCAGACACCCGGGTGGTGCTGGCCAGCGGTGCCGATGCCCTGGTGGAATATCAACGGGCGTTGGATGAATGGCGTCTGCTGACCGCAGTGGCGCTGGTCGGCCTGGTCGAGGAGACCATGACGATCGCCGCCGAGTTCGCCAAGTCCCGCTACACCCTGGGCGTGCCGATCGGGACGCTGCAAGGCATCTCGCATCCGCTGGCCAACATCGCCATCACCGTCCAGAGCGGGCGGGGCCTGGCGCGTCGAGCCGCATGGTTCCTCGACAACGAGCCGGACGAGCGGCCGGAATTGACCCCCTCGGCGTTCGTCTTCATGGCCGAGGAGGCCGCCAAGGCCGCCACCATGGCGGTACACGTTCAGGGTGGACTCGGGGTGTCCGCGGAGGCGGCGGCCACGGCGTATCTGGTGCGGGCGCGCGGTTGGGCGCTGGCCGGTGGTGACCCGGGCGCCACCGCGGTGCACATCGCCCACATCGTCGCGGCTCGCGAGAGCCGGGAAGTCACAAAGGTTTAGGGGAGCAGGCGTGGATTTCTCAACAGTCGAACTGTCCGCCGAGGACGACGCTTTCCGCACCGAAGTGCGCGAGTTCCTCTCAAGTGTCGTTACCGAGGACGTCATCCGCCACGACCGCGAAACCGGCGACAACTTTCACGAGGGAGTGCACCTGGCCCTGGGCGCCGCCGGGTATCTGGAGAAGGAATGGAAGAACGAGGCCGATGGCGGGTTTTCCCGGGTGCGCAGGCGCATCTGGGAGCTGGAGAAGCGCCGGGCCGAGGTGCCGTGGGTGACCTGGGGGACCACGTCGATGGTGGCGCGGTCGGTGGCGAAGTTCGCCTCCCCGGAGATTCGTGATGATGTGTTGCGCGGGGTGTTCGACGGCACCGTGCGGTTGTGCCTGGGCTACACGGAACCCGAGGGTGGCTCTGATGTGGCGACCTGCAAGACCCGCGCGGTGCGTGACGGTGACCAGTGGGTAATCAACGGCTCCAAGATGTTCACCACCGGCGCGCACAACTGCCAGTACGTCTTCCTGATCACCAACACCGATCCGGAGGCGCCGAAACACAAGAGCCTCACCATGTTCCTGGTGCCGCTGGACTCCGACGGCATCGAGATCCAGGGCATCCGCACCGTCGACGGTGACCGCACCAACATCGTGTACTACTCCGATGTCCGGGTCGACGACAAGTATCGGCTCGGTGACGTCAACGGCGGTTGGACGGTGGTCCGTGAACCGCTCGACGCCGAGCACGGGGCGGTCGCGGCCGCCGACGACGGTCTGGCCGATGTCGCGATCATGATGCATCAGGCCGGATTCATGGCCGAGGCCGCGGACAACGTGGCCGCGCTGGTCGGCACGCCGGATGCCAGTGGGCGCGCTGCGGTCGACGACGGATCGGTCGCATATCGGTTGGGGCGCAGTGTGGCTCGCCTGGAGGCGTCACTGTCGGCGCCCAGCATTTTCGGCCGGGTGGCGTTGGCGCAGACCATGCGTGATATCGCCCCGGATCTGATGGATATCGGGGGATCAGTGGCCGCGCTGCCGATCGGGGTCGACGGGGGAGCCGATGACCGCAGCGAGTACGTCTACCGCTTCGCGCCCTTGGTCGGCATCTACGGCGGCACGCTCGAGGTGTTCCGCAACATGATCGCTCAGCATGTGCTGGGCCTGGGGAAGCCGAATTACTCGGCCCCCAAGGCGAAGGCCTCATAGCGCGAGCAGACGTGAATGTGCCCCGAAACGCTGGTTTCGGGGCACATTCGCGTCTGCTCGTCGAGGGAAGTCCCCGTGTGGGCGCCAGCAAGCTCCCGGCAGAGCGGGTCAGCAACTGGTCAACGCCGGCGGTTTGGCGGCTTCGGGATCGGGGTTGGCGATCGGCAGGCCCATGAAACGTCGGGCGTTGTCACCCATGAAGTCATAGGTGCGACGGATGTCCATGCCCTCGGCGTACTTCCAGAAGCCCTTGGGCTCGGCCAGCCCTTCGGGATGCGGATAGTCCGAACCGAACAGCACCTTGTCCCACCCGACCGTCTCCACCACGTCGGACACGCAGCCCTCCCAGAACGGGCTGACCCAGATGTTGCGGCGGAACACGTCATGGGGATGCTCGGGGAAGTTCTGCGGCATCTTCTTGTACAGGTCGGCGAAATCGTGGAACAGCGGGAAGATCCAACTGCTGCCGTTCTCGACGCTGGCGATGCGCAGGTTCGGGAACCGGGTCAGGGTGCCGTGGCAGATCAGCGCGGTCAGCATGTCGGCGATCTCGCGGTGGCCCAGCACCATCCAGCGGAACGCGCTCTGCGCCATGAAGTTCTGGGTGTACGGCGGCTCCCACTTGTTGACGTAGTCATCGAGCGGGGGATAGCTGGCGTGCAGGACGATCGGCAGGCCGGCGGCCTCGACGTCACGCCAGAACGGGTCGAACTCCGGCAGTGCGGGGGAGCGCCAGCCGTGCAGTCCGTTGACCGGGCCCGGTTTGATCAACGCGACCTTGGCGCCATTGGCAAGGATGTAGTCGAGTTCCTTTTGTGCCGCATCGACTTCGGACAGGTTGATGATCGGAGTGGAGAACACCCGGTTGGCGTGGTTGAAACCCCAGTGCTCGAGGATCCACTCATTGAGGGCGTGGACGATCGCCAGCGTCAGCTGCGGGTCGTCGGCACTGGAGTGCTCGACGAGGCTGCCCAGGGTGGGATAGTTCAGCGCCTCGACCACGCCTTGGCGGTCGAGTTCCTTGATCCGGTCCTCCGGGTTGCGGGTGGCCTCGGGTGCGTCGATGGCCTTGCCCTGCATCTCGCGCAGGGTCAGACCTTCGGTGTTCTCGCCGGCGAAGAACTTCTCGTGTGCCCCCGGTGCCGCGACGCGTTCGAAGGTCGGGTTGGGGATGAAGTCCGTGACCCGGTTGTTGATCACCACCCGGGTCTGACGGCCGATCTGCGCGTACTGCACGGCACGTGAGTATTTTTCGGGGAGGAACTTCGTCAGCGCATCGCCGGTTTCGTACATGTGCTGGTCGGCATCGAAAATCGGTGCTTCCCTGAACTGTTCGGTCATGTCAGTGGTTCCTTTTCTCCCGCGAGCAGACGCAAAACTGCCCTTTTCGGCCGGGAAATGTGCAGTTTTGTGTCTGCTCGGCGATGAAAGTCAGAGCGTCAGGACGGTGGCGCCCGCGGTGCCGGGGGCGCCGTAGAGCTGGGCGAAGCCGACGCGCGGGTTGCCGGGCACCTGCCGGTCGCCGGCCTCGCCGCGCAGTTGGCGCACCAGTTCGTGGATCTGGCGCAGGCCCGACGCGCCGATGGGTTCGCCGTTGGCGATCAGGCCGCCGTCGGTGTTGATCGGAAGCGATCCGCCGATTTCGGTGGCGCCGTCGGCCAGCAGCTTCTCCTGGTCGCCGTCGGCGCAGAACCCGCATTCGGCCATGTGGATGATCTCGGCACCCGCGTCGGTGTCCTGTAGCTGTACGACGTCGACGTCTTCGGGTGCTACCCCGGCCTTCTCGAATGCCGCGCGCGCGGCGTACACCGTGGGTGCCACGTCCTCTTCCACCGGCGCGCAGGTGGTGTTGACCTCGTACGCGCCGTAACGCCGGGTGCGGACCTCGACGGCTTTGAGGTACACCGGCTTGTCGGTGTAGCGGTGGGCGATGTCGGCACGGCACATCACCACCGCGGCCGCGCCCTCATCGGGTGCGCAGAACATGTACTGGGTCAACGGATAGTTGAGCATCGTCGAGTTGAGTATGTCGTCCTCGCTGATCGGCTTGCGCCGGAAGGCGTTCGGGTTCAGCGCACCGTTGCGGAAGTTCTTGTTGGCGACCTTGGCCAGTGTGCGTTGCGAGATGTTGTGCTCATGCAGGTAGCGGTTGGCCTTCATGCCGAAGAACTGGGTGGTGAGGTACTGGCCGTTCTCGGCGTACCAGCTGGGCATCCCGACCAGGGCGGGATCCTCGGTGAACGCGCCGCGCGGGTGCTTGTCCAGGCCGACGGCGATGCCGATGTCGTAGTCGCCGAGCCGGATCCCGTCAGCGCAGGCCTTGGTGGCGCTGGCTGCGGTGGCACACGCGTTGAATACGTTGGTGAACGGGATGCCGGTCAGCCCGACCATCCCGACGATGGCGTCCGGGTTGGCCACCGTCCAGCTGCCTCCCGTTGCAGCTTGGATGTGGCGCCACTCTATTCCGGCGTCGGCGACCGCGGCGAAGATCGCGTCGACCCCCATCTGCATCGCGGACTTGCCCTCGAAGCGGCCGAACGGGTGCAGGCCGACGCCGATGATGGCTACGTCATTGGTCATGTGCGCGGCCTTTCTGGACGG